>MEPC01000029.1:122101-123095 GCA_001769655.1 Bacteroidetes bacterium RIFCSPLOWO2_12_FULL_37_12 | reverse complement strand
TCAACAACCATGAATTATTTACAACCCGAAAATAGAAATCAAATGGAAATGTCCAGCATGGATATGCTGGTTTCCTCTGATAGCGAAGTCCGTGTTGTGGATGCGTTTGTAGAAGCATTAGATATGAAACAGCTTGGGTTTCGTGAAGAACTTGTAGAGGAGGGGCGTCCGCCCTTTCATCCAGAAACATTTTTAAAATTGTATCTCTATGGTACATGAATCGCGTGCGGTCATCACGTAGATTGGAAAAAGAATGTGAACTAAATGTAGAGATGAAGTGGTTAATTGGAAATCTCGTACCTAATTATCACAGCATAGCGGATTTTCGCAAGGTATACGGTGAACAATTCAGGGCGGTGTTTAAAATGTTTATTCTGTTTTTGAAAGGAGAAGATTTGCTGGGGATGAAAACAGTAGGGATAGATGGTAGCAAATTCCGGGCAGTAAATTCCAAAAAGAATAATTACAACGAGAAGAAAATAAAGAAACATCTGGAATACATAAAAAACAAAGCGAATGAATACATGGAAGAATTAGACCGGATGGATGAAGAAGAAAAGAATACCAAAGAAAGATTGATACGCAAGCAGGACCTAAAGAAGAAATTAAAAGAACTGAAGGAAAGGAAGCTGAACTATGAAGAACTCCGGAAACAAGTTCAGCGGAGTAAAGATGGGCAAGTGAGTGTCACTGTACAACCCGAAGAATGACACCTACCTCTGCCCGGAGGGTCAACTACTTAAAACCAACGGGAACTGGTATAAAAAAAGTCATCGGAATGAAAAACGAAAAACAGGGGGAACCACAAGAGTGAAACATTACAAAACACACTTCTGCCAGATGTGTCCTGTATTAAATCAATGTACAAAAAATACGGGAGGAAGAGGAAGGGTTATTGAGCGTAACGAAAATCAGGACGCTGTGGATAGAAATAATTTCAGAATAAAAACACAAATAGAGCTTTACAACAGACGGCAACAAATTTGCGAGCATC
>MEPC01000029.1:86209-122073 GCA_001769655.1 Bacteroidetes bacterium RIFCSPLOWO2_12_FULL_37_12 | reverse complement strand
TGGACGGAGAGATGGGAATCATTTTTATCTGCTACAATTTAAGACGAACGATTTCAATAGTTGGGGTTAAAAAATTGTTAAAAAAGTTGAAGAAATTGAAACCGGATTATCCGCCAAAGGACGGATTCGCCAAGGCGAACAAAAATATGCTCAACCAAGGAGGGAAAATTTTGTTTTTGTATAAAAGTGACACCAGGCGAGGAGTTGTGGCACTAGAAAATTTTTCATATCGTCTTGCCGCATGAAAAAATGGAACGCACTTAATGCTTCTGGTGGGTTGTAATAGAATTTAAAACGGGATTTTGAAATGAAAATCTTAAAAAAGTAGGTTTTTTCACAATCTGACGGTTTCGGGGTTGGCGCAGTTTTTACTTTGCGCTTCCGGAAACCCTTTAATAAAGATAATGATTTTTATTTTGAAACACTTTCTTGGGGCTAGCGTTTTAAGACCGGCTTCAGCCTACAATTTGTCCGCGCGATGCCCGTGAAGGCGCAAAGGAAAAATTGTCGCCACACCCCGTGTTAGGCGGTCGTTTTATTTGTCTATTAGCTTGACGATGCTTATTGCTGTCATTGTGCTAATAACACAACTTTCAGCAAGCATAGAACCAGCTTTTAAGTCGTGAGTCAATTTATTTGCTAAGTCTGCGGAACTTTCGGCAGTGGAAATTAGATTTAGAGCGAAATCTCTTAATTCTTTATTAGTGTGTCCACCGAGTTCGCATCTAATATAAGTATGAAGTCTATTTTTAAATTTGTCCTCGCCAAGGTCAATAGGTTTTCCTTCCGCATTTTTCGCATCAGTCGTGTGCTTTTTTGGATCAAAGACGTGATTTGCAAATTTTTGAAGCAAAGTCCGAGAAGCATTTCCGATATTTTGATAGTCAATGGTTTCTTTTGCGGATCTTAACAATTCTAACAGGTGACCTTGGTCTTGGTTAATGTCTTCCCAAGGAGTGTTTATTGGAGCGTATGAATTTTTTAGTATTTGAAATTTATTTAAGTTAGGATATACTTTAGTATCGTCAATATATCTACCGGAATATTCTGCAAGCCTTTCCTCGATAGCATCTTTAATGTTTTCAAGATTGTCTAAGTGTTTTTTGTAAATCTCTGGATGAACAATTAACCCAAGCTTATAACAGTGATTATGATTGTGGTCGAGGCCTTCAGCTAAATAGACGTCGCAATGAACAAGAAAGTCATGAATTACTCGTGTCTCATCTCTGTCAAAAAGATGAACCAAAAATTGATATTCTTTTTCTGAAAGTCTGTCTTTGTCCACTTGTTTTTCTGGTGTCGGTTGGTTATTCGTTTTCTGTTTTTCGGCTATAATGAGATTGTATTCTTCAATTCGAGTGTCTATTAAGTTAACTAATTTTTGTCTTCCTCTATCCCAAGCGCTTCGATAAAGACTGTCATCCGAGTCGCCGAAAGAATAATTCGGGGTAAATTTGACGTCAGATATTTCTTTGGCATAAACTGGTTTGTCTGGAAAGTATCTATTTAAATGTAACTTGGTTTTTTGCACAATGTCGTCAAGGTCATTAGTGTCATTGTATCTTAGGTTTTTCGCCCGAGTCAATAAAAGTGTTAGCTTATTTTCTTCTGTCGTTGTCATAAAATGCCGCCTAACGTTTTGGCGCTTGGCGAAGAAGCGGATTTGGAAGCACTAAACTGTCAACCCAGCACAAAAGTTGATACGAGGTAGAATGTTCCATTAACCACTGAATCCGCTTTTTTGCCAAACGCCTGTTATAGCCAGTTTTTCTTTTACTCATGAAATGTTCTGTACCAATTTTCAGCTATTTTCCAGTTGTCCTCTGGGTTGTTTTTTATTAAGTTTTCTATTTCATTGATTTCGTCTTGGTCGTCTGTATAAACAAAATGTGTCGAAGGAGCACTAAAGAAGTTTCTAAACACCCAAAAAGTCACAGTTACTTTTCCTGTGCTATCGTTTCTACTAATTCCGATGTCATTACCACCATTTGAAATAACTGGAAATTCGTAAGGGAGTTCGCAAACCCAGTTGTTCCAACTCACATTTGGTGTCAATTTACCTTCTTTCACTACGTCAACAACACTGCTTCTTTTTGAATAAAACACATACCAGTCAGCTTTCTCTATTAGTCCGTTTACAGGTTGTCGATAAAAGGTCAATAAGAAAAGAATAGAAATTGTCAGAGCAGAAATAATTCTCTGTTTAGATAGGTTCTTCCTCTCTTTAATTGTTTTGACAATCTGTAGTATTGTCCAAATAAGAAGTCCGAGAGACATTGCCAACCATTCGAGTGCTACAATGAAATACGGAACGAAATAATAGTTAACCAAGGTCAACGTACCCCAAATTACTACAATCCAAATAAGTGTCCTTGTCTTCACTGTCGTCTTTTAAAATTGGCTATAACTTACTTATATATGCAACAAATCTACATAAAGCCAACAATTATCCGCTGGCTTTATGTAACTATCATCATACTTTATATATGCAAATGTAAATAACCAAAACTATAAATCAAACAAATTAGGTAGCGATAACTGTTTAGCTAAGATTTACCACCTTTCGTTTTGCAATCATACTACGCAAAACACCCGTGTTTGCAATGTATTTATCACCCTGCTTTACTACAAGTTTCAAATCCAATAATTTTTCAATGTCACGGTGGATGGTTTTATCAGAAATGTTGGAATAAATTTTTGCAAGAGGAATGGACACATTTGTAATTTCAGAAAATGAAATGGATTTTCCCATCGGCATTTCCAATGCAAGGGTTCGTTGACGTTTAAATACTTCTTCGGTGACAGTTGACCGGATCCCGTCAAAATATCCGAAAATTAAACTTTTCCAGGTATTTTCAAACTGACTTTTTTGAATGATGTCGAGCGTCTGGACTAACCCATCTCTGAACCCAAGCAGTGCATACTCAATAAAATCAGACAAATCTTTTTCTTGTGTTGCCTTTTCAATTTGTCTATAATATGCTGTACGTGTAAGATTGTAATAATTGGAGAGAATATGTGAAGCAATATCCGGATTTCCTCCTCTTAACAAAATATAAAATTCCACTAACCGGCCTGTACGTCCATTCCCATCTCCAAAAGGATGTATCCATTCAATATAAATATGCGATACAATTGCCTGAATTACAACTTCTGAAAAACTCTGCTCTTTATCTTTATACCTAAATTCCTCTCTTAACCATTGACACATATTCTCTAACAACAGTGGCACATCTCTATGGTCGGGACACCGGTAAGCGCCGACAACCACATCGTTATTTCTCAGTTGTCCTGGAATTGCGTTGAAATGTTCTGCTAAATCTTTACCAACCATTTTGTGAAATCGTTTTAACAAATCAACAGTAATAAAATGTTCGGATTTATTAATAAGAATTTCGTTTAATAATTCATTAAATGCTTCAAGAATATTTTTGACTTCAATTTCCTGATATGCTTTACTTGGTGGCAATTTTTGCTTCTCCATTATTTTTTTTACCTCTTCGTCAGACAAAGTATTACCTTCAATCGCTGTTGTTGCTTGCGCTCCCTTCATCTGTGCAATATTCATTAATTGCTGATAATGATGTGGTAAAATCGGGGTATTATTTATAGACCGTATATACGCTTCACATTGACCTAGATAAATCAAAGATTTATCGGACAACTTCCATTGTTTTTTGAACAGTAAATTCGGGTATTCTCTATTTAAGTTATTCATAATCAATGTAAAAATTAAGACAACTTTGTGGACAACATTTTAGACAAAATTGTGGACAAATATAAGAACTTTTCTGGAATAACAGAAATAAATCACAGCAAAACGGCAAACACAAAGGTTTGCCACTACCTCCTCACAGCCCCACCTCCCCTCCCCTGCACATCTCCTTCTCCACCCACTGATTGCTCGCTATAATTACCAACCTGCCGGCGGTAAATTTTTGCAACTGCTCAAGATACCACGTTATCGCTGTGTCGTCAAGGTTAGATATTGGCTCATCCAATAATAAAACCGGAGCAGACGCATAAAATCCAAGCGCTAACTTGAGTTTTTGCTTCATGCCGGTAGAAAATGATTTTATGGGCTTTTGTAAATGAGAGGTAAAATTCAACAGCTCAATAATTTTAGTGCGGTTGAAATCATTTTGCATTTTCTTAAATGAAAAATGAAAATCAATTATTTCCTCAAGATTCATTTCGTCATAAAGTTCCATCTCCGGTGACACTAAACTAACATACTCAAATATTTCATCGGAAGATATAATTATATCCGTGTCACTCATGTATTGAACACTTCCCGAATTTGGACTTAAAAAACCTGATATAATCTGTAACAACGTGCTTTTGCCGGATCCATTTTTTCCGGTTATAGCGTAGATGTTTCCTGTACTAAAACAAAAATTTATCTCCCTGAACACCCAATGTTTTTGAAAGCGTTTGCTGATGTTTTCCAAGCGTATGGTCATAGAATGGTATAGGGGTATAGGGGTATAGGGGTATAGGGTATAGGGTATAGGGGTATAAGTGGATAATTTCCTAATACCTTTTATATTTTAACTCTATTAAAAAGGCAAACAAGTTTCTAAAAAATGAAAAACACATAACAAAAAATAATTAATTTCTAAGTGGATTAATACTTAATAATTATTCATTTCTTGTTTAGTGTTATGTGTTTTTTTTTAAAACCTGAATTGGTTTAATATAACGTATTTCTCAAATCCTCTCTCACCCACCCTCTCCCTCTGCATTCACCCCCTTCATTATTCCCCGTTTACAGTTGCGGATAAAGCGAATGATATCATCTCTCTCGGGAGTCGGCTCTGTTTCCATTTCAATTTTTTCAAGCGCCTGAGAAGTATTTAACCCTTTCAGATAAATGTAACGGTAAATATCCTGAATCTCCTTGATTTTTTCAGAAGTAAATCCTCTTCTCCGTAATCCTACCGAATTAATTCCGGCGTAGGAAATAGGTTCCCTTGCCGCTTTTGTAAATGGCGGGACATCTTTTTTTACCAACGATCCCCCTGAAATAAAACAATGGGGTCCTATTTCAATAAATTGCTCCACGGCAGTAGTGCCACCCACAATAGCCCAGTCACCGATAACTATATGTCCTGCCAGTTGAACGCTGTTTGATAAAATAACATTATCTCCTACCAAGCAATCATGTGCCACATGCACATACGCCATCAGGAGACAATTTTTTCCTATGACTGTTTTATATTTGTCTTTAGTGCCACGATTTACAGTGACACATTCACGGATAGTGGTATTATCTCCTATCTCAGCCGTGGTATCTTCTCCTGCAAATTTTAAATCCTGAGGTATGGCGGAAATTACCGCTCCGGGAAAAATCCTGCAATTCTTACCGATATGAGCGCCCTCCATAATAGACACATGCGGACCAATCCAGGTACCCTCATCAATAAAAACATTTTTATCAATGGTGACAAATGGCTCAATGACCACGTTGGAAGCAATCTTTGCCTGGGGATGTATGTAGGAAAGCGGTTGGTTCATTTACTATCTTTTCTAACAATCTGTGCAGTGAGAACGGCTTCGCAGGTTAATTTATCATTCACATACGCCAATGCATGCATTTTGGCGATTCCGCGCCGTATAGGTCCCATTAAATCCATTTTAATCACGAGAGTATCGCCTGGTTTTACCATTTTTTTAAACCTGCAATTTTCGATAGCCAGAAAATAAGCCCAATAATTCTGAGGGTCGGGAACCGAACTTAATACGAGTACACCCCCCGTTTGAGCCATGGCTTCAACTATCAGCACTCCAGGCATAACCGGGTTTCCCGGAAAATGTCCCATAAAAAAATATTCGTTTTTCGTTACATTTTTAATTCCTGTTACCGATTCTTTGGATAAATGGGTTATCCGGTCAATTAATACAAATGGATAACGATGTGGAAGAATATTTTCTATCTGAACTGAATCAAGAACCGTAACTGTGGTATGGTCATATTTCGGTATGGTTTTATTCTTTTCTTCCCGTTTCATGAGTTCTTTCATTTTCTTTACAAATCCAATATTTGCTTCATGCCCCGGACGAAGCGCAATGATCTGACCTTTAATCGGACGCCCTAATAATGCCAGGTCCCCAACCATATCGAGCAGTTTATGACGAGCAGGTTCGTTACGGTATCGTAATTCCACATTATTCAAAATTCCTTCTTTTACATCTATATGAGGAGCATTAAAAAATTTTCTCAGCGTTTCCAGTTCTTCTTTGTCTATTAACCGGTCCACAATTACAATTGCACTTTCCAAGTCGCCTCCTTTTATTAGATTTTGCTTAACTAACGACTGCAATTCGTGGAGAAAACAAAATGTCCTGCAACCGGCTATTTCATCCGAAAATTGATTAATGTGAGCCAAAAGCGCATGTTGAGTTCCTAATACGGTAGAATTATAATCAACCATTACTTTTAGCCGGTAATCATCATGGGGAACTCCTGTTATTTCTACACCACGCTTTTCATCTTCGTAAGAAATTTTTTCAGGAATGGAAAAAAAATTACGCTCAACTTGTTGATTATCAAATCCATTTTTCAACAATGCCTCTGTAAATATTTTCGAACTTCCATCCATAATAGGCGGCTCAGCCCCATCTAATTGAATCAATGCATTATCAACCTGAAGCCCAACCAATGCGGCTAACGTATGCTCTACCGTATTTATCCTGACACCATTCTTTTCTATAGTCGTACCTCTCGAAACATCTACTACATGTTCCACTTCGACCTCCACAATGGGAGAGTCGGGTAAGTCAATCCGTTGAAATTTAAAACCTGAATGAGGAGGAGCCGGTAAAAATTTCATAGTGGTCTTTTGCCCAGTATGAAGTCCCGTCCCGGAAATGGTTACCGGAGATTTTATAGTTTGCTGTTGAGTTAACATGAAATTATTATACCATCTATACCAAATCAATCGAAAGACGGCAAAAGTAATGTTTTTTTTGGAAAATTTATTTTATCTTTGCGCATATTATTTTAATCTCACAACTAAACATTTTAATCCTAATCGTCATGGCTTACCAAGTTCAAGGCAAATTACTTGAAAAATATGAAACTCAGGTCGTAAATGAACGTTTCCGCAAAAGGGAATTGGTTCTACAGTACGATGAAAACCCAAACTTTTCTCAGTTCATTAAATTTGAACTAAAACAAGACCGTTGCTCCTTACTCGATAATTTTGCTATTGGCGACAAAATCGAAGTCAATTTTAATCTAACGGGTCGGAAATGGATAAATAAAGAGGGAAAGGTAGTTTATTTTACTACGCTGGATGCATGGAAAATAACCGCGCTCAGTGCACCTGCCGTTGAAAATATCGAAAATTCAGAGACAGTACAATCCCAGGAAGTGGTAAATTCGAATTTAGCCCCCGAATCAGGCAAAGGAGATGATTTGCCCTTTTGAAACATTAAATAAAAGTTTGTAACTACTCAGGTTACATTTTTCCCGCAGATAACGCAGATTTTCGCAGAAATTAAATCTGCGTAAATCAGCGCAATCAGCGGGAGAAAAATACTTAAATTGATTAATAATAAAAGATTAAACTTCAAATAACACATGTCTGTACTTGTCAATAAAAATTCCCGAATCATTGTTCAGGGTTTTACCGGCTCCGAAGGAACATTCCATGCCCAGCAAATGTTGGAATACGGAACTCAGGTAGTAGGTGGAATTACTCCAGGAAAAGGTGGGAGTTTGCACTTGAATAAACCGGTATTCAATACAGTTTCTGATGCGGTAAAAGCAACTTCTGCGGATGTTTCAATAATTTTTGTCCCTCCTGCTTTTGCGGCTGATGCCATTATGGAAGCGGCAGATGCCGGAATTAAGGTTATTGTTGCTATTACCGAGGGTATTCCTACCCGTGATATGATTGAAGTAAAAGAGTTTCTCAAGAATAAAAAATGCCGATTGATTGGTCCGAATTGCCCGGGAATTATTACTCCGGGTGAAGCAAAAGTGGGTATCATGCCAGGTTTTATTCATACTCCAGGAAATATTGGTATCGTTTCACGTTCCGGAACCCTGACTTATGAAGCGGTGGACCAGGTGACCAAAGCTGGTTTAGGTCAATCTACTTGCATAGGAATTGGGGGCGATCCGATAATCGGAACCACTACTCTCGATGCAGTAAAATTATTTAATGACGACCCGGATACTGTAGGAATGATTATCATAGGTGAAATCGGTGGGAGCATGGAAACCGATGCCGCCCGTTGGATTAAGAGTAATTGTACCAAACCGGTGGTAGGATTCATTGCCGGACAAACTGCTCCGAAGGGAAGAAGAATGGGACATGCAGGCGCTATTATCGGTGGCGCAGATGATACAGCGGCGGCTAAAATGAAAATTATGACAGAATGTGGGATTCACGTTGTTGATTCACCGGCAGTGATTGGGGAAGCAATGAAAACGATCTTGAGCAAGGAATATAGGGGTATAGGGGTATAGGGGTATAAAGGTATAGGGGTATAGAACTTTAATGTTTCCTTAAACCCTATACCTTTATACCTTATACCCTATACCCCCTCCACATCATATTATATTGAAAATCTAAACCGCACTTGTAACTATGACACCCATCAAAGAAACCCAATTCAATTTCCCCGGTCAAACCTCTTTTTATAAAGGGAAAGTTCGTGATATTTATTTTTTTGATGATAAGATGGCGATGGTTGTAACCGACCGGATTTCTGCCTTTGATGTTGTATTACCGAAAGCAATCCCATTCAAAGGACAGGTTTTAAATCAGATAGCATTCTATTTTCTGAAAGCCACTGCGGATATTTTACCCAACTGGGTATTATCCGTTCCACATCCTTCCGTTATGATTGGTCATGTTTGCAAACCATTTAAAGTAGAAATGGTTATCAGGGGTTATTTGTCCGGGCATGCCTGGAGAACCTATAAATCGGGTAAACGGATATTATGCGGAGTGCCACTTCCGGAGGACTTGCGTGAAAATGATAAATTGCCTTTCCCGATTATTACGCCTACCACAAAAGCGGATGAAGGGCACGACGAAGATATTTCACGCGAAGAAATAATAACAAAAAAACTTGTTCCCGAAAATGATTACATTAAGTTGGAGAATTTTACAAGACAGCTTTTTCAGAGAGGTACCGAAATGGCGCTTAATAAAGGATTGTTGCTGGTAGATACAAAATATGAATTTGGTATGAAAGACGGACGTATTTATCTGATTGATGAAATTCATACTCCCGATTCTTCCAGATATTTTTATAAAGATGGCTTTGAAGAAAGACAACAGAAAGGTGAAACTCAGAAACAACTCTCCAAAGAATTTGTAAGACAATGGCTGATAGAAAATGATTTTCAGGGTTTGAATGGACAACGCATTCCTGAAATGACAGACAAGGTGGTTGATTCAATCTCTAAACGTTATATTGAACTTTACGAAAATATCGTTGGGGAAAAATTTCATCCTTCGACCGATTCGGATATTCAGAAGTGCATTGCTGAGACAATGAATGTGAAATCAACTATTTCAGTTTCTTAGTGTAATTGATGGTTAGATGGTGAGGTGGTGAGATGGTTAGATGGTTAGATGGTTAGTTGGTTAGTTGGTTAAGAAATTTAATAATTCTTTAAAAACATATTTATTTCAACTATTCACTTTTCACTTTTAAACCATACAACCATGAAATTCAGCATAGATAAACACGAAAAGTACATTATCATAAAACCAGAAGTGGAAAAACTAATTTCCCCTGAATCAACTTCTCTTAAGTCAGAGATTGTTCAGAACAACACTGCTGGTTTTAAAAATATTATTATTGATCTTTCATTCATAAAATACATTGATTCATCCGGTCTCAGCGCACTTTTGCTTGGGAACCGGCTCTGTAAAAATCAAAATGGTTCTTTTCTGATTACCTGTCCTACTGAACATGTGAAAAAAATGATTCACATTTCCATGTTGTAATCCACTCTGACAATACTTCCTACCAATGAAGAAGCCATTGACATGGTTTTTCTTGAAGAAATTGAGAATGACTTATTAGCGAATGAAAAAGAAAAGGAAAAAGGAAAAAAGAAGAAATCACAATGATTTTTGAAATTAAAATTCTGGGTACAGGTTCTGCCACTCCGGCGCATAGGCGGCATCCCAGCGCACAGGTTGTAAATTACAATGAACAACTTTATCTGCTTGATTGCGGGGAAGGCACCCAGATACAGTTTCTCAAATACCATGTTAAAGCCAGTCGTGTAAATAATATTTTTATTTCACATTTGCACGGCGACCATTTTTTTGGAATTATGGGATTTCTTAATTCCCTGAATCTTAATGGCAGAACAGAAACGGTTAATTTATATGCACCTTTTCCGCTTAGCGATTTTCTCACTCACATGTTGAGTATTTCCAACAGCCGGTTTCAGTTCCACCTTAATTTTATTCCAACTAACCCAACAAAACATTATGTATTATTTGAGAATGAATTATTTCAAATTGAAACTATTCCGCTGAAACATAATATTGAATGTTGCGGTTTCTTGTTTCGTGAAAAACCCCGCAAACGAAAGATAGACACCACAAAGATTGATTTATCCAAAATACCTTTTCCGGATATTAAAAATTTAAAGAACGGGTTGGATATTGCTGTTGAGAATGGGAAAATCATTTTTAACAAAGAGGTCACATTGGATCCCCCATTACCCAGAAGTTATGCTTATTGCACCGACACAATGTATTCAGAAGATATAATCCCTCTGATAAAAGGGGTTGATTTGCTTTATCATGAAGCAACTTTTCTGAATGACATGCTTGAACGTGCCGTCGAAACCTGTCATTCTACTTCCTCACAGGCAGGTCAGATTGCAAAAAAAAGTGGTTGTGAAAAATTGATTATTGGACATTTTTCCTCCCGGTATAAGGATATTGAACCTTTTCTTGAAGAAACGAAAATTGAATTTCCAAATACTTTTTTAGCCAAAGAAGGGGATCTGATTACACTGCCTGAAAAAGTTTCCCAGAGCGTTTATGAACAACCGTAAGAATAACTTGTTTATCATTCTTGCCGGCATTTTCATTACCAATGCTGTACTGGCAGAAATTATCGGTGTAAAAATATTTTCGTTGGAAAAAACATTTGGCTTTTCACTTGCGCAAATTCAACTATTGGGAGTACGGTATGATTTTAATTTAACCGCCGGGGTCATTATCTGGCCTGTAATTTTTATTTTCACTGATATTATCAATGAATACTTTGGGAAGAGCGGCGTCAGGAAAATTACGTATCTGACAACTATTTTAATTGCATATACCTACATAGTTCTTTATTTGGTCAGCAAAACGGCGCCGGCTGATTTTTGGTTGGAAATAAATAAAACGATTAACGGAAATCCTTTTAATATTGAAGATGCTTACGATAGAATTTTTTCACAAAGTATGGGGATTATATTGGGTTCATTAGTTGCCTTTTTGGTGTCACAGTTTCTGGATGTGCATGTATTTCGTTATTTGCGAAAAATTACCGGCAGTAAATATATCTGGCTTCGTGCCACCGGTTCTACGTTAGTGTCACAACTCATTGATAGTTTTATAGTATTAGTGATTGCTTTCCGGCTTTTTGCAGGAGAATATGCCTGGAGTTGGGGAATGCTTCTTTCCGTATGCTTTGTCAATTATATCTATAAATTTGCAGTGGCTGTACTTTTGACTCCGGCTCTCTATGGCATTCATTATATCATTGAGAAATATCTTGGTAAAGAAGAAGCAAACAGGTTAGCTGAAGAGGCGGCGTGATATACTTATACATTTTTCATTTCATGTTTAGTGTTATATGTTTTTTTTCTAAAATCAGAATTGTTTTGGTATATCCGGTCGAAAAAACATAAAAAACACCCTCCCCCAATGCTCTCCATAAAATCCCTCCATAAATCTTTTGGAACCCTTCAAGCCCTCAAAGGAATTAATCTGCAGATTAAAGAAGGGGAGCTTTATGGTTTATTAGGACCGAATGGCGCTGGAAAAACCACGTTCATTAACATTCTAAGCACACTTATAAAACCTGACAACGGCGAAGTTTTATTGGATGGGCTGAATCCGGTGACACAACGGGAAGAATGTAAAAAAATCATAGGGGTAGTGCCACAGGAGATAGCGCTGTATGATGACTTATCTGCCTTGGATAATTTAATGTTTTGGGGTGGTTTATATAACATCAAACCAATTTTTTTAAAAGAAAAAATAAATTCGACTCTGGAATTATTGGGTTTGTATAACCGGAAAAATGAAAAAATAAAAACTTTTTCAGGAGGCATGAAGCGAAGAATAAATATTGCAACTGCGCTCTTACATTTACCAAAAATTTTATTCCTTGATGAACCCACCGTAGGTATTGACCCTCAAAGCCGTAATCTTATTTATGAAGTTATTAAAAAACTAAATAAGGAGGGAATGACAATTATCTATACCACGCATTATCTGAAGGAAGCTGAAAATCTTTGTGAAAGAATAAGTATCTTAGATAGGGGTGCTATTATCATAGAAGGTACGTTGGATGAATTACGCAAATCAACCAGTGCAGAAGACACTATTACCATACGATTATCCGAACCGCCGGAGCAGGATATAATAAATTCATTACGAGCTTGTTATAATTTTCCAATCTCAATAACCAATAGTATTATTATATTCACTGTCCCAAACGCTTCAAAAGAATTGGCATCCATAATATCAAAAATGTCTGAAACCGGGCTTGATATTATCCAAATTGAAATTAATAAATCAAATCTTGAGTCAATATTTTTGAAACTTACGGGCATGGAATTGAGAGATTGATTTTTTGACCAACCTCACCCCAGCCCCTCTCCAAAATGGAGAGGGGCGAAAAAGCATTTGAATTTTTAACCAATTTTTGCGTAAATCAAATTTTTTTATGTAAGTTTCGTAATTATTTGTGATTATTAGAATTATATGTTTTCAATTTGCAAAAAAGATTTAAAGCTTTTCTTTGGAGATAAGAGAGCGGTCATGCTTACTTTCCTACTTCCTATCGCCATGGTTACCTTATTCACTTTTGCATTTAGCGGAAACGGAAATAGCGAGGAGGATGTGAATGTGGGCTTGATTCACGCCGTATCAGGAAATTCCATACTCATGTTGCTGTTTAGCATGTCTGCCATAGGAGCCGGAATACTTGAAGAAAAAGAAAAAGGGACATTGAAAAAATTACTGATTTCTCCTTTACCTGCTTTTCATATTTTATATGGTAAAATGCTTACCGGTTTTGTGGTTTCTATCCTTCAACTTACAATTTTGTTTTTATTTGCCTGGTTAGTTTTTGGATTACAAATTCTCCCCCATATTACTTCTTTGTTGATTATGATTATAACCGTTGGTTTTGCCTGCACCAGTTTTGGAATTCTGCTCGCATCCGTTGTCAAATCACGAGCCCAGGTGCAGGGTCTTTCCACCATTCTCATACTCCTCATGTCGGCATTGGGAGGAAGCATGATACCGCTTTTTGTAATGCCGGAAATTATGCAAAAAATGGCAGTGGTTACAATAAATTATTGGGGCATTCAGGGATTTTATGATATTTTCTGGAAACAATTACCCATAGCAGATATTCTTATGCGAGCCGGAGTACTTTTAGGAATCGGATTTGTGATTAGTGGTGTTTCCATTTATTTTTTCAATAAAAATGTGTTGAAACTAATTTAGTGATTGGTTATTGGGCATTGGGCATTTGTGTTTGGCGTTTAGTGTTTTGTGTTTAATGTTTAGTGCTATTTCTTTTTTCCTTATCCTTTTTTCTTACTTCCACATGAACACACCCCCCTTCCACCGTCACCGTCGCCTGCGCTCAAATCCCTTATGCCTGGAAATGGTTGCCGATGTCATTTTGCATCGTAATCATTTTATTTATCCTGTATTCATTACAACCGGAAAAAATCAAAAAAATCCAATTCCAAGCATGGCGGGTATTTTTCAGCTTAGTGGAAAATATCTACTTGAAGAAATCGAATCGTGTCTTAAAGCCGGTATAAATAAATTTCTTCTTTTTGGAATTCCCTCTCAAAAGGACCCCATTGGTTCCGACACATGGAATAGTAAAGGGGTTATTCAATCATCCCTTCAAATCCTGCGCAAAAAATTTCCGGAAGCGTATCTAATTTCCGATATCTGTTTTTGCGAATATACAGACCATGGACATTGCGGAATATTGAATAAAGAAAACTATCTTGAAAATGATTTCACCTTAAAAAATCTTGCATTACAGGCAGTGTCACACGCGGAAGCCGGCGCACATTTACTGGCTCCTTCCGGCATGTTGGATGGAATGGTTAGTACGATAAGAGCGGCATTAGACAATAAAGGGTTCTCTGAATTACCAATTATGTCTTACGCTGTAAAATATGCATCTTCCTTTTACGGACCTTTCCGCAATGCGGCTGGTACTTCCCTTAAATCCGGTGACCGAAAGACACATCAGATGAATCCACGTAACGGTTTTTGGGAAGCATTATCAGAGGCAGAAGAAGATATCCGGCAGGGCGCTGATATCATCATGGTAAAACCCGCTATGCCAAATCTTGACATACTTTCCGGATTAAGAGGAAAAATAAATGCACCGCTTGCCGCCTACCAGGTTTCCGGCGAATTCAACATGCTTAAAAATGCTGTTCTCCGTAACGACTTGAATGAAGATGCTATTGTAGAAAGTTTGATAAGCATTAAGCGGGCAGGTGCAGGGATAATTATCAGTTATTTCAGCAAGGAATTAGCGGTAAAGGGGGTGATTTGATCTCAAAAAAGAATATTTAGCCACTGATTACACGGATTAAATTTTTTTTGCACAATGTATAGAATTTTTTTATTTATCATTTTCCTGTTCTTTAACAGTTATTCACCGGCTCAAAGCATTGTTGTTAAAGAAACCACCGACAATAAAATTAAGAATCGTATTTTCACCGGTGGAAATTTTTCATTAGCATTTGG
Organism: Bacteroidetes bacterium RIFCSPLOWO2_12_FULL_37_12; assembly: GCA_001769655.1. Taxonomy (GTDB): domain Bacteria; phylum Bacteroidota; class Bacteroidia; order 2-12-FULL-37-12; family 2-12-FULL-37-12; genus 2-12-FULL-37-12. Next base: position 107,077 of record MEPC01000029.1, on the reverse strand, counting down.
CTCTGCCACTTATATTGATATTTCTCCCTTGGTTGGTTATAAAGTAACAGAAGAATGGCATGTGGGAACGGGTGTCACTTATATGTATTATAAACCTAATGGATATCCTTTTGGCTATAACGTTTACGGCGGGAGAGTATTTACGAGCTATTATATACTGGAAAACCTTTTCCTTCATACAGAAGAGGAATGGTTGAGTGTGGGTACGGATTATGAGGAATCAGATAAGAACCGAATAGATATTTTCAGTACATTGGTCGGTGGTGGTTACAGCCAGCTTGTTGGAAGCTCTTCTGCTTTTAACCTGCTTATTTTATATAATCTTAACGAAACTGAATTTACTCCCTATCCTAATCCTGTGATACGGATGGGATTTGTGGCAGGGCTTTAAATTAACTACGATTATTAAAAAAACGAATTTACGAATGCTATTATTTTTGCTATTCGTAAATTCGAAAACTGTTTGTATTTTGAAAAATTATCTTCCTCCTCTGAGAAAATTGTCCAGTTCATAGACAGAGCTGTCAAAATCAAACGCATCATTTACCACATAATACCGTTGTGGATCTATTACATAATTGTAAGCAAATTTAGCAAACTCCAAACGGGTACTTTCAAAATCAAATAAGAACATTATTTGTTTTACTTGTTCAGAACGGATTCCTAATCCGGAGATTCCTTGTTTAGCTATCGTTAAGCGCGAGCTTTCAAAATTCCGTGAGGTAATGTCATTTAACAAATTCCGGAATTCAACGTCACTCATTACAGGAACTGAGTACGAAACATTTTGATATACAATTTCATTACCCAAAGATGCGAAACTTATGGAATGAATGTGATCAGCGCAAGGAACTTTTTCAGTTCTATAATCCCAATATCCGCGTATCCATTTTAATTTACCGCAATGGTTACGTTCCCAACGTCCAGACACCCAGAATTTCACTTCTCTGAAGGTACAAAACCGGCAATCATGATTTGCCGAAGGATAATTGTTATAGGTGTTGACAGATGCCGTGAAAACCGGATTTTTTACCAGAACGGTAGTGGCAAATCCGGTATTACAATGTTGTGCATTGACGTTTGCTGAAATCATATTAATGAATAGAGCGGCGGATAATGATTTGAAGGAGTTCATGTTGGTTTGGGATTTAGTTAACTAATTGATTTTTTAAATTGCTTTAGTTCGGTAAACTAAAATCGTGCCAATGTAATTTTTCAACAATTTTATTCTGAATCTCAGCTAATTCTTTATTTGAGGTGCTACAAGCAATGTTAGAAAGGATATATCTTTATATTTAAGTTCCGTAGGAACGAACCATGTTGTAACAACGGACTGAAGTCCGTTGTTGTAATGTCTGACTTCAGACAATTGAGTTCCGTAGGAACGAATTATTAAGAAAACAAAACTATGGCAACCACATAAATAATTCAAAAATTTCACGTAAGTTTGCTTCACTACGAAACCCAATGCCCTACAAAAATCTCAAATCGTTTATCGAAGTCCTTGAAAAAAATGGGGAGTTGGTAAGAATTAAAGAACGCATCAATCCCCAACTTGAATCTACAGAAATTATTGACCGGCTTTCAAAAAATAATGGACCGGCCGTTCTATTTGAAAATACTGGGTTTGCTTTTCCATTATTGATGAATTCGATGGGGAGTTATAAGCGAATATGCCTTGCCCTCGGAGTAAAAAATCTCGACGATATTCCCGCTGAAATAGAAAATTTTTTAAAAATGCTGGCAGGTCCAAAAAGCAACTGGTTAGATAAAATTAAATTACTTCCCAGATTGGGAGAACTTGCTAACTGGATGCCCGTTGTAAAAAAAGGAAGAGGGGATTGCCAGCAAGTAGTAATGAATCCTCCGGACATCACCCAGTTGCCTATCCAGAAATGCTGGCCTCAGGATGGAGGTAATTTTCTTACACTTCCTATCATTCATACCAAAGACCCTGAAACAGGAATCCGTAATGTTGGCTTGTATAGAATGCAGGTATTTGGTCCTACACTAACGGCTATGCACTGGCACAGACATAAAGTAAGCGCAAAGCATTTTTCCGTCTATAAAAAACTTAATAAAAGAATGCCGGTTGTGGTGGCGCTGGGAGGCGACCCCGTGAATACATACGTTGCTACCGCTCCAATGCCGGAAGGAATTGATGAATACATGCTTTCTGGGTTTATCCGTAAAAAAAAGGTGGAATTGGTTCAATGCCTTACACAAGATGCTCAGGTTCCTGCTGATGCGGATTTTATTATTGAAGGGTATATTGACCCTGAAGAGGAATTGATCCTCGAAGGACCCTTTGGCGACCACACGGGCTATTATTCTCTGCCGGATTTATATCCGAGATTTCATATTACTGCTATTACACATAGAAGAGATGCCATTTATCCAGGCACTATTGTCGGAATACCTCCGCAAGAAGATGCCTGGCTCGGTAAAGCCACTGAAAGAATTTTTCTTACTCCTATAAAAATGTTGCTGATTCCTGAAATTGTGGACATGAATTTACCCATGGAAGGTGTTTTTCATAACCTTGCCATTATTAAAATAAAAAAAGATTATCCGGGACAAGCGTTAAAAGTAATGAATTCCATCTGGGGCGCCGGACAAATGATGTTTACCAAGATGATAATTATTGTTGATGGAACTGTGAATATTCACAATTATTGGGAAGTGGCGCAATATGCTTTTCAAAATGTAGAACCGGGGAGAGACATAATTTTTTCACAAGGACCGGTGGATGTGTTGGATCATTCCTGTTCCGTGATGTCGTTTGGTGGGAAAATGGGAGTGGATGCGACTGAAAAACTTCCTGAGGAATGTGGGAAAAAAGGGAAAGAGGAAAGGGAGAAAGGGGGAAAATGGGAAAATGGAAAACTTGCAGATAGCATAAAAAAATTTACAGAAATCGTACAATGCAATCTAACCTTGCTTGAGAAAAATATTCCTTTAATAATTTTATCAGTTAAAAAAAACAAAAGAAATCATGTAGAGGAATTAACTAAGAAATTATTTGAACAAGATGTTTTCCGGAAAATTAAAGTCATCATTTATCTCGAGCACACGATAGATATTTCTGATATTACTTCTGTTTTCTGGAGATTCTCAAATAATATAGACCCACGCAGGGATAGTTATATAATTAATATGAATGGAGCCACACACATTGGGTTGGATGGCACAAGAAAGACAAAAGAGATGGATGGTTTTGAAAGGGAATGGCCAAATATTCTGATTTCGGATAGTGACACGGTTAGGAAAATTGATACTGTTTGGGATAAATTAGGTTTAGGTAAATTTATTCCATCTCCTTCATTGAAATTCAGGGAGCAAATGTACGGTCAGGGTGCGGTGGCTGGAGAATGAGAATAAAATTAGAAAGAATCCACCCCCTACCCCCGCCAACGGGGGACATGATTCCCTATTTGATTCTGTCAAATTCAAAAAAAAAGAGTATATCATCATTTTTCATTATATAATTTTTATTTCACATTTGTCATTTCGAAAACATTCTGAAATATTTAAAAAAATTACTCATCATCACCGGGCTTAGTATCCTTGCTATTTTTTCCGGTGCTTCTATTTACCTTTATTTAAACAGTGACGAAATAAACGCGTTACTGTTAAAAAAAATATCGGAACAACTAAATTCCCGTTTTTCATACAGTGACATTTCCGTGTCACTTTTTCATAATTTTCCGAATGCTTCAGTATCCATGGAAAATTTTGTGCTTAGTGGGACTCTGAAAAATTCCACAGAACCATTAATGAAAATGAAAAATATACGATTCTCATTTAATCTTATAGACATATACCACAAGAAATATTATTTTAAAACACTGTCATTTGAGGAGGGTCAACTAAATGTCAAAATTAATGCTGATGGAAAAAACAATTTTGATTTATTCAGAAAAGGTGGGAATAAAAATCAGGAAGGCGATATGGAAATCCGGAAAATAAAACTTAAAAAGATAGAAATCAATTATGAACACCAAAAAGAGAAGTCCTTTTCACATTTTTTAGTGGATAATGTACTGATTGAAAACAAAACACAGAATCTGCATGGTGATATGGAAATTAATGGAGAAATGCTCGCTAAATCCATTAAGCTAACCTACGACCGTTTTCCCGAGACACTTCCGGTTGAATTTTCTGTTGTTTTGAACTTGAATCCTAAAGAGAAAAAGATTATAAGCAGGGATTGCCAATTAACGGTAAAAAATATAAAATCGGAAATAACTTTTGAATTTAGTTATGCTTCTCATAATTATTATAAGTCATTTATAAAAATAGATGACAGCCGCATTAAGGATGTTTTTTCTATTGTTCCCGATGGTTGGACAGAAGATGTAAGCCCTTATCTGACAGAAGGCATAGGTGATTTAAAAATAAATTTATATGGTTCTACTGATTATTCACCCCCTCATCTTTCTATAGAATTTCAATGCAGGAAGTCGGTCATCTCAGATGCTGAAAAAAAATGGAAAATCGAAAATGCTGAATTTATAGGAACCTTTTCAAACGGAGAAGGCAGGGAACCGGGTACTTCATCCTTAAATATTACCCGGCTAACCGGCCTTTTTCTTGAAAGAAACATTACATCAACTTTTATCATGCGGAATTTTTATAACCCATGGATTTCAGCCACCTTTGAAGGTTCCATGAATATGACGCGATTGAATGATTTTTATCCTATTAAAAATATTGCTATCAGAAAAGGGGAACTTGACTTTTCTTTGCAATGGGAAGGGAGACCGGGAAGCAATGCTCCGGCATTTATGAGTAATATTCTCCAAAGGGCAAAATTTACAGGAAATGAGATTGCTTTTTCATATACAGATTCAACTCATATAAAACCTGATAACTTCATAGGCAGCGAAATAAATGATTTCAATTTTGAATGTGAATGGATGCCTGGTAAAATCAATTTCCAGAAACTTTCTTTCAACACTCAAAAGTCAGATTTTTTACTTACTGAAACATCCCTGCAAATTCCTAATTCAAATTCATTGTCCTGGATGTGTACGACTACCATTCATTCAAAAAAAACTGATTTGCAGGAATTAGTTAATATAATTCAAACGATTAATTCTTCCAGTGAAAATAGCAAATCACTTCCATTGTCACTGGTGCTGAATGTATCCTGCAACCAACTTATAGTTGAAAATATGAAAGCTGAGGATTTTAAATTACTTTGTGATTATAAATCTGACAATATAAATTTTCATAATTTTTCTTTTTCCTCGTTTGGCGGAACAATAACTCCAGAGGTTGAGATACGTTTTCTAAATCCTATACAGAAACAAATCAATGGAAAGTTAATACTCGAAAAAATAAATTTAAAAAAATTATTTTCCGCATTTTCGAAAATGAGGTCTGATTATTTATCTGAAAATAATTTTGAAGGTGCATTATCCGGAGAAATTCGTTTTGAAACACTCCTCGATACCTCTAATCTTTTTGATTGGCATAAGACAAAAGGAATGGCAGACCTAAACATTTCGTCAGGTAAACTACTTCATTATAAACCATTGCAAAAATTAGCACGATTTGCAGACGTGGAATTACTTGATAACCTGACATTTAACGAAATTAAGTCCGTTTTTTCTTTTGAAAATGGTAATCTGACTTTTCCTGAAACTGAAATTACTTCTAATGTCACTACCTTGTGGTTTAATGGCACCGTTTCAAAAACACAGGAATTTGATATGCATGTTAAAATACGATTGCCTAAACATAAAAGGAGAAAAAAAATACAGGAAGATGAATTGGGTGTCATTGAAGATGATGGACTTGGCAATACCCTGTTATTCATAAAAATTACCGGAAAACCTGAAAAATTAAATATTGTGTACGATACAGAAGCTGTTAAAAACCGGATTAAAGATGCATGGGAAAAGGAGAAAAAAGAATTTAAGGATATTTTCAAAAGAAAAACAAAACAAGACAGCATTAAAACATTGAAACTTTCTGAAGAGGAGTTTAAATTAGACGAATAAATTTTATGAAGTCAGACAATTTTAACAACAGCGAAACTGCCATTTTGGTTGGGTTGATAAACTCCTCGCAGAGTGACACTAAAGTGCGTGACTATCTTGATGAACTGGAATTCCTTGCATTTACAAGGGGAATAACCACTCAAAAAAGAATCACTCAGCACCTTCCCTATCCGGACCCGAAATTTTTTGTAGGAAAAGGAAAACTACAGGAAATAAAAGAATTTGTCATTCAGCAAAAAACCGGACAAGTAATTTTTGATGATGACTTGTCTCCATCGCAAGTCCGTAATATTGAGCGCGAGTTAAAATGCAAAATCATTGACCGCAGTCAGCTTATCATAGAAATTTTCGCTCAACGTGCAAAAACCGCAAGAGCCACTCTTCAGGTGCAATTAGCCAACTATCAATATCTCATGCCGAGATTAACCGGAATGTGGACTCACCTTTCCAAACAAAAAGGGGGCATTGGGGTAAGAGGAGGACCCGGGGAAACAGAAATTGAAACGGATCGCCGTGTAATCAGAAATAAAATTTCATTATTGAAAGAAAAACTAAGCAAAATTGACAAACAAAGTATCACCCAACGCAAAAGCAGAAAGAGTTTAGTTCGTGTATCCCTGGTCGGCTATACCAATGTTGGAAAATCAACCCTTATGAATCTGCTTGCCAAAACGAATATACTTGCGGAAGATAAATTATTTGCTACGCTGGATCCTACAGTTCGTAAAGTGGTAATCAATAATATTCCATTTCTCATTTCCGACACTGTTGGGTTCATCCGGAAATTACCGCATCATTTAATTGAGAGTTTTAAATCAACCCTTGATGAAATCAGGGATTCCGACCTTCTCTTGCATGTAGTTGATTTCTCACATCCTTCCGCAGAGGAACAAATGACAGTAGTCAAACAAACACTCATTGAAATGGGATGCGGTGAAAAAAATGTCCTTACGGTTTACAATAAGTTGGATAAATGGCGCGAACGAATCGTCGGTGAAGAGAAACTCACTTCAGAAATTCAAAACACATCTGAAAGTATTTATATATCAGCTACCCAAAAAGAAAATATTGACACACTTAAAATTATTTTAGGGAAAAAAATTGAAGAAATATACCATGCAAATTACAATCGCCTGTATTTCAATGGAGTAAGCGGATAAGAATCATAAATATCAAAAATTTATACTACCTTAGTGGTGAGTATTGAACGCGAGATATGAACAAACACCTTATATTTTTATTTTTTTTCATATTCATTCACGGTTTGAATGCGCAGACCATTCCGGAAAAACCACGCGGAATGGTAAATGACATGGCGGCTTTGTTGTCAACCGATGAAACAGCTAAATTAAACGAAAAGTTAATCACGTTTTATAACCAACACCGGATTCCACTATATATTTATATTCTTCATTCCATGGAACAATATTCCATAGACGAATTTGCCATTGAAGTTTATAAAACATGGAAAAAAGGCAACTCAGATCTTGTAAATGGCGCCTTATTATTTGTGGCTATAAAAGATAAAAAAATTTATATTCAGGTCAGTCCTGCCAATAGCAAATATTTCCCCGATACTCTTACCACCCGTTTGATAGATACCTATCTTCGCCCACCATTCCGGATTAAAAATTATTTTAAAGGGTTTGATGAAATTTCTAAGCAATTATTGGAGATTTCAAAAAAACTACATGGGAAAAAATCTGAAATTGTTATGACCCCCAAACAACCCGTTCCAGCAAAGGAAAAAACAAAATCAGAAATTATTTCGAAACCGGTTAAACCGGTAATACCTCCGGCTCCTACATTACATTTTTATGATTATGCAGGATTATTAACGGCTGAACAATTGAACGAAATGGAAAATAAATTGGAATCATTCTTCGAAAAGGATTCCATTCCTATCTATACCATGACCTATTTTTCTGCTGATACTTCTTATTTACGCATGGAAATTCCTAAATGGTTTAATCAGTGGAAATCTGTTCAGCCAAAATTAGAATTTGGATTTATGCTTATTATAATTATAAAAGAAAAAAAGTTAATTCTCCGGGTTGATTCTTCCCGGCAGGAAATATTTCATGATAGCACTGCTTCCCGACTGATTTCTACCTTTTTAAAACCGGCTTTTCGAGCTAAAAACTATTTTAAGGGCTTTGATGATTTTTTCAGTTATCTGATGACCGATGGCATTCATTACTTAAGAAAAACGGACTTATCCGAGTTAAATGAATCAGAAAAAATTCAAAATCCTGAGGAGGAATTACCTGATACTGTTTTGAAATTAGTCGCTTTTAACGCCATTCTCGAACAAGGGAGAGCCGCCATAAAATGGAAAGTATCTGACGATTCTAATGCAATAGGTTTTTCTGTGCAACGCTCCCAAGATAGAATTAACTACGAGGATCTGGGCTTCGTTCCTTCCAAAAAGGAAGGTAGCCACTATTTGTATTCGTTTTACGACGAAACTCCTTTAGAGAAGGGTTATTATTCATTGGTTCAGTTTGATTTTACCGGTATCAACCGGCGGTCTTTGCCAATCGTCTGCAGTGACATTAAATGTCCAAAAATAGATTTTTCGTTAACGCGAAAAGAAAATGGTACGCAATTTATAAACGTGAAGCTGGATTCATTGGAAGGAGTGGAAATGATAGAAATCATTGATGTGGAAGGAAATATAAAACAAATTGTCCGGCTTAGACCAGACCCATCAACCCAAATTGCGATTATCAACATAGATAAAATTAAAACGAATGAAGTTTACTTTCTTAACCTTCCCGGTCAGGTTTTTTCAGAGAAAAATAAATTTATCAAAGTACCGGTTGATAGAAGATTTGAGTGATGTGTTTTGAAATCAACCTCACCACAGCCCCTCTCCGAAAAAATGGAGAGGAGTAAAAAATTGGTTGAATTTTATTTTGTCCACCGCTAGCGGGAGAAGGGGGTGGATTTTTTTATCCTGTTTATGTGAAATCAAAATTTTCATGTAAGTTTGCATAACAATTTTAACTACTAATCATGAAGAACCTTGTAATCGTTATTGTTAGTTTGGTTTTTACTATAAAAGCCAACGCACAAAAAGAAGTATTCAAAGTAATAGCTTCTTCAGGAAATATTTCAGTTCTTACAAACCCCAATCAACCTTGGGCTTCTGTTTCCGCTGGAAGCAAACTTAATGATGGCGACAGAATCAGGATTACAGGAACAGGATATCTCAGCATGCTCCATTCTACAGGTAAAGCTATCGAATTGAGAAAAGAGGGGGATTATTCAGTAAGTGAATTATCAAAAAATATTTCTTCAACTAATACCGGAATAAGTAATCGTTTTGCAAATTATGTTCTTAAAGAAATCAGTAAAACTGATAATAATAACTTATCAGGTTCCATTACCAGACAAATGGCAATCACCGGCGCTGTTGAGCGTGGAGCATCTGATTTCACAATTCAGGTAAATATGCCAAGAAATACAAACCTGATTGATACCATTGTATCATTTAATTGGCAAAAAATTGCAAACGCAAAAGGATATGTTTTTACGTTGTCAGATAAATTTGCAAAAGTGGTATTAACCCGCGAAATAATAGATACACTATTTACGCTAAATTTGAAAAATCTGAATCTTGAGCCGGAGGACTACTATTACTGGAGTGTATCATCAAAAAATAATCCTAATCAAATTTCCTCAGAATATACCATAAATATTTTATCTGCCAAAACGCAATCAACTCTTATTGACTCACTAAGCATACTCGCCAGAGAACTTGGTGAAAATAAAACAGCAATCAGTAATCTGATTTTTGCTTCTTTCTTTGAACAACATAAAATTATGAATCGTGCGATGGAGTCATACAAAGAGGCGATCCGTCTCGAACAATCCAGCGATGATTACAAAAAAGCGTATGCCTTGTTTTTAATTCGAAACGGTATGTTTAATCAGGCAAAACAGATGTGGGAAGGGAGGAATTAGAATTTATTAATCTTATAAAGCACCGGTTTACTTGGTGCCGCATCACTATCAAATGACGGCATCATCAGATTTAACAAGTAATACCCATCTCTGATGGATGGTTTTGCAAAAATCATTTCCGTAATGGTTTTTAAAGACCTTTTCTTTGTGCTGATATCACTACTCCCCTCTTTTACATTCCAGAAAATCCTGTGATTACTCAATAATCCATTGTCATTAAGCCGATCAACCGTTGGAAAATCAACTAATAAATGATGGGTGCCTGTTGCTGAAATTTTTTGCATGGCTTCGGTAGAAAAAAAAGGCGGACTGATTTTCTGATAATTTTTTGTAATTTTAGTTGAATCATTGGGAAGTGTTCTTATAATTAATGCTTCGTATAAGAAATTATCTGAAAATTTTTTTAATGCGGTAAGCAGTTCTTTTTCTGTTATCAGAAGATCTTCATTATTTTTCAGAGGGGTGTAGGTATCATTTGTCTTATTGGCTTTAACGGGTTTGATGCTGATTAATAAAGAAGGTATTAGAAATTTTTTTAACGTAGCATTTACCGAAATCCTCTGCAAAGAAATGTGTCCCACACATTCAGTATGGGTGCCATTACAGTGAGGGATAAGTTGAATTTCCTCACAGTTTACACTTCCACCCATGCGGGTATCTCCAATAAATCCTCCGGATTGATAGGGTTTTGCATTAGCATCAGGTGCACCGAAAACAGAGAGCTGTTTTTTATTAAACTTTAAAGGAATTGAAATGTCTAACGGTTTTCCAAAATCGGAAGAATAATTTTGATTCTTAATTACACATGAAATTTTCATATATTGCTGTTATGCGATAATCAATTCAAGCCCTTCAATCCTTTCAAAATCTTTTTTATTTAGTGTGGATAATTTAAGTCCCTTTGCTAGAGCAGTGGAACCTATTAAAATATCTTTTAACCCTATAATTTTATTTTGCTTTGTCAAATAACGAATTATCTCAGAAGCAATTTCAACTTCTGTTTCATTCAATGGAATTATATCAATTTTTTGAAAGATATTATTCCAAAAATCTTTCTGATTTTTTGCTACTCCAACTAATAACTCAAGTTTGGTAATAACTGAAATTGATAATAAATATTTAATGGATAGATTAACAAATAATGTTTTTGATTTATCTTTTTTTCTGTAGTAGTCAATCAAAATTGAAGTATCTATGCAAATGCGTTCTTTGTCCATACATCAAAATATTTTTGTAGAATTTTAAAATTCATTTTCTCCTCATGGTTCATTACAGGACCTGATAATAATAATTTTGTTAATGTATCATCGTTTTTATTATGGGAGTGGGTATAACGTTGTTTTTCAAGTTCCTTTTTGATTTTGAGTTTATGCTCAAACGGCATTTTCCTGATTATCCCAATTAATTGATTAACTTCAATATTTATCATTAATTCCATCTTACCCTTTTTTTTACAAATTTACTATTTTTTTTCTAAATAATACGAAGTTCTTCATAATTCCCCCAACCAACTCATCGCATTATCATAAAGCAGTTTTTTCTTCTGCAACGCTGACAATCCCATCATACTTTCAATTAATTTTCCAGGTACTTCCTCTCCCAAAGGAAAAGGATAATCTGAACCCATGGAAATTTTATCCTCCCCAAAGAAATTCACAAGATATTCAAGCGCCTTTGAATCATGTACCAATGAATCAACCCAGAATTTTCCTATATATTTTTCCGGGTTATCTTTATTATCGGTGGCACACAAATCCGGTCTTACGTTGAATCCATGTTTTATTCTACCAAAAGTAAAAGGAAATGCTCCTCCGCCATGTGCAAAACAAACCCGGAGTTCAGGTAATTTTTCAAATACGCCTCCGAATATCAAACTGCAAATTGCGAGGGATGTTTCTGCAGGCATACCCACAAGCCATGGTAGCCAATAATCTGGCATTTTTTCTTTGCCCATCATTTCCCAGGGGTGTACAAATACGGAAGCATTCAATTTACAGGCGGCTGAAAAAAATGGAAATAATTCTTTTTGATTCAGATTCCAATCGTTTACATGGCTACCGATTTCAACTCCCGATAATCCAAGTTGTTTGACACAACGCTCTAATTCAAAAATAGCTAACTCGGGATCCTGGAGTGGCACTGTTCCCAACCCTTTGAAATGCATAGGATTTTTTTGCACTTCTTCAGCTATATGTTCGTTTAGAAACTTTGAACTTTCAAGAGCATCCTTAGGTTTTGCCCAATAATTAAACAAAACAGGAATGGTGGAAAGAACCTGTATTTTTACCCCTTGCTCCTTACATTCATTCATTCTTATGTTTGCATCCCAGCAATTATGATTTAATTCCCGAAATGTTTTTCCATTCTGAATCATTTTTGCGCCACAGTGATGATGATGCTCTAATGACACAAAACCATTATAGTTAAACTTCTTGTTAAAATCAGGATAGTTTTTGGGAATGATGTGCGTGTGGATGTCAATTTTGGGGAGCATGGGTTGGAAATAATTATGCCTTGACGGGTGGTTCCATAACGGCTCCGCACTGCTTGCAATGACGCAAATCTGCTGAGGAATAATACTTGTCAAATACCGGGGGAAGTTGCGTCACAATATTTGTAAGATGGAAATACTCGCTATGAAGTTGATTACTGCATTTTTCACAGAACCAAAGCACTCCGTCATCTTCATTTTCTTTCCGGTTTCGTTCAATCACAAGCCCAACCGTATTTGCTTTTCGCTGAGGGGAATGAGGAATACGTGGGGGCAATAAAAATATTTCTCCTTCCTTTATGGGGATATCCACTGGTTTTCCGTTGTCAATAATCTTTAGTACCATGTCTCCTTCGAGCTGGTAAAAAAATTCTTCGCCTTGGTTGAGGTGGTAATCCTTTCGGGAATTTGGACCGCCGACTACCATGATGATAAAATCGTCGGTTCCTTTGTACACCTGTTGGTTGCCCACAGGCGGTTTAAGCAGATGACGGTTTTCGTCAATCCACTTTTTGATATTAAGCGTGGAAGTGTTCATGTTTGTCCGGGTTAATAAAAAAAATAGTTAGAATCAGTTGTACAAAAGCATAACGTTGCAAAATTACATGAAAATTATTGATTTCCCACAAGCTGGATATGAATCAATGTGTATAAACACGTTATACAACAGCTACACACTTTAGCTCAATAGCTATGGGGGTTGGAAGGCGATTCACTTCCACCGTGGTCCGGCAGGGTTGATTATCTTTGAAATATTCTGCATAGATCCGATTATATGTTTTAAAATCCTTTTTAATGTTTGTGAGAAAAACTGTGACATCAACTAAGTTTTCCCAACAGGAACCGGCTTCTTCTAACACCGTTCTTACATTTTTAAATACCGAGTGACACTGTTCTTCAATATTATAGGAAATGATATTACCTATGCTATCCAATTCTACACCAGGTATTTTACTTGAACCTTTTACCCGTGGTCCAATGCCCGAAAGGAATAAAAGATTTCCAGTTCTGCGGGCGTGCGGATATGCGCCAACAGGAGCCGGAGCTTTTTTAGAAATGATTTTGGTTGTTTTCATCTGATGTGGAACACAAACTTATATGAATTTTCTGATTTCACGATGATTGGTTATTAATCATAATGTAAAGACACGGTGACCGTGTCTTTACAAAACCATTATATATTTATCATTTTTATGCCCTCCATAACTTCTTCTGTATAATAAAATCCCAACAACCTTTCGGTAACCGGTATAAAACAGTTTTGTTCTCCTTTATTGATTTTCTTATCGCACTGGCTGATATATCAAGCAAAGGGGCTTCAATCACTTTTATTTTAGGATGATTCATAAACTCGGTTGGAGAGTTGTTTTTTCTCGGGTAAACATAAATAAAATAATTTTTCAGAATTTCTTCATAATTTTTCCACTTCGTAAAAGAGGACAGATTATCAGAGCCCATGATTAACACAAATTCATATTTCGGAAATTTTTCTTTCAGGTGAATCAAAGTATGGATTGTGAAATTGGGTTTTGAAAGATGAAATTCTATATCACTTACAGCAAATCGTTTGTCTTCTGAAATGGCTCTTTGCACCATTTCATACCTGTCAAAAGCATGAGCAAGTGAGTCCGGATTTTTATACGGATTGTGCGGTGACACTACAAACCATACCTGGTCCAAATCGGTTTCTTCCACCATGGTTTCCGCTATAATCAGATGACCAATGTGAATAGGATTAAAAGAGCCAAAGAAAAGACCGATTTTCATGGTGTTGAAATTATTTCTTTACATGCCCTTATTCAAAGGTTGTCTGTTCTCCGATAAAAACCCCTCCACAACTTCCACCAACTTCTTCTTCGCATCTTCCAGTTTGTCGTTTATGATAATAACATCAAAAAAATTTCGTGATTTCATTTCTGCTTCTGCTTTTGACATGCGTTTTTTGAAAGATTCTTCTGTTTCTGTGGAACGCTTTATGAGCCGTTCTTTCAGAATTTCAAAAGAGGGAGGTGATATAAAAATGGCAAGGGCATCTTTTCCCAGTTTACGCTTCACCCTGGTACCACCGGCAACATCAATGTCAAGAGCCGCCGCCTTTCCGTTTTCCCAAATCCTTTTAATTTCAGAATGTAACGTACCATAATAGTTGCCTTCATACACTTCCTCATATTCCAGAAATTCATTATTATCCAATAATTCCTTAAACTTATCTTTTGATATAAAATAATAATCTTTCCCATGAACCTCATACGCTCTCGGCACTCTGTTGCAGGCAGAAACAGAAAACTCTATGTATGGACATTCTTTTAACAATAACTTTATTAAAGTGGTTTTACCAGCACCGGAGGGTCCGGAAAGAATTATCAATTGATTAGATTTCAAGGGTTAGATATGTTTTTTAAAAGTCGTCTGCTGTGGTGAATGGTAAGAATATCAATACGATTGTGTGAAACTATACGATAAATTATTCTGTAATTTCCTTGAATCAACTCTCTAATTTTTTCGTCATTTATTTCAGGTACAACTCTTCCGTATTTTGGATGTGTTCTAAGAATTTCTGCTCTGTTAAAAAAACGTTGCACTTGAATTTTTGCATATTTTAATGAGTCCTTTGCAATGAATTCTGCAATATTTTCTATGTCAGCCAATGAATTATCTGTCCAATTTATAACAACCATTTTTTAAGTTTTTCCTTAGATTGTTCAGTAGATTTTGTCTGACCTTTTTGTGATTGTTCCATACCGAAATCAATTTTTTGCAAAAGAACTATTCTATCCATCAATTCATCTAAAGAAAACTTGTCCGGTAAGTCCTTTATGGTTTTTAGTAATTTTCCTTTTGTCAGCATATTAATAATTTTTTTCAAAGATAAGATTTTTAATTGATTTCTCTTATTGTGCAGGATTTGTCAACTATAAGACGACGAAGTATGTAAACAAATCTATCCTAATCTGTAGCTAAAATTATAAAAATTTCAAGTACATTTGTCATCTTCCATCATGGACTTACAAAGCAAAATAAAATCCCTGTCAAAACAATTTCATTCCGAAATCTGCGATATCCGTCGTCACCTGCATGCTCACCCGGAATTATCGTTTAAGGAATTTGAAACCTCTGCATTTATTATTGCACAACTTGATAAATCAACTATTTCCTATCGCAAAGGAATAGCCGGCACAGGAATCATCGCTGAAATAAAGGGAAAGAATCCTGAATCAGCGTGTGTGGCTTTAAGAGCCGATATGGATGCGCTTCCCATAGAAGAAAAAAATAATGTTCCGTACCGTTCTGTCAATAAAGGAGTCATGCACGCCTGTGGACACGATGTTCATACAAGCTGTCTGCTCGGTGTAGCTAAAATTGTAACTCAAATAACCCATGAATTTTCAGGCACTTTCCGGCTTATTTTTCAACCCGGTGAGGAACGACTTCCAGGCGGTGCATCCTTAATGATTAAAGAAGGCGCCTTATCAAATCCTAAACCGTCTTCTATACTCGGACAACATGTAATGCCACTGATTCCTGTCGGGAAAGTTGGATTCCGTAAAGGAATTTATATGGCAAGCACCGATGAGATTTACATGACTATAAAAGGAAAAGGAGGACATGGAGCCATGCCACAGCTAACCATTGACCCCGTTAGTGTCACTGCCCAGATAATAGTGTCACTTCAGCAAATAATTTCAAGAGTGAACGACCCGAGGATTCCTTCGGTTTTAACTTTTGGAAAAGTGATTGCCGAAGGAAGTACGAATATCATTCCTGATTCGGTATATGTGGAAGGAACTTTTCGCACGTTGAACGAAGCATGGCGCGAAAAAGCTCATAAGAAAATCCGGGAGATAGCTGAAGGAATTGCAAAATCGTTTGGCGCAGAATGTGAATTACGGATAGAAAAAGGATATCCAATGTTATTTAACGATGAAAAACTTACGGATAGAGCAAGAAAAAAAGCGGAAGAATATATCGGAAAAGAAAATGTCACTGACCTCGATGTTTGGATGGCGGCTGAGGACTTTGCTTATTATTCACATCAAATTCCTGCTTGCTTTTACCGGTTAGGAACTGGAAATCCGGCAAAAGGAATTAATTCGTTGGTACATACCCCTACTTTTGATGTTGATGAAGATGCGCTGGAGATTGGAATGGGTTTAATGGCCTGGCTGTCGTTGGCAGAACTACAGGCAGAGTGACTGCCTTTGTATGGTTTGATCTATACCTAATATTCTTATCTTACAATTTCCTCTTTCAATTTTTCTGCGGTTTCCGCTATTTGCAGGGCTTCGTTGATTTCTTTTAAATCGCCGTCAAGAATAGCAGGAAGATTATATAACGTTAAGCCAATCCTATGGTCTGTGACACGGCTTTGTGGGTAGTTGTATGTTCTGATTTTATCTGAACGGTCACCGGATTTTACCATGCTTTTACGTTGAGCGCCGAGTTCTGAATTTATTTTTTCCAATTCCAATTCATAAAGACGCGACCTCAAAACAGTTAATGCCTTTTCAAAATTTCTATGTTGAGATTTTTCGTCCTGGCATTGCACAATCATACCGGTAGGAATATGAGTTAGGCGAATCGCTGAATAAGTGGTATTGACAGATTGTCCTCCGGGTCCTGAGGAGCAAAATGTATCTTTTCGGATATCATTCATGTCAATTTTTACATCAAATTCTTCGGCTTCAGGTAAGACCACCACTGAAGCGGCGGAAGTATGAACTCTCCCTTGGGCTTCAGTCACAGGTACCCGTTGAACCCGGTGCACACCCGATTCATATTTTAGCTTTCCATAAACATTTTCTCCGCTTACGGTAGAAATTACTTCTTTAAACCCTCCGGAGGGTCCTTCGGTGCAATCCACCAATGTAATTTTCCATTTTTTTGCCTCGCAAAATCGTTGATACATCCGGAATAAAACACCGGCAAATAAAGCCGCTTCGTCCCCTCCTACCCCAGCTCTTATTTCCAGAATGGCATTCTTGCGGTCATTGGGGTCTTTAGGAATTAATAAATTTCTCAGCAAGGATTCCCTTTCCGAAATTTTAACGGTAAGAATATCAATTTCTTCTTTTGCAAGTTCTCTTAATTCCTCTTCTTTTTCAGTTTCAAGAATATGCTTCGCCTGCTCCATTTGATCCAGCAAACCCTTATAAACAGAATATTCATCCATGATTTTCGACAAATCTTTATACTCTTTATTTAATTCCGTAGCCCGCTTAATATCTGTAACAATTTCCTGTTGTGTGAGAAGTGCTGAAATTTCCTCGAAACGATTTTTAATGTTTTCTAATTTCTCTATCATGATATTTTTTGATTATTAATGCTTATTCATAAATCCGACCGAACTTACGAACAAAAAAAAAGCATTCTGCACATAAAAAGTACAGAATGCTTGAATGTTAAATTATTTATAAGTGAAATGCTTTTCTTACGTTATCCACATAATCCATTTCTTCCCAGGTAAAAAACCGGATATTCTTTTTTATTCTGTCAACTTTTCGTGTGACACTTCCATTCGACTGTATTTCTTTAATATTGAAACAATCCACTTCTTTCACAAAAGGATTTCTACCCATGTGTCCGTAAGAGGCAGTAGGAGAATAAATGGGATTTTTTAATTCAAGCCGTTTAATAATGTCAGCCGGTTTCATAGGAAAAATATGTTGCACTACATTTGAAATTTCGAAGTCACTCATTTTTTCACCTTTTTTGTTTTTTACGCTGGCGGTTCCAAATGTATTTATATAAAGCGAAACCGGTTCTGCTACTCCAATGGCGTAGGCAACCTGAACCAGCACCTGGTCGCAAACGCCTGCACCCACCAAATTTTTAGCAATATGTCTTGCGGCATAAGCGGCAGAACGGTCAACTTTTGAAGGATCTTTACCGGAAAAAGCTCCTCCCCCATGAGCTCCTTTTCCCCCATACGTATCAACGATTATTTTTCTTCCGGTCAAACCGGTATCACCATGGGGTCCGCCGATTACAAACTTGCCGGTTGGATTTACATGGTACTTAATATCTCCCTTAAAGAGATACCTAAGAGTTGGGTTGTATTTTTTTTCAACTCTTGGAATAAGAAACTTTAAAATATCCTTTCTGATTGTATCAAGCATGGATTGCTCCTCTTTGAAATCATCGTGTTGAGTAGAAACAACAATCGTATGAATTTGTTTTGGCTTACCCTCAGGAGTATATTCTATAGTAACCTGTGATTTAGAATCAGGTCTAAGGTATTTCATTACTTTTCCTTCTTTTCGTATTTCAGATAGTTCATGAACAAGTTTATGAGCAATATCAAGCGGCAGGGGCATAAGATTATCCGTTTCATTTGAAGCATATCCGAACATCATGCCCTGATCCCCGGCTCCCTGTTCCTTATGCAATCCCTTCCCTTCTGAAACACCTTGACTGATGTCGGGAGATTGCTCATGAATAGAGTTAATTACAGCACAGGAAATAGAATCAAATTGATAATCCGATTTTGTATATCCGATTCTTTTAATCACATCGCGGGTTGTCTTTTGAATATCAACGACTCCTTTTGAGGTGATCTCTCCGGAAACTACTACTAAGCCGGTTGTAACGAGTGTTTCACAAGCAACTCTTGAATTAATATCTTGAGCCAAAAATTCATCAAGTATAGCATCGGAAATCTGGTCAGCCACCTTATCTGGATGTCCTTCCGAAACGGATTCTGAAGTGAATAAATAAGCCATGAGTGAAATTGGAAATTAGAAATTGGTTATTGGAAATTAGTAATTAGAAATTGGCTATTGGATGTTGGATGTTGGAATACAAAGTTCTGGCTTAAATATTAAAGTTTCTTTAACACGATTTCTTTTTTGTTATGCTTGCCTGGTAAATCCATTTCAAGCCAAACTTCATCGCTCATTAATTTTAATATTGTCCACGTATCTCTGGCACCATCGGCAGAATCAGGCGGAGGTTCAAAATCAAAAATAATATTATCATCATCCACATCAAAAAACCAAGTTCCCTGATACGACTGAAAAAATTTTTGATGAATAATATCGGCAGTATCTCCACCTACTAAATTAAATAAACCATCTTCTTTAATATTCAAACTGGTTAAGGCAAACCTCTGGGTTATTTCCACTCCATCGTGCTCAACCTTGTCGAATTTCCAAGTATTTGAAATACGGTCAGTTCTAGTACGAAAACTAATTAGTGGTCCCTCTTTGTATTTACAAGAAGTGTAAAACGATGCAAATAGTACTGGTAAAAATAAAAAATATCTTACCTGGTTGGAGGTCATAGCAATTATTGCTTTTTTATAAAATAAAAAAAAGTAGAGCTTTTTCGATAGTTTGTCCCTTAAATTCCTGCAAATATATAGTATTTTGTAATTAAATAATACCATACAACTATTTTTTACTTTAAAATACTACTTTCTTTTCATCTTTAAAGCTATAATATCCTCTGTTTGAAATAATTATATGGTCCAAAATCGGTATGTCCATAATATGACCTGCTTTAATAAGCTGGCGGGTTAATGATATGTCGTTTTGGCTGGGATTAAAGTCACCGGAGGGGTGATTATGTATCAAAACGATATGGGAAGCAAGTTCTTCCACTGCTATTTTGAAAATCAAACGCAAATCAACAATTGTCTCAGAAACACCGCCTGTTGTTACACATTGCTTTTTAATAAGTTGATTTTTACGATCTAAAAGTATTATCCAGAACTGCTCGTTTGGCAAATCCATCATATCAGAAAGCATAAAATCAAATAGGTCCATTGAACAAATAAATCTTAATTTATTTTTTGCTTTTACTTCTTTTCTTCTCCTGCCTAACTCAAGTGCCCCTGTAATGGTAATTGCTTTCACTGACCCTATACCCTGTACTTTTTTTAACTGACTAATTGAAAGATTTCCAAGCTCGTTTAAATCATTATCTGCTGAATTCAATAATTTTCTGGCAACCTCAACGGCATTGTTTTTTTGGGTTCCTGATCCGATTAATAATGCCAATAATTCAACGTTACTTAAACTTCTAACACCTTTTAATAAAAGTTTTTCCCTTGGACGGTCATCCTCCGCCCAGTTTCTTAGTTGAAATACGCTTGTCTCGGGGTATTCCATTGGTAGTGATTCCATAGGGTTTGTTGGAGATTAATGGTTTAGTGTATAAAAAGTTATTTCTTTGCAATTTTTGGTAAAATATTTTTTATAAAATTGAATATTGAACAAGGAATAATGAATTTCGAAGTACTTCAACATTCGATATTCCTTGTTCAGTATTCATTATTATTTTCTTTCTTTGGTTGTGGCTTGTCCACGTAAGGTTTAGATATAAGCGAGGCAAATAACGTTTTTCGTAGGATTTTTTAAAATTTAAAAAAAACTGATGGTTTACACTTTATTCAGTTTGTTA
>MEPC01000029.1:0-86185 GCA_001769655.1 Bacteroidetes bacterium RIFCSPLOWO2_12_FULL_37_12 | reverse complement strand
AACGGGTTATTTTTGATTTTTTATTTGCCGCATTTTTTTTATGGATGATGTTTTTCTTCGCCAGCCGGTCGAGTTGAGAGCTAACTGTCAGTAATAATTTTTTTGCCTCCCCACTATCTTTAATGGTAGTTAATTTCTTGATTAATGACTTGGTAGTTTTTAATTGGTAACGGTTAAGTTCTCTCCGTTTTGCAGAAGAACGTATGTCTTTGAGGGTTGCTTTGTGGTCTGCCATTTTGTTGAAAATAAATAAGTTAATTTGATTGATATAACTAAAAAGGAAGGCGCAAAGATACGAAAACTAATATTTAATGCAAACATTTTTGGATTCTGTGAAGAAACGAAGTGATTCCCACCCTCCTTCACGTCCTAATCCGGAACTTTTCATACCCCCAAATGGTGTTCGTAAATCGCGCAATAACCAGCAATTTACCCAGATTATACCTGCTTTTATTTTTGAAGCTACTGTGTGTGCCCGGTTCAAATTCTCCGTCCAGATACTCGCAGACAATCCATATTCAGTGGAATTTGAGAACCGTATGGCTTCTTCGTCGTTTTCAAATGGAATTAATGAAACGACAGGACCAAAAATTTCTTCCTGATTTGTACGACATTCTACGGGTAATCCTTCTATGATAGTAGGTTCAAAAAACCATCCTTTCTCACATCTTCCTGCCGGTTTATATATATTCCCGCCAGTCAATATTTTACCACCTTCTTTTACAGCCAGTTTAACATAAGAGGCAATTTTGTCGAGATGTTGTTTTGATACAATGGCGCCAAGTTTACACTCAGCCACCAAGGGGTCTCCTGTTTTAAGCTGATTGGTTTTTAATACCAATTCATCTCTGAATCGCTCGTATATGTTTTTTTCAATAAAAATTCTCGAACCGCATAAACAAATTTCTCCCTGATTTAGAAAGGATGAAAAAATACCCGATTGAATTGCTTTTTCGAAATGACAATCTGAAAAAATCAGGTTTGGATTTTTTCCACCCATTTCGAGTGATAGTTTTTTAAACATGGGGGCGGTGGATTCAGAAATAATTTTACCGGTATGAGTGCCACCGGTAAATGATATGATTGGAATTTCAGGATGTTTACATAACGCCGTACCTGCTTTATGCCCATACCCATGAATGATATTTAATACTCCATCGGGAAGTCCTGCCTCCATGCAGATTTCGGAAAGTAGAAAAGCAGTATAGGGCGTAATTTCGGATGGTTTTGCAATCACACAATTCCCTGCCGCAAGCGCAGGAGCTATTTTCCAGGTAAGAAGATACAGTGGAAGATTCCATGGAGAAATACAACCGGCAATTCCAATTGGAGTTCGTAAAGTATAATTCAAGGCAATATGCTCCATCGCGTGTGATTCGGAACTGAAATGAAGTATGGCTGTTGCAAAAAAGCGGAAATTGGAAACTGCTCTGGGTATATCTACGGATCTTGACAACCATAATGGCTTTCCATTATCACGGGTTTCCGCCTGAGCCAACATTTCTAACTTAGATTCAATTATTTCCGCAAGATTCATTAAGTAATCAGACCTTTTCTGGACAGGTAATTCAGACCATTGGGAAAAAGCTTTTTTTGCCGCATTTACTGCTAATTCCACATCCCTTTCATCAGAGTCGGAAACCAATGAAAATGCCTCCGCCGTTGAAGGACAAAAATTTTCAAAGTAATTTCCCGATATCGGTTCCCTAAGCGATCCACCGATATAATTTTTGAGATATTGCATTGTTGAGATATAATTATGAGTTACAAACTAACTTGAAATATTTGATTTCCATATAACCAGTATAAAAATACAGAAACATTCTCCCCCCCTCCATTTTTTTGGAGAGGGGTTGGGGTGAGGTAGGATATATAGAAGAAATTTAAACACTCATGGTTCTTCCTCCGTCAACCGGTATGCTCGCACCATTAATATATGCGGCTTGCGTTGATGCAAGGAAACTTGCCAATGAGGCAATTTCTTCAGGATTTGCAAATCTACCCATTGGAATTTCTGATAACATTTCCTCAGTAACTTTTGATTCCTGAATTTTTAATCTTTCCGCTTTATCTTTTATTATTTGCATTAATCGTTCTGTGGAAGTGGCACCGGGTAAAATATTATTGACAGTAATGTTAGGATGCTGTATTTCCATGGAAAGTGTTTTTGCCCAAGCGGCTACTGCATGACGAATTGAATTTGAAACACCAAGCCCTTTGATGGGTTGTTTTACGGAAGTAGAAATAATATTAATAATTCTTCCATATCCTGATTTTTTCATTCCCGGTAATAAAAGTTGGGTTAAAATCTGATTTGCCAATAAATGTTGCCTGAAATATTTTTCAAATTTTTCAGGAGTTTCATCAAAAATAATTCCCGGCTCCGGACCTCCGGAATTATTAATTAATATTTGAATTTCGCCGAATGATTCCATAAATTCTGTAACTTTTTTTCTGAGTTCATTGGAATTACCTGTGTCAACCGCTATTGTTTTTATATCAACTTTGAATCGTTTATCTAAGTTGTCACCGAGTTGTTTCAGATGCTGATTGTTTCGTGACAGTAAAATAACTTTTACACCCTCAGCACACATTGATTCGGCAATTGCTTTACCAATTCCTTTT
Organism: Bacteroidetes bacterium RIFCSPLOWO2_12_FULL_37_12; assembly: GCA_001769655.1. Classification (GTDB taxonomy): domain Bacteria; phylum Bacteroidota; class Bacteroidia; order 2-12-FULL-37-12; family 2-12-FULL-37-12; genus 2-12-FULL-37-12. The sequence goes on along the minus strand of MEPC01000029.1, from coordinate 83,560 downwards.
GTGGCACCACAAATTAATGCCGTGCGGTTTTTTAAATTAAGTTCCATCGTTTGAAAAAGTTATTAGCACGCAAAAAATTAATATGGGATCTGAGAATCAGTGAGGAATGTTGTTAAATGGTTAGATGGTTATGTGATTATATGATTATATGGTTATATATTAAATGTTTTTTTTAATCTGAATGGCAAGATTCTCCATTTCTTCTTTTGGCAAAGATAATCTTTTAGCAGAAAAATTAAAGTCACTCATTCTGTTGATTGGGATTAAATGGATGTGTGCATGTGGTACTTCAATACCAACAACCGCTACACCAATACGCTGACAGGGAATAGTTTTTTTCAATGCAACGGCAATTTTTTTTGAAAAAATATGAAAGGATGCCAATACCTCATCAGATAAATCAAATATATAATCAATTTCCTTTTTTGGAATTACTAATATATGTCCTTTAGCAATCGGTTGAATATCGAGAAATGCCATAAAACTTTCATCTTCTGCAATTTTGTAACAAGGAATTTCTCCGTTTGCTATTTTTGAAAAAATACTTGGCATTCTATATTTTAACGTTTAATTTCCAAAATTTCCATTTCAATATTACCTGCCGGTGCCTGAATGATAACGGTTTCTTTTTTTGTTTTTCCAAGGAGGGCTTTACCGATGGGTGACTTGATAGAAATTTTTCCCGATTTCAGGTCTGCTTCACTTTCATTTACCAATTGATATTCAAAAATTTTATTTGATTTTTTTTCTTTGACTTTTACTTTCGATAAAATAAGCACTTTGGATTCGTCTAAGCCGGATTGGTCAAGTATCCGGGCATTTGCAAGATCATTTTGCAACTTATTTATTTTCATTTCAAGCATGCCCTGAGCATTTTTTGCGGCATCATATTCTGCGTTCTCACTTAAATCCCCTTTATCCCTGGCTTCAGCAATCTGAGCAGATATACTTGGACGTTCTTTAGTCACTAAGCGGTTAAGCTCTTCTTTGAGTTTGTTATATCCCTCTTCTGTTAAATAAGTTATTGTCTGGCTCATAGTATGTAAGGAAAGTAGAAAAAAAAAACGGCTAAACCGTTACGTTTAGTCGTTTTACGATGCAAAGGTACAACTTATATTTTAATTTTTACTCCAATGTTATGGACGTTATCGAAAGGTCCTGTATATCTCACAGAATAATCCAATCCAAAACTTCCGCTATTATCTTTTCCGAAAGGAATTTCAACACTTGCTCCAACGGAAGGACCCATAAAAACATTGGTATTCGTATTATCAAAATCATTTCCTACTGTTTCATTCAAAAGCCCTTTTTCGTACAAATATCCCGCACGTAACATTAAAAAGGTTTTATAGGCGTATTCAACCCCGAATAATTCCTGGTCTTTTGTATATGTATTTGAAACATAATTTCCCGCAATTGTCACGCGGTGAATTTCCTGAAAAATGAAATCATACGAACCCCCGATGTTTAACAGTGAGGGTAACGCAAAATCAGCAGAACGGCTATTTAATGTTTGTGTATAACCATTCTCGCCGCTCGCGGAAATAAAAGAGCCCACCCTGGATAATCCGTCACCTGAAAAAGACATATCGGGACCAATATTTCTTAAAGCAATTCCGAATTTAATCTGGTCTTTAGCACCGGCAACATATTGAATTCCGGCATCAAGAGCTACTCCCGTTGCGGTTACGGTTGGAATGGATTCACTGATTAATTTCACTAAAACTCCTCCGTAAATTCTTTTTGAAAATTCCTTAGCGTATCCCAACCCAACGTTCAGGTATTGGGGATTAAACGTATGACCGGTACCATCCGGTAAATCGGTGGTGGTTTCAATAAAATCACCTAAATCCATTGACATAATGGATAAACCAATGGAACTATATTCGCCGGCTTTTGCTGAGAAACCAAAGGAGTAGATATTGACGTCCCATCCCCGGATCCAATCGGTATGCGAAAAAATCATTTCGCTACGTGGTGAAAAAGCAAGTCCTGCCACATTTGAATGCATGGCTTCGATACCTCTGATGGAAGCGGAGTTGGCGCCATGCCAACCCGAAGTCCTCGACCATGGATTAATCAGCAATTCAGTGGCGCCTGCCTGCCCTGATTTTGAACTATTTCCGGCGTAGGTGTAAGTAACAACAAACAGTGTAGTTACGAGCAGGAAGGATTTTAACATTGAGAGTTTCATATTATTTGTTTTATTAATTTATTTTATATTATAAATCTATTCTTTGGGTGCCACATAGAAATCCATGGGTCGTGTCACTGCAAAGAATTTTACAACTTTCTCACCGATTTCTCCTGCATCAATGTGGATGACATAAGCGCCCGAAGCCACCGGTATATTATACTGGTTTTTCAAATCCCATTCCCAGAAGGTCAACCCTGTTTCTTTTATACGGTCGGCATCAAGTACAATTTGTCTGATAAGCGTGCCACTGATTGTATAAATACTTATAGTGGTTTTGCTAACGGGGAGATTTGTAACTCTTACCGCATTGTCTAACGCTCTTTTTTCATACGCTGAATACGCAAGATAAGGATTAGGAACTACTCTGATCAGGTCAAGCGCCTTTGTTTTTACATCCTGTTGGTCTTTAACAGTTGCAAATTCATCAAGCGAAAATTCATACGATGGAATTCTGTCGGCTTTGTTGTAGGTGGGTTGATATTTCCGGTCAACTCTGATTTTTGCAACCAGATTATTGGAAAATAATTTTTCATTGTTGGCGCGTCTTGGATTGATTACCCACATACCATCTCCACCAAAGATACTTCGCTTATTGTTGCGGAGTTTTCCGGAATTTGTTTCACTCAACAAATTATAGTAATTTTTACAGCTATCATACCTTGAGTTCAAAATATAAACAAAATGATGACTATTAAGTGAATCGGGATTCCATAACAAATCTCTTCCAATAAATTTGTTTTTGAGTTTGGGATCAGGGCTTGCATACGTGGTATCTTCTGCAAATATTATATTCAAACGCTCTCCTTTATCTACATTGATAGCATATCCTGGAAACCATCCCATTCCTGAGGTTCCACTGGTATCGGTGTTCCCGTTTTTATCCACAGAGGGCTTGGTTCTTTTATTCAAACGGTTTGAGGTACCACCTTGTGGATTCGAAAACACAACTACAGAACGAGTCCAAAGGTTTTTGTCGTTGGTAAAGACAATATTTACACTACTTAACTCTTCCCATTTTGAACTATCTGAAGCGGGTTTATCGAAACCAGGATTATCAAAAGGTGTGTCGAATTTCACCAATTTGAAGGGTGCAACTGAACCACCAAAAATGTTGTTGTAGGTGGGTGCAATGGAAGTATCAAACCATGCATTATTTAAAACAGAAATGCCTGTGAGCCAAAAGTTTTTTGTTGAATCGGCATATTTAACACTTGCAGAACGGTAACCCGACGTTGAAGTAGGATTAACTTGCGAATTGAATTGTACGGTAAAGCCGTAATCCTTTATTACCTGATGATACAATGAATTAGTTTCTTTTTTACTTACTTCGATGGATTTTCCAAGTTTTTTATCATTCATTACCCAGTATTTCGTGCGTTCAACTGCTGATGTCAACTTTGCAGTTCTAATCACACTCCCCGCTCTGGAAATTGAAACAGAATCATTTAATTTAAAAAATTTATCATTTTTCATTTTATAGGAAATCCACCCCGTAGTAAATGTATCTATTCCTATAATTTCTTGTTTTTGAAGATAAACTGCTACCACTGTTCCCATAGCGCTATCTGTTTTACTTTCTATTTGGTCACCTACCTGAGCAAATTGAATAATTTGAGGGATTTTTTTCGATGAAAAACTTATCCCATCGGTTAACTCTATACGAATATCCCCGCTTTTCACATTTCCAGGGTTGAAAATATTCACACTTACGGGGGAATTTTTATAATAGTCAATAGTATCAACATATCCCTTTTGAATTATTTTTTGAACGGTCTCATCACTTAAATCCACATCATTTCCTCCGTTCCCGGAAATGTTAATGGCACGTACTTTTAATACATCATTATATTTTGAATGTATGACATCCCCGAAAATATCGCGTGAATGTGGGATAGCCGTGTAGGCGAGCCCCAACTTTTTAGGATCGCCGAGATTAGCACTACCTGCAAGGTATTGATCAGGTATCCATGTTTCAAGTTTGCCTGATTCATAAGAAATCCCTGCGGCATACGAAACAACTTTGTAATAATATTCCTGGTTGTTTTTAAGGGCGGCTCCTGAATTAAAAAGGTCTTTTGTAATTTTGAATGTATGTTTTACACCCGCATTTGTAGGAACAAAGCCAAAATCAGTTACAATTTTTCTGATTTCTCCCAGTAGTGGGTCGGTAGTAAAATTGATAAGATTATCTATACCATCTTTAACATCGCATTGCAACTCGGGGGATGTTCTTGCTTTGGATTGATCTGACATGTCAGTGACAGAAGGATTTGATAACTGATAAATAGTGTATCCCTGAAAATAATAGTCCACCCTTTTAATTTCGCCGGTGGCGGCTATAAGAATTTTTTTGGTGTCAAAATAATCTTCATTATTCACTCCCATTTTGCTAATGAAGTGAGGCGTGAGCGTCATCACAATCTCTTTATCGTATTCGGTAATTTCAACATCCGGAGCATCGGGACCCTCCACTTGTTTAAACCCGGACTCGAAAAGTAATTGGGCGAGGTTATCAGCTTCTTTCATTTTTAATACAGATGCAAGACGACCCCCTGAAGAAGCTCTAGCCCAAACAACACCGATAGTAAGATCCATCACTTGACCTGGTGTTAAAGTAAAGGGACCAGCAGATTGGAGGAAACGGCGGTCACCTGGAGAGTTTCCGGCAATGACTTCATCCCAGGCGGCTGGTGAACCTGTCCATTTACCCGTAGGGTCGGAAGTACCAGGAAACATAAAATTCGTAGCGGGTGTACCCGAACCAACAGGGGAAGTACCTGCTTTAAGGTCATATGTGCAAGGAAGACCATTTCCCCAACGGTTTCTTAAGTAATTATAAAAATGATTAGCCCCATTTGGGTTACCATTAACCGGTGATGCATCATTGTTGTAATATAAAAAATTACTCATAATAATTAACTCATTTGGTTCATCAACTTCCCCATCGCGGTCATTATCTACGCCGTCATTCGGGTCGGCTCTGGGACCTTTGAAAAAATCAACTCCTATTGCCGGAGGATTTAAACCATATCCTGGTGTACCTGGTACTGACTCATCATTATCATCCCCGTTATAACAAAACCCAAGTCCTCTTGGAACATCGCATCCAACGTAGTCATCGAGATAATAACCTAAGTCAGCGTCAACCCATTGACCAAGATATGTTTTATTAAGCTTGTTGGTAGAACGGTTAAAAAGGCGCTGACTATAGAAAGTCATATCGTTTACGGCATCGTTTGTTTGGTAAGCAAAAGCCATGATTTGCAATTCAACCCCAATAGGAGCCCCACCGGTTTCAGTATGGGTATTTCCTTTATCATTCATCACCCACCAAATTGCCTGATTACCTGAAATTAATGGAAAATCTCCATCATCGGGTACATATCTGCCATCACTATTATAATCGTGAAAAGGGGCAAGATAATTTGCTTGTCCATCGGCTGGGTCACCATGAGCGGGCCAGTTTTTAATAATATCTGGAATTTCGTAGGCGCCACTTTCAACTTCCCCGTTTTCATAAGCGAACCTGAATTGGTCAATGAGTTGAGAATTAATTTTAAAATGTTTATCCCAATCTAAACATTCCTTAGCTGATATCTCTGAAGAATCAACCAACGAAGCATCGGAAAGGGGACCGGGCCAGAAATCATACCCATTTTGACGGTATGTTTGACCCGCAATTTTTAGCTGATTACCATCATCAACACCCCCAATCCAAATAGCACCTGTAAACAAGCTCATCTTGCCACTTCCCTTCGGAATTTCATAATGGGGATTTGCCAAACCATCCCACCACATATCACCACCCGTTAGCAACATAGCTCTCACGTTGTTGATCTCAAGATACTCCTGAGCGGCAGGGCTAGCGCAACCAGCAATAAAAGTTCGGGAATTTGAAGAGGAAAATTTTGCATTTGGTTTATCTTTATCCTCCCGGGAAAAAGCGTTACTGTTTAAAAAAAGTAACATCACAAATGGAAGAAAGCAAATCAGGGACTGAGGTTTTATTTTCATATTATGTTTCGTATTTGAATGTAAAATTAATGGTAATCGGGTGTATTGTTTTATTAATTATGTTAAGTTGTATAAATTGAGGGTTGAATGGTTAAAATGGTAATATGGTTATATGGTTATGTGGTTAAAAAAAAATTATGTGACAACATGGTGTGCCGTTTTGTTTAAAAATTGAGTGAGAAACCGATATGAAATCTTCTGGGTAAGGAATAATTACCGGGTGAATTTACCCTGAGTGCATATAAATAACGGAATGATTCGGGGTTAGGAGAGGCGGCTGCAGCATTTTGGCCCTCAACTGAAGACAAGTATCCATCATCGTCAGGGGCTCCTGTAAATCTATAAACGGCGAGAATATTTTTGGTATCTAACAAATTAGAAACATAACAATAAATATTCAGATAAATATCCCTGGACCCCTCTTTTTTAGGTTTCAATGTTATGTCCTTATCAACTCTTGCATTAACACGAAATTGCCAGGGTTTACGGGCACCATTCAGCGTACCTACCAAGGTAGAAGATTTTGGAGTACCTAAGCTAACCTCTTTAACAGCAGATTGGGTGCGACTGTACGGAGTTCCTGAACCGGCATCCAATGTCATATTTGCACCGGCATTTTGCAAAAATCTTTTTCCCCAGACAGGACCTTTGTAATCCTCCCCTTCATCGAAACGATAATCCACATTAAATTTAAACTGATGGCGTTGGTCGAAATCAAGGGGCATGGGTGTACGAAGGTTATCGTACCCGAAATTGGAAAGTGAACTATAATAATTAGTGGATGATGCTGTACCAGCGGCGAATTGCAACGTATATCCGGCTCTGATTCTGATATTACCTGTTCTGCGTAAATCATAATCAAATGAAAAACCCTTAACAGAGCCAAAGTCAATATTATCATACGTAGTATATTGAGAAACCGGATACGTGCCACGCAAAACCCTGGGTTGCACCATGTTTCTCATATCTCTGTAATAGGCAGACAATGTAATGGCAGATGAAGTAGTAATTGCTTGCTTAAATCCGAGTTGGTAATCGGTGGTTTGTTGTGGTTTTAGGTTGGGATTATTAAGATACACTGTATTAGGACTATAAATTCTCCAAGCATAATTAGCAGGAGAAGAAACGATAAAGTCCTCATTAGGACGCTGGGTAAGAATATCGTAATGGGCAAAAAATTGTGCCATTTCAGAAATAGGGAAGGAAAAAGAAATCCGAGGCATGTAATTTACCTGAGGTACATAGTCCGTAAATGCATTTTTGCTCAATATTCTTGGATTACTGATTAAGTCCTTTCTGTAGGGAATCACTTTTTTACCAGCTTCAGTCAGGAAATTTACGCTTGATTGTTCTTTTCCTTCGGTATCATACCAATGGTCATCCTGACGGTAAGCAAGAATATTTTTGGGATTATTCTCATCATCAACATATACCACCCAATCGGAGGCGGCATTTCCTGGGTGATTTACGGCTTTACCGTTAATATCATTTACTTCAGATACAGTACGAACTTCTACCAAAGAGTAACGGTCTTTAAGCACTTTTTGATTAGCGTCATAATAATCAACACGTAAACCAATGTTAAACACAAGATCTTTAAATGAAAATTTATCTTGAATATATGCGGCGCCATATAAAGGTTGAAATGCGGCAATTCTGCTGTTTTTTCTGGTTCCCGTTTCGGTGGTGTCATCAAAAAAGTCATCAAATTTCACATCTTCGGTAAGTACGTTTCCATATACATCGTATCCATAAAAATCGGACGAAACTGGTCCATTTCCATTGTCCACCAATTCATCGGGAGAAAAATATTCCAATTTTAATTGGTCGGGTGTTAAATTATCTATGAATATAGTGCTGTATTGCGATAAGCCAAGATTAGCTCTGAGGTTTTTTTCGAAATTTGAATTTTGAGGTGCATAAGATCCCCGAATGTACGTTTGATCTAACGAATCCACTACCGTAAAAGAAGCACCATTTTTTTCATTGAAACCAATAATTCCACTTGCTATATACTCATTAAAGGTCATGGTATCGAGTACTGGGTCCATAACGTTTTGCCATATTGATGAATCGTTTGGGGAAACAATCCCAAATCGTACCCTATCACCAGACCCTTGTGTTAAACCTCTGGCGCGATCCCAAAGTGACCTTGCCTGAATGTCATAATTTCTACGGATACGTTGTTCAACTTCAGCTCCAATTTTTATTGCATGGTCCATAACGTCTGCTGATGCTTCAATAGTACCTCTATGTTGTTCTGTTTGGTCCCTGCTATACCAGGGATATTCATAGCCAACATTATAAAATAAATCATGCACAACACCGGAACCTGGTATTTGTCCATTGTAGATTATATTCTGGTCAGTTGGTTCAATTCCATCAAGTGTTCCTGGTTTTTTAGTATTAAAATCCATAAAATTCATCATGTAATTAGTAAGCACGGGATTTTGGGAACCAGGGTTGAAGCTAAGAGAAGTAACTGTATCCACTCCATTATACCAATATACACTTCTGTACCATTTAACATCTGTCATTGTGGTATCAAAAGGCGTTATGACCTGAAAAGGATCCTTTTTAATAATGTAGCTATTTTCAAATTGGACGTAACCTGAAGGTTTGGTTTCCCTTGAATATTGCCCTACGTATCCATAATCCCAAAGTTTATCTTTATGTATTGGGTTCTGAAATTTTGATTGATCAAACGTATAATCATATTGAATAGAATAATAAGCATTTCTGACTACATCCTTTTTATTGGTGGCAGTAGGATCTTCACCTAAGCCGGGTGCTTTGTTTTTGAAATTCTGAGTAAAGCGGGCATACCCTCTGGCTGTGTTTCTAAGTTCCTGATAAAAAGCGTGGTCATTAAACAATGTATAGCTGAATCTCCACTGATCGAAAGAAGCATCATTAAAAGTGCTTCCCAACGTTAGAACTGTATTTTCGGTGGGTTGAAAATCTAATTTGCCATTGACTCTTACTCCTTGCCGACTTGCGTTGGGTTTTGCATCCACTATATCAATGTCATTTGCAGTTATGTCTTCAGCGGCAAAATGGCTTCCACTGCCATTGGCATTTTTAACAAGAGGGTACTTATTCAATTGCTCTAATTTTTCAGATTTTAATTTAGGAACACCTATAGCAGAAGGATCATCATCATCTGCGCTAAAAAGTTCACCTGCAATAAAATAACCCAGTTTTGTTTTTTTATCTTTTTTCCAAATAGGACCCGATGCATTCAATCCTAAGAGGTTATCGTTATAATCATCAAAAATCTGAGAAGTTTCTCCTTCAATTCCCAATGAAAAAGTACTGGATGCGCCTTTAGTAGAGATAGTAACAATTCCTCCCATAGCATCTCCCATGGAAGCGGGTACACCTCCGGTAATAACAGTCATTTGAGAAATAGCCTGCTTAGGAATGCTTCTGGCTGATGTAGATAAACCGATAACTTTAATACCATCTATATAGTAAACAGTACCTTCCGTTCTTTGACCTTTGATATTAACATCTTTACCATCATCAGCGGCGAATGTTCCGGAGGATGTTGCAACCATAGCTGATACACTCCTTGTAGGCATTTCCCTTATTTCTTCTGCAAGCACCTGGGAGCCTGTAGAGGTTTCGTCTTTAGAAATTAAAGGAACGCGGAAAGCAGTAATTGGTACTTCTTTTAATAATACGTCATTTGAAGACAACTCAATCTGTACTTCCTGCGTCTTTTCGGCGGCTATGGGTATTCCTTTTACAATGGCATTTGTATAACCGGTGTAAGATGCCTCAATATCGTATTTTCCGGGTTGTATTGGAGAAATTGAAAATTTTCCATCATAGTCAGTGGCAGTTCCTCCTTTCTGAGTTCCATTTATGGAGATAACCACGTTTGCGAAAGGCAGACCTTCTTTGGTTTTTTGATCAATCACTCTTCCTTTTAATGATCCGTTTTGGGCAAACGAATAAAAACTAAGTAAGCAAAAAGAAAAAGCTAAAATTGAGCTTAGGGTTAAGGGGAGTTTCTTTGTCATGATACTTTATTAAGATAAATTTTTTGTGGGTACTTTAGAATCGGGTGCTAAATTATAGAATCTATTTGGGAAACACAAATTTAAGGAAAAAAAAAGATTGTTGGGATGGTGGGAGGGATTGGCGGTAGATGTTGGATGGTGGGTGGTGGATGTTGGGTGGTGGATGGTTGGATGGTTAGATGGTTAGATGGTTAGATGGTTGGATGTTAGATGTTAGATGTTAAATTTGTCCGGGTAAAAGACCTGATGTAATATGTTTTTTAATTTTTTCAATCAAAACCTCATTGATACGTTGATATGATTCGAAGGTCCATCCGGCGACGTGAGGGGTTAATAATACATTTGAAAAATTGCAAAGGGTTTTAAACTCTTTTAATTTTTCAGGGAGAAGGTTATTTATATTTTCGTTTTCGAGTACGTCGAGAGCGGCACCTTTTATTTTTTTTTCTTTCAGTCCTTTAATCAGGTCTGCTATGGAGACCACTTTTCCTCTTGATGTATTTATTAACCAAATATTCTTTTTGAACCGGTTTATGCAGACGGTATTAATCAGATTTTCTGTTTTTGGGGTTAGTGGTACATGGAGAGATAGTATGTCAGCTTTTTTGAAAATTTCATTCCAACCAGATTCTTCAGCGAAGTTATCGGAATAATTTTTACGGTATTTGTCATAACACAATACTTTGCAATCCATAGATTTTAGCTTTTGGGCAAACGACATTCCCATAGTACCATAACCGATAATGGCGACTGTTTTTCCCTTTAATTCCACTCCTCTGTTTTCTTCCCTTTTCCATATTCCTTTTTTGATTTGATTATCCCCTTGATACATTTTATTTAACAGGCATAACAACAAACCGAGACAATGCTCTCCTACGGCGTTTTTGTTTCCTTCGGGTGAGTTGATAAGAACGATCTTTTTTCTTTTGGCAACTTTCGTATCAATAATATCCATGCCGCTTCCGGCTCTGGCAATAAAACGCAGTGACGTTGCTTTACGAATTAGCTTTTTTTCAATTTGCATTTTGCTCCGGATGAAAAGTCCGGTGTAGCGGTGAATGATATGATAGACCTCTTCCGGTTTTATATCCGGAAAATAATCGCAATGGTACCCAAGTTTTTTCATTCCGGAAATTATGCTGGGGTGCATATCCTCGATGATGAGGCATTTGGGTACAATTTCAATATTTCTTCTATAAATCATAGTGTAACATCTATAAATCAGACCTCACCCCAGCCCCTCTCCAAAAAAATGGAGAGGGGTGAGAATTTTGTTGAATTTTTAAACAGTTTATATGCAAATCAAAAAAAATAAATTTAATTTCGACTACATCATTTTTTTCTGCAAATATTGGAAATTTCAATAAAATCATTTACGGTCAATTGTTCGGGTCTTTTAGTTTTAAAATTTTCGGGTAACCGTTCTGAAAATTCCGCCAGTGAATTCCTAAGCATTTTTCTTCTTTGTCCGAATGCCTTTTTAACGAGGTATTTCAACGCAGTGTATTCATCCATTGATAAAAATCTGTCATTACGTATTAATTTTATGACCGTTGATTTAACTTTTGGTGGTGGCTGAAATACATTTCCATCCACGGTAAAAAGACATTCACACGTATAAAATGCTTGCGTTAGGACCCCAAGTATCCCATACGCTTTATTGTTAGGTTTTGAAACAATCCTTTCGGCTACTTCTTTTTGGAACATTCCAACCAGAAGCGGGATTTTTTCACGTTCCTGAAGAATCTTAAACACTATTTGGGAAGAAATATTGTAAGGAAAATTGCCAAGGATTGAAACCGGTTCCTTTATTTCATATTCTAAAAAATCGCCGGTCACTAAGGATGCTGAATGCTCAGGAAATTGTTTTATCAGCCAATTTGTACAATCGGGGTCAATATCAATACATTTAATCGTATATCCATTGGTTTTAAAAAGTTCATGCGTTAAAATTCCATGACCCGGACCAATTTCAATCGCAGTGGTAGTCATGATATTTTGCAAAAAAGCGTTTGTTATTTTCTTAGCTATATTTTTATCGGTAAGAAAATGTTGTCCATATTTTTTTTTAAATCTCATTTCTTTGTAACTTGCGGGGGTTTAGACAAATAAATTAACCGCGAATTTTCGCGAATAATTAGCGTTAACTATTGATTAATTTTTTTATTTCTTATGTTTCCTGAGATAATATTTTCTAAAAAGCCATTAACGGATCTATCTCTCGTATTCATTGGGGGAAGACCGTCATCTTCATTTTCAAATTTAATTTCTCGACCGGAAATTGAATTTTTAGAAAAAAATACAACCCCAGAGTCAGAAATAATAGTTTTTTCGAATTCAACACGTTATAATTTTTATATACCGGAATCCAAAAGTAATAAAAAACCAAACGGAAATGAATGTCCTTTAACAAGTATAGAGAAAAAAGGGCAGGAATTGGAAAAATACCGCAGAAAAGGCAATGTTTTTCATACAAAACTCAATGGGCTGAAAATAAAATCTATTTGTATTTTTTCCTGTTTATCCGATGAATCAAAACTTTATGCATTCCTCGAAGGATTAATTTTAAGCAATTATCAGTTTAATAAATATCATACTTCAGAGGAACATAAACCATTTACATTGAATAAAATATTTATTTCGGGTAAAAATTTAAAAGAGTCAGCTTTAAAAGAATATCAAAATCTCTGGAGGGGAGTATTTACCGCAAGGGATTTGGTCAATGAACCAGTATCTTACCTAACCTCAATAAAATTATCCGAAGAAATTAAAGCGATAGCTCATCAAGACAACTTTCAGCTTACAATTTTAGGCAAGAAAGAAATTGAAAAATTGGGTATGGGCGGAATATTAAGTGTCAACAAAGGGAGCATTCAACCACCCACTTTCAACATATTAGAATGGAAACCGGTAAAAGCAAAAAACAAGAAACCATATATTCTTATCGGAAAAGGTATTGTTTTTGACACGGGGGGGTTGAGTTTAAAACCCACACCTCAGTCAATGGATTGCATGAAATCAGACATGGCTGGCGCCGCCGCAGTAATCGGAGCGTTTCATGCACTTTCTACAAATAAAATTCCTATCCACGTAATAGGGTTAATCCCTTCGACAGACAATCGTCCCGGCGGAGATGCTTATGCCCCGGGAGATGTCATCAAAATTATGGATGGCACCACTATAGAGGTGTTAAATACCGATGCCGAAGGCAGATTGATTCTTGCCGATGCGTTATGTTATGCCAGAAGATATAACCCTGAATTAGTGATTGACATGGCAACGCTAACCGGCTCCGCTTCAAAGGCAGTAAGCAAAGAGGGAATAGTAAGCATGGGAACTGCATCAAACCCTGTAAAACGAAGGTTAAATGAGAGCGGATATTTGGTCCATGAACGGTTAGTGGAATTTCCCATCTGGGAGGAATATTGGGAGTATATTAAATCAGATATTGCGGATTTAAAGAATATCGGAGGACCGGAAGGCGGGGCTATTACTGCAGGGAAATTTTTACAATATTTTATCCGTTATCCCTGGATTCATCTTGATATTGCACCTTGTGCATTTAATTTCACAGATGATTCGTACCGGGGAAAGAATGCCACGGGAGTTTGTGTCAGGCTGTTGTATAATTTTTTTAAAATGATTGCACTTAATTAATTATCGAAATCAATGTCTGAAAACAAAAAAATTGGTCTAACGCTGGGAGATTTTAATGGAGTGGGACCTGAACTCATCATGAAATTATGTTCCGACCCACGTATTTTCGAATACTGTACGCTCATAATTTATGGTTCAGCAAGAGTTATGAGTTTTTATCGCAAGCATCTGCAAAATAATGAATTTGTATATTCTAAAATTGCTACTCCCACTCAGTCACATCCAAAAAAATTTAATCTGATTGATGTCTGGATGGATGAATACTTAGTGCAACCCGGCACTGAAAGTGCCGAAGCGGGAAAATGTGCCCGAATGGCATTTCAACGTGCAGTGGATGACTTAAAAAATAAGCAGATCAACGCGTTGGTTACGGCACCTGTAAACAAGAAGACATTTTATGCTGAGGACTTTAAATTCAAAGGACATAGCGAATATCTGGCAAATCATTCAGCCGGTGGAAATTATCTTATGATGATGGTTAGCGAGCATTTGAAGGTTGGGACTGTGACTGGGCATATTCCCTTGTCGGAAGTAGCCATGACTTTAACAAAAGAGCTGATTGTTAAAAAACTTGAGATTCTTGTCAAGTCATTAATTCAGGATTTCGGTTGTTCAAAACCACGAATCGCTGTATTGGGCTTAAATCCACACGCCGGTGATAATGGGCTTATAGGTAAAGAGGAAAACGAAATCATTGAACCGGCAATAAATGAATTGAAAGAAAAAGGGAATCTGGTAGCAGGTCCGTTCAGTGCAGATGGGTTTTTTGGCAGTGATTCGTTTTCAAAATACGACGGAATATTATCAATGTACCACGATCAGGGTTTAATTCCATTCAAGACCCTGGAATTTGACAGGGGGGTAAATTTTTCAGCCGGGTTGCCATTTGTAAGGACTTCACCGGATCACGGAGTTGCTTATTCCATTGCTGGAACTTATAAAGTAAATGAAACATCCTTTAGAAATTCCGTATTTTCTGCATTGGATATTTTGAAAAGCCGTGGGATGTAGAAATGGTTGAATGGTTAAATGCTTGAATGGTTAAATGGTTGAGAATTTTCAAATAATTTTATACCTTTGGAGTAAAATTCACCCATGAGAGTCCTGTACTACCTTCTACTGATTCATGTAATGTTATTTTCTTCCGGATGCGGAAAAAAGAAAGAGTTTCCTGCGACAAATAGCGGGAAATACGGAGGTGTATTAAGAATAAGTACTTCTCAGTACTTTGTAAATTTATTTCCTCCCAGCATTAATTCGATGGCAACATTTCAGGTGTCTAATCATATATATGAGGGCTTGGTAAAGATTGATAAATCCGATTTACAAGTGAAACCCTCCTTAGCCAACTGGGAAACCAGCAAAGATGGTTTAGAATATACATTTCATTTGAAGCAGAATGTGTACTTTCATAATAACCCATGTTTTTCTGATTCCATTGGGAGGTTTCTCACTGCTAAAGATGTTGAAACATCTTTTTATTTATTATGCACGTATGGTGAAACCAATGTGGCATTTAATCAGTCCTTTCGAGACAAAATTGAAGGAGCAACTGAATATTTTGAAGCCAGCAAAACAGGGATTCCGGATTTTTCAATCTCCGGTTTAAAAGTAGTTAATGATTCAACTTTTCAAATAAAATTATTGAAGCCCTATTCTCCGTTTCTCTATGCGCTTACCGGACCCTCGGCATTTATTTTTCCTGAGGAAGCATTCCGGAAATACGGAGGCAGGATGAATAACAATGCGGTTGGAACCGGACCTTTTATCCTCGATAAAATTACCGCTGATAAAACCGTTCATTTGATTCGTAACCCAAGGTACTGGCAAAAAGATAAAGAAGGAAACCAACTTCCTTATTTAGAAGGAGTAATGATTGAAACCATTGAGGACCCGCTTGCCGAATTTCAGGCATACAAAAACAATCGTATAGATTTTATCAACGATGTACCCAAAGATTTTATTGAGGAAGTTTTTAATACGGAAAATAAATTGCACGGAAATTATAAAAATGACCAACACAAACCGGTAGAATTGCTTTTTACCCAGTACTGTGATTTTAACATGAGCAGGGAAATTTTCAAAAATAAAAAAGTGCGGTTAGCATTTAACCATGCCATTGACAAAAATCTGATCATTGATTATGTGATAGGTAAAAGTGATTTTAAACCAGCAGTACATGGTATAACCCCCCCTGGCATTAAAAAGAATTATGAAAATAATACTATTAAAGGGTATGTTTATGACCGACCCTTAGCCCAGCAGTTATTGGCGGAAGCCGGTTATCCGGGGGGTGAAAATTTTCCTGTGTTACAGATGGAAGTAGTTAAACGCTTTACTCCGGAAGCAGAAGCAATTAAAAAAATGTTGTACGATGCACTGAATATAACTATTACAATTTTACCGGTATCCTCTACGTTCGATATGATGGAAAGCCAAAAATTCGGTAAATCTGATTTGTATTTTGATGGTTGGTATGCTGACTACCCCGATCCTGAAACCTTTTTATCACTTTTTTACGGAAAAAATGTTCCGCAAACGCTTGGAGAGTCATCCTATCCTAATTCTACAAGGTATGTGAATAAGGAGTATGATCAATATTATGAAGCAGGATTATATTCCCCTGACCCGCAAAATAGCTTAAAATCCTTTCTTATGGCTGAAACTATTTTGATGAATGACCCTCCTATCATCACACTTTACCATTCTTCCACTAACACATTAATCAAACAGAACCTGAAAGGGTATGTTCCAAACCCTATGGAAATTAGAGAGTTTGCAGAGGTTTATTTTGATAAGTAAGTGCCTACTTGCTATTAATTAATTAAATTCCTATTTTTGGGCGTATTTTTAACCGGACTGTGAAAAAATCTGTCTTTACAATAATTTTTTTAGGAATAATCCTTTCGATATTTTACACCGGATGTTCTGATGTCAATGAAGGGTATGTAGAACATTCGAGAAGGTATGGAGGAACATTTCGTTTGAGTTCTCCTCAGTATCTGAATAATTTATACCCGCCCCACATGAATTCTCAAGGAGCATTTAAGTTAGGAAATCAGATTTATGAAGGGCTTGTAAAAATTGACAAATATGATCTGGTCATACAACCTGCCTTAGCAAATAATTGGATGAGAAGTCCTGACGGTAAAGTATATACTTTCAAATTAAGGGAAGATGTTTATTTTCAGAATGATCCTTGTTTCTCTGATACCATTGGTCGTAAATTAACTGCTTACGATGTGGAATACAGTTTTTACCAGATATGCACTTATGATCCGAAGAACGTTGGTTTTGCCCAAACATTTCAGGATAAAGTGCTCGGTGCCAATCAGTATTTTGAATTAAGTAAATCAGGAAGACCTAGTATTAAAATAGAAGGATTTAAAGTAATTGATAACTTTACTTTCCAGATAACGCTGGAAAAACCATTTTCCCCTTTTTTATTCTACCTTGCAAAACCCAATGCATTAATTTTTCCTTATGAAGCAGTGTGGAAATACAGTAAAACGATGGTATCCAATGCGGTAGGAACAGGACCTTTCATGCTGGAAACCATTCATTCGGATCAATCGGTGACGCTTGTAAGAAATCCAAGGTATTGGAAAAAAGATGAAGATGAAAACCAGTTGCCATACTTAGAAAAAATTTCTGTTTTTTTTAATGAGGAAGAAAAAAATGAATTTACTTCTTTTAAAAACGGCGATCTTGATTTTCTCAGTAATGTCCCGAAAGATTTTATGGATGATGTATTTGACAGGGAAATGAAGTTAACTCCGCAATTCAGCAAATATGAAATTTATAAAGTGAACATTTGTCTTTCCGTATATTTTCAGATGATCATCACCAAAAAGCCATTCCAAGACAAACGCATCCGGAAGGCATTTAATTATGCTGTTGATAAAAATCTATTGCTTGAGTACATTGTAGGAAATACAAACTACATTCCGGCTATCCATGGGGTTTCCCCTCCGACATTTAAAAATTATAAAATTGAAAAAATCAATGGTTATGAATATAATCCGGAGCTTGCAGAACAATTAATGGCGGAAGCGGGTTATCCTAACGGAGTTGGGTTTCCGGTCATTAAAATGGTGATTGTTGAAAGGGGAAAAAATGTGGCGGAGGCAGTAGCTAAAATGCTCGAAGATAATCTGAACATAAAAATAGAATTACAATTAGCGCCTACTTTTAAAGATAAAATTGAAAATTCAAAATTTGGTCATGCCGATTTATATCACGCCGGATGGTATGCCGATTATCCAAGTCCTGAAAATTTTCTTGCCTTGTTTTATGGAAAAGATGTACCTGTTGACACATTGCTTCCTTCCTATCCTAACGTAACCAGATACAAAAATCCGGTTTTTGATTCCTTATTTAACTCGGCAATTCACTCTGCCGATGAAGGGGAGAGTTACCGTTTATTTTTAGAAGCCGAACAAGTCATGGTGGATGATGCACCGATAATCATGTTGTACTTTCCCGTTTATAACACGCTGGCAAATAAAAATTTCGTGAACCTTCCTATGAACCCGCTTTCCTATTTTGATTTTTCGGATGTTTATTTTAAGAAGTGATAGTTACTGTTCAGTACCCACGCAATTTAATCATAAATTGACAAAGAAAAAAAATTTAAGCCACTGATTACACCGATTAAAAATGGTTTTAAGATTTTATTTAACATTAATCAGTGTAATCATTGGACTGAACAGAAACAAATGATAGTAAGTTTTCTTTATGCACCCCTATAAACCAGATATTATTGCAAAAATAGTTGGAGGAGTGCTACAGCCGGCAAAATCTACTATCTCCATTGAGCATCTTCTTACCGACAGTCGTAAATTATTATTTCCCGAACAATCTCTTTTTTTTGCCATTCGCGGATTAAGACATAACGGGCACGAGTTTTTATCAGAGCTTTATAAAAAAAATTGCCGCAACTGGGTGGTAGAATCCGGACAGGAATCTTATTATAAAAAATTTCGCGATGTTAACTTTATCAAGGTTAGCAATGCCATTGATGCGTTACAAAAACTATCTTCCTATCATCGCCGTCAATTTCAATTCCCTGTGATTGCCATTACGGGTAGTAACGGAAAAACAGTTGTAAAAGAATGGTTGAACCAATTGTTATCTTCCACATTCAACATTGTAAAAAGTCCCCGTAGTTTCAATTCACAAATCGGTGTGCCACTTTCCGTTTGGGAAATGCGCGAACATCATTCGCTTGGAATATTTGAAGCGGGTATTTCCCGTTGCGGAGAGATGGACAAATTGGAAGATATAATCAAACCTGATATAGGAATTATTACCAATATCGGAGAAGCGCACTCGGCTGGTTTTAATTCCTTAAAGGAAAAAATTAATGAAAAAATAAAACTTTTTAAAAATTGTCATACTATTTTCTATCCGGCTCATTTTAAAGAAATCGAAACTTGTTTAAAAGCAACCTATCTTCAACCAAAAAAATTATTAGGGTGGACTTATGAAAAGTTGTCCGACAAAAGTGATGATTATTTTTTATCTATCTCTTCCGCACAAGCAGAAGCAGGTGGCACAAAGCTGGAATATGTATTCAAGAATAAGACATCATCTGTTTTTATTCCTTTCACAGATAAAGCAGGCGTTGAAAACTCTATCTCCTGTTTGTGTTTCCTTTTGTATTTTAATTTACCTGAAGATGAAATTAAATCGCGCATGGTGACACTAAAACCGCTGGAGATGCGCATGGAATTGAAAGCCGGAATAAATCAATGCACTATAATCAATGACACTTATAACAACGACCTGGTGTCATTAGAGACCTCTCTTGAATTTTTATGCTTACAAACACAAAATAAAAAGAAGACCCTCATCCTATCAGACATTCTCCAATCAGATAAAAAAGCAGATGAACTTTATGCACGGGTATCTAAAATGGTATTTCAAAAAGGGGTTGATCGTTTTATCGGGATAGGGAGTGTCTTGCAAAAAAATCAATCATTTTTTCCAAAAGGAAGTAAATTTTTTTCCTCAACGAACGATTTTTTTCACGATTTTCATCCGGATAATTTTATAAATGAAGCTATCTTACTTAAAGGGGCAAGGGTTTTTGAATTAGAAAAGATTGCACAAAAACTTCAGATGAAAACCCACGAGACGGTCCTTGAAATAAATCTGAATGCTCTTTTGCAAAACCTTCATTTTTTTCGCGCCCGTTTGAATCCGGGTACCGGAATCATTGCCATGGTGAAAGCATTTTCTTATGGTTCCGGCAGTTACGAAATCGCTAATTTTCTTCAATACCACGGCGTAAATTATTTAGCCGTAGCGTACATTGATGAAGGAGTACTTTTAAGAGAAAAAGGAATTCATTTACCAATACTTGTAATGAACCCTCAGCCGGGTAATTTTGATAAACTGCTGGAATACGGATTAGAACCGGAAATTTTCAGAATAGAACAATTGGAACAATTAATCCCTCTGTTACAAAACCGGAATAAAAATCCTAAAGTCACTGATAAGAAACATTCCAAAAAATTCTGCCATATTCACATTAAACTTGATACCGGTATGCGCCGGCTTGGATTTGAGGTGAAGCAAACGGAAATTATAATAGGCATGCTTAAAAAGATTCCTGAAATTAAAGTGGCATCTGTTTTTTCCCATCTTGCCGCCGCAGACGATATAAATGAAAAACGTTTCACGCTAAAACAGATTTCAACGTTAAAAAAATTCGCACATAGGTTAGAAAAAGAATTGGGTTATCCGATGAAGTGTCACATATTAAATACACCAGGATTACTGAATTTCCCTCAAGCGCAAATGGATTATGTTCGTCTTGGCATTGGTTTGTATGGTACGGTGAATGACCCGGAATCTCAATCCAGATTACACACTGTGGCACAATTAAAAACAAGCATCTCGCAAATAAGAAAATTAAAAAAGGGTGACACTGTTGGATACAGCCGAAAAGGAAAAGCGAAAGATGCCATGAAAATTGCCACCATAGGTATTGGTTACGCAGATGGGTTTGACCGGCGCTTCGGGAATGGTGTGGGTAGTGTCATTATCAATGGAAAAAAAGCTCCTGTAGTCGGAAATATTTGCATGGACATGTGTATGGTGGATATAACGGGAATTGACGCGGAAGAAGGGAATGAGGTTTTGGTATTCGGGGAAGAAAACCCTATATGGGAACTTGCAACAAAGATCGGTACGATACCTTACGAGATATTAACGAAAGTGGGGGAAAGGGTGAAGAGGGTGTATTATAACTATTAGTAAAATAATAAGTAAAAGCTCAGCAGATACCATTAACCACAAAATCATTTAATCGCTGGTATAAGATGAATTTATTGTTAAAGCAACTATTTTTTATCACAGTTATTTTCGTATTTGTTCGTCAAGCAACTGCACAGGATAGGAATAGTTTTAATAAAAAACTTCTGGATGTAGTTTTTGCCCCTTTTCAATTCCATCCAATACCGGAAAGGAAGATACTTTACTTAAAAAATAGAAGCACCATAGCTAAATTTAATCCTCTCCTTTATGTTTCTGCTGGAATGTTGTTTTTTTATCAGAGGATCGTATCTGAACAAATTCAGGCAGAGTGCACATACGAAATAAGTTGTTCTGACTACACAAAATTTTCCATAGAGAGGCATGGATTTAAGGGTTTTTTATCCGGAATCAACCAGTGGAACAATTGTTTTCCATCGGTCATTTTTGATTATCCGGAGTATAAAGTTTCCAAGAATCTTAAAATCAATAATCATAATGATTGGCAATAAGAAAAGAATACTATTCATAATTCTGCACTTTCTCATAGCTAATCCGACAAATGCTCAATTCAATTATTCATTTGTTAAACATTTAAGCACCCATAATCTTCAAAAGGAACATTTTACCTACCTTCAGGAGTTGCCGGAAACCGAACAGGATTCCCGTAATTATCTATTCGCTAAGTATTATTTACAATATTTTAATGATTCTTTATTCATTTCTTTTTACTTGGGTAGCAAGGAAATGTTTATGCGGGATTCAAACGCTTTTATCATGGCGAATATCCGCTTTCTTAAAGAAAATAACTCTTTTCAAAAACTTTGGTTTGATTCATATAAAGATAGGAATGTATCTGAAGAAAATAAGATTATTCAGGATGCATATATGGCAAGTATAAATCCTTTAGATTTTGACGCCGGTTTATTGCCTGACAAACTACAATTTGGTTTTAACAAGTATAAAAAATCTGAGAAAAAAAAACCTGTAGTTGCCGCAATGCTATCAGGATTAATACCCGGTTTGGGAAAATTATACGCGGGAAGAAAGCGGTCATTTTATACCGTACTTTTTTTTCATCTGATTTACGGCGCCCAGAATTACGAACTTATAAACAGGTTAGGCATTCAAAATCCATTCAGCATTGTGTCACTTAGTTTTCTTGGAGTTTTTTATGTGGCCAATATCTACGGTAGTTATCAAGACGTAAAAGAAGTCAATAAAGAATCTAAAACACAATTTTTAAATGACGCATCCGAATATTATAATTTTCATTATTCTCGCGATTTATACTGATAACGTTTTTTCGCAAAGTTCTTTTGAGAAGGATTTGCTCTCTATAGAGAAAGAAATATTTCTATGTAATGATGACAAACAAACTTCTAAACTGAATTTACAGAAATTAGATATTTATATTGAACATAAGGATTTTTCATACGCTGCGTTCAATGAGGCACGAAGAATAAACTATAAATTAGTTATTGATTCCATTGAACAGAGACGTTTTTTGTGGAATGCTTCTTTAATAGCCAAATTAAACGGTGAGTTTAGTGCAGGACTGCATTACTATGAGCTATACCAACAGCATTATCCGGATTCAAGCATAGAAGCTAATCTTCTTGCCATAATGCTCAACAGCCAATACGATACTTCTTACATTAGAGAACGCATTCATTATTTAACCGGGATAGATAGCCGCTTTCAATGTTTGACATGCATAATAGATGTAATATCTTTTGAAATCAGAAATAAAAATATTTATGTGGTTGCTTCCGCTATTGTTCCTGGTTTGGGAACAGCTTTAAGCGGGAATATATTCAAGGGATTTAATTCTTTGGCTTTAGTAGGAGGAGTTGGTTATTTTGTTTATGCTCTTGCAACGAACAACCTGTATATTAACAGTATTGTTTGGGGTACTTCCCTAGGATCAAAATTTTATGCAGGTAATATTCAGCTCACTAACAGGATGCTTGAAAAAAAAGAAGCATTGATAAAAAGTAAATTGGCTGATAGTTGCCTTAATGCTTATAATAAAATTATGATAGATTTTCCTGTAAATCCTAAATAACGGACAACTATTCAATCACTATTTTACACAGGCAACCCTCACCTAACTTAAGATAAGGAATCAGAATCGGGTAGTACAAATGTTCAATTAACTACTAAACCCGAAATAGCCGCCTATGTGTTATGGGATGGTATTTATTTTAATTTCAATGATTTAAAAATCACCAAAAGTGAAAAAGATTCCTAAACTTATAACATTTTCAAACCCTTCTTTTGTATTTATCAAATAAGATAATCTCAAACCTAATGGGTTTTTGTTAATAATTGCACGTATGCCTCCGTTTAATACGATACCTGCCGCATCATTATAATCAGCTCCAAATGCACCTGCCGAACCAATTTTACTTATTCCAAAACCGAACCCACCAAACCCACCGAAAGAAGATCTTGTGTCTGGATTGGCGCCATGTCCAAAATTAATTTCTGCAACTAAAGGTAAATCAAAAGCAAACGAACTAGCACCTTCATCTCGACTATAAACTACTCCTAATCCTAAATGTGTACCTGCTGAAATAGTCAATTCATCCCTTAATTCTAAAAAATTAATTCTTGGTGAATACATAAGTCCTGGAGCCGATGCTAATGAACTACCATAAAATGAAGCACCACCCGAATGAGAGAAAGAAATTTGTCCATAAGTAACTTGTATAGCAGTGAAAATAGTCATGCTAATCAATAATAATTTGCTTATTGTTTTCATATAATTACTTTGTTTATTTTTCCTACTCATTTGGCTTTTCAGAATACGCCCCGTTTTTGGAGTGGTCTCTGGTCTCCACTTTATTGTTTTTGTAAATAATATTTCTTGTAAGTTATGAGTAATTCCATCTACTTCTATAACCAGTTTGACCCTCTACCCCCGTCAATGGGGACATTTCCGCAACACTGTCAAAGTCGTTGTAAGTAACATTATGTCATAAAAAATTATTTCTATATCATATTAACAATCCCTAAAAGACAATTATTCAGTCACTATTTTACCCAGATAGCCGTCACCCACTTGAAATCTATAAGTAAATGGGAGCAAAATGAGTGGGGGGCATATTAAAGCTCCTGCACATCCTATAACCCATATTATCGGTTCAGCATGTAACCTTGAAGAATTGACATATAGCTGATCATCAACAACCTGAATATCTGCTACTGAAATTTCTTTTCTTTCTTTTTTGGGTGTATTTAATGCGTTTGGAGAATAGTATTTTACAGAGTAATTTCCTGTCTTATTGTCTATTACAGCATATTCAAAATAGTCCTTTGTTTTTGGTGGGCTTTCTTTGTATGAACTGCTCCTCACCCTTGCATTTTTTTGGTTAGATCCATACATTATATAAAAGTTTTCGCCCTTAAGAGCAACTTTCAAATCATAAACATTCCATTCATCATACTTCATATATCTATCAATATTAGAAGCCCAAACAATACTACCTTCTGCATTAATTCTGAAAGTGGTTACGTTACTTTTTTCACAATAATATCTTGTTGTAGAACCTCCATCTTTAGTTCTGGTTGTTACAGTATAATTGTTCATTCGCGAACAAAAAAGGACCAAATCATTATTTATGGAATGAACATCTTCAATTTCGTAATCAGAAGGAACAGATTCCTCTTCTGATTTTTTCTTCTTAGCTGAAGAGAAAAGTTTTTCATCTTTTCTATCCATTTTGTCACTTGCAAATAGTTGATCTAATTGGGTTTTGTTAAAATAAGAAAATTTCAAGTTGTTCATCTTAAATGTTTTGCTGTCTAACATTCCATAAAAAATTCCATGATTATCATATCCCTTCGGGTCTTTAAGAAGATCGCAGAAAAAACCAAACAGTTTAATGTTAGATTTACCTACGATGAAATCAAAGTTGAAGATGTTCTTGTTTTCAAACTTAACATTGTAGGTCTGCTTGGCACCCGTTTTAGGATTAACCACCGTATAGATCGGGTAACTAGTTGATTCACCTTTCTTTGCTCCTTTTGCCTCTTCTTTATCCATCGTCACGTATGTTTTTATATGCAGGTTGTTATCATCTCCCAGTTCATAAGACGAAGATAAACCACCCCAAACACTCTTAATGATAATAGGTAAGGTAATTTGATTTGCATCCGAAAAGGAAAAGTCACTATTCAGCAGTTTATATTCCATGACTACATTTTTATCTATACTGGCAGTCAACTCTCCGCCAATCAGGATTTGTTCACCGATATTTTTATTGCTCATTACAATAAATTGTCCTTGTTTATCTCTTCTTTCGCCAAATTTTAGCCCGTAGACCTTTTTAAGTTTCATGTTTGGTTTAAGTTTGTTGGTGTAACTTTCCGCATATAATTCTTTCTCAGTTTTTGTTTCTTTAGTCCAGAATACATATACTATGTTCTCAAATACTATAGTCCTGAAATACAACATGTCCTTGTATTTATTTTTACTTTCTTCATTTTTTACATCCAACAATGTTACATCTCCCAGTTTTTTCATTGTCGTTTTATCAAAACCAAGAATTTTTATTCTAGTATCTGATTTCCTACGCTTAGGATGGACCTCTGTAAATTTTGCATATATAAATTTGGAATTTCCTCCAACATAACTGTTGAAATATCCGTCACTTTTAGAATTATAAAACTGTTTTTCTGACCATTGAACAGAAAGTTTCTGTGCCGTCGTTTTAGTAAAAAAAAGGACAGAGCAGATTGCAATTAAAAGAATGACTTTTTTCATTTTTTTTGTGTTTAAAGTTGGAATTTGGATGTTTGATGATGGATATTTGATATTGGTTGTTTGATATATAATATTTAAAGATAAGTGTACATTTTTTTTTAGGTAACTATATCTCTGTTTGCACAAACCTAATAGAAAGTAAATATCTACGTAATTAGTTAAAAATTACTATCTTTGAAAAAAAACAAGTTGTTATGTCAAATACGAAACAAACATCAAAAAAAGTAGCTTCATTGGCTTCTCAAATTTTAAGAGACCCGACAAGCACTAAAAGAGAAAAAAGCGTTGCCGCCTCTGATTTAGCACAATCAAGGGGGAAAAGCAAAAAGAAGTAATTTATTTTTTTAGAATAGTTATTTTTTTTATTGCAGAGTTGGGAATGGTTATATCTCCAGAACCCACCATGTCATTTTCTTTTGTGTCTTCAATGTGTGGATAAAGAATGGTTTTTTCTTTGTCTTTATAAATTAAAAACCCTACCGAAAGAAAACGGGTAATGTTTTCAATGTTTTCTTTTGCTATTTTCCATCCCTGGAATCCTAATACAGAATCATTCCATTCAATCAAAACTATTGGTTTATTTTTTGAATTGTTTTTCACAATGCAAAGGTAATGATTTTTATTTCAATCATTTCCCAGTGTTATAGGTAGCTATTGCTAAAAAATCATACTGTTTTCTTAATCAAATCTGTATATTTTAATCTCTTATCACATTGGGACAAAGCATTATCAAACCTTTCTGCCTCTGCTTGTGTTCGTGTATTGTAGCGAAACCCAAACTCATTACAATACCTGTGCAGGTGTTTCGGACTTACATAATGATAAATTCCTATTATACCTCTTTTAAGTAGTCCAAAAAATCCCTCTACGCTGTTGGTGTGGAATTGTCCACACACCCACTCATCTTGGGCATGATTAACAACCTCGTGCCGATAATCTTTATTAAGTCCCTGATACGCCCCAAAACCATCTGTAACAATAACCGTAGATTTATCTACCGCTGTTCTGATAATCGGCTTTAGCGTTTCTCCATCAACATTATTAACGACCTGAGAATACACCCCGCTGTTTCTATCAAGTATAGAGAACACCATTGTTTTATTTACACATCCTCTGCCTTCTTTTAAATCTTTTCTTTGTCTTGTGTGTTTGAATCTTTCTTTTCCACCTACATAGGTCTCATCAATTTCAACGGTGCTGTTTAGCATGTGTGGTGCCTTGCTTTTTAGCATTTCACGAACCCTGTGCAAAATGAACCACGCAGTTTTTTGAGTAATCCCCAAATCTCTATGTAATTGTAAAGAGGAAATTCCTTTTTTGTGTGAGGTTTCAACATAGATAGCAATAAACCAAGTGCGTAAAGGAATTTTGGTGTTTTCAAAAATACTTCCTGTTTTTACATTATAGGTTTTTCTACAATCGCTGTTGGCACACCGGTAATTAAATTTTCTTTTTAGTTCATAAAACTTATTAGAGGAACAGAACGGACAAATGGGGTTCCCCTTTGTCTCCGTCCAACGTAGTTTCTCTAAATACTTCCAGCAAGTATCCTCATCTCTGAATTGCTTTTGCAACTCTATAAGGTTGGTGAATTGTGTTTGTGTGTTCATAATAAATTTATTTTGTTTATACAATGTATTACATTAAGGGCAAAAAAAATTATTTGACTTTTTCGGTCAATTTTTTTAATTGTAATCTGATAAAATCGCTTAGGGTGCGACTATCTTTTTCAGCCAACTTTTTTATTTCTTTTTTCATTTCATTATCAATCCTTATAATGATAACCGTTTCTTTTTTCATTTTTTGGTTATTAACCTCAGGTACGGTACAAAGATACGTGTATTACTTTGTATAAACAAATATTTTTAAAGAAAAAGTTATCCACATTGTATAAACAACGTAAATACAAACTTGTTAATTTCAGATTTACTGCTTACCTTTGTAAAATAAAAAGGATAAGAGGGTCGTTTAATTCGGTTAATGGTACGTCATCAAACAACCCCACAACCTACAATTAGTTTTTTCTTATAGGTTTTCTTATTCCTCTTTTAATTAGTTGCCCCGCAAGGTTACGAACCTTGTTACAAACGGTTGAAAGCCGTTGCAGAGTTGGCACTCAACGAGGCAATATTTTAGAAACCGTTACTGATTCAGAGTAACGGTTTCTTATTTATATCTATACACAACCTTCTTGCCTATTTTTTTAGCTATTTCAATTAAACCACGTTTATGACATAAATTGGAGGCGGCAACCCTTACCCTCTTAAACAAAATGTCCTCTTTTTCGTCAGGTTCAAGTTTTTTTAAATAACTAACAATTTCTTCTACCAATGCTTCTTTTTTTAAATGTTTTAGTGCAAACATGGTTTTTTCTTCCCACGTTAAATTAAAATCATATTCATTGGGAATATCCATGTTTATAATGTTTTTTCCATTCTTTCCATTTATTTCTGGATTAATCTCCCCACCAAACATTAAAATAGTATTATCAATGGTGGTCACTTGCTGTAGTAACTCTTGTTTTTTCTCAAATAACGTATTTAAGAAATTATCATCTGGTTTATTTTTCATTTTGATTTATATTGTTTTCGATTACAAAGGTAAATAGTTTGAATTTGAAAAACAACAGAAACAATAAAAAACTTATCCACAATTGGTGTGGGTAAAGTATATTTGAATTAAATTGTTATTTTTGTGTTTTGAAAACATTTGTCCCATAGATAGGAAGACGGTTAATTTTTTCATTTAAAAGACATATCTTTGTTTTTAATATGAAAAACAAAAAAGAAAAACCACTCAAAATTACCGGAACACTTGAAGATGTGATAAGAATTGCCGTAGGTGACAATCCGGCACCAAAGCCAAAGAATAGAAAGAAAAAAAGCAAATGGTAGATTTAATTGCAACTATTTGATTTTCATAGACATACACGCCTTATTGTGCAAAGAAATATATAGTTACCTTTTTTTAGAGGCACCTTTACATTAAAATAAAAATCCAAAGGCATATCCAATAATCATAAAGGGCATTAATACCGTTTCCCGGGAACCTGTTTTTTTATGTACATCTATTTCTCTTGGATATCCAAACTCATCCATAACAGTCATTTTTTCTTCCCTAAAACTATCATAAGATGTATTTCTTAAGCCAATCCCATAATAAAAATCATGAGAAGTACGGATTTTTCCGGAGGTATAAACCTGGTAACCATACGTTAATAAATAATTAAAATTCCTCACCGTTACTTCGGGTAAATCCAATACGCGTTTATTATAGGATTCAGTGGCATCAGGTATTTTTAACGTGTTGGAATAGTAGCGGAAATTTAATTCAAAATAACTCTCAGAATCATAATAGCCACTCCCGAAAAAACGAAAAGCAAAAGAAATGAATGGTGTGCTACCAGAACTGAATTCTCCCCTTAGCATAATATCCGAAATATTAAAACTTGAGGTTGCGTCTCTTGAAAAGTTAAATTCCCGTTGTATCTCTGACAACTTACCCATCATGATATCTTTATTATAACAAATTCCGAGTCCACCCTGCACACTGATTTCATCAGAGAGCCATTTTTCATAGAATAAGGCGCCAATACTTCGAGTGAGTAGCACGGGGTTAAACTTTATAGCGTTATTGTTTTCACTTGGTGAGCTGTTTTTTGTTGAACTTTTACCTGGATTGAAAACTGAATTCTGCGTTGGAATGTATAACTTATCTAATTCATTGGGCTCCCCTTTATTTTTTTGGGCATGTACGTGCAGAATTGCTCCAGTCAAGAAAAAGAAGAAAAATAAAAAAATTGCCTTCATATTCTTCATTTAATTTTAATAAATACAATATAACCTGATAGAATTTTTACTTTTTCTTCCAATGATAATTCCGATATGCTACCGTCATTAGGAAGCTCAGGAATATCAGGTAACAAGTCAATTATATTTTTTATATAATTGAGTTTTATGGCATAAGATACATTATCAGCATCCATAATTTTTGCATTGATTATTCCTATAAATTGTCCATTTTTATTAAATAGCGGACTTCCGCTACTTCCCGGTTGAACGGGGATGGAGGTTTGATATGTGTTCAGGGCATTATTATAACCGGTTTTTGAACTGATTTTTCCATCGGTAAATTTTGGTTCTTTCCCCATTCCGGATAATGCTAACGGATAGCCGATAGTAAATACACTTGCCCCTACATCCAAGCCCCCTTTATCTAAAAAAGCATACCTCAGTTTTGATAAAGTAGTAAAATTCTCATCCTCAATTTTAATAATTGCGAGGTCATTTACCGCATCCTTTTGGATAATACTTGCCTTGTATGTTTTAGAAATTCCGCCACGCTGTAAATCAACCATTATTTTATCTGCATTTTCTATTACGTGGTGATTCGTTATGATATATCCTGAGGCAGAAAAAATAAGACCGGAACCACTGGATTTTATGCTCATGTCCTCATTGGAAGACGATAAGCCCTGTCCTTTTAAGTCAATTTCCTTTAATATTAACTTGTTGATTTGGGCAACCGATTTACCGCTTACTGCGAAACCAATTTTACTTCCGTAGCTCCTTGTTTTTTTCCCTTTGTATTGAATTTCGCCATTAATGGAGTATATATTATTCTCGCCACCGATACTTAATATTTTAATATTATTAAATGCTTTATTATTCACGGCACTGGAATACATACCTTCTACTTCCATTAAGCTAACTCCTTCAAAATATGACCCTATATTAAATGATCCTGATGAAATAGAGAAAAAACTATAGTTCTGCCAATCTTTAAATCCAAAGAGAATTCCGGCATGTTCTCCTTCTTTCAAATCCTGAATAGACATATTTGCTTCTAAAATAAATTCTTGCAGTTGCCCCGGGAAGCTCACGTATCTGGAAGTACCCTCACTGGTAAAAGAGCTTATAGATAACATTCCATCATTAATTTGTGCCGCACTTTTATCGCTTTTGTACAGGTCCCAATCGTTGTTATTATTATCAAATTCTTCTTCATAAATTCTGCTTGCCTGACCGTCTTCTGTATATTCTTTATAGCTGTTTTTGACAGCTTTACCGTCCGCATATTCAATTTCTTTCCAGATTTTCCCGCTTTCATAATATAAAAATGTTGTGCCATTTTCAATCCCTTCTTCTGTAAATGTTCTCACTGCTTTTTTATTTCCATTCTTATAGTACCATGTGCAGGTTCCGGCATAAACATTTTTATTTTCATCTTCATAACTTGCTTTTAGTATTTTACCTTCAAAATAAAGTGTTTTTCCAAGAACATAAAACGATTTATAATTATCTTTTTTCTTGGCTTTTTCCCTATAATAGTAAGCGGAGCTCTCACTACTTGCAATACCCGATTTATCAAAATAGGTTTTTGTTTTATCAACCTGAGCCGCCGCAAATGCAGTATATAACGTAAATGCAAGTATTACCGGAATTGATTTCATAGGCGCAATATAAAAAAAACATTTAACGCTATATTGCAATAATGTATTGATGAAATTAAATCTGATTCCGGCCATTACCAATAGGATTATTATCTGAAATATTTGTAAGAAAAATTTAATTTCTGAAGTTTTGGTCCGGAAAAACAGCAGATATTTGAACTATCTTTTTTAAAATCATGGCAAAAGTATGTAAATTAAATTAAATATTAAAGCATATTCTCGTGAATTCGACATTACAACACCCTAAAAAAAAATTATGAAAACAAAACTTTTACATAGTAATCAATAAATATTTACACATCCAACCTAGCATACTTCGCATTTTTTTCGATAAACTCCCTTCTCGGTTCCACATCATCACCCATAAGCATTGAAAAAAGGTGGTCAGCTTCAGCGGCAGATTCGATGGTAACAAGATTTAACGTTCGAAAGACCGGATCCATGGTGGTATGCCACAACTGTTCCGGGTTCATTTCTCCCAAACCTTTATATCGCTGTACATGTACATTTTCCTCTTTACCGCCTTTAGCCAATTCTTTTGTGGCAGTATCTTTCTGTTCTTCCGTCCATGCATATTTTTCATCTTTCCCTTTCTTCACCAGATAAAGAGGGGGTGACGCGATATATACATATCCCATTTCAATTAAATCTTTCATGTATCTGAAAAAGAAAGTCAAAATCAAAGTTCGAATATGGCTTCCATCCACATCGGCATCAGTCATTATAATAATTTTATGATAGCGTAGTTTATCGAGATTCAGCGCTTTTTCATCTTCGTAAGTCCCGATGGCAACCCCCAGAGCGGTTATCATATTTTTAATTTCTTCATTTTCATAAATTTTATGCTCCTGTGCTTTTTCTACATTCAGAATTTTTCCTCTCAAAGGAAGAATTGCCTGAAATTGCGGATTACGCCCTTGTTTGGCTGAACCACCTGCGGAGTCACCTTCTACGAGATATAATTCACTTTCTGCGGGATCTGAACTCGAACAATCTGCTAATTTTCCAGGAAGGCCGGTGCTGGTCAACAAACTTTTTCGCTGAACTAATTCACGGGCTTTGCGAGCGGCATGTCTCGCCGTTGCCGCCAGCACTACTTTGTTGACAATTATTTTTGCCTGTTTTGGATTTTCTTCCAGATAATTATTCAACATTTCAGTGACACATGATTCTACAGCTCCCTGAACCTCAGAATTTCCGAGTTTGGTTTTGGTTTGTCCTTCAAATTGGGGGTCAGCCACTTTTACAGAAATAACAGCGGTGAGTCCTTCCCGGAAATCGTCACCGGAAATTTCGAATTTTATTTTTGCTAGCAAGCCGTTTTTATCGGCATAATTTTTTAAAGTACGTGACAATGCCCTGCGAAATCCACTTATATGCGTGCCTCCTTCATGTGTGTTAATATTGTTCACATAGGCATGAACATTCTCGTTAAATCCATTGTTATAAGTCATAGCGACCTGAACAGGAATCATAGTATTGGTTTCCACCGAAAGTTTTTCACTTTCAAAATAAATGGGAGGCGAAATGAGTTTTTCGCGGGTACCTTCCAGGTAGTTGACAAATTCTACTAACCCACCTTCCGAATAAAAAATATCATGCGTATTTCCATTGGTACCATCGTGTTTTCTTTTATCGAAAAGTTCAATTTTAACACCTTTATTCAGAAATGACAATTCCCTCATCCGGGTAGCAATTCTTTCATATTTAAAATCCAGGGTAGTAAAAATAGTACTGTCGGGATAAAATGTGGTAGTAGTTCCTCTTTCCTGAGTGTCACCAATCATCCGTACATCAAACTGTGGCTTGCCTTGTTTATACTCCTGTTCATAAATATGTCCACCACGTCTTACTTCAACACGTAACAATGAAGAAAGTGCATTTACACAGGAGACGCCAACCCCATGCAACCCACCGGAAACTTTATAAGTGTCTTTATCAAATTTTCCTCCGGCGTGAAGAATGGTCATAACCACTTCCAGGGCAGATTTCTTTTCTTTTTCATGCATATCAATGGGTATGCCCCTGCCGTTATCAGACACGGTAATAGAATTATTTTCGTTAATGCAAACGGAAATATGATTGCAGAAACCTGCCATCGCTTCGTCAATGGAGTTGTCAACCACCTCATAAACAAGATGATGCAATCCATTTGCATTTACATCTCCGATATACATGGCTGGTCTGAGGCGGACTGCTTCGAGACCTTCAAGCACCGTTATATTACTGGCTGAGTAATCGTCTCCGTTATTATTGGATGGGGGTGAGTTAGTGAGGATTTCTTGTTCTTCCATAAAAAAAAGTCAACCCAGAATATTGACAGGGTTGATTCATTAGGGGCTAAAATTACTAAATTCATTCGTGAATTCCTATGTTTTTTTACGATTATCTAAGTTTTTTTTCAATAAGAGAATGTGAATTGTAGAGTAATTGAAACGAGGGGGGAGGGTGGAATACGCGTCAATCTTAAAGACCTCACCCCAGCCCCTCTCCAAAAAAATGGAGAGGGGCAAGAAATCCGTTAAGTGAAAACTATAAATTACGGACAATAAAAATTTATTTTGTAGATTAAGTAGCTATTTTTTTGAATGTGGCTCATTCTCGTTTGGAATAAAAAAAATCGGAATCGTTGAAATAAAAAGGAAAACAGCTAAAATGGTAAATGCGTGGGTAATGTTAGAGCCGTTTGAAAAAAATACCATTCCAAAAAGTAAAATAAATCCGGTTCGTGTGAGCACATTAAGCATGTTGAAGACACTGTTTACCCTTCCCATCAAATCGTTTGAAACCGATTTGAAAAGAAAAGTCATTCTTAACACTCGAGTTCCTGCGTTTGTGAATCCTAAGATGGCTGAATAAATATAAACAACGCTAATCTGACAGGTAAATGCAGTAACTAAGTAAATTCCTCCGGTAACCAGCATCATAAAAATGATTGATTTTATAATGTTGTGTTTTTTAGAGAGTTTCCTGATGAAAATACCCGCCAATAAAGCCCCAAGGGAAAAAGTGCCTTCGCTGATGGCAAATACATACCCTTTTGAGTGCAAATGGTTGCTGATGTACATGGGCAAAACCGCATGAAACTCAACCAAAACCGTTGCAAAAATGGCGTAGGACATTAGTCCGAAAAGGAAAATGTTTTTATTTTTTTTAAGAAATGAAAAACCGGTTTTAATTCTCTTGAGCATATTCCCTGTTTCAATATTTCTCACTACTTGCGGTTTGTACCGGATAAAAAATATCAGTGTAATAGCTAAGAAATAAGTGAATCCATCGAGCAGGAATATTTCCCAGATTTTCCATTGTGAAATGTGAACAGTAAATGTCTTTGAAAACAGAAGAAAATTACAGGTAAAAGAAGTATTGACTCCGTCAATTAACTGGGCTCCGATTAGACCTGCGAGAAATGAAGTGCTTTGCCCCACAATTTCAATCTGAGAATTTAATTGACCATAATTTTCGGGTTCTGTAATTTCCTGCCCAAAAGCATATAAAGCGGGGTAATGAATATTATAATTGAACATAGTGATACCAAAAACAGCGGCTATTAACCACAATGGTAAAAATGTGTCCATCAAGCCCACAAAACCAATACCCGTCACCATAATGCCACACACAATATTTAATATGATAAAAACTTTTTTGCGGTTATATTTATCTATCAGCGTACCGGCATACAAGCCCCAGAATAAAGCAATGAAAGTGAGAAGACCATAAAACAAATTGAAAACCGTTGATTGCTGGTTTTTTGCAAAATACCAGGGGATAGACAACATGGAGATTCCCTGGGCAAATCCGGAAATGGAATTGGCAGTGTATAAGAGAAAAAGAGCGGATTTATTGCGGGTCATTGTTTTGTGACCTTACTACCATCCTTCAGCACTTTTTTGGGAAGCCAGAGAGCTAAAAGAATAATTCCACCGAGGAGATATATCCAGTAAGTTAAAATTCTCCAGAAAATAACAATAGCTGTGAGGTGATTATTAAGAAACTCTCCGAAAAATGTGTTGAAAGATATTTCAGCAATGCCACTTCCGCCGGGTGTGGGCGCCACCAGAATTACTATCCATAACAGACAATGACGGGCAAACACAAACAAGTGATTAATATCCGGATTTACAGCCGCCGTCAGGCAATTCACAAAGAAAAATCTGGAAGTCCAGACAATAAATGTGGTGATAAAAATTGAAAACCAATAACCGAATTTCTGATGTTTGAGTTCCTGCGATGCACTGATAATATCTTCACCAAAATCTGCCGCTCCTACTTTCCATCTTTTCAGTAACGAGATTGAAAATAATTTGATGATAATCCATTTCAGTCCTCTGGGTCTGATAAAAAGTCCATATACCATAAAGGCAGTGTAAAACAGTATCAAAAAATAACTCAATCCATAAAAATATTCAATGGATGATCCTACTTTCAGATTGAGAAGCTCCGGGTTTGGAAACATTTCTTTCCCTCTGAAAAATACAGGGAGAATTCCTACAATAATCAAAAAAAGATTATCAAAAACCGCTGTGACCACCACAAAAGCAATAGCACGGGCTAACGGAATTTTTTCAGAAAGCAGAAAGAATGCCGCAATGGCAGTGCCACCAACAGCAGTAGGAGTAACTGCCGAGGTAAACTCCCAAAGCATGACTACATTAAAGGATGCTTTCCAGCTTAATTCCTTTTCAGTGATTAATCGCAAACGATATATATAGCCACCATTTCTCAGAAATAACATGATGACCGAAGCCCAAATCCAGAAGAGATTGGCTGTTTTTAATTCATTTATCTGCGACCATGAAATTTTATCATATACCAGATAAACGGAAACACCGATGCCGATGAGTAAAGGCAGAAAAATGTTTTTTACTGAAAGTGTCTTTAGAACTTCCTTTGCTGAAATTTTCACTAAGGTCCTTAAACTATAATTTGTTTTTGAATATTTTACCCTATACCCTTATACCCTTTATTTGTTTTCAGAATCGTGTTTGTTTAGTAAATCGTTACCGGGCAACTGTGTATCTGATGATAAAACAACATTGACTGGTGTCACCCAAAAATTATTAAATCCTTCCCCAATCTGAATTTCCACTAAATGATCCTGAAGAAGTTCTAAGATGGCAATAAAACTGAAAATGAGTTCTACTTTTTCCTTGCATTTCATCATCACATCTATAAAAGACAGCGGTTGTGTCGAGGAAGAAATCCAATTTTTGACCTTTATTTTTTGTTCTTCTAATGTATATGGAAAGGGTTCAACATTATGAACAACCATTAAATTACGTTCATCAAAACGCGCCATAATGCGGGTAAAAACTTTCATTATTTTATACAAATCCACTTCTTCCAGATCCTCTTCTATATGACTGGCTCTTTCGTAATTTTTAATTTCTGTCATCACATTCCCTCTGGGTAACATTTGCATTCGTGTGGCTTCTAATTGTTTAATGTGCTCACTGACTTCTTTGAATTGTTTGTACTCCAATAAGCGTTTCACCAATTCTTCACGCGGATCAATTTCATTTCCTGCGGCATCCAATTCCGGTTTTGGCAATAACATTTTTGCTTTAATATGCATAAGGGTAGATGCCACAAGAATAAATTCGCTGGCTACTTCGAGATTCATTTTCTCAATGGTCTTCAGGTATTCCAGAAATTCGGAGGTTATTTGAGAGATAGGAATATTGTGGATATCAAGTTCATCCCTTTCAATGAAAAATAACAATAAGTCGAAGGGACCTTCGAAAAAGGGGAGCTTTATGGCAAATTCTTTTTCCATGTATGGATTTTCAGGTGTTGTTTAGGGTTGTAAAGTTAGCTTATTCCGTTGATAATTTAATTTTTTTGTACATTTGCTTCTTATTATCTTTTCTGTTTGGAACCACCTTTGATAAACGCCGGACCTTTATTGTCTGCCATAAATACTCCTGATGACTTAAGGAAATTAACCACCGAAGAGTTGGAAGAGGTTTGCCGTGAATTACGTCAATATATCATAGACGTAGTATCGGTTTATGGAGGGCATTTTGGAGCCAGTTTGGGCGTTGTCGAGTTAACGGTGGCGCTGCATTATGCTTTTAATACCCCAAAGGATAAACTTATCTGGGATGTAGGTCATCAGGCATACGGACATAAGATAATCACAGGGCGAAGAAACCGTTTCCATACTAACCGTATTTATAAAGGAATTTCAGGATTTCCTAAACGATCAGAAAGTGAGTATGATACTTTTGGAGTAGGACATGCCTCAACTTCTATTTCCGCGGCTCTGGGCGTTGCAATGGCTGAGCATTTTAATGCCGATAATTCAAAAAACGTAATTGCAGTGATTGGTGATGGAGCATTGACTGCAGGTCTTGCTTTTGAAGGGTTAAATCACGCCGGAGTTGCTAACACTGATTTATTGGTTGTGCTGAATGATAATTGCATGTCTATTGACCCGAATGTGGGAGCGATGAAAGAATATTTAACAGATATTACTACTTCAAAAACTTTTAACAAATTCCGGGACGAACTTTGGACATTGCTCGGTAAGTTCCATCCTAAAAAATTGCCAAATCCCAGAGATATTGCCTCGAAAATGGAAAAGGGATTAAAAACTTTTTTGCTTAAAGAAAGTAATCTTTTTGAATCATTAAAATTCAGGTATTTCGGTCCGGTGGATGGTCATGATGTAAAACATCTTGTAAAAGTATTTAATGACTTAAAAAATATCCCCGGTCCAAAATTGTTGCACTGCTTGACGGTAAAAGGCAAAGGATTCAAACCAGCGGAAGATGATCAGACCAAGTGGCATGCTACTGACCGGTTTGATAAAATAACCGGTGAGATGTTTAAGAAGATTCATCAGGAACCCCAGCCACCCAGATACCAGGATGTTTTCGGTCATACGCTTGTTGAACTTGCTAAAAAAAATGATAAAATAATCGGAATAACCCCGGCAATGCCTTCCGGTTCATCAATGAATATCATGATAAAAGAAATGCCGGAACGTGCTTTTGATGTAGGAATTGCGGAACAACATGCGGTGACATTTTCAGCCGGTTTGGCATCTCAGGGCTTGATTCCATTTTGTAATATTTATTCCAGTTTCATGCAACGGGCTTATGACCAGGTGATTCATGATGTATGCCTTCAAAACATTCCTGTAATCTTTTGCCTTGATAGAGCCGGCTTGGCAGGCGCTGATGGTCCAACACATCATGGCGCTTATGATATTGCTTATTTGCGGTGCATTCCTAATATGATTGTTTCCGCTCCTATGGATGAATCTGAGTTGCGAAATCTGATGTTTACCGCTCAATTAAATCCAACTTCTCCTTTTTCAATACGATATCCAAGAGGTCAGGGAATTATACCGGAATGGAAGACACCATTCCAAGAAATAAAAATTGGAACAGGCAGAAAAATATTGGATGGAAAGGACTTAGCAATTATCAGCATCGGACATATTGGTAATCTGGCTAAAGATGCGTGTAAGAAATTGACCATAGATGGAATTTCTGCCGCTCTTTACGATATGCGCTTTATAAAACCCCTTGATGAAAAACTTTTGCATGAAATCTTTTCACAGTTCACAAAAATAATTTCGGTAGAGGATGGTTGTATTACCGGCGGTTTTGGTTCGGCAATACTTGAATTTGCGGCAGATAATAATTATTCCGGTTTTACGTTCAGACGTCTTGGTATTCCTGATAAAATTGTGGAGCATGGCACTCAATCTGAATTGTATTCTGAATGTGGGTATAATGTAGTTGATATAGAAAGTGCCGCAAGAAAAATTGTCGAAGTGAGAATTAATGTTTTAATCTGAAAAGTGATAAGTGGAAAGTGATAACATTCTTTATCAATACTTCTTTTGAAATTTACGCCATTGGTAAAGCATAAAATAAAATCACTTATAAAAACCCCTGGAAAAGCGGCTCTTTTTCTTTGGTTATTTTTTGCATCCAGCTACCTGTTTCTTTTTCTGCTTATCGTTTCCGTGCAATTTAATCTACTGAACTTCTTTGGAGAAATTCCTTCTTTTGATTTGCTTGAAAATCCCCGTTCTAATCTGGCATCCGAATTATATTCATCCGACAGGCAACTGCTTGGAAAGTATTTTCGTGAGAACCGAACCACGGTGAACTTTGAAGAAATTTCCCCCAATGTTTTAAAGGCATTGTATGCCACTGAAGATGTCAGATTTTTTAAGCACAGTGGCATTGATTTAAAAGGGCTTCTCGCCATCATTCCATATTTATTAAAAGGGGACTTGAGAGGTTCCAGTACCTTATCTCAGCAAACGGCTAAAAATTTATTTAAAACCCGTTCCGATGAATACGAAGGACTTTTCAGTAATATTCCAGTGTTAAATAAAATCATAATCAAAATAAAAGAATGGATTACTGCCATACGGATTGAACGCTCCTATACCAAAAACGAAATTCTGATGATGTATCTTAACACTGTAGAATTCGGGAGCAATGCATTCGGATTAAAAACCGGAGCATTAACCTTTTTTAATAAAGCATCTGAAGAATTAACGATTGAAGAAGCGGCATTATTGGTTGGAATTTTAAAAGCTCCTACTCTCTATTCCCCTGTTCTTAATCCCGATAAATCATTACGCAGAAGAAATGTCGTATTACATCAGATGTATAAATACAAATACTTAGATAAGAAAACGTATGACTCGCTTGTTAAAATTCCTATTTTATTGGATTATAATGTGGAAAATCAGAATACTGGACTTGCTCCGTATTTTCGTGAAGAAGTCAAAAAAGAACTTCAACGCTGGTGTGCCAGCCACGGATACGATTTGTTTAACAGTGGGTTGAAGATTTACACTACTATAAACTCAAAAATTCAGCAATATGCCGAAGAAGCAGTATCGGAACACATGGCAACTTATCAGAAAATTTTTTATACTCATTGGAAAGGAAGAAAACCATGGATTGATGAAAACTACCGGGAAATAAAAAACTTCGTCGAGGTTGCTTTGAAAAAAACTCCAAGGTACAAGCAATTGTTAAATCAATTTGGAACAAATAAAGATTCCATTAAATTCTATCTGAATAAAAAAATTAAAATGAGAATTTTTTCATGGAATGGTGAACGTGACACTTTTTTCTCTCCACGGGATTCGTTGATTTATTATAAATATTTTTTACGAACCGGTTTTATGGCTATGGATCCTGAAATGGGACATATCAAAGCATGGGTCGGTGGCATCAATCATAAGTATTTTAAATACGACCATGTAAAGCAGGGAAAACGTCAACCCGGATCACTTTTTAAACCATTTGTATATACTGCGGCAATAGATAATGGGTATTCACCGTGTTTTAAAGTGCCCGATGTACCGGTCACAGTAGAACTGGCAGATGGAAAAAGATGGATTCCCAGAAATTCAGATGGTAAATATACCGGTGAGATGTTAACGTTACGCCAAGGTCTTGCCCGTTCAATTAACTCCGTAACAGCATGGGTTATAAAACAATTCGGACCTAACATGGTTATTAACTATGCTCGCAGGATGGGGGTGGAAGGATTTTTAGATCCGACTCCTTCACTTTGTCTCGGAACTTCCGATGTTTCTGTTTATGAAATTGTGAGTGCTTATGGCACTTTTGTAAATCATGGCGTATGGACACAACCCTTGCTGATCACCCGTATTGAAGATAAAAATGGAAATATTTTACAGGAATTTATCCCAAAAACTGTGGAGGCATTTGGAGAAGAAACGGCTTATACCATGCTCTATATGATGAAAGGAGCAACGGAAGAAAAAAACGGAACTGCCATCGCATTGAGGGGGCGATACAAATTCAGAGGAGAAATAGCGGCTAAAACAGGAACTACGCAAAACTATTCTGATGCATGGTTTGTAGGAATTACTCCACATCTGGTGGCTGGCTGTTGGGTGGGCGGTGAAGATAAGTTCATTCACTTCAGATCAATGGCTTATGGTCAGGGCGCCCGTTTAGCCATGCCTATGTGGGCATTATTTATGAAGAAAATTTTAGCGGACACTACCTTAGGAATAAAAGAAGAGGATACATTTACAAAACCGTTAAAACCACTTCCATCCGAGTTTAACTGTCATCGTAAAAATGATGGCGCTGATTCTGTGCTAAATGACAAGAAAAAGTACTATCCCTCGCAGTATAATTATTCGGAGGAAAGGGAGTGAGGGGGGTGGTAAAAATGGTGAATGAGTATATAAAAATTAATCAGGTTTTCTAAAAAATTAATAACATATAACAAAAAATAAATAATGTCAAAGGGGTTGATTACTTAGAAGTTATTTATTTCGTGTTTAGTGTTATATGTTTTTCTTATACCTCGAATTGGTTTGGTTTAATAATTTTTATTTGTCCTTTCAAGCCATGTGAAAAGAAAAATAAAATTATTTTACACAAATTTTCTTATAATCATGAACATAAAAGAAACCGCTCGCCAACTACCGGAAGAGCCGGGTATTTATAAATTTTTTGATAAGAATGATATTCTGCTGTATGTAGGGAAAGCAAAAAATCTTAAAAAAAGAGTATCATCTTATTTTATGAATGAAAAAAATCAGATTGGGAAAATCCGTTACTTGGTTGCACAGATTCAGCGCATTGAATATACCGTTGTTGATTCGGAATACGATGCACTTTTGCTTGAAAACAACCTGATAAAAAAACATCAGCCAAAATACAATTCTGCATTGAAAGATGGCAAAAGCTATCCCTTTTTGTGTGTCACAAATGAGCGTTTTCCAAGAGTATTACCAGTGCGGAAAGTAATAAAAAATGGATCTGCGTATTATGGACCGTATCCGAATATTTCTCTTATGCATACG
Source organism: Bacteroidetes bacterium RIFCSPLOWO2_12_FULL_37_12 (assembly GCA_001769655.1). Classification (GTDB taxonomy): domain Bacteria; phylum Bacteroidota; class Bacteroidia; order 2-12-FULL-37-12; family 2-12-FULL-37-12; genus 2-12-FULL-37-12. The sequence continues at coordinate 41,353 of MEPC01000029.1, read as the reverse complement.
TTAAATGAATTAATCAAAACATTATTTCCATTGAGAAACTGCACGCTGAATTTAACAGAAAAAAATATAAAAAATAAAAAATTTAAAGTTTGTCTCGAATATCATTTAGGCAATTGTCTGGGACCTTGTGAAGGTTTACAGAGAGAAACTGACTACACTAATTCCATTTCGCAAGTAGAAAATATACTGAAAGGTCATTTGAGTCAAGTAATGGAATATTTAAAATCGTTAATAAAATTGTCTGTAGAAAAGATGGAATTTGAGAAAGCCGAAATACTAAAGAATAAATTAGAGTCATTGAGTAATTACAGAAGTAAGTCAACCGTAGTCAATTCCAACCTGAATAATTTAGATGTTTACTCCATTCAATCGGAAAAAAACATTGCCTTCATTTCCTACTTACGGGTAGTAAGCGGGTGTGTGGTTATCTCCCGTGTGTTTGAGTTTAAGAAAAAGTTGGAAGAGCATGATTCAGAGGTTTTGGAATTAGCGATTGCCAAAATCACAGATGAATATCAGAGCAGACCAGATGAAATCATTTTACCGGTTAAAGTATTTCTTCCTGACAGTCCCATTCCAATTACTATTCCTGCAAAAGGCGATAAGAAAAAACTCCTTCAGCTTGCGTATAGAAACTTATTGTATTATAAGAAAGATTATTTGAATCAAAAACAAACCCTTAAAAATAAATATAAAAAATCGAAAACGCTGGAACGATTGAAAACAGATTTGAATTTGAGCGATATTCCGGAATATATTGAATGTATAGACAATTCAAATTTTCAAGGTGCTTTTCCGGTGGCGGCGTTGGTATGTTTCCGCAAAGGAAAACCAAGTAAGTCAGATTATAGAAAATTCCACATAAAGAGTGTAACGGGCATTGATGATTTCGCAAGCATGAAAGAAATTGTGACACGCAGGTACAAAAGATTGACAAACGAAAATAAACCGTTACCCAATTTATTAATTATTGACGGGGGTAAAGGACAATTGAGTGCAACAGTGGAAGCGTTGAAAGAGATGAACCTTTATGGCAAATTTCAGGTTATCGGTATTGCAAAAAAATTAGAAGAAATTTATTTTCCGGGTGACTCTACTCCTGTTCATATAGATAAAAGAAGTCCTTCCTTAAAGTTAATTCAGCAAATTCGAAACGAAGCGCACAGGTTTGCGATAAGTTTTCACAGGAGAACAAGAAGTAAAAATATAGAAAAAACTATAACGACCAAAGATGATGCTCGTATTCAACCAATTGTTGCTTTACCCAATCTGCCGAGCGAATAGCAACTCTTTCATCTCCACCGTATTTGTCAACCAGACGTTCTGCTTTAGCGTTACTGATCATAATGATAAATGAACTGAATAATCTTAAGTCAAAGGCATCTTTCAATGATAAGTGCATGGCATCGTTTTCGCGATTATACCATTCGGCTTTTTCTTTATCTGCAAAAACAGCCGCTAATTCTTTATAATCGAACGTACAAACCGGTTTATCAATACCCGCCTCATTCTTACTGGCAGGGATAATAAGTGTCAAGGATAAAATATTAAAATACATACGGGAATGTTGCTTGTCAAAAATGATATCTTCCGTTAATTCAAGTTGATCCAGGTCTTTAGGAAAAAACTTTTCGGGACCTGTTGGGGCTTCTGCCGCGGTTGAATCGTCACCCCATGAATCATCTGATAGTTGTTGTGCCAATGTATCTTCAGCGACAGCCATTTGTTTAGACAAAACCGCATCCACTTCTTCCTGAGTTTGAGTAGAAGTTAATGAATCATTCCGGTAAGCAATTAATTGCCCTGAGGTAAATGCCTCAAGCATGACTTTGGTAATCCATCTTTGCTCTGAAAACATGGGCTTGTTTGCTTTTTCGCGCAGGTCCAACCGTCTCAATAATCTTTTCTTATACATCTGGTCAGCTACCCTGATTTCCCGTTGAGAAAAAGCATCAATGGAAAATAAACCAAACGTTACAAAGAAAACGATATTAAATATTTTAAAGTTGTTTTTCATTTTACAGGATGAATAAGTATTGCAAATAAAACGGAGTATGAGAATTTTTATTGTATGGGTATGTTTTTATAAATTAAAGAACCCATGTTTACTTTATCATTTACGTTTCTAAAATTTCTACGGGTTACCCCTTTTATTTCTACAATTAGCCGGTCACCTGAACGTGCCTGGCTTGCAAGCTGGGTTAAATTTGCATTGTCTGATTCAAAGTTAATAGGACCTGCCACAGGTCTTTTACCTCTCGCGAGAGTAATATTATAATCCGATACTTTATATCGTGCATCTTCCGGTAAGAAGTTTTTAAAACTTTCATCAGGAATTGCTTTAATTACCAACGATCTTGGGCAATCTTTTTCTCCTTCTTTTTCATTACAAGGTCTGCTACCTCCACAAAGTACACTGATTGTGGGAAGTGGGATCCCACGTACTTTAAATTCTTCAGTTCCAATGTAATTTCCACTGCTTTTTACATCTAGTTTTACGAGTGCTGAAGTGGGTACAATGGTAACCTCTCCTGTTTTTTGACCGGGAATAGCATCTCCGCCGGTTACTGAGAATGAAGGGGAATACGTGTCGCCAAGTGCGGGAACCTGTACGCTCAATTTATTTCCACAATTCAGATAAAGAGCTGATACAGAAGCCGATTGAATTTGAATAACCGGTTTAACGACTGTATATTTTTGAGTTACTGCGTAAACCGTGTCCCCCCCTTCCTTTTTGGGAATAGAAATGCTCCCTGTCCATGATTTCTCAATTTTTCCGTCTTTATCATAAGTTCCACCCTGAGCCGTAAACTCAATTTGTCCATAACCTTCTGCATCAACGTTTATGGGTGAGCCATTTAATTTCATGGTTGGTTTAATAGAGGAAGAAGATGCGGCAATAAAAAGACGTGCTTTATATTTTGTACCGGCGGCAAGAATGGATTGTTCAGGAGTCACCTGAGCTTTTACCTGGTCAAAAGAAATATCACCGGCGCCAATTAAACTGGCTAATTGAATAAGAACTGTTCCTTCCATATTGAGTACATCGTTTTGCAATTTCGAAAAAATACAAAGAGAAGCGACTATAGGTGCCGCGTTGAAGTTATTGAACACCCAGTCGGCTTTATTACCCCCTTCATCCCTTGAGTCAACAGCCATGGGTTCAAATTTAACTTTTGGGATGTATGTTGACATTTTTTTAGCATATTCATTCAGCTCTTTCTGGAGAGAATATGCTTCACCTTTTTTAGATTCACCCGGTCCCATGATAATGGCAAGGGATTCCATTTCATCTTTTGTATTAACAATTTTACCACCTTCCCTGCCACCGGAAGCTTTAATTGCCTTTTCCTTAATTTCTTCAATTCTTTCGCAAAGTTTTTTTGCGTCACTACGCACCTTATTTGCCATATCTAATACTGCAAATGCCTGTTTTCTTCTGTCTTTATTAACAACTGAAGTGATGACTGCGAGCTGTTTTTCGTTTTGGGTCTTTCTTGCCAAAGCTGACTCTGATAAACTTTTATCAATACTTTCAAATTTGTCCAGTATGTTTGTGCTTACCTGCAAGGCAAGGAGGGCTGTAAGAACGAGATACATCATCCCGATCATTTTTTGCCTAAGAGTTTCTTTTCCGCCTGACATAAATTTTTAAATTAATTATTCAGAATTAAATAGTTAGGATTTGAGACAAATTAATCCTTATGCACGAACATTCATGGCAGTAAGCATATTGCCATAAACTGTATTTAAATTACTCAAATGTTTGTTGAGCGCTGAAATTTGGTTTTTATATTCTTCTGACTGAACGGCTACTTCATTCATATTATTCATTGCAAGCCCCATGGCTCCGGTGAGGTTATTAATTGAGCTTAAATTCCTCACTAACTCGGTCATCTGGTTTTTATACTCACCTGACTGAGTGGCAACTTCACCCATATTATTCATGGCTTCAGCCATATTACCGTAGAATTTGTTGAGCGCTTTGATATGTTGATTGGCGTCTTGTAATTCAATTTCATAGATTGAATTAAGAGAGCTAAGATTTTTAGTTACTTGTTGAACTTGTTCCTGATAACCTTGAGCATCAGCGCCTGCTTTTGAAAGAGATGATACTGCATCTATGGCTTTACCATATGTAAGATTAAGTTCTGAAACTGCTAATGACGCCTGTTTGACTTTTCCTGCATATTCAGAAGTGGCTACCGAGGCATCCGTAATGTTACTTAAGTTCGATACAGAACTACTTAAACTGCTTAATCCTTTTCCTAAATTTTCGACAATGGATGGGTCAATATTTTTCTTAATCAGATCATCAAGTGTCTCAGAACCGGATTTTTCTTCCAGCAATGATGATTCTTCTTCGGTAACTATTTCTCCTTCTTCCTCATCTCTCAGTTCAGGATAAACTCGTGTCCAATCCGGTTCCTTATGAATGGGAAGAAAAGCGCTTATTGAGAAAATAACAGCTTCCGTCGAAAGACCTAAAATAAGCATCAAGGTAGCTCCATTCCAATGGTTAATTTTAAACATTGCCCCAGCAATAACCACTGCGGCTCCCAGCCCGGTGATCATCTGGTTAATTTTGAGGAATTTCATGCTTTGTTGCTTTGCCATGATAATTTAAAGTTAAGTGTTGGAATTATTAAATTTACTAGGGGGTGCAAATATATAATACTCTTGTAATAAATCAAAAAAATAAAAAAATTTCGTTACCGATCAGAAGCTTGTACCGGAAGAACGACCCAAATAGGTTATTACTGTTCTAAAACCTAAATAGGACTTGGTTGTGTCTTCATATTCATACGAGCGTGTTCCAACAGAGAGATAGTATCCGATATCCTTATAAGAACCACCTCTAATTATTTTTCTCGGTTCATCGTCTTTGGCAAACGTTGGGTTCATATCCCACACAACGGGCATTGCCGCATCGTAATAGGCATCGCTGGTCCATTCCGCAACATTACCAGACATATCATATAAACCGAAATCGTTTGGAAAATAGGATGCTACCGGCGAAGTGTATTGGAAACCATCATCATAGTAGTTTCCTCTTCCGGGTTTGAAATTAGCTAAAAGGCAACCTTTGGCATTACGAATATAAGGACCTCCCCATGGATAAGGCGATGATTTGCGACTTCCTCTTGCGGCATATTCCCATTCGGCTTCGGTAGGAAGACGAAACTGAGGCATGGGCCATAATTCATTTTCAGCCCTCCACTGATTCATGTGGTTGGTTCTCCATTTGCAAAAATATTTGCATGCGTGCCAGTCAACACCGGTAACAGGATAATCATCAAAAGCAGGGTGCCAAAAATAATGTTCCATCATAGGATCTCCCAGGTGATAGGCAAAATCCCTTGCCCAAACTGTTGTATCTGGATACAATTGGGTTTTAATATAGTCCTCTCCGAGTGCATCCAACGAATCATTTAACATAACCTGAATAAACTGGCGGTATTCGTCATTGGTGATTTCTGTATCATCCATATAAAAGCCAGCGATAGTTACTTGCTTATTATGATTTATTTGAGTAGCCGGCACGTCCTGGTCACTTTGACCCATATAAAAAGTACCGGAAGGGACTAATACGGTGCCAAAAGGATTTGACATGTACCATCCCCCTCTCTCCTGGGTTCCGACAAGCTCTCCCCCGCTGTCTTTTTTACCGCAATGTGTCAGAATTGGCGCTATGGCAACCACCAGAAACCATAACGATAATTTTTCTTTTGTATTTAACATTTTATAGTGTAGCCATTCCCTTGTTCAGGAATACAGGTGCAAATTTAAAGAGATTAACGGTTACGAATCAGATTTTATTGTTAAACATTTCAACAAATAACACACAAGTGTGGAATAAAATATACAACTTCAACCATTACAAAAACTATACAGTGCATCCATCTTATCCTAACAGGGTTGCAAAGTTATAGAAAAAACATGAAATAAAAAAAACAAAAAAAAATAAGCCCTTATTCAAGACGGAACCGGGGAGTCCGGATGATAATTTTTGCTGGAGGAAGTACAATCTTTTTGGGAATACTATAGGTTAAAAGAAACTCATGTGAACCACTGGAAACAGTGTTTAAATCGTTAAGAATAAAATCGTAAGAATAGCCAAAATGGGCGGCATTGTCTTTTAGAAAATTAAAGCCCACCAACACGCTGGCTGATTCGAGTTGTCTGTAAGCCAATCCGAAATAGAATCTTTTGTTGTATCCTGCCATAGCACTTCCTTCAAATTGTGTGATGGATTTAGTATTTTTTGCAATGAGCGAGGGGGTCAGGTCAATTTCCCGGGTAATGTCAAAATGATACCCTCCTGTTAAATAAAAGTGAAAAGGGACTTCATATTTGGAAGGACTGGCGGCTAAATCGCTGAAATTATATTCATTAGGTATAAGATGCAAGGAAGATAAGCCAACATAATATTTTTTGGCTTTATACCATGCACCTGCCGACAAATCGAATTTCATTTCGCTTTTACCACTTTTTGGTAAAATAGGGTCCACATCATTTGGTTTTAACATCGTCCCATCAAGTGCATTATTCAGTATTCCCAAACTAGGTCCGATACCAAGAATTCCATCCCCTATTTCAAGGTGATATGCATAATCAAGATTAACAGTAAGTTGGTGAAGGGGTCCGGCGTTATCATTGAAAACATGTATTCCTATTCCGCTGTTAATTTTACTTATAGGTGTATGTCCCCAAAAAACCTGGCTTCTGGGAGCGCCTTCTATACCTATCCATTGTAGTCGGACAAGAGTTCCAAATTCAGTTACGGGTTTTTCAGAAATTCCAATGCCGGTTGAACCAGGGTTAAGGAATAAGCCATTGTACATATAATGCGTAAACATTGGGTCTGTTTGCGAAAAAGAATAAAAGGAGACCGATAAAAAGAGAACTAAAAGGGACTTGCGCATTTATATGGTTTGACTAAAATTCCCCAAATATATATAAAAGGTATTATAAAATGCAAATTTTGTGAAAAATTATTGAATTCTGTGTCTAAATCTGGTTTAAGTATGTAGTTAAGAAAGAGTGGCAGGTACTTAAACCTACCTGCGTACGCTATACTCTGTGTCCATTGCCAACTCCTTTGTACTTTTTAATGTAACTTTCAATAGCACCTGCCATAGAGGGTATATTCGGTTGTGGCGCTGAAATATCCAGAGAAAGTCCGGCATCTAAAACCGACTTGGCAGTGGTAGGACCAAAGGCGGCTATCAACGTGTTCTTTTGTTTAAATTCAGGGAAATTTTTCAAAAGCGCCTGAACTCCTGAGGGACTATAAAAAGCGATAACATCATAATTAAGCGGGTCAAACCCGGAGAGATCACTGGCGACAGTTCTATATAGTATAACCTCTTTATAAAATAAGCCGTTGGCAGACAAAAATTGAGGGATCTCATTTTTCCGAATATCAGAGCAAGGATAAAGGTATCTTTCCTTTTTGTATTTTTTGAATAGGTCAACCAGTCCGGTGGCGGAACCAGAACCTGAAAATACCTTTCTTTTGCGTAGAATAATATACTTCTGTAAATAATTTGAGGTTTGTTCGGACACACAAAAATACTTAGTTTCCTGAGGCATTTCGACTCTGGTTTCCTGACAAATCCTAAAAAAATTATCTACGGCATTTTTGCTAGTAAAAATGATAGCCGTAAATTCGAGAAAGTGGATTTTTTGCTGGCGGAATTCCTTAAGTGAGACCCCTTCCACATGAATAAATGACCTGAAATCAAGGTTCACATTATATCTTGATCTCAAATCCTGATAGGGTGAACTGGAATCAATTGGTTCTGGCTGAGTAATAAGAATATTCTTAATTTTAATAGGGCTTCTTTTTTCAAGAGAGTTTGATTTAACTTTAAGCATAATTCAATTTGTATATAACAGAAATCTGGTCAAAATGCAGATTGGAATTATTTCAAGGGTGCAAAGGTAGAAAAATAAATGCAATTTGAGAAATGATTTTTCAGTTGCCAGGTAATGATACACTTTTACAGAGCGGTAAGCGATGTAAATAAAAACTAAAAACATCTCTATTTTTAAGCATATCAGGAAAAATCGTGCGGGGATAGTGGCAAAAAATAAAATTCCTGTAAACAGAAATAAGCTCAGGAAAAAATCCCATTGTACTGTGAGACCAAACATACGGTTCAGGAGACGGGAATGATTAAAAATGTACCCACAAATCCGATAGATAATAAATTTTGCCAAATAGATAAATACAACCATTCCTGCAAAATAAACGGTTTGGGAGAAAGGGTTTGAAGAAAAAAAATTCATGGGGGTCAGATCAGGATAAACGTAATGTAAAATTAATACTACATGCCAGGCAATTGTCAAAACGAAAATAAGTGAAAACAGTATATGATAGGAAGTTAAAAAAAAGCCCGTTGCCTTTTCCAGTTCCCGGCTTCTGTTCTCACTAATCAACTGTTGAAAACTTCTAATGATAAAACCAGGATAACTGATTTGTAGAAACATGATCCCGGAAAGAATAATAATAATTATTAAAAAAAAATAATTTTTAAAATATGGGAATCTAAGGGGGGTTATATCCTCATCATCGGTCTGAGAATCTCTTGTATTTATAAATTGTAAAAAAACTGAATGAAAAGGAAGTTTACCCTCCGGATGCCAGAAGAGAAGCAATAAGGGGGAATGATTATTTTTTTTTACCAAAACATCTTTTCCTATTTCCAGGGAACAATTGCTTATTTTATCAGAGGTCCACATTAATTTATTGTCAATAAACAAGCAAAGTCCTTTTTGGGCTTTAAAGGATAAAATGGATCCCTGAACCTGTGAAAAAGGGAGCCACTGACATAAATACTTGGTCTTCTGGTTACCATGGTAAGGCACTAACTCGCCGGTTTCGGGAGATTGAAATAACCAATCATTCGAAATATCGCGCTGGTCTATGTCGCGACTCAGCGAAATTTCCGAAGAGACCAAAAAGGCGAGGATATATAGATATCTGAAAATAGTTGGTGGAATTAGAGGTTGTTGGATATTGGATGTTGGATAAACTACAACCATTTAAATTTTCAATTCTTTTAATTTTTTAAAACGGAGTAGAAGCACCAGCAAGTATAAAATAACATGACTAATTATAAGAAATAAAAGCAAGGTTAAATTTCCCTGTTCAGAAAGATAAAATGCTCCGGCAATAACAAAAAGATTAAAAAAACTTAATAAAAAGGTAGTAAAAAAATGAGTAAACCCGGCATCTAATAAGCGGTGATACACATGATCCCGGTTGGGAAGAAAAGGGGAGAGTCCGTAATAAATTCTTAAAGAAAAAACCCTAATCGTATCAATTAATGGGAGACAAAGAACAGATACAGCGACCATGGGGTTTGTTCCTAAATGTTTTAGTTCTATAAATTCAATAGCTAATACAGACAGAAGAAAACCGCACAATAATGATCCGGTATCCCCCATAAAAATTTTTGCATTCACTATATTAAATCGTAAAAAAGCAAGAACACTTCCGGTGAGCGAGAATGCGACAATGGATAGGTACGGTTTATTATGGAATAAAAAAACCAATCCAAAGGTCACTGAAAATAGAAATATAAGCGTACCGGCTAATCCATCAATTCCATCAATCAGATTTATAGCATTTGTAATTCCGATAATGGTTACAAAAGTTAAAATGTAACTTAATCCTGGGTTTAATGAATCCAACTCATAAATCCCCAAGAACCCCTGAAAACTGGTAATCCTTATGTTTCCCATAAACATGACGATACCGGCGGCAAGTAGTTGGCCGAGAAATTTTTTCAATGCAGAAATAGGAATCAAATCATCCTTCAGTCCGATAAAAAAAATGATGACACATCCTGCAATAATCTGCTGAATTCCCTGTCCTAAATTCCCAAGTAGAAAAAGCGAAACCATGAACCCGACAAAAATGGCAAGACCACCCAACCTGGGGATCGGATCAACATGGACTTTATAGGGATTTGGAATATCGAATAATTTTTTTTCAAGGGCAATAGTTATCAAAGGCGGAATCGCATAAAGTGAAACTGCAAAGGAGATTAAAAGCGCCAGAGAGCATTTTAAAATATATATGTCCATGATTAGTGTTTTATCAATAATATTTCAACTAATAATATTAAAGATATTTTAATTTTTCATTATTATTAAAAACACATAACACATAACAAAAAATGAATAATGTTTAAGTTTTTAGAAGTACCCATATTCTATTATTTTCCATTATTTAATAGTATCATTATATGTTATGTGTTATTCATTAATTCCCCTTTTTCTAATCATCATTATTCCAAAATTTTTAACCGCGCATACCCGAGCAAAAGCGTTTTCTCACCAATATTTTCAAACAGAATAGTGGCTTTTCGATCGCCTGAAGCAGTTGACATCTTAATTACTTTGCCAATACCAAACCGGGCATGCTCAACCCGCATTCCGGTGTCCAATCCTGTAGTGTCACTGGGTGTAAAATTCACGGAAGGAGCCATGGATACTTTTCTAATTGACGGATTTTTGGAAATGGGACTTAAATTACTTGAAATTCCTGAGAATGACTTGTTGACTGTCTTTAAACCATTTCCATTCAAAAAATTATTTTTAGTACGTGATTTGGATTTGAAATATGGCTCAAAATTACCGGATGAATGGGACGATAAATTAAAATTATTATTAGCATGGAAGGAACGACTCCTTGCGGTTACCTGCTCAAAGTATTTTGAATCAATTTCATTCAGAAAACGGCTGGGTTGCGCTTGGGTCAGTTGTCCCCATTTATAGCGGGATTTTGCATACGACAAAAACAATTTTACTTTAGCACGAGTGACGGCGACATAAAATAATCTTCTTTCTTCTTCCAGGTTGTTATTTTCACCGAGAGCCATAGAAGAAGGAAATAAATTCTCCTCTAAGCCGGTTATATAAACAAACGGAAATTCAAGCCCTTTAGCTGAATGGATGGTCATCAAACTGAGGGTGTCGTTGCCAGCTTCTTCTTTATCGGCGTCTGTATAAAGCGCCACTTGCTGGAGGTAGGATACTAATGATTTATCTTCATTATTTTCATCATCCACAAATTCTTTAATGCCATTCAGTAATTCCTGAAGGTTTTCATAACGCGATACACCCTCGAGTGTTTTATCCTCTCTTAATTCCTGCATGATTCCGGAAGTTTTTGCTACATGTTCAGAAATCGAATAAGCATCTTTCTCAAGTAACAAATTCTGATACGATTTTATTTTCTTTTCAAACTCGGGGAGTGTTTTTGGCAAGGTTCCAATTTCACTTGTTTGATTGTTTATTTCCATAGATTCCCAAAGAGAAATCTGACGTTTTTGTGCAAATTCCTGCAATTTAGATATCGTGCTTTCTCCAATGCCCCTTCTCGGATAATTAATGATCCTGCGTAGCGCTTCTTCATCTTTGGAATTCACAGTCAAGCGTAAATACGCCAGCAAGTCCTTAATTTCCCGTCTTTGATAAAAAGACAAACCGCCATAAATGCGATACGGTAAGTTTAATCTTCTGAGGGATTCTTCCAGCACCCGGGATTGCGCATTCGTGCGATACAATATGGCAAAATCTGCATTATTGAGTTTTTGATTCATCTTATTGTCAAAAATACTGTTTGCCACATTCCATCCTTCTTCGTTATCACTGACTGCTTTCAGCAGGGTTATGCCGGCTCCGGTATCATTTTCGGTCCATATTTTTTTATCTAACCGTTTCCGGTTATTCAGGATGATATTGTTTGATGCTTCGACAATCGTTTTTGTGGATCTGTAATTTTGTTCCAGACGAAAAACATGGGCATTGGGGTAGTCCTTTTTAAAATTTAAAATATTGCTGATATCCGCGCCACGGAATCCATAAATACTTTGCGAGTCATCTCCTACAACGCAAATATTCTGAAATTTTGCGGCTAATTTTTTCAACACCATGTATTGGGCAAAATTTGTGTCCTGGTATTCATCCACTAAAATATAACGGAATCTGTTTTGATATTTTTCAAGCACTTCATTAAAGTCCCGCAGTAAATAATACATTTTTAATAAAAGGTCATCGAAATCCATTGCCATGGCTTGGAAACAGCGATTCTGATAGATTGAATAAATTTTACCAGTTAAGGGTCGTCTTGCTATAGAATCTTCCGTTGAATACTGGGAATTGTTGAGATATTCAGCGCTGTCTATCAGACGGTTTTTGGAAAGAGAGATAATTTTATGAATCAGATTGTGTGGATAAGCTTTTTCATCAAGCATTAATTCTTTAATAATGTTTCTCAGGAGACATTTGGAATCCTCTGTATCATAAATCGTAAAATTTGATTGATACCCAAGATAATGCCCATCTATTCTCAGCATTTTACCAAACAAACGGTGAAAAGTGCCCATCCACAAATCTTCGGATTGAGGTCCGATTAACTCCCCGATGCGTTTTTTCATTTCCTTGGATGCTTTGTTGGTAAAAGTCAGCGCAAGAATGTGGTAGGGTTTTACTCCTTTAGAAAGTAACCAGGCAATTCTGTAGGTGAGGACGCGGGTTTTTCCTGAACCGGCGCCGGCTATAATAATAGAGGGTCCCTCGAGTTCCGTCACTGCTTTTTGCTGTTCAGGATTTAGCTGAGATAAAAAATCCATAGATTTGGCGTGAAAAACTGCAAAGTAAAATAAAAAATCATCCATAATGAAACACTATTTATCCACATTGTATTTTTTTGGGTTTTTATTAATGGCTTATTTGGTTTACCAGCCAGCCAGCAACGGAAATTTCTTTATGGATGATTTTGACCATTTTACCAATGAGTGTCTTACGTTCACTGATTTTTTTACAGGTACTTGCCGAAGGTGGTATCAACCCCTCGCCTATTCTCTTGTCAAACTGGATATATTATACGATAATAATCCACCCTATTTTTCTCATTTCACAGCCATAATTCTGCATGGATTTTATAGCTGGATGATTTTTTTTATACTTAAAAAATTTATGCAAGTCCATGCCGCGATTTTGGGAGCCATGTTTTTTCTTTTTCACTCCGTAACCGTTACGCCTGTTTCGTGGGTTGGTGAAATACATCAAAGCATGGTTTCTGTTTTTGTGCTTTTGACCGGATGGTTTTGCTATTTATATAATCATTCGTCTCAACAATTCCTAAGATATTATTTGCTATGCTTTTTGTTTTTTGCTCTTTCTATATTCTGTAAAGAATCGGGTGTAAATGCCTTTGGTATTATGTTAATTGTCACTTTCTATTTTCAATTCAGAAGACGGGAGACGGAATGCCGAAGTAATCAACATACAAAACGATGGCTTTTACTTATTCCCTTTTTCCTGATAACAGTTGGTTATTCGTACATCCGTCTATTTTGCATGGAGAACATTCAGTTTTTTGGAGAACAGGATTACCGTATGATGTTTGGGTTAAATGTTATTGAAAATCTCGGAAGGTATCTTCTTGTAATTTGTTCTCCTTTTTCATCAGTGCATTTATTTCAATTAGGATTGGCTGAAGATTATATTTTTTTATCATTATTGCTTGTGATTTTTACAATCCCGTTTATTTTCGGCTTTCTGTTTTTCATTAAGAATAATATCCGAACCGGAGTTTTTTTTATATTACTTTTTTTAGCATCTACACTCCCTTATATTCTCCTTCGTAAAGCCAGCGAGGGATATGTTTATCAACCGTTGGGAATATTTTCTATTTTTATGGGATTTGTAGTAAATGAATTATTTAATTTAAATAAGCGGTATAAATTTGCCACTTATCTGTTTATGGGTATTTTTATCATAATAAGTTTTATATCTGTTCGAAACAAAATTGAGTTGCTTTTACGAAACGGAAAATCGGCTGAAAAAATAATTTCAGAAGTTCTTACTTACAAAAAAGAAATAGATAAAGCCGACTCACTGATTATGTTTGATGGAGAAAAGGAAGCGGTCACTTATTCCATTTATTTGCAGGAAGGATTTCAATTGATTTTTAATGCTCCTGATATTAAAAACATCCTGAACGTCCGTTTAAAAAGAGATAATCTGATGGCAAGGGTTGTTCCGCTTCATCGTGTGCCTGAAATCAAAATTACCGAAAATGTGGTGGCACTGATTTATGAAAGAGGAAGGGTGAGAAGAGTGCTACAAGGAATAAAAAATTAAAAATGTAAAAGTTAAAATGGTTAAATGGTTTAAATGGTTAAAATAGTGAATGACCTTCAAGGTTTAATAATGATTTGAGGCGCAGGAAAACCTTGAAGGTTTGGATAATAAAAAAATAGAAAATAGAAAAAATGAAAATCATTATTATCAGTGCTTTTGATCCTTTGCCATGGGATGATGCCCAGTTGATTCGTTATGGATATCTTGCGGCAACTTTGGTGGAGCGGGGACACACTGTTTCTTATATTTCATCATCCTTTTTTCATCTGAATAAATGTCAAAGGGAATTTCCCGTGAAACTTGTAAAGCCATTTTCCGAAATTAAGTGGCATCTTATTTCAACATCGTCCTATAAAAAAAATGTATCGTTAGGGCGCATCCTGAATCACGTCCAATTTGCATTCCGGTTAAAAAAATTATTGAAAAAGTTGATTTCTGCAGAAAAACCTGATTTAATAGTTTGTGCTTTTCCGCCCGTGCTTTCCTCCTATTTCATCGTTAAAATTGGCAAAAAATATAACGTACCGGTGGTTCTGGATATTCAAGATCTTTGGCCTGAGTCCATGGAACGGTTTGTAAAATCCCAGATTCTCAAATTTCCACTCCGGTTTCATGGGGCTTTGAGGAATTTTTCAATAAAGAACGCAAATGCCATATGTAGTGTATCGTCGTATTACTTGAATTTTCTAAAAAAACAAATCGGTAATAAAAAGAACTCGCATTTTCCAATAGGAATAAATTCGGGATTATTTTATTCCATGTATGAGCAAAACTGGAAAAAAGATTTTTTTCATCCGGATAAAAAATATTTTGTATATCTTGGGAGTTCAACTCATAACCGGGAATTGCAAGTCCTCTTTAATGCAATGAAAAAGTTTCCTGCATATCATCTGCTATTGGTTGGAAAAGGGCATAAAAATCAAAAAGATTTTAACAGAAGCCATAAAAATTTACCACCCAATGTTTGTGTCACAGGGGGATTGCCTTTTCATGATTTAGTGAATTTACTTTTTCGTTCTCACGCTGGATTTGCATTGGCAGATTCTGAGTCATTTACTTCTTTTCCTTCCAAAATATTTTATTATATGTCGGCAAACCTCCCGTATATAACTAATATTCAGAATGAAGAGTTTCTAGAGTTTGCAAAAAATGAAGAGGCAGTTAAGTATTACCCTTCCGGAAAAATTAGCAAGCTGGCTGAAAGAATTGAGGAATTGGAAATGTTGGACAGGAAGGATTCACTGTATCATGGAGAAAATTTTTCGGCTGAGAAAGTGTATAATGAGTATGCAGGGTGGTTGGAAGGGATTTAGGGGACGCAGTGGATTAATCTGAAATTGATTCGTAAAGCTCTTTTACTAATTGTTCTGTGTATTAGTACTCCGCGTTTAAAAATTTTATAAACTCCGATGGCTTCAGTTAGAAAATCTTTTCAATTTCCCTGACCAAAAAAGAACGGGAATAAAAAGAAAATTGTGATAAGAAACATAAGGAACAGGAACAGAAAAAAAAATAGATTTGTTCTTGATTTAAACATGCTTGTTCCTTTTTCATGAGGTTTTGATTCATCTCTTGCTGTTTCCAATATTTCCTCCTTATTCATTTCTTCGGGGAAGAAATCCGCCAGTTCTTCTGAAATTTCTTCTTCCTTCCAGAGAAATTTACCTTCCGAAATTAGGTCGTCTATTTTTGCCATAGCGCGGTCAGCATCGTAATGGTAGCCCTCTTTGCTTTTCCATGCACCGGTTATAATTTTTATACAGCGGTAAAAACGGTCGTAAGGTGGGGTTTCGGAATTTGGCATATCCTTAGGGCTTGTTAAGAAATAATCTTTACATTTTGACTTGTTCTTTTGCCATTTTTCTATGTTACAAATTTTGCTTATAGTCACCTACTATTAGCTACAATTTGCGCCTTGAAAAATGACAAAATATCTTCGTCAATTCTGTAAACCTTATTTCTTAACAAGCCCATATAAATCTAAAATTTTTGCTTCACTTTTTCATGGTCTGCCAGAAATTGCGCAAGACCTTTATCAGTCAGCGGATGTTGCAGAAGTCCCATCAACGCTTTGAAGGGTGCTGTAATTACATCGGATCCGGCTTCAGCACATTGAATTATATGAGGAACATGACGGATAGAAGCGGCTAAGACCCATGTTTTATAGTTGTAATTCCGGTAGATTTGTACGATTTGTTTGATTAAGTCAGCCCCATTATGTCCGGCATCGTCCAAACGTCCGATAAACGGAGAAACAAGATATGCACCAGCTTTGGCGGCGAGTAGCGCTTGTCCGGCAGTAAATACTAACGTGCAGTTAACCCTGATTCCTTTCTCCGTCAAATATTTTGTTGCCTTGATTCCTTCTTTGATTAATGGAACTTTAACCACTATTTTTTTATCAAGAGCGGCAAGTTTTAATCCTTCCTCTATCATTCCTTTGAAGTCCACAGATATTACTTCTGCGCTCACATTATCATCAACCACCTGGCAGATTTTTTTATAGTGATCAATAATATTTTGTTCACCTGTAATTCCTTCTTTAGCCATCAACGATGGATTAGTAGTCACTCCATCAAGAACTCCAAGATCCTGGGCTTCTTTTATTTCAGTAAGATTGGCGGTGTCAATAAAGAATTTCATGTTACTGGTTATTAGTCAATGGGTATTGGATGTTGGATGTTGGATGTTGGATGTTGGATGTTGGATAATGGATGTTAGATATTGGATATTGGATATTGGATGTTGGATGTTGGATGTTGGATGTTGTCAATAAAAAAAGGTAAACCAATATCGCACCGCTCAACCATCTACCTTTGCTTCCTTCCGGACCTGGAGGAGTTTGACAGGAGCTGGTCGTATCGGCTTACCCGGGCACGAAATTAATAATTTTTTTTTACTTTCACTACGATAGCTACGAATTTTCACAGTTTGTTCATAATTCAAAAATTTCATGTATGTTTGCCTTTTATTTCTATTCAATTAAATATTTTACTTTTTAGCACCTAATTTGTAAATCGTATATAAAAATTCCACCCCCTGCCCCCGCCAGCGGGGGACATGACGCTCCCGAAATTGTCAGAAAAATCATAGAACTTCCAAATTCAATCGTAATTCAAAAATCGTAATTCGTAATTCCTCATGTCCTCTACCGGTAATTTAAACTTACATCCTTCAACGACCTCAGAACTCACGTCCTCAGCGTATAAAATTTATTTCCAGAATTTTTTTCGATTTTTTTTCCCCTCTTTACTGATATATTTTATCACATTCCTTGCTTTCGGTTTATATCTCATTGATAAAGTAAAAGAATTTTTACTTACCTGCTCCTTTTCATTTTCTACCAAAGCATCTGAACAGGCGTTCGGAATTGTTTCTCAAAATATTTTGCCCATATTAAAAATTTATTCACTATTTCTCGTCTTTGTTTTTTTGGTATTTGTGGAAAAAATCTTTATTTCTTCCTTTTATGTCCGTTTCATCGAAAACAAAGGAATTGGAAGAGAAGAAACCTTGTGGGAAAATCTTAAATTCACATTTCAACACCCGTTTATTTATGCTGTAATTGCGGCTGTCATTGTACAGGGGGTAATACAACTGGGTGCTATGATAGGACTTATCGCTTTACTCTTAGGCGCCTTTATCATTGGAATATGGCTTACCATCTCCCTATTATTTGTATTACCCGTAGTTGTCATTGAGAGAAGAGGTCCTATAAAAGCACTTAAAAGAAGTTTCAATCTCGTGAGTAATTATTTCTGGAATACGTTGCTCAACGGAATTGTCATGACACTGGCGCTCGGAATCCCCATTGTAATCATTCAAACGCTCATAAGCATTCCACTTTTCTTAGATGCCCTGAACCTGAATGGTCTAATGGAATTAATTAATATGGATTCTCCCACCACCCAACAAGTATTGGATTTTTGCATGGATATCTTTAAAAGAATTGAACACCGGTATTGGCTTTATGCTTTAATCATGTCAACCGCTTACACCCTTGCTACTCCGCTTGAACCCATTGTTTCTACCTTATTATATTATAATGTAAAATCGAGAAAGATACTTAGCGAAACGCTAAACACTAATGTCAGTCAAACGGAAAATTAAATTATCTTTTATCTTTTTTTTAGTGGCACTAGTGGGTTGGATAAGTTTAAATTTTAACTTGGTTCGGTATCTGGTGTCACAGGGTGCCCATCAACTACAAATCATTTACCTTTCAAAACCGGTCATTGAAATAATGAATGATACTGCTGTATCCGAAGGTTTGAAATTAAAATTACGTTTTATTGACTCTGTACGGATATTTGCCAGGCATGAGTTAGGGTTGAGTGACACTAAAAATTACACTACTTTTTATGACCAGAAAGGAAAGCCGGTGTTGTGGAATTTGTATGCCTGCAAGCCGTATTCGTTTGAAGAAAAAATCTGGAACTTTCCCCTGATTGGTTCCTTTCCTTATAAAGGATTTTTTGACTATGATTTACTTGAAAAAGAAAAAAAGGAATTAGAAAAAGATGGGTATGAAACCTGGATATCAGAGGTGGCGGGTTGGTCAACCCTGGGATGGTTTAAGGATCCCATTTTATCATCCATGCTGGAAGACAGCGAAGGCGAAATAGCAAATACAATTATTCATGAATTAACGCATGCCACTCTATTTATTCCCGACTCAACAGAGAAAAATGAAAATATGGCAACCTTCGTGGGCGATAAAGGAGCTGAAATGTTTCTTTCAAAGAAATATGGCTCTCAATCGCTTCAGTTATTGAATTATAAGGACGAGAAAAGTGACAGAAAAAAATATGTAGAACATTTGTTGAGAGGTTGCCGTTTGTTAGATAGCTTGTATAGTTCATCTTTTCAATATAATCTACCGGTCTCTTTGATTTTAGTACGCAAAGATTCTATGATAAATGAAATTAAAGAAACGATGGATACTATTTCCTTCCGGAAAATAAAATTTGCGCATTTTAAAAAGAAAAAAATCAATAATGCATTTTTTATGATTTACAAAAATTATCATAGCAAGCAAAGCGGGTTGGAGGAGGTGCTGGAGAGGGTGTTTGGTGGGGATTTGAGGAGGATGATAGATTTTTCGGTTGGTAGAAAGTGAGGGGGAAGACGAGTATTAAATAGTTTGTAACAACTCAGCAAAAAAATAGTTTTCACGCAAAGTCGCTAAGAGCGCAAAGAAAAAAATCACAAATAAAGAGAAAATATAGCGGTTGTTTTATTTAAAAATAAATTGTTTTTTATTATTTCTTTTATTACTTTCGTTGTTTATTAATTTAACTTAATCTAAAAAGCAATGTGATATATAGAGCCGATTTTGATGCTGTGAATAAACCGGAAACCTGGCGTGATATTGCAACCAATAAAGGGTTTAAATGCCATTTTGAGTGGTTTTCAAAATAAATTTAAATAATATGAAAAAAAAACTCATTTTAACATTACTGTTCTTCCTATTGAAAAATACAGCATTTTCCACTAACTTTAAATCAGAAAAAGATAGCTTAAATAAATTGAATTGGAAGAAGAAAATTATTTCGCCCGAGTGCTTTTTAAATCTTGGAATTAGCAACGAAAGAAAATGGAATGATGTTGTTCCCGTATGGGGTTTTGATATATTTTTTAAAGATTCAAGATTGGGTTTAAAGTACATTAATGAAATAGGAATTGACTCAAGAGCATCTTTTAAAAATTATTATGAATCAGTTCTTTTAGAATATTTTACCCAGTTTTTTTTAATCAACTATAAACTTTCAAAAGTTAACCCAAACCCTTTTATATTAAGCGTTGGCTTTTCCAAGGAAAAAGATTTCACAGAGTGGATAGAAATAAAATATTACGTTTTATCTATTAACTACTGGGAAACAGGGTATATAAGACCTATTTATTATGATTACATCATTATATTTTCCAAACAAGTCAAATTTATTAATATAGGTCTAAAAATTCCATTTCCGTTTTCACTTATTCATCATCCCATTGATAATTTCGGAGTTAGGCACTATATTATTCCATCCATAGATGTGCATTTTAAAATAAAGACGTATTCGGCTGATTGACAAATTAATGGTTTAATTTTACCTAACTAACTCAGGTTTTAGAAAAAGAAACATATAACATTAAACAAGAAATGAATAATTACTAATGCATCCTACCCCTCAAACCTCCCCGCCACTACCAATTCCTTCCCTCTCCCGGAGTAATTATAAAACCCACAACCTGTTTTTACACCTAAATGCCCGGCGTTAACCATATTTACGAGCAAGGGGCATGGAGCGTATTTCTGATTTCCTAAACCATCATAAAGCACATTCAATATAGCAATGCAAACATCTAATCCGATAAAATCTGCCAATTGTAAAGGTCCCATCGGGTGTGCCATTCCTAATTTCATTACGGTATCAATTTCCTGTACTCCGGCAACTCCTTCAAATAATGCCTGAATGGCTTCGTTGAGCATGGGTAAAAGGATACGATTGCTGATAAACCCGGGGTAATCATTCACTTCAACAGGAATTTTTCCGAGCTGTTTTGATAATTCCATAACTGTTTTGGTTGTCACAGTAGAAGTGGAATATCCTTTGATAATTTCTACTAATTTCATCACCGGTACCGGGTTCATAAAATGCATACCTATTACTTTTTCCGGTCGTTTGGTTGCCGCTCCTATTCGGGTGATAGAGATGGAAGAAGTGTTAGAGGCAAGAATGGTATGCTCCAAACATTTTTCATCGAGTAGTTTGAAAAGTTTCAGTTTCAACTCAGGATTTTCGTTAATTGCTTCAATAACTAAATCGGGTTGGTGGAGACCTTTTTCTATTTCATTATTCCAGGAAATGTTTTTGAGAGTATTTTCCTTCTGTTCGGATGTAATGATATTTTTTAAAACCTGTCTTTCCAGATTTTTAAGAATGTTAGCTTTTGCTTTTTCAATGGCACCGGGGAATGTGTCAATCAGAGATACATTAAAATTATTGAGTGCAAAAACATGCGCAATGCCATTTCCCATGGTACCTGCGCCGATAATGGTGATGTTTTTCATGAATTTAATAAATAAACCCCAAATATAAACCATAAATTATTCCCGATTTATGTTTTATTTCATACTTTTGGCTGAAATTTAACTTGCTATGAACAAGGTTTATAAAAACGCTGAAGAAGCCATTTACGACATCCCCGATGGTGCCACTCTCATGCTTGGTGGGTTCGGCTTATGTGGTATACCGGAAAATTGTATTTCTGCATTGCTTAAAAAAGGCGTGAAAAATCTTACCTGCATTTCAAACAATGCCGGTGTGAATGATTTCGGGATCGGAAAATTACTGCATACCCGTCAGGTAAAGAAAATGATTTCTACTTATGTAGGAGAAAATCCTGAATTTGAAAGACAGTTGTTACAGAGTGAATTGGAAGTGGACCTGATACCACAAGGCACCTTAGCAGAACGGCTCAGAGCCGGTGGAGCCGGAATTCCTGCATTCTTTACTCCGGCTGGCTATGGTTCTGAAATTGAAAATGGTAAAGAAACAAGGGAATTTGATGGCAAAATGTATCTGCTAGAAAGCTGGTTGAAAGCCGATTTCGCTCTTGTAAAAGCATGGAAAGGCGATATATTTGGAAACCTGATTTATAAAGGCACTGCCCGTAATTTTAATCCCATGATGGCAACAGCGGCAAAAATTACAATTGCCGAAGTAGAAGAATTAGTTGAACCCGGTGAATTGGACCCAAACCATATTCATACCCCGGGTGTTTTTGTAAAACGGATTTTTCATGGTGTAAATTATGAAAAACGTATTGAGCAGAGAACGGTGAGGAAGAGGTTGGGCTGATGTTGGATGTTAACTTAATTACTACTGTATGACAACTCTCATTTCAGATGCCTGGGAAAACCGGCAATTATTAAAACAGAAAAAATACGTTACGGCTATTTTAGATTTAATTAGTCAACTGGACAAAGGAAATATCCGTTCCGCTGAATTTATAAATAGGGAATGGGTGGCGAATGAATGGGTGAAAAAGGGTATCCTCCTTTATTTTCTCACCCAAAAAATGAAAACCTACGAAATAGGTCCTATGGAATTTCACGATAAAATCAAATTAAAAAAAGGATTTAAAAAACTTGGTATCAGAGTAGTTCCTCATGCCATTGCACGTTACGGTTCTTTTATAAATAAAGGGGTTATTTTAATGCCCTCATATACAAATATTGGTGCATACATAGATGAAGGAACTTTGGTAGATACCTGGGCAACAGTTGGCTCCTGTGCTCAAATTGGAAAAAATGTACACATAAGTGGTGGCGTTGGAATCGGAGGAGTACTGGAACCGGTTCAGGCAAGACCTGTAATAATTGAAGATAATGTTTTTCTGGGTTCAAGAAGTATAATTGTAGAAGGAGTGGTAGTTAAAAAAGAAGCCGTGCTTGGTGCCAATGTGGTGTTGACTTCAAGTACAAAAATAATGGATGTTACAGGTTCGCAACCCATCGAATACAAAGGGCTTGTTCCGGAGCGTTCCGTAGTTATTCCCGGTTCCTATTTAAAGAAATTTCCCGCAGGTGAATTTGGGGTGTCTTGCGCGTTGATAATTGGGAAAAGAAAAGAAAGTACAGATAAGAAAACAACATTGAACGCTGTATTGAGGGAATATTCAATTATTTAAAAGGGAGCCAAACAATTTTTTTTTTTTGTGAATTAAAATAAGTACCTTCGCTTAATTTTAACCATAAAATTCATGCTTGAATTCAGTGCAAAAGACATTGCTTCTCTGATAGGGGGCGAAATTCACGGAAATCATTCTGCTAAAATTAACACGTTATCTTCCATTGAAGAAGGGAAAGAAGGTTCTTTGTGTTTTTACAATAATAACAAGTATGAAAAATACCTATTAAGTACAACCGCAACGGTTATCATCATCAACAGGGGTTTAAATTTTCCTGCCGCCATTAAATCCACGCTCATTTTTGTGAACGATGCCCATGCCGCATTTATAACCTTGCTCAATTTTTATAAAAAACTGCAACAAAATTATGCAGGTATTGAAAACCCAAGTTTTATCTCTCCCGATGTTTCTTATGGTAAAGATTTTTATCTGGGAGCTTTTTCTTATCTGGGAAAAGGAGTAAAAGCCGGGTATAATGTGAAGATTTATCCTAATAGTTATATAGGTGAAAATGTAACTATCGGTGATCATTCCATCATTTATCCTGGTGTAAAAATTTACAGGGATATTATTATTGGAAAGCACTGCATCATTCATGCGGGGGCTGTAATAGGAGCCGATGGATTCGGATATAAAATTAATGACGATAAGTCATGTCAGAAGATTCCTCATGTCGGAAAAGTTATCATTGAAGATGATTGTGAAATTGGCGCAAATGCCACCATTGACCGCGCTACTGTCGGGAACACACTTATTAAAAAAGGGGTTAAAATTGATAACCTCGTACAAATAGCCCATAATGTACAGATAGGCGAATATACACGTCTTTCTGCTCAATCGGGGATAGCTGGAAGCACTCAGGTAGGAAGCTATTGCGTATTTGGAGGACAAGCCGCTGTTGCCGACCATCTCATCATTGCCACAGGTACCAAGTTGGGAGCTCAAACAGGAGTGAATAAATCTATTACCGATGAAAATACATTTGTGAACGGAAGTCCTGCTATGGGCTACCGTGATAGCTTGAGAAGTTTAAAACATTTTCAGGATCTACCGAATATTGTAAAACGACTTGCGGCTATAGAAAAAGAAATTTTTAACTCTGATGTGTTGAAAACGTAAGAGCGTTTTTGCATTTTATCCTTTACTTATGATTCTCCTTTTTCTTTTTTTGATATCATTTTCCTCCGGGTCTTATGCACAAAATACATTTCTGAAAACATACGGAGGTACCCGTTTTGAAACCGCTTATGATGTAATCCCTGTGAACGATAAAGGATTCATGATGGCAGGATCCACCACCAGTTTCGGTAAAGGAAAAAAGGATTTATATCTGTTGAGAACTGATAGTTCGGGCAAAGAAATCTGGTCCTCCTTTTTTGGTGACACTGGAAACGACGAAGGATATTCCATCGAATCCTGTTCAAATTTTCCCTTGGGTGGTTTTGTAGTACTTGGAACTTCCGAACGTTTTAATCCCGATACCAAAAAAGATTTTTTTCTGATTCGTTTCGATGAAAACAACAAGTATTTATGGAGCCGTTATTTTGGAGGTACGCTTGATGATGAAGGAAGAAAAGTCAAAAGAAGTTCAGAGGGAGGTTTTGTGTTGTTTGGAGAAACAAAAAGTTTTGAAAACACTTCCAGGTATTTTTATCTTATTAAAACCGACTCAACGGGTATAGAAGAATGGTCTCATGTGTACGGAACATTTTACGACGACTTCGCTGTCTCAATGGATGTCTGTTCTGACAGAGGATACATTTTATTTGGTCACAGCAAATTAGGAGATGGCACTACCGAACTTCTATTGATTAAATGCAATGATAAAGGAGAAGAACTATGGCGCAAATACATTGGAGGAACAAAAAGTGAAAAAGCGGGAAAAGTTCTGGAAACAAAGGATCGTGGATTTTATTTGCTAGGTACTACCAATAGTTTTGACTCAATCACCGATGATATTATGCTGATTAAGACAGATAGTATTGGAAATATACTATGGAAAAAGTTCATTGATACAAAAGGAACCGATGTGGGGATTGACATGATTCAATTAACAGATGGTTCACTCACTTTATTATGTTCTTCAGATAGTGTCGGAAATTATGACATGGAAGATTTTTATCTTATTCACACGGATTCACTTGGAAATATAGAATGGACAAATCGTTGGGGTAGTTACAACGAGGACTACCCACATGCGCTTGCCAACTGCGGTGACAGTGGGGTAGCGTTGGTTGGTGAAACATACGGATTTAATCAGAATCAGGGAGCCATTTTACTTGTCAAACACAATAAGGGTGGTGACACAACGGCATTTCCGGTAAAAATTTTTCAAAGCACTTCTGTAAATGATTTTCCTTTACCGGATGATGAAATAAATTTTTTCCCAACCCCCAGTGGGAAATACTTAAATCTAACTATTAATAATAAAATTCAGGAGCCAATTAAAATTAATATACTGGATTTAGCAGGAAGAACTCTCTTTTCTCAAAATGTGGTCAAAGATAAGATGATTGATATAGGGTTTCTTAGGAGGGGGATTTATTTAATAAGGATAAATATTAAAGAAATGGTTTTCTACAGGAAGTTTTTAAAGATTTGAAATATCATCTACTTCCCCCCCTTCTCCCCTGTCTTACTCCCCTTCGTTCCCCCTTTTTCCTCCTTTTTATCAACAGTTGGCGGAGTTATTCCCATCTCCCGTAGAATTAAATCAGAGACGTTATCTTCTTTTGGTCCATGCAGAAGAATTGGGGTAGAACCAAATCCTGCATCTGAATTGAAAACATAAGTGATATCATTTTTCTGGGCAACCGCATCAATGGCTTTTTGAATTTTATCGAGCAATGGTTCCAGCGATTCCTGCTGTTTTTTTGCAAGTGATTCTTCTGCATCTTTCTGAAACATCTGAATCTCTTGCTGAAGATTCATTAACTCTCTTTCCTTTGATGATTTAAT
This sequence comes from Bacteroidetes bacterium RIFCSPLOWO2_12_FULL_37_12, assembly GCA_001769655.1. GTDB lineage: Bacteria > Bacteroidota > Bacteroidia > 2-12-FULL-37-12 > 2-12-FULL-37-12 > 2-12-FULL-37-12. The sequence continues at coordinate 15,550 of MEPC01000029.1, read as the reverse complement.
AACATCGGTCATCATCTCCGCACCTTTCTGATACGCCTCCAGCTTTTCCTGATATTCCTTTAATTTCTCTTTTGCTTGATTTTCCAATTGGGTTTTATATACCTTAATGTCTGATTCAATTTTTTTGCTTTCTGGCATTAAACTGAGAATATAATCCACGTTGGTATATCCGATTTTCAATGTTTTACTCTGTGAAAATCCTTCTGATAGCATGCAAAAGAAGAATAAACAAGCGAAAATGATTTTTATTTGTTTCATGATGTTTAGTATAAAAGAGGGGCAAAGTAACGGAATATAAATGAATAATTGGGTATAAGTTATAGGGGTATAAAGGTTTAGCCCCTATACCCCTATACCCTATCCCCTATTTCCCCTATTTCCCCTTTGGTTTCTGCTCTTTTCCTTCCTGTTTTTCAGTAGATTTTTCCTGATTCTCGTTTATGCCCAATTCCTGTAGAACATCTCTTGTGAAATTGAATTTTTCATCGGCATATAACATGACCAATTCGGCAGAACGGTCAAACATAAATTGTAATTGTTTGTCTTTGGCAATTTTCTTAATGGCTTCGTACACTTTATCCTGCACCGGTTTTACAAGTTCTTGCCTTTTCTGAAATAATTCACCTTCAAACCCGAATTTCTTTTTTTGATAATCCTTCGCTCCTTTTTCTTTGGCAATGATGGTATTCTGACGTTCTTTTTTCATCTCTTCTGTCAGCAGAATTTCTTCTGCCTGATAGGATCGGTACATTTTATCAATCTCCTGGTACATCTTTTCAATTTCCGATTGCCAGTCAGCAGAAATCTGGTCAATTTTTGTTTGAGCCGCCTGATATTCTGGAATTTGTTTTAAAATGTTATCGGTGTCAACAAATCCGAATTTTTGGGCATGTATGCCGGATATTGGCAACAATGCCATTGCTAAAATGATGAGTGGTTTTTTCATTGTTTTATTATTTCATTGTTTCATTGTTACATTGTTTCATTGTTATATAGTCAACTTTTGATTTGTGAATTGGATAAGTTGGTTGATTCCTTTTGGGAGTTTATTAAGTTCTTGAAAAATATGGTCATATTCCTCATCCGATAATAATTTTCTTACTTTTGCTTTTTGGTTCCAGTCAAAAGATTCTTTTAACGAACCATTACTATACCGAAAAAATTTTATTTTATCCTTTTTTGAATATCTACCGAATCCTTCAGCAATATTTGCTGAAATAGAATCTGTTGCTCTTACAAATTGTTCACCCACTGTATTTTTTGCAAAATAATTCCAGTGAATAACAATTTCCCAAACATAGTTACTCAAATTAAATGCTGTCTTATAAGCATCTATATCATTGAGTTGTAAGTATTTTTTTTCCATTTTTTTAACAATGAAACAATGTGACAATGAAGCAATATTTATTAAGGTTGAAATCCAATAATAAAATGCGGCTGTAAACCTGATACTACTCCCTGAACTTTATCAAACCCATATCCAAAGTCAAATCCAAGCATGCCAAACATGGGTAAAAACAAACGAACACCTACTCCGGCGGAGCGTTTTAATTCAAAAGGATTAAAGGAATTGAAATCATACCAGGCATTTCCGGCTTCTGCAAAACTAAGTAAATAAATAGTTGCCATCGGGTTTAGAGATAAAGGATATCTTAACTCAACTGTAAATTTGTCAAATATAGTGCCACCTCTTTGAACTACCGGACCATCCTGTTCTGGCAAAACATTTTCGTCCACATACCCGCGTAAAGCAATGATTTCTCTTCCATCTAATGAAAATCCAGCTAAACCGGAACCGCCCATATAGAATCTTTCAAAGGGCGGTTTTTCTGTTTTTTGATTATACCTTCCCAATAATCCAAAATAGGCGCGTGGGTTTAATACAAGATTTCCGGCAATTTTAATAAACGTGGAAGCATCAAATCTCCATTTATGATATTCAATCCATTTGTACCGTACATGCGGGTCGGTTGATAGATAGCTGTCACTGAAAAGAGAATAAGGAGGTGTTAAACTAAGGCTTAAACTTATGGAAGAACCCTTACGTGGATACAAATAAGCGGGTACATCCAAACTGTTTCTGGCTAAGGTATGATTCAGGGAAACATTGTTAGCATTTCCGTCAGTAAATAAAAATCCGGCATTGAACTTATCGAGCAGGTAAAGCTGATAGGAAAGTGCCCGGCTCAATGTAAAATAATCATCGGGCCATGTAACTCTTTTTCCCAATCCTACCGTAACCCCCGTAATTTTCAGTGATCCCAATGTTATGACATCTCCATTTTCTGCTGTACCAAGATTTTTTTGAATGGAATGATAAATACTGAATGTAAATGAATTTGGTTTTTTTCCACCAAACCATGGCTCGGTAAATGACAATGAATATTGCTGCCATCTTCTGCCATTAAGTTGTGTTCTTAGCGCTAATTTTTGCCCATCCCCAGCAGGTAACGGACTCCATTCATTCAGATGTGGCACTTTACGAATCGAAAAATTATTAAAAGACAATCCCACGGTTCCTACAAAACCAAGTTGACCTCCCCAACCCCCTGAAAATTCAACCTGGTCACTGGATTTTTCTTCCACGGTATATTCAATGTCCACCGTGCTTTTCTGAGGATTTGGAACAGGATTGACTCCCAATTTTTCCTGATCAAAGAATCCAAGTTGCGCCAGTTCCCGTTGTGAACGGATCAGGTCGGATCTTGAAAATTTTTCACCCGGTAAAGTGCGTATCTCCCTCAAGATAACATGGTCGTTTGTGCGGGTATTGCCACTTACAATCACTTTATCAATGGTGGCTTGTGAGCCCTCATAAATCCGCATTTCAATATCAATGGAATCATTATCCACTTTGATTTCAACCGGCTGTACAGTAAAAAATAAATATCCATCATCGAGGTAAATAGAGCTTACATCCAATCCATTGGGATTATAATTCAAACGTTTTTGCAGAAGTTCTTGATTGTAAATATCACCGTTTTTAATGCCCAGAATTTTATTTAATTCATTGGAAGAATGGAGGTAATTACCTGTCCATGTTATGTTACGGAAATAATATTTATTTCCTTCGTGCAAACGCAGTATAATGTTCATGGTTTTGTTGTCATTCGGATAAACTGAATCGGAAAGAATTACAGCATCGCGGTAACCCAAGGAATTGTAGTTTTCAACGAGTTTTTGTTTATCACTTTCATAATCTTTGCGGATGAATTTAGACGTAGAAAATATACGATACCACTTTTTCTCTTTGGTTTCCTTTAATTTTCTTTTCAGTTTTGAAGCAGAAAGTTGCTGATTTCCGGTAAATTTGATTTGATTGATTTTTACTTTCTTTTTTTTATCCACTTGAATTTTCAATATCACGCTATTGGAAAGAGAAGTATCATTCACTTCTTCCATGGTCACCTGGATATTTAAAAATCCTTTTTCAATAAAATGATTTCTGATAATGTTTTTTGTATTGCTGAGCAGGGCATCGGTGACAATTTTACCTTTAATCAGTTTAATTTTTTCGCGTAAATCTTCGGCTGTACTTTTCCGGATTCCGGTAAATGAAAATTTCGAAAGACGTGGTCTTTCTTTAAGTGCAAACTCAAGAAAAACAAACGGTTCTTCCAGTTTGTCAACTCTTATTTCCACATCCCCAAGAATTCCCTGTTTCCATAAATTGCGGATAGCTTTTGAAATTTCTTCGCCCGGAACTTTTATTTTATCGCCCACTTTTAAACCAGAAATGGCTATCAGCGCATTCTGATCTAAAAAATTTGCTCCGCTAACTTTTATTCCCCCGATTTCATATTCTTTTGGGTTTGCATAGTCAATGTCGGGAGGTTTTGTCTGCCCTATTCGAATTTGGGAAAAACAAAAATTTACAGTGGATATGAAAAACAGGAGGGAAATTGATTTGATAATTTTCATTAAATACAGATAAAGATATTGGATGTTGGATGTTGGATATTTGATATTGGATATTGGATGTTTGATGTTTGATGTTTGATGTTTGATGTTTTCAAATCCCTCCGAATCTACGCTCTCTGTTTTGATAATTTACGATTGCCTGAAACAGGTCTTCCCTACGAAAATCAGGCCATAATTTTTCGGTGATATATATTTCTGAATACGCTATTTCCCATAATAAAAAATTGCTGATTCTCATTTCGCCGCTTGTGCGGATTAACAATTCGGGATCCGGTAACCAGTGGGTATCGAGTAGTTTTGAAAAATCTTCGTAAGAAAATTTTTTCAGATCGAGGGATTCCTCTTTATATTTTTGTGCTAATTTTTTTGCCGCATTCAAGATGTCCCATCTTCCGCTATAACTTAGCGCCAGGTTCAGCACCATTCTTTTGTTATTTTGGGTAATGGTCATGGCTTCATTTAATTCCCGGATGCACTCTTTGGGCAACGACAATAAATCTCCTACGGCTTTTAACCGGATATCGTTGTTCATAAGGGTTTTTGTTTCTTTACGGATAGTTTTTACCAGTAACGTCATCAAGGCATTTATTTCGTATTTTGGTCTAACCCAGTTTTCAGTGGAAAAAGCATAAACCGTCAAAAATTTAATACCGATTTCAGCGGCGCCCTCCGTAGTATCTCTGACAGCTTCTACGCCATGCTGATGACCAAAAACACGTCTTGCTCCTTGTTTTTTTGCCCATCTGCCGTTACCATCCATAATGATGGCAATATGAGAGGGTAGTTTGTCTTTATTGATTTGATTTTTAAAATTTTCCATTGTCACATTAAAAATTACCAACCATTTATAGTATCTTATAAAAAATATTGAATATTGAACAAGGAATAACGAATTTCGAAGATAACGACTACATCAACATTCTTCATTCTTTGTTCGACATTCTTTATTCTTTTTTCTTCATCACCCCCCCGCTCCCTGCAATCTGCTCAACCGCCGGTAAACCCCTTCCACTTGCATCAATTCGTCATGCACTCCTCTTTGCACTATTTCACCTTTCTCAATGACCACAATTTCATGCGCATGTTGAATGGTGCTTAGCCGGTGTGCGATAACAATGCAGGTTCTGTTTTCCATCAACTTATAAATGGCATCCTGCACAAGTTTTTCCGACTCTGAATCAAGAGAGGAAGTGGCTTCATCCAGAATCAGAATCGGAGGATTTTTCAAAATGGCTCTCGCAATGCTGACCCTTTGCTTTTCACCTCCCGATAATTTTTGCCCTCTGTCACCGATATTCGTATGATATCCATTCGGTAATTTTACAATGAAATCATGCGCATTGGCAATCTTGGCGGCATTAATAATTTGTTCTTCGGTAATATGGGGTTGACCGAAGGAAATATTATTAAGCAACGTATCATTAAATAAAATCGGTTCCTGTGTCACAATGCCCATCAACGCTCTGACACTGTTAAGTTCCAACTCCCGTATCGAAATATCATCAATCAGGATATCCCCCATCAGTGGGTCGTAAAACCTGGGAACCATATCAGCGAGGGTTGATTTTCCACCACCCGAAGGACCTACCAACGCCAACACTCTTCCTTTGGGAATATAAAGGTTTATACTGCGAAGGGTATAAATATTTTCGTAAGCAAAGGTAAGGTTTTTGAATTCAATTCCACGTTCAAATGAATTAATGGTTACGGGTTTTGGCTTGTTACGGATGATAACCGGTGCATCAGTGAGATTAAAAATACGTTCCGCAGAAGCAATGCCTTTCTGAATAGTACTGATGGCGGATGTAAATGCTTTTGCCGGAGTCAGAATCTGTGTATAAATTATTATGTAACCGATAAAATCTTCCGGAGCTAATCCACCGGTTTCATTAAAAATTTCCCGTCCTCCGTACCAGATAATGACACAAATTACCGCTACTCCCATAAATTCTGAAAAAGGGGATGCCAGATCCTTTTTGAACATGATGGATTTGAACAATCGGGTGTAAAAATTATTTTCATTTCTGAATTTTTCAATTACGTAAGATTGTGCATTGAATGCTTTTATAATCCGGGTACCCATGATGGTTTCATCGGTTAATGAAAGCAGTTTTCCGAGCGATTCCTGATGCAAACTTGATTGGGCTTTTAAGCGTTTCGCTATTCTTCCAATAATCAACGCTGAAAGGGGAATCAGAATGAGGGTAATCAAGGTAAGTTTCCATGAAATGCCAAACAATACGGCATAAAAAATTATAATAGTAACGGGCTCGCGGAAAATAATATTCAGCGTACTGACCACAGAATTTTCAATTTCCTGTACATCGGAAGTGAGGCGCGAGATGATGTCACCCTTTTTTCTTTTCCGGAAATAAGAAATATGCAAACGGCTTAATTTATCAAACATTTCCATACGTAGATCCCGTATGATAAAAGCGCGCAATGAGGCGAGATTCCGCTGGGCAAAATAGAGAAAAATGTTTTTCAGAAAAGTAGCAGAAATGGCGAACACACAAATAAATCCCAGGGCATTGAGCTTTCCAAAATGCCGGTTTATTTCGTTCACATAAAATTTCAGCCATTGAATCATGACTGCCGGATTAAGATGAAAATCCGGTTGGGTAACTTGTTCGGTATTCTTTTCAAAAATTACTTTTAACAGCGGAACAATGGAAATGAAACTAAGCAATCCAAAAAGGATAGATAATAATATCAATATAAGGTAAAAAATCGCCTCTTTGCGATAGGGCTTGAGGTAACGGATAATCCTGAAATATGTTCGCATGGAAGGGGACAAACTTACATGAAATTTTTCATTTACAGATAACTGTAATAAAGCTTTGAGTTAATTTATCACCCCTCTCCATTTTGGAGAGGGGCTGGGGTGAGGTAGGGTTTTAGAAGAAAGATAATTTAAAAAAGTAGTATTTTTGCGTGAATTAATATATGGCACTTTCCATTACAAAAATAATTTCCGGCTTGTTTGGCTCAAAGTCAGCCCGTGACACCGAACAAATTCTGCCCATTGTTAAATCCATTACTATTGAATTTGATAAACTGCATGGCTTAACCGATGACGGTCTTCGTGAAAAAACCAAAGAGTTAAAAGAAATAATTTCTGCTAAACTTGACTCTATTTCCAAAGAAATTGAGTCGTTGAAAAATCAATCGGAAGATGAGGGTGTGGATATAGATAAAAAGGAAAATTTATTTAAAGAAATTGACCGATTAGTAAAAGAAAAAGACAACCAAACCGAAATAGTGCTGAATGAAATTCTCCCTGTAGCTTTTGCCGTTGTGAAAGAAACAGCCCGGCGTTATGCTGTCAACAAAAAATTAATTGTCACTGCCACTTTATGGGACCGAGAAATTTCAATTAAAAAACAAAATGTAGTAATAGAGGGTGAAACTGCCACATGGCTTAATCATTGGACGGCTGGAGGTACTGAAATTACCTGGGAGATGGTTCATTATGACGTGCAATTAATAGGCGGAGTAGTTTTGCATCAGGGAAAAATCTCTGAAATGGCAACCGGTGAAGGTAAAACATTAGTGGCAACGCTACCGGCTTATCTGAATGCTCTTGCAGGACAAGGCGTGCATATTGTAACGGTGAACGACTATCTAGCCAAAAGAGACGCCGAGTGGAACGGACCTATCTTTGAATTTCATCAGTTACGGGTGGATTGCATAGACAAATATCAACCGCATACCGAAGAAAGAAAATCGGCTTACCTGGCTGACATTACCTACGGAACAAACAACGAATTCGGGTTTGATTATTTACGCGACAACATGTCACGAACGCCTGAAGAGTTGGTTCAACGGAAACATCATTTTGCCATGGTGGATGAAGTGGACTCTGTGCTGATTGATGATGCAAGAACGCCTTTAATTATTTCCGGACCGGTTCCGCGCGGTGAGTCACATGAGTTTTATGAACTAAGACCCCGGGTGCAGAAATTAGTAGATGCACAAAAAAAATTGGTGAATAATTTTCTCAACGAGGCAAAAAAACTCATTGAAAAAGATAACGAAAAAGAAGGTGGAACTGCTTTATTCAGAGCGTTCAGAGGTCTTCCTAAATACAATGCGCTAATTAAATTTCTGGGTGAAAAAGGAATAAAATCGATCCTATTAAAATCGGAAAGTACTTATTTGCAGGATAATTCTAAATTGATGCCCGAAGCCGATGCTCCTTTATTTTTTACTATTGATGAAAAACACAATACCATTGAGTTAACTGATAAAGGAGTTGACCTCATCACCAATCAGGGCGAAGATCCTAAATTTTTTATTTTACCGGATGTAGGCGCTGAAATTGCTGAAATTGAGAATAACCCTTCTTTTTCCAGCGAAGATAAAATTGAAAAGAAAGATATCCTGATGCGGGATTATACAGAAAAATCTCAGCGGATTCATGCCATCAATCAACTGTTAAAAGCATATACATTATTTGAAAAAGATGTTGAATATATTATTGTAGAAGGGAAAATAAAAATTGTAGATGAACAGACGGGACGTGTGTTGGAAGGTCGCCGTTATTCAGATGGGTTACATCAAGCCATAGAAGCGAAAGAAAATGTAAAAGTGGAAGATGCCACTCAGACATTTGCTACTGTCACCCTACAAAATTATTTCCGCATGTATCATAAACTTGCGGGCATGACCGGTACTGCCGAAACTGAAGCCAATGAATTCTGGGACATTTACAAACTCGACGTGGTGGTAATTCCTACCCATAAAAAAATGGTTCGCTCCGACAAGGAAGACCTTGTTTATAAAACCAAGAGGGAAAAATATAACGAGGCGGTGAATGAAATTGTAAAATTAACCAAAGAAAAAAGACCTGTATTGGTGGGAACAACCTCAGTGGAAGTTTCTGAGTTATTAAGCCGGATGTTAAAAATGAAAAACATAGAGCATCAGGTTTTAAATGCCAAGTTACACAAAAAGGAAGCTGATATCGTGGCAAATGCCGGAAAACCATCTACGGTGACCATTGCCACAAACATGGCAGGTCGTGGCACTGATATTAAATTAACCCCCGAGGTTGTACAGGCAGGCGGACTGGCAATTGTGGGTACCGAACGACATGAATCACGGAGAGTTGACCGTCAGTTGCGGGGACGTGCGGGCAGGCAGGGGGATCCGGGTACTTCTCAATTTTTTGTTTGCTTAGAAGATGACCTCATGCGTTTGTTTGGTTCAGACAGAATTGCCCGGCTGATGGATAGAATGGGGTTGAAAGAAGGAGAAGTGATTCAACACAGCATGGTTACAAAATCCATTGAACGTGCTCAGAAAAAAGTGGAAGAAAATAATTATGCCATGCGAAAACGACTGCTTGAATATGACGATGTAATGAATTCGCAACGTGAAATTGTTTATAAACGGAGAAGAAACGCTTTGTATGGTGACCGCCTTGAATTAGATATTTGCAATATTCTTTATGATACCTGTGCGGAATTAGTTAGAAAATATCATCCGGAAAATGACGTGGAAAATTTTAAGATGGATACCATTCGTATTCTTTCCGTTGATTTACCCGAATTGAAAAAAGGACTTTCTGAGATGAAACCCGATGAAATTACTCAGAATCTTTACGAATCAGCGCTGGCTACTTACCATAGGAAGAATAAATTAATGGCAGAAAAATCATATCCCATTTTTCTTGATATTTTTAAAACAAGAGGGGCAACCATTGAGAATGTTTTAGTTCCATTCTCCAACGGGCATGTTCAAATTCCTGTGGTGGTTAATCTTAAAAAAGCCATAAATAATAAATGCCTTGAATTGGTAAAATCCATTGAAAAAGCAGTGACACTAACTATTATTGATGATTCATGGAAAGAACATCTCCGGGAAATGGATGACCTGAAAGTTTCAGTGCAGAATGCCGTTTACGAACAAAAAGACCCATTGCTTATTTATAAATTTGAATCCTTTGAGTTATTTAAACGAATGATTGAGCAAGTTAACTTTTCAACACTTCGTTTTCTATGCCACGGGTTTATTCCAGTTCAGGATTCAGAGCAAGTACACGAGGCGCAGATTCCCAGACGGAGAGCCGACCACCTGCGGACAACAAAAGAGGAGGCGCAATCGGTATTCAAACGTCCTGAAATGACCAATGGAAACCAGGAAACGCCACAAAAACAAGAGCCGGTTCGTTCTCAAAAAATTGCCGGTAGGAACGACAGGGTTTCCGTCCAGTACAAAAACGGTCAAGTAAAAAAAGATGTGAAATTTAAGACGGTAGAGGAAGATTTTAAAAATAATTTGTGTGTGTTGATTGATTGAGAGTTGTATTTTCATTGTTGCATTGTTACATTGTTGCATTGTTGCATTGTTAACGAGTCATATTAATACAACCAAACAATGAAACTATATAACAATGAAGCATTTGTTTACTAATAGTATGATTATCAGAGTACTTTATTTATTCGTTCTACTTTTTTGTATTTCCTGTGCCGGTACACAGACACAAACATCTTCCAACTCAACCGGTAAAAAAAACACAGGCGGAAGTTATGGATACAATGAAGACATAACCGGCTTGAGACAAAAATATCCGGATGCAAAAAATTCTTCCAAATCGGTTGCAGTATATAAAGCCCCCCCTTTGAATACTCAGTACGATGATTCCAAGGAGGTGGACAGCTTGATTCAAGTGAGACCCAATAACGAAGAGCAAGTGACACAAGGGTACAGGGTTCTTGTTTTTTCCGGCAGTGACAGAACGGAAGCAATGGAAAAACGGAAATTGGCATCTAAAATTATACCTGATGTCACTACCTATCTTTTTTATAATCAGCCCTATTTTAAAGTTAAAATAGGTGATTTTCTGACTCGCATTGAAGCACAACAAATATACAACCTCGCTAAAAAGGATTTTCCGGAGGCATTGATTATTTCAGATAAGATAAATGTCAGGGGAAATTGATGTACAAGATTGGATATTAGATGTTTGATGTTTGATATTAAGCGTTAATTACAATGACAAATGAACAATGACAAATGAACAATATACAATGACCAATGACTAATAACTAAACAAATGGAACCCACACCCGAAATAAAAACCCGTCTTTCACAACTGGAAGAAAAATATAAATCCATGGGGCAGGACATGGTTTCCTACCTCGATGGTTTGCTTTATTCCGATTATCTCACTTATTGGGATTATATTCATATTGACACACTTCTTACCTTACAAAACACAAGGACGAAATATCCCGATGAGACCGTATTCATCATTTATCACCAGATAACAGAGTTATATTTTAAATTGATTTTGTGGGAAATTCAGCAAATAACCAACCAACAGCACAAACCGGATTTTCTGACTACCCGCATGCACCGCATAAACCGGTATTGGGAAAACCTGATACGTTCCTTTGATATCATGGTGGACGGCATGGATAAAGAAGAGTTTATGAAATTCCGGATGGCTTTATTACCCGCCAGCGGATTTCAGTCGGCTCAATACCGTTTAATTGAAATTTGTGCCACTGATTTCATTAATTTAGTGTCACCCGGCGCGAGAAATAATTTGAAAAATTCAGAGAGCTTCGAGGAAATGTATGAACATATTTACTGGAAAACCGGCTCGGTGGAACTTCAAACCGGTAAGAAAACACTTACTTTGCGTCAATTTGAAGAAAAGTATTCAACCCAATTTATAAAGACCGCTTACGAATTCAAAGAAAAAAACTTAAACAACTATTTTCAGCAAACAGCATCTATTTATGGAAAAGATGAAAATCTGCAAAAAGAATATAAGCAATTTGATTTGAATGTGAACGTACATTGGCCCTTAGTGCACTATCGTTCTGCCGTCAGGTATTTACAAAATGACCCGGATGTAATAGCCGCCACCGGTGGCACAAACTGGCAGAAATATTTACCGCCGCGTTTTCAGCGCAGGATTTTTTTTCCGGATTTATGGAGTAAGGAGGAGATGGATGAATGGGGACGTGGGGCAACAAGCTAACCGGTCTTAAACAGGTTTGAGAAAATCAAAAAAGTGGCAGTTAACAGCGGCAGTAGCAGAATGTAGAGACGTTGCATGCAATGTCTCTACTCACCTTCTTTCGGTTTCACAGTTAAAACAGAAATAAAGAAACGGACAGTCACGAAAGTGATTACTACTTCGGTGATGACCATCATTAATAATGCTCCGGTGCTCATGAGTTTTTTTCTATTTTCTATTTTCTAAACTAATACAAACCTTCTAGGTTATCTGTCGCCTCAAATCCGTACCAAACCTTGAAGGTTTTATTCTATTTTCTATTTTCTATCTTCTATTTTCTATCTTCTATTTTCTATCTTCTATCTTCTATTTTCTATCTTCTATTTTCTATTTCTATACATAATTCCCCTCTCTCTTCCTCCTCTTTCCTGCAATATAAACCAGATATCCGATACCCGCAAAAACAAGAATGAGTAAGAATCGTGACATATCGGTAATAAACAAATCGGTTATTCTTCCATCAATAAACCAACGGGTGTCTGCAACATGCAAATGAAACATCTGACTGATGACGCTCCCTTTGTCAAGGGGCCAGCCATTTCCTGAAAACAAACTACTTAAAGCTCCCAACCAATCCCCTCCAAGAGGATTTATCATAGAACCAAAAAATACAAAAATCAAAAAAGCTGGAGTAACAAAACGGATGATGAATTTATAAATGTGCGGAACTTTCATGTCGGAACCCTCATTGATTTCATCCCACCCAAGTTTCAAGTTGTTTTTTACCCATGCAAAAATAATCACCTCTGCAAGAGCAAAAACAACCAATGAAAAAGTCCCTGCCCAATAATCAAATTCATCAAAGACCCCTTTTTCAAAAAATAATATACAAGGTAATGCAAGAACAAAAATAATGACGCCAAATGAAATAGCTGATTTATTCCGGCTCCACTTGAATTCATCCTGAATGAACCCCATCCAGGGTGTTCCCATGGCAAGAGACGAAGTAATTCCTGCAAAAAATAACAAACCAAACCAGCAAATACCTGCCAATACAGAAAGTGCCGTTCCCCATTGCTGAAAAAGAAAAGGCATCGTTTTAAAGCCCATCATAAATCCTGCATTCGCTTTCACCCAATCCAATCCCATGTATCCTACTGCGATGGGAATTACTATTGCACTTCCCAATACTACTTCCACAAATTCATTCATCCAACCGGCTGACATGGCATTCAGGGCTATGTCTTGTTTCGGTTTTACATAAGAGGCATAGCATTGAATAGTTCCCATTCCTACTGACAACGTGAAAAATATTTGCCCGGCGGCCGCCATCCATACTTTCGGATTTTTCAAGGAATCAAATTGGGGTGACCAAAGAAAATCAAGCCCTACGCTTCCATCAAATTTTGGTGAATGTGGTTCCGTACCGGCTACCATAGTGACCCCTTTGATGGCTAAAAATACGCCAAAGAGTATTAAGAGTGGCATTCCTATTTTAGAAGCAAGTTCTACCCCCTTATCCAACCCTCTGGATAGTATGTAGGTATTCAGAATTAAGGTAATCAGGAAAAAAATGATTGCTACTTTTGGGAAATTAATGATTCCCCCTGTACCTAAATCGGTATAAGAATTGAAAAAGGCAGACACATCTTCGAGAGATTTTCCAACAAAAGTACCGTCAATTGAAAACCATGTATAGGCAAGTGTCCATGATTCAAGGTAACAATAGTAAGATGCCACTGCCAGGTTGGTCCAAATACCAAAAACACCGAAGTATTTCCAAAAGTTGGCTTTACCCATTCTACCCAGCACAAAAGGGGTAGAGTGGTCACCGAATTTTCCACCGTATCTTCCAATAGCCCATTCGATCCATAGCATTGGGATTCCCATTACCAAGAAGGAAACGAGATAAGGTATGATAAAAGCTCCTCCCCCATTCTGTACTGCCTGAACCGGAAAACGCAAAAAATTTCCAAGTCCAACAGCATTTCCAGCCATGGCAAGTATTAAACCAACACGGGAGCCCCAGGATTCTTTAGTTTCAGCCATTATTATTGTACGGTCGTAGGTTGTTTCACAAGCGACTTAACTTCCACTTCATTTATAATCGGTGGATATGCTTTTCTCAGCTCTTCCAGCCAAAGATCTTCAAGGTATTTCTGATAATCGGTAGTAACTTCTCCCTTCGCTTCTTCGAACGTTTTTACCATAGGAGGAAGTAGTTGTTTCACAACGACATAAGCCCAACGGTTTTCAATCCGTGCATACTGGGAACCAATTTCCCATTTAATGGCACGGCTCAATTCATCGTCTCCTTTTTCTATTTTCTTTTCCATGATTTTAAAATTCAAACTGGATGTTTTATTAATCAATTTAACCAAGGCATTCAAATCAGAGGAATAAGCAGAAAAAGTGGAGCGTCTGTTTTTTTGATGTTCTTCATTTGTTTTTGCATCGGCTACCAAAAGTTTTGTTTCGCCAAATCCAATGGCATTCACTCTCCCCTTATCAATTCCTTTACTTACAATATAATCTCTTGCCGATTCCGCTCTTTTCTTGGAAAGATTCATATTACGTTGGTCGGTGCCTTTTGAGTCAGTGTGTGCCTCCACATCCATGGTTAAATCTTTTGATTCATTCAGGATGGATGCCACTTTGTCGAGGATTAATTTTGAATCATTACGCAGTGTAAATTTTGCAAAATCATAATAAATATTATCCAACGCCATATCACTCACATAATAACGCCCTTTTTCCATTTCTCTGATAACCCTGGCAAGCGTCATTGAATCAATGGCACTGTATATAGTGGCTTCGAGGCGTTCTTTCCATTGATATTTATCTTTGTGTTCAATCCAATAGGAACGCAAACCCGATGTATCTTCAATGGATTTACTCCATACCATTTTATCCATCATTTCAAATAACAACATACCTTCCTTGTACTCACCAATTAACCTGCGAAATTCATCATTTTTAACTTCCAGACGGCTTTCCTCGTACTCAAGATTTTTTTCGTCAGTAAACTTACTGTACGTTTGTTCCATAATTCTCCGGGGACTCATTCCTGCTCTTTTTACCTGGGAAGACCTAACGTATTTCAAAAATTCAAGAATAGAATAGGGTTTGGTTCCAATGGTAAACAAAGGGGCTTCGAAGGTCTTATTTGCTTCGTTAAAATCCCACGTACCTTCAGGCAAAAGATTATCAGCCGTTGTAAAAGCCAATTCTTTTGCTTTGATAATTTCTTTGAACATATTTTCCACTTTCAGCTTTTTAATAAGAGAGGTTCGGTTCAGTTCTGACCGGGAATCTTTCTGGACTTTTGTCAGCAATCCGGTTCTCATTTTATCATAATCATCAATTCCTTTAAAATCAAGTAATTTTATAATATGCCAGCCATAAGGGGTTTTAACGGGACTCGAAATCTGACCTATATCTTTCAAAGCAAAGGCGGCATCCTCAAAAGCAGGTTGCATTTTTCCGGTGGTAAAAGGTGGCAGTGCTCCTCCTTTTTTTGCTGAGCTAGGTTCTTCTGAAAATTGACGTACCAAATTTTCCCAGGTATCAGTATTGTTTGTCAGTTTATCATGTATTTCTTTTATTTTAGTTTCGGCTTTACCTAAGTCATCCTGAGACATTCCTTCTGCGGCA
>MEPC01000028.1:9749-30520 GCA_001769655.1 Bacteroidetes bacterium RIFCSPLOWO2_12_FULL_37_12 | reverse complement strand
CGCCAATTCATACTTTTTTAGTGTCACTGCCGTTTTTCCTATGAAAGAAAAAATGGATGTTTCTTTTTTTTCGCTATGTGTCCCGGTGAAGGTGTTCATTTTTTTTTCTAATCGCCTACACAAAATTAATACATTTTCTTTATAAAAACATCCCTGATATATTACAACTTCTAATAAAAGTATACTGCTGTCCTCGTTAAAACTGTAATAGATTTCTGTTTGATTAATCACCGGTTTTATAAGGGTAGTATCTGCTTCAGCAAAAGCAGATACAGAAAAAACAATAAGTAACAATAGGATTAAAACCACTCGCATTTTCATCGGAAAACGGTTGTAAATATAGTCCCCGAAAGGTACGTATTTTTTTCTTTCATAGGAAACTTTTTTGAAGTTTTTTTTAGGGGGTTTTGGGTGTTTTCCGGTGAAAGAAAAACAACATCGCCTAAGCGTTGCTAAATGCAATGTTCGTTCCTCACACTGCATTTAGCTTTAGCTTAGGCGCTATTGAGAACTGCCAACGTCTCTTAGTTTTGTGCATAATTCCATGTTTTCTGCGCTATTCCAATAAAATAAAAAAAGTGCCTTGCCGCCGGCAAGCGCACCCGACCGACCCTTTTCGGGAGGTGTGCATAACAAGTGCCTGTGTAGTGGATGGTGAGACGGAGAGGCACACCTCGTGCGGTGGGGTGCGTCAGCGTGCGGCTATTTTGCATAATACAAGTTATAAGACAGCTGGGGTTTTTCGTGCAGTAGGTTTTTTGTGCGGCTGTTTTATAACTCGTATTATGTAAAATAGCTTCGGGCTGTTTTTTTCCGGCGCATCTTTTTGTCTGTGCTCAGGGCAAGCTCTTTGTTTTTTCTTTTACCTTAAAAAAATAAACAACTAAAAGAAAAAACAATGTGCTTGCAGAAGCGTGGATACAAAAAGTGTGACGGAAAAAAACAGCAGATGGGCAAGCGTGCGGAGTCCCGATAGCAAAAAAAAAGCCCGCAGTGAAACAAGGGCGATTTTGCTATCGGGACGGAGATGCGGGTGGTTTTTCTTTCCTTTTTCTTTTCCGGTGAGCACAGTCAAACTGCTCAGTACAAGTTATTTTTCGTCATAAAATCTAAAACCTATTCTTCTCCGTGGTGGGTTGGGAGGATTGATCAATTCTTTCAGGCAAGAAAAAATTAATTGTATTTCTTCATTGTGTTTATTCATCTTTTCGTCCTGCTTCATTAGCTTTTTTTCCAACTGCTCCAACTTTAGAAAGATGTCTTTATGGGTAAGAAGCATTTCTCGCATTCGGGTAAATATGCGTATGATTTGTATGTTTACTTCTATGGCCGTTTCACTATTTAAAACGCTTGATAACATGGCTACTCCTTGTTCTGTAAAAACATTCGGCAACTTCCGTAAACCTTTCTTTTCTTTATTGGATGTCGCATTTTGCGACTTCCAATCTCCTAACTCTTGTTCTGTTAACTGAAACATAAAATCATCAGGAAAACGCTTTTCATTACGTTTTACTTGTTCATTTAATCGCCTCGTTTCTACTCCATACATTTCTGCTAAATCTCTATCTAACATTACTTTTTTCCCTCTTATCAGATAGATTTTATTGATTACGCCTTGGTCTGTTATTGCTATGGATTTATTCATTTTTCGTGCTTTTTATTTCGTAACAAAGGTAATGTTTAGATTTCATTTCAAAGGATGAAACAACTCCAACTGCCTCTGCAAGTCCTCTAAATCCTCCTGTTTGTATTTCTCCGTACTGCTGATGTACTTATGCCCCGCCATGTATTGAACTTGTCTTAGATTGTATTGTTTCAGCCAATTCACAATGACACTGGAGCGGATCTGTTGTGCGTCTTTTATTTTTTGAGAACTTCTTTTAAGTGTTGTGAGTAGCCAGAGCATTACTCCGGTTAGGTTGCAGTTGAATAATTTCTCCTGCTCTTTTTCTAATCCGTTTAAATAATTCTGTATAGGGATTATTTGTCTTGCATTGAGTTTTAAGAGCCGGCTGTTGCTTCTTCCGGCTGTGGGGATGTAAATAGTTCCCTGCAATAAATTCAGATGTGTTTTTTCTATCTTCTTTAACTCCGATGTCTGTACCCCTTGATAAATCATTAATCCCAATGTCACTACATTTCTTCGGTGACTTTGTTTTGATTTCTCTCCTCTTAATTTCCATTCCGGTTTGTTTTGATAATTTGTATAAAGTTCTTCTAATTCCTGCCATGTTAATAGATGTTGTAATACTTTTTTCCCGCTGTTCTTTAAGCGTAGTTCTTTTGCCGGATTATCATTTCTCTCTCCTCTCTTTATAAGATAATCATAATATTTGCCGATGCTGTTTAAATGAATGTTAATACTGCTTTTGCTTACGCCTCTTTTCTGTGCCTCTTGTATGAACGTTAATAAATGATGGTAGTTTGCATTTCTGTAATTGATGTTTTCTTTCTCGCTCCATTTCTTAAATCGTTCAATGTCCTGTAAATGCCCTCTAATCGTACTTTCCCTGAACTTGCTTTGTCTTAAATAATCTTCAAAACTTGCATAATTCATCTCTTATATTTCATTTACAATATGTGTATAAATCTGTGTACTTTCCAATGTCGCATGTCCTAAAAACTTTTTGATGTGTTCTATTTCCATACCACTTTGTAAGAGATGGGTTGCAATGGAATGCCTGAATGTGTGTAAACTGATTTGTTTGTTTATCCCTGCTTCTTCTTTTAATTGTTTTATTCTCATTGTAAATTCTTTCATGCGTCCTCCAAATACATTGAGAAAAAAATAATTACTCTCCGGTTTCTTCAGTTTCTGTCTCTGCACTAAAAAATATTTCCTTCCATACTGTATATATTCTTCTATATCCTGTAATCCTTTTTCTGCAATGGGTACAAACCGCTCTTTATTCCCTTTTCCCTTTCTTACATAAATCAATTTCTTCTCGTAGAGTATGTCACTCAATAATAAATTAGTTCCTTCGCTCCTTCTTAATCCACATCCGTAATACACCGCTAACATCGCTCTATCTCTTTGTCCATACGCAGTAGTATTTATTCTCTTTGTATTGTGGTAGGTTGCCTCGTAAAGGGCTCTTATTTCTGCCTGGGTAAGTACCTGTGGGTTCCTCGTTTGTGTTTTTTCTCTCTCCAATTTTAAATCAATAGGATTCTTTCCGGTTACTTTCAAAAACTTTATAAAATTATTGATGGCTGTAATACATTTATAGATATGATTCTGGCTTAACCCCGCCCCGGTGTGTTTGTTTTTCCGGTTTTTCCAGTGAAAGAAAAATGTTTGTATGGATTCGGCGGTGATTTGATTTGTTTCTGTAATATTATTTTCTTCAAAGTAACGGAGCATTTCAGCGATGTACATCGGTAAACTCTTTACCGAACTCTCTGCAAATCCTAAGGTCTGGAGCCAGGTTTTATATTCATGGTTAAGTTCTTTCATCCTTTACTATAGTCGGTGATCGCTGACTAAAAACATGCTCCGCTTATCCATTTTCGTGTGATACTTGTGACACCGGTTTTTTTAATGGTTAACTTATTGTCTTTCAAGCTGTTCTATATCACATTGCCGTTTGTGATACCGTGTGATACTATGTGACACTTCTCATTTTCAACCCTTTACATTTTTGTGTTTTTCTTTTAATGCCTCTAAAACCTTGTCTAATATGGAGATTCCACCTTTTAATATTTCATAATCATCCCAAAGTAATATTTCATATTCATGTCCTGCCTTCCGGCTGTTGCCCGTTTGCTTAATGTAGCCCCTTTGCTTTAATTCATAGAGCCATCTGTGTAACTGTTGCGGATGCATCCGGAATTGACTCCGTATTTTTCCTGCAAAAAATGTATTCGTTTTTTCTTGCTTTGCCTGACTTTTCAAACTCTCAAAAAATCCTCTCAACGCTCCGTTTAACTCGTCTGATTTTCTTAACAAAACTTCTTTACTCAATTTATTTGCCCATTCCACATCCTGTAAGCTTGCCTCTATAAATCTTGTCCCATCTGCTCTTTGTTTGATTTCTCTTTGTTTCTGATTCCAGAATGCAATGGCTTTTATCAAGATTAAATAATGGGCATTGGTTCTTAATTTTTTAAATACATAATCCGGGATTCGTAATTCTTCTGCAAAGGGTATCACTACTTCCAGATTTTCTAAATGCAACTGTGCCGTCTTTAAAATTAGTTGTGCTTGCAATTCTTTGCTTTTATCTAACAATCCTGCTATTTCTTTTCGCTGATATTCCAAAACCCTTTCCTGGTGCTCGTTTGTTTCATTGACTTGGATTAAAAAACTTCTGTTGGCATTGTCTTCAAAAAACTTGTCTTTGGTGGTGGCGCCGGCTACACAAACAGGCCCTTCGGTATATAAAAACTTCTGTTCAAATTCTCCGGTCTTTATATTTTTCTCCGTGCTGAATTTGCTGATGAATTGGTTGCTCATCATTTCACGCAAGGCAAGCAGGGCGCTGATCACTCCGTCTAAATCTTCTATCAATAAAACCACATGGCTCCAAAATCCTTTTATGCTGTGATACAGGGTATTTTCAGTCATAGCGGTGGCGGTGCGTAGATGGATTTTGGGTAAGAGTCCTGCAATCTTTTTTAACAAATATGTTTTCCCACTGCCGCTTTTTCCCTGTACCAAGGCGTGCAATGGTTCTTTGAACATTCTCGTTAAGAGGATAAAAAATAATAACATTCCTTTTTCTTCTTCTCCAACCAAACCAATATTTTTTATATGCGCTTCGGTTTTTTCCATCAGATTTTTGTCTTTTAAAAATCGTTCTCCCTGCTGTAACTCTTGTTGTGTAAATGTCTCCTGATTCTTTTTTCTTTCTTCCTCTTCCATTCTTTTTTGTTTGTCTCTTTCCTTTTGCCGGTACTGTTCTAATTCTTTGGTAAGCGTGGCAATGGTTTTATTCATGGCTATACTTCCGGTTTCTAATTTCTCGGATGCTTCTCTTATTAATCGTTCTGTTTGACTATGGCTGTATAAGTCAATCGTATCTCTGTATTCTAAATATTCGTTATTTCTGCTTTGCAGGTGCAGTGTCACTCTTAATTTTTTGATGTTGTAAAATTCTATTCCACCCCATACCGTAGCTCGTAGATATTCATTCTCGTAAATCAGTTGTTCGGGGTTGTCGGTGTTGAGATTTTCAGCAGAGTTAGATTCATTGTTTGCAGGTGTTTCAGGATTTTTTCTTTCATTGGGATTTTTCAATGGAGCTCCATTTTTCTGTTTCTCCATTGTAGGATTTCCGTTTTGTTGTATTTTCTCCTGTGAAAGAAAAATCTTGCCCTGAGCAAAGTCGTAGGATTTCCGATTGTTTAAAAACTCTGTAAATACTGCGGATTCATGTCCTTGTGCTATGCTGTTTATATCTTCTTTGTCCGGTGTTTCTACATAACTTATTTTGATATTGGGTTTTATTTTTCTAATCATTTCTGAATGTGTTTGTATTGCTTCTCTCCCTGCTTTGTCTCCGTCATAAAACAGTGTCACTTCTTTTAATGCCTGTAAATTTCGGATTGCTGTTTGATGTTCTGCTGTAAAATTATTCGTTCCATACAACGCCAACACTTCAAATTCTTTTAACTTTTCACTTTCCACTTTTAACTGTATTAGTGTTTCTGTATCTATGATACATTCGGTTAGGATTAATCTTTCTGTTTCTGTTTTGGGATATTTCGGATAAATTCCCTGATGTTTTCCAGGTAAATAGCGATGTCTGCTTTTTTGGGTGTCATCTATATTTCTTCCATAAAGATTGACGATTTCTCCTTTTTCATTGTACGTTGGAAAAACTACACATCCATCAAAAAAACTGTGATAATTATTTTCTCTCCCATATTTATCGGGAAAAATTAAGCCGGTGGCTAAATACAACTGCTTTAATTCTTCCGTTACTTCTTTTGATTTATGAAAATTATGTCCATCATAACCAACGGTTATTTTTTGCCAATTCAATGCCCGACTTTGTAAGTACTGCTTTGCTTTTTCGGTACTGCTGATACTTCTGGCAAAGTAGCTGAAGGCAGTGGTGAGCGTTTTTATTCTTTGCTCTTGCGTGATTTCTTTTATTGCCGATGTGATTTCTTTTGTGGGTGTTGTGTTCATGGGTTTTGTGATTTGTATTGGATTGTGGTTTACTAATTCTTTTGCTTTGTTGATTGCCTCATGGGTGGTGCAGTTTTCTTTGAGTTGGATAAAATCAATTCCGTCTGTTCCCTTACTGCAACCGAAGCAGTGCCAGGTGTTGGTCTTGGGATAGAGTTGCAAACTGGCGGTTTTATCTTCGTGGAAGGGACATTTTAATAAGTTGTTCCGGTTGGGAGTGTAGCCGTAATGCTGTACTACTGCAAGGATGTTTAGCTGTTGTTTGATTTCTTTTATTTCCATTGTGGATAAGTTTTTTTGTTGCGGATAAAATCACGATGCAAAGATATAAAAAGTAATTATAATATCACAAAATATTTTATCCACAATTTTTAAACTTGTCTATTTTGCTACAAAACCGTATATTTGTACTGTTAAAATCACAACTATGGCACACAATATAGGCGATAAAATAAAGGAGATACGAAAGGCTAAAAACCTCTCCCAAGAACAGGTGGCTGAAAAAATTGGCATTGACCGGGCACAATATTCCAGGGTGGAGACCGCTAAAAGTAAACCTACCCTGACTACGCTTGAAAAAATTGCAGAAGCATTAGAAGTTGATATTATTGAGTTCTTTAAAGAAGATGGTAATTATGACATTAATTCGTACAAACAATCGCTGGTAGAAAAAGTAAAGATGATTGATCAACTAGATGAAAATATGCAACAATCTATCTTTAGTTTTGTTGATGTGGCTATTGCCAATAAACGATACAAAGATTTTTTTACACAAGAAGCAACAACCAGATAATCTATGCAATTAGAATTTCTCAATGATGAAGGTATTGATGAAAAATACTATCAGTGGAAAGATGTTATTACCCATACACTATTAAACCCCCTACTTACTATTACAGATGATAAACATACCTTTCATGTGTATTCCACTTTTCCAACGTCTGAACTACAGGAAAGATATGGCAAGGAGTTAGTCAACCGCATTGATAATAATTACAATGTATTGCTTCAGCGCAAAAGGGTTTTACTGATTCAATTATTACGGGAAGAAGATATTGAAAAAGTCAAACAATCCGGATTCCCTCCAAATGGTATTTTCGCTGTTTGGAAAGATGACCTCTTAAAAGCTAATCCAGTAACCTGTGCCACTACTTTCACAACACTTGATATTAATGAATTAATGAAAGACAAGGGTTTAATGAAACCGGAAAGTTACCAATGTAACTGAAAGAGTTTTAGATAACCGGTAGTATAAATTTAAAGTGGAAATATAAAAACCTAAAAATTTCCCAAAAACCAATTTTCGTTAAAAAGTTTATCATTTTGCAATAAAATGTGCAGGGGGAAATTTTACTTCGTTTGCATTTCAAGATAAAGCAAGATTTTCTCTCGGGATAATTTATAAATTAAACTTCCTTGCTCAAAACACCAAATCACCATCACGTCCTCAAAAAACTCAATTGATTCCGGATGCTGCTTGGTTGGCTGGCTATTTTCACCCCATATTAAACCTTTAATAAACTCTTTCCCACTTTCTTCTACTCTCTTCTTAAACTGAAAGTATAAAATGGAACCGGCATCTCCATTTTCATTACTGATACTTTGAAAGTCTTTTTTTATAGCTTCCCCAATTAATGCTCCATATAAGTTGTGTTCTTTATAGAGCATGGCCGGTTGAATATTTTTGCAAAAAATGTCTTTACCAAATTTATATCCCTTCGGTAATTCATTTTCCCTAAGTTTTAAGCTATCTATTATAACAGTTTTGTGATTTTGATGTAGAACACTTACTTCTTCAGCATAAAGATCAACTATTCCTAAAACAAAAAGCATTATTAGAAAAAACTTAATTTTACTAATTGTAATCATCTTTTTTTAATAATTGCATTGAGGTTCAATAATCCTATTTCTTGATGATAAAGGGTATCCATACTTGAACTAAACTGTATTATAATATCACTGCTTCCACGAGGTATAATATCGTATATGGATTCAAAAAATGCTTTCCTGAATTTGATTTTAAATTCTTTTAAGTCCGATTTTCTTTTTAATGTTATAAAATGTCGGTAGTTTTCTCCTCTGTATCTCGGATCAGCACTTATCAATTTGAGATTTGTATAACCAAATTCCTCATTTGTATGAATTGTATACAATGTTCTTCTTTTAACAAAATATCTCAAACTGTCTGTTGACATTAATCCGTCCCTAAGATTTTTAATTTTATATAAACTATCTTTTGTTTCTTGAACTAAAGAACCATTTTGTGGGTTTATAAATAAATAATGATGCTTATAATTATCACCTAAAACTATCTTATTATTAAGGGTATCTAAATCATAATTATATTGTAAGTTGTCAATATATCTCCAAGACAGGTTCCTTTTATTAATTCTATACACCGAACATGAAGACAGGAACATGATTAAAAACCATAAAATATAATTTTTCATTATAGATTTCAACTATAAATTTTCTTATTTAATCTTGGCACCCTTTAATTACTATTGATTTGATTATTTTTTTGGTGGGGTTGCTTTCTCTTTCAATATTTCTGTAGAATGTTGCGTCGCAACTTCTCTTGCAAAGTCATGATATGTAGATTCAGAGCCCTCTACTTTTTCACTCCCCTTACCTTTGTCTGGAGAATCTTTAGCAAGTACATCATGATGAATTTTTCCTTGCTTTTCAGCGTGTTTTTTATCCATACCAACAATCCATCTAAAGAAGTTAAACTCACCTGTTTTTAGACCTATTTGCTTATCTAAACCAGCCAAGTGCTTCCCAAAATCAGAATCTTTTGTTTTTTCATCATAGATAGGAATGTCCCCAGGTTTTAACTTAGAAATATCTCCGCCTTTACTTTTAAAATAATCAATATAGAGCTCTACATAATTGGAGTGGGAGTAAAAATCCTGTACGGTATGTAAGGCAACTCCAAGCCCCCCATTGTTAAACGAATAATCTGTGTTTGCTATTTTTTCACCTAATTTACTCCATGTTTTATTAATTTCCTCAAATGTTGATCTCCTATCAAAATGCAGATCACGAGCAAATCCTAAAATATCTGCTCTTTGCACACCGTGGATTACAGAGTTTGTTTTACTGCCATAGACATCGTCCTCGTCAACTTTAGTTACAGGTAAACCAGCGTTGATTAATGCTTGTTCTGTTATTTTCTTATGAACGCCAATTGTAAACTCACCATTTTTATCTATAAAATACAGGGGATTATTTTTGAAAACCGCATATGGAGAAAGATATGGATAATCTTTAAACTTCGGATCCAACGTCTTCCTCCTCCCCAACAACACATCCAACCCGTACCCATCAAAATCATAATCCGCTCCGGTTTTTCCTCTCATTTCGTTGTCCATCTCATAACCATTAAACCCAAACCTATACCCATCACTTTTAAAATTTCTTCCCGGCATCAACATTCCAAACGGATAATAATCACTTGCGCTCAACACATCCGCTTTCCAATAATCAAATTTTCCATCTTGTTTTGCTATAGGTATTTTCTTATCACTTACAACTACACACACATTCCCCAAATGATTTGCAAATTCATTATGTTTACGAAGCATCTCTTATCTCATAAGCATTATCTTATTCCGGTAAACTTTGGTATCGGTGGTTATGTTAATGAAATAAACCCCATTGGGTAGATTAGAAAAATCAGTGTGATTGAGATCAAGAACTTTCTCAAAATAATTGTTCTTCACTTCTTCTATACCAGTTTCAAAAATTTTCTGCCCGCTCACATTAACTATCTCGGTATTTGCTTTTGTTCCATCAAAATTATTGTCCAACATGAGTATTTTTCCATTCGTTGGATTTGGATATACCGATAAACCATTTCCTGTAATTTCGCTCAATGCAATATCCACTCCTTCCGACATCCTACCCGAAGCAGTATTCATAAACTTTAATTTCATATTCGGTCTGAAATAATTTCTCGTACCCGTCGTGTTAGCACATGCAGAACCGTCTTTTATATCAGTTCTCAATGCAAGTGTCCTATATGCAGTCAAGGTAGTCCCATAAAGCGTTGAACTGGAAGTATAAGTACTGTTATTAAAACAAACTTCTACCAATAGATTGTTTACGCCATCGTATTTAAAAGCAGTGGAAAAAGTGTGGGTATTCCACGTATTGGATGCGGCTGTAAAATTCGCCTGGTAAACCTGAGTGGCACCGGTAATAAAACTTGTACTTCCAAAAGAGGTCTCCGTCACATTTTTCATTTTAACGGTAAACGCATTCATAACCTGAGTGGCACCCGTAGTTGTCTGAAATGCCACATATCCTACATAATCCTGCCCCGCAACCCAACCTGCCGCCTGAAGTTCTGCCTTCGTTAAAATGGTTTGAAATCTGTGGTCCATATAATAGGTATCGTAAACCATTGTATTGTTAGTTCCTGTTCCCGCGCCAACTTGCGCAATAACAGGGGAGGAGACCGTTCCGGAAATAACGTTAACGGTATAATCCTCAACTTCTCCGTATTGGAATGACTCACAAGAAGTGGAAGCCCCATTATATTTCATGGAAACCCTCATTCTTTTATTCCCAAGTGCTGTACCGGTAGGAATGGTTATATTTCCACTAACGGTGGTTGTGGCAGTGGCACCCGCATCATAAACCTGTTCGTTGGCATCGGCAAAATCATAATCCCCGTTGAGGTCAATCCACACTTTAAAATATTCAGGATATGCAGAGCCGGTATAACCGGGTTTTAAATAAATGGTGGTGGGTGTGTTTATGGTAATATCTGTTTTAATGGTTGTATAATTACCATAGCCACCTGCTATAGCGCCCGTGGCGTTATTTATAGTACCGATTTTTACGTTTGCAATCCACTCATCCGCCTGTGATTGTCCGTTGGAGGCACAATAACCAGTAGTGACCGCGCTGGTAGCAAAAGTTGTTGAAGCAGAAAAAGCGCTTGAAGAGGAAGAACAAACGGTGGAAACCTGAAATTCATAAGTGGTAGAAGCAGTTAAACCGGTAATGCCTTTTGAAGTGGTTGTAGAAGTAGTCGTTGTCCAGGTAGCAGAACCGTTAATGCGATAACGGATAGAGTAGGAGACAGCTCCGGTAGCTGCGCTCCAGTTAAGAGTGGCTGAGGAAGAAGTAATGGAGGAAGCGGATAAACCGGTAGGAGTGGGGCATGTTGCAGCAGCGGCAAGCATGTTAACGCTATAGTCCTCTACTTCTCCATATTGGAATGATTCGCATTGGGTTTGAGAGCCATTGTATTTCATGGAAACGCGCATGCGAACTTTTGCGGTTGAAGCAGTAGAAGGAATGGTAATATTTCCACTTACAGCGGCTGTTGCAGTTGCACCTGCGTCATAAGCCAATTCTCCGGCATCGTCAAAATCCTTGTCATTATTATAATCAATCCAAACCCGGAAGTATTCTGGATAAGCGGAACCGGTATATCCTGGTGTTAGCGTAATGGGATAGGATGTTCCTTTTGAAACATCTGTGGAAGTGGCTGTATAGTCGTTATATCCTCCTGCGGTAGCGCCTGTGGTGTTATTAATAGTTCCGAATTGTACTTTAGAAATATATTCGTCACTTACGCTTTGTCCGTTAGAAGCACAATAAGCAGTTGTGGTAGTTCCTGAACAACCGGTGGAAGTTTTTAAACTTGCTCTTGTGCCATTTAATGTTGCAGTCATTCTCGATTTTTGCCCGACGGTAAAAATATTCATACAGGCATCGTCTGTATAATCCATATAATTTTGAATCATATCGGTGGTAGTGCCACTACAGCTAGAAGTTTTTCCGGTAGGACATCCATAATTTTCACCTG
This sequence comes from Bacteroidetes bacterium RIFCSPLOWO2_12_FULL_37_12, assembly GCA_001769655.1. Lineage (GTDB taxonomy): Bacteria > Bacteroidota > Bacteroidia > 2-12-FULL-37-12 > 2-12-FULL-37-12 > 2-12-FULL-37-12. Next base: position 18,560 of record MEPC01000028.1, on the reverse strand, counting down.
TGGAGGGAGGAGTGTCAGATACCAAATCGTCTCCGCAGTATGCATCGCCCCAAATATGATAGAGATTAAGCCAATGTCCTACTTCATGCGTGGCAGTTCTTCCGCCGTTGAAGGGTGAGGTAGCTGTTCCGGTAGTACCGAAGTGTTGGTAGCCAATAACCACTCCATCGTAAGTGGTTTCCGTACCGGGAAAAGTCGCATAACCAAGTGTGTTGTCAGTCATATAGCACACCCATATATTAAGGTATTTTGTGTAATCCCAACCTACCTTCCCGTAAGTTGATTGTTTTACTTCATAAGGAGAGCTAAAAAGGAAACCTGTTTTAGTAGTGTTTCTGCGTGTAATTCCGGTGGTTGCGGCTCCACTGGGGTCTTTGGTTGCGAGACAAAATTCAATTTCGCAATCGGCACCGACTGCGTTGGTATTATAGCCGGGAGTTCCAGCCATTTTCCGGTAATCCTGATTAAGAACGGTTATTTGAGAATTGATTTGAGCGTCAGAAATATTCTGCGATGCTGTGTTATAGACCACATGAACCACAACGGGAATACGGACTATGGCTCTTTCAGAAGGTTTTGAGCCGTGAGTACGTATATAGTTTTGCGTGTTTCGTTCTATTGCTTTCATCTTTTCTGCAATCAGCGGATTTTGCTTTATGGCTTGATCCAATACCTCCATGGTACCGCAACGGCGGATACCTTTTGAAGAATTTTGGTTTGATTGAGAGTAGGAGGGAAGCAGGTAGAAGCTGGTAGCACAGGCAAGTGCGAGTGATAGAACATGTTTTTTAATAATCATGATTTTCTGGTTTAAGAGTTTATTTTTACTTAATATTTCGCTTTAATTAGCTAAACTTTACTTGCTAATAGTCAATAAGTTGGTTTAGTTTGTAAAAGCAGAACAAATTTAGGGAAAGGTGTTAAAATAAGCAAGGCAGGTTGATAAAGATGTGTATTTTGTGGATAACTTTTTTTTGTGTACAAATTTATAGTTGTGATTTTATAAATTTAAAAATTAAAGGTAGATTTTTTTGCTAAACGGCAAATATTATGAACTTTAATGGGATGAATCAGGTGGGATTACGATTTAAGAATTAATGTTAGTTGGTGGCATGATTGGATTTTTATCTTATTTGTGTGTAATTAAAATTTCATGTAAATTTGTAAAAAAAACTAACATGGGCGAGGTCAGAGCCAAAATTGTTGTTCAAAATCTAAGAGATATACATCTTTATGAAGAGGGTTATCTGAAACAAAGTGACATTCGTTTTTTAGAGTTGGATGCTTTAGCAGATACGGGAGCGGTAGAGACCCTGTTACCTCAAGATGCGGCGGAAGCGCTTGGACTTAAAACAACGGATAGAATAATTGTAACTCTTGCCAATGATGAAAAAATTGAACTTCCGCTTGCAGGACCGGTTTTGATTACAGTATGTGGAAGAAAGTGGAGGGGAGATTGCCTGATAGGACCATTGCGATGTGAGCCATTGTTTGGACAACTCATAATGGAATCATTGGACCTTGTAGTTAATCCAAGAGCACAAACGATAACCGTGAATCCTGCATCACCTTTTTTACCTTCCTTGAAAATGAAATAACTTTTTTCTTTATAAATTACTATAATCCCCAACCAAGTCGTACTTGATAAATAAGGTTTGGATATAGTCCAGCCCCTTTATCAAAATATTTATTCCAAGGAAAATCTTTATCATTGTTTATCGCAAGTTTGTCACTTACATTACTATAAATATATTGACCGCCAAGACCTACACAATAGTCAACCACTAACCCGTATTTTTTAATGCACTGATAACCGAATATGATAGTTATTCCATTAACATTTCTGTTTACTGTGTAGATGTTTATTCCTTGTCTTTCAGTAGCTGTCCATTGGTAAAACGAATTAATTGCGAAGTAATAACCAGTATTTTGAAGTGTTTGTGATTCGTATTGAAAGATATGTGGTTGGAAAAGTAGAATTGCAGGTTCAAAAATTTTATGTTTGTTGAAATAGTGTCTAACTTCAACTTCTGTTTTAAATCCTATAGTGCTTTTTGAAGAAACGTTAAATAGCCCACCTGATTTTCCATAAGATTTGATTAATCCAATGTTTATGTAAAATGATTTTCTGTTTTTCAAATAAAACTCCATACCGATGTTGAAGTTTCCTGTATTGAGATTGTTTATTGGTATATAGTCAAGAACAGAAGATGTAATGATTAGTGGTTTTAATGATAACGTATCAACCGTTTGGGTATATGCTGAAAGGGACAGAATTGTCAGAAATACTATGGCAATTGTTGTGAGTGTTTTTGTCATTCTGCATTTGACATAACAAGGGGAAAAAAAATTACTAAGTGGCTTACAATAAATACAAACAAGAGAATCGTTTTTTTTGCTTTATTTTTCATATTCTTTATTTTTTAAAATTTAAAACCAAAACAATAATCCAGATTAATAAACCAACTATTGTAATAACCAATGCTTCCTACACGATAAAATCTCCATTTATAAAAAAGACCACCACGTATAAACCAGAAAAAGTGCCTATTTGGTTTTGTACTTATGTAACCAATGTTAGGTGAAAAATTATATTCAAATGTACCCCCACTGGCACAAAGTAAGATTTAATAGGATTCATACCTTCACTATTATGTTCAAGCCGAACTTTTCTATTTCCTAACAAACTTAATAGTAAGGAATTTTTTTGAAAATTAATTCCTACTCCATAAGCCGAGCGAAGATCACCGCCCATATACGAAAACAAATCAATTCCAAAGTTACCTTCAATTGAAAGAGAATTATTAAAATAAAAACATGTTCCAAATCTTACACCGTTAGCAAAACCTAATCCAGCATGTAAATCAAATCCCAACTTTTTATTTTGGTTTGCATCGTTAGAATTCTCTTGACTGAATACTGTAATGGGTTTAAAAGTAAAAATTATAAAAAATGCGACAATTAAAAATTTGAATATTGATTTCATTTTTTTTAAACCTATAACCGAAACAAAAATCCAGAAAAAAAATTGAGGGGGTGGGAATATATTTACTATAGTTGTTTCGAATCAGAGTATATGTCCACGCAAAAGAGGTACCCGCACGTAATAGCTAAAAAAATTTATCAACAGATTCTGAACTTAAATACCCAACTGTTGGAGATATTAAAATAATAGGTTCCAATTTATATTTTATTTTTCCATAATTCCACAAATCAAAGATTTTGCTTCCTAACAAGCTAAATGCAAATTTTTTACTATGAAAATTAATTCCACCTCCATATAACATTGGATAAGCGGGTAAAACACTTGGTATAAAAAAATAAGTCTGGGAACCAAAGTTTCCTTCAACGGAAAAAGAGTTATTAAAATAGAAACGTGTTCCAAGGCGGGTACCACTGGTAAGTCCTATGCTTCCATGCAGGTCAAAACCAAACTTTTCAGTTTGGTTGGAACCGGTAGAATTTTCCTGGCTATATGTTAAAGAATTAAATTCAAACATTGAAATTAGAAAAAAGATGAATAAATATTGTTTCATTTTAATTTATTTTTTTTCCACCCCCGCAATCCGCTTCTCCAATTCCTCATACTTTTTCAGAAGTTCATTAAATTTCGCATCCCTGTCACTCACCGCCTTTTCCAATACCTCAATCCGTTTGTCATCCTCAATTAAGTATAGTGTATGCTCTTCTGATATTTGAAGTAATTTAGATTGCATGCACCCTACATCTGCACCCTCGGTTTCCATTTCTTTGGCTGAGGGGATTCCGGGTAAGTGTTTCTTCGTCCATATAAATTGGGCAAGTTCTTTTCGGGAAAGCAGTTTGAAGTCGGGTTTATTTGTTCTTTATTTGAACATCGAATATCTAACATCAAATATCAAACATCTAATATCTAACACTAACATCTAACATCAAATAACCTTCACAGCCGCACCTTCTTCCTCACCTCAGTTCTCTGTTCCGAAATATATTGAAACAGGTAAATACCACGCGGCAGAGGAAGTTTGTTATCTTCTTTCTGAATGATTTCACCCTGTTCTAATTCCGGTGAGTAATCTAAATCGTATAATTTCTGCCCCATTGCATTGTAGATGGAGACCTTTTTCCATTCGGAATTATTAGTGGCACTTATTAATTTTTCTTTTATGCTTTCCTGATTTTTTTGGTTTGCAGAGATGTAATTGCCGGAAGTATCTGAATGGTTGGTTTTGGGATTGGTTGTGGTTGAGGGGCGGGCTTTGCGGTAAGTATAACTTGGCGGAAATTCGCAGGGAGCATAAGTTGCCGGAACATAACCATCACATTCCTCAATCGCAAAAACCACATCTGAACCCGCTTCAATTATTGTTCCCTCTTTTAAAATAATTTCTTCCCCAGCTTTAAAAGTAAAATTACTTCCGGATGGAATTTTTACATTTTCAAAAGTCATGGTTTCCGTAGCTTGAAAAACAATATTGTTATTTAAAATCGGATCATTAAAAAATGTTTCATTTGAGTATAATACGTTTGGAACTATACAAGCTAAAGGGGGTCTTTTAACACTTTGGTATGAATACCCGGAAGGTAGGATTGTCGGATTGTCAGAGGAATTAAATTTCATTAAGTTCATAGAGGAAGAAATAGATTCTTGTTCATTAATGATAGTAACTTTAAATTGATATAACATTGCAGGTGTTTCATTTCCGGAAATATCTTTTCCGTCCCAAATTAATGAAGAGGGTGGATTATCTATACTGTATTTTTTATAGATTATTGCTGCAAAAGGGGTAACATCAACATCAATAATCAGACCTCCTCGATAAATAGTTAAATCTATATGGGATATATTTGTTAAGCCCTTTATTTGAAAAGGATTGTCAAAATCATGTCTATAAAAAGCATTTGTAGTATTAGGGTTTTCCATTGGGGGAAAAATAGCGACAATGGGTCCGGTAGTTGATTTGGCATCAATTTCAACTTGTCCGGTTTTAATGACAAACCAATAGAATAAAGTGGCTGTGGCGCGAATGGCATAATTAAAAGATTCATCGGCTATATCTTTTACATTTATTCTCGTGGGTGGATCGCCTTACGTCTGATATCTGGAAGTTACATAATCATTTGAACCGTTATTCAATGAATTATCACCTGCTTTTATAATCTGTTTACTTTTAAGACGAACACACAAAACCGGTAGTGATCCCTCGCCAGTGCCATTATTAACTCCACTTGGGAAAAAATCAGCTAACTGGTTGCTTGAATAAAACAAATACCTGATTAAAGAAACATCATCTAAAGACAGCGCTTCTTCAATTAGTCCACCCTGCGAAGCCGCAGTGGAAGCGGTATAATTGTAAGCATAAGGTGTATTCAAAATGCCATCCATATTTTCACAATTGGTTCCATCACCAACCACATCCCAAGAACCGCCCATTTCCATTTCATAGTAATCTGGCTCACAAAGAGGACAGGGATGTTCATGGTTATGTGCATGTGCAGGTACACCCATATCCTGCAATAGATGTGCTACACGACCAAGTATTTGCATACTCCATATTTTTGAATATGTATAATTTGTAACTTCTATTGGTCCGTTCTCATAGGGTTCATAAGTGGTCTCAAAATATCTTCCCCACAATTTACATTTACCCGTTCTGTAAAATTCAACTAAAGAATTATATGAAATTCTATACCCATTTATCAATCTTTTGCTTTTAAAATCATAATCAGCCATATTTATATTTAAGGTTGTTCCGCCAAAAAGGTAATACTTCGCTTTTGTCAATGCATTTGGTTTAGGATCGCCTAAACCGATATCATTTTCTGTATTATCTCCATAATCAGCGTTCCAGAAATGGGTTACAGAAGCAGTTCCACCATTTAAAAGATTATATCCCCAAATTGGGTCATCTGTATCTTCCCTCCATTCACCAATTGCAATTCCGAAATTGGTTAACCAAGGATCATTTGTCCGGTCATCAATAGAACCTTTAAAAAGTTTACCTGTTCTTTCATCAAAAATAGCATTTTTAATTTTGGTCAAGGCATCTAAAGAACATCCGTTATTTACATAATAATTTTCAAGAAATTGATATGCCTCCTGTGCAATAAATTGATGTATCCATTCCTTATGCGCGTAGGCACTGGAGAAGGAAAAAAAGGTAGCGATAAAAATTTGAAATAGTGTATTTTTCATATATCTTTTTTTGGTTTTATTTTAGTTCCAAATGAAATACCAAGCCCAACGTCTAATGTAATTGATATTCCAAACCGAAAATAATTGTAGCGCCTATCTAATGATTTGTCTATTCCTAAACCGCTGATTTTTACCTTACCATATACCCCATTTTTATCAAACCCAATAACTCCTAAAGTTGGGAGTAATAAGGTTATTTCTTTATTTGGAATTGATGTTTGATCGGAATGAGCCCATCCAATTAAATCAATTGAAGAAAATAAAAACATATTTTTATGTCTGTAAAAAAAATATTCAATTCCACCCCCATACCATTTTTCCTGAGCGGTTGAAGCTAAATGTAGATAATCTAATAAACGATTACCATAAAACAAATTAATAAATAAACCTTTCACACATTTAATAGATATATCATATTTTCCAGTAAGAATAATATATCCCGAAATTCCAACTCTTACTTTTGGATATTCAATAAGTTTATTGTTTAATGAGTCATTTTGAATTATAACATTCTCGTTTCGTGAAAAAACTGTAATGGGTACAAAAAATATTAACAACGCACTTTTACAAATCTTTAATATTTCCATTTTTGTATTAACTTTTCAGATGTTAAATAATTTTATGAAATATTTATTAGGAAAACTACTTTTTCTCCACCCCCGCAACCCTCCTCTCCAATTCCTCATATTTTTTCTGTAGTTCATTAAATTTCGCATCCCTGTCACTCACCGCCTTTTCCAATACCTCAATCCTTTTGTCATCCTCAATTAAATAGAGTGTATGCTCTTCTGAAATTTGAAGTAATTTAGATTGCATGCTCCCTACATCTGCACCCTCGGTTTCCATTTCTTTGGCTGAGGGGATTCCGGGTAAGTGTTTTTTCGCCCAAATAAATTGGGCAAGTTCTTTCCGGGAAAGTAGTTTGAAGTCGGGTTCAAAGACAAAGTCACAGCCGGGAGCTTTTTTGATATGCACCTCCTTAACATTGATAATCCCGCAAACATTTAAATCATAACTTATTCTTACATCCCCCTCGGAAAATATTCTAAAAAACTCTTTATCCACCCCTGATTCTACTACATTTATCCTGAAACTATGTGCTTCTGAATAGAGTGCCCCAATCTTCCATTGAATGTTGGGTTCTGTGCCATCGGCTCCTTCATTTTCAAAAACAATAGAAGGTTCGTTCTGTGCCCCATCAACCCAATTGTTGCTGAGTTTTAATAATTCATTTTGTCCGGTGGTAGGGCTATTTCTCCAGATATGCATCGGTGACTGAGGGTTATCTGTACCAAACCCTGCATTTCCATTCTTGAACATTGTTAAAACTTTCGTTTTAGTGCCATCATTGTTTATAACACTAAAATAAAGCGGTGAATTATTATCGGAAATTGGCTCTATATCCCAAATTGACATTTTATCTCCCCCAGCAATATTTGAAATAAAATGATCTTCCAAACGTATTCCATAATGACTTCCCTGGGCACCTTGAGGAAAATGAGTCGTTTTAACATGAAGTGCTTTTACTGGATTAGTCGTACCTATTCCTACTTTTACTGCAGAAAAATAAGGTGCATTTCCCGGCTCGCCATACCCTATATTCAAAAATCCACTGGTTGAATAAATGATATTATCTTGATTATCACCACCCGTTCCACCCTTTATAATAATTGAATTTCCGCTCTTCAGATACCCTCCAGTACTTACAATATTTCCGCTCGTGGTAAAATTTCCATTGGTGGATAATTCATTGTTCAAATGAAGTAAACCAGTAATGGTTAAGTCACCAATAATCCTTGCATCGCCTTGCAGGTCTAATTTATAAGCAGTAACAGGGTTCTTTCCAAATCCCATTCTCCCTTCGCTGTCAATTATAAAAGCATATTTTCTACCTGTACCATCATTATAATATGCCCGTAACTTTCTACTGCTATTATCTAATGTCCACGAATTATTTTCTCCGGCTGACTGCTCTTGAGGATTTGCTAAACTCAATTGTCCTCCAAAATAGCCAATTGAGGAAATTCTCCCTTCAGAAATTATTCCCAGCGATTTTATTTTACCAAGTACTTCCAACTTTTCCTGCGGATTATCTGTTCCGAATCCAAAGTACTTGTATCTATCACAATTATATAACTTATCAGGATAACTTGGGTTTTCTAACCACGCATCATTTACTGCATCTTTTCCGGTACATGTTATAGTTTCACTTCCATCACCCCCGCCCACCTTGTCCCTAATCAAACACATCTCAAATTTCCCTTCTTCTGTAAATGTCTCCCTCTCCGCCTTCACTATATATTTCTGTCCTGTAACTAATTGTTCCATCCGCATTCTGGGAAGTTCGGGCGGTTGTGAGGAAACTTCTTTACGTAAGCGCAAATCCGGGCATTTATTTTCAAAGAGTTTAAGCTTTGTGATTTCCGCAAGTGGTTGTGTTATCGAAGGCGATACAATTATTTCATGCTCAGGCGCATTCGCTGTAAATTCAAACCACATTTCTGCCATTTCCATTTTGAATTCGTTATTATTGCAGAGTTCAGCGGCAGGGGGTAAGATGATTTTTTTTCCGCAACTGCTACCGTCATTTTGAGAAAAAGAGTTTTGTATAGAAAAAAGCATGACAGGTACAAGCA
>MEPC01000028.1:0-9720 GCA_001769655.1 Bacteroidetes bacterium RIFCSPLOWO2_12_FULL_37_12 | reverse complement strand
GGGGGGGGGGTAGAATTGACGATTTTAGATTTACGATTTCCGAATGAAAAAGTGCGTTATTTTTTAGGCAGAAAGCGGGTGTTTTCGGGGTTGTGTTCATGGTATTTATCGGGTTAAAGAGCTGGTTAAACTTTATAGAAAAAAAGCGAAATAAAATACAAATATACACTATTCTGTTTAAAGATGCAACATTTTATTTCAAAAGTTATCCACAATTTTAAAGAAAATAAATGGGTTACAACTGACTTCTATAAAAAAATAATAATGTTAGAAAATTAAGTGTTCTGGAGGCACTCTTTTATAGCAGAAGAGTTAGAAGTAAAAAAAATAGTAACTACTGTCGCGTGTATTATTTCTCGCTAATATTATGTCACGCAAAGTCGCAAAGTGCGCAAAGTATTAAGTGCGCAGAGTAAAAAAATCATTTATGATTTTTTTCTTTGCGTTCTTTGCGACTTTGCGTGAGAACTTTTTTTAATTACTAATTTTCAATTTCTGCGGGTTGGTTTATCCCAAAGAGGGAAGATGCAAGACAGCCGTGTCTTGTCAAAGCATGGATACCATAACCTTTGCAGTTTATCTCATAATTTATATTATGTTAAATAGAGATATGTGAACAAAAGTTAGGAATTGAATGCTAAATTTTATATATTTGCTTTTTATCAGTAATTATAAATGAAGCTTTCTGACCATGCGAAATTCAAACTTGAGATTTACAATATTTCTGAGCTTAAAATAATCAATACTTGTAGAATGTCTGCTGCAGAATATTTTGATAAATTGGAAGGTTCACATATAAAAATAATTGAGATACAAAAGAAACTTTTTGCAGTAGTTTATAATAAAGAGTCACAACTTATTATAACTGTCTACAAAACAGATTTAAAAACAATCAAAAATAGGCAAAAAATAAAAGATGGATTTAATATTTAAATACGGAACCTTTAAAAAACGTGTTGATAACAAAACAGGCAGTATCTTATTTTATAGAGATGATATAAAAGGATTACCTGAAAAAGTTATACAAGGAGATGGATTCACCGTAGAAATTAAAAATAAACAAATCTATCTGATTGATATTTTTAATACAGAGAAAATGCTAAAGAAAATGCTAAAGAATATCCACCAGAAAGTTGCATAAATCCGTAACAGAATATTTACTTAATTACGTATTAAAAAATTGCAAATTTTACTTTAGTTTTACTTATGTGTAACACATAAAGCCCTTAACCTTTCAGCAAGCGTAGGATGTGAATAATGCAAAACCACATTTATTGGCAATGGGTTGATTTCTGACAGATTTTCTTTGTTTAGCTTTTTCAAGGCATCTGCCAATGGTTCTGCAAAACCATTTTCTAACGCAAACCGGTCCGCCGAATATTCATTCCTTCTGGAAAAATAATTACCGGCTAATCCCAATACTAACGATACCGGGCTAAATATTAATCCAAAAGTTATTATGCCAAGATGAAAAGATGGCTTTGAAGAACCTAATATCCAGGCGGACTGCGGGAATTTCAAAAAAACGGATAAAATGAATAAAAGAAGTCCGGTATAAATTATTGAAATGAACAATCCTTTTTGGATGTGTTTTTTCTTATAATGCCCGACTTCATGGGCAAGTATGGCAAGTATTTCCTGTTCCGAATGATTAGTAAGCAAGGTATCGTATAGTATAATTTTTTTTCTTTTCCCAAAACCAGTGAAAAAAGCATTGCTCTTGGTACTCCTTTTTGAACCGTCAATCACAAATATTCCTTTTAGTGGGAAATTTATGGCATCAGCAAATTGAGTAACAGTAGTTTTTAACGAGCCCTCCGTAAGAGGTGAAAGTTTATTGAAAATTGGCAGAATAAGCGAGGTATAAAAAGTTATCGCTAAGAGATTAAAAACAATAAATATAATCCAAACATAAATCCAGAAATTATCAGGAGTAAGATAATATAACCAGATAGTAATCCAGGAGAGCCCCCCTCCTATTATTAGTGTCAGTAAATATCCTTTAAATTTATCGAGGATAAAAATTTTTGGCGTTGTTTTATTAAATCCGAATTTTTCTTCAATGCGAAAGGTATGATATATTTCAAAAGGGGTTTGCAGTAAATCGCTGGCTATAAAGAGCAACCCAAAAAAAGTGGCACTAACCCATATTTCATCTCCTATATAATCACGTATTCTATGGTCTAACCATCCTAAAAACCCTGCATATAAAATACCAAGCATCAACAATAACGATAATGTTTCAGTAACGAGTGAAAACCGTGCATTGGTCCACTGATATTGTTTTGTTTTTTCTATTTCCTCCTCTTTGTAGATGGTACTGATTTCCTGAGGAAGAGGTTTTTTGGAATGTTTGTATTCCAAAAAATCAAGTATCCGGTCGAAAATGTACTGAATGACTAATACGAAGAGTATAATATCTAACCAGAATCTCATTTTCCCACAGCCGCTTTTATGGCATCGTTCATTTGTTGTGCCTTGTCCTGCATTTTCAAAGTAGAATAAATTTTCATCAACACCTGCATATTTTCAACGTCTTTTGGATTCTGCTGGTATGATTTTTCAAGATACGGCAATGCTTTATTCAGGATTTCTTTTCCTTCGGTATCCAATTGCATCATCAACTTAGTATCATTGGTTTTATCAGCCCCGCTGAATTTCTCAGCGGCAAGGTTATTATAAAATATTCCGATATTAAAATTGGCAAGCGCATCGTTGGGATCAATTTCCAACGCTTTATTATAATAATACATCGCACTGTCAGTATTTTTCATTTGACCATATATATCTCCCAATTTAGCCCAGAGCAATTTATTTTTAGGGTCTTTGTTTGCGGCAATTTTAAATTCATTGATAGCCGAAACCTCCTTGCCTTGTTTCATAAATATATTTAATCGTTGCGTGGTTAATTCCATGTTGTCAGGATATTTGCGAGAACCTTCGTCATAAACAGAAAGTGCTTCATCTAATTTATTTTCATTAAGGAGGATTTTACCCAAAATAGAATATAAGACAACCGGCGTGTAATTCAGTTCTCTTAATTTGCCGGCGCAAACTTTTACCTCCTCTGTATTGCCGGAAGGACCTGCGGCGTAAAGTGAATAAATATATGCTGTAGTATCCTGTGGTTTAATTTTTTGAGCGATTTTGAAATAGTTGATTGCATCAGCAAAACTTTTTTTGGAATACATATCAGAACCCCCATTTACAGCGGCAACCCAGCAAACTTCAATTTGTTGTTTTACCTGAGCGCCAAATTCACCTTTTTCAGTATCGAATTCGACTGTTTTCTGAAATGCCTCCACGGCGGTTTCCAATGAATTTTTCGAAATAGATGAAAACTTTGGGGTAGTATTAATTCCCATATAGATTACTCCTCTGTAAAACCAAGTTTTCCCTTTCCGTGAGGTTTTCTCATGGACGGTTGCCCTGTCAATGTATTCTTTGGCTTTGTCATATTCACCTTCATTATACGCAAATATGGCATTGGTTACTTCCTGGGGCTGGCTGTAAATAAACAGCGGAAAGCAGGATAGAAAACTGATTATGATGAGTGATTTTTTCATTTTGAGTTTTGGTTTGTTGTGAATTATTTTGTTTCTAAATCTGGAATCCCATTCCCATTCTCCGGTTCTTCTGCAAATTTTTCGGATGAAACGCTGGCAACCGAGGATATTTCGTCTGTATCATCCAGGTTTATTAATCTAACTCCTTGCGTTGCCCTTCCCATCACGCGCAGGTCATTGACACTCATTCTGATTAAAATTCCATTTTTGGTAATAATAATCAAATCATCCGAATCGTTGACTGCTTTAATTGCCACTAATTGACCTGTTTTTTCTGTTATGTTAATCGTTTTTACGCCCTTCCCTCCCCTATTAGTTACGCGGTAATCCTCTATACTGGATCTTTTTCCATACCCATGATCAGAAACAACCAATAAGTCAATCTCCTTCAGTTTATCAACCGGAAGACAAACCATTCCCATTACTTTGTCATTCGCATTGGCAAGTGTCACTGCTTTAACTCCAGTGGCAGTTCTTCCCATTGGTCTCACCGTCTTTCCATTAAAGCGTATCGCCCTGCCCGAACGTAATGCAATTACAATTTCATTGTGACCGTCCGTCATTCGCGCCTCTAACAGCCGATCTCCCTCATTTATACTTATTGCGGCGATGCCATTTTGACGTGGACGGGAATATGCCTCTAAGGAGGATTTTTTAATCATTCCTTTTTCAGTACAAATAACTACAAAATGGTTATTTATATAATTGGAGTCCTCCAATGTTTCAACATTAATAAATGCCCTGACTTTATCACTGGGAGAAATATTTATCAGATTTTGTATCGCCCTTCCTTTGGATGCTTTGGCGCCTTCAGGAATTTCAAAAGCCCTTAACCAGAAAACAGTGCCCGTTTCAGTAAAAAATAGAATATAATTATGCGTATTTGCTACAAAAAGATATTCGGTAAAATCTTCATCTTTTGTAATAGCGCCAATGGAGCCCTTGCCGCCTCTGTTTTGTCTCCTGTATTCCGTTAAAGGAGTACGTTTGATATAACCGGCATGTGAAATAGTAATGACCATTTCTTCAGGCGCAATCATATCAATTAATGTTCTATCATCAGCAGAATGTATCACCAGCGTTCTTCGTTCATCTCCGTATTTATTTTTAAGTTCAAGTAATTCATCTTTTATGATATTCATTCGCAAATCACGTTGCGCTAAAACGGTTTTATAATGTTCAATCATTTTCAATACTTCCTCGTATTCGTTTTGAATTTTTTCTCTTTCAAGCCCGGTCAAACGTTGAAGGCGCATCTCGAGGATGGCTTTCGCCTGAATTTCTGAAAGATTGAAATTATTCATCAATCCATCTTTCGCAATATCAGGGGTTTGAGAGCTTCTAATTAATGTAATGATTGCATCAAGATTATCTAATGCTATCAACAATCCTTTTAAAATGTGCTCTCTTTTTTCTGCTTCCGATAAATCAAATTGGGTTCTTCTTACCACTACCTCATGGCGATGATTTACAAAATGCTCAATGAGTTCTTTAAGTGAAAGGGTTTTAGGTCTGCCACCCACCAAAGCGATTGTATTTACATTCCATGAAATTTCGAGTTGTGATAATGAGAATAAATTATTCAGGACTACATTTGAAATAGCATCCCGTTTTAACTCAAAAATAATGTTAGTACCATTTCTATCGGATAGATCTTTGATGTCAGATATTCCTTCAATTTTTTTATTGTTTATCAACTCGCCTATTTGCTCCAGCATTTTAGCGCGATTTACCTGATAGGGTATTTCCGTTATCACAATTTTCTCTTTTCCTTCCCCTGAAATTATTTCAGTTTTTGCACGGAGCAGGATTCTGCCTCTTCCGGTTTCATAAGCGGATCTTATTCCATCAATGCCATTAATTACTCCTCCGGTAGGAAAATCAGGAGCAGTAATGTATTTCATTAGTTCTGGAATGGTTATTTCAGGTTTATCAATAAAAGCCACGATGCCGTCAATAATTTCTTTAAGATTATGGGGTGGAATGTTGGTTGCCATACCTACTGCAATTCCAGAAGAACCATTCAACAGAAGATTTGGAATTTTTGAAGGAAGTACTGTTGGTTCCTGAAGAGAATCGTCAAAATTTGAAGCCCAATCCACCGTATTTTTATGAATATCATCAAGCATGTCTTCAGCCATCGCATGAAAACGTGCCTCTGTATATCGCATAGCGGCGGGGGTGTCACCATCTACGGAACCAAAATTTCCCTGCCCATCAATTAATTTATACCTGAGTGTCCAGGGTTGTGCCATACGTACCATGGCATCGTACACCGAAAGGTCTCCGTGAGGATGGTATTTACCAAGTACCTCTCCTACGATTCTAGCTGATTTTTTATGGGGTTTATTTGATAAAAGTCCGAGGTCTAACATTCCGAACAGCACCCGGCGGTGAACAGGTTTTAACCCATCCCGGACATCAGGTAGCGCTCGGGAAACAATAACCGACATGGAATAGTCAATGTAGGCAGTGCGCATCTCATCTTCAATATCAATATTGATGATTCTGCCTCGATGTGGGTCTTGTTCTTGTGTGGGGGAATCCAATTTAGTTGAGTTGATTAAAATTGGGTGAAAGATAGGAAAAATTTATGTCAATTGAAAGGAATTTATGCACAAAATAGTGTGGATTTTCAGTGAACTGCTCTCTTTCCCTCCACAAACTAATTTAGTAACTGCTTAGCAGCAAAATAATCCTATAGGAAGTATTGCCACTGATTACACGGATTAAAAAATAAAATCCGTGAAATCAGTGGCTACATTTTTTTCTGCTGAGTAGATACCTAATTTTTTATTTTGGCTTCCATTCTGGCTAAACTATCAATGACTGCCAGGTAGATTTCATCGGCTTTTTCAATGTTTTGTGTGTAGTATTGGTAGCTTTTGAAAAATTTATCCTTATCCACGCCGTTATAGTTAAGCAAATGATTTTGAAAATCTGACATGAGTTGCTCTGCAGTAAGTTTTTTGGGGTTCTGATAATTAAATTGCACCGCCGTTTCGGCAATATGAATATCCACCAGAATTTTGGTCATTTCAACGGGAGATAGAATTCCGGGAGGGGTAGTGTTTTGCGGAGGGTTGCAACGGAACAGTATTAAAAAGAATAAAAAAAACAAAGTGATCCTCATGGTGTAATTATTTTAAAAACCCTAAATCCCCCACCCTACTCCACCCGCTGAAATCCAAGTGTCTTCACTCCCGTGTCACTGACTATCTTTAACAAATAGAAACCTTCTGACAACGATGAAATATCAAGCCGGTAGTTTGATTCTGAAGAGGATGGTATTTTGGTAATGGATGTGGAATTTATTTTGAGAATTTCCTTCCCTGTTATATCTACTATAGAAAATTTACCATTAACATATTGAGAAGGTCCGCTGACTATAAGATATTTATTAGCGGGAACAGGGTACAATGAGATTTTACCGGAGTTAATAGTTTCAGCTATATTTATCAGTTTATCTACCTTAATATAATCAGTTTTTACCAACGTATTATTACAAAAACTTGATGTGGTAATTTTTAGTGTCACTGAAAATATTCCAACCGTATCGTATTGGTGAGAGGGAGCAGTAGCCACACTGGAGTCACCATCGCCGAAATACCAGGTGGAAGAAATCACCGAAGGACTGAGGTTCGTAAAATTAACCACTCCCCCACTGTCAATCAGAGTGACATCGGCTGAAAAATCTACGGTTGGTATGGCGGGAGCTGTTATTACAACATTTTCTACCACAGTGCACTGCTTGCTGTCTGTAGCTGTTACAAAATAATCACCGGCTGAAAGATTGGAAATAAATTGTGCTGTTTCTCCTGTATTCCATGAATAGGAAAAAGGTCCTGTACCGGAACTTGGAAATACGGAAGCAGAACCATTTGTACTGTTGTAGCAAGTAGGCGAACTGGTGGACACAGACAATGTAATACCTGTACCGGTTGAAATAGTAAAGTTGGCGCTTGCATTACATCCTTTTATATCAGTGACTGTCACTGTGTAAGTATTTGCCGTTAAAGAACCGGCAGTTGATGTAGATTGTCCATCGTTCCATAAATAAGTATAAGTGCCATTTCCTCCGCTTGCAGTTACTGAAATAGAACCATCTGCATTTCCTGCGCAGGAAACATCAGAACTTGAGAGTTTTGATACGGTTAATGGGGATGGTTGAGAGAGATTTATTGCAGAAGTGGAGGTGCAACTATTATTATCGGTTATCGTGACTGTATAAACTCCAGCGGATAAGCCGGAAATAACAGCAGTATTTTGTCCTGCAGACCAGAGATAAGTATAGGGTGAAATGCCACCAGAGAGTGTTGCTGTTACTGTTCCATCTGTGCCACCATTACAGGTTACATTCGTACCTGATGTAAATGCCGTGGGTCCTGACAAGTTTGATAGATTACTACTTTTGCTGACAGTGCAACCGTTTGCATCCGTTACTGTCACTGTGTAGGCACCTGCTGTAACATTGCTGATGGAACTAAGTGTCACTGTATTTGACCACAAATACGAATACGGTGATGTCCCACCGCTTACCGTGGCAATTGCTGAACCATTGGCAAGAGAACAGGCTGGGTCTGTTTTTGAAATCGTTAAATTTAAAGCCATTGGTTGTGTCACTGCAATACTTAAAGTCAATGTGCAGGATTTTGAATCTGTAGCCGTAACCGTGTGGGTGCCGGAGATAAGTCCGGTGACTGTGGAAGTAGTACCTGCACTTGACCATAGGTAAGAATACCCTGGCGTGCCACCTGACACATTTGAAATAATACTTCCATTGGCTAATCCGTTACAAGTGACATTTGTTGCTGATAAAGTTCCTGTTAAAGAAACCGGACCGGTAAGTGTGACTGAACCGGAAGATGTACAACTGTTTGCATCTGTAACCGTTACTGAATAAGTGCCATCACTTATGGATGAAATTAGGGAAGTGTTTGCACCGGTAATCCACACATATTGGTATGGAGAAGTACCTCCTCCGGCAACTGCTGTTGCCGAACCATTTGTACTCCCATTACAGAAAGGATTAGTGCCACTCACAGAAATTGTTGGACTGTTTGGAGATGTGAGAGTGGCACTTGCAGAATTTGTACACCCGTTGGAATCAGTAATTGTAACTGAATAAACTCCGGCAGAAAGTCCGGAAATGGAAGAACTTGTGGTTCCATCAGACCAATTATAAATATAGGGGGAAATTCCTCCGCTTGAAATTGTAATTATTGACCCATTATTGTTAAAACACCCGGTCGGATTATTTGATGAAAGGGTTAATGAAATAGAAGAGGGTTGAGTGATTGCAATATTCGCAGAACTTGTACATCCGTTCACATCCGTTACAGTGGTTGTATAAGTACCTGCTGAAAGATTTAAAGCAGTAGGTGTAACCTGTCCTTCTGACCAGATATAATTATAAGGTGATGTTCCGCCACTTGCTGTTGCGATTGCACTTCCATTTGCTCCTCCATTACAATCTGGGTTTGTTCCAGTGACACTCACTGTAAGCATAGGAGGTTGGTTAATAATCACATCCAAAGTATCTGAACAACTATTGGCATCTGTAACTGCAAGTGTATAAGTGCCAGCTGTAAGATTATTAATGGAAGAAGTTGTTTCAGTAGTGTTCCAAAAATAGGAAAAGGGTGATGCTCCTCCACTCACAGTAGAAATTACAGAGCCATCAGAACCTCCGAAGCATGAAATATCGGAAGTAGTAAAAGATATTGTAAACGGAGCATCATTTACCGCTCCATCAAGTAATAACTGACAGTTGTTTGCATCATATATTGATACAGAATAATTCCCTGCCGGAAGATTAGAAACCACAGAATCGTATTGAGTGGGTAGGGTGTTCCATGTATAAGTATAACCCCCTACTCCACCGGAAACTGTAGCTAGTATAACTCCATCAGAATCACCATTGCAGGTTACATTGGTTATTGTTAAGCTCCCGGATAATGCATTGGCTGGAAGAATATCAACACTTACAGATGCCTGACAAAGAGTGTTGTCATCGGTAACCGTGCAAGTATAAGTACCTGCACTTAATCCTGTAATAAGTGAATCAGTGCCACTGTTTGACCATAAGTAATTCAGTGTACCTGAATTGCCGGTGACACTTACAGTGGCAGAACCATCACTATTTCCGGAGCAT
>MEPC01000027.1:463-16573 GCA_001769655.1 Bacteroidetes bacterium RIFCSPLOWO2_12_FULL_37_12 | reverse complement strand
AAAAAATTTCCCGGAACATTTCATTCCTCTTTATTCAATGGTAACATTTCGTAGAATCCCTTACGCTATTGCCATGCAAAGAGGAAAAATCCAGGAAGGAATTTTGCAAAAACTCAGCGAAGGTATAAATACGATTGACGAATTAGACCTAAGGAAGGCAAAAATGCTGATTTCTGAAGAATTGGATAAAGTGAATAAAAATAATTAACTTTGCTTTTTAATTTTATCCCCTAATACTCTTAATACCATATACCCTCATGGTCCTAAAAGACAAAACAGTACTCATCACCGGAGCCGGCAATGCCATCGGACGTGCCACTACGGTATTATTCGCCAACCGGAGCGCCAAACTTTTTCTGGTGGATGATTCCATCGAAAAACTGGAGGAAATGAAAACCATGGGACATATTACAAGCGAGTGCCATACTTATCCATGCGATATCAGTAATCCTACAGCAGTGACATCACTTTATCAGGAGGTAATGAAAAAATTTGGCAAGGTGGACATTCTCATTAATAATTCCAACTTTGGGACATGGAAAAGATTTGAACAAAATACTACCGATGAAATTCTACAAACATTTAACAGAAACTCCTTAGGACCTATTCTGGTAACCCATACTTTTCTTCCGGGTATGATTAAAGCAAACGAGGGAAAAATAATCAATGTTTCATCTGTTTATGTAAATATTCCTTCTCCGGGGGTGACAGTATTTGCCGCATCCAAAGGAGCGCTATCAGCTTTTACTGATTCGTTAAGAATGGAACTTGAAGCCACACAGGTGGAAGTTATTGGTGTACTCACTGCTCCTCTCGAATCGGATTTTGTAAACTATTCAGCTCAGATTAAAAGTTTACGCATGGGCACGGAGACGGAAATTGCCGAAGTAATCCTAAAGGCGTGCAGTAAAAATAAAAGGAGAATGATTGCCGGTGTCTATGGAAATGTGCTGGTGAATATCAACAAGGTCTTACCAGCCCTTTCAGAGTCCATTACCCGCCAGATGTCGCGGGTAGCTGAGTTTAATGGGAATTAAGAAAATCGTAAACTTCTCAAGTAGGTGTTATTTCTCACAAATATTATATCACGCAAAGGCGCAAAGTACGCAAAGTATTAAGTACACAAAGAAAAAAAATCAACTGATTTTTTTCTTTGCGCTCTTTGCGACTTTGCGTGAGAACTTTTTTTATGCTGAGTAGATACAGAAAATCTTTATTCAAGAAAATAGCTCCATAAAATTGAATACTTCTTTTAAATTATCATTCATCATTTTTGTTGGATTAACACTGACTGCCTGTAATACATCCGGCAATAAATCCACACAAGACCCGAAATCGAATATCCTCTCACGCATTGACACTCTGGAAAGCAAAACGTATGATGATGCTTTTCGTTCTTCTCCCGATTTGAATTTATTACGCCGGCTATCGGCTCTTTACGATAGTTTCAGCACCGCATTTCCCGATGACACAACTTCTCCTGAGTTCCTTTTTAAAGCGGGCCAATTAAATGAAAATGCATTGAGTGATAATACTAAAGCCATCATGTATTATTCCAATGCCTATAAAAATTATCCGAATTGGAGAAAAAGGGAGTTTATGCTTTTTGCATTGGGGAATGCCTATCATAATCTGGGTGACACAACAAAAGCAGTAGAGTCATTATCTAAATTTAGCCGGCAGAATCCTACCCATGAGTTTGCCGATGATGCCTTGAATCTTATTAAATTTATACGCATGTCAAAAGCAGAAGTGGATAGTTTGTTTAAATGAATGAACCCAACCCAACGCAACTTAATCATAGGTCCCGCCTATCCATTACGAGGTGGAATCGCTGATTTTAATATGATGCTATGCAAAACATTCCGTCAGGAATTAAACATTGATTCACAAATTATTTCCTTTTCTCTTCAGTATCCTTCCTTTTTATTTCCCGGCGAATCGCAATACCAGGAGGGACCAGCTCCCGAAAGATTCCCCATAACCTCCTTGCTAAATTCAATAAATCCCTGGAATTGGATTGTTTCTGCTAATAAAATATCAAAACACAGCGCTGATTATATTATCGTAAGGCATTGGATTCCTTTTCTGGCTCCTTGTCTGGGAACAGTGGCACGAATTGTAAAATTCAGAAAAAAAACTAAAATCATTGGGTTGATTGATAATGTAATTCCACATGAAAAAAGACCGGGAGATTATCTGCTTACAAAATATTTTCTGAATTCATGCGATGTCTTTGTGCTCATGTCAAAGACATCGGTGGAGGACTTGTGCAAATTCAACATCCATAAACCTCATATCCTCCTCAAGCATCCCGTGAATAATTTTTTTGGTGAACGAGTTTCCAGAGAAGAAGCGTTAAAGAAATTAAATCTGGCGCCAGGTTTTAATTATCTGCTTTTTTTCGGAATCATTCGTCCTTACAAAGGACTTGATTTATTGTTGGAAACACTTGCATTACCCGGCATCCGGGAAATGAAAATCAAGTTGATCATAGCCGGAGAGTATTATGAGGAACGTTCCAACTATGATGCAATGATTAAAAAGTTGAATATTGATGACTTAGTGTTGGATCATTCCGGTTTTATTCCTTCCGAAAAAGTGGCACTCTATTTCAGCGCCGCAGATCTTTCTGTTCAAACCTATCACAGTGCCACTCAAAGCGGAGTGACACAAATTGCGTATTCTTTTGACCTTCCCATGCTGGTGACCGATGTGGGTGGACTTTCTGAGATTGTTTTACACAAAAAAACAGGATACGTAGTTGATAAAAATCCTCAAAAAATTTCAGAGGCAATTATAGATTATTTTTCAAAAAACCGGCGAAAGGAATTTGAACCGTTTATACAGGAAGAGAGGGCGAAGAATACATGGAAGTATTTTGCGATGGAGGTGGATAATGAGGGAAAACGTAATCACAATCCGGAACGGAACGTTTTATAACCAATCACTTTCTCATACCTTCCACCCATTGGCATCTGATACACTAATATATCATACTCATTTTCCGTCTGCGCAAAATTTCCTTCAAAAGGTGCAACATCAAATCCTTTTTCTCCTGAATATTTTTTAACACCGTACTGGTAATTATAATATCCCTGCTTGAGATACATGGAACAACTATATTCATGTTTGATTTCATTATAAATCATTCTGTTGGAAGGATTTTCTTTCCAGCCGGTGAACGATCCAATAAGATAAACAGTGCCATTCGTCACCGGATCAGCATCTAATTGAAAATGCACTAACCCATAATCTGCTTCCACTGAAGAAACAGTGGCATCACGATTCATAATTAAATATCTCCCGTTAATGTCGTTCTCATACGTATAAACACGACCTTTCCGTTTGGTGTCTTTTTTCAGATAAACCTGCACTGGAAAAGTATCGGCATTTATTTTTTCCACGTATTGGGTTATATAACGGAAACTACGGGTATCAAACCAGCGAAATTCATTTCCGGCATCAAAATTATTTTCATCGGAGTAGTCGTACATTAATTCACCTTCCTTTATAAAAAGTGGTTTCAGATTAGTAATTGCATTGTCCCAGCGCCCGTTTTGCCTCAGCACTACTTTAATTTCGTCTCTCGGATTGTTCACTTTATGCAAATCAAAAAGAATCCTGAAATCCAGCTCATGCCGTTTCTCTCTATAAGGTACATTGGAAGAATATCCAACTTTTTCTTCAATCACAACATCTTTCTGATAAATAACAAAACGCTTAGTCAGAGCAAGCGCCTGTTCATCATTTTCCCTGAATACCAATAAAAGATAATTGCCGGTGACTAACATTGGAGGGATTTTAAAATGGTAATGCATGTATTTCTGAAGGGTATTGAAAGAATTTCTGAATTCATAAATTGGAAAAAGATTGTATTCACTCAAAAATTCAGCATCGCTCAATACTGAGGGAGTCCAATTAAAATTACAATGAATAAATTTCACATTATAAGTAACATATTCTCCCCTGAAATCATCAAAATCAAGCAGTAAACTTGATTGCTCTCCTAAATTCAATAAGGGAAAATCCAAGCCCTGTTTTGAAGTTTCCCCTTCCGGATATAATTGTACTGAATGGATTAGTGAATCATAAATGTAATCGTCGAAGCGCAGACGATTAGCATTATAATAATTATAATCCTGTGCAATTGATAGAGAGGAATTGATAAAACAAAAAATATACAGGGAAATGGGAATATAAAGACAATTTTTGGAGATACCCCTATTTTTATTCAGAAACTCAAACATTGGATTTATCAACTATTATTTTTAATTTTACCGGAAATAACAAAATTATGAAAAAGTTACTTCTTTATACCTTTATTGTTTTTATAAACAGGGTATCCTTATGTCAAACCTACATAGAAAAAACGTATGGAGGTACACAAAGTGACAAATCTCTGTCCACTGCAAAAACCCTTGACAGCGGATATGTCTTCTGCGGCTCTACAGAGAGTTTTGGCAATGGAATGTCCGATTTGTATGTCGTATGCACAGATTCTATAGGAGATACCATTTGGACAAATTCGTATGGCAGTGCAGAAAATGAATTTGGAATGAGCATCAAGGCGCTTGAAAATGGAAATTTTATTGCATGCGGTACAGCCACAGTTTCCGGTAGTACTGACATTTATGTAGTGATGATCAGTAAGTTTGGTCTTCCGGTATGGGTTAAAACTTTTGGGGGAGCAGGGCGACAAAATGGATACGATGTTCTGCCAACTTCCGATGGAAATTTTTTAGTTATTGGTGATACTCCCGGACAATCTACAGATATTAAAATAATTAAAATTGATGCCGGCGGAAATGAAATATGGGCAAAGGAATTGGGTGGAAGTGGCATTGATGTGGCACAAAAAATAATTCCTTTACTGGATGGAGGATTTTTATTGTGTGGCTACACAACGAGCAGTGGTGCAGGTGGTTCAGATATGTTTATCATTAAACTTGATTCCAGTGGCACCAGCCAATGGTCAAAAACTTACGGTGGCGGACAGTCCGATGTTTGTTTTGATGCACTTCAGATGGCTGATAGTTCTTATCTTCTTTGTGGGAACACGAATAGTTTTGGAAATGGTCAATCGGATGGTTTTATCATAAAAATTTCCTCTACCGGCGACTCCCTGTGGTCAAAAACGTATGGAAAATCTGAATCAGACGGTTTCTATTCTATACAGTTTCTGGAAGATGATACGCTGAATGGATTTATTTTAGCAGGGTTTACTTATAGTTTTGGATATGGCTCTTCAGACATGTACTTAGTTAGAATTGATTCAGCAGGTGAAGAGCTTTGGTTTCAGACCTTTGGCGGCTCAGGGTTGGAAGAAGCCCATACCGTACTGCCACTCGGAAGAGAATGGTTTGCACTTGCAGGAGTAAGTGAAACATTTGGTTCCGGTATGGCGGATGTTTTTTTTGTGAGAGCGAGTGAACCGATACCCATAGGGATGAAAGAAACAATAATACCGGTTGAAAATAAATACACTTCCGTAGTAACCAGAGGAGGATTTCTGAAAATTTTTAATTCTGATTTTAATAATTCACCCTACACTATATATAATATGACTGGCTGCAAAATTGAAAGTGGAAATTTGATTGAAGGGGCTATGCATATTTCAAATTTTATATCACCCGGGTTATATTTGATAAATTTTATGGATTTTAGTAAAAGAAGAATTATAAAGAAGATTGTGGTTTTGTGAGTTGGAAATAACCGGAAGTACGGCAAAATCCGGTTTTGGATTTTTAGGCGGTTTGTCCGCTGGTATTGCTTTCTGAAATCTCGGTAGTTTCTTTCTTAAAAAAACGGTTATGAAAAATAAAAATAATCACCACTCCACTGAAAATAGAAGCATCTGCAATGTTAAAAATTGGCCATAAAGAATAATATTGACCGCCAAGAAAAGGGAACCATTGTGGCACTATACCTTCCCATATATCAATATAAAACATATCAATCACCTGCCCGTGTAAAAAAGGAGTAATGGCATCAGAAGGGGCGTTATCCAACCATATACCATAAAAAGTACGGTCAATGATGTTTCCCAAAGCGCCGCCAAAAATCATAGAAACGCAAATAAGCAGTCCGGGATGCAAATTACTTTTTATAAGAAAGAAAAGGTAATAACCAATACCAAACATGGCAATGATTGAAAATACGGAAAGAAATAATTTCCCGTATTCGCCACCGAATGCCATGCCGAAAGCCATACCCGGATTTAAGGTGTAATGCAGTTTAAACCAATTACCAATTAATTTTATTTGACCATTGCTTCCCAAAATCATCCAGTGATGAACCATCATTTTGGTTAACTGATCAAGGATAATGATGAAAAAACTAATAGAGAAAAATTTTAAGTATTTCATATTTTTAATATCCAATATCTAATATCCAACATTCAACAACTAACAACTAACAATTAACAATTAACAATTAACAACTAACAACTAACATCTAACATCCAGCATCTAATTTCTAACCACCACCTCCACCCTCACTTTCACCTTAAACTCATCTATCTCCAACTCTGTTGAATTTTCCATATTCTCATCAATACTAAAAGCCAATGCCTGAATTTCCATGCAAATATAGTCCTTAAATTGAAAACAGGTTTTGTTAATAAAATCATCACCCCATAGTTGTATTTTTATTTTGTCAGCTACTTCAAAGCCGTTCTCTTTTCGCAGGTTCTGTACGCGATTTACAAACTCACGGGCGGTTCCTTCCATTTTAAGCTCTTCAGTAAGCGTAATGTCAAGGGCAATGGTAATCCCGTTATCCGATGCTACAATCCAGCCGGGAATGTCGTGAGATGAGATTTCAATGTCTTCTGCCTTTATCAGGAATGTTCCGTCAGGTATTTCCATCTCAAATGAACCATTACTTTCGAGTTGCTCTATTTCAGTTTTTCCAAATAAGGAAATTTTTTCGGCAATCATTTTAATTTTAGGACCAGCTTTCTTGCCAAGCATTTTAAAATTAGGTTTTGCTTTTTTGGAAATTAATCCGGAAGTGTCGTCAATATACTCAACTTTTTTTATGTTCACTTCTGAAAGAATCAGTTCTTCTACTTTCTGAAATTGTGTTTTGAGATGTAAATCGGTCACTGGAATTAAAAGGCGTGAAAGAGGAATTCTCACTTTAAGACCGTGTTTTTTCCGGAGTGAATGTACCAACGAAGAAACGTTTTGTGCAAGTGTCATTCGTTCTTCAAGTGAAGTATCAATTAAAGATAATTCCGGTGTGGGAAAATTTGCAAGATGTACAGAAGCAGATTTTGAATTTATATCTGACTGGGAAGGTTTAAAGTTTTCTGAATTATTGATGGAGTGATTATAGCTGATGTTGTTTAGATTCAGAAAAACTTTATCCATGTAAAAAGGAGCTATGGGAGATGCAAGAATACAAACAGTATTCAAACATTGAAAAAGTGTCTGAAAGGCGGCAATTTTATCATCATTATATTCGCCTTTCCAGAATCGTTTACGGTTAAGGCGTACATACCAGTTACTAAGATCATTTATCACAAAATCCTGAATAGCGCGGGTAACAGGAGTTGGCTCGTAATCATCATAAAATTTTTCACAATCCTTAATTAAATGATTTAAACGCGAAATAATCCAACGGTCACTTTCCGTTCTTTTGTTGTTATCAATTTGTGGTTCTTTGTTTTCAAAACGATCAATATTGGCATAAAGTGCAAAAAAGTTATAAGTATTATAAAGTGTTCCGAAAAATTTCCGTTGAGTTTCTTCAATGCCATCCCGGTTAAATTTAAGATTTTCCCACGGTGCGGCATTTGAAATCATGTACCAACGGGTTGGGTCAGCACCATATTTTGAAAGGGTTTCAAAAGGGTCAACGGTATTTCCCAACCGTTTCGACATTTTATTTCCATCTTTATCAAGCACCAATCCGTTTGAAATTACATTTTTGAATGCCACGTTGTCTTTAAGCATGACCGCCAGAGCATGAAGTGTGTAAAACCACCCGCGCGTCTGATCAACTCCTTCTGCTATGAAATCGGCGGGAAAATTTTTTTCAAAAGCAGTAGAATTTTCAAAAGGGTAGTGCCACTGTGCGAATGGCATGGCACCAGAATCAAACCAAACATCAATGAGATCGGGCTCCCGATACATGGGTTGGTTATCGTTGGAAACAAGTACAATTTCATCAACCCATGGTTTATGCGGATTAAAATCAATAGTCAATTCCTTTTTCATAAAACCGGCTTTTACAGATTTCTTAACTTCTGTTTTTAATTCCTCAAATGAACCAATGCATATTTCATTTTTCCCATCTTTTGATTTCCATATCGGAAGGGGAGTTCCCCAGAAGCGTGAACGGGAAAGATTCCAGTCCACTAAATTTTCAAGCCAGTTACCAAAACGTCCTGTACCGGTGGATGCCGGTTTCCAATTAATGTTTTTATTCAACTCAATCATTCTGTCTTTCAGAGCGGTTGTCCTGATAAACCACGAATCAAGCGGATAATAAAGCACGGGTTTGTCGGTTCTCCAGCAATGCGGATAATTATGCTCATACTTTTCAACTTTAAATGCTTTATTTTCTTTTTTTAGTTTTATGACAATTAATTCATCCACTGTTTTATACCCGGGAACAGATTCATCCGTATTAGAATAATTTTTTACTTCCATGCCGGAAAAATCAGTAATTTCATTTACAAATTTTCCTTGTTTGTTAACGAGTGGCACTTGATTATTATTTGTGTCACTCACGGTAATGGAGGCAATCCCATGTTGTTTTGCAGAACGCAGGTCATCAGCGCCGAAAGTAGGTGCAATATGTACAATACCCGTACCTTCTTCTGTAGAAACAAAATCGGCACATATTACAAGAAATGCCTTACCGTTTGGTTGTACGTATGGAAGTAGCTGTTCATAGACCAACCCTTCCAATTCAGCTCCTTTACAGGAATGGAGTATTTTGTAGGGTATCTGTTTGCTGCCTTCTGTATAAGTTGATAAATCAGATGTTGAGTTTTCGGGATTAAAATAACGGGAAAGCACGTCTTTTCCAAGTGTCACTATCACTCGTTGAAATGTATAGGGATTATAAGTTTCAACTTTTACATAGTCAATGTTTTTTCCTACTGCCAATGCCGAATTTGACGGGAGAGTCCAGGGAGTGGTTGTCCATGCAAGAAGATATTCATTTGATTTTCCTTTCAGTTTAAATTGTGCCACACATGATGTATCCCTCACTAATTTATAGCAACCGGGTAAATTTATTTCATGAGAGCTTAATCCGGAGCCGGCGGCTGGAGAATATGGCTGTATGGAGTAACCTTTGTACAGCAATCCTTTTTGGTATAATTCTTTTAATAAGTGCCACAATGTTTCAATGTAAGAGGGTTTGCAGGTGATATAAGGTTCTTTCAAATCAATCCAATACCCCATTTTTTCTGTAAGTTCTTCCCATAAGCCGGTATATTTCATCACATCTTCGTAGCATAACCGGTTATATTCTTCTATGGATATTTTTTCCCCGATATCATCTTTGATGATTCCTAATTTTTTTTCTACCTGCAATTCAACAGGCAATCCATGTGTGTCCCATCCGGATTTTCTTTTTACCTGATACCCTTTCAGTGTCTTATAACGGCAGAATATATCTTTGATGGATCTTGCCATCACATGATGGATTCCCGGAATTCCGTTTGCAGAAGGAGGTCCCTCGTAAAACGTAAATTCCCGGCAACCTTCCCGTTGTGTCACTGAGGACTCAAAGATTTTGAATTTCTTCCAGTATTGCAGAATTTCATTTGAAACATCTGCCCAATTAATGGATTTGTATTCGGGGTATGGCATTATAAAAATATAAGCATCTCCGCCAACGTTTGTGAAGACACAAATGTTGGCGATAATATATCAAACATCAAACATCCAACATCGAATATCCAACATCCAATTTCTATCTCCCAATTTCCTTCTTTATCTCTTCAATCTCCAAGCGATCCAGATTAATATCCTGCTCATCGGAATATTCATCGTAAGCGGCAAAAAGTGCACGTGTGGATTCCCGAATTCGTTTTCTTTTCTCAAGTGATAATAATAGAGAAGGAAGCAGTATGAGGTTGGTCAATAGGGCAATCATCAGCGTTATGGATATTAGAATACCCAGCGCAACAGTGCCACCAAAATCAGAAGTGGCAAAGATAATAAATCCAAAAAATAAAATTACTGAAGTGGATATCATGCTCAATGCGGTATCTTTGATACTGTTGGATACAGCATTTAATATAGTATCGGAACGATGATGAATGAACTCCTGCCTGTAACGGGCTAATAAATGAATGCCCGTATCCACTGCAATACCGAAGGCAATTCCAAAAATTATAGCAGTGCTTGGTTTTAGGGGGATATTAAAAAAACCCATGATACCCCCTGTTACCAGCAAAGGGATTAAGTTGGTAATCATAATCATTCCCATCATACGGGTTGAATAAAAGAGAATAGCCACAATACCGCCTATGAAAATGAGTGCCATAATTAAACTTCCGATTAAATTCCGGATAAGATATTTATTACCCTTCATGTAGATTAACATGGCGCCGGTTAGTTTTAGCTTGATGCCGGTGTTTTGGAAGATATAATTTATTTCAGGAGTTATCTTTTTAATAATAGAATCAAGCTTATGTGAACCAATGTCTTTTATTTTGTATGATATTCTCGTTTTATTCCCTGAGGAATCTACAAACGAACGCATCAACGTATTATATTTATCGGAGTTAGAAAGATAGTTGGAAATAAAAATACTTTCTTGTTTATTGGGCAAGCGATAATGCTCCGGCTCGCCGTTATAAAATGCCTGGGTAGTGAAACGTACAAAATTATTTACTGAAATCGGATGTACAAAATAAGAATGATTGGACATGATTCTTTCAAGTTTTTCAATTTTCTGAAGATAACCCAACCGGTTACCGGATAATTTTTTATCCGATTCGAGTACTATTTCAAAAGGAAGAACCCCGTTAAAATTATTTTCAAAAAAACGTAGGTCCGCATAAATATGATTTGTTTCACCCAGATCATCCAGCATAAAAGATAATGACTTTATTTTTGTAATTCCCCAGAAAGAAAATAAAATCACCAGAAACGTAAACAAATAAACCAGCTTGCGGTGGTGGTGAATGAAATAATTTATTTGATTGACAAAAACGCGGACAAATCTAATTTCAAGATGTTTCAATTGCCGGGGTGTCGGGTCAGGAAGCAATGAAAAAATGACCGGTATTAAGGTTAAACTGAGTAAAAAAGTTGATAATATACCGAGAGAAGCTGTTATTCCAAATTCCCTTAAAATAGTGACATTGGCGAAAGCCAGCGTAGCAAATCCAATGGCAGTAGTTATATTAGTAAGAAAAGTGGCAATCCCTGTTTTGCGTATGATTCGTACCAGTGCCAGAATTTTATTTTTATGCAGGAAATATTCATGATGATAATTATTTAACAAATAAATGCAATTGGGTACGCCAATAATAACTATTAATGCAGGTATTAATGCAGAAATTAACGTAAGTTTATAATCGAGTAAAACCAAAATTCCCAGAGACCAGATAATTCCGGTAGTAACTACAACCAATGAAAAAATTACCGGATAAATGGAGCGAAAAAAGAAGAAAAGGAAAATGGATGTAATGAGAACGGAAAGGAAAAGCAGATAAAACAATTCCTTCCGGACTTTCGTGCTTAGTACTGTACGCATGTAAGGGATGCCGGCATAGTGGGTTTTAATATCAGTAGATGAAGAAAAATGGGTTGCATGTTCAATTATTTTCTCTATTAAAGGAATTCTTTCCTGTGAATTCAATATTTTCTTGTCGAAGGTTATACCCAACAGGGTGGCTCCGTTTTGCGGATTTATTAATTGATGTTTATAAAATTCGAGTTGGTGTACGATGCGTAAAATGCTGTCAGTTTCTTCCTGATTTGATGGGTCTTTATCGAGAAGTGGCACTGTTTTGAATTTCCGTGTTGCAGTGTCTTTTACCAGATTATTTATATTACATAGTGCATACGTTTGAGTCACACCACGCATTTCTTTTATGGTATCGCATAGTTTTTTCCATGCAAGAAAGTTCGAAAATCTGTATAAGGAAGAATCTTTAACTCCTACTACCATAAAATTAGCATCATCCCCGAATGTTTCACGAAATTTATTATAATATACCATGTCGGAATCATTTTGCGGAACAACTCTGACGTAGTCATAAGTGATTTCAGCATTCCTACCTACATAACCTAGTATGATAGTTATTAATCCTAAAATTACAAGGAAAGGGATTCTGTTTTTTAAAATGGTTTTAGCTATGAAAATCCACATGGGAGGGGGAAGGGTATAGGGTATAAGGGGTGAAAATTACAAAAAAAAACTCCCTGATTATAATGTCAGAGAGTTTATAAAATAATAATTTATTTTCTTACTTCAATATAACCTGTAAAGTATCACCACTTGCCAGAATAACTGTTGCCAAACTATCACAATTTCCATTGCCATAGTCTAGTATTCTGCTTTTGATTTTTATGGAATCGGAACGGACAATATTCATGCGTCCGGAAACAATCCATTTGCAATCGGAACGTTTGACACAAGGAGTGCTTTCATCAATGGTTACTTTATAATTTTTACCTTTCCGGGAAATTCCGGATTCGCCACCCCACATATTTACAATTTTTAGTTTTGGTTCTTTTGAAACAGTAATAAGGTTAGTGTGATCTGATTGCCACAAAGTGTACGTCAAATCAGGCCAGGTAAGCCGAGCATCTTTTACAGTCACATTTACTTTTCTGCCAGCAATAGAATCGGTTTTATATTCTACGGTTTTAATGGTTTTTGTACCTTCAACGTGTATCCAGTATGTCATTTTGGGTCGTTTCATGTAAAAATTATCGAAGGTTACTGTCACAGAGTTGTTTATTTCTTTATACAAACCTTTCATGACAGCAATAATTTTTCCTTTGCGGGAAACGCCATTTTTGCAGTAAGTGCTTCCGTTAAATATAAAAGTTATGGTTCTGATTATTACAGAGTCCACTGTTTTCTTCTCATAAATTACCGAATCAACACATCCGTAATCCTTTATGCCTGTCTTTTTAAAAGTTGTGTCCTTTCCATCGGTCCGGAGATTGCTTCCCGTGCCACTGGCTTCTTCGTCTACATAATCAAAAATATCTTCAAATTCTGATTGTGCCATTGAATTTTCTTCGGCAACAGTTTTGTCTTTATCGGTAGTCGTGATTTCTTCGTCTTCGTGTATGTGCTCCTTTTTACAGGAAAATTGAAAGAGCGCGATTACCAAAAGAATAGAAAGTGTAACTATATATTTTGTTTTCATTGTATTGGGTTTTATGGTTTGTATAAACGCGGAGCGCCGTGTTTATTCATTGTATTGGGTTTTATGGTTTGTATAAACACGCAGCGCCGTATTTATTCATTGTATTGGGTTTTTTTGTAGAAATAGGGGGCTTCGTTTTTCTATTTCATATTTTATAACCAAAAAGCGCCGCGTTTCCAAATCGTGTTTCCTAAAGAAAAAAACCCCATGGAAAATTGCACATGGGGTTTTATACATATTAATTAATATAATCAATTAAAAAATTAACGCAGACGGATTTGAACAGTGTCACCTGATGCCAGCTTTACCGTAGCTTTATCATCACATGTTCCGTCACCATAGTCCAATGTTCTTTCTTTGATTGTAGTGGAGTCGGTTCGTGTTATAGTTAATTTTCCGGAAACTATCCATTTACAATTGGATTTTTTTATGAGGGCAGTAGTACTATCAACTACAGCTGAATATGCTTTATTCTTTCTAGTTACACCGGAGGCAGTTCCATAGAATTTTACTGTTTTGAATGGCTCGGAATTGGAAACAGTTACTTCTCTGGTACGATCACTTTGCCATGAAATCTTTGCAGTTGCAGAATCAGGTTGCATCCAAGTAAGTTTTGCACCTGTAACTTTCACGTTAATTGTCCGTGAAGTAGTAGTGGCTGCTTTCATTGTAATTGTTTTAGTTCCTTGTATATGAATCCATTTTGTCATATTGGGGCGTTGAACATAAAAATCTTCAAAAGTAATAGTTACCACAGTTCCAAGTTTTTTATATGCTCCCTCCATTTTTGCGACTATTTTACCCATCCTTCTGGAACCATTATTGCAGGTCTTGGAAGAATCAAAAATGAAACGAATTTCTTTTTTAATTGGAGGGTTAAGAAGCGAACCCGATCTCTTAAAACGAACTGTATCCACACAAGCATATCTTGTTGGATTTACGAAAAACGTATCTATGTCGCCGCCAGTTGTTCTTAAATTATCATTGGTGTTCGATTCTTCATCCACATAATTAAATACTTCCTCAAATTCCGATTCTGCGGTTTCATTGTCTTCCGCTACCGAAGCATCTTTATCAGTAGATGTAGTGGTGATTGGTGTGGTGTCATCCTTTTTATCATCCTTTTTACAGGAAAAATAAAAACTGGCAATTGTTAAAAAGAAAAACAATGCGGACAGTTTGTAAATTTTTGAGTTCATGGTTTTTTTGTTTGGTTAAATTGGTTTTTTTGTTAGATTTGTGAATGTTATTTAAAAATCAAGGTGCGAAGGTAAATAATTAAAACGAGAAAACATAGTTTTTAATTATATTTTTTTAATGGGAAATTAATTGCCTGTTCTTTAGTTTAGTAAATTAATTCATTCTCAATATTCCAATATTCCATTATAATCTCATTTCCATAACAAACCATGCGTTTCAGCAATATTACAGGTTATACATCCATAAAAAGGGCTTTGATTAAAATGGTCTTATCCAAAGAAATCCCTCATGGGTTATTATTTTTAGGAGAAGAGGGCTATGAACATTATTCATTGGCAAGGGCGTTAGTTGCTTTTCTTAACTGTAAAAACCCTAAAGAAGATGACTCCTGCGGTCAATGTGCATCCTGCCGTAAAATAGACAAGTTGATTCACCCCGACTTACATTTAATTTTTCCGATTACATCCTCTCACAAAACCGTTGAGAAACCAAAATGCAAGGATTTTTTGCCGCAGTGGCGCGAATTTTTACAAAAAAACCCGTACCCTTTTTTGATGGAATGGTTATCGTTTATTGATGCTGAAAACAAGCAGGGAAATATCTCACGGGAAGAAAGTCGTGATATTATTTATTCCATGTCTTTCAAAGCGTATGAAGCGGAGTACAAGGTTCAGATTTTATGGCATCCGGAATTATTAAATCCTACAGCAGGCAATGCGCTGTTAAAATTACTGGAAGAGCCCCCCGAAAAAACCGTTTTTATATGGGTAACCGAAAGCACCGACTCCATGTTACCCACGCTTGTATCTCGTCTTCATATCGTAAAATTTCCTCCTTTAACCCAAGAAGAAAGCAATGGTTTTTTGCTTAAAGAAGGAGTGGTAGACCTTGAAAAAAGGCAACGGTTGGTACTGTTATCGGATGGAAACCCAGGAAGAGCGCTTTCATTTCTGGAAGAAAATAAAAACGACCAGTTTGTTTTTTTCAGAGACTGGCTAAGAGCCGGCTACGCTAAGAATTTTAAGAAAATTTTTGAATTAACCGATGACTTTGCGAAAATGGGAAGGGAGTTTCAGAAAAGCACCTTGCTTTATGGAATGAAAATAATCAGGGAAAGTTTTCTCGCTACCGCCGGAGTGCCGCAGTTGAGCAGGGTGGGAGGGGAGGAGCAGAATTTCGCAGAAAAATTTTCCGTTTATATATCCTATAATAAACTTGAAAAATTTACACAACTCCTGGAAACAGCGGCGTTTCATATAGAGCGCAATGCGCATCCCAAAATTTTGTTCACCGATGTTTCGTTGTGTTTTATGGAGATTTTGGGGAAGAAATCATAGGTGCAGACGTATGTGTCTGCCCGTTTCGTTTGAAACCGGATGGGTTCATCCGAAACCGGAATGGGTTCATCCGAAATCGGAATGGGTTCATCCGAAATCGGAATGGGTTCGTTCGAAATCGGAATGGGTTCGTTCGAAATCGGAATGGGTTCGTTCGAAATCGGAATGGGTTCGTTCGAAATCGGAATGGGTTCGTTCGAAACCGGAATGGGT
>MEPC01000027.1:0-431 GCA_001769655.1 Bacteroidetes bacterium RIFCSPLOWO2_12_FULL_37_12 | reverse complement strand
TGGGTTCGTTCGAAATCGGAATGGGTTCGTTCGAAATCGGAATGGGTTCGTTCGAAATCGGAATGGGTTCGTTCGAAACCGGAATGGGTTCGTTCGAAATCGGAATGTGGCAGACACGTAGGTCTGCCCCTACGATTGATTAAAAAATATATCATTATTCCATTTTTTTGGATTGTTCCGGATATAGGATGCAATTCGGCGATATGATATTTCATTTCGAATAATATGTTCATAATAATTACGTTGCCATAATTTTTTATAAAATGGTCGCCATCCATTTTGTTTCACGTTTCGAATATATTCATTTGTTGACATGGTTTTAAACCATTGCATCATATCCCCAATGGATGCATCGAATTTGGGTTGTGGTTGTAATTGCGGTTGTAATTGTAAATCGAATTTCGATTGTAATTGCGGTTGTAATTGTAAAT
>MEPC01000026.1 GCA_001769655.1 Bacteroidetes bacterium RIFCSPLOWO2_12_FULL_37_12 | reverse complement strand
ATCTTTTACCGGTCCAAAAATTCTTTCACAGAACAACCCGTCTTTTTCCGGTTTATATGTCCTGTAATTAATGGTTTCAGGTTTTAACACTTCCCCATGCGATCTCTCCAGGATTGATTCCGGAGATGCCAAGCTAATGGTTATCGTGGTAAAATACGGTCTTTTATTGTCCCTTGTGTTTATCATTTTTATTTGTATAACAAACGTTACAGAATGAAATTTATAAAAAGAATGCTTACTATTTTATTTTAATGTGAGTTCTAATCCCAAACCTCTTAATTCGTTAAGTAATACTTCAAACGATTCCGGTGTGTTTGGAATTGGAAGATTGTCACCTTTGACAATTGCCTCGTACGCTTTAGCCCTGCCAGTTACATCATCTGATTTTACAGTGAGAATTTCTTGTAAAATATTACTGGTGCCAAATGCCTCAAGCGCCCAAACCTCCATTTCACCAAACCGTTGTCCACCGAATTGTGCTTTACCTCCTAAGGGTTGCTGTGTAATTAGCGAATAAGGACCGATAGAACGTGCATGCATTTTATCATCCACCATGTGACCCAGTTTCAGGATATAAATAATTCCTACGGTGGCAGATTGATCAAAACGATCACCTGTTTGTCCATCATAAAGATAAGTCATTCCAAACTCAGGAAGCCCTGCCTCTTTCATTTCTTTTGAAATTTCTTCGATAGTGGCGCCATCAAAAATTGGGGTGGAATACTTTCGATGGAGTTTGTGACCCGCCCATCCTAAAATGGTTTCATAAATTTGTCCGAGGTTCATCCGTGAAGGAACCCCTAACGGATTAAGCACGATGTCAACGGGTGTGCCATCTTCGCCGAAAGGCATATCTTCCTCTCTGACAATTTTAGCTACTACCCCTTTGTTTCCATGCCTTCCAGCCATTTTATCTCCTACTTTCAGCTTCCTTTTTTTGGCAACATAAACCTTTGCAAGTTTAATGATACCGGTTGGCAGTTCATCACCTACACTGATCGTAAATACATCTCTTTTATAACGGGAATGTAATTCATTTGCTTTAACCAAATAATTATGAAGTACATCTTTTATCAGATTGCTCTTGATTTTATCTTTAAACCAATTCTCTGTTTTAATATCTTCAAAAGAAAGGTCTGATAAAACTTTAGAAGTCAGTTTCACATTTTTATTAACAAAAATTTCTTCAAATTTGTTATAAATCCCGGTAGTAACTTCGTTATCGGCTATTTGCAGAATCTTTTTTATTAGCGACTCTTTAATTGCCTTCGTTTGCTTTTTGTAATTATCCTCCAGTTCCGATAACTTAACTTTTTCTTTCGCTTTAGAGTTTTTGTCTTTTTTTATGCGTGAAAATAACTTTGATTCAATAACAATTCCATCTAAAGACGGGGGCGCTTTTAACGATGCATCTTTTACGTCGCCTGCTTTATCTCCAAATATTGCTCGTAATAATTTCTCTTCAGGTGTGGGATCTGATTCTCCCTTAGGAGTGATTTTTCCAATAAGAATATCGCCTTCTTTAACTTCTGTTCCAACCTTAACTAAACCGTCTGCGTCCAGATGCCGGGTAGCTTCTTCGCTGATATTGGGAATTTCGGGAGTTAGCTCTTCTTCACCTCTTTTAGTATCCCTGACTTCAAGTGAATATTCATCAATATGGAGAGAGGTAAAAATATCTTCTTTCACCACTCTTTCTGATATTACGATTGCATCTTCAAAATTATAACCTTGCCAGGGCATGAAAGCTACTTTCAGGTTTCTTCCGAGTGCCAATTCTCCATTTTGAGTGGCGAACCCTTCACACAAAAACTGACCTTTGACTATTTTTTGTCCTTTCTTTACAATCGGTCTTAAGTTAATGGTGGTCCCCTGATTTGTTCTTCTGAATTTCAGCAGTGAATAAGTAGTTACATCATCATCAAAACTAACCAAACGGTTAGTGTCATCTTTTTCATATCTAACTACTATTTTATTTGAATCAACGTATTCAATTAAACCGTTATCGTTGGCAACTATGAGGTTTCTGGAATCAAGAGCGATTCTGGATTCAAGACCGGTTCCAACAATAGGCGCCTCCGGTTTCATTAATGGAACTGCTTGACGTTGCATGTTTGAACCCATCAATGCTCTGTTTGCATCGTCATGCTCTAAAAATGGTATCAGAGATGCGGCAATAGATACGATCTGATTAGGCGCCACATCCATGTATGTTAATTTTGACTTATCAATTATTGGGAAATCGCCCTGGTATCTTGCTTTAATTCTTTCTTCCTGAAGATTACCTTTAGAATCGGTAGGAAGATTTGATTGTGCTATAAAATGACGTTCCTCTTCTTCTGCGCTTAAGTAAACTAATGTTTCGTTACTGATATCTATTTTTCCTTCTGTAACTTTACGATACGGTGTCTCAATAAATCCCATTGAATTTACTTTGGCATAAACACATAAAGATGAAATAAGTCCAATATTTGGACCTTCTGGAGTTTCAATGGTGCAAAGCCGTCCGTAGTGCGTGTAATGAACATCCCGGACTTCAAAACCGGCTCTTTCTCTTGAAAGTCCACCAGGACCTAAGGCAGACATTCTCCTTTTATGAGTTATTTCAGCTAATGGGTTTGTCTGATCCATAAACTGTGAAAGCTGATTAGTACCAAAGAAAGAATTGATAACTGATGAGAGTGTTCTTGCGTTAATTAAATCAGAAGGTGTGAAGACCTCATTATCCCGGATATTCATTCTTTCACGTATGGTTCTCGACATACGGGATAATCCAACCCCAAATTGACCAAACAATTGTTCTCCAACGGTTTTAACTCTACGATTACTTAAGTGGTCAATGTCATCTACAATTGCCTTTGAATTGATTAGTTGAATCAGATACTTAACAATTTTAATAATATCTTCCTGAGTCAGGACCTTGGTGACCACTTCATCGGTGTTACCGAGTTTTTTATTTAGTTTATACCTTCCAACCAATCCTAAATCGTAACGTTTATCACTAAAGAATAACTTCTGTATAACATCCTTAGCTGTCTCAAAATCAGGAGCTTCTGCATTTCTTAACTGACGATAAATTTGCTCAACCGCCTCTTTTTCTGAATTTGAATTATCCTTTTGAAGTGTGTTGTAAATAATAGAAAATTCAGAAACATTTACATTTTCTTTGTGCGCAATGATAGATTCAACCCCTGATTCTATGATTGTATTCAGGTGTTCTTCTCCAATAACAGTATCTCTTTCCAGCAATACTTCGTGGCGTTCTATGGATACAACTTCACCGGTATCTTCATCTACAAAATCTTCTGTCCAGGATCTTAGAACCCGAGCCGCCAATTTTCTTCCAAGTAATTTCCGGATATTTTTTTTATTTGCTGGCAGAACTTCTGAGA
Source organism: Bacteroidetes bacterium RIFCSPLOWO2_12_FULL_37_12 (assembly GCA_001769655.1). Classification (GTDB taxonomy): domain Bacteria; phylum Bacteroidota; class Bacteroidia; order 2-12-FULL-37-12; family 2-12-FULL-37-12; genus 2-12-FULL-37-12. Next base: position 13,704 of record MEPC01000026.1, on the reverse strand, counting down.
GTTCAAAGAGGTCTAAAATTTCCTTATCAGTGCCAAATCCGATAGCTCTTAATAAAGTGGTAACGGGGAATTTTTTCTTACGGTCAATGTACGCATACATGACATTGTTAACGTCGGTTGCAAATTCCATCCAAGAGCCGCGAAACGGGATAATTCTCGCTGAATATAGTTTAGTACCATTGGTATGTGTAGTTTGACCAAAAAATACACCGGGGGATCTATGCAATTGGGAAACAACCACTCTTTCTGCTCCATTAATAATGAAAGTGCCACGCGGTGTCATGTAGGGAATATTTCCCAGATAAACCTCCTGAATAATGTTTTCAAAATCCTCGTGTTCAATATCGGTACAATATAGTTTTAGCTTTGCTTTGAGGGGTACGGCAAAAGTAAGTCCCCGTTGAATACATTCATCAATTGAATATTTGGGAGGGTCAATAGAATACTCAATGAATTCAAGCACAAAATTTTCCCGTGAATCCATAATGGGAAAATTTTCATTGAATACTTTAAATAGCCCTTCTTCTTTTCTTTTTTCAGGGGCGGTGTCTATCTGGAAAAATTCAAGAAATGATTTAAGTTGAACATCCAGAAAATCGGGGTAATCCAGAGATAACTTGGTCTTTGAAAAGTTAATTCTGGCTTGGGTTCCTTTTGAAGTCAAAGTGTTTTTGAAATTAGTAATAACAAATTAGTAATCTATACCGGAATCGCCTTACTGCTAAAAGAAGTAAGAATAATTTTAATGCGGGCACTTCTAAAACAGATATTTTCCCTCTCTCAAACTTTTCAAAGAGGAGAAAATAAGGTGTTTAGAAAATTGCCTTAGGGTCTACTTAATTTCAACTTCTGCTCCTGCATCCACCAGCGCTTTTTTAAGTGACTCAGCTTCGTCTTTTGCAATATTTTCTTTAACTGGTTTCGGTGCACCGTCCACCAGGTCTTTTGCGTCTTTTAATCCAAGACCTGTTAAATCTTTTACTAGTTTTACGACTTGTAATTTTGCTCCACCGGGGGATTTTAAAATTACAGTAAAAGATGTTTGTTCCTCGGCGGCGGCGGCGGCTCCTGAGGAACCTGCTGATGGGCCTGAACTTACAGCCACTGCCGCGGCTGCTGGTACTATACCGTATTGATCTTTAAGAATTCCTGCTAATTCGTTTACTTCTTTTACAGATAAACTAACGAGTTGTTCTGCGATTGCTTTTAGGTCTGCCATGTGAGTGGTGATTTATTATTAATGGTTAACTATTGATTAAATATAAAAATGAAACGTTTAAATATTATTTTCTGTTTTTGATGCAAGGGTTGTTAAAATTCCTGTAATTTTTCCACCACCCGATTGCAACGCTGACATCAGATTACTGATTGGTGATTGAAGAAGTGTCACAATTTCACCAAGTAACTCATCTTTTGATTTTAACTTGCTTAGCAGTTCAATCTGATCCTGTCCAATATAAATAGAGGATTCCACCCAAGCACCTTTAAATACCGGACTACTTCCGCCTTTGGAATAATCTTTAATTAATTTGGCAGGAGCACTACCTGAAGTTGGTGAAAAAATGATACCTGTTGACTTTTTCAGTTGATCTTTTAAAGGCGTGCAATCCCATTTAAGTTCTTCCAGGGTTTTCTTAATAAGTGTGTTTTTTGCAACCAGATATTCAAGTCCATTTTGAAAACACATCCGACGGAATTTATTTATTGCATCAACCGTGAACGAGGATGTATCGGTAAAATAAAACGTATTATTACTGCTAAATTTGCTTTTAAGATTTTCTATTGATTGTTTTTTTTCTTTGCGGGTCATTGCTTTATTTATTTTTTTTATTAGTGTAATTGGTGACTATTCATTTATTGGACTGAACAGTAACATTTTCCTTAAAAATTAAGCCCAGTAACCGAATTCTTATCAACGATTACGGATGGACTCATGGTGGTTGAAATCGCTATATTCTGAAAATAAATTCCTTTTGCTGAAGAAGGTTTTAGTTTTGCGACTGTCTGAAGAAGTTCGATGGCATTATCTTTTAATTGTTCGGGGGAAAACGATGCTTTACCAATGATTGCATGAAGAATACCTTCTTTATCCACTTTAAAATCAATTTTACCCGCTTTAACTTCCTTCACTGCCTTAGCTATATCATTTGTAACAGTACCCGTTTTTGGATTGGGCATAAGACCTCTTGGTCCAAGTATCCTACCTAATTTACCAACTTTTGGCATAATCTGTGGCTCAGTAATTATCACATCAACATCGGTCCAACCGCCTTCAATTTTTTTAATATACTCATCCAAACCGGCGAAGTCAGCTCCGGCGCTTTGTGCTTCTTTTTCTTTTTCAGGATTACACAATACAAGTACTTTTACACTTTTTCCTGTGCCATGTGGAAGAGAAGCAACGCCACGAACCATCTGATTCGACTTTTTGGGATCAACTCCCAAACGAATTGCAATATCAACCGATGCATCAAATTTTGTAAATGTCATCTCTTTTATCATTTTTGATGCTTCTTCCAGAGGATAAATTTTTTTCAAATCGAATTTTTTTATTGCCTCACGATATTTTTTAGAGCGGGTTTCCATTTTGAATAGTTGAATTTTTTGATAGTTGGTTAACTTTGAATCAGAGAGTTTAATTAGGTCTTATACAGAAAGTTACAATCAGAAATTAAATAAATTTTAAAGTAATTAAAAAAGTATTTTACTTTTAACTTTTTAGAATGGTTTATCACCTTTAATTTCAATACCCATCGACCGGGCAGTTCCTGCAACCATCTTCATGGCTGGTTCAATTTTAAAACAATTCAAATCCGGCATCTTTATCTCTGCTATTTTTTTAACTTGTTCCCATGTCACACTTCCAACCTTAACTCTATTTGGTTCAGCAGAACCTTTCTGTGATTTTGCGGCTTCATTTAATAGAATTGAAGCCGGTGGGGTTTTCAGAACAAAATCGAATGATTTATCTTTGTAAACGGTAATAACCACAGGCACTACCTGACCCTGGCTATCTTTGGTTTTTGCATTAAAATTTTTGCAAAATTCCATGATATTTACCCCTTTACTTCCTAAAGCAGGTCCTACAGGAGGAGCAGGGTTTGCTTGCCCGCCTTTAATTTGAAGTTTAATAAATCCTTCTATTTCTTTTGCCATGATAATTAGTTATTAGTCATTTATCGCCTTCGTTTGTTTCACCACGAACGAAGTCATTGTTCATCATAATTCTTTCTCCACTTGCATAAAATTCAGTTCGACTGGAGTATTTCTACCAAATATTTTCACCATTACTTTCAATTTTTTCTTTTCCTCATTAATTTCTTCGATAACACCGGTAAATCCATTAAATGGACCATCCATCACTTTTACCGCTTCCCCTTTGAAATAAGGCACTTCCATGGGAGTAGCTTCTCCGGCTTCTGTTGTTCCTATAATTCTGCTAACCTCTGTTGGACGTAATGCAATAGGATTTCCACCCTTTTTTGTTGCGCCCAGAAAACCAAGCACATTTGGGAAGTTACTGATTTTAATGATTGTCTCAGGACTTTTAGAAAAATCTGCATTCAAATAAATATACCCGGAATGTAACACTCTTTCTCTTATCCGCTTTTTCCCATTTCGCATTTCATACACTTTTTCTATGGGAACAAATATTTGTTTAATAATTGTGCTTAACTTTAGCTCTTCAACTTCTTTTTCAAGTGATTCTTTGATTTTTCTTTCTTTGCCGCTTATTGCTTTAAGGACATACCATTTCAGATTGTTTTCGCTTTTTGTAGTCACCATAATTTTTTTAACTTCAGAAAGATTTATAAATCAAACTCATAATATTTCTAAAACCATAATCCATCAAACCGATAATAACTGCAAAAATTACAGATGACACTAAAACCAATATGGTGCTTCCTTGCAACTCTTTATAGGTGGGCCACGAAACTTTGTAGTTTAATTCCTCTAAATATAATTTAAAAAATGATTTAATTTTCTCCATTTACAGCGGTTATTGATTAGCACGGGTGGCAGGGTTCGAACCTACGACCCACGGTTTTGGAGACCGGTACTCTACCAACTGAGCTACACCCGTGTCTCGCCAAAATTAATGGGACGCAAAGATACTGAAAGTTTTATAATAAAAAGAATTTATGATATAAAATTCTTAAAATTTAACAAAAAAAAGTGATATCGGGGTTGAAAATAAGTATATCACCAGTCAACCCTGAATTCTTTATATGAAGAAAAACTAAATGCTTTCCTACTTGATAATTTCAGCAACTGATCCTGCGCCTACGGTTCTACCACCTTCCCTAATAGCGAATCTAAGTCCTTTTTCCATAGCAACCGGTGCAATCAAAGTTACTGTTATGCTTACATTGTCACCAGGCATAACCATTTCAACTCCCTGCGGAAGCATGATTTCGCCTGTTACGTCAGTAGTACGAATGTAAAATTGTGGACGGTATTTATTAAAGAATGGTGTATGTCGCCCTCCTTCCTCTTTTGATAGCACGTAAACTTCAGCTTTAAATTCACTATGTACTGTTACTGAACCAGGAGCAACTACCACCATTCCTCTGTGAATATCAGTTTTTTCAATACCTCTTAGTAAAATTCCAACGTTATCACCTGCTTCTCCCCTATCGAGAATCTTACGGAACATTTCTACTCCGGTGACTGTAGATTTAAGATTGGCTCCAAATCCAAGAATGTCAACGTTATCACTTGAATTGATGACCCCTCTTTCAATTCTACCGGTAGCCACTGTTCCTCTACCTGTAATTGAAAACACATCTTCAACCGGCATCAGAAATGGCTTATCTTTTACCCTTACCGGTAGTGGAATATAGGTGTCAACCGTTTCTAATAATTTTTCTACTGAGCTTATCCACTTTGGATCTCCATTCATTGCACCGAGTGCTGAGCCACGGATTACGGGAATATTATCCCCATCAAATTTGTAAAACTTTAAAAGATCGCGAATTTCAATTTCAACAAGATCAAGAAGTTCCGGATCGTCAACCATATCTACTTTATTCATAAACACAACGAGATGAGGTACACCCACCTGACGGGCAAGTAATATATGCTCTCTTGTTTGAGGCATAGGACCGTCGGTAGCGGCTACTACGATGATAGCGCCATCCATCTGAGCTGCTCCGGTAACCATGTTTTTAACATAGTCGGCGTGACCCGGACAATCCACGTGGGCGTAGTGACGGGTGGCGGTTGTATATTCTACGTGGGAAGTATTTATTGTAATTCCCCTTGCTTTTTCTTCGGGAGCATTATCAATGGAATCAAACTCTCTTGCCTGAGCAAGACCTTTATTTGCCAATACCTTGGTTATGGCAGAGGTTAAAGTGGTTTTACCGTGGTCAACGTGACCGATTGTACCAATATTAATATGTGGTTTCGAGCGGTCGAATGTTTCTTTGGCCATTTTTTTATTGATTTATTGGGTAATAATTATAAAATACCTGTTTTAAGGGGTGCAAAGATAAGAAAAAAATTAATAGTAGAAAGGTTTATAAATTTTTTTTATTAGTTTTTTGAAAAAGGGGGAAATGAGAGGGGTTGAAATGATATTAACATATAACATAAAAAAAAAATAAAAAATGACTAAGGGATTTACCCTTAATCATTAATCATTTCTTGTTATATGTTTATTATTTTTTTGAAAATTTTTTCTTTACCCTATACTTTATTTAGAGAAATTGAGCGGGAGACCGGGCTCGAACCGGCTACCCTCAGCTTGGAAGGCTGATGCTCTACCAAATGAGCTACTCCCGCTGGAGCCAAGAACCGGGATCGAACCGGCGACCTCGTCCTTACCAAGGACGTGCTCTACCAACTGAGCTATCTTGGCTGAAAAACGTGGGGACGGGTGGATTCGAACCACCGAAGTCGTGAGACGACAGATTTACAGTCTGTTCCATTTGGCCACTCTGGTACATCCCCCTTTATGAGCCGATGGATGGATTCGAACCTCCGACCTGCTGATTACAAATCAGCTGCTCTAACCAACTGAGCTACATCGGCTAATTAATTATGAATTTACAAATTGCTAATTATGTTAAAAAAAGGACGCAAAGTTAATAAAAATAAATTATAGTGTATCTAAATTTTGATGTAAATTTCTTCTATAAACCCGACCTCACCCCAGCCCCTCTCCAAAAAAATGGAGAGGGGTGATAAATTTGTTAGATTTTTATGCAGTAATGTAGAAATCAAAATTTTCATGTAAGTTTGCTTTTTTGCTTTTCCGTTTTGGTTCATGGACATAATCATAAAAAAATATTTATTTCTTTTTCATTTTTGGTTTTTTGCCTTTCTACCTTTTTCTACATTTTCACAGAACGCTAATATTGATTCCCTCCGTCTAAAATTATCTACCGTTGCTGAAGATACCCATAAAGTTAATCTGTTAAACAATCTGGCATGGAAACTTCAGAACCTTAAGCCGGACTCCTCCCTCCTGCTTAGTTCCACTGCTTTAAGATTAGCTAAAGTACTGAAACATGACAGAGGCATTGGACGATCTCTGAATCAACTAGCGGTTTTTTACCGGTTGACAGGCAATCATGAAATGTCACTGGAGTTTTTTCGCAAAGCATTTGCAGTTTATAATAAAATTAATGATGAAATTGCCAAAGCCAATATTATTACCGGTATTGGAAATTTATACGCCATGCAAGGCGAATATCCCAAATCACTTAAGTTCTACCTGAATGCATTACAACTTCTTGAAAAAAATAATGATTTAAGAGGAAAAGCTGTTTGTCTTGGAAATATATGCATTACATTCAGAAACCTGGGGGAATATAAAAAAGCAATAAAATATTCAGAGGAGGGCATTGCATTGGCAACGCAATTAGGTGACTCCATATTAATTGCAAATCAAACAGGAAATCATGGGACCTTGTATTTTCTAATGGGAGATACTACCAATGCGTTAAAATTTTACTACGATGCATTACACATTGCTCAAAAAACGAATAATTTCCGATTGATATCCTACAAGCTAAGTGATATTGGTGGGATATATGAAACGAGAGGAGAATTCAAAAAGGCAATTTTCTATATATCTAACGCATTAGAGATGGCAAGAAAATTAAATGATGAAAATGAAATAGCCAGACACTTGAGCAATATCGGTTCATGTTATGCAAGAGTAAATAAAACCGATTCGGCTAAATATTTTCTGGTAGATGCTTATTCCATATCGCTTAAATTAAAGGCAATGGAATTTCAAAAGTCATCTTTAGAAAGTTTGAGTTATCTTCTCTATTCTATTGGAGACACTGCCTATGCTCATGCTGATTTCCCAAAAGCATTCATTAATTTTAAACAATCATTGAATTACCATGAAAAATTTTCAGAAATAAAAGATTCACTTCGGAACGAAGATAATAACCGGACCATAGGGAGATTGGAGATGAAACATGAGATGGAAATTTCGGCAATTAAAAAAAAGGATGCGCAAGCAAGAAAACAAAGGGCGAAAAAGGAAAGCATTCTCAGAAGAGACCGCCTGCAATATTCCGCTATATTGATTTTTGTAGTTTCATTATTTATTTCAACGTTGCTTATAAAAAAAATAAAAGTCCCCATTCGTTTGGCGGAAGGATTTATCTTTTTATGTTTTGTGTTTTTATTTGAGTTTTTTTTGGTATTCTTTGAACCATTTATTGACAAAGTATCGGGAGGAGAACCCGCTTTAAAATGGTTGTTTAACGTATTTATTGCGGCTCTCATCATCCCATTTCATGGTTTAGCTGAAAAGAAATTAATGTTAAAACTGTATGGAATTATCCGGCACGAGAAAAAAAACAACTACAATGAAAATAAACCCATTTCGGGAAATTCTGATTTGCTTTCCGTCAAAAAAGGCGCTAAAAACAATTTAGGTTTTTTCTGGTTTTTTACATTTTTCATTTCTTTAGGAAGTTTCTTCTCATTTTATATGGATAGTATTTATCATCAGAATAATCAGAAAGTTACAGAAAGAAAAGATACAGTCTATGTCAAAAACCTGATTCAAAGTGCAAGAGAAAACCATAGAACAGATCCAATGGGTGCCATAGAACTACTGTTTAAAGCAATAAAAGAAGCAAAACAAATTAAATGGGAATCCGGATTAGATGATGCATTATTCCGTTTAAGCTCTATATATAATATGACAGGTGATTATTCCAATGCTTTGATTTATGCGAATAAGACATTTTTAATACGGAAAAAATTAAATGATAAGAGGAAAATGGCGGCAGTTTTTGAGTTGTTCGGAAAAATTTATTATAACCAGGGAGATTACCTGAAATGTCTGAATTATTTTTTTAATTCAGTTAAAATATATAACATTATTGGAAACAAAAAGGGGGTTGCCTCTGGTTATGGAAACATAGGAAGTGTTTACCGTGAATTAAAAAAATATTCACTGGCACTTGATTATTTTTTAAAATCACTCAAAATGAATGAGGAACTTAATAGTCAGGAGAACATAGCTATTTCGTTTGGAAATATCGGGATAACCTATAATGAACAGGGGAAATACACACTTGCTTTACAATACTATTTCAAGGCATTAAACATAGGAACAGTGCTAAATGATAAACTCCGTATGGCTGTACAATTAGGAAATATCGGTTCAGCTTATTCTGACCAGGGTGATTCTTCGCTTGTAAAAGGTGATACTGCTTTTGCAATAAGAAATAAGTACCCGTTGGCATTGGAATATTATTTAAAATCCATCGTTTATGCAAAAGAGTTGGATGCAAAAAATGGGCTCGCGATTAATCTCGGAAATATCGGATCATTATATTTATCAATGAAAAATTACAAGTCAGCGGAAAAATATCTGACTGAGTCCTATACTTTATCTAAAGAACTTGGCTCAATGGAAATAAGCTTGCAAACTGAAAAAAATTTAAGTACTCTTCATGCGTTACAAGGCGAGGATTATTCAAAACAAAAAAAATTCCGTGAGTCCTCATCTCTATTTAAAAAGTCCATTCTTCATTATAAGAATTTTCTACTTTACAAAGATTCAATTTTCAATGATAATAACAGCCGGGAATTAGGAAAATTGGAGATGAAACATGAAATGGAGATGGAGACCATTAAAACAAAACATGAAAATTCTGAGAGAAAAAGAATTATGCTTGCGGCTACAAACCGGAAAAATCAAATTCAATACGTCGGGATTTTTATTATTCTGATAATAACAATAGCGGGTATCATTTTTTCGGCTAAACGGAAATTATCTCTTAAATTACTGAATGGACTTTTATTCTTCCTTTTTCTTCTGGCATTTCAGTTTTTTCTTTTATTGGCAGATCCTATGATCAATCAAATTACGAACGGAATTCCTGTTTATAAACTACTTGTTAATGTACTTTTTGCAACGTTGCTTGCTCCATTGCAATTGTCAGCGGAAAGGAAAATCAGAAAATATTTATGAATTTAGTTTTTAAAACCATTTTTTAGCTTTGGGTCTTCGATGCGGACAGCCGGGCCAACAGCAGGGCTGTCGTTTTCCTTCCTTGAGTTCGTCCATCATCCGTTTGATATGCTCAATTCTTGTTTCCGGCTTTTTAACGATAGTAGTCCAGCAAATCCATTCGTTACGCTGAATGGGCGTAAGGTTGTTCCATTTCTCAAGAATATTTGTATCGGCAATCAATGCTTTCTGCATGTCTGATGGTACTTCGTGTAAAACACCTTTGGAGATCATTTGAATAAAAATAAAATTTTATGCTTTAGTTGTTCTTGGCTTGCATTGGCAAAAATACACAAAAACAGGAAGTAATAAATATGTGCATTATTAACTTTAATATGTTGGCTAAGGTTTAGTTAAAAAATTTCATTTCTAAAGATAAAAGTGACTTCATTTTCTTAAATACATCCCAAAACTTTTTCCAAATATAGAAGTTAAATTCTTTATACCAAAAAAGTACACCGAATGATGTGGGAATTAACAATTAACTGTTAATAAATTATTATCCATCTTCTGTAGAATTTTGTAGAAAATTACTATATGAATGAATACCTTTGCGAAATTTTTTTCGTGATTAAACTTTTATTTTATCTTTTATGTATTATTTTCTCAAAAAGGGTATTTATTTATTAACCTATTGTGCTCTGACCTTGTTGCTTACCTCCCTTGAAAGCAAGGCAAACACTGTCACTTTTACCTATACCATCATTAGCCAGTCAACCGGTGAGGTTCATTTTGATGCTCCAAAATATATGTACAATGACGCTCAGTATCCTATTAAATACTGGAACTGGAATTTTGGAGATGGTGGCACAAGCTCTCAGGAAGATCCTATCCATTTTTTTAATGTTTGTGACGCACCCTATAATGTAACTCTAAGCGTTCTATTCAATTCACCATTTTTCCCGTCAAATACTTATTTAACTGCGACTTCCCCTGTTGAAACGATAACTTTTGACCCGGAAATCACAGCCGGTATTATCGGAAACCTTTTTCCCTGCCCTGATAAAGAAACAGTTCTTACCGCCACTGTCAATGGGGTGGTTCTTTCATTAATAGACCCATCTGTTTCTTATTCCTGGACACCCGGAAATGGTTCTTTTCGGGATAAAGAATATTATATTTCTAACCAAACAATAACTGTAACTGTATTTATTAACAAGATATGTGGCTCTGAAATCCTGTCAGATGAAGCTACTGTTGAAATAACTCCCTCTTCCTTTTTTAATGCCGGAATTATAGGACCTTCAACCGTTTGCTCTGGGGATTCTGTAACCTTAACTGCTACTATCAATGGAAATATTATTACTGATAACCCGTCAGAACCTTCTTATCATTATTATTGGGATGGACCTTCGGTAACTGCTGTAAATGGAAATCAAAATTCAATAACAATTTTACCAGAAGGTGTCATTACAAATTATAGTGTCACTATTACCAATGATTGTTTTACCAGCTCTGCTCCTTTTACAGTTGAAACAGTCCCTTCCTTCACAGCAGGTTTCATTGGTGACACCGTTGTTTGTCAAGGAAATTACACTCAGCTTATAGCTACCATAGATGGTTATGAAACAGCGGCATCTTCAGAAACAACATACTTTTGGTCACCAGGAGGTGAAACCACAAACTCAATTTACGTTCACCCGGATTCATCAACTATTTACAGTGTTTCTATTACGCTAAATGGATGTACAAAAACTTTTTCAGATACCGTTTTTGTTTCGGAAATAAATATTTCCGGAGGACCATGGCTATGTGATGGTTATAATACCACTCTCTCAGTAGAAGTAACTGACGGTTTTGGAGGATGGAATTCTTCACTTCCTACGATTGTTAATTACCATTGGTCAACCGGTGACACTACTGCTTCTATTTCCTTAAATCCTGCTCTGCCTAATCCTACAGAATACTGCGTTACCGTAGTGTTAAATAATGGTTGCATTAGTAAAGATTGTATTTCGCTACTTCCTCATGAATCACCGACCGCATTAATTAATGGACCATCAGAAATAATATGTCCCGGACAAAACTTTTTTTTGTCTGTAGATGGAGAAAATAATTATTTATGGTCAACAGGTGACACTATTCAGTGGACTATGATAAACCCTACGACAACCACCTCTTATTCAGTTACCGTTTATAATGATGCCGGTTGTTATGATACTGCAAATTTTACTGTAAATGTTTTAGCCATTTCAATTCAGGGTGATTCTGTTGTTTGTCCTGGAAATTCCACAACCCTAACCGCGCTCATTAATGGTCAATCTACTGCCTCACTTGATTATAGTTATTCATGGAGTACGGGCGAAATGGGTTTTTCTTCAATTACAGTAACTCCTAATTCAAATCAAACCTATTCGGTTACTGTATATTATTCAGGATTATGTTTAGATACTGCCAATATAAACGTAATTGTAAACGATTTTACAGCAGGAATTTCTGGAAATACAAACATTTGTGCAGGGAATTCTTCGACGCTCTCTGCAACCATAGATGGAATTATTTCAACTGACCCTGCTTATTCTTACAGTTGGTCAAACGGTCTCACAACCCGGGATGTTCTTATTTCACCCTCTGTTTCTACCATTTATTCAGTTACTGTTACTGATAACTATGGTTGCACAGGTTCATCTCAGGTTTCCATCACCCTTCCTACCGCAAGTATTTCCGCTGTTGCTACAGAAATCTGCTCAGGACAAAATATTACATTAATTGCTAATGGTGGAATCACTTATTCATGGTATCCGGGAAATCAAACTACTTCAGTAATTAATATTTTCCCAACTGCATCAACAAATTATATCGTTACTGTCACTGATGTTAATGGTTGCACAAATTCCACCGATGTAGGAATTATAGTAAACGCTGTGCCATCCATTTCAATTTCAGGAGTAACCAATATATGTTCTGGTACTCCCTCTACTCTCACTGCGTCCGGTGGCGTAAGTTATTTATGGTCACCCGGAGGAGAAACCTCTCCAACTATTTCTGTTTTACAAAACACAACCACCTATTCCGTAACTGTTACCGATGCAAACGGATGTACTGCTGTATCCCAACGCACTGTCACTGTTAATCCTTCTCCCAATATAATTATCTCCGGCGGACCTTTCACCGTTTGTGCAGGTAGTCAGGTGACACTTAATGCATCCGGCGCCGGTTCCTATCTATGGTCAAACACTAAAAATTCTGCGACCATTATTGAATATCCCACTGTCACTACTACATACAGTGTTACAGGAACCGATGCCAACGGTTGTACCGCAAGCAATAGTGTCACTGTTAACGCTGATGAAGTTCCTGTTGCTTCAATAATTATGACCGGAGATCCTTGTTTGGGGTCAGTAACTCTCACTGGAAACGGAACAGGAAATTATCTCTGGTCAAGCGGAGAAACTTCACCCTCTATTACGGTTAGTCCTACGGTTACCACAACCTATACCTTAACTGTTAATAATAACGGATGCACTTCTCAGGCAAGTGTTACCATTACTCTTCCCACCGCCTCTGTGAGTGCCACTTCATCAACTATTTGTGCGGGGGAATCAGTGACACTAACTGCCACTGGAGGTCAATCCTATCAATGGTCAAACGGAACGAGTGGAAATGTTTCTACTGTTAATCCTGTTCAAACTACTACGTATCAGGTTACTGTAACTGATGGAAATGGTTGCACCGATAATGCAGATATAACCATCATTGTGAATCCCGCTCCTCAGCCATCCATTACAAGTCCTTCAGCTATCTGCTACGGAGAGAGCGCCACCCTGTCGGTAAATGGTGGAACTACATACAATTGGAGCGTTTCTGGAAATACAAATTCTCAAATCACAGTGACACCGTTGGCTTCCACTGCTTACAGTGTCACCGTAACGGATGTGAATGGATGTCAGAGCAGTGCCACTAAAACAGTAACTGTAAATCAAATACCTGTCGTAACTGTAACAGCAAATCCAGCGAATATTTGTGAGGGAGAACAAAGCATTTTAACGGCAAGTGGAGCCGGTTCTTATAGTTGGTCAGGGGGACCTTCCAGTGGAAATTACACCGTAACTCCTACCGTAACTACAACCTATACAGTAACGGGAACCGATGGAAGCGGATGTAGCGCTACGGGAAACATTAGCGTGAATGTTACCCCCATTCCGGTTGCAGGAATAAGTATAAGCGGAAATATTTGCGCCGGTGCAGTGACACTGATTGGTTCTGGCACA
>MEPC01000025.1 GCA_001769655.1 Bacteroidetes bacterium RIFCSPLOWO2_12_FULL_37_12 | reverse complement strand
CCATACTTATGCTTTGTGCCTAGATACTGATCTATACGGAAGCGGGATTTATAGTATAACTTTTGGCGGAACTGCAAGATTATCTGGAAACTTACCCACCGCACAATTCTCTAGTTCACCAAACACGGTTTGTCCTAATTCTCCCATCAATTTTACTAACCAATCTACTTATGCCCATTCATATTTATGGGATTTTGGAGATGGAACTGCTACTTCCACCGAATTAAATCCTACCCATACTTATACGACCGGAGCAACTTCCTATACAGTTACTCTAACTGCATTTAACAATTGTAGTTCGGATGTTTTCACGCAAGTTATTTCAGCAAATAACACGGCACCTGTTATTAACCCTATCTCCTCCCAGTCAATATGTGCTCAATCAGAGGTTTGTTTCCCCATTATTGTAAATGATGCTAATTATGATAATCTAACTGTAGAATTTTCAGGTATAACTGGCGCTGTTTTTGAAAATATTTACACTGAACCAGGGTATTATGAAGCGGACTTGTGTTGGACACCCACCAATAGCGATGTGGGTGTATATACTGTTACTATCAGCGTTAAAGATGAGCATTGTCCACCACCTTATCCACAGTCAATTACAACCTACGCTTTTCAAATTACCGTACTCCTCCCTTCAGTAATAACTGTTTACCCAACATCTAGTACAATTTGCAGAGGGCAATCTGTAACCCTCACCGCTTCGGGTGCAAGTTCTTATCTATGGAGTACTGGTGCTACCACCGATTCTATTAATGTAAGCCCAACGATTAATACTACATATTTCGTGAGGGATATCAACGAATGCGGCGGAGTTGCCACTGCTACCATTAATGTAAATTTCGTAACCATTAGCCCTCCATCTCCTACAGTTGAAACATGTGGCGGACAGCCAGGGTCTGTTACCCTCACTGCTACCGGTACGCCACCTTTTATATGGAATACTGGATCTTCTAATGCATTTATCACTGTTAGCCCAATTACTAACACCACTTATGCTGTAACTGATGCCAACAATTGCCAAGAACTTATTACTGTGAATGTAACAGCAAGCAATATTCCACCAGATTTATGGATGAAGGACTATTATGGAGATAATGGTCAAGAACCACATAATTTTGTTCCAGGGCTAGCTTTCGACATTTGGAATCGTGTTTATCAAGACGGTGGTCTTATTCATCAAGACCCTGATTATTCGGCAAATAATAATCCAAACTATCTTTATATTAAAGTAAGAAACAGAGGATGCCAAGCATCTTTAGGTACCGAACAACTTAAAGTTTATTGGACAAAAATGACAACGGCTAGTAGTTGGCCCTTTTATTGGGTAAATTATATGAATTATGGAAAAATTTGGGGTAATATTATTCCTGCTACGCCTGTAACAATTCCCGTAATTCCTGCAGGAGATTTCACTATTATTGAAATTCCATGGTTTCCTTTTAACCCAGCTGATTTTGGACTACCAAAGGTTTATATATGTTTATTAGCAAGAATTGAAACTTCTACACCTAATCCATCGAATCCAAACAATCCTTTCGGAATGGCTTTTGATGAAGAAAGTGATGTTCTTCATAATGTTAAACGGAACAATAACATAATTATGAAAAATATTCATGTTGTGAACGAAAATCCAGATAACATTGTGGTTCAAACTGGAAATGTATATTGTGAAGTCGCTACAAGTTACAATTTCCTATTTAACATTGCTGAGGAAGAAATAAATCAACCGTTTACGGCTGATGGAATGGTTCGCATTGATTTAGGTAAGGAAATATATGAAAAATGGGTAAAAGGTGGGAGAAAAGGCAGAGGATTTGAGGTAGGAAAATTCAGCCACATGTCACGTAACGGGATTTTGCATCATCATTCTTTGCAACATTTTCCTAATGCTCCATCGCCATATACCATTTCCATCACAGGAACCGCAGAAGCTACAATTGAAAACATTCAATTTGAACCCTGTGAACGACTGCCTATTTTGGTGGGTTTCAATTACAATGCTCAGCCGGAAGGCGTCAACAAAAAAGAGTTTAATTATGATGTTATCCAAACTGTCACAGAAAATAACTCTGAAATGGGTAGGGTACGGTTTAATATTCACAGACCTGATTGTGTGACACCCAATGCAGGGGCTGACCAAACGATTGGCAGGGGTTGCAAAACCATCTTAACAGCCTCACCCATTGAGAATGGCAATACTTATACCTGGTACGATAATGCTACCGGCAGTTTTATTGCTCAGGGCTCATCTATTGAAGTTTCACCTGCCAACACCACTACTTATGAATTGCAAATGGTTTCGGTTAATGGTTGTGTTGAATATGACTTAGTAACCATTAATATGGATTCAGATGATAATGCTATTGCATGCATTCCTGACCCAAATGCTTATGGCTGTTTCCGTGAAGTAGAAGTTATTCCCAACCCTGCTGGTGGCAATGAATTACGCGTAAAATTTATTGCCGAAGAAAAAAATAATATCAATGTTTCACTTATTAACAGCATGGGGAAAGTATATAGTTCTGACAATCTTAAAGTAGAACCAGGTCCCATAGAACATAAGCTTCCTCTTGATAAAGTACCTGTGGGCGTTTACAGAGTTATTATAAAGTGCAAGGAGAAAATGAAAGAAGTTATGGTAGAACGGTTATGATATTAATAATGGTTTTATTTGAATATTTCCTCAACAGATAAGAAAACCACGAAGACACAGAGAACATGAGAAACACTGAGAAAAATATAATCTCTTTGTAGTTTTGTGATCTCCATGTCTCTGTAGTGAGTTTTACATATTTGATACAAACATAAAATTTATTAATATGAAAAAGCAATTTGGTATATTGTTTATCTTTATAATATTTATTTATAAAGCTGAGGCACAATCCCTCCCTTTGCCCTATTACACTGGTTTCGATTCTCCAGAAGAAAAAGCAGGGTGGGTACAATTTCGCTTAGGTTTCCAATCTCAATCTGATTGGTATTTTGACAACTACCCTGGTATTCCTTCTTTGCCAAATTGTATATCTCACCATTACAACCTGGATCCAGAAAATCCAACTGATACCATAGAAGATTGGTATGTTAGCCCTCCATTAAAAATAATATCACCTTCAAAAATTTCAATTAAAATTAGTTTGAGCCTCGCAGAAATCTATGAGCCTCAGAAATACATAGGAATATGGTTGGGTTCAGGGGCTAACAATGACCCTGCCGGAGGTAACTTCGTTGAATTAGCCAACTTAACAAATATGAAACCAGAAGGTAAATGGTTAGATACTTCTATCAATATTAATAAGTTTGCCTATCCAAGTTATATTGCCTTCAAGTACAGAGACAATAATAATTGGTTTATTGTTGAAATTGATAATGTAACTATTTCCCCCGATTCAGGCACATTTATAATTGATAAATTAAAAAAAAATAGTGTAGCTACTATATATCCTAATCCGATTAATGGTGTTGCCATTTTAGAAATATCAGACCCTCTATTTTCAGAAGTGGATGCGGTCATTTATGATTTATTAGGACAAACGGTACATTCACAAACTTTAAACCCCAAACGAGAAACATTGAATTTAAACCTCTCAAACGGAATTTATTTTTACAAAGTGTTAAATAGAGAAAAAGAAATCGTGAGAGGGAAGTTGATTGTTCAAAAACCATAAATAAAAATGAAAACTAAAATTTTACTTACTGCCATTACTTTCGCGATTAACCCTGTTCTTTTTGCACAAAACAACAGTTTTCAACAAGACAGTGGCATTTGTTTTAACTGGGATACCATCACAAATTCATGGCAGAATAATTATAAAAATACTTATACCTACGATGCCAATGGAAAAACCACAAGTGATTTATTGCAATATTGGAATGACACAATACATACATGGCTCAATAGTACCATATCAACAAACACATATAATGCGGATGGAAATCAACTAAGTTATTTATCAAGTTATTGGGATGATACTTCCTGGGTGATTAGTCACAAAAAATCTTTTGTTTACAACAGCAACGGAGACATTATAAGTATTTTACATCAAAGTCAGAAAAATACTATTTGGAATATTCAAAAAGATACTTTTATTTACGATACTAATGGAAATTTAATAAATAAAATATCACTGGGTTTAAATGGGAATATCTGGTTAAATAGTGTTCTAAATACTTATTCGTATGATAACAATGGAAAAATAGCAAATTATATAATACAAACATGGAATGATTCAACGTCTAATTGGAAAAATCATACAAAAGTTATATATGCTTATAATGACAAAGGTTATCGGACGAGTGAGTTAGTTCAAGGCTGGAACACAACAATTTGGGAAAATAGTAATCAACATATATGGACGTATGATACCAAAGGAAATCCGACAAGTGAATTGTATCAAACATGGAGCGGAAATGTTTGGGGAAATAATAGTCAATTTATTTGGACATATAATAACAAAGGAAACCTAATTCGCCAGTTATATCAATATTGGATAGTGAATGATTCAGCATGGAAAAATCACTCACAAAATATATGGGTTTATGATGCGAGTGGTAATCAAACAAGTGTATTGATACAAGAATGGGTAAGGGATACATTGTTGAACGGAACAACCTGTCAATATTATTATCAGCAAAATTCGGGCATTGCAAATTTATCAGACAAAAAAACAAGAGTAACTGTTTATCCCAACCCATTTAACCATTACATCACAATAGAAATACAGAATGAAGAAATAAAAATTCAGAATTTTGAATTGAAGATTAATGATGTACTCGGTCAGCTCGTACATCAACAAACTCTAAATTCTAAACATGAAACGTTAAATTTACACCTACCGGTTGGATTTTATTTTTATAGATTATTCAATGAAAAAAATGAATTCGGGAATGGCAAATTAATCGTATTATAACACATCATTGTTGTCCTACTAAACATATAAAAACAACTATTCTCTCTCTGATAAATAGTGATTTTACAAAAGTACCCCCCAGATTATGTATGTCTTTCGATTAGCCCTGAAAGGGCGTAATATACTAACACAGGGCAACGCCCTGTGTAATATCAGTCAAGTAATTCCCTAAGCCCTGAAAGGGCGTAACTTTTATCATTAATACTTTATAGTTAAGTTTGGGATTAGAAGTGTAACCCTTTCAGGGTTAAGTTAAGTGCGCGTTTTTTCTACACAGGGCGATGCCCTGTGTTATGAAGTTTAGCCCTTTCAGGGCTATTTGAAGATATCACTTATTTTAATCGGGCAATAATGATTTAAAAAAGTTAAAGGAAGAAAAGAAATTCCACCTGCGAAGAGAAAAGATATTATAAAATTTATCCGGAAATATAATAAACGCATTGTAGAAAAGTGGATGGAATTTTTTGTCATGAATACAAAACCAAAAATTGAAAAAATAACAAGAAAAACATAAATGTCATGAAGGAAATAAACATCAAAAAAGCACACTATTTGAAGGAATATAAAGTACGGTTAATTTTCAACGACAACAACATGAAAATAGTGGATTTTGGAGATTTTTTAAGAAAAAAAAATCACCCTGCGTTTGATAAATATAAAAAATTAACTCATTTCAGGAAATTTAAATTGAGCATGGAAATATTGTTTGGGGAAACGATTGGGGGTTAATTTTTCCCTTGGATGGACTTTATAAAGGTAGGATAAAATAAAAATTAAAGTGAATACATCGCCAACCGTTGATAAAATGTTGAAAACTAAAAACCTGATGTTTATCATTCGTTTGCCCAAATTCCGTAGATTTGCGCCGAAAAAATTATTACCCCCATGAGCACACTCAGATTCAGAGCTGTTGAATTAGCCCAATCCAGACCTATTGTAGAAGTAAAAACACCCGCCCCAAATGTCACCGAATATTTTGGGTTAAAGGTTTTTACTCACGATAAAATGAAGAAAATCCTGCCGGCAACTATCTATGATACCATTCTTCATTCCGTAGAAACCGGCGTCAGTGTGGATCGCAAAGTGTCAAACCACGTTGCGGAAGCCATGCAATCATGGGCTATCTCACACGGAGCCACTCATTATACGCATTGGTTTCAACCCCTCACGGGCGCCACTGCCGAAAAACATGATACTTTTTTTGAGACAAACGGTAACGGAAAAGCCATAGAGTCCTTTTCCGGCTCCGCTTTGGTTCAGCAAGAACCCGATGCATCCTCTTTCCCAAGCGGTGGATTAAGAAATACATTTGAAGCCCGTGGCTATACCGCCTGGGACCCCTCCTCCCCCGCCTTTCTGATGGAAAATAAAAACGGAACCACCCTTTGCATTCCCACCGTTTTTGTTTCCTATACCGGTGAAGCCCTCGATTATAAAACACCTTTATTGAAAGCAGTTGCGGCTGTTGATAAAGCCGCTACGGAAGTATGCAAATATTTTGACCCAAAAGTCACCAAAGTAATTGCCACTCTCGGCGTAGAACAGGAATATTTCTTAGTGGACAGAGCATTGTTTTTTGCAAGACCTGACCTTCTCACCTGCGGCAGAGCTTTCATCGGCGCCACTCCTGCGAAAGGGCAACAGTTGGAAGACCATTATTTCGGTTCCATTCCCGACCGTGTTTATGCTTTTATGAAAGACATGGAAACCGAGGCGTATAAATTAGGAATCCCTCTCAAAACAAGACATAACGAAGTGGCGCCAAGTCAGTTTGAATGTGCTCCCATTTTTGAAGAATTGAATATCGCTATTGACCACAATCAATTATTGATGGATTTAATGGATAAAGTTTCTGTTAAGCATAATTTTAAAGTTCTTTTGCATGAGAAACCCTATTCACGAATCAACGGTTCCGGAAAACATAATAACTGGTCTATGATGACCAATACCGGAAAAAATTTATTTTCCCCCGGAAAAAATCCAGCCGACAATCTTTGGTTTCTTTCCATATTTATTTCAACTATAAAAGCGGTCTATGAAAACGCTGACTTGTTAAGAGCTTCTATCGCTTCTGCCGGGAACGATTACCGTTTGGGCGCCAACGAAGCACCCCCAGCCATCATCTCGGTGTTTATTGGAGAACAACTGACCAACGTACTCGATGACATTGAAAAAAAGAAAACCAACAATAACGGTGACGGAGGTAAAAAATCTCTGGGTTTGGGTATTCCTAAAATTCCTGAAATTTTACTTGACAATACCGATAGGAATCGTACCTCCCCTTTTGCTTTTACCGGAAATAAATTTGAGTTCCGGGCAGTGGGCTCTTCTGATAATTGTTCCTCTTCCATGACCGTGCTGAATACCATCGTAGCCAATCAATTATCGGAATTCAAAAAAGAGGTGGACCAGAAAATCAAATCAGGTAAAGAAAAAGACAGCGCCATTCTTGATGTTCTCCGTTCATACATTACTTCTTCAAAGAAAATTATTTTTGGGGGTAATAATTATTCTTCGGAATGGGCGGCTGAGGCAAAAAAACGCGGTTTAAGCAATATTAAATCAACTCCCCACGCGTTAGATGCATACATTTCAAAAAAATCGGAAGAATTATTTTTAAAGCATCATATTTTTAATGAGCGGGAAATGCACGCCCGTCATGAAATGCGTTTGGAAAATTACATTAAAAAAGTGCAGATTGAAGCCCGTATTCTCGGTGATGTGGCATTGACGCATGTAATACCCGCGGCAGTGAATTATTTGAATCAGCTCTTTCAGAATATTGAAGGCATGAAAAAATCTGGATTTTCAACTAAACTGGCAAAACCACAAGTTGAACTAGTGAAAGAAATTGCAGAAAGAATTGCTAAAATTAAAACGTCAGTGACACAAATGACAGAGAACCGTAAAAAAATCAATGACCTGATTGATTCACGAAAAAAAGCAATTGCTTACTGTGAGGAAGTAAGAAATGCCCACTTTGATACTATCACCTACCATTGCAACAAGCTGGAACACATTGTTCCCGATGAGCTCTGGCCACTGCCTAAATATAGAGAGATGTTGTTTGTGAGGTAGGATGTAAAAACACGGTGCTCCGTTTTTTTAATGTAAAATTTTAAACACAAGTTCCTTCAGCACTTCCCCATTTCTCGACTCAGTATAATTGACGCCTTTGCATCTTACATCTGCTTCTCTTAGTAAATGAATAATCTGTATCGTTTTATGAAAAGAATAATGCCGCGCCGCTTCCGTATAATCTCTCACAAACCAGGGTTTAACGCCTAAGGTTACTGAGGCACTGTTTTCTGTTTTATCAGAGAGAGAATGAAATAAAAGCAATTTGCTAAAAAAGCCAAATAAGGTTGCCACAGTCATTACATCCGGATTATTTTTGGGATTTGAAGAAAAATATTGAATAATCTGGTTGGCTTTTAAAATATCTTTTTTCTGCAACGCCTTGTTTAATTCAAACACATTATACTCTTTGCTGATTCCTATATTTCGCATGACCATGTCTTCTGTAATGGTTCCTCCCTCTCCTGCGCCAAGAATAATTTTATCTGTTTCATTAACTATCTTCTGGAGATTATTTCCAAGATAATCAAATAGAAGTATGGCGGCATTTCTGTCTATTTTTATGTTTTTGTTTTTCAGAAAATCTGTAATCCAGTCCGGTACTAATTTTTCCTGAAGCTTATTGCATGTTACTAGGGTCGCTTTTTCTTTGATGACATGGGATAATTTTTTTCTACCATCGAGTGTTTTGTATTTGTATGAGAAAACAAGGAGAGTGGAAATTAAGGGTTTCACAAGATAATTCTCCAATAAATTTTGTGCTTCTTCTTTATTAAAATCAATTAATGTTTGTGCTTCTTTAACCATGATAATTTGCTTTTCCGCCATTACGGGAAACCTTCTGGCGCTCGCAAGAATCTGATTCATGGTGGTATCTTTTCCATATAAAACAGACATGTTAAAATCTTTCTCCTCTGACTTTAAAATAGTTGACTCAATAATATCTGCTATTTTATCAATAAAATAGGTTTCTTCTCCCTGCAAAAAATATACAGGAGCATATTTTTTTCTGGCTAAATTTTCTAAGACCTCTTCTGGTTTGCACTCCATAAATTTTATAAGATGATGTTCAGACACCAAAAATATTAAATTGCTTACAAACAGTAAACGAAGTTATATACGTGTTAATGTGGAGAAACTATAAAAGTGTAGGGTATGGGGTTTAACGGATTTCTTGCCCCTCCCCATTTTGGAGAGGGGTTGGGGTGAGGTCTTTTAGAAAGGGGGAAAATTTATCCTTCAGTTAACGGCTTTAGAGTATAGGATATAAAAAAAAACCCCGGATAAACAACCCGGGGTTCCACTTTACAGGCAAGGTGGGAGTCCTACTAAAAATCAATCTACATTATCATGAAGAAAACGGTTATTACCTAATAATTCATTCTCCTCCGTTAATGTATATCGTGAAACCCCTTTTTCTGAAGAATGGGGTACATTTTCAAAAACAGTGTTTCTCCTTTGAAAAGCGGGAGTATTCAACATATCCTTGATGTTGGAATTCGGCACATTTACACTCAAATTTTTTAACCGCTCTATCCTTTCTTTCGCCGCTTCCTGCATTCTGGCATGGTCAACTTTAGGGCGTTCATTCATGGATGAAGCTGATGGAGCTGATGGAGCTAAATTTGGTTCCGGCGTATATGATTTTTTTTCATTATTTACCGGAGGAGCAGGAATCTCTGCGCCGGTTTCAAAATCATAGACAACCTTTTTATCTTCCTCTTTCTTATCCTGAGTAAACGCAGTACCGTTATTTTGTGCATTGTTTGAAAACAACGTGCCGGAATCCGGAATTGTTTTTTTCATTTTCGATTCCAGATCTATGACAACTTTTGGTTCAATGCTTTTAAGTTTGTGCTCAAAGCCGGTAACGATGACTGTAAGGTTGATGGAGTCCCCGAGTGAAGTATCTTTGCCATTTCCCCAGATTACCAACGCATCCCTGCCAACTTTTTCCTGAATATATTCATTGATTTCCCCAACTTCATCCATGGTTACCTCATTTTCTCCTGAGGTAATGTTAAGCAGAATATATTTAGCTCCATATATATCTGTATTATCCAATAAAGGAGATGAGAGCGCCAATTCTGCGGCTCTGATAGCCCTGTTTTCCACATCATCTACGCGGGCTGAACCCATTACGGCTGTTCCAGCATTTTTCATTACTGTAATCACATCTTCAAAATCAACGTTCACATGTCCGGGAAGTGTAATTATTTCTGCTAGCCCTTTTGCGGCAGTGGCTAACACGTCATCTGCTTTTCCAAATGCCATGCTGATTTTTAGGTTCCCGTGAATTTCCCTTAGCTTATCATTCGAGACAACCAAAATGGTATCAACATTTTTCTTCAGTTCTTCGAGTCCTAACTTGGCTTTTTCAATTTTGCGCGGTCCCTCGTAAGAGAAAGGAAGTGTCACTATTCCAACAGTAAGAATGTCCATCTCTCTGGCAATTTTTGCAATTTCAGGAGCGCCACCAGTGCCGGTGCCACCTCCTAAACCGGCTGTTATAAACACCATGCGGGTGCCATCAGAAAATAGCTGGCGAATCTGGTCTCTGCTTTCAATAGCCGCTTTTTTCCCTTTCTCGGGATTAGCACCTGCTCCCAAACCTGAAGTGAGGTTGGCTCCCAGTTGCACTTTTGAACTAACCGGGCTTGCCTCGAGGGCTTGTGCATCTGTATTGCAGACCACAAAGTCCACCCCGCGTATTCCGAGACGGAACATATAATTGACAGCATTACTGCCACCTCCTCCTACACCAAGTACTTTGATGATGGATGATTTTTTGGTCGGTAAATCAAATTCGAATTTTGTCATGGTTTTTTTGTTTGATTTATTAATTAAATTTTTTTTATTATTCCTTTTTTTTATTTTTAGTTAATGAAAAACCTCACCCCATCCCCTCTCCAAAGTGGAGAGGGGTGAAAGTGTAGTTAATAACTCTTCGTGTCATCCACTTCTTCATCAATCAACAGTTTCTTTGTGCCATTAATTATTCTGTTAAACCAATCCTTTGTTCCGTCTCTCTTAGCGCTAACTTCATGTGAAAGTTGTGATTGATTTTTCTTTCTTAAATCAAGAGAATCGAAACCCGTTAATACTAAACCAATGCCGGTGGAGTACATCGGACTTTTAATCAAGTCAATTTTACATTTTCCGAGGTGTTCATTCGGATATCCGATTCGGGTATCCATACCGGTTCTGTATTCAAATAATTGTGAAATATGTTGGAGCAAGGAACCACCTCCGGTTAAAACAATTCCTGCTGTCAGTTTGTTTCCGTATCCACACGTATGAATTTCGTATGCGATGTGCTCGATAATATCTTCCATTCTTGCCTGAATTATATGTGCAAGATTTCTAACGGAAATCTCCTTTGGGTCTCTTCCCCTCAACGAGGGTATGGAAACAATTTCATTGTTTTTTGTTTCTGGAGCGAGCGCAGAACCGAATCTTATTTTTAATAATTCTGCCTGTTGAGAAGTAAGGACCAAACCATCTTTAATATCTTGTGTAAGAATATTTCCTCCAAAAGGAATGACCGATGTATGGCGAAGAATCCTATCATGAAAAATAGCAAGGTCTGTTGTGCCACCACCTATGTCAATTAATACTACTCCGGCTTCTTTTTCTTCTTCGCTCAAGACAGAGGCGCTTGATGCCAAAGGTTCGAGAATTACTTCATCAATAGAGAGTTCGGCTCTTTTCACACATTTGCTTATATTATTAATAGCTGAAATCTGACCGGTGATAATATGAAAATTTGCTTCTAAGCGTACACCGGGTGATCCTACCGGGTCCTGAGTAAGTCCTTCATGATCCACCGTAAACTCTTGTGGCATCACATGAATAATCTGATCTCCGGGTGGCACTACCAAACGATACATATTATCAATTAATCGTTTAATATCTTCTTGATTAATCTCTGTTTCAGAATTATCTCTGATCAGTACACCGTGTTCTTGTAAACTTTTAATATGTTGTCCAGCAATACCGACATTTACTAGTCCGATTTTAATACCCGTTTGCTGTTCGGCTTCTTTTATAGCCGCTCGAATTGATTGAACGGTTTTTTCAATGTTCGTCACCACGCCACGGGTTACACCCCCGGATTCTGCGTTTCCCATGCCTAGAATTTCCAATTTGCCAAATTCATTTTTTCGGCCAAGGATGACACAAATTTTGGTGGTCCCTATATCAAGACCTGCCACTATGGTTTCGTTTTGCATGTTTTATTAATTGAATAGTTGAATGTTTGATATTTGATATTTTGGAAAGCGAAAAAGCTTATTTCCTGCAAACAATCTGATTTTTAAATTTTAAACTAATGCTACTATATAAATTCCACCCTGTTTCAGTCATTGCCTGCCGGTAAAAAGCCATGAGGTACTGAAATTTCTTTTGAATTTCTATTGGCTCACCCAGCTGAATCACTTGATCTCCCACTACAGGAATTAAATCCACATTTGAAAAATTGTGTATATTAATCTGGGCAATTTGCATATTCCAGAATTTGTCAGATATAATAAATTGTATTAATTCCATTACAGGTCCGGAAAATACCGATGAATCTGCTATTGGCTTTAGAGGATGTTGAACAGCCATTTTCTTACGTTTATTTTCTAAAAACTTTCTGACTTCCAAATCCGCCTGTTTGCCGGAAATGACAAGTACCCTCGCTGTGTATTTTTGGGATAAGGGAAGCAAGTCACCTTTTTCATCAAGATAATAACTGGTGCCACTACCGGTTAAAATTCTTGCTATGGGTTTTTTTTGTGACACGGTTACATTCATGTTGCCGTTTAAATCACAAAATACTTCCGCTTTATCAACAAACGGATTCTTCTTTAACATTTTTTCTATTTGTGTCACTGGAATTTCTTTCTTAAATTTTCCGATGACTGGGTTCTTTCCATCATTAGTAATTATTTTCATTACCATATTCTTATCTACAAAATAATTATCATAATCAGAGTCGATTTTAACAAATATTTCCCTGCAACGCTTTTCATTCTGATTTATTTGAGCGAATCCTATAAGGAAAAATAATCCTGCCGTGACTCCTGCAACTAGCAGTGCCACCAATGGTTTTCTGAATTTTCCGTTTAACCGGTGTACTATTTTATTCATTTTCTAATAACTTTTTAATCGGTTTTACCAACTGGTCAATATCTCCTGCTCCCATGGTAACAAGAACATCCAACTTATTTTTATTTTTTTTTATCCAATTCATGACTTCAGCTTTTTTTATCACTGTTTTTTGGGGTGACTCAATGTATTTATAAATCATTTCCGATGTTACCCCTGGAACAGGTTTCTCTCTTGCCGGATAAATTTCAAGCAAAACGACTTGATCAGCCAAGCTGAGTGACACTCCGAATTCTCTAGCAAAATCGCGCGTCCTGCTGAATAAATGCGGTTGAAAAATGACAGTGACATTTCTTTTTTTAATTTTCCTTTTTAATGAATCCAGACAGGAAAAAATCTCCTGTGGGTGGTGTGCATAATCGTCAATAAAGAGCAAGGTAGGGCGGTTTATAATCATTTCAAACCTGCGTTTTACACCATTAAATGTGGATAATCCTTTTTTGAGCTTTTTAACCGGAATTTTCAAGAGTTGAGCCACTGAAACCGCCGCAACGGCATTTTCAACATTGTGTTTTCCGGGAATACCCAATACCAAATGATCCAATTTACCTGTTGGGGTTTGAACGCTGAATTCTTCCTTCATTATCCCTTTCCCCGTATTTTCTAGTTTACCTGTATATAACGTTGGATTGGAACTTGATTTTGTATTATTCCCTGAAAGAAAATACCGGTAAGTGCTTTGAAGTTCCAAATCATTTCTGACAATCAATTTCCCTCCTGATTTCAACTTCCTTGTGAAATCCAAATATGCCTGTTTCATTTCCGCAAAAGAGCCATATATATCCAGATGATCGGGATCCATGGAAGTAACTACCGCGATGTCTGAATGGAGCGTTAAAAAAGAACGGTCGTATTCATCGGCTTCCACTACCATTATATTTTCTTTTCCCTTTATATAATTTGAACCATAATTCACCGTAATCCCACCTAAAAATGCCGTGCAATCTATCCCTGCTGTTTTAAGAATATGTGTAATCAATGAGGAAGTAGTGGTTTTTCCATGGGTTCCTGCCACAGAAATTGTAAAACTATTTTCAGTAATCTTGCCCAGTAAAACGGATCTTTTTATCAACTTAAAATTATTTTTAATGAAATAATTAAACTCATTATTATCCTTTGGGATGGCAGGAGTGTAAACCACCAGATTTTTTTCTTTGCTTTTAAAAAGATCATCAATTAACTCCGGGTTATCTTTATAATGTATTTTAATTCCCATTTTCTCCATTTCACTTGTCAATACAGTTTTGGTTTTGTCATACCCTGCCACAGCTATTCCTTTGGAATAAAGATACTTTGCAAGCCCGCTCATCCCAATACCTCCAATGCCCAAAAAAAATGTTTTATTTATTTCGTCTGTTATCATGTTTTTTTAGAATAACACCGTTCTGAAATTAATTTTTCAACTTCATTTACTATTTTTTCTGCCGCATTTTCCGGAACTATTCCTGATTGGTTATTTATCATTTTACCTTTTTCAAATTCGTCAAAAGCAAGTTGCATTGCTTTCTTTATCAGATTTGCCTGGGCATCTTTATCTTTAATTAGCCAACCGGCTCCTTTCTGTATCAACACCTCTGCATTTTTGGTCTGATGGTCTTCCGCCACATTGGGTGATGGCACAAGTATGCAGGGTATTTTTACAGTACAAATCTCTGCAAGAGTTAGCGCTCCGGCTCTGCTTACCACAACATCGCTTGCAGAATATGCCTGGTGCATGTTTTTAATGAATGGAACAATTTTTACTCTTTCTTTAATTATATTGTAATTCACTCCATTTTTCTTGACGATTTCTTCCATCCTGTTTTCAAACAACTTTACCATTTCTTCATAAGGTCTTTCTCCGGTTTGCCAGATGAGCTGTACGTTAGCTTTGTAAATTTCATCCAGCGCATTAAGAACAGAGAGATTAAGTGTCCTAGCTCCCAAACTTCCCCCTGAAATAAATATAACAGGGAATTCTGGACGTAAGTGAAAAGTTTCTATTGCTGTGCTTTTCTCCGGTTTTCTTTCCAACATTTCATTTTTGACAGGATTTCCGGTAAGTATTATTTTTTCTTTTGGAAAATATTTTTCCATATTGTTGTATGCAACACATACCTTATCAACGTAGCGAGCAAGAATTTTATTGGTTATACCGGCGTACGAATTTTGTTCCTGGATTAATGTAGGAATTCCATTAAAAACTGCTGATAGTAATAAGGGACCGCTTACATAGCCACCAACTCCTATTGCAATTTGTGGCTTATACTTTCTAAGAATACCTGCGCATCTTACAAGACAAGCCATTACTTTTAATGGTAAACTCAGATTGACAAATAACTTTTTTCGTTGAAAACCACTGATATTTATTCCTATAATCTTATACCCTGCTTCAGGAATTCTATTCATCTCCATACGATGTTTAGAACCCACAAATAAGATATCATTCTGAGGATTTCTTTTTTTCATTTCGTTAGCAATGGCAAGTGCCGGAAAAATATGCCCTCCGGTGCCACCCCCGCTTATTATTACTCTATATGAATCGTTTAATTTCAATTTTTTTTATAAAATTTCTATATTCCAATGACAAATAACTATTAACTAATGACTAATAACAAACAACGAACAATGAACAATGAACAATGAACAACGAACAATGAACAATTTCTAATTACTATTCATCACCGGTACACCCACCATCGGTTCTTCCACCTTTTGAAAATGTGCAACGCTTTGAATTATGCCAAGCGCCGCTCCTGTAAAAAGTATGGACGTACCACCCATGCTAAGCATCGGTAGCGGTAAACCGGTCACCGGCATTAATCCTACAACAACAAAAACATTCACCAATGCCTGAATAACCAAGGCGAAACTCAACCCTGCCGCCAATAAACCTCCAAAAGCTCTGCTACTTTGTGCCACTGTCACTACTCCTCTGAAAAGAAGCAATAAATACATTAACAGAATTACTAAACCACCAATCAAACCATATTCTTCAACTATAATGGCGTAAATAAAATCTGAGTATGGTTGTGGCAGAAAATTTCGTTGTTCGCTATTTCCGGGTCCCTTTCCAATAATTCCACCTGTGGCAATTGCTATATAGGATTGTTCCGATTGATAACTTACTTTATCAGCTTCTAAATAATCCTGTACACGGCTTACAGCAGTAGGTAAACGTTGACCGACAGCGAGCGCCAAACCACCTGCTATCAATGCCCCTATAAATAACATGCCGATTTGTTTTAGTGGCACTCTTCCTATAAAAAGCATTAAAACACAACTTACAAATAAAACGCAGGCAGTGGATATATTACTTAACGCAATTAATCCGCAGATAAGTGCCGTCCAGAATACTATAGGAAGAAGCGATTCTTTAAGATTATCTATATTTTGCTGGCGTTTCGATAACATTCCGGCGAGAGCCGCCAACAAAGCTAATTTTGCAAAATCACTGGGTTGAAAGGTCTGGTTTATTAAAGGAATTGTTAACCATCGTGATGCATGATTCACATCAGACCCGAAAAGCCAGGTAAATAATAATAATGGCACTGATACCCACAGCGCAATGCGCGACAATCCAAAGTAATATCTGTAATCAATTTTATGAGCTAACCACATAGCTAATAATCCTAACCCTATGAGTAATGCTTGCTTTATCAGAAAATATTCTGTGTTGCCTTCCATCCTCCTGTATGCCAATGCACCCGATGCACTATAAACTACTAATATGCTTATCACTGAAAAGGTAATTACTATAAACCATATAATAGGGTCCCCTTTCAGATTTTTTTCCATCCATTTACGAAGATTGTTCATTGTTTTATTTTTCTATTTTCTATTTTCTATGTTTCATTGTTAAAAATTTCCTTATACCCTATACCTTATCACAACTGTCTTACAGCAGTTTTAAACTGCCTTCCTCTATCTTCAAAATTTTCAAATAAATCAAAACTTGAACATGCAGGAGATAAAAGCACTGTATCCCCTTTATCACTTAGGTGATAAGCCATTTTCACCGCTTCTTCCATGCTTACTGTATTTACCATTACGCTGACAAATTTTGAAAAAGCATCGTGGATAGGACGATTATCAATTCCGAGACAAACTAATGCCTTTACTTTTTTGGATACTAAGTTTGTCAAAATGCTGTAATCATTTCCTTTATCAACTCCTCCGGCTATCCAGATAATATTTCTGGGAGTGCACTCAAGTGCATACCAAACGGAATCCACGTTGGTTGCTTTTGAATCGTTAATAAATTCAATTCCATGAACCTTGCAAACCGGTTCAAGGCGATGCTCTACGTTTTCAAAATCCATGAGAGCTTCTTTAATTTCCGGATTACCTATTCCCTGAACAAGAGAAGTTAAACCCGATGCGAGGGCATTGTAACGGTTATGAATACCATCCAATGCAAGTGTGGTTAGTGGCATGATGAAGTTTTGTTTAGGATTTAAATTAAATATTAAATTGGTGTTATCAACAAACCCGCCTTTGTTCAGTTTCTTTTTAACTGAAAACGGGATAAGTTTCATTTTTTTGCTTTTTAATTTTTTTAACTCTTTTAAAATAATAGTATCATCTGTATTATAAATAAAATAATCAGCGGAGGTTTGGTTCCGGATAATTCTGAATTTTGCCTTTATATAATTTTCAATTTTATAGCCGTATCGGTCGAGATGATCGGGTGTTATATTCAACAGTATGGCTATATGTGCTCTGAACTTGTGCATATCTTCCAATTGAAAACTACTCAGTTCAACCACAAAATATTCCCTGTCTCTTTCTGCAATAGCCGCCGATAAACTTGCTCCTACATTTCCTTTAAGCGCCACATCTTTGCCCGCTTTCTTCAAGATATGATAAATCCATTTTACGGTGGTTGTTTTTCCATTACTGCCCGTGACACATATCATCTTTGCTTTTGAATACCTTCCTGCAAATTCTATTTCGCCAATAATTGGAATATTTTTTTCCCGTATTTCCTGAATCACTTTGCTTTTATCCGGTATTCCTGGACTTCTTATTATCTCTGTTGCCTTTAATATCTCAGTTAACGTATGTTGTCCTTCTTCAAAATTAATTTCATTATTTATGAGTTGTTTTTTCCATTCATCCGGAATTTTTTCATAATCAGAAACAAAAACTCTTAGCCCTTGCTTTTTGGCAAGTATCGCTGCTCCTACCCCACTTTCACGCCCTCCAAGTATTACGATATAGTTTTGTTTAGCCATTTTATTTCCTATTTTCTATTTACTATTTTCTATTTGCTATTTGCTATTTCTCATTCAACCCTTCAAGGTTAGCTAGCGCCTCAAATCCTTACTAAACCTTGAAGGGTTTTTTCTATTTTCTATTTCGCTCCCTTATCTAAGCTTCAGTGTCACTATTGCCAATATTGCCAGAATGATGCTTACAATCCAGAACCTGGTTACAATCTTTGATTCATGAAAACCTGTTAATTGATAATGATGATGCAAGGGTGACATTTTAAAAATTCTCTTTCCGGTTCCAAATCTTTTTTTTGTATATTTAAAATAACTGACCTGAAGAATGACAGAAAGATTTTCGATCAGAAAAACCCCGCAAAGAACCGGTAGCAATAACTCTTTCCGTATCATGATGGCTAACACAGCCACAGCCGCTCCTAAGGATAAACTTCCCGTATCTCCCATAAATACCTGCGCCGGATAAGAGTTGTACCATAAAAATCCAACGCATGCTCCTACAAATGCTGAACAATAAACAGTTAATTCTCCCACACCTGGTAAATACATTATATTAAGATAATTTGAATAAATCGCATTACCGGAAACATAAGTAAGAACTCCAAGCGCCGCACCGATTATAGCGGTTGTTCCCGCCGCTAAACCATCTAAGCCGTCAGTGATGTTCAGCCCGTTTGAAACTGCACTCACTATGAAAATCACAACCGGAAGAAAAATAATAAATACCCATTTTTCACTCCCAATCCCAAAAATTTTCAATGGAGTTGCATAATCAAATTCATTTCCTTTTAGAAACGGGATAGTGGTCAGATTTGCTTTTGTGTCACTACCATTCGCTAACACTTCCGTTTTATCGTAGGATAGTATATTACCTTTTAAGGGAAGATGCCCCGTATTACGAATTACAATATTTCCATGATATAACATGAATAAACCAATTACCAGCCCGATGCTGAATTGACCTAATATTTTAAAAATTCCCTTTAAACCTTGTTTGTTTTTTTTAAACACTTTGATATAATCATCCATAAATCCAAAAATTCCCATCCAAAGAGTGGTGATTAAAATTAGTAGGATATAAATGTTGTTTAGCTTTGCAAATAATACCGTCGGGAGAAAAATGGCTGTAATGATTATCAGACCGCCCATGGTGGGTGTTCCCTCTTTTTCTTTCTGCCCTTGAAGACCCAGGTCGCGGACTGTTTCGTCCACTTGCTTTTTCTTCAAAAGAGTAATGAAATATTTTCCTAAAAACATGGATATGAGTAACGAGAAAACTATGCTCATTGATGCTCTGAAAGAAATATACTCGACTACACCGGCTCCGGGTAAGTCGTAGGTTTTATCAAGCCATCTGAAAAAATAATAAAGCATATTTTTATTTCTATTTACTATTTACTATTTACTATTTACTATTTACTATTTACTATTTTCTATTTACTATTTTCTATTTTCCTCCTTCATCACCTCACATAAAACATCCTTATCATCGAATGGATATTTGATGCCATTAATTTCCTGATAATTCTCATGCCCCTTCCCGGCAATCAATAAAATGTCTCCTTGCTTTGACATAGAATAAGCAGTTTTAATCGCTTCCTTCCTGTCGGGTATTAACAACGTATCTTTTAAATGAATTGCCGGAATCCCTTTCTGCATTTGCTCTAATATAAGCATGGGATTTTCACTCCGGGGGTTGTCGGAAGTAAAAATAACAGTGTCACTCAGCCGGCACGCCACTTCTGCCATGATAGGTCTTTTGGAAGTGTCACGATTTCCTCCACAACCAACTACTGTGAGTACTTTTTGATTGGTGTTTATGCACTCATGGATGGTATTCAAAACATTTTCTAACGCATCGGGAGTGTGTGCATAATCAATTATTCCAATAACCTGATTCGGTGAAACTAATTTTTCAAACCTTCCGCGTACAGGTTGCAATGAACTTAATTTTTCTAATACCAGCGAAAGTTCTTGTCCCAATAACACCGCAGTGCCTACGATGGCTCCTAGATTATAGGCATTAAATATTCCATTAAAACTGAACCATGTATCTTTTCCATTTATTTCAAGATGCAATCCGGAGAAAGTGTTTTCAATGATTTTCACTTTAAAATCAGAGAGCGTATGTATTCCAAAAGTTTTTTTAACTGCTTTTGAATTTTGCAACATGATACCAGAATGTTTGTCATCGGCATTTATAAGTGCAAACGAATGTTCTGTAAGTAAATCAAAAAATCTTTTTTTGGCTTTTATGTAATTGTCAAACGTTTTATGATAATCCAGATGATCATGCGTGATGTTGGTGAACACCGCACCACTGAATTCCAATCCGGCTATCCTTTCCTGAACAATGGCATGCGAACTGACTTCCATAAAACAATGAGTGCAATTGTTTTGCACCATTTTATTCAGCAAAGAATTTAGTGTCACTGGATCGGGAGTAGTATGCGTTGCCGGTATGGATTCTGCACCAATACAATTTTTTATTGTTGATATTAATCCGGAATTATATCCAAGCAACATGAACAGTTCGTAAAGTAAAGTGGCACAGGAGGTTTTTCCGTTGGTTCCGGTTATTCCAACCAACTTCAGTTTTGACGAGGGATTATCATAGAAATTTGAGGCAATGATTCCTAATGTTCTGGCTGAATCTTCTACCTGAACAAAAGTGATATGTTCGTTTTCTTTTTGTAAGACGGGCGAAAGTTGCTGACAAACAATTACCGAAGCCCCGTTGTTGATTGCTTTAGAAATAAATTCATGTCCGTCTGACTGCGTTCCTTTCACAGCAACAAATACCGAATTCCCACCCGATTTTCTTGAATCAGCCGTAATGGCATCCACCTGAAGATCAGTCCTGCCAACTATGGACGATATCGGTACTTTGTACAATATGTCTTTTAACAATTTCATACTAATATTCTAATTTCTAATTTCTTTTTTCTAATTCAAACCTTCAAGGTTATCCGGCGCCTCAAATCCGTACTAAACCTTGAAGGTTTTTTTTTCCCCTAACATTCCAACTCAATCAACATCCCTCTCTCATACCTGACTCCGGGATTTAAGGATTGATTTTTTACTTTTCCGTTACCACGTACTTTTACTTTTAATCCGTTTTGTTCCAGAATATATAAAGCATCGCGGAGTGTCATTCCCTGGACATTTGGTACCAGATTCTGAAAAGTATTATATCCTTTTAGCAAAATCGCGTTATCTCTGCGTTGAGATTGAGCCCATTCTCCCTCTCCCGATATGGAACTAGAGACCGCCAGTTTATTACATAACTCTTTCACCTCAGCTAATTTTCCTGATTTCACTGCCGGCACAGTAACCAAAGGCAGTTCTCTGGTTTTAATAGTTTTCTGATAACCCGGTTGAAGTGCCATAATTTTATCCGCAATCTCTTTAAAAACCGGCGCACTGGCGGAAGAACCGGTTTGCGCAATACCATTGGGTTGGTCAACAATCACAATGCAACTATACATGGGATTTTCTGCAGGAAAATATCCGACGAATGAAGTTGAATATTTTTG
This sequence comes from Bacteroidetes bacterium RIFCSPLOWO2_12_FULL_37_12, assembly GCA_001769655.1. Classification (GTDB taxonomy): domain Bacteria; phylum Bacteroidota; class Bacteroidia; order 2-12-FULL-37-12; family 2-12-FULL-37-12; genus 2-12-FULL-37-12. Next base: position 30,027 of record MEPC01000025.1, on the reverse strand, counting down.
AATATATCTTCCATTTTCAATTTTCTGCGCTGTACCGGTTTTGCCTGCAATCGTGTAATTAGGTGAATATATATTTTTTGCAGTACCGTGCTTTACCACGCCTTCCAGCAAACTGTAAATTTTTCCAAGTGTTTTTTTAGAGCAAATGGATGGCTTAATCGTATTGGTTTCAAACGATTCCACTGTTTTTTCAGAACGTTTAATATTTTTTACAATGATGGGTTGTATCATTTTTCCTTCGTTGGCAACTGCATTATATAAAGTAAGAATATGCACGGGTGCCAGTTTTAATTCATAACCTATCGAAATCCATGGTAGTGACACTCCACTCCATGATTTATCTTTTGTGTTTTTTATAAATGGTTTTGCTTCCCCGTAAATTTGAAAACCGAATGTTTTGTTTATTCCCATATTATAGAGGGCATCTATGTATTTTTGTGGTTGTTTTGAAAAATATTTATGCACAGTTTTGGATATGCCGATATTGGAAGATTTTTCAAATGCTTCTCGCAATGTAATCTTACCATACCCGGCTTTGTTCACATCTTTCATCGCGGAATGGTAAAATTTAAATATTCCTTTTCCGGTGTCCACGGTATCTTCCAATTGAACATTGGTATTTTCAAGCAAGGCAATCATGGAAGCTAATTTGAAAGTTGAACCGGGCTCATTCAACCCCTGATCTCCAAGCGCATAATTATAATCTTCCCCATAATTTCCATTTTTTAATCTGCCAAGATTTACCATGGCTTTTATCTCCCCTGTTTTTACTTCCATCAAAATACAACAACCATATTTTGCTTCATTCAGAATTAATGTCTTTAATAATGCATCATGTGCCAGATCCTGAAGATTAATATCTAACGTTGTTTGGATATCCAGACCATCAACGGGTTTAACCATGTTCTCATTGTAAATGGGTATTTCTCCCCCTGAAACTTTCTGAAAAAGTGTCTTCCCATCCTGACCGGCAAGCAACTTATCAAAAGTGTATTCTAATCCTACCCCTTCTTTATCCTCATTAATAAATCCCACTGTCCGTTGTGCCATTGTATTAAATGGAAGAAAGCGGATATTTATTTTTTCGAACATAACTCCGCCGGTGTACCTTCCTTCTTTAAAAATCGGCCAGGTCATCATCTTTTTCTTGTCCTGATAATTTATGCGTTTCCTGTTTATTACCAGATACCTTTTTGGATTCTGATGTAAAATAGAATTTCCCTTGCGGGCATTATGGATAAGCCGGTAGTACCACTCCGCAGGATAATCCTGATAAAATCCGGCAAGTAGCTGAGAGAGTGTATCAATATTTCTGATGTACATTTCATCGGGACAAACGGTTGGATCTAATGCAACACGATAAAAAGGCAGTGACGTTGCAAGTAAACTTCCGTCCGATGAATAAATATTTCCACGGGTTGCCGGTACGGTTTTATAACGAAGTGTATTCTCCCGTGCCAACTCTTTCCATTTTTTTCCATCTGCAAACTGAATTTGACCTAACCGCATGACCACCATAAATGCCAATAAAAACACAAACAGAAATGCAATTCTGGAACGTATGATTATGTCACTCTTTACTTTCATTTTAAAAACATTTTTTAATCGTTAAACTATTTAACCATTTATCCATCTAACCATTTAACATTTTATCATTTTATAATAATCTTCTTCGGCGATTCCTTCAATTCATTTAAACCAAGCCGTTGAACCTTGCGTGCCACTTCACTCTGTTTGCTTGCAATCATGCATTTGGCTTTCAAAGTTGTAAAATCAGTTCTCAAATCCTCTATTTCTACCTTCATGCGATTTATTCTTCGAATCGTTTTTTCGTGATAATGCACATAACCAATATAAATCAGTCCAATCAGTGCCACGAATGCAAGTTTAGGAATGATATTCAATGATACGCCGTGTTCGATGCGAAACCAGCGGTCTAACAGGGCAAACAAACTTCTTCCCTTTTTTTCTTCCGGCGCATTGACTGCCGGCTCTGGATTTTGTTTATATTCGTTGAGCATGTGATATTTAATTCTATTTTCTATTTTCTATTTTCTTTCTTCTATTTTCTATTTTTTATTTTCTTTTTTCTAATCCCAAACTTTCAAGGTTATCCACCGCTCTATACCCATGCTAAACCTTGAAGGTTTTTTCTAACTTCTCCCCTACTCTCAACTTCGCGCTTCTCGCCCGCTGGTTATTTTTTATTTCCTGCGCCGAAGGTTGAATGGGTTTTTTATATACTGATTTGAACGACACTTGCGGATTTCCAAAATCATCTTTGTTAATTTTTCCCTCTGCATTTCCTGAACGCATAAAATTTTTAACTATTCTGTCTTCCAAAGAATGATACGTCAGCACTGCCAATCTTCCGCCTGTATTCAAAATAGTTGCAGTTTGGTTTAAAAATTCTTTCAGAGAATTTAATTCATCGTTTACAGCAATTCTCAATGCCTGGAATACTCTGGCAAAAAATTTATTCTCGAAATTAACATGCGTCAATGGTTGCAATACTTCCATCAGTTGAAAAGTGGTCTCAATTTTCCTGTGTTTTCTTTCTTCTATTAATTTTGTTGCTATTGCATTTGCATTGGTGAGATCTGCGTATCCAAAGAAAATATCACTAAGTTTTTCCTTAGACCATGAGTTAATAATTTCTCTTGCGTCAAACGGGGATTGAGGGTTCATTCGTAAATCAAGTTGATAATTAAACCGGGTTGAAAATCCTCTTTCCGGTGTATCAAACTGATAAGAAGAAACTCCAAGGTCAGCCACAATGCCATCCACTTTGATAATATTTATATATGTTAGAAATCGTTGCATGAATCTGAAGTTGGAATGAATTTTTATGAGTTTATCTTTTTCTGCATCGGGTTTATTTTTCAACGCTGTCGGGTCCTGGTCAAATACTATTAATTTTCCGTTGTTTAAATTTTTCAATATTTCCGTTGCATGACCTCCTCCACCGAAAGTGGCATCCACATAAATTCCATCTTTTTTAATTTGTAACGCTTCAAGGGTTTCTTTTAATAACGCCGGGGTATGAAAAGTTGAAGCCAAGGGGTTTTCTATTTTCTATTTTCTATTTTAATTCTAATCCAAACCTTCAAGGTTATCTATCGCTTCAAATCCTTACCAAACCTTGAAGGTTATTTTTCTTTATCCTTCTCTCCTTTCGTCCCAAGTACATTCTGCGCCAGCTTCGAAAATTCTTTCTGGTCTTTAATAAGATATTGTTCATATACTGCGGGGCTCCACACTTCCATCCTGTTCCCCAACCCAATTACGATTACGTCACTTTCTATGGATGCATGTTTCATTAGGGTTTTAGGAAGCATTATTCTGCCAAGGTTATCAAGTTCCAGTTCAGAGTTCCCACGTCCAAAATTTCTCTGGAAAACCCTGTCCTCTTCGTTAAACTCGTTTAGTGCGGCTACTTTAGTATATACTTTTTCCCATTCATTTACGGAGTACAAAACCAAGCAGGGTTCAAAACCACGATTCAGAATCACTTTGTTTTCTGACTCCTTGGGAAGTTTTGCCTTGAGTTTAAAGGGTAACGACATACGTCCCTTTGCGTCCACTTTACATTCATATTCCCCCGATAAAAAGTTGTTGCTATTTGTTTCCATTGTATAACGGGTACAAATATATAACACTTTTTACCACTTTTTCCCATTTTTTACCACTTTTTTCCACTTTTTTGGTCAAAACAGGGACTTTTTATCCACATGAATTTGGCTTTAGTGTGGATAAGGTAGTGTTAGATTATTTAAGTAATGTTATTTAATATGTTGTTTTTCAGTGTTTTATATTTTTAATATTCAATATAAAATTCATTCTTTGGAATAAAGGATTTTCCTTCTATAAAAGTTCCATATACTCCGACACTCCGATATTCCCAAACACCGATACTTTTTTATCCCATTTATGTGAAATCAGAAAATTTCATTTAAGTTTGTTGAAAAATAAAATTTTATGAAAACTATTGAATTTACCCTGCTATTGATTTTTTCCCACCTTTCTTTTTCACAGAACGTTGTCACCTGGAATTCCCAATCAGATGCAACGACAAGTAATTTTGGCAACCTTCATCCTCGTATCGTAATGGACGGTTCCGGAAATCCTCTTTTGATTTGGGGAAATATGACCGATGAATCTGTTTATTTTTCCCGATGGAATGGAAACAACTTCATTACTCCAATCAAACTAAATCCTGCCTGGCTGTCTGTCGCAACAAGTAATTGGATGGGTCCTGATATTGCAGTGAAGGGTGACACTGTATATGTAGTGGTCAAGCAAACTCCCGAGTCATCTTCAAACAGTCATATATACTTGATACGTTCCTTCGATAAGGGAAATACTTTTTCATCTCCCATTCAGGTTGATTTCATTGGTGACAGCATCTCGCGTTTTCCTGCAATTACTATTGATAAATCCGGACACCCTGTGGTTGCTTTTATGAAATTTGATCCTTCTTTTGGGGATTCACGTTGGGTAATTTCAAAATCAAATGATTACGGAAACACTTTCATGACAGATGTAAAAGCAAGTAACCAGCAAGGGGGTCTTGTTTGCGATTGCTGTCCGGGGGGAATCACAAATTCCGGTGACACTATTGCCATGCTTTACAGAATGAATAATAACAACCTGAGGGATTCCTGGGTGGGAATTTCTAATGATAATGCCACTTCATTCCCAAGCGGATTTGCAATTGAAAACAATAATTGGACTATTTCCTATTGCCCATCGTCGGGACCCGATGGATTTATAGAAGATGACACGTTATATTCTGTTTTTATGAACGGCATCGGAGGAACCTTAAAAACCTATCTCAGTAAATCATCATTGAAAAGCACAACGTTAAATTCAGTAAAACCGCTCACGGAGAATATCATGGGTCTTTCCTCTCAAAATTATCCACGAATATCCTCTGATGGGAGTGCATCTGCCATCGTTTGGAGACAGGTGGTTAATAATGTAGTCGAACTACCTATACTTTTCACCAATGATTTAAAAAATGGTTTCCCAACTCAATTTGATATTGTTGACCAGGATGAAATCAGAAACGCTGATGTAGCGCTTTCCAATGGAACTGTTTTTGTGGTCTGGGAAGACGACAATTCCGGTACAGTAAAATACCGCAAAGGCACATTTGTTCCTGTTAATACATCAATCCTTGAATCTAAAACTGTTAACCCGTTTGAAGTTTCTTATAGTATATCTTCCCGGAAGAATCTTTTTATACCCGATGGTGAAAAATCGCACATAGAAATTTTTAATACGCAAGGCGAAATCATCCTAAGGGAAATAAATAAATCAACGGTAAATATTTCTTCACTTTCAGAAGGAATGTATTTTTTAAAAATTAACACCAGCGGTAAGTTTAAAATCGGCAAATTCCTTGTAGTTGGATTATAGTTTTTTATTGCCTACATGACAAATTTTTTCGAAAATTTCTATCAACAATTAACTAAACCCAAGGCATTTATCTGGATTACTGTTATTTTGATTATTTTCTCACTTTGGGTGACACTTAGGGATAAATACTTAGTTTCAACCAAGTCAAAACTTGAAAAGGGCGATGAAATGCTAAAACAAGGGCGATGGAATGACGCTTTTTACTGGTATCATCTGGTTGATTCTACCGATGTTCTTTATCCAAATGTCTTAAAAAAACAACGGCTGGTTGATTCCATCAAAAACACTGAAAAGAAATAAATCCTTCATGAAAAATCTTTTTTCCCATCTTATTCCCACCATAAAAAAGATACAAACTGAAAAAAATGGAATACTTGAACTGACCTCTTACTTCGGAAATAAAAAACTCAATAGCCAAAATGCTAACTACTCTTATGGCTCCCTGCAAAGAATACTGAACTTCGCTCTTGTTAAAATAAATCTCTCGCAGGTCGAACACATCCTTTTATTAGGATTAGGTGGAGGATGTGTCATTCACTCTCTCCGTAAAAAGTTTCATTATCAGAAAAATATTACTGCCATAGAATTTGATAATACTCTCATTGAAATTGCCCTTAATGAATTCCAACTGGCATCCGATAAAAATTTGAAAGTAAATTACTGCGATGCATCCGATTATATTTCCAATAGTAAGGAAGTATTTGGATTAATTATTATTGATTTGTTTATTGATGATTGCGTACCGGATTTTTGTTTTACAAACCAATTCTGGATGGAGATTTCAAACCGTACCTTGGAAAAAGGAATCGTAATTTTCAACGCTGAGGTTTCGGGAAAAAATTATAACAAGCTGACCCCAATGGTTGATTCTCTGAAAAACAAATTTTCTTTAAAAATTTTTGATTTGGTGGAAGGAGTGAATACCGTTTTAATTGCAGAAAAACTATGAAATTTTTATTATTCTCTAATCTATGTTAATTTAATTATTATTCGGACATTTGTATCACGACAAAATGTATTTCCTATTTCTGCTTTTATTTCTTGTACCTGTTAATTCTGCGTTCCCGCAGAAATTTACAGGAAATTTCTACTCCCCTCCGAAGTTCACCAACTTCTCCATGAAGGATGGTTTATCCATGAACCCTGTCATAGCTATTGCTCAGGATAAAAAGGGATTTCTTTGGTTTGCCACTCAGGATGGTTTGAACCGCTTCGATGGTTACACCTTTGTTGTCCATAAAAATAAAATCGGTGATTCAACCACGTTATCTGATAATCTTCTTACCACACTGTTTATGGATAAAACCAGCAATATATGGGTTGGAACGCTCAATGGAGGAATTCAGTATTTTGATATATCGCAGGAAAAATTCATTCGCTATTCCCTTCTGAAAAAGGGGGCTGTTGACCTTACCCCCAAAACGGTTTGGCAGGTTTATGAAGATAGTGATGGTTTTATGTGGATTGGCACCATTTCCGGTTTATATCGCCTTGACCGGAAATCCGGTTCGATTTTAAGTATAAAAGATATTTACCCTTCCTTTTCTTTGCTCAGTAAAATCGATGTCATTTCTATTATTGAAACAACACCGGGAATACTTTGGGCTGGCTCAGATACCGGACTCTTCCGGTTGAATTTACATACAGGTGAAATAAAATTGTGGACCTATCAACCTGGTGACACAACTTCCTTAAGCGATAATCTTGTTCTTTCTTTATTTCAAGATAAAGATAAAAAATTGTGGGTAGGCACTGCAGACGGTTTGAATCTTTTTGTCGAAAATGAAAAGATGAAAACCGTTCGTTTTACCCATGAAAAAGAAAGTTCTGATAAAATAAAATCCAGAACCAAACGAAAATATTCAATATTTGATACATTCGAACCCTCTACGGTTCGTAGCATTACACAAACAGATAGTGGCACACTTTGGCTTGCCACTGACTATGGTTTAATTCAATTCAATCCTTACGATTTTTCATTTAAAAGACATATTCATGAACTGTCACAGCCCAACAGCATAAATTCTGACCTGATGCGTTCTGTTTTCATTGATAATTCAAAAAATCTTTGGGCGGGTTCCATTTCAGCCGGCATCAGCAAATTAGACCTCAAACCAAAAAAATTTGAACATTTTGAAAAACGTTTAAACAACCCCTTCCGGTTTACGGAAGATTATGTCCGTTCAATACTCGAGGACTCAAAAGGAAATTTATGGATAGGAACGGTTCTGGGAGGCGCAATTTTTCAGGAAGCCGGAACTTCCTACATCACTCATTTTCTTAAGAAAGATTTTTCAGACGGTACTTCCATTAATAACAATAATGTCTGGGCTATGTATGAAGACAAAGCCGGCTACGTCTGGTTAGGAACTACGATGGGATTAAACCGCTTTGACCCTGAAAATCGTAAATTCTCTTATTTCGAAAACGACCCATCTAATCCTTTCACTATTTCCAATAACAGCATACGTTGTATTTTTGAGGACTCCCGGAATAACCTATGGATAGGTACTGAAAATGGATTGGATAAATATGATCCGGAAACAAAAAAATTTACAAGATTCTTTAGAATAATAAATATATCAAATACGCTCTGCGATAATTTCGTCTGGAAAGTTATTGAAGACAATAATGGGTTTATGTGGATTGGGACGAACAATGGTCTGAATAAATACGATGTACTTAAAGATACTTTTTATACATTTAAAAATATTCCTAATGACACTCTTTCTTTAAGTAATAACGGAATACGCACACTCTATAAAGATAAGCGAGGGTATATATGGGTAGGAACGCAGGTGGGTTTGAATCAAATAGACCCTGAAACCGGGAAAAATCATCCTTATTATGAAAAAGACGGTCTCCCAAATAATTTTATTTATTGCATCACTGAAGACAGTAAAAACAATTTATGGATCAGCACTAACAAGGGTTTATGCAGGTTTGACCCTACTGCTTTTAAATTTAAAAACTATGACGTGGATGATGGCTTGCAGGATTTTGAGTTTAATACCAATGCTTGCTGTAATACCCGTTCCGGATTTATGTTTTTTGGCGGTCCCAATGGTTTAAACCGTTTTTATCCTGATAAAATTACAGAAAACTTTTTTGTCCCTCCGGTTTTAATCACAGACATTCAATTGATGAATAAACCCTTGCGGAAGAAAACACCCTTAACAGATATCCGGGAATTAAATCTTACTTACAAGGAAAATATTTTGTTTTTTGAATTTTCTTCTCTTGATTTCACCAGCCCAACTAAAAATAAATATGCCTATATCATGGAGGGTTTTAATAATGAATGGATTTACTCAGGAAACAGACGTTCGGTTAACTATACGAATCTTAATCCGGGAGAATATACATTCAGGGTGAGAGCAACCAATAGCGATGGCTATTGGAATCCCGAAGGACCTTCCCTTATAATCATTATCACTCCTCCGTTCTGGAAAACAAATTGGTTTTATTTAATATGCATTGTTACAACGGCGGTTTTTATATATTCATATATAAAATGGAGGGAACGGAATCTCAAAGTCGAAAAAAGAATTCTTGAAGAAAAAGTCGGTGAGAGGACTTCCGAACTTCAGCAGGAAAAGAAAAAAATTGAAGCCATAAATAAGGAATTGGAAAAATTATCCATTGTGGCGCGTGAGACATACAACTCTGTCATGATCATGGATTCTCAGGGAGAAATTGAGTGGGTAAACGAGGGGTTTACGCGCCTGTTTGGTTATTCACTGGAAGAATATAAAATGGTTAAAGGAAAAACACTTTATGAAGTGAGCGGGCATACTAACATTCGTGAACTGGTAAAAAAATGTTCTGAGGAAAAAACATCTTTAATTTATGAGTCGGTAAATTTTTCAAAAGATAACAAATCATATTACATTCAGTCCACGCTTACTCCCATTACTGACGAAAACGGCAAACTAAAAAAGATTGTTGTCATTGATACGGATATTACAGAAAGCAAAAAAAATGAAGAAATCATTAAAGAAAAAAATCGCGATATAACGGATAGCATCACGTATGCAAAGAACATACAGGAAGCCATTCTTCCACAAAAAACATTTATTTACAATTCGTTCCCCGAAGCATTTGTATTATTTAAACCGAAAGATATTGTCAGCGGCGATTTCTATTGGTTTAACCATGTAAAAAATTCTCAAACCGAAAATCTCCCCGTTAATGACTTCAAAGTAGTTGCCGCTGTTGACTGCACTGGTCACGGGGTTCCTGGCGCATTTATGTCAATGATTGGAAATGATTTATTAAATCAAATCATTATAGAAAACAAGAATATTGATCCGGGAAAAATTTTATCCCTCCTCAATGACGGTATCCATCGTGCATTAAAGCAAAACGAAAAAGCAAAACATCTGCGGGATGGCATGGACTTATGTTTATGCTGTCTTGATACTTCCTGCAATGAACTTTCATTTGCCGGAGCGGTAAGACCTTTATGGATATTGAGAAATAATGAGCTTATTGAAATAAAAGGCGACCGTTATTCCATTGGTGGATTCACAGATCCGGGTTCGCCTTTTACCACTCATAAAGTGTTATTGAACCCGGGTGATTGTGTCTATCTCTTTTCGGATGGTTTTGCTGACCAGTTAGGTGGAAAAAACAATAAAAAACTTCTCACCAAAAACTTCAAAAGCCACTTAATTTCCATTCAGTCAGTGCCACTACGTGAACAGGAACAACTTCTGCTACAATTTTTTGATGACTGGAAAGGAAAGGAAGTTCAGACAGATGATTGCATGGTGATTGGGTTTAAGGTTTGATTCTTAATTCTCTTGCCTCTGAACCATAATGAAAAAATAGCCAAAAAGTCATTATACAATAAAACACAACAAGAATGCTACTCAATGAACTGTCTTTTTGGGTATATTTTTTTATTATCTTTTTATAGCGATCCTTTCGATTAAATATAAAATAATTTATTATTAGAATAATTCCCATAAGTGATTTCTCCGGAAATGCACTATCAATATATATGTGACCTGACTTAATTTCAAAGATTACAATCAAAGTAAAAAGATTCAAACCTACCAAGGCTGTAACGAGGCACATTGCAGACCACTCAATTATAGTATTTTTTAGGGTATGGTTAATTGAGTTTAAAAAAACGTAAATTTTGTAGTACAAAAAATAGTAAGGATTCATTATTTGTTTGAAGGGTCTTTAAAAGTATTTCTTTAGCTGTTGGTTAAAATTAGCTGTTGGTTAAAATTCTTTTACTGCACTTGGTGCTTGCATCTATTCGAATATTTGTACTTTTCTATTACACTTCTCTGGGAAACTTAAGACCATCACCGAGGATACTAAATGATTTGAATATTTATTTCAACTTTTTGAGAAATATTTTTTGAATTATTTTATTTATTAAAAAAATTATTAATGAAACTACTATTAAATCAATTACTAAATTAAATCCCATAAATTTATATTTAATATGATCATCTAATTGGCTTACCCAAAGTTTAATAAATGTAAATGGAATACCAATATCATAACTCCCATCAGAAGGTAATGAGTTATGAACAAAAATAAATGATGAAATAACCCATAGTAAGATTATGCTTAAGCTGACAAAGAAAACAGATCTATTCATTATAAAATATTCCTGCTTCATATTTTTTATAGCAGTTTTGATTTTTTCTGGAGTAACTTACCTGAATTAAATTCAAGATACCACTCTTAAAAAAATATTCAAATTTTCTGATTCTTCTTATTAATATAATCTTCCTGCTCATATTACTTTCTTGAGCTGTCAATTTCAGCTTAATATTGCTTTTGGGTTAGCGGTTTGCCTTAAACAGTAAATACCATGGTACCCCTTTTATCCACTTTATTCATTCCATAAACCAACTGTATAAATCTGTCGTCAGCTTCATTAATGTAGCTATGAAACGTTTCTCTAAAATGCAAATATCGTACATTTTTATTTAACTTCTTGGTGAAAACTTATGGGACATTTTCACTTTTCAAAATCTTTGTAACGCTTATCTAAAAACTTACAAATCTTTTCAAAATTTTCCCAAGTGTTTTGAACATTAAAAAGTGTAGGTAAGTTTACAGCTAATGTTTCTTCGTAATCTTTTAGATATTGTCCTTTCTCAAAATCAAAATAACTTTTCGTAAATCTAAATCCTGCATCATTTAAATCATTCGAGTTAAATACTCCGTCAAGTTGATCTTCGTATAGTTCTACAGCCGTTATTTTTTTAGCTAAAAATTTTTGTATGTATTCCTTACTTTCTTTTTTAAACTCATCACTTATTAAGCTGTTACGAACTAACCAACCAATGTAAAATCCCGTATGTATGTATGCCTGATGAGGATTTAACTCTGCTGGAAAATCACCACCTAAGTGCCATTTTGCTTTATCGAAAGTTTCAAAGTTAATAAGCCCAATCGATTCATCTCCTAATACATACCCTTTGGTCTGATATTCTTTTGTAAGCTTTTGAATTTCTATAATAGCACCATCATAACTACCACATTTGCTGGTTGAAGAAAAGGAAACAGGTTTTCCCAATTTCCCTTCCTTCTTTATAACTAAATTATTTTCATTTTCCAGAATAACCACATCCGTAGTTTTCTTATTCTGCTTAGTAAGCTTTACTATCATTAGTCTGCAATATTTTACCGAGTTTCAATTATAGCTGGTGGAGTTGACGTGCTCAAAATGACATAACAGCCTTAACTATCTGTATTCTGCATCTGTTTACGTGGGGGTGATTTCTTAGCTCTTATCTTAAAAATATTCCTTTCGCTCGCAATATGAATTTTGTATCTTTTTATTTCTCTTCTTCCGGGATACTTATGGTTAAGGAACAATGCCGAAAATACCTTGATCAATTGGTACAATCAATCTTATTGAAATAACATTGTTTTTACCAACATTCAAATTATTCTTTGCTAATTCAAGTCGTTTACCAAAGGTTATGTATAAACAAACGAACCCAACGCCAATTTCAGGAATAATTTGTAAATTATAGCGATTATCTTTTAAATAGTATTCTATGTTTGCTCCACAATGCAAATAAACTATATTTATAAAGGAGGATAATTTAACTGCCATCAGAGATTCTATTTGTTTTTTTTCATTTTCGTAATTAAAAATTTTATTGATTCCCAAAACAAACCCTCTTCCCATTAATAAATGATTATTTCCCATTGAATAATCAACTTTTCCTATTGAGAAACCTATTGAGGAATATTCGTGAAATTGGTAATCTGCTATAAATCCAATTCGATGTTTATTAAAAAAAGATTTCGTCATATCTGTGTCATTTTGAGCCATTGAATTAAAGCACGTCAAAGAGAAAAGTAGTGCATAACTTAAGAAAATAATTTTCATATAAAAGCAAAATTACAAAAAAGCATGTGAAGTTTAGAAAGTGCTCAGGAATAACACTTTTTATTTTACCGGTAATATATAAGCTATTAAGGACAGATCGCTTCTGGTTTTTCAACGAAATGGTGATTTTTATCTCTAGTTCCCGGTTGTCCTCCATGATCACCCTCTTCAAATAAGAAATTTACGTAGTTAAAGCCAAAATGATCAGTCAGCGTGTAGATACAGGATAAAATAAATTCGGAGGATCCGGTACTTCCCATCCGTTGGGTGAAATAGTTGGTATTAACTATTTTTACAAAAATAGTGTCTCCTTTCGTTTTTATTTTTTCCAGCTGAATTTTATATATTTTTCCAACCAAGACCATAGCTGAATCCGCACTTTTAATGCTACCCAGTTTGTCTCCTCTTTTCATTATAATCCCTGCCTTATGCGAATCAAATGATGAATACCAAATGAATGAATTCTGTTTTAGAGAATCGTCAGCACAAGAATCGTCTGTTACTTTACTTACGCCTGTTGAAGTATCTGAAAGATTATCAACATTACTTGCTTCGCTAATAACAGAATTACAAGAAGTACACAGATGAAGATTAAATATTAAATATTTTATCATATTTATTTCATTGCTCCGCAAAAGCTTATGGGCACTTAAAAAATCGGACTGCAATAAGTTTTATGCTCTATAATTTTATCATCGGAGTAATTAATCTCAGAACATAGAATGTTATTGTTTGAATAATTTTTCATTTTACTGTTTTTTTTACCATTTTTAAAAGTCAACCGAGAATATGCCCCTGATTTGTAAAATATAGTCGCTTGTCCTGTTTTTAATCCATTTTTGTATTTACAAATAAGTACATTAACGCTATCAATTGTTTCTATCCATAAACCTGTTTTATCTCCATTTTTATTTTTCTTATTCTTATTTGACTTTATAATTGGAGGCTGGCAACAGATAAATAAAATAGATATTACAAAGCAAAATATATAACACCTTTTAATCGAAAATTTTCTCTCTTTTTTTAAGATTGTAACTATCTTACTGAATATCATATTTATCTATTTGAAAAAATACATCTTTATCATTGGGTGATTTTTTTCAACTTTGCATTTTATTCTGAATTGTATTGATTTTCGAATCGGGGACACTTCCGCTTTTTCAAATTCGTTTTCTGTTTCGCAATAGCTTAATTTAAGGCATCCCATTTTCTATCATATTAGAGTGCATAAAGATACATAATTTTTATTGAATTTCCTTTGTTACAATATGATTAGTTTCTGCTGAACTGATTTTAAAATCTGTTTTATGAAACCGGTTGTTATATTCAAATATTTTGTATCTTTGTAGCTAACTATGTTGGATTTTGAAATTTTTTGAGATTTCAAAACACAAACAATGTACATACTAATTGAATTTGTAACACGAAGGCACTAAGATTCACAAAGAATTTCTTATTATTACTTTGTGGTTAGATTTTGTGATTTTTTAATAGTGACAGTACATTAATAAAAATAAAATACTATGCAAACGGTAGATATAATGCAAGAAATTAAACGGTTGCCACTCAATAAAAAATTCTATGTGGTGGAAGAAACCATTAAGTCCATTAAAAAAGATGAATTAAATCACCAAATGGGATTAGCTGTTGATGAACTTTACAATGATTATGTAAACGACAAAGAGTTAACCGCATTCACTACTTTAGATTTTGAAAAATTTTATGAAGCAAAGTGAAATTTGGTTGATAGACCTTGACCCAACCAAAGGGGCTGAAATACAAAAGAAAAGACCGGCTATCATTGTCAATGATGATAAGCTAGGCAAACTACCTTTAAAAGTAATTGTGCCTCTTACCGACTGGAAAGACCGATATAGTATTGCTACATGGATGGTCAAAATTGAACCTGATACAATCAATGGGCTAAACAAAACTTCTGCAGCCGATTGCTTTCAAATTCGTTCATTATCGCAGGAACGACTTATTAAAAAACTCGGCACTATTGATACGCAAACCCTTGATGAAATTAAAGATGCTATCAGAAAAGTATTAGCGATGTAAAATAAAAAAGCCCCGCTTTCCGGAGCTTTTGAAAGTTGGTTTGTTTTTTTATTTTTTCTTCTTCCCATCTCTAAATTCCATCTCCTCTATCTCCCTCTTTATCCGCTCCGTCTCCGCAGTATCTTCTCCACTCTCAATATATTCCTTAAACCCTTCAAAGAGTTCCAGCATTCGTTTTCTATTTCTTTGTAATTCATTTATGCCCATTTCTGAAAATACATATTTGCTCCCTTTTAATTTCACAGCTCCGGAAAAGCTTGTGTTCGAGGAGCAGTTTCCGACATTTTATATTCTTCATATTTTCCTGAATAAATTGCTATCCATTTCTTTCTATTGCCAAACCAATAAACTGCGTTTATAAAGACAAGGAAAATTAAAGAAACAATCATACCGGTTTTTTTTTGCGATTTTCTAAATTAAGACCCTTAACATCTGAATAACCGGGGAAATAAGGATAATATAAAATAGTTATTCCCTTTAACCCAATTTCAAAATTCTTTCTATACAAATCTTCAGACATGTCTATTTTTTTATTATATACCTTTTCCTCTATGACATACTTATACTGTAAGGATACAATCCAGTCATTTTTTTTAAAACTAAATGTAAACACCCGCATCTCTTTTAACTCAAATGCATTTAAAGCTACATAACCAACTAAAGCATAACCAAACAAAAGCCCACCTAACAATAGCCCCAAGAAGTAAAATAAATTCAAAATGTATTTCATGGCTTCTTATCATCATCCTTTGAATATCGGGGTAGTTTCTGTTTTATCTGCACCAAATCGTAAACTGCCAATAATATTCCGTTTTTCTATTTTAAAATTGGGGTTTAGTCATTTGCGTTAGTAGGATATTAAATATTACCATTCTATCCACAAAGTTAATTTTTTTTATCAATAACGAAGGGGTTTATAAACCATTATACACAGCTGTATAGCTATTGCCCACATCATAAAAAGGAAAAGAAGTTCAGACGGATAATTACATAGTGATTGGATTTAAGGTATAAACACAGTCACTCGTTCTTCACTCCTGTTTTGATAGAATGATTTTTACCGTTGTCGGTCACCTCGAAAAAGTAAACCCCATTTCCAACATCGTTTAAATCAACCTCTACAAATGTCTGCCCTTTGGGTACTGTGGCATCCACTGTCTTTATTAATTGACCGAAATTATTCATCACGTTTACATGAACAATTCTTTCATCCAAACTATTTATAAGCAGGTAAGTAATATTAACTAAAGGATTAGGAAAAACATTGAATGAGAGGTCATTTTGTTCTGAAAAATCCTTAGATGTTTTCTTCTCTTTTTCAGCCATTCTTTTTGAACTTCCTTTTGGTGAATTATCTTTTGGATCCGGATAAACCCGTGGCCATACACAAATAATATTACGTTGTAAATCCTTTTTATTGGTGATATATCTTGGCCATACACAAATAATATTCTTTCCGGGTCTGAAATTATCTATGGCGGCATTTCTTACAATGGAAAACTCCTTGAATTCGTTCTCTTTTAATGTCATGCTTCCTAAATTATACTCAAAATCACCTTTATCAATCCCAGGGTTTGACTCTCCTCCACTACGATCCAGTGACACTTCAAGAATAACTTCCCCATTAAATAAATCTGAAGAATTATTTTTTACCTTTCCACTTAATGAATACTCCCCTTTCTCATTTAATTTTTCATTAGTTGACAAATCAATTATATCAAGCGATTGTGACTTGCCTACAAGCGCAAGTATAATTAGACCTGAAAATAATAACGATTTGATAAAGATTCTAATCATGGTTTTAACCCTATTTTCGATTAAACCATAAATTTACTACATTAAAGTGAGAAAAACAAGTTTTTTTAAAAATTTTTTCCACATTTTATCAAAAAAGATAAGAATTAGCTATTTTAGCGGTGATTATTGCGATTTATACCCCTATACCTCTATACCTTTATACCCTATACCCATGATAAACCTCTCCGATATCATTAAGAACCTGAACAAGGAGGAAATACGACATTATAAAATATTTACTACTCGCATTGAGACACAGGAAGAACGGAAAGACATTAAACTTTTTGATTTATTAAAAAGCGGAGAGTATAAAGATGAGGATGAGGCACTTATACAAAAAATTTATCCCGATGGGAACCGGAATGCATTTTACCGGTTAAAAGGCAGGTTACTCCGGGAAATTGAAAAAAGCCAATTAGTTTTATATGATGAGTTGGATGAAAGGATTAAAATCATTAATTCTATAAATCTTGCAAGGATCTACACTTATAAACGTGCCTATCGCCATGCCTTGTTTTTGCTCATAAAAGCGGAAAAATCTTCCGTTGAATTCAAGTATTATGATTTATTAGATATGATTTACAACCAGATGATCGAAATCAGTGACCGGATTGATAGCCCGGATCCCGCTGAAATCATCCGTAAAAGAGAAGAAAACGATATACATTACCAGGTGGTTAAAGAATCTCAATACATTATTTCATCGCTAAAACACGAGTTAAAAAAAACAAACTTCTCGAGCCGGAAGACGAATATTACTGAAAAGTTACAGCATTTGCTTGCTGAATTAAAAGTAAAAGAAGAAACCTATAAATTGCCTGAGGTACGTCACCAGATTTTTACTTGCGTGAGCGAGATACTTCTTCAAAAACAGGAATTTAAAACCCTCGAAGAATTTTTACTTAAAAGCTGGTCTGATTTTGAAAAATCCAATTATTTCAACATCAGTAATCATGAACAGAAAATTACCCTTCTTGGTTGGATTATTAATACCTTATTTAAGAATAAAAAATTTACGGAGTCACTCCATTGGACCGATATTTTATTAACTGAATTGGAGTCGTTCAATAAACTTTTATTTAAAAAATATATTTTTATTTATCATAACGGTCTGGTTATCAATTATGCATCTCTAAACCGGAATAAAGAAGCCATTGCGCTTCTTGAAGGATTAAAAGAAGATCCAGCTTATAAAGGAATCTCATTTTATGACCTTTTTCTCTATCTAAACCTCGCTACGTTGTATTTTAGTGAACAAGATTTATCGAAGGCAGTAAAGAATCTTTCTATGATTTTACGAAAAGATAAGTATGATAAGTTGGAACCACAAATTCAAATGCAAATTACTTTTATAGAAGTTATCATTCATTTCGATTTGGATAACAAGGAATATATTTTTAACAGAATAGCTGAAATGAAACGTTCTTTTCGTTCATTATTAACTTTGGAGGCGTATGAAAGAGAGTTAAAATTCCTTAAACTTCTTCGTGATTTTTTGCGTTTTCCGGAGCCATTTTCCAACAAAAAAGTACGTAAAGGCATCGAACAATTCTTATCCATTCCCTATAAATTAGAACCTGGAAGTAATGAAGGAATTAATTATAATGCGTGGCTATTATCCAAGATAAACCGGAATAGTTATTATAGTAATTTGCTGAAATTGATGCAAAGCTAGGGCTTGTATCAAATAAAAATTAACCGCTAATTTACGCGAATAAATAAATTAGCGGTTAATTTTTTTATTTCTTTGTTCGCGTATATTCGCGAATAATTAGCGTCAATTAGCGGTTAATTTTAGTATTTCTGTTTCAGGTTGGTATAATTCATCTTCTGACTGCGTAAGAAATTACTCTTTTCTTATAACCCCTTTGGCAAATTACCCTCATCTTTGTATTAAGAATCAGGCATAAAAAATTTTTACACAGTCAAAAAGGAGGGTAACTATATGAAAACCAATCACAAACTACTCAGTACCACTACTACCTTAATTTATTTATTGCTAACTGTATATTGTTCTCATATACTGTATGCAATAGATTATATCAGCATAGCAAATGGAAATTTGAATAACATTGCTATCTGGTCTCCGGTAGGAACTCCTGGCAATAACGACAACATTATTGTAAATCATACCATCGATCTTACTTCAGACGCGCAAATCAATGATATAATTATCAATGGGGGCAGTGTCAATGTAGGAAGTTACTCTATATCTGTATCTGGTCAGATTTCAGGGGTTGCCGCATCGAATTTTATCACTACTTCTCTTTCAAAACTTGAAATAGCAGGAAATTCCGGTGCTTTTTCTTTTCCTTCTGGTATTTCAAAACTTCAAAAGCTAACCATCAATAGAAGTTCGGGTGCTATTTCAGACCATTCGTTAGATATGGATGATAATGTACCCGCCGATAGTGTAGTACTTGTGTTAACCTCGGGAATCTTAAGATTAAGTGCAACCTCTAAGTTATTTTTGAATTCTCATGGAGTAAAAAAGTATATTCCCTGTTCTTCCTCTTCTTATGTGGAAGGAGTTGTTTCCAGAAATATTAAGAAAGATGCAGGGATGCATTATTTCCCGGTAGGTGACGGTGGCACATTAAGGTTAATGTCACTCGAAGTGACTACCGGTGGAGTAAACGAAGAAAATACCAACGAATGTCGGTTTTACAAAGCTATTCCGATAAACTATAATTACATTGATTTTGCCAAACTTCCGGGTGGCATTACCGATAAATATTATTGGACCAGTAACCGTGTTAATGGAGCAAATACCCGCAGAAGATTATATTATGAGTACAGCGATTTTGGAGCTCTGAATTCGGCTCAACGTATTGCGGATCTTTTATTAGCAAATAACAGTGGTGTACCCGCATCTAACTGGACAACTCAAACTACCCCTGTGAATGTAAATGATGTAAGTAAATATGTAGAATTTGTAAACAGCAACGCATCGAATGATAATTACTGGACTTTTGGTTCTCAAAGCGCGGGTTCTCCGCTACCCATTGTAGAAATTGTTAATCTTAATGGGAAAAATGAGGATGGAATTGTTTCGGTGGAATGGGATACTCCTCAGGAATACGCTAAAGTTCAATTTACGGTAGAAAGTGGATTAAACCCAAGCAACATGGGATTTGCCGGTAACCCGGAAATAACTGAAATCAAAAAGGGTTTAACACACTATGTTTACAGAGACCTCGGTGAAAAATTTCCTGCAAATTTTTACTACCGGGTAAAAATTACCAGAAATGCAGAAACAAATGATGAAGATTATTCTAAAACCATTGCGGTAAGAGTCGAATCAGAATTTAAAGAAATAAAAGTAAGTGAGCCCTATCCGAATCCTTCCAAAAATACACCATTACAATTCACAGCGCTTATTCCCGAAGAAGGAACAGTGTCACTCATAGTTTATAATAATCTTGGACAGGTAGTGAAAGAGTGGTTGATGGAAGGCACACCGGGCTTGCTGAAATTTGAATTGCCCGTGGATGAGTTGGAGAAAGGCACGTATTTTTATTCTGTAAAATACAAATTGCAAAGTAATAACGGAAAGTTTATCAAGCTGAAAAATCAAGTCATTGGGAATGAAATAGGAATTGCAGATAGTACGAAGTAGGTAAACTGATTTAGTGCATCTTTTTATTTTATGATTATTTTTTGGGAGTAATTTCTACATACTCTTTCAAAAAATCAGGACAAAAATCGTATCCATTGGGCCAAGCAATGCCACCTCCAGGTTCTATGGTAGCTTTCTTAAAATAATTCAGTTTAAGAATTTCCTTTGTAAATCCTTTTCCAATAAATGGTAAAAAATTTACCGTTTTTGATATACCATCATTGAATTTTAAACGGATTCGATAATTATTTAAAATTTTTATTCTCACAATCTTATTCATAATAAAAAAAATTATTTTAATGGCTCTATTGATTTTAAAGGTTTGGGAACGGCTGATAATTCCCAGTTTTTGATTAATTCCTTTCTGTGATCATCTGCCCATTCTAAAATTAATGCATTTGCACGTTTAGACATTTTGCCTTTAATTATTTTCAATGTTTTAATATCATACTTTGCTTCGTATTCCTGATATTCAGCATGAAAATGTGGTGGGGAATGATCATTAAAATACATTCTTACAATAATTCCAAAAAATCTACTAATCTCAGGCATTTTTATCTATTATATCTATAATAACTCTTACAAAATAAAACAAAAAAACTGAATTAATCAAATCGCGTACGAAAAAAATTAGGATAGCATTGCTACTGTTATGTAACACTAAAGTTTTCACATCTTCACCCATTTTCCAACAACTACCCCTCCCCTGTTTCTTAACACTATAAAATAAAACCCGGCAGAAATCTCTCCTATTGGAATTTTATAACGATTATTAAATGGAAAAACCGAAAGCTGTTTAACAGAGGTGCCACTTGAATTATAGATTGTGATTTCGTAAGGTAAATCAGATAAATGTTTAAAAATCTCAATATTCAAATCATTCCCCGATTGATAAAAGAGGAAATTATTTTGATAATAGACGTTCTCTTTTATTGACGTAGCAGATGAAAGTTTATACATAAAAATTCCTCCTCCAAAATTACCAATTACCATTTCTGATGAATTATCATTGGTTATATCTCCCATGCTTAAAAATATTCTATGACCTGGAATTTTCACGGAGTCAATCAGAAGAAAATTACCGTTCAGGTTATTAGCAATATCATCGTATTCATAAATCCATCCATTTTCTGAACCGGCTAAAAGTATGATTTTTCCCTCCGATTTTGTAAAAAGTGGTGCGCAATACCCCGTGCAACATTGTTTCATCACATCTACTTTTCCTAAAAATGAACTGGTTGGTGTATCTGAAAAATCCGGTTCTGTTAACGTACCTATGTTCTCGTAGTATTTTATTCTACCTCCCCTCTCCCCTATTATAATATCCAGTTTTCCATCTTCATTCAAATCAAATAACTGCGGAATGGCACTGTTCCCGGCATCAATGTTCTTATAGTTAAATTGTTTTAAAGCAAAATTAGCTGGTGAATTTACTTCGGCAGTATCCAAAAAAAGATGAACATGACCCTCCAAATCCCCTAAAAGTAAATCTGAATCACCATCATTATCCATGTCACCGAAAGCAGGAGATAATCCAAATAAACCAAACGAAGACGCAGATAAGTAATCATCCGTATCCATAGTAAAAGCAGGAGAGGAAAGAGTTCCAGTATTTCTAAAATACATTAATTGCCCGGTTTGCTTACCGTTATTATAGGTATAAAATTGATTCCCGATCAATAAGTCCTTCAACCCGTCTTTATCCAAATCAATAAATACGGGCATGGCACCGGTTCCCACATCAATGGTTTTTCCTGACCAGAGAGTGTCACTGAGGTATTGTAGTGAATAGGATGTTGTCAGTGAAGTATTTTTATAGGTAAAAATCTGGTTTATATTAGCCGAAGCAGGAGGAGCATTTGGAGCCGCTATAAGGTCCTTGA
Source organism: Bacteroidetes bacterium RIFCSPLOWO2_12_FULL_37_12 (assembly GCA_001769655.1). Classification (GTDB taxonomy): domain Bacteria; phylum Bacteroidota; class Bacteroidia; order 2-12-FULL-37-12; family 2-12-FULL-37-12; genus 2-12-FULL-37-12. The sequence goes on along the minus strand of MEPC01000025.1, from coordinate 7,871 downwards.
TATTATCATTGTCAATGTCAATAAGATAAGAAGCGGGAAAAATTCGGATATTTACTTTATCAGATGAGGTGGGGAAAGTCGGATTTTGTTCAGTAATATTTGCGTAGTTATTTGTTCCCCCATTCGTGAGTAAATTCAAATAATAAAATGAGATGTCACCGACCAACAAGTCATTATCGTTATCTCCGTCATAATCCAAAGCAAGCAAGGTACTGCCTGCATGCAGATTATTCTCAACTATGCCATTTTTAGCCCACCTTCCTCCTGAGCAGGAGTCATTCAGATTAACATTGTTAGTAGAAAAATCTTCAGAAAAATTTCCCCAACAAACGGGAGAAGAAAATAAAAGAGTGTCACAGGTACCAAAATTATCCATAGAAAGATTTTTATAATAAACCACTCGGGTGCCAAACTGATCAAACGAAAGTATATCCATATCTCCATCGAAATCAATATCTGCAAAAGCTGGAATATCAGAAGAGGGACAAAAGACCGGAAGAGAATCTGCTTTCAGCTTAATAGAGTTATTTGAAAATTTAAGCTGATTATTCTTCATGATTCCTGTGTAGGAACTTATGTAATCGTACTCAGAAGTAAAAAGGTCATCAACACCATCACAATTAAAGTCATATACATGTATCCAATTATACATTGCGGGAAAATTAGTTACATACTCGGGCGCATGACGAAAAGGAAGCAATTCATTTTTACCCGTATTGATAAAAGTTGTAAGTGTATTTCCGTCTCTGTCAAAGATTACCAGGTCAGGAATATTATCTTCATTCAGTTTACAATGAAAAAACTGTGAACTGTTGAATCCGCCGGTGAAGGGCCAATCAATAAGTTTTCCATTTTTATAAAATGTTGCGGAATCCCAGAGGGAATAAGAAAAACCATTAAAGCCGGTAAGTGAGAATTTAGTGACGGATTTTAAATTTTGTGCCTGAGTTTTCCATAAAGCAAAGAAAACGAGAACAAAAGAAATCCAGGTAATATACTTTTTCATTCGTTTGAAGAGTGTAGTTTTATCGGTTAAAATAAATTAATCTGGGAAAAAATAAATTAACCGCTAATTTACGTGAATAAATAAATTAAACGCGAATTTACGCGAATAATTAATGTCAATTAGCGGTTAATTTTTATATTCATTTGTTCTATCTCGTACAGTTTAGAGCTTGTAAAGAACTAAAGTTTACAGAGTTGAAGTAAAATAACCCGCTATTATTCCGTCAAATTCAAATTTACAAAATAAATTCATGAATTTTCTTGAAATTACGGTTAAAAAATACAGTCGTTGATTCTTAAACATTAATAGCTAATAATCAATTACTTACAAAATCCTACCAATGTTTGCCTTTTGTGAATAAAATACCCGATTTTTATTGGTTTTCTCAACTGAATTTCATTACCTTTAGCTTTTTTTTGACCGGAATTTTGACTCTAATATTTATCCGGTATATAATTTTTCTTAAGAATATTTAGCTTCGAATAATTATTACTGTTCATTACCCAAATTAATTAAAACGCTAATTGAACAAGAAAAAAAAATTTAGCCACTGATTACACTGATTAAACACGATTTTAAGATTTTTTGCAACATTAATCCGTGTAATCTGTGGCAAAATTGTATTTTTTCATTTTTTGACTGAACAGTAACACACATTTTTTATTTTTCAAATTTTTAACCCTATTAACATTAGTAATTATGAAACAATTTTTAATCTCATGTTTCACATTTGCCTTATTCGGAATCACCGGATTTTCTCAATGCCTGATGGTGGAAGTTCCCTTTGAACAAAGGGTAAACCAATCGTCTTTCATTGTAGAAGGCAGGGTAAAAAGTAAATCCTGTTTCTGGAATCCTGAACACACTCTGATATTTACTTCTAACATCATTGAAGTTTTTAAAGTATTTAAAGGTGGTTCACTTCCCTACGAATTGGAACTGATAACAGAAGGAGGATTAATTGGTGGCGATCTCCATGTTGTCAATCCAACCCTTGAGCTGAATGCAGGAGATGTAGGTTTATTTTTTTTAACTAAAAGTTCTACGTCAAAAAAAATAATTTCAAACCGGTTTATAGATGAAAATTTAAAATTTATTCCCTTTGCAAGCGCTCAGGCATTTGTTAAATATGATGAATCGAATGGGGAGGCAATTGATCCTTTTAAGAAGTATCAAAATGTAAAAACGGAAGTTTATCAGAATATAAATTCCCGCCTTAACAAAAGTTACCGTGAAGTAAAAAAATATGATTTTGAAAAAATTGTAGCCAGAAACATTGACTCAGAGCGTAAAGCACAGATTTCACGCGCCGCTCCAGTTATCAGTTCTTTTACTCCTACTACAATCACTGCCGGAACTCAAAGTGTTTTAACAATCAATGGCAGTAATTTGGGAACATCCGCTTCAGGCACTGTTAAATTTAAAAACGCTGATGACGGTGGTGCCACGTATATCAGTGCCGCCTCCGATAGGGTTGTTAGCTGGTCATCCACACAAATCCAGATTAAAGTCCCATCAAATGCCGGCACCGGAACCATACAGGTGGTGGTTTCAGGAGGCGGCGGTGGCACTGGAACTTCGGGTTCAAGTTTAACAATTTCTTACGCACAAACCACCATTAGCTCTCCTGAACAGGAAGCTGACTTATACAACCAAAATGGTTCGGGTGGTTATACCTATAAATACAGTACAAACACTGCTAACAGTGGAGTAAACTTCGATACGCATACAACAGCAAAGGCGGCTTTTCAACGCGCTCTAACAAGCTGGAGATGTAACACAGGTTGGAATGTGTTGGAAACAGGTGGCACTACAACCATTAATTCAGCGGGAGCAGATGGAACTAATGTAATTATGTTTGACAATAGCGCCGGTGCGTTGTCTTCCGGTGTTTTGGGCACTGGCTATAGTTATTATTCCAGTTGTGGTTCCCGCTGGAGAGTAAGTGGCATTGATATTAAATTCAAAAGAGATGGAACAGGGGGTGTAACCTGGGAATTTGGTCCCACTGCCCCCTCAGCCGGTGAATCGGATTTTGAATCAGTGGCACTGCATGAGTTAGGTCACAATCATCAGTTGGGACATATTATCAATAGTGGAAAGGTTATGCACTATTCTATTACAAACGGAACTTCCATCCGGACACTTGATTCAGGAACTGACATAGCCGGTGGAAATTATGTAATGTCACATAGTACAACTGCCAATCTTACAGCATGTGGGCTAACCGGAATGAGTGCATACAGTTGTTCTTCGCCGCCCGTTGCTAATTTTTCTGGCTCACCAACAAGTACCTGTAGTTCTACCTTATCAGTTAATTTCACTGATTTAAGTACATATACACCAACTTCCTGGTCATGGACATTTACCGGTGCCACTCCCTCATCTTCCACTTCTCAAAATCCTACAAGCATTAGTTATAATTCCTCCGGTACTTATACGGTTTCTCTTACTGCTACAAATGGTTTTGGCTCTGATATTGAAACTAAAACCAATTACATACAGGTAGGAGGAAATGCCATACCCTATACCGAGACATTTGAATCAGGGACTTTTCCTCCCGGCGGATGGTCCATTACAAATACAGATGGAGGGTTGACATGGGCAAGCAGAGCATCAACTACCGGAAGCGGTGGAACCTCAACCACCGTTGCATGGATAAATTTCTTTAACTATAGTACAAATGTTGGAACTACAGATGAATTAATAACCGGTAAAATAAATTTATCTGGTGCCACAAACCCAATTGCACAATTTGATTTAGCTTATGCACGATTTTCAGATAGCAACAGCGAAAGATTAAAAGTATTTATTTCCACGGACTGTGGTTCATCTTTTCCTACTACCTTATATAATAAATCCGGCAAAGATGCTGATGCCGTTTCGGCAAACCTTCGCACAAATTCTTCCAGTCAAAGTTCTGATTGGTTTCCAGCTTCTTCTGCTGACTGGAGAAAAGAAACTATTAATCTCTCTGCTTATGTTGGTCAAACTGTTATATTAAAATTTGAAGCAACAAATGGTTTTGGAAATAACCTTTTTATTGATAATCTCAATGTACTTGAAAATACTTTTACTGCATCTATTGTGGGTACTAATGTTACTTGTAACGGAGCAAGCACCGGTTCAGCAAATTTAACAGTTACAGGCGGAACAACACCTTACACCTATGCTTGGTCTAACGCCGCCACCACAGAGGATATTTCCAGTATAGCGGCGGGTACTTATACAGTAACGGTAACAGATGCTGGTTCGTTAACTACAACCTCCAGTGTCACAATTACTCAACCCACTGTCTTGTCTTTAACTATGGGAAGTACAAATCCAACCTGTTCAGGTGGAACAAACGGTTCTGCAACGGTGACAGTAAGTGGAGGTGTTTCTCCCTATACATATCTGTGGTCAAATAGTACCACCACATCAAGCATCAGCGGTGTATCAGCGGCAACCTATACAGTGACAGTTACTGATGCAAACGCATGTACAAAATCAAATTCAGTGACACTCACTGCTCCGTCTGCGGTTACTGCAACTATGTCTGGAACTAATCCTAGTTGTAGTGGTGGCACCAACGGCTCTGCTACTACTACTGCAAGCGGTGGTACTGCGGGATATACTTATTTATGGTCTAATGCGGCAACCACATCGACTATCTCGGGATTATCTGCCGGCACCTACACTGTTACAATTACGGATGCTAAATCTTGTACCGGTTCCAATTCAATAACCATCAGCAATCCTACAGCAGTTACTGTTAGTGTCACCGGAACAAATCCATCTTGCAATGGTAGTTCAAATGGAACTGCTACTGCGTCCGCATCCGGTGGTACGGGAAGTTTCACATACATCTGGTCCACCGGATCAACTACTTCTACTCTCACCTCGTTAGCGGCAGGCACTTACACTTGTACTGCAACAGACGGGAACAGTTGTACTTCCTCAGGAAGTGTCACTCTTTCAAGTCCTTCTGCTCTCACATTATCTGTAACCGGCACTAATCCTGGTTGTAATGGTGGTACAAACGGTTCTGCCACAGCTACCGCCGGAGGTGGCACTCCAGGATATACCTATGCATGGAATGGCGGGCAAACTACTCAGACGCGTTCCTCGTTGGGAGCAGGTACCTATAGCGTGACTGTCACTGATTCTAAGAGTTGTACTATTTCCGGTTCAACTACATTAACAAATCCGGTTTTATTGACTGTTTCTACTTCGGGAACAAATCCAAGTTGTAATGGCGGTTCTAATGGTAGTGCCACTGCTACCGGTTCCGGTGGAACAGGTACAATTACTTATACATGGTCAAATGCGGCTACAACCTCAACTATTTCTTCTTTAATTGCAGGAACCTATACTGTTACTGCAACAGATGCTAATAGCTGTACCGCAACTACAAGTGTCACTATTTCTAATCCTGTTCCTTTAACACTTTCTGTTTCCAGTACGAATCCGAGTTGTAATGGAAGTGCAAATGGTTCCGCTACAGCAACACCTGGCGGTGGCTCCGCTCCCTATACTTATTTATGGAATGGAGGACAAACTACTTCCACTTTGTCTGGTCTTACTGCAGGCACCTATACAGTTACGGTTACTGATACAAAATCATGTACAATTTCTGGAAGCACTACTCTTTCAAATCCTACAGTAGTTACAGCTACATCTACCGGAACAAATCCAAGCTGTAACGGAGGTACTAATGGAACAGCAACAGTATCGGGTGCAGGTGGAACCGGAACATACACTTACGTTTGGACTACAGCCGCAACTACTTCTACGATTTCTTCTTTGTCTGCCGGGACTTACACAGCTACCATCACTGATGGAAACAGTTGTACTGCCTCAAGTAGTGTCACTCTTACTACTCCAACCGCTTTATCTTTGACTGTCTCAGGAACTAATCCAAGTTGTAATGGAGGAACCAACGGTACTGCTACTGCAACTCCCAGCGGAGGGACTCCTGGATATACTTATTTATGGAATGGTGGTGCCACTACTTCGACCCGCTCTGGCTTAGGGGCTGGCACTTACACCGTTACTATCACAGATGCAAAAACATGCACTGCTTCCAATAATGTAACTCTCACAAATCCCACATTATTATCTGTTTCAACTTCAGGCACAAATCCAGGTTGCAATGGGGGTTCAAATGGTAGTGCCACTGCTTCAGGCACCGGTGGAACAGGTGGTATTACTTATCTCTGGTCAACCGCCGCAACTACTTCTGCTATTTCATCTCTTTCTGCAGGAACATTTACAGTCACTGTCACTGATGCTAATAGTTGCACTTCTTCTTCAAATGTAATTATTTCAAATCCCGCCGCGATGACTCTTTCAACTTCAGGAACAAACCCAAGTTGCAATGGCGGAACAAATGGCAGTGCTACTGTTACTGTAGGCGGTGGAACTTCTCCTTACAGTTATCTCTGGAGCTCTGGTCAAACAACAGCTATTATCTCCGGACTTGCGGCTGGATCTTATACAGTTACCGTTACAGATTTTAAATCCTGTACTGCCTCAAATTCTGTTACTATTTCTAATCCTGCTTTGTTAACTGTATCTGCTACAGGTACAAATCCAAGTTGTAATGGAGGTAATAATGGTACTGCTACTTCCACTCCGTCAGGCGGGACTGCACCCTATACCTATAACTGGTCCACAGGTGCAATTACTTCTACGGTTTCCTCACTCTCTGCCGGTACTTATACAATCACAATTACAGACGCCAATAGTTGTACTGCTTCCTCTGGTGTCACAATCTCAAATCCATCACTATTGACAGCTACAACATCAGGTACAAATCCAAGTTGTAATGGCGGTTCTAATGGTTCAGCTACTGCCTCTGCAGGTGGCGGTACGCCCGGATATTCGTATTTATGGAATGGAGGTGCAACGACTCAATCTATTTCTTCTTTATCTGCAGGCACTTTTACTGTCACCATTACCGATGCAAATACTTGTACATCTTCCACGTCAGTGACACTTTCTAATCCCACAATCCTCACTGTATCAACCTCCGGAACAAATCCAGGATGCAATGGTGGATCTAATGGAAGTGCGACAGCAAGCGGCTCAGGTGGAACACCCAGTTATACATTTTTATGGTCTAATTCATCAACAACATCTATTATCTCTTCTATTTCGGCAGGCACTTATACTGTAACTTCAACAGATGCAAATAATTGCACAGCTTAAGCAAATATTACTCTTACAAATCCTTCTGCTATATCCATTTCTGTATCGAATACAAATCCATCCTGCAACGGTGGCTCAAACGGTAGTGCCACAGCTACAGCCGGAGGGGGTACTTCTCCATATTCCTATCTATGGAACTCAGGACAAACCACTACTACCGCATCCAGTCTTGTGGCGGGAACATATACTATTACTGTCCCCGATTCAAAATCGTGCACTAATTCTGCCAATACTACTCTTTCCAATCCCGTTGCTGTTTCAGTCAGTGCCACCGGTACAAACCCCGGATGCAATGGCGGTGCCAATGGTTCTGCCACTGCCTCTGCCAGCGGCGGTGCCGGTTCTTATACATATTTATGGAATACCGGAGCAACCACTTCCTCCATTTCTTCGCTCTCAGCAGGCACTTACTCTGTTACGGCAACCGATGCTAATAGCTGTACTTCCTCCGGAAATGTAACATTAAGTAATCCTTCTCTGCTTACTGTTTCCGCATCCGGTACTAATCCAAGCTGTAATGGTAATTCCAATGGTACTGCTACCGCTGTTCCATCCGGTGGCACAGCAGGTTATACTTACCTCTGGAACAGTGGCGCAACTACTCAAACCCAAAATGCGTTAGGTGCAGGAACTTATTCTGTTACAGTCACTGATGCCAACTCTTGTACAACTT
>MEPC01000024.1 GCA_001769655.1 Bacteroidetes bacterium RIFCSPLOWO2_12_FULL_37_12 | reverse complement strand
AAAAAAACTCAACAATCAAGGGGAAATTGCAAATAAACTTTCAATTCCAATTATTTTGATAGGGTTATCATATAGTTCTTTAATTCGTTTTGTTACAGTAGCACTTTCGATAAAAATTAAATCGTCAGGATTTGATACATCTAATAAATTTCTTAGTACACCAGATTTGGGGTCGGTATAGGTATAGTCAGGGTCAATATATTTATAAGCATTAGACATATGCTTTTTCCTTTGCGAATTTGATTAATTCAAACAAAGTAATTTTACCAATCACATAATCTTTAATGATTTTAATTCCCTTGGGACTTGGCTCAAAACCCTCGAACATATTACTTCCTATCGCATTTGCAGTACTTTCCAATGTTTTCAAATCGGAAAATTCAACTCCCATAATAGTAAGTTTATTTCGGTCAATTTCTATTGTGTTAAACATATTTTACAGATTTAAAAGGTTTAACAAATATACTCATTTTTTTCTGTTATAGTTTCCTTCGGTTCAGTTCAACACAGGATTAAATCGCACCTTTGCGAAAAGCAAGGTTGCGTTTAATCCTTGTATGTTTCGCACCTTTGCGAAAAGCAAAGCTGCGTTTAATCCTTATATGTTGGCTACTGCCCTGTCGTCCTGTTTATCCTGTAAAGTTGTCTGCTGAATGAGATATTGTCTGTCGGGAAAGTGCGGTTGGGGTTTAAAATTTTTCGGAGAGGATAAAGTTTAAAAAATAATTCTGAAGAAACAATAAATGTGTATTTTTATGATATTATGACTAACTTATATCATAAGAATGGTGTTATTGCTTGGAATGGAACCAGGGGATTTCACGACAATACAACAATTGCTTGGAGCGAAAAACATGAATATTATAGCGATGGTAAAATCGCGTATCAAGGTAAATATGCTTATCACAATAATGGAACGGTAGCCTGGAATGGCACCACTGCATTCAATGAGGATGGAAGTTATGCAGGCTCAGAGGGTATAAAGCTTAAAACAGGAAATAATATATATATCCACCTTAGAAAAAATGGATTTGAATTAAATATCCTTGAATCTTGTGTGTTGCAAACGAAGTAGCCCCGAGACTAAACAGCAAAAGTCAGCTTTTCAGCTATTTCCGGGAAATCTATAACCGGGTTTCTGTTTCCCTGTAGTTCAAATATTTTCTGGTTTCTGTGCAGTTCATACAAAGATGCCTTTTGTGCTTTATGCCAGTTCACAAGCATTTTAATATCATCTGTGGAATACTGTTTGATTGTTCCGGTATAGCGTAATAAATAATACAATACAGCCCTGGCTACAACGCCCCTGTTTTTTTCCGGTTCAAAAAGTTGTTTTTCAAGCTTACCGCATTTATCCCTGATTATTTCTTTGTAATCCTTAAAATCAAAATACTTGTGATTGCTCCTGTAGGAATTGCATCCGGATTCACAGGCAAACAGGTGGTGTAAATCTCCTCTCATTGGTTCTTCCTTGTTAAACCAGGACTGAGGTACCACATGTTCGCAATTGTATGGAAGGTTAGCTTCAATAAATGCCAATTCTTCATCCCCGATTAACCGTTGTGGATTTTCGGAAATAAATTTATCAATTTCTTTTTGTCGTTGCATGTCAACATCTGCATCCATTTGTAAGAGCTCCTCCAGGGTGTATTCAATTCCGGAATATACGCTGGTTATTTTATTGGAGGGCTGTTTATCGACCACCGGATAAACATACAGAGAAGGTTTGTATGTAAGCTTTGTTTTGTGTGTGGATGCAAGTAAAGCGGATAACTCAGAGGCATTATTCTTATTAACTCCCTTATAATAAGCTTCCTTATCTGTTTTGTTTTTATTTTCATCAAAATATTCTGATACAAAAGCTTTTATATTTGTCATTGTATTTTTTTATTTATTTTGAATATCAGGCGCCTTTAACTATTAGCTTCCCTATATAACTATCGTTTTGTGCGATGCGTTGAGTTAGTAGAAGGGGAGCAATATCATTCCATCTGCGCCTGTCGGAATCACTGCCGTTTACTCCAATAGTTAAACAGCCCAGACTCATGCTGCCAATATGTAAATACCTATTCAAGTTATCATCGTCTTTAATGAAAAACCAGGTTTTGGAATAACTACTCAGGTGCATATAGGAATCACCAAATTCATGAGGAAAATCTGCCTGGAATATTAAATACTCCCCATTCTTTAATTTGTTGTTTGAATCAAATCCGGCATTCACAACAATTCCTCCCGGATTGACTGTTAGTTTCTTTGTTTTGTAATCGAAGGTAAGAACTGCACCTACATTGTACTGCACATTGGAGAATCTTGATCTTGAATCGGGCAATGCGGTAACACTTGCAACTACATTTTTATTGGGCCAGTCAAGTATGGTGAATTTTTCCCTACCATTACTTGTGAAAGAAACATCTTTTACCCTGCAATATTTTGAAATTGCAATGATGGCATTATCGGATTCTTTTCTTACCATTAGCCAGTTGTCGTTGCCCGTTTCAATTAATCCTTTAGCAATAACATTGCGCCTGTTCGAAGCCTTCAGAATACCGCTAACGGATATTTTACTTTTGTGTGTTTTCACGAGTAGTTCTATTTAAATCCATTCTGATGTCCGGTTATAAAATATGCTGATATTTCTTAAGGAATTTCCTGACTTCATCTTCGCGGCCATCAATTAGATCTTGATACGTAATGCGACACCCATTTTCCACAGCATCGCGTACAGCCTTAAACAACTTTTGATCTTTTTTAAAATAAGCCCAGATAACATCTCTACCTAACTCTAAGAGCCATTTCATCCCCACTTTCGGAGGTGTTGCCTCCGGTATTGCTTTCATAAGTTCCATTGCGGCTCCATACTTTTTGCATGCTTCTCTTGCAATATACATGGTTACGATCGCAAAGTTCATTTCAAGTACTTTGATACTGTTAGGCAGGCTTCCGATTGAAGGATAGAAGTTTTTAAAAATTTCGTTTGAGCGGTCAACTACCTCTTGATAGTTTTTTTCAGGAATTTGTTCTGTCATATTAAAAAGGTATTAGTTTGTGTTGATAATACAGGCAGTATTAATTCGAATAAATCTTATTAATAATACCTCAGGTCCGTGAGCGATATGCCTCCGATTTCATCAGTCGCATATCTGTCATCTTTGAATATTAATTGTGTGCTGTCCGATGTATTAGCGGGTACAAAGAACAAAGGCTGTGGTTTAGGAAAACTAACTAAACTTCCTCCCGGATGATGCATATTCATTGTTATGGACATTCTTAACATTTCAGGAGTTGCGAAGTAGCTTTTAATCCGTGCATTCATATACCCTTCCACTATCCGTTTTGGAGGCCGTTTAGAATCCGAATCATGAGGCTCCAGCCGAAAGTCGATTTTTATCCCGGTAATAAATAATTCAATTACCAGAAACGCCTTTTCTATGATAACAATAGGCGTTTCTGATAATAGATTTCCTTTAATGTCTTTATCAAAGTAATAAGATTTAGACATGGTCAAAAAAAGTGATTTTTCCATATAAAGCCCCGGATTCATCGGTGTAAGGACTTTTATTAGCTCCTGTTCTAGGAGAATTAGCCCATTTTATTAAAATATGTGTTACATCACCAGGAAACTTGGTAGCAGCGGGAATATCCTCTTTCTTTTCTGCTGGGACATATTTTTGCATATTATCAGATACGTCCTCGTTATCACACAGTTGTAACCACTTTTGAGATTTAGAAAAGAAAAGGATAACAAGACCCGCTTCTTTTTCTGAACTGGCAACAAATATATTTGTAAGTTGGTTTATATCAGTTAACCTTGTAGGATCTTCAGGCAGTTTTTGTTTTGGCTTTTTTGGCTCATGAATTTTGGGAATTTGGGAAATCTTTTTGTCCAAATCAGATTCAGCAACATGAGCTTCTGTGATAGGGTCTTTTTCATTATGAGATTCACCAATGCCAAATAAATTTAACAATTGATCCCAGGTCTTAATCAAAAAATCCACAAGACCTTTTATAAAATTAAGAAAGGGTTTAACACTTCTTAAAACCAGATTGAAATCCACCATATTCGGATCAATATTTTCATTCGTTGGCTTGGTGACACCTTGTATTCCAGCCCACCTATAAAGTACTACGTAAATTGGTTTACCATTAGGAGCTAAACTTTTCACTAACTTTACAGGTTCATTAGCAGATGATATTGTTACACCTGCATAAGTAAGATTAATACAATGGGCTCTAGGGAAATACCCCGCCTTGTTCTTAGAATCAAAATCAATTTCACGAAGATTATCTCCATCCCTAATGCTGCCATTATCAGTGCATTTTTTTAAGTATGCGCTTAATATCTCATTGGTTTTTGCATCAACCTTTTTTGCTTCGTGAATCTTTAGAATGCTCATAAGTTATTGTTTTTAATTATTGTTTTTAATTGTTATTTTTAATTGTTATTTTTAATTGTTATTTTCAGAGTAGATGAACGAGCCATAGCACGAACCGTCATTTAAACTATAACGATTGCTCAGCCATGAAAATAACACGCGTTTAGGGTAACCATTGGTGAATTTATAAATAACATCATGCTGATGTTTATTGATTTGTGCCGAAAGTTTTCTTTTCGGATCAATCAGCGCTATTAACCTGGGATCATTTAAATTGGGCTGTACCCATATTCCAAGGCCTGCTTCCGCGGGTGAATATTTGCTTTTCTCGGCCGGAACAGATGGCAAAAAAGATTTGGGTGTTTTTGGGTTGTGCACTTTAGGGATTTTGTAGGCAATTTTTTCAAGGTCGCTTTCACCAATCCAGCCTTTTGCTATTGAGGCAGGATCGCCCTGGCCTAATACGAATTTGAAAAGATCAATCCAAAGCTTGGCAATGAAGTGCACCGGAAATAATATGAAAGATAAAAAATCTTGCACAGCTCTTTTGAAGAACTGTTTATGCCCATTGTCTGCAGGGGTGGTAACTATACCCGAAAACTGGTAGAAATACATTTTTTTTACCGGAAGTTTTCCTTTAGGCAAATTCACTATAATAACATCAGCCGTGGTGGGTACAAGCGCAAGATTGCCTTTCGCCAACCAACTGCCCCGCTTAGAGGAGGGAGATTTGTTGATCATAACTGCTGTTTTAATGCTATCGCTTCCTTTTTTTATCCTTGCTAAAATCAGTTCTGATGCTTTTTTTGAAAGCAGAAACCCTGCATCGGGATCAAGATCGATTTCAATAATATTTGCCTGCGGGGTTTTGTTTTTCATTTCAGGGAATATATTTTACAGATAGTTTGTTTCTTATCAGCAGGTGTATCCGGGGCATTTCTGAAAGAATCCGTTTCGCAAAACTCAATTCCGGTAAAATTAATTTTGTAAACTTTCGTAATTTTTTCTTTTTTCTCACTTGGATCAGGGTCTGGATTAGGTGCGGGTGCAGGCGGAATTTCATCGATTAATTTTTTGTCAGTTAGATGATTTAAATATATATCCAATTCAGCTTGGACTATCTTAACTGAAGTAGCTATTTGAGTTGCGGATAGATTTTTTTTGTACATGTAAAAAAATGCCATTACATAATCTAGATTCTCCTTGGAATTTGTTAATGAGTTGATGTTTTGCATTTGTTTATTTATTAGGGAAAAAATGTGGGTGGCAATTTTTTAAACTTTTGTGTCGGCTTGTGTGTCGGAGTGTTTATGCTGTCCATTTGTGCGAAATTGTCTGCCGACATACCTGTGTTTTTATTGCTGTCATGGTGGGAGCAGCGGTCAACCGAGAAAGTAACTCCCCCGTTTTTTGTTTTTAATTGCTCAAAAGTGCCAAGTTACCACGCCACTGTCTACGGAGAAAAGGGTTGTAGCCAACTTACTTATAGCGGAAGTTTTTTCCTTAAAAACTTCCTCCTATATACCAAAATGCAAATATAGGCAGAAGTTTCTATATTTTTTCATTTCCTTTTATTTTTATGCTTAATTTATCTAAAGGGCTTATTATTTTGTTTATTGCCTTCTGACTTACGTGGGTATATATTTCGGTAGTACGGCTACTTTTGTGCCCTAATAGTTCCTGAATGTATCTTAAATCTGTTCCCCCTTCAAGCAAATGAGTGGCATAGCTGTGTCTTAACATATGTAAATTCACCTTCTTTTTTATTCCTGCTTTTAAACAAGCATTTTTTAATACCAATGCCAAACTTCGTTCACTGTATTGTTCTCCTTGTTGCCCTTCAAATAAATAATCTTTTGGCTTGTATTTGAGGTAATATTGCCTGAGTAGTTTCAGCGCCGTTTCACTAAGCGGGGTTATCCTGTCTTTTCTGCCTTTGGAATGAAGTATTCGTAATTGCATCCGCTGGCTATCAATATCTTTAATTTTCATGTGAAGAAGTTCGCTTCTCCTCAATCCCGCAGAATAAATCAAACTTAACATACATTTATGTTTTATATTTTCCAATACATTTATTATTTGTGTCACCTCACACGCCGATAACACTTGGGGCAAGGGATTGTATCTTTTTGGACGGTGAATCAGTTCAATATTCATTTTCAGTCAGATTCCTTTGCGAACTTTGCGAAACAATTTCATGAACTCCTTAAAAAAATACACATAACGTGAATAATCCTGCGTAAGATGAGTATTCTATGATAATGCTCAGCCCATTAAAATGAAAAAATTTCATTACTTTGCGCCCTTAAATAAATAAAATAATGAAAAAACTCCTTCGTTACACATTTCTCTTAGTATTTTCCCTCAATGTTCATTCACAATCCGGAACTGCCGTAAATTACATGGACATTGCCCGGATGAAATCCGTGCTCTATTCCAAAATAACTGACAACGGTTCTAAAGTGATTTATACACTCTCCAACCCCGCAGATCCGTTCAAAGACAACAAGGACCCGGAGATATTGCTTTATGTGTTAGATGTTGTCTCCGGTAAATCTGCCCTGTATGCTACGCTTGAAAATTTACGGAATTTACTCATTCACCCGTCGCAGTCCTCCTTGCTTTTTATCACCAAACGAAACGATGAAAAAAGAAATGCCATTTACGAATTACCGCTTGCAGGTGGCGAAGCAAAAAAATTAGTTGAATTTGATACCGATATCCAAAACTTTGATATTTCACCTGACGGGAAAAAGATTGCTTTCGTTGCCAGAGAACCCAAAAAGAAAGAGGAGAAAAAACTTCCTTATCAACCGGAAATTTTTGAAGAGGAGCTCATTAATTCGAGTGGCTATGTTATGGATTTAACTGCGCTCAAACCGGAAAAAATTAATTTAGCAGGATGCTTTCAATCTATAAAATGGAGCCCCGATGGATTAAAATTAGCCGCCAATATAACTCCAACTTCTCTGGTGGACGATTTTTACATGAAACAAAAAATTGCTATTATCAACAGTGCCACTCTTTCACTTCTTACCGAAATAAACCCCAATGCCAAACTGAATTCTTTTACATGGTGTCCCGACAATCAGAAACTTGCTGTGTTAGCCGGTATTGACATTAACGACCCGACTCCCGGTTGTATTTTTATTGCTGATGCCTCTACCGGAAAATCTGAAAACCTCTTTCCCGCTTTTGCCGGTAAATTTGAAAATGTGAATTGGTTTGATTCCAAAAATCTGTATTTCTCTGCCAGTGAAGGCGTTTATTCCACCTTGGGTAAAATTAAATTTCCTGAAAAAACGTTGACAACTATACTTGAAAAAGGAAGTGTTGTTTTTGATAATTTCACCATCAGTAAAAATGAAACTATTTCATTTACCGGAAATTCAGCCACTCATTCTTCGGAATTATTTATTTTAAATCCCAACACAAAACAACCAAAACGATTGACCTTTTCTAACCCGGATCTTGAAAAGAAGGTGTTTGGTAAACAAGATGTCTTTGAATATAAATCCAAAGACGGATTGCTTTTGCAAGGAATATTGATTTATCCTGTTGCTTTTGATAAAACAAAAAAATATCCTCTGATTACCGTTGTGCATGGAGGTCCCGAAGCGCATAACAGCAATGGATGGCTTACGCGTTATTCTATGCCCGGACAAATTGCCGCCGCCAACGGGTATGTTGTTTTCTACCCAAATTATCGTGGAAGCACCGGACGCGGAGTTGAATTTACCAAATCAAGTCAGGGTGATCCGGCAGGAAAAGAATTTGATGATGTCGTGGATGGGATTGACAAATTAATTGAATCGGGGTTTGTTGAAAAAACTAAAGTCGGTGTCACCGGCGGGTCTTATGGGGGATATGCAACGGCGTGGTTTTCTACAAAATATTCTGAACGGTTTGCCGCGGGCGTCATGTTTGTAGGGATAAGCAACCAGATTTCTTCCTGGGGAACAAGTGATATACCCAATGAACATTATTACGTCCATTTCCGGAAGCATATCTGGGAGGACTATGATTTCATGCTCAAAAGAAGCCCTATCTATTATATTGATAATGCAAAAACACCTTTACTAATTATGGCAGGAAAAAATGATCCGCGTGTGGACCCAAGACAATCGGTGGAATTATACAGGCATCTAAAAACAAGAACTCAAACACCCGTGCGTCTCGTTTTATATCCGGGCGAAGGGCATGGAAACGAAAAATCTACTGCACGTTATGATTTTTGTGTTCGTATGATGAACTGGTTTGATGTATATTTGAAAGGAGATGGCGGTAAGATGCCGGAGCGGGATATAGAATAAATAAATTTCTACACGGCTATCGGCGCTTTAATCGCCGGATGAGGATTATAATTCTCCAATTTAAAATCCTCATAGTTAAAAGCAAAAATATTTTTTACTTCCTTGTTTAGTTGCATAACCGGCAAAGGTCTCGGCTCTCTGCTTAATTGAAGTTCCACTTGTTCCAGATGATTCAAATAAAGATGAGCGTCTCCGAACGTGTGAATAAATTCGCATGCTTCTAAATGGCAAACCTGTGCTACCATCATGGTTAACAGGGCATAAGAGGCAATGTTAAAAGGAACTCCCAAGAATATATCTGCGCTACGTTGATACAACTGACAGGATAATTTCCCATCTGCTACATAAAACTGAAACAAACAATGGCATGGGGGTAATGCCATCTTATCAATTTCACCTACATTCCAGGAACTGATTATTAAACGGCGAGAATCGGGATTGGACTTTATGGTTTGAATGACCTCAGATAGTTGGTCAATCGTTTTTCCATCCGCTTTTTTCCAACTCCTCCATTGCGCTCCATAAACCGGTCCCAAATCACCTGCTTCATCTGCCCACTCATTCCAGATAGAAACGCCATTTTCGTTCAAGTACTTAATATTAGTATCGCCTTTAATAAACCAAAGCAATTCATAAATAATCGATTTTAAATGGCATTTTTTGGTAGTTACTAATGGAAAACCTTTGCTAAGGTCGAATCGCATCTGATAACCAAAACAGCTCAATGTGCCTGTTCCAGTACGGTCTTCCTTGCGAATTCCCTGCTTCAATACATGGTTCAAAAGGTCAATATACTGTTGCATAAAAATCGTTTATTAGTTAGACACATCTAATAACTCTATAACAAAACAATTGGAAAATGAGTACGTCTAAACGATTGGAATCTTGGGCTGTTTCCAATTTTCTATCATTCCATCATTCCAGTTTTTAGAGATCCCCCATTTTTAATCCACCTCCATAATCTCCGGATCCCGCATATCATGAGCTATTGTAATTTTTGTATTTCCTTTTTTGTTTTTAATTGAAATGTCCCATGACTGCATGGTCTTTGCTCCAAGAATAAAATCGCTTCTTAATTGAGGAGATACTCGAGCTTCGTCCTGAATCATTTTTTTCCCAATAGTCATTGTTAAATTAACAGTGCCTAAGATGGACAAATGCCCGCCTTTAGTTGCATTTCCAAATTTATCAGGACTTGAATATCTCGCAATCATGTTGGGTGAAGGCACCAGGTCCTCTCTGATAATTGAATAGAAAGAGCTGGTATCAAACACAGCATTCACTTCCACCGATTTCCTATCGTTGGTAGTAAGGGTAATTCTTTTTATAGGTTTGCTCATAGTTGGTGTGGTTTATCGACACAAAATTACGAATTTTTGTTGTTATTTTGGGTTTATTGGGCTTTAGTGGCTTGGATTTTAAGGCAATAGAAAAAAATATTAAAAAGCTTGTTTTTTTAAAAATATGTATTACATTTGTCCCCACGCACGCCAGTGCGTTTTTTATAGGTAGATGGGGTCCTTGTCTTTACGGGCAGGGACCTTTTTTTTTATTCCTTAAATTGGACGAGACGAAATCAAATAAGAAATTTAAAGAAATAAAAAACATATAACAAGAAATGAATAATGATAAAGTACATTCCTTAAGCATTTTTCATTTTTTGTTTAATAGACCTCTTGCATTATCAAAAAAAATTAAAAAAATTTCAACACGAAGGCACTAAGAAGCACTAAGTAAACTCTTTGTGTAACTTTGTAACTTTGTGTCTTTGTGTAGAAAAAACTGCATTATGTAAGATGTCTAAAATGAAAACCGTCGATCATTCTCTTCAATTAATCCTGGAAAATATTCCCATATTTTCAAAAATACAGGAGCTCCCTGTTTCCCAATGTGAAAATAGAATTCTGGCTGAAACCATACTGGCTCCTTGCGATTTTCCAAAAACGGATAATTCCTCAATGGATGGTTTTGTTTTTTTAAAGTCCGACTTGAAAAGCGGGCTAAAATCATTTCCTATCCAATTTGAAGTAAGACCTGAAACCAAAAAAATCCCTGCTCTTAAAAAAAAGTATTGTGCAAGGATACTAACAGGTGGAACCGTTCCGCAGGGCGATGTTATCATTGTACCGGTAGAACAAACTTTAATGGAAGAAAACAAAATTGTGTTAAAGGATATTCCCACAAAAGATTTGGTCAGGAAAAAGGGTTCCGGTTATAAAAAGGGAGACGAGTTGCTTATTGCAAAAACACTGTTGCGTCCGTATGAAAAGGGCATGTTGATTAGCGCCGGAGTCAAAAGAGTTAAGGTGTTGAAAGAAATAAGCGTGTGTATTCAGAATACAGGTAATGAAATTAAAACCGAAAATAATACAAATGGTCCTGTGCTTTTTGATTTATTAACTAAAATCCCAGGGTTGAAAGTAAAACTAATGCCCATAGTTGGCGATAACGCGCATGTCTTAAAAAAAAGATTTCAGTCACTTCTTTCAAATTTTGAGGTGGTTGTAACCACCGGAGGAATTTCAGCCGGCACGTATGATTACGTTCATTCTGTCTTAGAAAATCTCGGTGTTAATTTTTTCATTCGTAAAATTTCGCAAAAACCAGGAAAGCCGGTTACCATTGGATTATTTAAGAATCGCCCGGTTTGTTGTTTGCCGGGAAATCCCATGTCGGCAGTGTTTTGTACAGAATTTTATCTCAGGGTTTTAATATATAAAATGTTGGGATTTTCGTTTAAATTTATATCCGCCTTCGCTCAAAATGAAATTGAAAATAAATCTTCTCTGACTGCATTTCATACCGGCAAAATGTATGTTGAAGAAGGGATGGTAAAAGTGAAAATTAATACCGGAATACAATCAAATCTGTTGACTTTATACAGAGATTCAAACTGCTATATAATGGTGAAAGAAGGGGCAACCATTAAAGTAGGAAATAAAGTTAAATTAGTTCCTTTTATGTATGAATGAAAATTAGAAAATATTTTTTACATTTGTTAAAAAATCATCCATATGCTTGTTACTGTTAGAAAAAAGAGACCACATTCACTCCGTAGAAAAACATCAGGTGATTGGAATAAATTAGAACAAAACCTCGTAAAAGTAATTCATGATACTATTCATCATGAAATGATGATTCTTCGAAAGGAATTAATACCCTATATTTCGGATTCAGAACAACAGGAAATAAATGCGCTCTACCGGAAACCAAATTCAGATGTAGGTAAAATTTTATCAGTTAAAATATGATAAACTGGCAATTTTTATTTAGTAATGATTCCATCAAATTTCTAAAAAGAAACAATTTACCTGAAAATAAGGTTGTGTATTATTTATCTCAGTCAATAAAAAAACTACAAGGGGAAAATACCAACGTGGATTTAAGAAAAATGAAGGGAGAATGGGATGGTTTTTTCCGCATCCGAACTGGTAAAATTCGTATTATTTTTAAAATTAATTTCCCGATAAAACAAATTTATATTGATCAGATTGATTATCGTGGAGATGTTTACAAATGAAAAATTCTGCTTTCAATGACCGCCTCCAGCGCCCCCTGCGCGACCTGCGTATATCCGTCACAGACCGTTGTAATCTGCGATGCATTTACTGCATGCCAAGGGAAATCTTTGGTCCTGAATACCCTTTCCTTCCCAAGAATGAAATTTTAACGTTTGAAGAAATTACCAGGTTAGCAAAGATTTTTGTGTCACTCGGCGTGAAAAAAATAAGGATTACAGGAGGTGAACCACTCCTGAGAAAAGATATTGAACTTCTTATAGAGAAACTCTCGAACGAAGTACGTATAGAAGATCTGGCGCTTACCACTAACGGTGTCTTGCTGACTGAGAAATCCGCTACACTTAAAAAAAACGGATTACATCGTGTCACTGTGAGTTTGGATTCACTGAATAATGAAACTTTTTCCAGCATGAATGGTACGGGTGTGAAGGTAGAATCCGTGTTGAAAGGAATTGATTCTGCATTGGATTCCGGTCTGAACGTTAAAGTGAACATGTTGGTGATGAAAGGAGTAAACGAAAATGATATTTTACCTATGGCAGAATATTTCAAAGATAAAAGAGTGACACTAAGGTTTATTGAATTTATGGATACCGGAAACAACAATCAATGGAATACCGAAAAAGTTTTTACAGCTAAAGAAATTACCGACTGCCTGCGCACTCGTTTTGAACTGGAACAAATTCCACCCGATTATTCGGGAGAAGTGGCACTGAGGTTCCGGTATAAGGGTACTCAAATTGAAACAGGCATTATCGCATCCGTGTCACTGCCATTCTGTGGCACTTGTAATCGGCTACGTCTTTCCGCTAATGGACGATTATTTACTTGTCTTTTTGCAACTGACGGGTATGACATTAAAAATATATTGCGTAACGGAGCCACAGAAGAAGAACTATTAACTTTTGTAACCGGATTATGGTCCAAAAGGGATGACAGGTATTCCGAAAGGCGCCTGGATTTTATAAAAAACCCAGGAAGTTCAGCTAATTTAACAAAAGTAGAGATGTCGTTTGTGGGGGGATAAACTATCAATCTATCTTCAATATCACACTATCTCCAATCATAATCTTACCTTTCTTCCCCTTTTTATCCTTCGCATTTATCCGTATTCCTTTATCGGTGATATTAATAGAAACATGGTCTTCACCATCTGAAATTGTAACAGTGCCTGGCAAATTATCTTTCATTTCTTCCAATTCCTTTTTTAATTCATCCAAGCCGGCTTTTAATTCCGGATACGCATTGCCTTCCTCATATTCCTCTTCAAAATCATCCAGCCGGGTCTCCATCTCGTCTAATTGATCCTTTATAGAATCTGCATTTTTTATTTTATTTTTCGCTTTCCGTATTCCTTTTTTGAACCTTGAAACTTTCTTCTGAAGGATTTCAATTTTTTCCTTCAAATCCTCATGCTGTTTTTCATTTATTATGGTCTCAGGACAATCTAAACAATGAAAACCATCTTCTTTTGCCTCCCAATGAAACCCAGCCATTTCTTCCGCTTCAAACCCATCTGAATTCGGAACCTCATCCAATAATCCGGAAAGGGTCTCGTCTATGAAAATGCTTTTTCCAAATGGAACTTTCAAAATTGCTTCCAGACGTTGTCGCCGGAAAAGTTGATTTTCAGGGAGTGAAAAATTAGAATCGAACGTCAACATGGAATCCTGCTGGGTCACATTGTATAAAATGTTTCCGGCTTTTTCGCGTGCATCTTTGATAGTTTTTCCGCGGGAGAATTTTTTAATGGTTAATTCCGTTTTTTCCCCTTTGAATGGCTTTATGGTCAAGGAACTGTTAAAATAATTTCTGTTTCCTTCGCCCGATGCTTTCAGCATCCAACCACTCGTTGCATTCGTTGAATATTGATTGGAATTAACCAAAACCCCTCTCGCAGAAAAATCAGGAACTATAGTGGCACTGACCACAATGAACGAAACCAGTGCCATAAACCATAGAGAAAGCATGGTCAATCCGGAAAAAGTATTGATGGACCATTTTTTTCGGAGTAAACTGATTCCGGTGAGAAAAATAAATATTAACGGAATGCCCACTAAGAAATAAACCGAAAGAAAACCTATTGCTTGCACCCAGCCACCGGCAAGATTAAAAAAAGGTATATCAAGTGAGTAAAAAATTCCAAAACAAATTGCCAATCCAAATGAAATTGCAACGAAGAGGGCAAAGGATATGAACAATATTAATAATCCGCCAATCCAACGAAAAACACCTGTCAGCGATTTAAAAATGCTGTTTACTATTTTCAATAATCCTTCCAGCAATTGAGCAATCAGGCGGAATGGAAATAATAAAAATTTAGTAAAAACATTTTCTTCTCCCGGTTTATTCTCCGGAAGATTTTTTTTCAGGGCGTTTTCAATGGAAGATAAATTTACCGGATTACCTTTCATTTCCAAGCGTTCTGAAAGTGTTTTTGGTTTTGGCAAGGCGATCCACAACACTATGTATAGGAGAGCGCCGAAGCCACCAAAAAAAACGGAAAAGAAAAAGGCAAGCCGGAGCCAAACGGGATCTAATCCAAAATAATTGGCAACTCCAGCCGCAACGCCACCAATTACTTTTTGGTCTTCATCTCTGTACATTCTGCGCGATTTCCCGGCTGAATCTTTCTGGGACTCGCTTTCCGGTTTTTTTGTTTCCTCCGACCCCGCGCTGAAGTCAGAAGGATTTCCCATCACTGAAATTACCTCTTCTACTTCATCCAGGGTAATTACATTCTTACTTTGGGAAAGTTTCGAAGTAAACATTTCAGCAATGCGATTTTCAATATCCCGAATGATTTCCTCATGGTCATCATAACCGGAAAATTGTTTTCTTACTGAATTAAGATATTCATTCAGTTTTTTGTAACCGGGTTCTTCCATCTGGAAGTTAAGCCCGCTGAGGTTTACACTGGTGGTTTTTTCCATGTTCTTACATATTGGCAACCCCTGCGGGGTTGTTTGGTGAAATTGATAAAAAATATTTTAAGCATCCAATTTTCTAATCATCGAAATGGAATTCACTAACTCATTCCACGTTCCATTTAATTCCGATAAAGTATTTTTTCCGTTCTCTGTCAATGTATAATATTTTCGCGGTGGTCCCGATAAGGATTCTTTCCATGAATAATCGAGCAATCCGGCTTTTCGCAAACGCGATAATAAAGGATATAGCGTCCCTTCCACAACAAGTAATTTTGCGATTTTTAATTCGTCCATCATGTCGGTGGCATATACTTCTCCTCTCGAAATGATATTCAGGATGCAGTATTCTAATATTCCCTTTCTCATTTGTATCTGAGTGTTTTCGATTTTGAATTCTTCCATGGTTTTCGCTATATTATATATGTATTAATATGTTCCTTGTAAAATATGGTACAAATGTACAGCATACTATCTTGCAATGCAACATACTGATGAAATATTTTTTATTTTTTTTGTAAATCATTGTAATACAGATATATAAGTGATATTTAGTGCGCTAAATTGATAATTTATTTTACTTTAATAAAGAAATGAAACCTCGTTCAGCTTATGAATAGTTATACTGTAAACGGAACAAATTTCAGCAAATGTCTTTATTGTTCTATTGTTTCATTGTTAATTATCTCCATGATTTCTGCTCAACAATGAAACAATGTAGCAATAGAACAATAAACAGAGTTACACGAAGATTTATACCGATTGAAGTATAATATTTCATGTAACTTTGTGTGCCATCAAATAATCACCATCATGAAAAAACTCATACTATTTCATTTTTGCATCGGACAATTAATTTATTCTGCTTTCAGCCAGCGGGTTCCTGCTTACAAAGCAATTCCAATGTTTGGCGCAGGCGCTTCCTTGGTTTGTTCCTGGGGTGACAGTGATAACGATGGAGACAAGGATTTATTGGTGGGCAATATTGACTCTTTATTGTTATTCATCAATTCCGGCGGATTGAATTTTCAGAAAATAGTCCTTTCTACAGATTCAATGCTTATTAATTTTGTAAAATGGGTTGATCTGAATAAGGATAGCTTTCCTGAAATAGTAATGGGTACTTAGCGCCTTCGCTATAATTTAACAGGAAACACGTATCTGTATGCAAATAATAAAAATGGGACTTTTACCAGAAAAATATTACTGGATGAATTTCAGGCATTTGATTTTTCAAGTGCGGATCTGAATGGCGATAATCAGCTGGATTTCGTTGTGTCAGGATGGAATGGGAGTGACATATCTTTGATTCTTTATAATAAAGGAAATTTAGAATTTGAATGGGATGAATTTCAGGACGACATTATTGGTGGCACTGCCGTTCAATTAGCGGATATTGACAAAGATGGCGATCTTGACCTGATCTGCCTGGAGGGTTGCTGTGTGGATGAAAAAAAAATATACAAAAATGATGGAAACGGGAAATTTATTTTCTATTCAAATTTTCATATTATTAATTCCATGTTCACCAACATTGATACTTCAGATTATGACCGTGACGGAGATGTAGATTTTACAGCGGGAATTCATGAACAGGATGCCAGTTTGCATGTATTTAACAATGATGGAAATGGAAATTTCACAGCCATTTTCATAGACAGTACGTTGGACTCTAAAGCAATATTTGAGGATGTGGATAAGGACGGAGATGATGATATATTGCTTTGTTCTAATGGTACACTTTTCCCCGGAAGATTAATTCTATATCTCAATCAGAATGGAAATTTCATAAAGTATGTCGTAGAAAATTCGGTTCCAACATTTTCCTATCCTATAAATAATGTCATTAATGCAATGGATGTATCTGATGCGGATCAGGATGGAGATATGGATATTGCGGCTGTAAGATTTAATCTGGAGGATGAATTTCTAATGTCATCACAGCAAAACACCCTTTTTGTTTTTGACTCTTTATTCACGTTATCACAAAAAGAAGAATGGAGATTCCTAAGGGAAGAAAAAAGTTTCTTACGGATCTTTCAAACAGATAAGAACCTGTTGCGAGTCAGATTTTATTTGCCGGTGCATGGCAATCTGGTTTTACAATTATATGATATGACCGGCAGGAAAATTTCAGAAACCAAGTTGGAGCATCAAAATCCGAATGTTATTGAGGAAATAAATATTCATCTATCTAAAATGAACCAGGGTATTTATCTGGGAAAGCTTGTCCATTTATTAACTGGGAAATATGTGGTGGAGAAATTTTAGCACTTCCTGAAAGACCTCACCCTCATTTTGGAGAGGGGCTGGGATGACATCGGAGTGTTGGAGTAAATATTGCATTACAAGAAAGACTTTATTATTTCAATAAACCTTAGTAAAAAAATGGTTCGTAGATTTCATTAAACCTTATTACCTTATACCGGTATGCTTCCCTCTATTCATAAGGTAATAAGGTTGGTAATAGAACCACCTGTTTTTTGTTACTAAGGTTGTTTGAAGTTTGTTATATCGTTATTACTGGTTCACAATATCTAATATCTAATATCTAATATCTAATATCAAACATCTAATATCCGATTTCCAACACCAATTTCCATTTTCTAATTTCCATTACTATTTTCTAATTTCCATTTTCATAATGCTTTACTCAGGTATATTCTAGTTTTCGTTTTAAATATGTCACGCAAAGGCGCAAAGTGCGCAAAGTATTAAGTACGCAGAGAAAAAAAATCATTTATGATTTTTTTCTTTGCGTGCTTTGCGCCTTTGCGTGACATATTTTTTTTTGCTGAGTTGGTATGGTTTTTTTATGATTGTAAAATTGTTAAAACGGGATCGCATTTTCTATTTTCTATTTTCTATTTTTCCCCTCCCTTCCAAAGTACAGACGTCCAATTTGGGCGTCTCTACTCCCTCAAAACCCACCTCTCACTCTTCCGATGCAGAAAAAACAACACAGCCGCAATGACCGAGTTGAACATCAGTTTCAACAGCGGAGCGCCGCCCGTTACATAATCAATTACAGGGTCGGTGAGCACTAAGGTAAATTCAAAGAATAACATGAATACCACAAATACCGCAACCTCCATCACCTTTGCAGGAACTTTAAAGCGTTTGAAAATACCGAGCGACATGCCGAGTATGAAAAGCACAATAGCAATAAAAGTATATTGTAACAAGTTGCGTTTGCTTATTTTCTCCGATTGTATTTTTGCTTCTTCGGCGGCACGTTTTTTTTGCAATTCAATCAATAGTTCTTCCTTTCTCAATAATTGATTCTCTTTTTCTTTTTTATCGGTTTCGTAGCGTGTCTGCATATCGGCGATTTGCTTAGTAGTTTCTTCGTTCAAAATGCTGTCATTATAGACAGAATACAATTTATGGTATTGGTATGCGGATTTCCAGTTTCCGAGGGAGCTGTCTAATTCGGATAAACCCCCGTAAGCGTTTTTTATCCACTCTTTTGTTCCGATTTCTGTGGAGAGTTGCAAGCACTTGTTCAAATATATTCTTGCCTCCACAAATTTTTTGAAGGGACGCCTAATTTGAGCGTCCTTACTATATAAGAGACCGATGTTGCCGTAAGAAGAAGCCATTCCGTTTTTGTCCCCGAGCTCTTCTCTTATTTTTAATGCCTTCAGATAATATTTCAATGCTATGTCATATAGTCGCTCACGATATACTGCACTATCGGGACTCCTCAGTTGTTCCGCTTTATTTTTGTGAATAATGCCGATGTTGTTGTAAGAATTAGCCATACCGTGTTTGTCTCCGAGTTCTTCTTTTATTGATAACGACTTCAAGTAAAATTCCAATGCTTTTTCATAATCTTTTTTTCCCCAATGAATAAGACCGATGTTGTTGTAATTATTAGCAAGCCAATTTTTATTACCAATTTCTGCATTGATTTTTAATGCTTTAAAATAAATTTCCAATGCTTTCTCATAATCGCCTTTTTCAGCATGAATAAGACCGATGTTGTTGTAAGAAGAAGCCATTCCCTTTTTGTCTCCGATTTCTTCTCTTATTTTTAATGATTTCAAATAAAATTCCAATGCTTTGTCATAATCACCTTTATTAAAGTGAACAACACCGATTTTGTTGTAAGAATCAGCCATTCCCTTTTTATTCACGACATCATCGGGATATTCCACCCCGAATTCTTCTGTGATTTTTAATGCTTTCAAATAAAATTCCAATGCATTTTCATAATCCCCTATGTTATGGTGAATAATGCCAATGTTGTGGTAAGCATTAGCAGTTTCTTTTAATCTGACTGAAGGAGTAGCTATACTTTGTGCAATTTCCAATGCCTGGTTATATAGTATAAGTGCGGTATCAGGGTTAGTGGATTGTAGTTTTTCCGCAAGGGCGTTGAGTGTGTTTATGCGGGCAGTGTCACTCCGGTTTGTTTGTGTGACCCTTGTTTGTGAAGACACAAACAAGGGCGGATGAAAATTTATAAAACAAACCAAAATAAACGCCACAAGATATTTCCCAACACCGCCCTTATGCCCACCACCAGGAATAAACGTGCCGGAGAGTTTCTTTTCAAGGTAGTGGTGAATTGGAAAAATGATGGTGGCGAGCACTGCATTGAGAATAAGTTTGAACATGGGTTCTCCCCCTGTAAATTTTTCAATGAACGGGTCTATAAGAACCGTGATAAATTCAAATAAAATCAGGAACGAAATAAACAGTGACACTTCCGTGATTTTCATGAACTTCCGGTAATGCTGGTGTTCTGTGAATTTTCCAAACCGGTTTGCAAATAGAAATATCCCGAGAAACAATACAAACAACCCAAGAACGATGGCAGAATATTGCAAACGATTCCGTCTTTCTATTTTTTCCTGTAAGAGCCGTTGCTGTTCTGCTTTTTGCTTTTCTTGTAGAATGCGTATTTCCTTGTTCTTTCGTAAAATGCTGTTCTCTTTTTCTTTTTTATCCGCTTCGTATTTTGTCTGCATATCGGCGATTTGCTTGGTGGTTTCTTCGTTAAATAAGCTGTCTTTGTAGAGAGCATATAATTGATGGTAATGGTAAGCGGCTTTCCAGTTGCTGAGTGTGCTGTCTAATTGGGATAAACCCGAATAAGCATTTCTTGTAAAATCTTTTGTTCCAATTTCAATGGAGAGTTGTAAACCCTTGTTCAAAAATATTCTTGCTTCCGAAAATTTTTTCAAGTCAGAATTTAAGAGACCGATGTTGCCGTAATAGGCAGTCATTCCTTTTTTGTCCCCAAGTTCTTCTGTTATTTTTAATGATTTCAAATAAAATTCCAATGCTTTCTCATAATCGCCTTTATTCGCGTGAAAATTGCCGATGTTGTTGTACGCATCAGCCATTCCATTTTTGTCCCCGAGTTCTTCTGTTATTTTTAATGATTTCGTATAAAATTCCAGCGCTTTCTCATAATCACCATTATTATCGTGAATAATGCCGATGTTGATGTAGGAACCAGCCATTCCTTTTTTGTCCCCGAGTTCTTCTGTTATTTTTATATCCTTTAAAAAAAATTCCAATGCTTTCTCATAATCGCCTTTATCATAATGAATAAGGCCGATGTTATTGTACACATCAGCCATTCCTTTTTTGTCCCCGAGTTCTTCTGTTATTTTTATATCCTTTAAAAAAAATTCCAAGGCTTTCTCATAATCGCCTTTACTACGGTGAATATTGCCGATACCAATATAAGAACCAGCCATTCCCTTTTTATCACCGATTTCTTCAAATATTTTTAATGCCTTCAAATAAAATTCCAATGCTTTGTCGTAGTCGCCTTTATTCCATTGAATGGTGCCGATGTTGCCGTAAGAATCGGCCATTCCTTTTTTGTCCCCAATTTCTTCTTTTATTTTTAATGACTTCAAATAAAATTCTAATGCTTTCTCATAATCGCCTTTGTTCGCGTGAATATTGCCGATGAAGATGTATGCATCAGCCATTCCTTTTTTAAACTTCAGTTGTAGTGCCAGTTCCAGGGCATCATTGCCATACTTCAAACCCTCATTATATTTGCCGGTTTGTCTAAATTCACTACATAATTGATAAAGATGTTTTACTTTATTTGTGTCATTGCGGTCGGCTTTGAGTGAGGTAAGCAGGGAGTCAATGGAGCGGTTGTGCTCGCCGGAAGTTTTAGATTGTTGCGCGGAAGAATTTAAAACGCAAAACAGGAAACAAAAAATGTAGAATGTAAAACGCAAAATATAAAATGTAAAACAAGAAATAGTTAGAGGTTTTTTCATAGGGCAAAGTTATGGGAAATTTTGGTTTTTAATGACCTCACCCCTCTCCATTTTTTTGGAGAGGGGCTGGGGTGAGGTTTTTGCAATTCAAGAACAATTACCTGTTTCTAATCCTAAAAACCCACTCCAACAACTTCCCCTCTTCCTTTTCCCAAACATAGTTGTCTCTTAACACATTGCAATTTGTTTTAAGATGAGAATAAAGTGTGTCATTCATAAGTAATTGATTAATGGCACCAGCGATAGATTCAGGGGTCACTTCTTTTAACAAAACAGAAACTTCCAACTCGTTATTTATCATCTTATACTCCGGATAATCGTTACATAACGAAGGAATCCCCGCCTGCAAATAATCAAAAAATTTGTTTGCCAGCGAATAATAATTATTTAATCCATTTCCATCAAGCAGGTTTATTCCAAGAAAAGCATTTTGCGTTAGTTTGAAAAGTTCTTCTGGCGCCATTCTTCCGGTAAACGAAACTTTGTTTTCAAGATGATTGGTTTTCACCAACTCTTTTAATTCTAAAGTAATATCCCCTTCACCTGCTAATAAAAGTTTGGCAGGAATTATCTTAAATGCTAAAATTAAATCAAATAGCGCCCGCCCCTTGTTTAGCGCTCCCTGATACAGGATGATTTTTTCATTGCCGGAATTTTGAATTTCCCTAATTCCCATCGGCAAATTCCGCAATAAAATAAATTTCTTTTTGTGTTTTTTGTAAAATTCCTGCGCCAATGAATCAGAAACCGTGCAGGCATAATCTAATTTAGGAATCATCCAATTTTCCAATTTTTTCCATACCCATTTTTCAAACGGGAGTTCTTCCAATTCCGGTACTTCTGAAAAATATTCATGTGCATCATACACACAATATTTCATTTTCAGGGATGAAACCCAAAAGCCCGGTAATAAAGTATCCATATCCACAGACCAGACCAAATCAAAAGGATGAAACAATAAATAAAAAAAGAGCCGAATATTGTATTCCAGATAAAAAAATTTCCCTTTGTTGAATATACACCGGAAACGTTTCTGAATATAGGATTTTTCTTTGAGAGATGTAGAAGAGTTCAGTTCTCTTCCTATTAAAGTGACAGTATAACCGGCTTTTGCCAGCGATTGACATATTCGTTGCATGCGCTGGTCATAGTTCAGGTCATTAATTACTGTTGCGATTATATGGAAAGGACGACTCACGATGGGTTCAATAATATGCAAACTTACTTAAATAACTAAAACCTCATACATTTGTGTTATAATTATTACGATTGTAATACTATTTTGAAATTTCCATATAAAACCTCTTTACTTTTACTATTCTACCTCATACTGACGAGCCAGCACTTATACGCCACGCACATTGTAGGCGGTGACTTTGAATGTAATTACCTGCGTGAAGAAAACGGGTTCTTTGTTTATGAAATCAAACTGATCATGTACAGGGATTGCTCCCCTCCTGGCAGTGAAGGTCCTCACCCATGGTTTTCTGATACAGCTAGAGTGGGAATTTTTGAAAAAAATACGAATAATTTATTTGAATTAGTAAGAGTGAGCACTCCGGTAATAACCAGTGTATATTTTTCGAAAGGATGTTTTGAAACAGACACCGTTTGCATTGAAAAAGGAATTTATCGTAAGGAAATTAAACTTCCTCCTAATCCGAACGGGTATTATTTTGTATGGGAAAACGGTTGGCGGAATAAAAATATTAAAAATATCATTAAGCCCTTAGAAACCGGAATCGTTTTTTATTGCGAAACCCCTGACCCATCTCTCAAAAACTCCACTCCAAAATTCACCAACGAACCCATGCGTTTTATGTGCACCGGTGTGCCCTTTTTCTATAATTTTAAAGGAACCGATGCAGACGGTGATTCATTGGTATTCCTGTTAGACACTCCTTTATCTGGTACCGCCGATTCTTCGGTGGCTTATCCCGAACCTACTCCGGCTCCTCATAAAACCATCGCATGGAAAGCGGGTTACGACCTCAGCAATGTGATGGGCAGTGCCATTCCTTTAACCATTGACCGTTTTAATGGTGACATAACAGTGACACCTGACTCAACAGGCATTTATGTGCTGGCTGTACGTATGGAAGAATACAGAAACGGAAAACTTATAGGAGTAAACCGACGTGAAGTTCAATTCTGGGTGGTGGATTGCCCTCCCATAAATCCTCCCTATATTTCTACCGACCCCAAGCAGGAATTTTGGGAGTTAGGGTTAAATGAAACACAACAGTTTAATGTGGTAGGATGGGATTCTCTGAATATAAATGACACGTTGACACTTACAGCCGAAGGGGTTGGATTTAATTTAAACACAACCTCCGGATTTAATTTTCAGGAAAAAAAAGACAAAGCAATAATTAAATCCCCTTTTTCAGTTACATGCAATTGCAATAATATACGCGACAGTATTTATACTGTAAAATTAATCGTCATTAATACCGGTTGTCCCGACCTTCTTTACGATACGTTACTGATTAAAATCAAAATGGTTGATTTTGAAAAAACCAAAGAACGGTATAATGAAATAAATGTATTTACTCCCAATGCAGATGGAAAGAACGATGTATTTAACATGAAAAGATTTGCCGAATCCCCCTGTACAGGCAAGTTAATCCGTTATCAGATTTTTAATCGCTGGGGAGTGCTTGTTTATAATGAACCCGGCGGAAAAGAATTTGTGTGGGATGGAAGTGGTTTACATGAAGGGGTATATTACTACCTGCTGTATTTTGATTCGGGCGATGTAAAAAGCGGGTGGATTTTTATGGGAAGGTAGAAAGGTGAAAAACACATACCTTATAAAAATTAACCGCGAATTTTCGCGAATAAAAAAAATAACCGCGAATTTTCGCGTATAATAAACGTTAATCATCGATTAATTTTTTTTTGTTCGCGTATATTCGCGTAATAATTAGCGTTAATTAGCGGATAACTTTTTATTCTTATTTAGCGCATCATTAGCGTCAATTAGCGGATAACTTTTTATTCCTGATTCCCTCCCACACGCTTTCCGCCGCTCCGCAATTTTCCTCCATGTATTTTTTTTGCTCTGTAAAAATTTTTTCCCGCAAGTTTGTGTCACTGTATAATTTCACGAACGTATCGGAAAACTCCTGAGAATTTTCAACAGAAAAACCGGTTCCTCTGTTTATCATTTCAACTGCTTCCGGAAATCGTTGGTAATGGGGTCCAAAAATTACAGGAGTGCCATAAGCTGCCGGTTCCAGAATATTATGTAATCCCTTTCCAAATGCGCCTCCGACGTATGAAATGGCGGCAAAGCGGTATATTTTTCCCAACAAGCCAATCGTATCAAGAATCAATATGGAATTCTCTATGGACTTCCCTTTATTTTCATTGCTTGTAAATTGACTGTAACGGATAGTTGATTTTTGCAAACTGTCCTCTAACATCTTTAGGCTTTTTTCATCCACTTCATGAGGAGCTATGATTATTTTTAGGGGATGATTAAATTTATGAATCAAGGGGATGATCACCCGCAAATCGTTTTCCCAAATGCTTCCGGCAACCAGCACTGGAATTTCCTGAATAAATTTTTTTAATTTTTCTTCTTCCTGAAATTTTTCTCCGCACAGTATTCGAACCCGGTCAAAACGGGTGTCACCGGAAACGGTTACATTAGTATAACCATGAGAGGTAAGTATTTTTAACGAAGATTCATTTTGTACAAAAATATGAGTAAATGTTTCAAGCATTTTTTTAAATAGCCCTCCATACCAGCGGAAAAAAATCTGATCCTGTGTAAAAATGGCTGAAATTAAAAATACATGGATTTTTTTGTTTTTGAGAGTATTCAAATAGTGATACCAGAATTCATATTTTACAAAAATGGCAATATCCGGTTTAAGGATGGAAATAAATTTTCCGGCATTATAGGAAGTGTCAATAGGAAGATAATAAACAAATTCAGCAAGAGCATAATTTTTT
The DNA here is from genome assembly GCA_001769655.1 of Bacteroidetes bacterium RIFCSPLOWO2_12_FULL_37_12. Lineage (GTDB taxonomy): Bacteria > Bacteroidota > Bacteroidia > 2-12-FULL-37-12 > 2-12-FULL-37-12 > 2-12-FULL-37-12. The sequence continues at coordinate 442,684 of MEPC01000024.1, read as the reverse complement.
CTTATTTCGAAACCGGAAGGGGAATAGAAGGTGAGAATTATTTCAGCAGTGGGAATATCCTTTTTTATTAATTCGATGACCGGTCTTGCCTGTTCAAATTCTCCTAACGATGCACAATGAACCCAGATTCTTGTATTTTTTTTTGTACCATGTTCAATAAAATCATTTTCAATTTTGAAAATCAGATTTTTCCTTCCTGAAATCCATTTCTTTGCCTTAACATTCCAAGGGGATGCTAACCAAAGCGTAAGCTCGTATAGAAACAGGGTGATATTGTATAGGATGAGGGACATTCAGGATTTACGAATTACGATTTATGATTTACGATTTTCTCTCAATATAAGTAATACTGTTCTCCGGTTTTCCCATATATAGGCACACAAACGCCGGCGAAAAAACCCAGCAATAGGTCATTTCGCAACCGGGTATCTTTTTCCCTTGTGTCATAGTTAAAATCTCTTGCTGAACGTGTAAATCCAATGGCTAATTCTATTCCTGAAAAAAAACTGATCCAATGAGTGGGTTCCAGAAAAAGGTAGCCGGCTGAAAATGAAAAAATAGGTCCCTGCGTTAAACGATCGTACCCTTTGCGGTATTCTTCCGAAAGCTGAACGGCGGTTTTGGAAACATCCTCAATCTGTATTTTATGTTGGATGAATCCGGCGCCTCCAAGAATAAATATTCCTGAATTTGGAAATTTTTTGGGAAGGGAGAATACTTTTCCAATCCTTACCATTGGTAAACGAAACCCCCGCTCAAACATCTGAATATTTGCAAAATAACCATCCGTGCCTATGATAAATTTTTCGTTTGTGCTGATACTGTCAAGTATGCCACTTTCGTTTACCGTTTCGCCGAAAAGAAAAGTGCCTTCCACTCCCGCCATCCAGTTATTTTTAAATTTATAATAAAACCCACATCCCACTTCTGAATTGAATCCAAAACGTTTCGCTAAATCGGAAAAAGGTATATCAAAGGAATACGATGCAGTAATCAATCCTGCATTGAAGCGTGAAGATGCCGGTGAATTTGTGTCAGCGGCTTGAGAATGACAAGTGATGGCTGAAATCAAAAAAAACAAGAAGAAAGACAGTTCTTTATAAAATTTTTTGGGTATCATACTATTGAATTATTTTATTTATCTAATACCAAGTACATTCTTCCTCAACGCAATGGCTTTATCATCTGCGTTTGGATTTTCTACGATGATGTTTTTCGTTTCTATTATTTTAACAATCGAGGTGCCTACGAGAGAAATCAAATTTTCGTCCCTCATTATTTCACAGGTTATTATTTCGAATGGCTGTGGATCAAAAAGCAAGCGCTCAATTTCATCAATATTATCTTCCGACAACGTCAATTTGTTTACAGAAACAAGAATGTCATTCTCTTTAATATTAAATACATTGGTGCCGGTATTTACAAACCGTAATTGATATAAATTAGTATCTAATTCAAGATCAAAAATCCCGCAGGTTGTCACCGTATCCCGAACGGCAGGAATCAATGTCCATCCTATTTTAGCAAAATATTCACGGAGCGGAAGCGGCTTTTTTCCCACTACATGATTTTGAAAATATTCTTTAACCGGAGGGGAAGTCAATCTGTAAATTTCATTTAATAATTCATCATCCGAAAAGGGTTTATCCCTGCCGTAAGTGGTGGTTAATTTCTGAATCAAATCGTTGAGTTTAAATTTCCCATCGGTAGTTTCATTCAACAGGATATCAATCAAAAATGCATTCAACGCTCCTTTATAATATATATTGTCGTAATGGACGTTAAATTTCTTTTTTAGCACTTTCTTACTCATCTTCACCAACGACATGGGTTTGTGTTGCACATCCACGTTTATTTTCTCCCGCAATTCTTTTATAAAGTCAGGCAAAGAAATCAGCCCCTGCTGAAGCTGAATGAGCACCGAAAAATATTCAACAACTCCCTCATATAACCACAAATGCTTGGACATTTTTGGATTGGCAAAATCAAAATCAGCAATTTCGTGGCTATGCAGATTCAACGGTGTGATAATATGTAAAAATTCATGAACAGATGTTGATTGCACCAACTCTTTCAGGTATTCAGGATTTTTCACCTCCGGCAGAAAATAAAAAGAGCAATAATTATGTTCAAGCGCGCCAAATCCGCCGTTTCCCTGAATGTCTTTTTGACCGGGATCTGCAAAAAATAAGATAAATGAATAACGGTCAACCGGTAATGTACCAAAGAAGTTTTTCAAACCATTACACATATCCTCAAATAACGGGAGTAGCGAGTCGGCATTTACGGTACCCAATGCAGAATAAACAGAAACAAAAATTTTTGTATTACCGTTCTGAAATCCTGCTGTGTCGGGCGCACAATATAGGATAGGGCAATCCGCAAAATGCCGGTAGTCGGTGGCAGTGAATATATCGAGAAACGATTCACGTTTTTCTACATTTAATGCGGTGCTTCCAAACATGTAGCCGGGCTTTTTAATTTCTAACCGGTAAGGAGAGCGGCTGTACCCTTCAATGTATCCAAAAAATCCAAAATTATTGATGACATAATTTCTTCCTGCATCTAAGTTAGTGCCACCCGGCTGAAATATATAATCAGCCCCTTTCGGAGCATCCCAGGTGTCATTGATTTGATACTCAATTTTTCTTAATTCAGTGGCATTTTCAATTTCAAAAAAATTAATTCCTTTGCGTGTCACTTTCAATTCTTTGCCTCCTGCGGAAAAAGCGTGGAAATTTTCAATGAATCTCCCATAGTCCTTTTTAGAATACGAACCCGGAATAACGGCAGGCATGATGTAGGTTGCTGTTTTTTGGAGAATGGGCGGCGGGAAAAGTGTCACACTCAGTTTATCATCCGTTACTTCATTCAAATTGATTTGAATAAGATAACCCTGATTGTTTTCATAAGCATGAACATTTGAAAACAGTGTAAAGAAGATAATGAAAAGCAGTGTTTTAGTTGGAGACATTAATACTTTGAAATAATTGCTAATTTGGTTACTATTCAGGTGGTTTATTTTTTTGCCACTGATTGCACGGATTAATGTTACAAAAAATCTTAATACCTTTTTTAATCCGTGTAATCAGTGGCTAAATATTTTTTTCTTGTTCAATTAGTGGTTAAATTAATTTGGGGACTGAACAATTACCTGTTTTTCATCAAAAAATCTTTCCGGGATTCAAAATTCCATTCGGGTCAAAAAGAATTTTTATTTTTCTCATCAAATCAAGTTGCGTTTGATTAAATACTACATCCATATAGGGTTTCTGCACCCATCCTATCCCATGTTCACCGGAAATTGTGCCGCCTAATTTAGCGCAAAGTATAAAAATTTCCCTGATTCCCTGCGGTAACTTGAGATTCCAATCCTCGTCAGACATCGTTCCTTTAATTATATTGACATGAAGATTACCATCCCCTGCATGACCGTAGCAAACCGATTGAAAATTGTAGCGCTTTCCGATTTCTTTAACCCCTTTCAACAATTCGGGAAGATGGGCGCGGGGAACAACGGTGTCTTCTTCTTTATAAACAGAATGTGACTTTACCGATTCCGCCACATTTCTTCTTAACCGCCATAACTCCGCTTTTTGTGCAGAAGTATCCGCCAATTGAATGTCACCGGCTTCAAATTTTTCCAACACACCTGCAATTTTTTCGCAGTCCTTATAAAGTGAATCCAAATCATTTCCGTCAACTTCTATTAATAGGTGCGCCTGAATGTCATCTTCTATTTTCATTGTTAATTTCAAATGATTGATTGCCCAGGTTATGGCATCCCGTTCCATAAATTCCAATCCCGAAGGAAGCACTCCTGTTCTGAAAATTGCCGCAACTGCTTTACAGGCGTTTTCCGGTGATTTGAATGGCACAAGCATGACTAAGTCCTTGTCGGGGTAGGGGATAAGTCGGAAAACTATTTTTGTAATAATACCCAGCGTTCCTTCACTGCCAATGATGAGTTGGGTTAGATTATATCCGGTGGCATTTTTTAACACATTTGCGCCGGTCCAAATAATTTCGCCGGTTGGTAAAACAACTTCTACATTCAATACATAATCTTTGGTAACTCCATATTTTACTGCCTTTGGTCCTCCGGATGACTCAGCGAGATTTCCTCCCAGAAAACAAGAACCTTTGCTTGCAGGATCAGGAGGGTAAAACAATCCTTTTTCCTTCACCGCATCCTGAAAAACCTGAGTTATTACTCCCGGCTCAACGGTTGCCTGCATGTTTTCTTCATCAATGTTGAGGATGGAATTAAAACGTTCCGTGGAAATGATTATCCCACCATAAACCGGCAAAGCCCCGCCGCTCAATCCTGTTCCAGCACCCCGCGGCGTTGCTGGAATTTTATGCTGATTGCATAGTTGTAAAATATTGCTAATTTCCTCTGAAGTTCTTGGTTTTACAACGACTTCCGGTTTGAATTGTAAGTCCTCAGTTTCATCATGTGAATAATGATGTAAGTTTTCTTCGTCGTAGTGAACAAAATTTTTTCCTACCAAGTTTTCAAGGAGCGAGATCGTCTCGGAAGTGATTTTATTGAAATTCAAAGTGGTGACTTGGTTTTTTCTGCAAAGGTAAGAAAAGCCCGTCACCTCAACACCAAGGTAGAGCCGTCAAAAATATTAGTAGATGAACCGATTATTTTATATTCGCCGTTTTGTGCTCTATAGGGCTTGCTGAGTGCGTAGAGATTTCCATTTTCGTATTTTATTTGTGTCTTAAATGCCAGGGTGTTTCCCTCCGTATCATTTATCACTACAAGAATTGTATTTTGTGGGTCTTCAAAAAAAGGATGGTTGGAAATATTAACACGTTCTCCTGTCCAATCTACCTCAAATGCCTCCGAAAAACTATACCTCCCTTTAGAGTCAATTTGTTTTAAACGATAAAAATTTCTTCCTACGGTATGGCTGACAGGGATGTCATAATAGGTAGGTTTGATTGTATTTTCGTTGCTGGAGGTGCCGGCAATAAACTCCCACTTTTCACCATTCAACCGTTGAATTTCAAACGAAAAGTTTTCTTTTTCAGGGTGCATTACCCAATACAAGAAACTATCCCCTTCTTTAGAAGTGGAAGCGCCAAACATCAGTAATGTTTGCTGTAAGTCATTATCCGATTTAAAAAACCTGACACAAGCCGGCGATTCATTATCCATAAAGTCAGAGCGCATGCATACCGATATTCCACCGAACCTGTTTGTTGAATTCCCGGCGGTTGGCATTATATAAAATATAGTACATAGTAATAGAAATAATAAACCATTGATTACTTTCAAAATAAAAGGTCTTATGTTTTCTTTGGCTCTCATTTTATAAATGCAAGGGGTACTATATTCCCAAAACCTATGCCAAAACTTAATTTGGTAAAGCGAGCAACTCACTTTTATATAAAAAAGTGCCTTACAGATAGCTACAGACGGGTTTTACTATTTCAACTATTTAATAATAAATTGTTAATATGGTATTATAAATGTTTTTTTTCTCATTTTGGGATAGAACTGGTTCATTTTGGTATTAAAGGGGGAGTGAGGTGTGAAATTTTTTATTTGAAAAGAAACTATTACATTTGCAATCCAATAAATAAATACATCCTTACCTTCAATTTAGTCATTTTTCTTAAACCCAAACATCCTTAAACTATGAAAACGTGGAAAATTAAACCATTGCCAAATCCTGAACTTGTTCAGAATCTGGCTCAGCAGCTAAAGCTGAATGTCTATCTGACAAAACTGTTGATTCAAAGAGGCATAAATACCCCCGAAGAAGCCCAATTGTTTTTTCATCCGGACCTCTCGCATCTTCACGACCCATTCCTGATGAAAGGCATGGATAAAGCAGTAGCCAGAATTTCAACTGCATTAAATAAAAAGGAAAAAATACTTGTGTATGGCGATTATGATGTAGATGGCACAACTTCCATTGCTTTGATGGTTTCCTATCTTAAAAGTCAACAGGCAACAGTTGAATTTTATACTCCCGACCGCTACAAAGAGGGCTATGGAGTTTCTTTGCCTGGGATTGTATATGCCAAAGAAAAGGGAGTGACACTTATAATTTCGTTGGATTGCGGTATCAATGCACACTCAGCCATTCAATCTGCTTGTGATGCCAACATTGATTTTATTGTTTGCGATCATCATCTTCCTGATAATATTCTTCCCCCGGCATTAGCCATTCTGGACCCAAAACAACCTGAGTGTCATTATCCTTTTAAAGAGCTTTCAGGTTGTGGGATAGGTTTTAAATTAATTCAGGCATTGGCTATTTCAAAAGGATTTGACATTCAAACTATAAAACCCTGGCTCGATTTAGTGACACTAAGCATAGCATCGGATATTGTACCGGTGACAGGCGAAAACCGGATACTTTCAGCTCATGGTTTAAAAATTATTAATTCCACACCTCGTCCCGGAATTAGAGCATTGCTCGATATGTTAGGAAAAAAATCAGCGTTTTCAATCAGCGACCTTGTTTTTGGAGTAGGACCTAAAATAAATGCGGCTGGCAGAATCAGTTCTGCGCGGCTTGCGGTAGATTTACTGATGGCAGATGAAATGGAAACAGCCCGCAAACTGGCTATAGATATTAATACACACAACGATACACGCAAGGAATTTGATGCTGATACAACCTTCGAAGCACTTGAATTATTAAAACAAACTGAAGGTTACAACGAAATGTGCACAACGGTAATTTATCATCCTGAGTGGCAGAAAGGTGTGATTGGCATTGTTGCCTCACGACTGATTGAACATCATTACCGTCCTACCATTGTTTTAACTAAATCTAACGGAGTGGCGGTTGGTTCAGCCCGCTCGGTGGCTGGTTTTGATATTTACCAAGCACTCAGTTCCTGTAAAGATCTGTTGATTCAATACGGAGGACATAAGTATGCCGCCGGATTAACCATTTCTACAGAGAAAATTCCTGAATTCATTCAAAAGTTTGATGAGGAGGTTACTAAAAAGATTACGAAAGAACAATTGGTGTCATCCATAGAGATTGACTTGAAAATTAATCTGAGCCAGATTCTTCCTGACTTTGTCAGAAAGCTGAGTGACTTTGAGCCCTACGGACCCGGAAACATGGCGCCGGTTTTTATGAGCGAAACCGTCTATGACTCAGGATTTGCAAGAAAAGTGGGTTCCAACCATCTTAAAATGGTTTTGCGTCAGGAAAACTCAATCTCTTTTGATGGTATTGCTTTTGGCATGGCAGAGCATTATCCGTATATTTCACGCGGAATACCGTTTAATGCCTGTTATTGTGTGGAAGAGAATGAATGGAACGGAAGGAGGACGGTGCAGTTGAACGTGAAGGATGTAAATTATACAATGTAGAAATGTAAGACACGGTGCTCTGTGTCAATATATCAGTTATACTGCAATCGGTATAAATTTTCGTTTAACTCTGTTCTTTGTTCCATTGCTACATTGTTTCATTGTTGTGCTGAAATCATGGGGTCAATTAACAATGAAACAATGAAACAATAGAACAATATGTCAATATAGACATTTGATGAAATTTGTTACGTTAACAGTATAAAACATAAATGAATCTCCGCGCAGAAAACCTCATCAAAATCTATAAATCCCGGCCGGTAGTCAACGATGTTTCGATTGACGTAAGCCAAGGAGAAATTGTGGGATTATTGGGTCCTAACGGAGCCGGCAAAACCACTACTTTTTACATGATAGTTGGGCTGATTGCGCCCGATGAAGGAAAAATTTTTCTGGAGAATGAAGAAATCACGAGCAAGCCCATGTACAAACGAGCCCGTAGAGGGGTTGGCTATCTGCCGCAGGAGGCATCGGTTTTCCGGCATTTAAGTGTAGAAGATAATATTATGGCGGTGCTGGAAATGGTACAGCCCGACAAAAAGAAACGCAAAGAACGGCTCGAAGAACTGCTTACAGAATTTACATTACATCTGGTAAGGAAAAATTTAGGTATTGTACTTTCAGGCGGTGAACGCAGAAGAACAGAAATTGCCCGTTCTCTTGCCTCGGATCCGAAATTTATTTTGTTGGATGAACCCTTTGCGGGAGTGGACCCCATAGCCGTTGAAGAAATTCAGGAACTGATAATACGTCTGCGGAAAAAAAACATAGGAATTCTTATTACCGACCATAATGTGCATGAGACATTATCCATTACCGACCGTGCGTATTTGCTTTACGAAGGAAAAATATTAAAATTCGGAACGGCAGCATTTTTAGCCGGCGATGAAATGGTAAGAAGGGTTTATCTGGGGAAAAATTTTGAGTTGAGACCGAGGTGAAGGGATTACTTGTTTATTGTTAGTTGTTCGTTTGACATTGAACATTGTTTAATTTGGGACGGAATATCGGTAGAATGGAAATCGCATCAAATCCAAGTCCCGTTAGGGACGGAATATCGGTAGAATGGAAATCGCATTAAATCCAAGTCCCGTTAGGGACGGAATATCGGTAGAAAAGAAATTTTACAAACGGTGAAAATTCAAATGAAATAAATAAAATGAAAAAATATAATATAAAAAAAATTAGAACAATTTCAGCATTGGAGGATTTGGTTAAATACATTTCTAAAAACGGAGAGCAGGAAAGCATTAAACCCGAAGGTAATTTAACTATAAATAGATAATGCAAAAGCAACTTGATTTAATTACAAGATTTTTACACTTTACCACGGAGCCATTTGATGAATGGGATTGGGATGGCATTGAACTATTAATATTCCTAAAAAGAAAAATTATCGAAAGATATTCTTTTGAAGATTTGAAAAACATTTTTAAAGATTTTTGAACTACATAAATAAATACAATGGAAAAGAAACAATCAAAAAAAAGCAAGCAGCATCAAGTAATTGACAAATTATTAAGTATTTGCAAGAACAAAAATAATTTTATTTTTCATAATAAAACGGTTAAAGAGGTTTCAGTAAAATGTGGCTTTGGGAATCCATTTACCGCTACCAAGTTTGATAATCAAAAGCTATTATCTCAAACATTATTAAATGAAGATTTTGCTGTTATTCATTTGGGAAAAGGGTTTCATCAATTTGTTAAGGGAATTAAAAAAGTTTATCATCAATTCGAACCCATAGAAAAAGAAATAGAATGGAAATATAAAAAGAGTATATTAAACCAGTATAATACCAGTGAAAGCAATATGCTGTCTGTTGCTAATAACCAAAGAATTTTACACCATTTTTTGTTTGGACAAGATACCGAATTTGACGATATTGATATTACAAAACGCCCTAAAACATATTTTCCTCATCGTACTAAATCATCCCTGGAATATAACTTTGGTAATGAAAAAATAACTTGTAATAAAGTACAGATAGAGATTGATTTGACAATTGAATTTCAAGGAATAATAGGGATTTTTGAAGGAAAGAATGGAAAACCTATATCCTTTAATACGATACAACTTTACCATCCTTTTTTATACTATTACAATGCAAACAAGACAGTTGAATTACAGGGTAAGATCAAAGAAATATTTTGTGTTTATGTAGTTCGTGAAAAATCAAAAACATACGATACAATTAAACTTTGGGCTTATACTTTTGAAAATCCGCTTGATATAACAACTATCAAGTTTATAAAATCATCCGCATATAATTTAATAAATCAGAACGCACAATGAAAGCAAAAGAATTTAGAAACAGAGTGTTCGACGAAGATGTGATGAAAGTTTTAAAACGACTTCCAGACAATTCATTGGATATGGTTTACGGCGACCCTGATTACAATGTAGGTATCAATTACGCCGGGAAAAACTACACAACTAAATGGAAAGATTATATTGATTGGTATATTGAATTGACCAAAGAAAGTATGAGGGTTTTAAAACCAACAGGTAGTTTATTTATGATGAACTACCCAAAGCAAAATGCTCATTTGAGAGTAAAATATTTAGACGATAATGCTTTTGATGTTCAGGACTATGTTTGGATTTATAATACCAATGTTGGACACAGCCCAAGACGATTTACAACAGCACATCGTTCAATTTTGCACGCAACCAAAAGCAAAGACAATAATTTCTATAAAGACAATGTGGCAGTGCCTTATCAAAATCCAACAGACAAAAGAATACGGGAACGAATTGCTTACGGTCATTTAGGTCGTATGCCTTATAGTTGGTTTTACTACGACCTTGTAAAAAATGTAAGTAAAGACAAAACATTTCATTCTTGCCAAATTCCATTACCATTAGTTGAAATGCTTATCAAATCTTGCACACAAGAAAACGACGATGTTTTTATTTTATTTGGCGGTAGCGGTAGCGAATTGGTTTTATGCAAAAATTTAAAACGTAACTTTATCAGTTGTGAGTTACACGCTGACTATTACCAAATGATTTTAGACCGTTTGGAGAATAACGGAAAAATCAAACACGAACACAAACTAAAATATTTTCAACAACAAAACGGCACGCCGGTTTCGCAGACAACGTATTTGTTTAACGTTTAACTAATGGGAGTTGAAAAAAAATTAATTTTAGTATTTAAAATGCAAATAATAAATTAACCCAACTGATTAGTATATAATTTTTCATTGTTGCCCGACTAAACATATAAAAACCACTATTCTTTTTCTAATAAATAGTGATTTTACAAATGTACCCCCCCCGATTATATATGACTTTCGATTAGCCCTTTCAGGGCTATTTGAAGTTATCACTTATTTTAGTCGGACAACAGTGATAATATTTTTGTATTACTGCTCGACAATCGTACAACAGTAATATTAAAATATTTGTTATATTTGTAAAAAAAAATCATGATAGTAAGTAATAGCACATTTAATAATATAGTAGAGGTAATTTATAGTTTACCTCTTGACGACAGGCTTGAACTCAAAAACTTGTTAGAACATAATATAGCCGAAACCCGTCGTCGTGAAATACTTTCAAACTATAAAATGGCACAGGAAGAATATGAATCTGGAAAATTAAAATTTTCAAGTAAAATTAGTGAACTTAAAAAAATGCTTTGATGGAAGTATCTTTTAGTAAACCATTTAAAAAGATTTTTAAAAAAAGAATAAAAGGTATAGTTAACATTGAGGCAGAATTTTGGACAAGATTAGAAATTTTTATAAATGACCCTTTTGATTCAAGATTAAAAACTCATAAATTATCAGGAAATTTGGAAGGTAAATGGAGTTTTAGATCAGGATATGATATTAGAATTGTATTTTTCTTTACAAAAGATAACCCCAAAAAAGCAGTTTTTATAGATATAGGCAAACATGATGAAGTATATTGATAATTCCAAGAGTTTATCCGGCGGTTGAAGTCAGTTGCGGTTAAATTTATTTTTGCCTACTACCCAAAGATATAATAATAATCTGCTCTGGTATTCATGATTTCAGTATAATTATCAAATCGCAGTTATTCATCCTATGCGATAAAAAAAATCACTCAACAAACCATGTACGAACACATTTTATTCTCCACAACCGGCGGCGTAGCCACCTTAACCCTGAACCGCCCGGAATTTTTCAATGCCATTAATGAAAAAATCGGATTGGAAATTCAGGATGCTTTGAAAACTGTTGCCAAAGATATAACGATTCGCGTGCTTGTTATAACCGGTTCAGGAAAAGCATTCTGTTCCGGACAGGATTTGAAAGAAATTTCACCGAGCGAAAATTATTCGCTTGGAGAAGCCGTAAAAAGAAAATACATACCAATTATAAAAGGAATAACCGGCTTGGAAAAACCCGTTATCTGCCGGTTAAATGGAATCGCCGCAGGAGCGGGATGTTCCATTGCCCTTGCCTGTGATTTGATTGTTGCCTCTGAAAACGCATCCCTTTGTGAAGTATTTATAAACATTGGATTAGTACTCGATTCCGGCGCTTCTTTTTTTCTCCCTCGATTGGCTGGCACCAAAAAGGCATTTGAATATGCCACACTCGCTACAAAAATTTCCGCCAAAGAGGCATTTGAAATAGGTATGATAAATAAAATAGTTCCGGAAAATGAATTAGATTCAGCGGTGAATGAACTATCTGTCAAATATGCTAAAGCACCTACAAAAGCTATCGGTATGATAAAAAAATTATTGCATCAATCATTTAATTCTTCCTTAGATGAAATGCTTGAGAAGGAAGCATGGTACCAGGAAATTGCCGGTCGCTCGCAGGATTACAAGGAGGGCGTGAAAGCGTTTATTGAAAAAAGAAAGCCGGCGTTTGGGGGGTTTTGAAAGAGTGGTAAATGGGTTGCAAAACGCCTACTCCCCCCAATCCGCAATAAATAAATTCGTCTCCCTGTTACCGCCATTATTCCGGTTCGATGAAAAAATCAACTTTTTCCCATCCGGTGAAAACATGGGAAATGCATCAAACTCTTCATCGGAAGTAATTTGTTCCATCCCTGTGCCGTCTGTATTAATCATAAACAGGTTAAATGGAAATCCCCTGGGGTAAGCATGGTTAGAGGAGAAAATTATTTTTCTTCCGGTGGGATGAAAGAAAGGCGCCCAGTTTGCTCCTCCCATCTTTGTTACTTGTTTCAAATCTGAGCCATCTGCATTGCAAGTGTATATCTCCATCTGCGTGGGTGCCACCAGATTCCGGCTGAGTAACTCTTTATAGGAATTCATTTCATCTTCGGTTTTTGGGCGCGATGCACGAAATACAATTTTAGTTCCATCCGGCGAGAAAAAAGGTCCTCCGTCATATCCCAGATCATGCGTAATTTGTTTTACATTTTTTCCATCCAGATCCATGGTATAAATTTCCAAATCCCCGCTACGGTTTGAGGTGAAAACAATTTTATTTTTTTGGGGTGACACGGTGGCTTCCGCATCGTAAAAATTATTTTGAGTCAGTTGTTTTTTGATTTTCCCGCTTAAATCACCGATAAAAATTTCATACTCAGCATACACGGGCCATACGTATTTTCCAATTTTCTTGCGGTCGGGAACCGATGGACAGGTATCTGCACTCAGATGGGTGGAGGAATATATGATTTCAGTGTCACCGGGCATAAAATAAGCACAGGTAGTTCTTCCTTTTCCGGTGCTGACCAATTTTGAATTAAAATTTTCAATCTCCGAAATAAAAATCTGGTCGCAGGGCAGGTTGTTTTTTTTATCCGTTTTCTGGAATATTATTTTTTGATTGTCGAAACTGAAATATGCTTCTGCGTTTTCTCCGCCAAACGTAAGCTGGCGAATGTTTTTTAAATATTTTTCGGAAACAGACGGTTTAGTGGCATTTCCCAAGCCGGAAGATTGTTCCGTCTGGGAAATAGAAGGATGAATGTTGATCAACAGGAAGAAGATGAAAATAAAATTTGATTTCATTTGTTTATAATTATGATTTACAAGGTTTAAGTCGCAACCACACTGGCTGGGCTACAAGCTTAAACCAGAGGTAACAACTCAACACATAGCTACTTTTCCTCTAAAAGAACAACACTAAACATAAAACACTAAACAAAAAATGTTTAAGTGTTTTTAGATGATTTGGTCTTTTCCTTTAACATTAAATATTTTTTGTTATATGTTATTTGTTTCTTCTTGCGACTAATGATATCTGCTGAGCAGATACAACCAGAGTTTTTCTAAGAGTGTTTCTACATAAAACCCCATCGCGCCCTACCTCAAAAGTGTCACTGTCCCGGCTTTATAGTTTCGCGATTCCCCCATCCCCCTGTAAACAATCAAATACCCATACACCCCTTGTGGCGCATCCTCTCCCGTGCTTAATTTTCCATCCCATCCCGCCTCCAACGATTTAATATAGGCAACGGGTGTACCCCATCGGTTAAAAATAGTCATGTAAAATAAGTCAATTCCTTCCCCTTTTGCCATAAATATGGAATTTACATCATCATCCCCCGGTGTAAAAGCATTCGGCAAAAATAACCTGTGATCGGACTCCACCAATACAAAATCGCAAACTTTTGTTTCACACTGATAGGGGTCTGTAACAAATAAACACGCTTTATACTCACCTGGTTTTTTATAGGTGTGCACCGGAGTTGATTCTACGGTAAAAGTGTCACTGGCTCCGTCTCCATATTTCCAGACCCAACGGATTATTTTACCGGAATGAATGTTTTCGAAAAGCACAGTAGGATCCAGAAAAGTAGTTGGATTCGGTGTGGCAATAAACAACGTTTTGAATTCATCAAATTGTTTTATATGAAACGTATCGGTTGTAAAACAACCGGCTGAATCAAAAATAATTAATTTGTAATCACCCGCATTAACCTGAATCGTACTTACTGCGGGAAAATTGTTTGCCGTATCCTTAAGATTTGTCCACTTAAATGAATAAGGCGCGCCTGCACCTCCTGAAACAGAAACCGATAAGGTATCTTTATTCCCATAACAAAGCGTATCAGGTATGCTGGAATTCAATAGCATAGGAGGAAATTTCCCAACCTGAATGAAAGAATCTTTTACACAAAAATTGCTTCCGTCTAAGGTATCCGTCACTTTTATGAATACATTTCCGGGAGAAGTTTTTATGGAATTATTTACTGTTCCGTTAAGCAAAACACCGTCTTTATACCATTGATAAGTAAAATTGCCTGAACCCCCGGTGACATTGGCTGTGAGTGTGGCAGTGTCACCATCACATACAGCAAGGTTTCCAACAAAGGAAATACTCATGTCTGAATTTTCTAGTACCCTGTTTGAATCAATATCCACACAGCCATACCCGTTGGTAACTGTGACACTGAAATCACCGGGAGATACTGAAATTACCTGCGTCTGCTCTCCCGTTGACCAATAATAAAATGGATTTACACCATATCCGGATATCTGAACGACAAGGTCTGTTTTCTTTCTATTGCAAACTACCGGTGTATCCGGAAGAATTATTACATTAAAGGATGGATATAAATCAATCGTAAAGAAATTTTCCACTTCACATCCGTTGATATCCGTAACCGTCAGAAGATAAGTGCCACTTGCTAAATTTTCTGCTGAATCAGCAGTTCCAATGATATTCTGCGAAAAATCTTTCCACAGAAATGAATAGGGAAGGGTTCCGCCCTGTACATTCACTTTTAAAAAACCTGAATTTTTTTCCGGACAGGTTTGTGTCACCCACAATGTTGTATCGGGTTTAACCGTTAATTCTTCCAGGGGTTCTTTTAAGACGATAAGAAGATTGCTCACACAATTATCCTTGTCTTTTACCATAACACCATAATTTCCGGCGGACAGGTTTTTAAAAACAGAATCTGATTGAAACATAATTCCATTGGTTACCGAATACATAAAAGAAGGAGCACCGCCACTCGCTTTCAGTATGATTTGACCGGTAGAATCTCCTTTACATTTGACATGCGTTACTAACGTATCGAGCAATAAAGGAGAACTCAGCTTTACCTGAAAGCTATCGGTTGTCTGACAGTTCTGAATATCTGTTACAGTAATAAAATACTTTCCCTGTGAAAGATTTTCAATATCATTTGTTGACTTGCCGTTTGACCATTGATAGGAATACCCCGGAGTTCCTCCCGATGCAGAAATATAAATGCCGCCAAAGACAGTGCCACTACACCCTTCATTTCTTAACGAATCCAGAGTTATCATGACCGGTTCAATTGGTTGTTTAACATCTATGAGCAAGGTTTTAACGCATTGTAACGAATCAGTAACAGTGACACTAAAAGAACCTGCGGGTAGTCCGCTCCGGTCTTTTGTAAAAATACCATCCTGCCAGGTATAGGTGTACGAAAGAGCGCCACCTTGCACTGTTAATTCAATGCTTCCGGTTGTATCGCCAAAACATTTGTTATGTGTAACATGGGTAGTATCAACCTGTAATGACAGCAAGGGTTCATTGAGAATAAAACTTTTTGTAAAAATACAATTTTTCTGGTCGGTGATGGTAACAGAATAAGTTCCTGCGGTTAATCCGGTCTGGTTTTGTTGTGATGATAAATTTGACCAGTTAAATGTCACAGGCGCTACCTGCCCTGTAAAATTCAGTTGAATACTTCCGGTACTGTCACTTTTACAATTTATATGTGACGGTAGAAAGTAAATTCTCAAGTCAGATTTTTCTGAAATGAGCAAGGTGTCAATGTCAGTGCAATTATTTCCGTCGGTTACGGTAAGAAAATAATTTCCCGATGTGAGAGAACGTGTCTGGGAGGTATTTCCATCATTCCAACTATAAGATACCAGACCGATTGCTCCGGCAACTATCGGATTACTATTCAAGGTCTCGTCGGGACACAGGGAAGTGTCACTACCGAGTGACACATCTAATTGAGATAATGTTTCAAGCAGGTAAGTGCCTGTAGATTGGCAACCGTTTGAGTCCTTTACTACGATTGAATACAAACCCTCTATACAGTTTGATATATCTTCAGTAGTTGTCCCGTTAGACCATGAAAAACTATAGGGAAGTGTTCCTCCGGTCACATTCAAATCAATGGCTCCGTCATCGCCATTTCGGCAGGAAATATTTTTTAACGCATTAAAATCAACGGATAACGCAGTAGAGGGTTGAAGGATGGTTTGACATGTGGGTGTAATTTTACATTGAGAGTTATCGGTTACTGTTACTGTATAACAGCCGGGTGAAAGTGAAAAAAGTGTGTCATTGTCAACACCGGTATTCCACAAATAAATAAAAGGGGGTTTTCCACCGCTAGCCTGCGAGATGATTTCTCCGTTCTGGCTGTCAAAACAATCAATATCTCTTACGGTAAAATCAACTTTTATTTCAGGATTGCCTGAAATAATTACCGTATCGGTATAGGTGCAAAGATCAGCATCTTTAACTTCTACATAATAAGTTCCGGGTACGGCAGGTCTTGTACCGCCTGAAATCCCATCTAACCATTCATAAGAATAAGGAGGAGTGCCACTACTGCCTTCAGCCGTTAACGTAATAGTGTCACCAAAACACAGAAGGGTATCGTTTCCGGCAAAAACTCTCACATCAGATGGAGAAGTGGTAACTAATAAGGTGTCTGAATTCATGCAGGAATTTCCATCGGTAACTTTCCAGACATAGATTCCGGTAGTTGCTACGGGAACGTTATCGGCATTAATACCCATATCCATTCCATTTCTGAACCACTGATATGTATAAGCTGGAAAACCGCTGATTACCACTGCTGACAATGCAGTGACACCTCCACAATTTACCGTATCGTTATCACCCGCATTTAAAACCAACGCCGGAAATTCATTCACAATCAGTTTTGCGGATGCTTTGCAACCTGCTGAGTCGGTCACTTCGAGTAAATATTCCCCTTTTGCTTTAGTAACGCTGAGCGTTAGTTCACCCGATTCCCAACTGTATGTTAAGGGAGAAATTCCTCCATTAATGATGATCGAACCAACTGCTGTTAACGCGGGACATACTGTAACCGTGTCATTCAGCGCAGAAAGTGTAGAAGTAATATTTTCAACCACTACGCTGTCTTTTACGAGGCAATTTCTTGCGTCATTCATAGCCAGATAATAGGTACCTGCATTAAGATTAGAAAAAACCGCGGAAGAATCCTGCGGTAAATCAGTGACAGGAAAAGTAATGCCATTTGTTATTGAATAATCAAACCCCGCCACCCCATTGGTTCCCATTAATTGTAACATACCGAAGGGTCCGCCATTACAAGTACCCGTTGCCGTTTTATTTATCACAGGCAACTGAAATAATAAGTCGAAATCAAGTGTATCGTGTATTGCTTCATTTCCGCAATTATCAGATATGGATCCGCTCACCGCTATGGAATAAGTACCCGGTGTTGAAAAAGCAGGACTGACCGTTGCAGTAAAAACATCTTCAAAGGCACCGCCGATCTGGCATGAAAGCCCTGTGATATCAGTTAGAGAATGAACTCCGTCAGGACCAAACAGTGTGAAATCAGCGGGCTGAACGGTATTGCACAGAACTTTCTCAGAAAAAACTAGGGTGATGGAAGTGTCACCACATTCAATATCGGTAGATACAGAATCAATCTGGGGAGGCGCATTATCAAATATAACAGCAGTGGATGTTGAAAAATCTATCGTGAATCCTTTATAGGATGCATCGGTATATTGACTGAGGTTAATCAAATAGGTTTCTCCTTTTTTTACAGAAATTTTTGCATTATAGGGCGTGCCGCCTGCATCCTGAGAATTTAAATTAGATAAACCATTAGGACCCGTGGTACCGCCAGTACCTGAATAATTACAACTCAATTCCAATTGTGGTTTTGACAATAATTTTGTGCAAGGATCATTGGTAAGGTTGTAAACCGCCCAATCATAATCATCCGGATTGTTTACCGGAGTGATTACAAAACTCAGCAGTCCTGGTTGAACCACGGTAAAAATATACCATACATCATATTTTTCTCCGCTATTTAGGCAAGAATAGTTTGAGTCAATTTCTTCCGGAATGTTTCCGGTTCCTTCATAACGGTTTTCTTCGAAATAGGAAAAATTGCAGATGGGAATGGCATTGATACAATCCTGAGGAGAAGGTGGACACATGTATGCGGTAATATAACCATTCCTTGTTTTAGAATTTGTGCCACTGGCATTGGTGACAGTAAGTGTCACCGGAAAAGTTCCGGCTGTGGAATAAATGACGGTAGGATTTTTTAACGTGGAAGTAGAAGGAGTGGCTCCGGGAAACGACCATTGCCATGAGGTTGGATCATTTACGGAGAGGTCTGTAAATTTTACCGGTACCCCCAGACAAAAAGAGTAACTGCCGGCAGTGAAATCAGCAACGGGAGCGGGGGATTCATAGACGCAAACAGAAAAAGTGCCTGAGCCGGAACTTTTTTTCCAGAAACGCAAATAATAATTTCCACCTGGCGCCAGACCGGATTTTTTGATGTAAGGCATAAAATCACTTCCGTCGTTATCATCACATTCTATCTGTGTGAAAGGACCGGAACAGGAAACAGCACTGTATAAACTCATCCCACCATCGGTGATCGTTCCTTCGGCAGTTTCAATAATAACTGAGCCATTGGATGGGGCAATAAAGTTGAACCAGACATCCGGAGCGCCCGGAGCGGCGCAGTTCGGTGTACCTCCATTGGCGGAATTATTCTGATAAGTTAATCCTACCGTAGTTTCATTGCTTGATACGCAGGAAGTATTTACCGTAATTGTTTTTGCATCGCAGGGATTATCGGGCGGTGGATTATCTTTCACGCAAATTTTAAACGTACCGGTGCTACCGAGATTTCTCCAGAACCTGATGTAGTACGTGACTCCTGGTGTCAGACCGGATCGGGTAATGGTTGGATAAACATTGCTTACTGTTTCAGCGCATTGAATTTCAACCAATCCGGTACTGCAATCTGTGGCACTATACAAACTCATTTCACCTGAAGTAAACGAACCTTTTTGAGTTTGTATGATTACATTTCCCGTTGCGGGGGCTACAAAAAAATACCATACATCAGGGGGCTTACCATCAACATTTCCACAACTCGGGATTCCGCCGTTTGCCGCATCAAACTGATAGGAAGCGCCAACGGTTGTTCCATCCACCAACACACAACTAGTATTCACAGTTAATTCCACTGCGGTGCAAGGATTGTTTCCCTGAGCAAAAGATTTTTGAATTAACGAAAGAATAATGCAAAAAACAAAAAAACTGACTTTTGTCATTTTGAAGTTTGTAAATATAGAGAAATTGGAGATAATTCATGACCTTTGTAAAACAACTTGATTCTTCATGTGGCGTTCCGTATAAATACTAATGAACTCCAACAAAAACAAATTCCTTCATTGGCTTAAAACCCCTTATCTCATCATCATTCGCAGTGAGGACAACCTGGAGGTAAAAACAACCCTGCGATTCCGTAAAAGCGATTTGATTGTTATTGGTTTGCTGATTTTTCTAATACTTCAATCCCTTTCCCTGTTTCTTACCTATAAAGTCCGCAAGGCATGGATTAATCCCAGATATGCGGAATTTCAAACCCACAAACAATTACTCGATATTTCGGAAAGAGTGGATTCGTTAACATTAGAAAGCGAATTAATGGAAAATTATTATAAAAGTTTAAAAAAAGTGATTGCCGGAAAAGATGTGTCTGTAAGAACAAATCCTAACGAAACCAATGATAAACCGGCTACTCCCCGGAATTTAGACAGCATTTCTGCTACCGATTCAATAGTTAGAAAACAATTTGAATCAGAAAATGCAGTACCTTTATTTGGTATAAACTCGGGAAGTGATTTTTCAGGTGTAAATTTTTTTCCACCTGTAAAAGGAATCGTTACCGAAAAATTTTCTACCAAATTAAAACATTTTGGAACCGATGTGGTCACTAAAATGAACGAGCCGGTAAAGGCAGTTCTGGATGGAATTGTTATTCTATCGTCCTGGACGGAAGATTCGGGAAATATTATTGCGTTGCAACATAAAAACAATATGGTATCTTTCTACAAGCATAATGCATCCGTATTAAAGCCCGTTGGTAGTTTTGTCACAACTGGAGAAGTTATTTCCATTGTGGGAAACACAGGGGAATTGACTACGGGTCCTCATCTTCATTTTGAGCTGTGGAAAGACGGGAATGCTATTAATCCGGAAGATTTTATTAATTTTGAGTAGGATAATGATTTAGCCGATGCGGATGTGTTAGCAGAAACATGAACGGAATACGTTGATTACTGTAGAGACACGGTGCACCGTATCTCTAAAAAAAAAAATCATATTGTTTTGGAATGACAACATTTTTTACTACTTTTGTTCTTAAATCAGAGCATTATTATGTTGGATAAACTATATGAGTCCTTTCTGAGGCGATTAGATATTCTTCAGGATTCAACCATGAGGAGTATCGCTAAAGATATAGATTGGAGTAACCGTATTCTCTATATCCGGGGTGCCAGAGGGGTAGGCAAAACAACCCTTTTACTTCAATATATAAAAAACAATTTTTCTCTCAATGAGGAAGTTCTGTATATCAGTTTGGATGATATAGTATTTTCTGAAATAAGTTTGCTTGAACTTGCAGATAAATTTTGCAAAAATAATGGTAAGTATTTATTTGTAGATGAAATACATAAATACCCAAACTGGGCACAGGAGTTGAAAAATATTTATGATAGCTATCCGTCTTTAAAAATAGTTTTCACAGGTTCCTCTTCTTTAAAAATTCATCAGGGTCAAGTGGATTTAAGCCGCAGGGTGGTAGAATACAAAATGCCGGGTTTATCTTTTCGTGAGTTCCTTAATTACACACATACCTTTTTTTTAAATCCAATTACACTTTATGAATTATTAACCAATCATATAGAAATTTCCAGCACCGTCAATAAAAAAATAAAACCTTTGGTTGAATTTAAAAAATATTGTAAATACGGGTACTATCCTTTTTTTATGGAGAATATCAGGAGTTACAACCAAAAACTTAACAATATAGTAAACCTTGTTTTAGAAAGTGACATTCCGATTTCAAATGAATTAAAAACACAACATATTGTTAAAATAAAAAAACTACTTTATGTGATTGCTAATTCCGTTCCTTTTAAACCGAATATAGTTAAATTAAGTGAGAAATTGGAAATCAGCAGGAATACCGTTCTTATGTATTTGGATTTTTTAGAAAAAGCAGAAATCATACACCTGCTCTATCCTCCAGTTACTTCTCTGGGATTTCTAACCAAACCAGATAAAATTTATTTGAATAATTCAAATCTGAATCATGTACTTTCTCAGGAATTGAAGGATCTTGGAAATGTTAGGGAAACATTTTTCATGAATCAACTTTCAGTGAAACATAAAGTTAATTATACGGAAACCGGAGATTTTTTAGTAGATAAAAAATATACATTTGAAGTAGGTGGTAAGAATAAGACCACCCAACAAATCAGACGAATTCCTAATTCCTATATTGCAAGCGATGAAATAGAATATGGATATAAAAATAGAATACCTTTGTGGCTGATGGGTTTTTTATATTAGAAATCTTGCATATTGCAGTTTTTTTAACACGAAGACACAAAGAAACAAAGTTACACAAAGAATTTACTTAGTGCTTCTTTGTGTCTTCGTGTTGAAATTTTATTTTTTTTTTGGATTATGCAAGAGGTCTATTAATACGAATAATCAATGTCAAATAACAAACAACCAATGACCAATAACAAAATTTCCATCCATCCCTTAAAAATTAGTTGCCTGCTCTTTTTAATTACATTCACGCTGAAACTTTACAGTCAGCCCTGGTTGCAGGAACCCTGGTTAAGAAACACAAGCCGCTCATCAGAACCGGGTTTTTATGAAATGAAAGATGCCTTTCAAAGATATTGGAAGGGCAAAACTCCCGAAAAAGGAAAAGGATATAAACAATTTCTACGATGGATGGATTTCTGGGAACCAAGAGTATATCCTTCCGGAAATTTTCCAGACCCCGGACAACAATGGAAAGAAAAAGTAAACTGGGAGCGTATTCATCCCAATACAAGCAGAAGTACAAATGGCAATTGGACGTCTTTAGGTCCCAGTCAGTTTACTGCTAATGGAAGAAAATATGGATACGGAAGAGTAAATTGCGTTGTCGCCGACCCCGCAAATTCATCTGTATTATTTGCAGGCACTCCCGCCGGTGGATTATGGAAATCAACGGATGGCGGTGGCACCTGGAGCACAAATACCGACAAGCAAGTCGTTCTCGGAGTGAGCAGTATTGCCATTGATCCTACCAATTCAGATATCATTTACATTGCAACAGGTGACGGTGATGGAAATGATACGTACAGCATTGGAGTGCTCAAATCAACTAACGGGGGTCTTACCTGGAATACAACAGGATTAAACTGGAATGTGACACAAACAAAAAATATCAGCAAAATACTGATTCATCCAACCAACCCGGCTATTCTCGTAGCGGCAACTTCCACCGGAATTTATAAGACCTCCAATTCCGGAAATACATGGACATTAAGTACCTCGGGTAATTTTAAAGATATTGAATTTCAACCAGGGCAACCCTCCATTGTTTACGCTGGCGGCGATGAATTTTATAAATCAAACAATACGGGAACAAGTTTTACAAAAATTACTTCCGGATTACCTTCTTCCTCCTTGGTAAGCAGAATAGCCATAGGAGTGACACCGGCTGATGCAAGTTACGTTTACCTGCTTGTTTCGGATGCAAGCAATGGATTTCAGGGAACCTATAAATCAACAGATGCAGGCGCCACTTTTACTCAACAGGCGCTGTCGCCAAACATTCTGGGTTGGGAAACCGATGGCAGTGATACCGGTGGACAGGGCTGGTACGATTTGTCTATTGCCGTTTCTCCCACGAATAAAGATATAGTTTTTACCGGAGGTGTTAATATCTGGAAATCCACAGACGGTTGCACAACGTTTAATATTTCTGCCTATTGGAACTATAGTTTTACTTATCCTTATGTGCATGCCGATATCCATGCACTTGATTTTATCGGCAATACGTTGTATGCAGGATGTGATGGAGGTGTTTTTAAGACCACAGATAACGGAACAACCTGGACAGATAAAAGTGAAGGGTTGCAGATTCACCAGATTTACCGTTTTGGTACTTCTGTTACCAATTCCTCTCTGTTAATAGTTGGTGCGCAGGATAATGGTTCCAGCCGGTTGAACGCAGGTGTATGGGAGAACGTGATGGGTGCCGATGGAATGGAATGTCTTATAGATTATTCAGACCCGGATATCATGTATGCAACAATCTATAACGGTGATTTGAGTAAATCAACCGATGGGGGAAATTCGTTTTATAATATTAATGGGGATATAACTGAATACGGTGGCTGGGTAACTCCTTTTATTATTCATCCTACCAATCCGCAGATTCTTTATGCCGGTTACGAAAACATCTGGAAAAGTACTGACCGCGGTGAATCATGGACAAAGATTTCAAGTTTTTCGGGTGGCAGTACACAAAAGACAATGGCTATTAGCCAATCCAATCCCAACACTATTTACACAATTTCAACTTATGAACTTAATCGGACAACCGATGGCGGTACCACCTGGTCAGATCTAAGTGGCAGTATTCCATCCGGAGCAGGCGCACTCACTTATATAGCCGTTCATCCTACTAATTCTAATACCATCGTTATTACCTCCTCCGGCTATTCTAATGGCCAGAAGGTTTACAAATCAATCAATGGAGGCAGTACCTGGACAAATATTTCAGGAACGCTACCGAATGTTCCTGCCAATTGTGTCACCTACGAAAATACATTGACAGAAGGATTGTTTGTTGGAACCGATTTAGGGGTTTTTTACCGTAATAATAATCTCACCGACTGGATTGCTTTCAATGACGGGCTTCCGAATGTGGTTGTCAATGAAATGGAAATTCACAGTGCCACTCAGAAAATACGGGCGGCAACCTACGGAAGGGGCGTTTGGGAATCAGATCTGTATTCAAGCAATGACACTACCATTCCCTTTTGCACAGCCACTACCATTCTGACGGCAGTTTCCGATTCGTTAGATGACCAGAGCGGGAATAACAATTATAAAAATAAATCCAATTGCTCCTGGCTTATTGTCCCCGACAATGCATTCAAAGTGACACTGAAATTTATTTCATTTAACACCCAGCAGGACAAGGATTTTGTAAAAATCTATGACGGGGATTCCAACACTTCTCCTCTGCTTGCGGAATACAGTGGTGCCGCCTTGCCTGATTCGGTAACGTCTTCTGCGGGCAAACTGTTTGTAGAATTTATCACAGATGACTCCATAGTTTCTTCCGGATGGTCAGCTTTCTATACCATCAAACTGCCGCCGGCATACCCCGTACCCGTATATACTACAGGTACCGGAGATGGGGATTACTTGGATGGAATAAAATTAGGTTCTATCAATACACTTGGCAATGGATTTACCACAGATTCCTCCTATACAAATAATACCTTCCTGACTGCACGGCTTTTTTCCGGCAATGTGTACGCACTTAGTTTTAAAAACGGAATTAACTATGAAGGTACCATCGCCGGATGGATTGATTACGACCAGGATATTGTGTTTAACGATTCGACGGAAAAGATTTTTGAAAAGACCGTGGTTGCCGGTCAAACGGATAGCATAATGCTTTCGGTTCCACCTTCTGTTAAATTAGGAAAGACACGCCTTCGGGTGATGGAAGTTTACCAGCAGACCAATCTTACTGCCGCCGGAACAGGATACGGCTACGGGGAAACGGAAGATTATTCGGTTGAATTTATTAAAGATACTTTCTATATAACTACCGATTCCAATAAAACACTTTGTCTGGGGGGCAAAGACACACTCAGGGTTAGTGTCACCGGTGGCGGTCCTTTCTCATTTAGTTGGAATCCCGGCGGAATTTATGCTGCGGGAATTCTTCCGGTTGCTCCGGTTAGAACAACCATTTATTCAGTGGTTATAACCGATTCCATGAATATGAAAAAGGATTCAGCACGCATACTGGTTTATGTTTATCCGAAATCAAAGGCAGATTTTAGTTTTACTTCCGCTTGTGTTGGTGACACTACTCATTTTAGTAATCTCACGGTAACTGACGCGGTTTCCTGCTCTCCCGATTTATTCTTTTCAGAATATATTGAAGGTACTTCCAACAATAAGGCGATTGAAATCTACAATAACACAGGCGCCACTGTTAATCTTTCAGGATATAAAATACTAATTTATAACAACGGAAACGCGACTCCCTCTTCTCAGATTTCTATTCCGGATTATCTTCTACCGGATAATGGAACTTACACTATTTGCCATCCGTTGGCGGATTCTC
Organism: Bacteroidetes bacterium RIFCSPLOWO2_12_FULL_37_12; assembly: GCA_001769655.1. Classification (GTDB taxonomy): domain Bacteria; phylum Bacteroidota; class Bacteroidia; order 2-12-FULL-37-12; family 2-12-FULL-37-12; genus 2-12-FULL-37-12. Next base: position 416,949 of record MEPC01000024.1, on the reverse strand, counting down.
TTTTGAAAACGCTTGCACAGCTAACCACTACGCAATTAATTTTTACCGGCAATGATGCATTGGCTTTAGTATCCCCGGCTGGCTACACCCTTGATATTTTTGGAAAAATTGGTCAGGATCCCGGAACGGAATGGATTTCCGGCAATGTCACTTCGAAAGATAAAACACTAACGAGAAAAGCTGAAATAATACACGGTGTGTTGAATAATCCCGATGTGTTTGATATATCTCTCGAATGGGTTGCAAGCCCGATGGATGATTTCACAACCCTTGGTTTTCATACCATTTATTGCGGAAACCAACCGGAGGATGTACGATGGGATTTTGGAGATGGTACAGTGATCACAGATAATTCTGTATCTCTTTCCCATTTTTACGGAAGTTCGAAGCTATATAACGCCTCGCTTACTGTCACAGTTCCCGGCGGATGCGGAAGTCAAAAGGCACGGCAGGTAAATATTATCAATAAGCCCACGGTAAATGCAGGGGAGGATACTACTGCATGTGAAGGAAAGCCGCTCTCACTTCTTGCCACAGGGAGTGCAAGCTCCTATAGCTGGTGGGGGGATAATACATTGAGTTGCAGTTCTTGCTCCACTACGACGGTATCTCCGGTTTCGCAAACCATGTATTATGTAAAAGGAACAAAAACCGGATGTTTCAGGATTGACTCTGTATTGGTATCTATCTCTCTGATGCCCAAAACCGGATTTTCATATACTATTCAGGGCAGGACGATATCCTTAGTTAATTTCTCTGAAAATGGCACCGGTTGGTTATGGAATTTTGGTGACAGTGCCACTTCCACAGAGTTTTCTCCTGTGCATGATTATCTCAATGACGGAAAATACACTCTCTGGCAATATGTTTCAAATAATTGTGGCACTGATTCTTTGAGTGACACTACGGTTATCATCTATACCAGTTTAGGTAAACAACCGGAGAATGGTTCCGGTTTTTCCGTCTATCCCAATCCAGCATCCGGGTTCCTTTATTTTCATTTCTATGGGAATGAAAACATACCTGAGAAACTGACGATACGGAATGTGACGGGGCAGGTAATGCTGAAAGATGAGGAAATAAAATCCAATACTATTTTTATATCTCTTCTAAACATTCCAACAGGTGTTTATGATTTGGAACTTGAGGTAAGAGGAAAGATTATTCACAAGTTGGTGGTGATTCAGAAATAGCTGAGAGGAATCTGTGACAAAATTGTATTTTTTCATTTTGGACTGAACTGTAATGAATTAGTCAAAATTACCATGTTTGATAAAAACTTGTGGGTATCAAAATTTTTATGTACCTTTGTCAAAAACTTACGTAGTTGAGCTATCCTGCCGAATTATCCTGCCTGTCGCGGCAATGTTTCTCCACCCCGTTTTATACTATAATTTTAACCAACACAGGCAGTGTTATATAATTCCATGAATACATTTGAAGAATTGAGTTTATCGCCCTCTATTATGACCGCGATAAAGAGCAAGGGGTATGCAAACCCCACTGAAGTACAAGAGAAATCCATTCCGCTTATTCTTGCCGGACATGACATTTTCAGCACGGCTCAAACTGGAACCGGCAAAACCGCCGCCTTCGCACTCCCCATCCTGCAATTAATGGGTAAGAAAAAATTGCCTCACCGGGTAGTACGCACACTTGTGCTGGCTCCCACCAGGGAACTGGCTATACAGATTGCGGATAGCTTTCACCAGTATGGCAAACATACGGGGCTACGAGGTACAGTAATTTACGGTGGTGTTTCCCAATATAATCAGGTTCATGATATTCGCAGAGGAGTGGATATTCTGGTGGCTACACCGGGACGCTTACTTGACCTGATGAACCAGGGAATTGTCCATCTTTCTTCCGTTGAATTTCTCGTTTTTGATGAAGCCGACCGCATGCTTGACATGGGTTTTATCAATGACATTAAACGCATAGTTGAAAAAGTGCCTCAGAAACGGCAAACGATGCTTTTTTCTGTCTCACTTACTCCCGAAATTAAAAAATTAGCGTCAACCATGTTAAAAAATCCTTCCACAGTTGAAATAAAACCAGCGCCTCACAATAAGATTAATGTGAATGAGTCGGTTTATTTTGTGGAAAAACCATTCAAGCATAACTTGCTTTTACACCTTTTCCAGGAACAATCCATCCGGCATGCATTGGTTTTTACACGCACAAAACACGGAGCCGACAAATTAGTGAAATTGATGGTCAACGGGGGGATAAAAGCACAGGCAATTCACGGTAATAAATCACAGGCAAGCCGTCAAAAGGCATTGCTCGATTTCAAGGAAAGAAAATTTTCTTTTCTCGTGGCTACCGATGTTGCTTCCCGTGGCATTGATGTCAAAGAATTAAGCCATGTAGTGAATTTCGACATTCCCGAACAAGCGGATTCTTATGTACACCGTATAGGCAGAACCGGAAGGGCAGGCGCAAGTGGCACTGCCATTTCGTTATGCAGTTCTGAAGAAAAAAGATTATTATTCGATATACAGAGATTTACAGGAAATACCATACCAACCCAAGAACACCCATTCCGGAATATTCAAAAATCCGGTCATCATCACGAGACAACAAGCAGGGTTGAACACACACAAAATTCCAGACATCATCCTACTGAAAACCAATCGAACAATAACCATTCAACCGGACCAATTTCTGAAAATGGGTTCTCGCGCGGACATAAAAATATCCATCGCAAAAGTCACCATTCGTATTCCACAAACAAATTCCATTCAAAATCATCATGGCACAAAAGATAACTTTTTCTCAAACACATTCCACATTTAAAACATCCCTACAACAAAATATAAGCGCTTATTTTGAATCCATTCAGCGGAATCAAAAAGGTAATTTTTCCTTATATTTAAAGACCGCTATTTTGTTTTCTACACTGAGTGTTATTTATTTAGTTTTGATTTTAATACCCATGTCACCCTGGATGGGTATTTTACTCTCAGCATTGGTTGGCATTAACCTGGCGGCTATTGGATTTAACGTCATGCACGATGCCGCTCACGGAAGTTATTCAACGAATGATAGGTTAAACAACATCATGGCTTATTCACTCAATCTGATGGGTGGCATTTCGTTCATCTGGAAACAGAAACATAATTACAATCACCATACTTATACAAACGTGGAAGGTTTGGATGATGACTTAGACATTCGCCCATGGATTCGAACCAATATAAATCAACGGAAATACTGGTTTCATAAGTATCAGCATATATATTCTCTTCTGTTGTATGTTTCCACCTACTTGTTATGGGTGTTTTTTCAGGATTTCAGAATTTATTTTTCAGGTAAAGTGGGTGACATTAAAATAAAAAAAATCACTATCGCAGAACATTTTATTTTCTGGGGAAGTAAGTGCGGGTATTTTTTAATTTTTTTAGTCATCCCTATTTTGCAAGTTGGATTGTGGGAATCTATCATCGGTTATCTGGTGGCTTCCTCTGTTTGCGGTTGGATTTTAAGTGTGGTTTTCCAGCTTGCTCATTTGGTTGAAAGCGCAACATTTCCACTTCCCGAACCAAATTCACAAAAACTTGAGCAGGAATGGATGTTGCATCAGGTTGCCACTACTGCTAATTTTTCAAACTCCAGTAAAATTATTACCTGGTTGACCGGAGGATTGAATTTTCAGGTAGAACATCATTTGTTTCCCAAAATAAGCCATGTGCATTATCCTGCTCTCAGCAGGATTGTTCGCAGTGTATGCCAGGAATACAATGTACCGTATTCCGAATATCCCACTTTTCCAAAAGCATTCAAATCACATCTATCGTATCTCAGGAGTATTGGAAATTCAAACTGAGCAAAAGAAATTTATTTCTCTTGAATGGCTTTTAATGCCTGGCTCATGGCATCGGCGGCGGCTTGAGCGGCTTGTGCGGCTTTTTCAGAGGCGGCAAGGGATGACTTTGCGCTTTGGAGAGAGAGGGCGGCGTTGGATGCTTCCTGGGCGGATTGAGCGGCGAGTGCATGGGCTTGTGCGGCTTTAGAATGGGCGGCGGCGGCGGTGGCGGCGGCGGTGAATGCGGCTTCGGCTTTTTGCGCCGCATCGGCGGCTGAATTGGAAACCTCAAGCCGTTTCTTATGAGCATTGCTTTGAGAATTGGAATGATTGGTATGAGTGGCATCTGAAAAAATTTCGGTATCACCCTGGGGGACAGTAATCATTTTTACATTTTCCATTGCTTGTTGCGACAAGTCATGGACTTTTTTATTTGCCTCATAAGCGGCGGCTTGGGTTACATCGGCATCGGCTTGAGAAATTGCCGCCTGGTCGGCGGCGGCTTTGGCTGTTTTTGCCGCCTCAGCCGCTTTTTGCGATGCCCGTTGCAGTTCTTTTTCTGCATTGGCAACGGACTCCTGACTTTTAGTCAAGCCGTTTTTCATGTCATCGGCAAATCGTTGTGATTGTTCCGCCTGCTGTTGCATTAACCGGGCAGTGCCTTCGAGTCCGGTGTTCTGGGAAAACACAGTAGCAATCAAACAAGGGAAACAAAAAATGAAAAGGCAAACAAGAGCTTTTTTCATGTTGAGTGGAGAATAATAATTAAAAGAAAAGCAGGAATATTAAAACAAGTTGAGTTTATAAAATGAAATCGAAAATTATTTTGGAATTCAAAAAAGAACAGAATAATTTCAAAACAGGATTAAAATTGAAAATGCAAATATAGTAAAATTTTTATTCTGTTCAATCAAAAATATTCCCTACCTTCGTCCCCCGCGCGAAAAAGTAATTTGAAAATTGAGGACGTCATTACCCTTTACAGGAATAACCCGGAAATCAAAATAGTATGTGACTCACTAAAAAGTTCCGGATCCAACCTGTCACTGGATGGAATTTACGGAAGTTTTGATGCCATTCTCACCCGTGCTGTTTTTTCGGATGTAAAAGGTCGTCATCTGATCATCATAGATGACCCCGATTCAGCAAACTATTTTGCATCTGATCTCCGGAGTATCCTTCCTGATGGGGAAGTACTGTGCTTTCCACCTTCCTTCTCACAGCCCTTCCGTACTAAAAATCCCGATAATACTAACATTTTACTACGAGCTGAAATTCTCAGCCGTTTGAGCAATGAACCCCCCGAAAATTACATGCTTGTCACCAGCGCCGACGCCGTGGTGGAAATGGTTTTGCTAAGACAAACCTTGCGCAAACATCACCTTTTCATTCAGACAGGCGAATCACTTACCCAGAAATCACTCATGGAATTTTTACAGGAATATCACTTTCATCCATCCAATTTTGTGTTTGAACCCGGACAATTTTCCGTCCGGGGCGGCATTATTGACGTATATTCTTTTTCCAGCGAATATCCATTCCGTATCGAATTTTTTGGAGACCGGATTCAAAGCATCCGCTCATTTAATCCCACCAATCAGCTTTCATTGAAAAAATTTACAAGCATTCACATAGTTCCGGATATTCATAAACAGGAATCAAACCCCGAAGAGCAAACATTTTTTTCATTCTTAACAGATAACCCCGGCGCTCTTCATCCATCCGGAAATAATGGACAAAGTGCTCCTTTTTTTATCTGGTGCAGGGATCTGGCGCACCTGGGTGAAATTTTTAAGCAATATTTTAATTTATCAAACCCGGGAATACATATCGCTAATCACATTACATTATTACAGGAGATGCAAAAAATGCGCATGATAGAATTTGGTCCCGCAAATACTCCATATACACTTGACCATTCTTATTCTAATGACACAACTACTAAGAGTGCCACAAAAGATTTAAACAAGCAAAGTCATAATTTTTCAACAGTGTCACAACCCAATTTCCGCAAGGATTTTAATTTAGTGGCACAGCATTTAGAAAAAAACCAGCAAGAGGGTTTCCGGAATATTATCTTTTCCGATTCCGCTAAACAAAGCCAGCGACTGAAAGACATTTTCAGTGAGATCAATCCATCGCTTGAGTTCAACATGATTACCTGTTCGCTCAGTAAAGGATTTAAAGATCTCAAAAATAAAATCTGTTGTTATACCGACCATGAAATTTTTGAACGGTATTACTCCGGAAATAATCCCACACATTATTCCTCAGGAAAGGCAATCACGCTTAAAGAATTGAGAGAACTTAAACCCGGTGATTTCATTACCCATTCCGATCATGGCATAGGCAAATTCGCCGGATTGCAAAAAACCGAATTGAATGGAAAAAAACAGGAGGTAATCCGTCTCGTTTATAAAGACAACGATTTATTGTTTGTCAGTATATATGCGCTCCATAAAATTTCCCGCTATTCGGGAAAAGAAGGACATGTGCCACAACTCAGCAAACTCGGTACACAGGAATGGGAAAAAAAGAAATCGGCGGCAAAGAAAAAAGTGAAAGACATTGCCAAAGATTTGATTTCTCTATATGCCCGGAGAAAAGCGTCTCCCGGATTTTCCTTTTCCAAAGACACCTATCTCCAGGAAGAGCTTGAGTCCTCGTTTATGTTTGAAGATACCCCCGACCAGATTAGTGTCACTGCCGATGTAAAAAAAGACATGGAAAGCAAGCATCCTATGGACAGGTTGATTTGCGGAGATGTGGGTTTTGGAAAAACAGAGGTGGCTATCCGGGCATCATTCAAAGCCGTTGCCGATAATAAACAGGTAGCCATTCTGGTACCTACAACCATTCTTGCTTTCCAGCACTACGGCGCCTTTAAAGAACGTCTCCGTGATTTTCCCTGCAACATTGAATTTATCAACCGTTTCAAAAGCACCGCTCAGATAAAAACGTCATTGAATGACTTAACCGATGGAAAGATTGATATTATTATTGGCACACATCGTTTGCTAAGCAAAGATGTAAAATTTAAAGACCTGGGATTATTAGTCATTGATGAAGAACAAAAATTTGGTGTCACTGCCAAAGAGCGGTTAAAACAAATGCGGGTGAACGCCGATACGCTTACTCTGACGGCGACACCTATACCCAGAACACTGCAATTTTCGCTGATGGGTTCCCGGGATTTATCACTGATCACTACGCCTCCTCCAAACCGTCAACCCATTGAAACATTAATTCATCTTTTTGAAGAGGACTTAATCAAACACGCAGTTGACTTTGAAGTTCAACGCAACGGGCAGGTTTTTTTGGTTCATAACCGTATTGATGATATCAAGGAAATGGGGGGACTGATTCAGCGTTTGTGTCCTTACGTAAAAATTGGAATTGCCCATGGAAAAATGGAAAGTCATGAATTGGAAAAAGTAATGATAAAATTTTATCACGGTGAATACGATGTATTGGTAGCCACAACATTGATAGAGTCGGGATTGGATGTTCCGAATGCAAACACCATCATTATCAACCGTGCGCAATCCTTCGGATTATCAGAGCTTCATCAATTACGCGGCAGGGTAGGACGTTCCAACAAAAAAGCATTTTGCTACATGCTTACTCCTCCGTTAACTTCGCTGACTTCCGAAGCGAAAAGACGGTTAAGCGCATTGGAGGAATTTTCATATTTAGGAGCAGGATTTAACATTGCCATGCGGGACCTCGATATACGCGGCGCTGGAAATTTATTGGGCGCCGAACAAAGTGGTTTTATTGCGGATATTGGTTTTGACCTTTATCATCAGATTCTTGACGAAGCCATGCGGGAATTAAAACAAGACGAATTTAAAGAATTGTTCAGTGACACTACGCCGGACAAACCGGTTTATTCGGTTGACTGCACGGTGGAGTCGGACTTTGAGGCGCTGATTCCCTCAGAATATGTTTCAGATACAACAGAGCGAATGGCGCTTTATACAGAGCTTTCGAAAATCAAAGACGAAATTGTTTTAGAGAGATTCTGCGGAGAACTCATTGACCGTTTTGGTCCTTTACCCGGCGAAATAAATAACTTGCTGGATCTTGTGCGAATTCGATGGAAAGGAGAAAAGCTGGGTTTCGAAAAAATACAATTAAAAAATTTTGAATTGAACGCTCATTTTATTTCTGATCCGAATGACGCTTTTTACAAATCAGGAATCCCGGACGCAGTGATCAGTTTTATACAAAATAATCCCAAAGGAATCCGGTTGAAACAGGATAAAGGGAAGTTGGTGTTTTCAGTGTCACCCATATTGCATATTCAGCATGCGCTGGAGTGGGTGGTGAATCTGGAAAAAAAGATATTGGAAAGTCATTTGATCGTGATGGGAAAATAGAAAATGGAAAATCATGAAACTCCACCCCCTACCCCTGCCAGCGGGGGACATGACGTTCCTGCATTGTCAGGCAAAACAAAGAACTTCAACATTCAATCGTAAATCATAAATCGTAAATCGTAATTTGTAATTGACACGTTATAAAAATGAATGGGTATATTTGAAAAAAAATTAACTTTTAAAGATTATTTTTAAAACGCAACCAAATGCCTCCTGAATTTACTTCCAACTTTGTCGAATTTGTTAAAAACATTTATCCGTCAAAGGACACTATTCCTTTGCATGTAGCAAGTTTCCTTCCCAATGAACTGGAGATAATAAAACATTGCCTCGACTCAGGAGTGATTTCCACTTATTCACAAATCACAACGGAGTTTGAGAACAAACTAATCAGTTTAACAGGTATTCCTTATGCCGTTGCCATGGTTAATGCTACTATGAGTTTATATTTAACCATGAAATATATTGGAATAAGCGAAGGAGATGAGGTTATCCTCCCCGCCATTAGTTTTATCGCCGCCGCTAACAGTGTCACCATGCTGGGCGCCCACCCTGTTTTTGTGGATGTAGATAAAAAAACAACCGGAATGGATATTGAAAAACTCAAGGAATGGTTAACAAAAAATTCTACCGTTAAAAATGGAAAATTAATCAACAAAAAAAGCAGAAGAACCCTTAAAGCCGTTATGGCGGTACATTCATTAGGGTTTATTGGAGCAATGGATGAATTGCAAACGCTTTGCAAAAGATATGGAATGATTTTAATTGAGGACGGCGCTCAATCATTGGGAAGTTTTAGTGACACTAAACATGCCGGTTCGTGGGGTGAATTTGCGGTCATCAGCTTTAATGGAAATAAGGTAGTGACTACGGGCGGTGGCGGCGCTGTTTTAACTCAGCATAAAAAACTGGCGCAGAAAATCCGGCATTTATCTGATAATGCACGGATTCCGCACCAATATGGAACCATGTATAAAGAAATAGGATACAATCTACGAATGCCCGGTATAAACGCATCATTGGGTTTGTCTCAGTTAAATGCTTTACCCCAACTCATAGAACGGAAAAAGAAACTTTTTGAAAAATATAATATATTTTTTAAGGGAACCGGTTATGCAATGTTAACTCCTCCGGTAGAAAACGTTTCTAACCACTGGTTAAATGCCGTAGTGTTAACTAACCTCAGGGAGAGAAATAATTTTATCGGAACCTGTCACCAACATAAAATAATGGTATCCCCAATCTGGAGAATTTTACCTGAAATGCCCGTATATAAGCAGGCACAAAAAGGTGACTTATCCAATTCAAAATGGTTATGGGAAAGAGTTGTATTTTTACCGAGTTCAATATGAATGTCCTCTCCACTTGCCCGCTCTGTAGTTCTTCTGAAATTACTCCCTTTTTGAAAACGAGTGATTTTTCTATCACCCGTGAAGAATTTGAAATTTTTACCTGCCGGCAATGTACTTTTAAATTTACTCAGCCACAACCCCCTCCCGAAAAGTTAGGATCCTATTATAATTCTGAGGAGTATATCTCACACAGTGACACTGAAAAAGGGATCATAGCAAAATTATATCAATACGTTCGCAGAATAACGGTTAAAAGTAAAATCCGTTTATTGAATCGTTACTCGCCAAAAGGGAAACTCCTTGATTTTGGAGCAGGAACAGGGTTCTTTGTAAAAAATGCCATGGTTAATCACTGGTCAGCCGTCGGGATAGAACCGGAGGAGAAAGCAAGAATTATTGCTAAAGAGAAAAATGGAGTAACTATTTTTAAACCGGATGAAATGGATACACTTGAAAAAGAAAAATTTCAGGTCATAACGTTATGGCATGTACTTGAACATGTAGTTAATCTGCATGAGACCATTGAGAAGTTTCATAATTTATTAAAGCCCGGGGGTTGGCTTTTTATTGCGGTTCCCAATCACCTTTCTTGGGACTCAAAAGTATATGAACGCTATTGGGCGGCGTGGGATGTGCCCAGACATTTGTGGCACTTTAATCCTATTGCCATGCGATTACTTATGGCAAAACATAATTTTTATATCATCAATAAACATCCTTTGTGGTTCGATGCTTTTTACGTTTCCATGCTGAGTGAGAAGTACAAGCATGGAAAAACCCGGTTACTATCCGGTGCGTTGAGAGGGCTTATTTCCAATTTGATTGCTGTAGCGAATACAAATCTTTGTTCGAGCGTGGTGTATGTACTTAAAAAAGGATAGGGAAGAAGATAGAAAATAGAAGATAGAAAATAGAAAAATGAAAAGATAGAAAATCGTAAATAACCTTCAAGGTTTTGTAAGAATTTGAGGCGTCGGCTAACTTTGAAGGTTTGGATGAGTTTAAGATAGAAAATAGAAGATAGAAGAAAGAAAATAGAAAAATGAAAAGATAGAAAATCGTTTATAACCTTCAAGGTTTTGTAAGGATTTGAGGCACCGGCTAACCTTGAAGGTTTGGATGAAAGAAAATCGCTAATAACCTTGAAGGTTCGGATGAAAGAAAATCGCTAATAACCTTGAAGGTTTGGATGAGTTTAAAATTTTTACTATATTTACATTTCATTTTGTAATCATTCCGTCCAAATTCCATATACTGCTTACCAACATTCAGGCATTCCGCAAGAAATACTATCTAAATCATTTAATCAAGGGTTCGCTTTATGGCGTTGGAATTTTAACCGCCTATTTTATTCTGCTCAATGTAATTGAATATTTTATAGGTTTTAATTCATGGGTCAGAACTTTTTTATTCTTTGGATCACTTTCAATCGCAGGGTTTATCGTTATTAAAATGATCATCCTTCCGTTTATGAAAATGATTCGATGGATTCACACCATTTCTGACTCAGAAGCCGCCATTATGATTGGAAATAAATTCCCGGATGTTCAGGATAAATTACTAAACACCCTTCAATTAATGAGATTGCCGGATGAAAATCCTTTGATAAAAGCAAGTATTGAACAACGTACATCGCAATTAGCTACGATCACTTTTCCACAAGCCGTGGATCTTAAAAAGAATAAAAAAGCGGCGCCCTATATGTTAATTCCTATAATCATTCTCATTTTGTTGCTGATAACTATTCCCGGAATTATTACCGAGAGCACCACCCGCATTGTTCACTATAAAAAAGAATTTATTCCTCCCGCTCCTTTCCAATTCATTTTGCTTAACAAAGACCTCACAGCTTTCCGGAATGAGGACTTTGAAGTTTCCATGATTACCAAGGGAAAAGTAATGCCCGAAAATGTATATATCGTAACCCATGAAGTAAAACAGAAACTCATTTCAGATAAAAATGGTGTTTTCAGGTATTTATTTAACTCGGTGCAAAAGGTAAATTCATTCCGCTTTGAAGGAGAAGGATTTTACTCTACCGAATATACACTCAATGTGCATAACCGTCCGCTTTTAAATCAATTTGAAGTGCTTATTGAGTATCCATCTTATTTGAATAAAAGCACGGACAAGTTGAAAAACACCGGTGATTTAATAGTGCCTTATGGTACGGAGATTACCTGGAAATTTTATGTTGCGCATACTGATTCTCTTCGAATGGAATTTTCGGGTAATAAAATTTACGCCACACCGGTGTCAGAGGGGATTTTCCTGCTGAAAAAGCAACAAAAAGATTCAGAGCCCTATTCCGTAAATCTGATCAATAAATTTGCCGCCAACAAGGAAAAAGCCGCTTACCGTCTGGTAGTGATAGAAGATAAAGCGCCTGTAATCAGAGTAGATCAAATCCGTGACACCGTTTTGTATAGCTTGATTGTAGCCAACGGCACGGTGTCGGATGATTATGGTCTTACCGGGTTGAAACTTTTTTACAAGCATACGAATGTTGAAAACAGTGACACAGGAATTTTTCGTACCATTCCTATAAAATTAAATGGTAAATCGGTGACACAGAATTTTTTTCATGAATGGGATATATCCTATTTTCATCTAAAACCCGACGATGAACTGAGTTATTATTTTCAGGTTTGGGACAATGACCGCCTGCAAGGACCTAAAAGCACAAGAAGTCCCATATATACTTTCCGGCTTCCCGACAAACGAGCCCTGTCGGAGGAAACATCAGCCGAGACAGACCAGGTAAAAAATGATTTGCAGAAAGCCCTGGCAAATGCTACCCAACTAAAAAAGGAGATGGAGAAAATTCAGGAAAAGCTGAAATCCGAAAAACAATTGGAGTGGAGCGATAAAAAGCAGATTGAAAAAATTCTGGAGCAACAAAAAAATCTTCACGAACAATTGGAAAATATCAATGAACGAAACCGGTTGCTAAACCGTAAATCAACTAATTTTGACCAGCTTTCAGAGCAGGTTGTGCAAAAAGTGTCACAACTTCAGGAACTGATGGACCAATTATTAGACGAAAAAACCCGTAAAATGATGGAAGAACTGGAGAAAATGCTCGGCAATCAGGATAATGAAAAAGTGAACGATTATCTCGATAAATTTAAAAAAGACCAGAAATCACTCGAAAAAGAATTAGACCGGGCGCTGGAGCTTTACAAACAATTGCAAGCCGAAAAAATGACCGAAAAAGTGATGGAAGACCTTAAATCTCTCAGTCAAAAGCAATCGGAGCTTGCCAGTAAAATTGAGAATGGAAAAAAAGAGGAATTAGTTGAAAAATCCAACGAACTATCGGAAGAACAAAATAAAATTAACAACGAATTTGAACAAATCAAAAAAGACATTAAAGAACTTCAAACACTGAATAAAGAACTTCAGCAACCCAACACACTTCCGAATACGAATGAGCAGGAACAGAAGATTTCTGAAAACCTTGAAAATAGCAAAGAATCGTTAAGTAACAAGAATCCCAAAAAGGCAACTCCTTCTCAAAAAAAAGCGGCTGAAGATATGAAGGATATGGCTCAAAAAATAGAATCCTCCAAAAAGCAAGATGAAATGGAAGCCGCGGAAGAAAACATGGAGGACTTGCGTGCCATCCTTGAAAATCTTTTGAAACTCTCTTTTGACCAGGAGGAATTAATGAAAGATTTCAGAAACATAAAACAATCAGACCCGAAATATCTTGAATACACACAACAGCAGTATAAATTAATTGATGATTTGAGCATGATAGAAGACAGTTTAGTGGCACTGGCTAAGCGGGTCTTTCAGATACAATCCTTTATCATTCGGGAATTATCCGGATTACATGAATACATGGATGCCAGCATTCAACTGTTGCGTGACAGGGATTTGAATCAGGCAACGGGCAAACAACAATTCAGCATGACCTCGATTAACAATCTGGCATTATTGCTCGATGAAGTGCTGAAACAAATGCAGGAGAATAACGCAGAAAGCAAACCGGGTACGCAGAACTGTCAAAAAAAGAGCGGGAAAAAATCATGCAACAAACCCGGAGGAAAGAGTGATAAATTAAGTGACATTCAAAAAGATATTAACAAAAAAATCAGTGATTTGAAAAAAGGCGGAAAACAAGGTAAGGAGCTGAGTGAGCAATTGGCAAGGTTAGCCGCCCAGCAGGAAATGCTCAGAAATGCGCTACGGGAGATGGATGACCCCGCCAATAACGGTAAAAACGGAAATAACGATGAATTGAAAGAGCTTGCAAAAAATATGGAAGACACCGAAACCGATTTGGTGAATAAACGTCTGAATGAACAAATGATAAGAAGACAACAGGAAATCCTTACCCGATTGCTCGATGCCGAAGATGCTTTTAAAGAAAGAGACCTCGATGAAAAACGTGAGTCAGAAACCGCAAAAGATATTTTGAGGGATTCACCGGCGTTTTACGATAAATATATTCAACTCAGAAAGAAACAACTTGATTTATTGAAAACAGTGCCACCTGCATTAACTCCCTATTATAAGGAGCAGACGAATGAATATTTTGAAAAGATTAACGGGGGAAATTAGGAATGAAGGATAAAGAATAAAGGATAAAGAAAAAAGAAAAAAATGTTACTACTCAGCAGATGTCTTTAGCTACAAATATAACACATAATATATTACAAAAAATATTAAATAACAAACGAAAAGCAAAAACATGATATGATATATGAGCACTTAGACATTTTTTGTTTAGTGTTTTATGTTTAGTGTTATTTTTTAAAATAAAAATGTCTGTACGCTGAGTAGTAACAAAAAAATAGCAAATTATAAATGGTGAAACTTTAAACTTTAATTCTTAACCTAAACCCTCAAATGCAAAAAATTCAAATTAAAATCCCTTCCCTGATGGAAAATATCCGCATTGTAGAAAGTTTTATTGACAATGCCAAGGAAAAATTCAACATCAACGATGACCTGTATGGAAACATCATGATAGCTGTCACTGAGTCAGTGAACAATGCCATACAACATGGAAACAAACACGATAAAAATAAAAACGTGAATTTATCCCTGGATGTGTTTGAAGACAAAATTAAATTTACCATCGAAGATGAGGGAATAGGGTTTGATTATAAATTATTGCCTGATCCTACTTCGCCGGAGAATATTGAAAAAGTAAATGGAAGAGGAATTTTCCTGATGCAACAACTTTCGGATAAACTTGACTTTTCGGACGATGGGAAAAAAGTAGAATTGGAATTCAAGATGTTGTAATATTACCGGTTTGCCACAATCTCCACCCTCCGGTTCGCCGCTCTACCACCTTCAGTGTCATTATCAGCAACCGGTGCGTTTTCACCCATTCCCAATACACTTATCCTTTCGTCAATTATTCCAAATTTTTCACAAAGAACTTTCTTAACACTTGTCGCCCTTTTCTCTGATAGTTCCAGATTCGTTTCCTCTTCCCCGGTATCATCGGTATGTCCTTCTATGCTTATACGCATGTCAGGATTGTTTTTTAACAAGGCGGAAATACTGATAAATAAATCTTCTGAACCGGGCTTTATTTCGGATTTGCCTGTTTCAAAATTTATACCGTACAAAATAATTCTCCCGGATTTTCTCATTTGATCCTCAAGCATGCCATAATCGGTTCCCAAAATTTCTGATTTTACCTGCTCCGGGAAAGTAACCCCAGGGCAAGCATCCGGCTCCGGTTTTTCCCTCACAAAATTCCAGAATCCGTACTCCTTCAGATTGTTTTCATATCCAAATATACCATACATACGGTTCGTTTCGGCATTTACAACCAATGTTGCTAATCCCCATCCGCGAATTTCATCCTCTTTCCAATCTTCTTCATAGCGGAACATGACATTTCTTCGGTCAATGCCTCCTTCAAAGGCACCGAAATTATATTCATAACATCCGTGAATTCTGGTTCCCGTCTGCCATACATTCACATTTCCCCAGGTGGTTTTCCATACGCCTGAAATGTTTACAATGGGTTCTTCCGGATTTTTATAAATTCCCAAAGCCGAAAATTCCATGAGTTCTGTAATTTCAGGATTACCATAATTGGATTTTATAATTAGTTTAATCCAACGGGCGGGTTTCTCGTCAATAAAATGCCAGGTAGTACCTGCGTTTTCAACCAGCTTTGTAGTAAAAACAAAAGAAAAACCGGAATCAGGGCTTAAGTCGGATAATTCAATAGCAACCTCAGCAGTATAATCCCCATCATATTTCTCACACTGGTTGTTAAAACGAAATCCGTTTATCTGGTAGGTTTCGGAAAGTTCAAAAATAAATATATGCGGAAAGGGAGTATTCGGCTTGCTACACCATCCTATATGTTCCAACCCATCTACCAACGCTTCTGGTGACCAGGCGCCAACTTTAGTGGGATAGGATTTCCCCCTTGAAGCAGGCGCTTTTAGAACGATTCCCCCGTTGCGAGCGCTTACGGCGTTAATTAATTCCTGACTTTTAGTATCTGTGAGAAAGATTAAAGCCAAAAAAAATGCAGAAATAAAGAAATGCCTGTTCATGGAAATCTAAGTAAAGGCGAAAAATTTCCCCTCCAACGCCGAAATTAAAAAAAATAAATATCTTTGCAAGAATCAAAGCATTTATTTGTCCGTCTCAGAATCTGATTAAATACTAAAATACCATGTCACTCCTAAAATCATCCATCGGTAAGAAAATCCTCATGGGATTAACCGGCTTGTTTCTATGCTCATTCCTTGTCGTACATCTCTCCGGTAATTTTCAACTGCTGAAATCCGATAACGGACTTCAGTTTAATATTTACACCAAATTTATGACAACCAACGGACTTATTCGTTTTCTGGAAATTGGCTTGTTGTTAGGATTCTTAATTCATATTGCGGATGGAATCCGGTTAACCCTGGAAAACCGGAAAGCGAGACCCATAGGATATGAATTGAATAAACCTGCCGGCAAAAGCACACCAGCATCACGGAACATGGGATTGACCGGAGCCGTAATTTTCATTTTCTTAGTTATCCATTTAAAAAATTTCTGGTATGAATTTCACTGGGGGGAAATTGGGTTAGATGCCAACGGAAACAAAGATATGTATGCAGTAACCCTTGATGCTTTTCACAATGTATGGTATATTCTGCTTTATCTGGTAGCGCTTTATCTTCTTGCCTTTCATCTCAATCACGGATTTCAATCTGCCTTTCAGTCACTGGGGATTAATCACAAAACACTTTCTCCTGTGATTAACAAAGTTGGAATAGGATTTTCAATTCTGATTTCGTTGGGCTTTGCCGTGTTCCCGGTTTACTTTTATTTTTTCAAGTAACCGTTATACCCCGATACCCCGATACCCCGATACGCCGATACCCCGATACCTTCTTCTATTATTCAGACCTTCAAAGTTAGCTAACACCGCAAATCCATACTAAACCTTGAAGGATTTTACCCCTCCCCCTCAAAACTTCTTCTCATACCTATGACAATATGGACTTCCACCCGTTTTTTCATAGTACTGCTGATGGTAGTCCTCCGCTTTCCAGAAAGGTCCGGCTTGTGTCACTTCGGTAACCACTTTGTGCCCTTTCTCAAGTAAAATGTCAACCAGTTTTTCTGCAATTCTTTTTTGCGATTCGTTACGGTAGAAAATGGCAGAACGGTACTGCGTTCCAATATCGGGACCTTGCCGGTTTGTTTGACCGGGATCATGGGTTTCAAAAAATAATTTTGTCAATGTTTCATAATCGGTTTTGTCGGAATTAAAAATTACTTCTGTGGTCTCTGCGTGGCCCGTGTTTCCTTTGCTTACTTCCTTATAACTCGGAGATGAGGTTTTACCTCCCATAAATCCTACCGCAGTTGAGATAACTCCATTTGCTTTGCTGAAGTGATACTCTGTGCCCCAAAAGCATCCGGAAGCAAAAAAGGCGGTATCTGTATTAGGACCTGCTTTTAATTCTGGGGAGTTTTGGGAACCTGTCAGGACTTGTGCTCCTGGCAGGTTTTTACCGGCGGGTATAAATTGTAGTGACACTGAATTAACACAGTGTCTGGTATTTTTGGAAGTCATGTTTTCTCCTTCAAATACATGACCCAAATGACCTCCGCATTTTGCGCAGGTTATTTCTGTGCGTCTTCCGTCGGCGTCTGGAGTTCTGATCACAGCCCCGGAAATTTCATCATCAAAGCTGGGCCATCCGCAATGGGAATCAAATTTATCATGCGAACGGTAAAGCGGTGCATTGCAACGCCGGCATATATACATGCCTTCTTCTTTGTTATCGGTAAATTTCCCGGTAAATGGTCTTTCGGTTCCTTTGTAAAGAATGACGCGCTCCTCTTCGGGAGTGAGTGGATTATAATTGGTTTCTGACATGGATGGTGGGTTTGAAATATCTGTTTTATGTTGCGTATTCGGCTGTGAGCAGGAGGTGAAAGGCAGAATTATTCCCGACAGAAGAAAATGGAAAAGTAACTTCATTATTGTCCGTAATAGGGTGCAAATTTACAGGAAATTTTTTTATATACACTAAATCTCCCTCGCCATCGCAATTTCCCACAGCATTTCCGGATTCTCTTCCAGCGCATTGCCAACTACAATAATATCAGCGCCCGCCGAGAAAAGTTCCTGCATGGAATCCGGTGTTCGGATTCCTCCCCCAATAATAAGAGGTAGTTTGATTGCGGAAGAAACCCGTTTAACCATCATGGGAGGCACGGTAGAATTGGCGCCGGAACCGGCATCCATGTACATTAATTTTAATCCAAGCATTTCACCCGCAAGGGCAGTGGAAACGGCAATTTCTGTATTACCGGATGGTATCGGGGTAGTTTGGCTGATATAGGAAACATTCGTTAATTTTCCTCCGTCAATCAACATATATCCTGTTGGAATAACTTCAAGACGGCTCTCTTTTAATGCCTGAGCGGCTTGCACATGCTTCCCAATAAGTAATTCAGGATTTCTACCGGATATCATGCTTAATAACAAAAAGGCATCTGCTGAACTATCAATATGGTCAGCATCGCCGGGAAAAATAATTAATGGAATGTCAGTATGTTGTTTTACAAAACGGATTGTTTTTTCTAAATCCACCTTATGCACAAAACTACCTCCTATAAAAAAATAATCTATATTTAATTGATTGCAGGAAGTAATGAATCGTAAATCCGTCTGTTGGTGTTTGTCAGGATCTATCAATACTGCAAGAGATTTTTTTCCTTGCGCTTTTTTCAAAAGTATGTTATCTAAAATCGGCATTTGATTTCCCTATAATATGTCTATTTTAGCCACCAAAGCACGAAAACACCAAACCCCACTAAAAACCAATTTCTCAATAATCAATGTATTGTGGGATTTAGTGTTTTTGTGTTTTGGTGGCATATTTTCTTTTTTTATTTTTTATAGGGGACTCAGCATTTTAATTCAAAATAGATTCTATCATACCAACTATCCCTGCTTTTCCCTTCTTTCCAATAGCCCATCAATTTTTTGCTTTGCTATTCCTAATAAGATAGCCGCAACCCCATTTTTTAACACATCGGTAAAGGGTAAACTATCTTTAAAATGAGTAGATTCATCAACAGATTCTTTGGCAATGCCAGGATTCATCGGAGATTTTTTGTCTTTTTTCTTTATTAAGAAAAATTTTTTGATTAAAAAATAACCTATGACAACCCCTCCGGCTATGAGAAGTATGCGGGAAACCTTTTTAGACCTTTCTCCTTTAAAAAAATCAAAATCTTTTGAAAGAGTGGTTTTATACAGATCGTGTTTTTTTTCTATGTCTTCGCGTGTTTCCATTTTCTATTTTCTATTTTCTATTTTCTATTTTCTATTTCCAAATCTTCAAGGTTAGCTGGCACTCCAAATCCATACAAAACCTTGAAGGTTCTTTTCTATTATCTATTATCTATCTTCTATTTTCTATTTCCCATTCCCTACTTCCTATACAGCCATCTTTGAACAAATTTTCCAGATATAATTCTTTTTTTGAAAATCAAAATATATGCAACTAATAAAAAATATCCAAGTGTCACAATAAATGAAGTCAGCAGGTAATCATTGGTCATTCTGTACACAGCAAAAAAAATAGTAATACTTAGAAATACAGTTCCCAAAGCCAATAGCGGAAGCAAAAACAACAAACTTAAAATTCTGGAAATCATTTCAGATGATTTGTCCTCGGCGTCGAGAATCCATAATTTTATCTTTGTGGAAATAAATCCTATAAGGTTTTCTACAAGCTGATTAATATTGGAGAACATAGTAGTTTAAAAAATCAACCAAAGGTAATAAAAATTTCAGAATATTGAAACGCAATAATCAGCAAAAAAACAAATTTGTACCTTAATACCTTAATACCTCTATACCCTATTCCCTTATACCCCTATTACTTCCCTTGCTCTTTCATCTTATAAACCAACGTGGTCAGTTCATTCCAGTGGAATGTTTTCAGAGCTGAGATATAAAATGAACTTTCCTCGGGTTTTATTTCCTGTGAATTGATTCTGAACAATGTAAAATCAAAACTTTTTTCCTTTAAAATTTCACTGGCATCTCTCAGATTTACTGTAATGGGTAATTTTTTAAAGATTTCAAAGCTGATGGGAGAAGAATAATATCCCCCGGAATTAAAAATAATACTTACCGGTTCGTTGATGAGATATTGACGATTATGGTCGAGAATTTCTGCGACAATCAGTTCGTTGATTTTGAAATTATTTAAAAGTACCTGATTAAGCCGGAACGTGTCGGCATAAGAAAAAATCAGGTTAGGGTCTTCTTTAAAGTAGCGCGAGATTTGTGATAATAACAATGTTTTCGTGGATTGTTTCTGACCGGGTTGATAGTCATCCACAATTTTATACAAAATCAGTTTACGTGCATCTATTTCCACCTTAGGTTTATATTTTCCGGCAAATGCACTTTGTAATATAAAATCTGAGCGGCTCTTGTCAGTAATTTTTTCGTTGTTAACCTGAATAAGATTGAATGTATATTCTTTTACATTCAATGCCTGTAAAAAACTGATTGACATGGGACCATTGGCATTGGTTTGCATATATGAGTTCAGATATTTTTTTATATCCTTGTATTCGAGAAAACCAAAAGAAACTTCTTTGTCCCCTTTTCCACGCGTGGTAAAAACAAAACCGTAGGGCTGAATTTTTGTTTTGGAACGCTTTACATTCCAATACTCGTATATGTACAGGTTTTGTATGTGAAGAAAAGAAACACCGGAAGATTTTTCAAGAGAGGAGACCGCCGCCGCATCCAACCTGTTTTCCCTCTTATAAGTATCCCATAAAATCAGATGACCTTTCGTAAGTTCACTGTAAACGAGTCCTGCAAATTCGGTCACAAAATTGTATCCGGTTTTTTCATTCTGGTCGAAAGCATTCAGCCAAACAGTTACTTTATAAACCGTGGCGTAGCTGTTCAAGGATAAAAAAAACTCCGGGAAAAAGAAAAGGATAAGAAATGCCTTAGTACGCATTTTGGTAAGAATTTATACTCATGCAGAATGAGTTTGCGGAAACTATTAAAAATGGTATAGGGGTATAAAGGTATAATGGTATAGGGAAAATACATTAATTACGCCCTTATACCCCATACCCTTATACCTTATACCCATTTTCTTTTAGTATAAAAGCTCCTCAATAGACAAACCGAATGTGCCGCCACTCCTTCTTTCCGTCCTATAAAACCCATTCCTTCGCTTGTAGTGGCTTTAATGGAAATTTGAAAAGGGGATATTTTTAAAATTTTCCCAATACAATTTCTCATAGCCAAAATATAGGTTGCAATTTTTGGTTCCTGTAAACTTAACGTAGTGTCGGTATTAATTACCTTAAATTTTTTTTTCAGTACCATCCGGTAAGTTTCTTTCAGAAGAATCTTGCTGTCAATTCCTTTAAATGCCATGTCTGTATCCGGAAAATGTTTTCCAATATCTCCTAAGCCGGCCGCTCCCAGCAGGGCATCACAAATTGAATGTAAAATAACGTCGGCATCAGAATGACCCTCGACTCCATAAGGATGTTTTATTAAAATGCCACCCAACCAAAGCAGGTTGCCTTTTTTTAATTTATGAACATCATAGCCAATACCTATTCTGTAATTCATTTAAGGGTTTTTATAAGGCAAAAACTACTCTTCTCCCGGCTTAACTAAGCCATCGTCCAGCGCTTCAAAATCAAAAGAAAGCGTGAATCGCAATGTTTCGGCAAGTGGGTTGCTCGTTTGCTGGTCCGATGCAGGAACCAGATAGGAAAAATCTAATCCAAAAACATTATAGCGTAAACCAAGTCCCATGGTATAATACTGACGTGCTCCTTTCAGAACATCTTCATGAAAATACCCGGCTCTGACAGCAAACAGTTGTTCATACCAATATTCCACTCCGGTGGCATAATTAATTTCTTTTAACTCTTCCTCGTTACCCGCAGGTGCATCGTTAAATGAACCAAAAATTCCATCGAGGAGTTCTTTTTTATCATCCTCTCCGGCGATAATGCTGTCATTTGCGTCGCGAATAGGTGGAGTTGGCACTAATAACTTATTCAAGTCGGCAGTTAGGCAGAATGCGTTGTATTCGTCAATATGATATTTATAGGCAAGACCAAACCGGATATTGCCTGGAATGAAATCCCTGTCATCGCTGTTGGTGTAAGTTATCTTATTCCCAATATTTGAAATGACTAAACCGGAAGAAATGGTATTTTTTGTTTCTCCAATGGTCAATTCTTTGTTATAAAACATTGAAAAGCCACCTGCCAGAGTTTTTCCTGAAAATACTTCCTTGTTACCAACCATCTGCCCCGTAGCTAAATCTGAAAGCACGAATTTAAAATCCAACCCGATACTGAACGCCTCCGACAACTTCCGCGAATAAACTCCTGTGAATGCATATTCTTTCGGACGACCCTTGCCTCTGTCTTCCCCATTTTCTCCTGTAAATTGTATATCTCCCAATGAAAAATACAGCAATGACAAACCAAAAGTTTGTAATTTTCCATAACGGTAATAGCCGGTTAAGTAGGACAAGCTGATGTCAGGTACAAGTTTGCGAAGCCAGGGTGTATAGGTAAGCGATACACCGGATGTTTTCTCAATGAAAGCAAGTTTTGCAGGATTCCAGTGTATGGCATTCGCATCAGGAGAAGTAGCGGCACCGGCATCCCCCAGCGAACCTGAACGTGCATCGGGAGCTATCATCAGAAAAGGAACGGCAGTGGTGATGGTGTTTAGTTGCAGATTGTTGATGCTTAATTTTTTTTGTTGTGCTGAAACAAAAAAAATCGTGAACATCTGTGCAAAAAAAATAACAGGCGTTATTTTCTTAAGATTCAGTTTGTAATTCAGGTATGGTATCATAGTTTATTTTTGACAAACTTACATGAAAATTTTGATTTCAACATAAACAGTATTAAAAATTCTATAAATTTTTCACCCCTTAGTAGAAACACAATGCACCGTGTTTCTATCGTAATATTACCAATTTCTGAAACCTACTCTCTTCAGACCCATCAAAAAGCAATTTTACCCTTAATCTGTAAAAATATAATCCCCTGGCGAGCTTGTCTCCTACTTCATCGGTTCCGTTCCAATAAATATCTTTTACATGAGAAGGACTTTGGAAAATAGTGCGTGTTATGGTTTGGACTCTTATTCCTGATACAGTAAAAATGTCAATCTGAACTTCAATATCATCTCCGTAATGATTATGTTCAAACATAAATTGCGTGAGCGAAGAAAACGGGTTCGGATAATTGTAAACATGTTGCAATTGGATTTCTCCTGAGCAGGAGACGATAAACTCCGTTTCTGCTTCTGCAGGATTATTATGAACATCCCAAACTCTGATTTTAATTTTATGAGGACCCGGTGATAAATTTTGTATTTTGTAACGTACTTCGCCGTTTTGATAGTCGTCTTGTTTACTCACATAATAATCATTGAGAATCTTTGGATGATTAATATCGCCGTCAATAAACAAAGCAATCTCATGTCCTATGCCCAGTCCGACTCTGTTCACTCCGCTTTTATCGTATAAAATGGCTAACACATCCGGAGTACAACCTGTAATTCCTCCCTTTATAAATGTCTCATCATTCATGAATAATTTAATGATCGGACCTTCTCCGTCTTCTTCAATTTCAGAGCAGGAGCCTCCAATCTGCACGTACCGGTATCCGCTTGCATCGAAGGTATCGTTAGAGGCGTACATGCTTACTTTACCTCGTCCGATTTTGTAGGAAATATCTTTTGGAACCATAAAACTAAATTGAAATTTGCCCTTGGTCACGGTATTTATGCCTCTGTAAATTACATTGGATTGCGCAGAGTCAATTGATTTGACACCCTGGTCCGGTTGCATGGGTATTACAGTTCTTTTTTCGAAAATTTCTGCTGATAAAATTCCGGAAAAGTTAAGCAAGGGATTGTCTTCTTTGGTAAGAACTTCTCCTTCCATGGTAATAAGACACAATGCTTTTAGCGTGTCACTCGTTTTGGCGGTGTCACCGTTTCTGTAAATTCTGTTTATTCTGACTTTACCATCCGGATAATTCAAACTCATGGATGGGTCGCCTAAAAGCGTAAAATTCCGGTTATTCATGATGCCACTATTATTCGACCATAACTCATTTTTTGTGGCTTTAAAAATATTTCCTATCTTATTATATACACCCTTTTCATTGTACATAAGTGAATCAATAAGCATAATATTTAACGTAGAATTTTCACCGCTGAAAACAACCCGTGTAGTAGAAGCTAACCCGATACCTCCTCCATCCTTATTCAGGAAAATCCATTCACCTACGGAAACCCTGTCGGGGTCATCAAAACGGCTGAGTTCACAGGATGCCGTAATAAAAAATGGCAATTTGTATTTATTTTTTAACGCCAGCACATCGGTGGTTTCTAAAATACGCTCATGGGCAAATCCGGTTTCTCCCCCATGCCCCGTGTAATTAAATACTAAAACACCCTGAATTAAATTTTTCAGAATGTCTTCGTTCATCAGCGGTGCTCTGCCGGTTTTTCCTCCTGCCGCTGTCTGTGGATACGCCGCTAAATATAACTTGATGGCTTCAAACTCAGGGTCTTCCCAAACTATTTTTTCGGCAAGCTTATCGGCTTGATCCTGATGAATACCACTATCATCATCATCGGCAATAAACATCATTTTTTTTCTCCAGGATCCTTTGGACAATGGGTCTGAAGTATAACGAATAACTTTAGTTATAGCGCCTTGTGCTTCCGAATAATTGCGGACAGGAAAACGTCCGATGGCAACATCAAGAAAATGTACATCGGCGCCTGAGCCCCCTTCTTTCCACCTTCCTTCATTCACATCCAGAAATCCGTAAAAGTCATCCGAAGCGAATGAGCCAATGTGATCCAATGAATTATATGCTTCGTAGGTAGGAATAAAGTTAATGTTTCCGGAAATTTTATTTTTGTAATCATAAGAAGCATCTCCCATCAGCAGAACAAATTGCAAATGATGCTCTGCAGAAGGATCGGATTTGTCATACAACATTTTAATAAAATCACGAATGGCTGAAATGTCAACGCGCCCTGAAGAAAACTCATTATAGATAATTCTGGGAGTAATTGTTTCTACCGTGAATCCATCTTTATTACGCTTATAGGTTGCAAACTTTACAGCAGGGCTCTCCGGATTATCTTTTTGGATAAACTCAGCAGGCGCAATGATTAATAAATCCGGTGGCTCCAATCCATGCAAGTCCTGATTGGGTACGTTACCAAGCAGGATTGGAGAAGATAATTGCTGAGGGTCAAAAGCAACAAATTTTCGCAGCGTATCTGTTTTTATTCGGAACATACCTTTTCCGTCTGATAAAGGAATAGTTACAGAGGTTGGCTCCATGACATTTGTTACATCCCATACCGTTGTTCTTTCGTTCATTCCACTCAAATTATATTCAGATACCGAATCCTTTCCGATATTGTCGAGAGTTGCAAATTCCATCTGTGGAGTATTTAGTTGAAGATTTCTTATGTAATTGATTACGGTATAATCCACCCAGCCGTTTGAAGTAGAAAGTGGTTTGTCGTACCGGAACGTAATGGTCGCAAGCGTTGAGGAGAGGTTGGAAGAATTGAAAGAAAATGTATTCAGTGCGGAGGTAGCATACGTTCCATCGTAATCGTTCAATTTAACGGCATTACACGGAAGCAGACCTAACGGAGCGCCGTTTAACTGCATTTCAAAATTACTTTGCATATCAGAACGTCCAATGACTCTGCCGGTCACTTTACAGGTTTGCCCTGCTGAAATTCCTTTCAGGTCAAAGGCATAGCTTCGTTCGGTCACAAAATCGAAATTTTCTCCGAACCAATCCCTTCCCGATTTAATCAGATTGTATTTATCATCATTTCTGGAAAGAACCGCATTGAATTTATTGAATACTCTGGTGGGTTGATCGTTAGTCAAAAGGGTGGGAGATATTCGTTTTCCTTTTCCCCCATCGGGAGTTAAAAAATAAAACAAACTGTCGGAATAGGTATTGGGTTGGAGAGTGAATATTTTTTTTGAAAAATCCGGAATGTATGAAAAAGGGGCATCTGCATAAAACAAAAGATATTCTCCCGGTTCAACTTTATCATTTCCACCATCTTTTACAGAAATGGCACATTCAAAAATATCATCGTAGCGGAAAGCGCTGTTTTCCTGAGGTAGCATCCCACCATTTATTCCAAAAATCTTGTAACGGGAAGAAGGAGTGGATGTAACATCAACCCCCAGGTTCACTAAGTCATTAAAAGTAACTTTGTACATCCCACTGGATAAAGTTCCCAGTTTATACCATTTCCCTGAGGCAAATTCCGAATGGTCTTTATAGGACTTTACCATCGTTTTCCGGGTTCTGTCTTCTGTAAAATAAATGGTCAAGGTAAAGGAAACAAGTCGTACTGCACGGCTGTCTCCACTTTGTCTTATAATAGGAATAAAAGATACCCCGCTGATTGTTTTTCTTGATGCCTTCCCATTTACTATTTTAATTTCGGGTTTAGTGTATTGAAAGTCAGCAGGAATAAGGTCTTGTTCGGGAAAATCCTGATAGGTTTCATCGGAAAGTTCCGCCTTAAGTATTTCCTTACCGGAGAAGGAAGTTCCATACATAGGAAGGGTAGTAAATTCCTCTGACGGAAAGGCGTTTTTAAAATACAGCCATGTTCTCTGTGCCCCGTCTGAACGGACAGAAATATGAGGTTTTTCCCAGGATAGCGTGATTTTTATTGTCTTGTGATCCTGTCCTAAGGCAAAAAGCGCTACCCCTGAAAAAATGGTAAAAAACAAGAAACGGGATGAAATTTTTATTATTTTTTTGCCCATGTTTGCATATTCAATTATTTATTCCTACTTTTGTGTACAAATATAGCGTATTTGGAAGGATTCCGTTTAATCGGATAATTGAAAAATTTGTTGCTATATGTTAGTCATTAGTTATTAGTCATTAGTAATTTTTAATTATAATCAACTAAACCCAACCAACATGAAAAAACCTCTACTCTCCATTGTAATTTTTCTTTTACTGGTTTTTCAAAAACCACTTTTTGGGCAAGATCCCCAGTATTCTCAGTTTTATGCCGCACCCTTATACCTTAATCCTGCTCTGGCGGGAACAGGAGTAACGGGAGGTCCGAGAATAATTATGAATTATAGGAATCAATGGCCTGCTATCACAGGTACGTTTGAAAGCTATGCCGTATCTTATGACCAATTTGTTCCAATGATAAGCGGTGGGGCTGGTCTGTTGGTAACCACAGATCAGGCAGGTGATGGAAACCTTCGTTCCACCGAGGTATCAGGAATTTATTCCTACCAATACAATATCAACCGGAAATCATCTCTCATAGCAGGATTAGAGTTCACGTATGCCTTTAAAACCATTGATTTTTTCCGGTTAACCATGCCCGACCAGATTGACCCGCAGAGAGGAGTAACCAGATTCACCCAGGAAAGATTTCCAAAGGGTTCTGTCAGTTATCCCGATTTTTCCAGTGGCTTACTCTATTTTCAAAAATTATATTATTTGGGATTTACCGTACATCATTTGAACGAACCAGGCCAGTCCCTTTTGAAAGGAGCAAGTAATTTACCCAGAAAATGGTCCTTGCAGGGAGGGGGAAGTTTGCCTATCAATAAAAAAATGAGTTTGGCTCCCGCAATCCTATGGCGTCATCAGGAAATATTTGACCAATTTGATTTGGGGATGTACCTGCTTTATGAACCCATCATGCTCGGTATCTATTGGAGAAATCAGGATGCGTTAATCCTTTTATTGGGTATAAAAAAAGATAATATCACTATAGGATATAGTTATGATCTTACTACTTCTGATTTAAGGTTAGCCGGTGCAAGTTCCCACGAACTCTCCTTTAGCATTGAATTTCCTCCCAGGATCCCTCTCAGAAAATACAGAAGATTATCCTGCCCGAGCTTCGGGAAGTAACGCTGGATTGTTTTTTTTAACTGAATTTTTGTTTTTTCACAATAATTTTTTACTTTTGCAGTTTATTAGTCAATGACCTGTATAGGTCGTATCATAAATCTATAAAAAACTTTCAACTCATGACTAAACAAAAATCTTTTTTGCATAGTTACTATATTATCCTTTTAGTAATTTTTGCATCCTGTGCCGGCAAAAACCCTGATAGTTTAAACCCAGGCAGGAAAAGCTTAACCACCGGCTGGGCATATAACGATGAAAAAAATGGCGGATATTCTGTAGTTGATTTTAGCGGGCAACCCACCGGACCTAATTTAACTTTTATTGAGGGTGGCAGAACCGTAGTCGGCTCTTCTGAGCAGGATATTACCTGGGACCATGATAATATGGAAAGAACGTTAACGGTTGCTTCCTTTTATATGGACATTTCGGAAGTGGCTAATATCCATTATCTCGAATATTTGCATTGGGTTCAAAAGGACTCAAGTGAAGAATTTTTTCTTGCCGCACTTCCTGATACCACCGTTTGGCATTCTGCGCTTGCTTTTAATGACCCTTACGTTGAATGGTACCTGCGTTATCCCGGATTCAGGTATTTTCCGGTCGTGGGCGTTTCTTGGCTACAGGCAACTGACTACTGCAAATGGCGCTCGAACAAAGTAAATGAAACCATGGGGGATGGAGATCAGGAAGCAACCATTACAAATGGACTTAAATTACCAAATTATCGTCTTCCTACCGAAGCAGAATGGGAGTATGCCGCTCAAGCGCTTATTGGTACCGGTTTGCCTGGGGATGAAAACCAAAACAACCGCAGAATCTATCCATGGGACGGACATACCGTTCGTAACAGAACCGATAAAAATCTTGGTTTGATAAATGCTAACTTTAAAAGAGGATTAGGTGACTACGGTGGCGTGGCTGGTAAACTGAATGATGGTGCATTTGTAACAGAAGAAGTATTTTCCTATTGGCCTAATGATTATGGACTTTATAATATGGCAGGTAACGTTGCTGAATGGGTTTACGATGTTTACAGACCCTTGTCTTTTCAGGATTTTGATGACCTAAATTCATTCAGAGGAAATCCTGGGGAAGAGGGGGTGGAAGATGAGGCAGGCGGTTACGATTATGCAGGATATCAATCACTGATTAACGACAAGGTACGGGTTTATAAAGGCGGTTCGTGGAAAGACATTGCCTATTGGCTTTCTCCCGGCAATCGCAGATTTTTATCGCAGGATTCATCTACTGCCTACATCGGATTCCGGTGTGCAATGATTCGGGCAGGTGGCGCTTTGGAGAAATAAACTAATTTCATTACTGTTCGGTTTGATTATTTCTTTGCCACTGATTACACGGATTAAAAAACGAAGTAAAAAAAATTAGTTTTATAAAGAAATAATCCGTGTAATCTGTGGCTGAATTTTTCTTACTTCTGAATAGTAACTAATTTCAAACATCATTTGAAATCACTTTTAAACTACCTCCTTGTTTCTCTGACTGTTTTTGTTTCGTGTGACCCTTCCGCTAAGGAAAGTAATATTCCCAAAATCTATAACGGTCCGCTGACAACGTTGACAAAATCATTGATACTTTACTCTGATTCGGCAATTGTAAGAACCCGGTTAACGGCTCCTCTTCAACTTGACTTTGCCGATAAAAACAGGGAGTTTCCAAAAGGAATTAAACTTGAATTTTTTAATGCTCAGGGAGAAAAAACTTCTACATTAACTGCGGCGTATGGTTCCTATAAAGGAAAGGACGACCTATACATGGTTCGGGGGAATGTATTTATCATTGACATGGAAAATCAACGTTTTTATACGGAGGAACTTTTCTGGAATCCCACCACACGGAAAATTACTTCCGATAAATTTATAAAAATTGAAACTCCGCGAGATACGTTAATGGGATTGGGATTTGAATCGGATGAATCCTTATCCCGTTACAAGATTTTAAAACCAAGCGGAAAGTTTATTTCTGATTAATCCAATAGCTCCATTCATGCAACCGGAAATCTACGGCATACTCATCTCCATGCTCTTCTCTGCTTTTTTTTCAGGGATAGAGATCGCTTTTCTTACTGTCAGTAAATTTAAAATTGAACTCAAAAGAAAAAAAGGGCATACCTGGGCAAGAATTATTCATTTTTTACTGCTCTCTCCTCCAAGATATTTAGGTACCATCTTAATCGGAAATACGGTCTCATTGGTGATTTACGGGGTTTTTGCCGCCCGTTTTCTGGAACCGTTTCTCACAGCCATTTTACCCGATTTTCTAAATAACCCATACTTCCTTCTTATTCTGCAAACAGTGCTTGCAACCGCCGTAGTTCTCATAACCGCTGAATTTCTTCCTAAATCAATATTCCGGATAAATCCGGAGAAATTTCTCACCATGCTTGCATTTCCCATGTTTTTGTTTTTCATTTTATTTTACCCGGCGGTATTCATCCTCTCACTGTTATCGAAAACCTTTATGTCAAAAATTTTCAACATTAAATTCGAAGAAGAGAAATTACAATTCGGCGCTCCTGATCTTGACTTGTTTCTTCGTGATAACCTGCAAAACCAGCGTATTAAAAATCTGGAACTTGAACCCCGTGTATTTCAAAATGCGCTGAATTTCAAAAATATCCGTGTCAAAGAATGTATGGTTCCAAGAATCGAAATTTCAGCCGTTTCTCTTGATGATCCCATTGACGAATTAAAAGTCCTGGTGCAAAACACGCATCATAGCAGAATACTTATCTACAGGGGAACAATAGACCACGTAGTTGGGTTTACACGCTCTATTGAACTGTTTAAGAATCCAAAAAACATTCAGCAAATACTCTATCCGGTCATTATAATTCCTGAAACATTTTTTGCGCACGAACTGCTCAATCAGTTTATTCAGGAGCAAAAAAACATTGCGGTAGTGGTGGATGAATATGGCGGAACTGCCGGTTTAGTTACCTTGGAAGACATTATTGAAGAAATTTTCGGTGACATTGAGGACGAACACGATGAAAAAACTGAAATTCTCGAACAGAAAATTGACGATCACACGTTTATTTTCTCGGCAAAAATTGAAATTGATTATCTGAACGAACGGTATAAGTTTAATATCCCGGAAGGAAATGATTACGAAACATTGGGCGGCTATATAATTTCTGTACATGAAAATATACCGGACGAGAAAGAGAAAATCGAAATTTATCCCTACCTCTTTGAGGTGCTGAATGTTTCCGAAACAAGGATAGAAAAAGTGAAAATGACTCTGCTGAACCCCGGCGGGGTTTGAAATGCAAAAACTTTATAGTTAATTTGCGCCTCCTTTCCCCCATACACACATGGCTCTTATTAACACTATCCGCAGTAAATCCGGTTTGATACTCACCATCATGGTCATCGCTATGCTTGCCATGCTTGTGCTGTTTTCAGTTGACGACCCTTCTTCCTTAGCCGGAGGATCAAAACGAAACGTCGGTTCTATCGCAGGAAATGATATTTCTATTACAGAATACCAGTTTACCCTTGACGAGATCGTTCAAACTTATACAAACCGGACCGGTACTTCTCCTGATGAAAATACCATGCAATCTCTTCAGGAACAAGCATGGAAACAGCTCATTGAAAGTAATGCCTTTAAAAAACAATTTGATGAATTAGGCATTTCTGTTCCCGATGAAGAACATCAGGATATGATTTACGGACAAAATATACATCCCGGGCTTTATAATGCGCCTGCCTTTAAAAACACAACCACCAAGCAATTTGACCCTTCATTAGTTCAAAGGTATCTTCAGAGTTTTGACCAGTTACCCGAAGAAAGCAAAAACGAATGGCTTCGCTTTGAACAGGGAATTAAGGAGGAAAGATTGATGAATAAATATTCGGGTTTAATTTCTTTTTCGTCCTACGTTTCAAATTCGGAGGCAACGTCACAGGAAAACATGAAATCCCAGAAAGCATCGGCAGGATTGCTTTACATTCCTTATTCTTCCATGCCTGACTCTGTTGTAAAAATTACAGATCAGAACATTAAAAATTATTATGAGAAAAATAAAAATAATTACAAGGTAGAAGAAAACAGGAATATTGAGTATGTACAATTTAAAATAATTCCCACACTCGAGGATACACTTTCCGTTAAAAAAGAAATTGAGAGTTTAGTTGAAAGTTTTAGAACAGCAACCGATGATTCACTTTTTATACGGAACAATTCCGATTTGCCGATGGACACCAACTACTACGGAATCGGTGACATACCTGAAAATCTGCGGGCAATTGTTCCTCTTGAGAAAAATGTCCTAACCCAGCCCTTCCGGGAAGGAAACTATTTTAAAATTCACAAATTGATGGATGTAAAAAAGGACTCTTTATTTTCAGCCAAAGCATCTCATATCTTATTCCGTCTTGATGAAAATGCAAAAAAAGAACAGACAGACAGCGTGTTGAAAAAATGCAACAAGGTATTGAATGAAATTAAATCAGGAAAGGACTTCGAAACTCTTGCCAGAGAACATGGAAGTGATGGCACTGCAACTCGCGGAGGAGATCTGGGCTGGTTTAAGGAAGGAGCGATGGTAACTGAATTTAACGATGCAGTTTTCAAAGCTACTAAAACGGGCTTGATTGCTCAGCCCATAAAGACAAGATTCGGCTATCATATCATTAAATTAACCGAATTAAAAACCAATAATAAATATCTTGTAGGAAGCATTCAGAAAGAAATACAGCCAAGCGACCAAACCATTGATAATATTTTCAAAATAGCAGATAATTTTTCGGGACAAATAAAAAGCATTACTGATTTCAGGAACCAGGCGGAAAAAGATAAAGTTCAGATTTTAAATGCAGACAATATCCGCGCAAATGACGCAGGAATCAGAGGGTTGACCGGAAGCCGTCAGATCCTTCGCTGGGCTTTTAAAGCAAGTACGGGGGATGTGTCGGAAGTTTTTGAAATGGATAATTCATTTGTGATGGCGGCACTGTCAAAAGAAACCCATGAAGGTTTTAAACCAATAGATGAAATAAGAGGTGAATTGGAATCGGAGGTTCGTAAAGAACTTAAAGGGGTTAAACTAATTGAACAACTGAATTCCATAGGAAATCTTACTTCTCCTTTAGAACAAATTATGAGCAACTATAACGCAAAATTTTCCGGTGCCATTGTAAAACAAGCTGAAAACATAAGTTTTCAAACCTGTTATCTGGAGACCGTTGGAGTTGATTACATGGCTTGCGGTAAAATATTCGGAACGCAAAACGGGAAAAGAATAAATGCGTTTGCCGCCAAGCAGGGTGTTTTAATCATTGATGTAAAATCAAAGACCGAAAACAAGGATTCCAAAATACCTGTAGATAAGAAGACCTATATTTCTACCTATCAAAGTCAATCGCTCAATGGAATATTTGATGCGGTAAAAGAATTGGCTGATGTAAAAGATGAGCGGAGCAGGTTTTATTGAGAATTGATGTTGGATGTTAGATGTTTAACGCCATGTCGTAATTTGTTTTTCTCAATAATTTTACATACCTTTCGTTTTCTTAAACCAAAAAAATCATGAAGAAACTATTTACCTTACTCGTTGCAGGATATTTTTATTCTGCTTGTTTCCATGGGTATTCGCAAATAAGAATAACCCAGGATGACCTTGCACCGGCTGGTACTTTTCTGATATCGGCGCTTGACACAGCTACGCTGGATTCACTTACACCCGGCGATAGTGGAGAAGATGTTACATGGGATTTTTCTGCGTTGCAAAATACCGTGATTGATACGGTAAAGATTCTTCATCCCGAAGAAACCCCTTTTGGCGCAAGTTTTCCTGAAGCCAATAAGGTGGTACAGGAATATGGCTCATTGTATTATTATTTAAAAACATCGTCATCTTCAATAGATGCGATTGGAATAGGTGGCTCTTTAAGTTCTGACTATAATATTACTTCTTCTGCACCACTTTCGCCTGTTCAAACCTATCTTCAATTCCCCTCCACCTATCAAACTTATTATAAAGATGTATCGGCAGTTCAGTTTAATGTGTATCTCGGTACTACCATTCCATATAATGGTCAGGATATAAAAGTTGACAGCGTGAGATTTATCAGAAAAATTACAAAAGAAGTGATTTTTGACGGATATGGTACCACGGTCACTCCATTAGGTTCTTTTCCAAGTATCCGTGAAAAATCAATCGAAACAAATCATGATTCCATTATGGCACAAGTGGTTATTCCTCCCTACATAAATTACTGGTTTCCTTTTCTTGACACACAAACGGTGGCAGTCCACTATCGTTATTGGGCAAAAGAGATTGGATATTCACTCGTAAATCTGACGATGGATACTTCCGGCACTATACAATCAGCCGGATATTTATTTACCAAGCCCGCACCCATTGCCGGTCCCGTGGCAAATTTTACAGTTAGCAGTAATACTACATTTGTAGGTGACACGCTTGCGTTTAAAGACCTTTCACTGGGAGACCCCGAATCATGGTATTGGGATTTCGGGGATGGTGCCACTGATACTGACCAAAACCCATATCATATTTATTCGGATACCGGAATTTTTGCAGTGACACTCATCATAACAAATCAAAATGGTGGTGACACACTAAAAAAAATGGATTATATTACCGTATCTATGCCACCGACCAAAGCCGCGTTTACTTATAAAGTGAATGGGTATATTGTTGAATTTATCGATCAATCACAAAACATTATTCCGTCACTCACTACTTGGTGGTGGGATTTCGGCGATTCTTCGGGGATACTCAAAACGACAAAACAAGTCCTTAAACACCCTTTTGATGGACCGGGCATCTATCAGGTTTGTGTTACTGTAAATAATTCGCTTACTTCTGACACTGCGTGCCGTTCTGTGACACTGTATAATATTGGTTTTGAAGAAATGTGTCATGGTAAAAAAATCTATTGGACCATCTCGCCTAATCCATCCTCCGGTGACTTTCATCTGATTGAGAAAGAAAAAGCAACTGGAGGCACAAAAATTTTCTCGCTGTATGATAACTGCGGGCAGAAAATTTTTTATAAATCGTTTTCGGAAAGTGACATTTTAATTTCATCCGCTTCATTGCAGGGAGGAATCTTTTTTTATCGCATCACAGATAGAAAAGGGAAGTTGTTGCAATCGGGAAGGTGGTTGAAGTTGTAAATTGGATATTAGATATTGAATTCTAGAAATTAGAAATTACTTATGTGCGGCATCGTAGGTTATATCGGAAAAAAACAAGCATATCCCATTCTTATCAATGGGTTAAAACGGCTTGAGTATCGTGGTTACGATAGTGCGGGAATTGCGCTATTGGACGGCGATCTGAAATCCTATAAAAAATCAGGTAAAGTAAAGGACTTGGAGCATTATCTGAAAAAGAAAGATCTCAATGGGACGATGGGGATGGGTCATACCCGCTGGGCTACGCACGGCGCACCCAATGATGTCAATGCGCATCCGCATTTATCCGAAACAAAAGATCTTGCCATCATTCACAACGGAATTATTGAAAACTATTATACCCTGAAGGAAGGATTGCTTCAACGGGGTTATAAATTTTTGAGCAATACCGATACAGAGGTACTTATTCACCTTATCCAGGATATAAAACAAAATGAAAAAGTGGGCATTGATGAAGCCGTGCGCATTGCCTTAAATGAGGTAATAGGCGCTTATGCGATTGTTGTTTTATCAAAGGATGACCCGGATGTGCTGATAGCCGCTAAGACGGCAAGTCCTTTGGTGGTTGGGGTAGGAAAAGATGAATATTTTATTTCTTCCGATGTTACCCCCTTTGTGGAATACACCAAAAAAGTAATTTACCTTAATGACGGGGAAATGGTCATCATAAAAAAAGGAAAACTCATCATAAAAACAATTAAAAACCTGATTAAAACCCCGTATATTCAAAAATTGGAAGTTGACCTCGAGCGCTTGGAAAAAGGCGGCTATGAACATTTCATGCTTAAAGAAATTTATGAACAACCCCGTTCCATCATGGATAGCATGAGAGGAAGATTTAATACTTCAGAAAACCGCTTGGTGTTGGGAGGACTTAATGAGATGGAACATCGTTTGAAAAATCTTCGGCGCATTATTTTTGTAGCTTGTGGCACTTCGTGGCACGCATCCTTAATCGGCGAGCGGTTAATAGAGGATTTTGCGCGCATACCGGTGGAGGTGGAATATGCCTCCGAATTTCGTTACCGTAATCCTATTATCGGCGCTGACGACATGGTAATAGCAATTTCACAATCCGGTGAAACAGCCGACACCCTTGCCGCCGTTGAACTTGCCAAGTCAAAAGGTGCGAATGTTTTTGGAATTTGTAATGTGGTTGGTTCCGCCATTGCCCGTACCTGTCATGCAGGCGCATATACCCATGCAGGACCTGAAATCGGAGTTGCGTCCACCAAAGCATTTACTGCTCAATTGACTGTGCTTGCCTTAGTGGCGCTCTCACTGGCTGAAAAACGAGGCACGCTGGGGAAAAGAGATTTTAAACGCTTATTGATTGCTTTAGAACAAATCCCTTCCTTAGTGGAAAAATGTCTCGCCTCCAATGATGAAATCAAAAAAATAGCAAAACGATTTAAAGATTCCAAAAATTTTCTCTACCTCGGCAGAGGGTACCAATTTCCGGTGGCACTGGAAGGCGCTCTTAAATTAAAAGAGATTTCATACATACATGCCGAAGGATATCCCGCCGCAGAAATGAAACATGGTCCCATTGCATTGATTGACGAACACATGCCCGTAGTAGTGATTGCCGCCAATAAGTCAACTTATGAGAAAGTGGTCAGCAATACTGAAGAAGTTAAAGCACGGAAAGGAATCATCATTGCGGTAACGAAAGAAGATGACACTACGATGCGAAACCTCGCTGATTACACACTTGAAGTTCCGGAAACTGAAGAGGTTTTCAGTCCCATGTTATCCATCATTCCGTTACAGTTACTCGCTTATCATATAGCTATTTTGAGGGGATGTAATGTGGACCAACCGCGGAATCTGGCAAAGTCGGTAACGGTGGAGTGAGGGAATGACAGATTTGGATGTTGGATATTAGATATCGTTTTCTCAATGGGCTTACGTCATATTGTTATAATCTATCGTCTCTTCGGGACTTGTATTTGCTGAGCAAAAATATTCTCGTTTTCCCGGTTTCTCATTTTCCCTTGATTAGATTTTCGAAAATATCCTCCGGATTGTCAATTCCTCTGCTGTCAAATTCTGTTTCTCCCGTTTTTATTTTAAATCCGTTCTCCAACCACCGCATTTGCTCTAAGGACTCAGCTAACTCAAGAGGAGATGGTTTTAGTTTCGTCACACGGGCAAGTGCATCGGTACGGTAGCCATAAATTCCAATGTGTTTGTAATAGGAATGAACATTCAACCATTCGTTTTCGGGTTTATTTCTGTAATAAGGAACCGGACTTCTTGAAAAATAAATTGCAAAATCACGGAGGTCACGAACTACCTTGACTGTGTTTGAATTAATAAGTTCTTCATGTTTAGAAATTTTTTTGCAAAGAGTGGCGATGGTTACTTCATTTTCAAAAAATAATTCTGTCAGCAACCCAATTTGTTCAGGTTGAATAAAAGGTTCATCGCCCTGAATATTAATAATAATATCATAATGGATACCGAGTTTCTGATATGCTTCGTAACATCGCTGTGTTCCGTTAGTAATATCAGTAGATGTCATCTCCACCATCCCGCCGAAGTTCTGCACATGTTCATAAATTCTAGTATCATCCGTAGCCACCAGAACTTCGCTCAGTGATTTAGATTTTTTTGCCTGTTCATAAACCCGCTGAATCATGGATTTATTTTCTATCATTGCCAGGGGTTTTCCTGGAAAGCGGGAGGAGTTGTAGCGGGCGGGGATGATGCCGAGAATGGATGATGCGGACATTTGGAATGTGACGAAATATTCTGCAAACTTACATGAAATTTTTTCAAGTAATGTTTACAGAATTGACTCAAAAGAATTAGAGGGGATGAAAGGAACATTTGTTCTGATGTTGAACGCAAACGGTAAACAGTATTTCAGGATGTTGTTTTTGAATTGAGCGCATCATGAAAATATTACCGCTTTACCCACGAATACCCTGTATTTATGCAAAAGTTATCCACAATAGTGATTTTTGACATTTTTTCTACGGGAAATTTCTATACTTTTGCGGTGCACGAATTCGGAATATTAAATTCGTGAGATTCGTGTCTACATAGTTAATCAATTCAACACTACCTTAACACTTAAACAAATGGCTCAAAACGAAAAATTAAAAGCCCTTCAACTAACGGTTGATAAGCTTGAAAAATCTTATGGAAAAGGCGTCGTCATGCGACTCAGCGACAACGCCATAGAAATTGTACCAAGTATATCCACCGGCTCCATCGGTCTTGATGTGGCGTTTGGTATCGGCGGCTTACCACGAGGCAGAGTGGTGGAAATTTATGGGCCTGAATCGTCCGGTAAAACAACGCTCGCCATGCATACCATTGCCGAATCGCAGAAGAAAGGCGGAATCGCCGCTTTTATTGATGCGGAACATGCCTTCGATAAAACGTATGCGGAGAAATTGGGCATTGATACCGAAAATCTGCTAATCTCACAACCGGCAAACGGTGAAGAAGCGCTTGAAATTACCGAACACCTTATCCGTTCGGGCGCAATAGACATTATAGTCATTGATTCAGTTGCCGCATTGGTTCCCAAGGCAGAAATTGAAGGGGAAATGGGAGAGAGTAAAATGGGACTTCAGGCACGGCTTATGTCGCAGGCATTGCGAAAACTTACTGCCTGCATCAGTAAAACGCAATGTTGCTGTATTTTCATTAACCAATTGAGGGAAAAAATCGGTATCATGTTTGGCAACCCGGAAACAACAACCGGAGGTAATGCACTGAAATTTTATGCATCTATCCGTCTTGACATACGAAAACTTGCTCCCATCAAAGAAGGAAACGATATCATGGGTAATCGCACGAAAGTGAAAGTGGTGAAAAATAAACTAGCGCCTCCATTTAAAGTAGTTGAGTTTGATATTATGTATGGCGAGGGCGTTTCTAAACTGGGAGAAATTGTTGACATGGGTGTTGACATGAATATCATTCAGAAATCCGGTTCGTGGTTCAGTTACAAAGGGGAAAAACTTGCTCAGGGGAGAGATGCTGTAAAAACGTTGTTGTCTGACAATCAGGAACTCGCACAGGAAATCGAAACGAAAATCAGGGAAACATTGGCTGGTGGGAATGGTGTGATGAAGAAGGAGAAGGCAGAGGTGGAGTGAGGACGTTACCGTTTGTGGGACACAAACGGTGGCGAGGGTGGTGAAGGGTTCGGAGGAAAATAAAAAAATGAAAAACTCTTTTAATTTCCATGCAAACCAAATTTAAGAACGAGTTTACCCTATGGATCAGCAAACAAAATCACGCCATTGAATTGCTCGCATTGGCCCAGCAGTTATGGTTCAATAAATCATTGGAATTGGTCATTTTCCGAAAAACAATCATTGACTCCAGTCCAAGTGAGATATTAAATCATCACTTGTATGCACGCCAGATTGTTAAAAATGATGTCACCGTTGATAAAACCCTTGCCATCACTCAGGAAATAGCAAAGCTGGATCTTCCACCCACGGTTATAGATATTGGGAAATTGACATTCGAGTGGGAAAAGGAAGAGGCAATGTTCAGTTCGAAGGCAGATTTTGTGAAAACCAAATTAGCCAATCTGGTTGGAAAAGATAAAAGTTTTCAGAAACCAAAAGATGTAGTGCTTTTTGGCTTTGGCAGGGTAGGTCGTCTCGCCGCAAGAATATTATTTGCAAGAGCGGGAAGGGGTGACCAGTTGTTATTGAAAGCCATTGTTGTCAGGGAAACAAAAAATCCCGATGATATTATAAAACGAGCTGAATTACTACGAGCTGATTCTGTACATGGACCTTTCAAAGGAACCATTACGGTGGATAACGAACTGAAAGCCATGAGGGTGAATGGTCATATTGTACAAATTATATATTCATCAACACCCGATGGAATTGATTATACAACGTACGGAATAAAAGATGCTTTGCTAATTGATAATACAGGAGTATATCGCGACAGAGATGGATTAAGCAGACATTTAAAGTCAACCGGAATCAGCCAGGTGGTTCTAACTGCTCCGGGAAAAGGAGATATTCCCAACATAGTATATGGAGTAAATCAAACGATACATAATCCGGAAGAAAAAATATTCTCCGCCGCTTCTTGTACTACGAATGCCATTGCGCCTGTTTTGAAAGTGGTAAATGATTATTACACCATTGACCATGGACATATTGAAACCGTTCATTCCTACACTAACGACCAGAATCTCCTTGACAACTATCACAAAAAATATCGCAGAGGTCGTTCTGCGGCGTTGAATATGGTTATTACAGAAACCGGCGCCGCTAAAGCAGTCGCTAAAGTGATACCCGATTTAGCAGGAAAATTCACTGGAAATGCTGTCAGGGTTCCTACTCCAAATGTGTCACTGGCTATTTTGCACATGCGTCTTAAAAAAGAAACAACCATTGAAGAGCTAAACGGCATTTTAAAAGCCGAGTCACTTTCCGGTTCTTTATGTGAACAAATTGAATATGCCGTATCCAATGAACTTGTATCGAGTGACATTATCGGAAACACGCATGCTTGTGTAGTGGACAGTGCCGCCACCTTGATTGACTCCAATAAGCGAAACGTTGTATTGTATGTATGGTATGATAATGAATTCGGATACACGCGGCAGGTGGTGCGGCTGGCAGGATATATATCGAAGAATTTGAGATTGACGTATTATTAGAAACGTTTTACTATTCAGTAACCAATTTTATTTAGTAAGAACATCCATAAACTAACCCATGCCCAACCTGATACATCTGCTCCCGGATAACGTTGCCAATCAAATTGCCGCCGGCGAAGTCGTTCAGCGACCTGCCTCCGTAGTGAAAGAATTAATTGAAAATTCATTAGATGCCCACGCAAAAAACATTACGCTGATTTTCCGGGATGGAGGTAAAACACTTATTGATATCATTGACGATGGTTCAGGTATGTCTGTTACCGATGCCCGCATGAGCTTTGAACGTCATGCAACCTCAAAGATTAATAAAAGCGAAGACCTTTTTTCGTTGCAAACGATGGGATTTCGAGGAGAAGCGCTCGCCTCCATAGCCGCAGTGGCACAAGTGGAAATGAAAACTCGGAAACACGAGGATGAACTTGGAACCCGCATTTGTCTGGAAGCATCGGATGTTAAAATTCAAGAACCCGGTTCTTTTCCCGCAGGAACAAGAATCATCGTAAAAAATTTGTTCTTCAATGTACCGGCACGGAGAAATTTTCTGAAAACAGATGCCATTGAAACACGTCATATTATGGATGAATTTATCCGAATCGCTCTTTGCCGTAATGATATTTCCTTCCAGTTATTCAACGAGGAGGAACAGGTTTATGACCTGCCTGCAAGCACTCCGGGTAAAAGGATTTCCGATTTGTTCGGGAAGGGATATTTGGAAAATCTTATACCTTTTCAGGAACACAGTGAATACCTTTCACTGGAAGGTTTTATTTCCCGTCCTGACTTTTTGAAAAAAACCAGAGGGGAGCAATTTTTATTTGTAAATGAAAGAATTGTAAAACATCCTTACATACAGCACGCCATTATCAGCGCTTATGAATCGCTTATTCCTCCGGGTACATTTCCGTTTTATATGCTTAAATTGAATGTAGATCCTGCACGGATTGATGTGAATGTTCATCCTGCCAAAACAGAAATAAAATTTGAAGATGAGCGATTGGTTTATTCCATCGTGTTAAACATCCTGAAAAGAGTATTAGGAAATGCCAGCTTGATTCCTCAATTAGAAATTCCTGTTGTATCAAAAACCGGTTTGGTGGAAAATCAATCCTATCAAACTGGCACAGTGTCACCTCAAACTTTTTCTATTCCCGAATATTCAAAAAATTATCCTGCAAAAGACCAAACAGGATTTACTCAAAACATTTCCGGAGCATGGAATCAATTTTCCGGTGGCACTCAATTACCGAAAGAGAATAAACTTTTTAGTGATTCAGAGTTGCGTGCAACCAATGAAAAGAACGAACATAAAAATGAACCTGTACAATTATTTAATCAATTCATTTTATGGCCTCAGGAACAAGAGCTGATAGTAATTAATCAAACTTACGCCAGTGAACGGATAGTATATGAGAAGTACAGAAAATCAGCATCAACTAAAAGTGGTACCGGTAAACAGTTATTGTTTCCGCAAACCCTTCAACTAAATCCGGCTGATGTAATGTTACTCATGGAATCCGCGGAAGATATTTTCGCTATGGGATTTGATTTTAATCAACTTGGAAAAGATACGATTGTGCTTCATGCAGTTCCCGAAGAAGTGACATTCGAGGAATTAGACAATTTCTTCCATCAATTGCTCGAAGGCATAAAACAAAACCGCAGTAGTTACTCACAAAACCGTCGCGAGTTTTTGCTACGTATTATGGCAAAAAAAGCAACCATCAAACCTGGAAAAAAATTAGACCCGGCGGAAATGAAAGGTTTAATCGAGAAATTATTTTCCTGTGAGGTGAAAAGCTATACGCCCGATGGGATTCCTACTTTTGTGATGATGACGGCACAGGAATTGAATGGAAGGTTTTTGAAGAAAAAGTGAGTGGGGTACAAAGAGTTGTATCAAATTACTATATTTGTAAATAAAAATGAAACCAAATTTACAATATATCTCCAATGAAAAAGGAAAACCAACTGCCGTAGTTATTTCTATCAAGGAATGGCTGGCTTTTGAAAAAGAGTACTTAAAACTTCTTCAATACACTAAGTTAAAAGCTGGATTAAAAGACGCTTTTATTGAAATGCAGGAAATAAAAAGTGGAAAAAGGAAGGCAGTTACTTTAAGTGATTTTTTAAATGAACATTAGTATAATCATTTCCGGAAATTTTCAGAGAGAAGCTAAGCCGCTATTAAAAAAATTCCCTTCTCTAAAATCAGAACTTATAACACTCAAGGAAACTCTTTTAAAAAATCCTTTTGAAGGAACACCCATCGGTAAAAATTGTTACAAAATCAGATTAGCTATTAAGAGCAAGGGAAAGGGCAAAAGCGGTGGAGCAAGAATTATTACTTTTGTAATAATTGAAATACTAAAAGATAGTCAAGAGGAAATAATTGTAAATTTAGCATCTATTTATGACAAATCAGAGTTTGCAAACATTGACTATAAAGATTTAAAAAACATTATTACAGAAATAAAAGAAGAAGTTAAAAAATTAAAATCAAAATAAATTAAACACCTCTGCCCTACGCTCATATGCTCCCCCTTTCCCAAATTCCTCCTGTTACAAAAATTATCATCATACTGAATTTTATTTTTTTTATATTGGGAAGATATCTTGTTCCTTACGAAATTTCGGAACTGCTTCCTTTATATTATTTTCAGAGTCATTGCTTCAGACCCTTTCAGATTCTCAGCAGTATG
The DNA here is from genome assembly GCA_001769655.1 of Bacteroidetes bacterium RIFCSPLOWO2_12_FULL_37_12. Lineage (GTDB taxonomy): Bacteria > Bacteroidota > Bacteroidia > 2-12-FULL-37-12 > 2-12-FULL-37-12 > 2-12-FULL-37-12. Next base: position 373,381 of record MEPC01000024.1, on the reverse strand, counting down.
TTCATGCATGCCAACTTCGTTCACATTGCGTTGAACATGTTTGCCTTTTATTCTTTGGGTAGTTTTCTGGAATCGGTAGTGGGCACAAACCGTTTCGCCGCTTTATATCTGGTATCGGGATTTGGAAGTGCGCTGATGGTGATGCTGGTTGGATACTTCCAAATAAATTATTTTAATTTCTGCATGGCACCCTGCGGCATCAGCTTTCAGCCAACTGATTGTACACAATATGTTCACCCTGTAGTTGGCGCATCTGGCGCTATTATGGGTGTTTTTGCCGCCCTTGCACTGTTTATGCCGGATGCGCCCTTACAAATAATTTTTCTTCCTATAAAATTCAGGGCATCCACCGTTTTGTGGGGATTTTTTGTGGTGTCGGTATTAGGAATTTTTGGCTTATTCAGAATCGGATTATCCCACGAGGGGCATTTGGGGGGAATGATCGCCGGGATGATTTTGTTTAAGACGCGGTGGTATGATAATCTGAGGTGAGATGCCTGTTAAACCCTAAAACGTTGTCCGGAAACCCAATCTAAAGTCATACCTCCTTATTTTAAAATAGGTTTGGGATGGAATATCCAACATATTAGAGAATTTAATAAACTCAACTCCCATAAAAAATCCATAAGTAGTGAAAAGTTCTATTCTGTTTTCCCAAACAGATGGTTTTTCTTTTACTTCTTTTCCCGGTCCGCCTTTATATCCTCCGGCATAAACAAACAGGGGACTTGTTTCCACATGAACAGCCAGCCAGGGCATTATAACCTGGTCAACATAGAAATTAGGACCGATAGATAGCCACTCACTTGACTGGCTGAGTTGCCCATTGCCGCTGGCAATATTGTAACTATGATTGATACCTGCATTAACTACTAAACCCTCATTTTCCTTACAAAAAACATTTAAGCCGAAACGAAAATTAGGGATAAGAAAATCGGAAAGAAACCAATTATTTATTTTAGGAAAGTTGTCGGAGGAACCAATATTGAAAGAAATTGCGGCGGGTTTAAGTACAAGAGTCATTAATACATACATGAGGTCTCCTATTTCTCTATTGCTAAAAGCAAAAGAAATTCCTAAGGGTTTTGACTTTCGAATAAAACCACCTATATTGATTATACCCCAATAACTCTGATAGGGGTAGGCACTGTCGCCATTTTGCAGTTTGGTTGAATAACCGGAAACAGGCGTGAAAAGTTCCCAATGACCTTTTGAATAGAAATCATCAAGCGATTGAGAATGGGAAGAAATGGTTCCTGATAAAAAAATTAACGGAACAATGATTTTCAGAAGTTTGTGCATACTATTATTCTTTGATGAACTTGGAATATCTAATTTCATTGTCAGCTGAAATAACAACCAAATAAATTCCTTTTTTCAAATCAGAAATATTGATTTTAGATGCATTGGTATTTAAAGCTGTTTCTTTTATTAATTGTCCGTTGAAGTTATATATCCTGATGGAAGAATTTTTTTCTAATGGAAAATAAATTGCATCGTTTGAAGGGTTAGGATAAAAATTCAATCTTTTATCAGAGATAAAATCAGATAAAATGCTTTGAGGAATCCCACCCATCTTTAAAATCGTACCGCCTGCTCCAACAATATAACCTGCATCAGAGGTAAAAACAATTGAATTGAAATGATTTTTAGTAAATTGCGTTTGAATTTCCCAATTAGTCCCACCATCTGCAGTTTTAAGAATTGTTCCTTCATCACCCACGATATAACCGTTATTTGCGACCTTAAAAAAAATTGATTTTAAAACCTTTGATGACCCGCTGGTTTGCTCGGACCAATTAGTGCCACCATCTGTTGTTTTATAAATTACTCCTTTATTATTAGTATACCCCGCAACGTAACCTGTATTCGCATCTGTGAAATAAATTGAATTAAAACCGACAGAAGTGCTACCGACCGTTTTTTCAGTCCATGTAGTTCCTGCGTCAGTGGTTTTAAGGACAATATTTTTACCAGTCGCATAACCGTTATTAGCATCGGTGAAATAAACGGAGTTTAAAGTTCTTTGGATTACAGTTGTTTGTTTCGTCCACGTAACGCCCCCATCAATAGTTTTAAGAACTGTGTTCCAATCTCCTACAACGTAACCGACATTAGCACTAGTAAAATAAACTGAAAACAAATGATTAGATGTTCCGCTTGATACTCCCGACCAGGTATCTCCTCCATCAGTTGATTTAAGAAGTATCCCGCTATTTCCAACCGCAAAACCAGTAGTGGCATCAGCGAAAAAAACAGAATTGGTTGCAGGAAGCATCCCCATAGAAATTTCTGTCCAGTTAATACCGGCATTCGTGGTTTTAAGAAGCTTGGAACCTCCGACAATATAACCAGTATTAACATTCGTGAAATAAATTGACTTTAATTCACTGGTTGAAATGATAGAATTCCCAGTCCAGTTAGTGCCCCCATCCGTAGTTTTACGAATTACCCCACTGCCACCAACCAAAAAGCCAGTATTAGCATCGGTGAAATAAACTGATTTTAAACTAACGGTTGTCCCACTGGTTTGTGATGTCCAGTTGCTTCCACCGTCTATAGTTTTATATACTTTTCCGTATTCACCTGTAATATAACCTGTATTAGCACCCTTAAAAAACACAGAAGTCAAGGTTGTTGTTATTGAACTGGTCTGCTTTGTCCATGTTGTACCGCCATCTGTTGTATTACGAATTACACCATCCCAACCTACTGCCCAACCTGTATTTGCATCAGTAAACGAAATTGAAAGTAATTTTGTCTGGACCCCACTGGTTTGAAACACCCAATTGCTTCCACCATCCGTAGTTTTGTATATCATTCCATTATCACCGGTGGCATAACCGGTATTCGCATCAATGAAATAGATTGAATGAAAACTATTAGAAGGAGAGGCGCCAGTATTTAAAAATGTCCACGTAGTGCCACCATTTACAGTTTTACGAATACTTCCGTTCATGCCCGCCACAAAGCCGGTATTTGCGTCAACAAAGAAAATGGAATTTCCACCACTATTGCTTACCTGCGTCCATGTGCTTCCACCATCCGCAGTTTTCAGAATTACATCTGTAGAAATAACGAACCCCGTATTTGCGTTAACAAAACAAACAGATTTTAATTCTTGCGTAGTTCCGCTGTTTAAAATTGTCCAACTTGTGCCACCATTAGTAGTTTTAAGAATTGTACCAAATAAGCCAGCGGCATATCCAGTAGTTGCATCGGCGAAATAAACAGAATTAAAATCATTTCCTTGCGGAGTTGGGTTTAACCACGTCCACTGGGCATTTGCAATATTACTCAAGCCAATTATGGCGAGTAAAGCCGTTAATAAAGAAATTTTTGTTTTCATGATTTTATTATTATAAAGTTTATTATTTGATTGAATCCAACTTTATTCAGGTGCCGGCTACTTCTCCTTATTTATTACATAATTGCATAGTTTCCCGGCGAGGACTTTCATCACGTTTTCAATATGGTCATATCCTTTTGTTCCGTCTTTTTCGTTTTCGTACTCCGGCAAACCGCTACAGAAAAATCTTTGACCGCAATAGAACTGTCCACGGTTTTTATCCTCTTCACTTTCCATTTTTGGATTTGGACCAAACATGTATAGATTCACTGCATTTATGGCGTAAATTTCTTTTTTCCTGTCTGTTTTTCTTGAAACAATATAGCAAACTACTACGGCATCAACTCCAAGTCCTTTGCACAATTCATATCCTAAACTGGAACTCATTTTCCGGTTGGCTCCCATAATTCCTGCATTCATAAAATTAGTAGCGGCAGATTTGGATAAATTTTCATTGGCTACAAAAAATGCACGATATCCTTTGGGACTTGCTTTTAATGTAGAGGCGCTTGCTTCAACTACAACGGCTTTCTCATACGTATCTAGATTTGCTTTTACAGCCATTTGAGATCTTTCAGTTTTTTCCTTTTTTGCACTTTCCTGATTGAATCCGTAGTAAAACTCAGCTCTCTCATCGGTGTCAAGAAATTCCTGAGGGGTAAGCAAATCCATCCCGTAGGATTTGAATTCTGATTTTAAAACCTCAATACTTTTTGCGTAAAAAGCATCTACCTGTTCCTGCCCTTTTTCGGGAGTAGTTGCCCAACACTCTGCAGATACAGAATAAGAACTTTTACTTGTCTTACTGCTGGCGGGGTCATACAAATAGAAACTAACCAACGCTACTTTTTTTGGCTTAGGATTAAGCAAGTCAACATTAGCGCTGTAACCGCCACCGCTTTTAGAATTTCTTCCTTCAGCAGGAAAATCCAGCCAAGGGTCAATTTTTTTAATGACAGCCGTTTTTTCAGCAAACTCGGTAGGTTTTTGTGCAAACGTAGTCAATGCAAAGAATGCAGTAACTATTATGGTTAAAATTGTGCTTTTCATGATTTTTAAAAATTAAGTTAATTGATTATTATTAAAAAATATTGATACTGTTCAGTACCCACGCAATTAAACCATGAATTGAATAAAAAAAAATTTTAGCCACTGATTACACGGATTAAAAATGGTTTTTAGATTTTATGTCACATTAATCAGTGCAATCTGTGGCTAAATTGTATTTTTTCATCTTGGACTGAACAGTCACAAAATATTATAATAAAATAAGCGTATAGCAAAATCTAAAGTCACATCGGTTGATTGTGTAATCCACATTATCATTATTACAAATATTTACTCTATGGCTGTGAGTGTAATAATTAGTTGAATACAGCCGTATTGGTCATAGTTAATTGTTTTTACTGCACCCAGCCCGGGTACTATCCATTCTTCTTTATAGGAAACAGTATAACCTTGTTCGTTTGCACCGGTCATTTCATTAATTAAACTTTCTGACCGTTTCCCACCTTTATCGTAAGCTTTCTGAAAATTTTTATTTATTTTTTTAGATAATGCAGGGTTATTAAAATACGTTTGTTCTTCAACTGCTACATCAATGTCATTTCTAAATTTTGTCCAAACTTCGGAGCCAATCAAATAACTCTTATATGTTTTTCCAGATATAGTAAAATCTTCTTCTCCCAAGACGGTTCCCCCCTGATACAATTTAATAAATTTAGCAGTGGAGGTAACCGCTACATTAGAGGTTACTTTTCCGTAGTACGTAGTATAAGAACCCATTAGTCCAGGATCTGATTCACGAAAAACATGACTGACCTTTCTATTCTCTGTTGCAGGATACGTTTGCCCTAAATCAGAGTAACCAGGAACATTATCTCCAACCTTTAGATTGTTAGGAATAATTTGTGCTCCCAAAATGGAAAACCCAATAGTATCTTTATTATAAACTGTCGGTTGAAAGCCCTTTCCTCTGAAAATAATAAAAGAATCACTATTGCAAGCAATGTAACTTTTATATTCTACTCCGGAAATCAATGTCGTTAATTCATATTCCGTTTGATTTCCATTTACAGTTACATTTGTGACTGAAGATTCCATGGTCGTTTTTGTTGAAGCAGTTTTTCCTGAAAGAACATTCGCTTTAAGCTCGTCAATCTTTGCGTTTTTTTCTTTCTTTTTCATAGTATAAAGCGCGGCTCCAAAAACCTGAATGGGAATAGGGTAGGTGTTCATTTCAACCTTAAATTTCTGCCCTTTTGTTAAGGGGACATCTTTACAGGTTTGTGAATGAATAAATGTGCTTAAAAACAAGCAACAAATAATTAAAATAAATGCTTTCATGATTTTTTAAAAATTTAGTTGTTATATTATTGAATTATAAACTTAGCGGTTTCCACTTTTTTACCCGAAGAAACTCTAAGGAAGTACATACCTTTCTTTAATCCTGAAATGTCAATTGATTCTGTGTTTTTCAATTCTTTTTGGTTCATTAGTACCCTGCTGTTTATATCATATATTACCACTGTACTTGTTGTATTTGAAAAATTTCTTAATGAAATCCTGTTCGTAGCAGGATTTGGAAATATTTCTTTCATTGAAAATAAATCTATTTGGTGAAGTAAAGAAGTTGCCATTGACTTTTTTGAAAAATTTACAATGTATGGGGTGCCGGATGTTTTTCCTGTAGCAATGCTGTCCTCTTTAAACAGAAAATAATTAGTAGGATCCAGCTCTCCGACTTTTATATTTGTACCGTCGGTGTGGGACGTAATTATCATTTCATCATTGTTGATAATTTTTAAATTTACCCCTGCATTATTATCCTCAGCTTTTTGGAGATATTTCCACCATTTGCAAACAAAACCTGTATCCATTCTTAATACAACTCTGTCATCGGTTGTAGAGGATCCGGCACTTGGGAAAAGTGAATCTGCAAACAGAAATCCCTTGGAGCCGTAAATGCCAAACATGTACATTTCATTATCAGAATCAAAAGAAATTGTACTAATAGAAAAATCATCTCTGGTGGAATCGTTCATCACAGTGGTTCTGTAACCTAAATAATTACCACTGCTGTTATATTTCAAAAGGAAGGGGCGACGAGCATATCCGTCTGGTGCATATCTTGAAAGAGTATCTGTATAGAAATATGCTTTATTATTATAATAACCTGCTACCCAAGCTGAATTATTATTGTCAGTATAAACACCTGTAATGGTAACAGGAGTTGTTGCATTGTTTTGATAAGCCGCATTCATAAATGAAGCCCATTGTGCCACACCTGAAGGATTATATTTTACAATAAAAATATCATACTGGGAAGTAGTAAGCGATGTATGTGTAATAAGTATTCCGTTTCCAAAATCAATATTATTGTATGATTGATTTGCAACTCCTGTGAATTTACCAATTAAAACCGGGTTTTGTTTTGAGTCCACGGTCATAGAATAAATAGAACCATTTGAGCCGGGAACAGAAAAGTGGTTCAGCAAGGTTCCATCCGATGCAAATTTGAACATTCTATAACCGGTTTCAAGGAAGGAAGCCGTATCTATTTTTACCTGCATGTAGCTGGAGCCATACGTTAGAACCCAGATAGCACCGTTGGGGTCAATGGATATATTCTTACAAACAAGCATTGTAATACCGGTACCGCTTACAGGGATTGCTTGTTTTTTCCACAACAAATTAAAATTGGAATCAAATTTAGCAAATAGTATTTTTGCGTTTGTGGTATCTGCGATTATAGTGTCATTATCAATAGTAAAACTATGCTGGCTAAATGATACATATACGTCTCCATTATCTCCTGCTATCATTTGATTTTGAAAATCATAGTCAAAAGAAATATCTTCAATAGTAATGTTTTTAATATACGCACCTTCTCCTGCTGAATTTACCCTTGCAACACAATAACTGTCCCCACCACCTGGTGCATATTTTTTTAATGTATCTAATGTTAAAGAGGATTGATATTGTCCCAACAGGTACGTATTACCGGTGTTATCAATAGCCGAGTTATAAAAATTATAATCTGCCGTAGAGGCACCTCTGAACCATTGAAAATCTTGTGCATAAGTTGATATACCATTCAAAAATGATATAATGCAGGAAAGCAATATAAGATTGAGGTAGGATTTCCATCTATTTTGGTTGTTAATTTCAGTTTTCATGATTTTTATTAGTTTAATTTCTTACTCGTTTCGTTTTTCAGTGACACGCCGTTTTTAAGAATGGTCTCTGGACTCCATTTTTTATTTTACCGGGTCTAAAATATAATGTTACTACTCACCACAGAGGCACGGAGAACAGGGAGTTACACAGAGAATAAACATGGAAATATATATTTTGAATAAACATCTCTGTGCTTCTTTGTGTACTCAGTGTCTCCGTGGTTTTGTATTTTATTCTGCCGGGTCACTCAAATAATTATTATTTCATAAATACCGGGGACGAACTCACTTTGCCCAAAAAAAAACATTGCGAAGTTAAGTGCATCAAATCAGTTTTCTTATGATAAAATGCCGGCATGTGCTCTCATTTTATAAAATGAGAGCAATTAGTTTCCTTTACCCTTTTCGTGCTTAAGAATAAATTTTGTTGGAGTAAATCCAGTTATTTTTTTGAATGACCTGTAAAAAGAAGCCGGAGAACCAAACCCACACTCAGAACCAATTCCTTCTACCGACATATCTGAATAATCGGGGCAGGTCAACATATTTATAGCTTGCCCGACCCGGTATTGATTTATTAAATCAGGAAAACTTTTTTTTGTGCCCTTGTTTATACAATAAGAAATGAGATGCGTGGGAAGATTCAAGCGTTTGGATAAATCAATCAGTGAAAAACCGGCATTGAGATATGACTTCTCTTTTTCAATAAGACCCCTTACCTGTTTAAGAATATCTTCTGCACATACATTCTGATATGCACTACCTTTTTTTTGAGTATTAACAGTATCTGGATAATGCAATGTTTCAGGGGATTTTATTTTATTCTTCATTTTTATTTCAAAGGGACAGGGTAAAGGTCTTTAGTTAAATCAGACCCTGACAAAAAAAGAAATTAAATTTTGAGGTTGCAAAGTTAAAGGCAAACTGAAAGGAACACAAATAAACCAGCTTCTAAATACTCTCAAATTATAATTTGAGAGTAAATCAGGGTTGTTTTTGCTGTTCTTTCAGCTTCAGTAGTTGAGAAGGAGTAAATCCGGTGATTTTTTTAAAAGAACGGTAGAAAGATGCCGGTGAGCCAAACCCACATTCCAGTCCGACTCCATCCATGGAAAAACCGGAGGCGGAAGGGTCTTTGAGCATGTTAATGGAATGTTCAATCCGGTATTGATTTATAAAATCAGAGAAATTTTTACCGGAAATCTGATTGATGCAGTAGGAAACAAGATGAGCCGATTGATTCAATTTCACGGACAAGTCATTAAGGGTGAACTCCGGATTCAGAAAGGGTTTTTCTTTTTCCATTACCTCCTTTATCCTGAAAAGGACTTCTTGTGTATCTATTTTTGTAAACGGGTTGATTCTGATTTGAGAACCATCAGAAAGAAATTTTTTTAATTCTATTACCGATAAAAAATTGGAGTTTACGACAGACCCTCCTATGACCATGTAAAAAACAATATCATACAAGAGCGGATTATAAATGTAGCCCACATCATCCGATGGAAAGATTGAGTAAAGGATCATCGCCATTACATTCAACGAAATTATGATAAGTATAAAAAATTTTACCCACTTGAATTGAGATGGATAAGGATGTTCTGATTTTGATTCCGATGAATAAATACGTATTTCTTTGTTTATTTTATAATAAGCATATGTTAAATAGGAGAACGCCTGTATTAATAATAAAGCATTTGCTAATATTATAGCCAATGGAAATTTTCCATTGAAAACATTATTAAAAAATTCTGAGATATATTTCTTATCATGGGACACTAAATATAAATTAGCTAAAATTAAAAACAAAAATGGAATTAAGTGAAGAGCATGTAACCATGTTATTTTAATAGTGTGTCCTAACGTTAATAATACATACCACAATACCATAGGAGCCCAAAGCATATTCATGTTAATAAAAACCAACCAGGGGTGCTCTTTTATAAATCCCGTATAGATAAAATAGTTTACTGTAAATGTAGTGGCTGGGATAATGATTACAATTCCCAGAATTTTATTAGCGAGATTTGCTTTTTTCCCAAAAAACAAAATGCCTCCGAGTAATGTAAGATTTATAATGGTGAAGATGTTGAGGATGGAAACCATCGTGTTTATTTGTGTTAATTGGTGTTAATTCGTGGCTTTCATCAACCCCATAAAACAATCCTCAATGGTAGGTTTTGTTTCAATAACTTCCACGTTTGTGAATCCGGCTTTCCGCAATTTTTCTTTAATGTCACTGTCACTCGTATTTTCATTCTTATCAATATAATGCGCTACTTCACCAAAAGCATGAACCGCATGACGGGTTTCCCATGTGCGTAATTCGTTCAATAACCGGTACATGTTATCGGCGCGGATTGCAAATATTTTATGTTTGAAATTTTTGGTAATCAACGAAGGAGCATCGGTGGTAAGTATTTTTCCTGACTGCATGAGTGCCACTCTGTCGCAACGGCTCGCTTCATCCATATACGGAGTGGAAACCAGAATAGTCATTCCTGTTTTTTTTAATCTACCGAGGATATCCCAGAACTCTCTGCGTGACACAGGGTCCACTCCTGTAGTTGGTTCATCGAGAATTAAAACTCTGGGTTTGTGTATCAATGCGCAACAGAGCGCAAGTTTTTGTTTCATTCCACCGGAAAGTTTTCCAGCTCGCCGGTTTTTAAATGGTTCGATCTGAATGTAAATATCATGGATGATATCTTGATTTTCACGGACCGTAGTACCAAAAATAGTAGCAAAAAAGGTCAGATTCTCTTCTATACTCAAATCCTGATACAGGGAAAACCGCCCGGGCATATAGCCAATTTCACGTCTTACTTTTTTAAAATCATTGACCACATCCATGCCAAGAATTTTTGCAGTGCCACTATCCGGAAGGAGTAACGTCGCAAGAATACGCATCAGGGTGGTTTTTCCGGAACCGTCAGGACCAATTAAACCGAAGAGTTCTCCTTCGTTTACATCCAGAGATATTGCAGAAATGGCAGGTTGAGCGCCGTAATTTTTTGTGAGAGAATGAGTGGAGAGAGGGGGCATTTTTTAATCAATATACACAGGTCTTAAACAGATTTATTCACACTATGTTTATTTTTTTTAAGAGTTCATGAGATCGCTTCGCTAAGTTGCTAAAAAATAATGAATAACATATAACACTTAACAATAAATTACTAATTAGGGTTACTATTCAAATATTTATGATAGTTTTTGTATTGCATTCTATTTATACATTTTTCATTTCTTGTTTAGTGTTATATGTTTTTTTAATAAAACTTGAATTGGTTTGGTTTAAAATAAACAATTTATCCTTAGAAATTTACTTCTCCCGGCATACCGATTTTAAGAGAGCCGTCGTTGATAACAGAAATTTTTACGGCATACACTAAATTCACACGCTCTTCTTTGGTTTGAATAATCTTTGGAGTAAATTCTGATTGGGAAGAAATCCATGTCACTTTACCGGAAAGTGTTTTGTTGGTGGTTCTGGATTCGTCCACCATCACAGAAACAGTTTGACCAATTTTGATGTTGGGCAACTGATTTCCGCTCACATACACACGCAAAAACATTTCCCCCATGCCGGCTAATTTATACAAGGGTTTACCGGGCATAGCCAATTCACCCTGCTCGGTAAAACGGGAAAGCACCACTCCCTTTTTTGGATTTCTTATTTTACAACGCATGATTTGATCTTGCAATTGTTCAATTTGTGATTCCACACTTTTTAATTCTCCCAATACGGGAGCATTTTGAACTTCAATGGATTCTATTTGTTTGTTCAAAACCTGAATGTTTCCTGATATATCATCCATTTGTTTGGTGGTAGCGGCTCCGTCTTTCAAAAGTTTTTCAACTCTTTCTTTTTCGCGGTTCATATTTTTCAATTGTTCTTTCAGCACATTCATTTGTGCCACTACATTTTTTGTTTTTGATGACACGATCATTCTGGCGGCATCTAATTGTTTTCGTTTTAACGTTAGTGGGATGGTATCAATTTGTGCCACCATAGCGCCGGAATCAAGTGTAGCGCCTTCTTCTGCGATGAAAGACAGTATTTTTCCCGATGATTCGGAAGAAACTGTGATTTCACGGGCTTCAAAATTTCCATACGCATCGGAATGATGGTTGGAATTTTCGCAAGAAATAAAAAGTAGCGTGAAAATAAAAATGTATTTCATGATTTTTTTTTGATTTGGTTTTCCGTAGGGCTTTGCCCTATGTTATTATAGTACGCCCTTTCAGGGCTTAAAAAATTAATTTTCACAAATGTGCTACAAATTTATATTTTAGTTAGACAATAGTGAAAAATTATTACAAAATAAAACAACTCGTGTAAAAAAAACATTTAACACTAAACACAAAATAAAAAATGTAAAATGCCTCACCTGAGAAACACAGTGCACCGTGTTTCTACAATCCACCCCGATCCATGCGTAAATTTTCGTGTGCTTGTATTAGCAGTAAGCGGTGAACCTCGCGGTTCAGGCGTGCCTGTTGTTCATTATTCAGTGCAGTCAAATAATCAGTGGGAGTAATGACGCCGTTTTCCATTTGTGCGCCTATTTGTTTTAAATTCCCAGCCAATAAATTTATTAATTCCTCATCTTTTACAAGCAATTGTTTGTACTTCTGGATTTCTTCTTCATCTTTTGCTAATTGCATGGAAATGTTTTTCTCCAATACCTCTTTCTGTGTATTTACAAGATCCTGCTGAAGGGAAAGAATTTTTTTCTCCCTGTTGAAATTTCCCCAGTCAAAGACGTTCCATATAAATTTAAAGCCCGTGATAAAATATTTGTCGCCTTCGGTATTAAAAAAATTTAAGGGAGCCGGCATGCCGTACCCGCCTTGTGCAAACAAACTAAGTTTAGGTCTGCGCTTTGCCCGGATTAACTCCATCGAAGTTGAAATTTTTTGGATTTGCAATTCGAGTAAAAATAATTCCGGTCGTCTGGAGTTTTCTTCAGAAAGTTTCTCTGAGTCAGGAATTTTCCAAAAGACATTATCCGTTAATTTTCTATTTAAAAATATTCCCATCACAACCTGAATGTTTTTCATTTCTGATTTTGTTTCAATGATTTTCTGTTCGGCACGGATTTTTTCTGCTTTCAGTTGATTTAATGCCGTTTCAAGAACCACTCCCGCATTCATGCCCGATTGCAGATTTCGTATGCGTTCATTTAATTCTATCAGGGTAAGCTCCAACACTTGTTGTTTAATGTTGAGTAAGAGACAGGCAAAATAAATTTGTGTCACTTGTGCTTTTATTTTTCTTAATTCAATTTCCAGATTTTTTTTATCTAATTCAAATTGTTTGTCTTCCATTTTAACAGCACCGGAAATCATTCCCCCGTTATAAACGGTTTGTATTACTTCCAGATAACTTTGGATACGTTCCTTTGGAAAATCATCTAATTTGAATCCGGGAATGGGTAGATTAATTTTCAATGCATCGGATTGATAGCTTCCGGTTGCCTGCAATGAAATCTGCGGATAATGCGCAGTTTTCAGATTGCCGGTTTTATTTTCATACACTTGTTGAAAAATTCTTGCCTGTGCATTTAAGGGATATTTTTCTACGGCTTCTCTTGTGCACTGCTCCAGAGTGAGCGTGTCGGTGGAGGAGAAGGCAAATACAGAAAAGATTAAAAGAAGGGGGGGCATAGCGGAATTTGAGGTGCAAAAATAGGATATATTTCACTTCACCGCCATCTGACTCACTTGCTCCAACAATTTGTGCCCATTTTCAATAGTTGCCTGCGTCATGTATCCGATAGAAGTGGACATGAGGTCCAAGCAGGCGCTTGGGAAAATGCCAAGGAATACTGTCACTGCCGCAAGTGGAATCAACGCCGTCAGTTCTCTTCTGTTAATTTCAGAAAGTTCGTGTCTCCAGTGGTCGCCGCCTTTAAACCATACTTCTCCGAAAAACATCCGTTGCAAGGTCCAGAGATAATATGCGGCGGTAAGCAAAATCGTGATCGTTCCTACCATTGCCATCCACTTAGGAATGTAAGTGGAATTAAATGCTCCGACAAACGTAAATGCTTCGGAAACGAAACCGGAAAAACCGGGCAGACCTAATGATGCAAAAAAAGCAATCATCACCATGGCAGTGTATTGCGGCATGTGAGTGGCAAGTCCGCGGTAGTTAGGAATCTGACGGTCGTGTGTTCTGTCGTAAATAACTCCCACCAACAAAAAAAGCATGGCTGAAATGGTACCGTGGTTAAACATTTGGAACATGGCGGCATTCATTCCCACCGTCTCTAAGGATGCCATTCCCAATAAAACATAACCCATGTGTGACACGGAAGAATACGCAATTAATTTTTTCAAGTCCGTTTGTGCAAGACAAACAAATGCGCCATAGACCATGGAAATTAATCCCATCAAACCGATAAAATAACAAAAGTAAACGCCACCTTCAGGAAATATTCCGTAACAGATTCTCATCATACCATATCCTCCTAATTTTAATAACACCCCTGCAAGAATAACAGAAATGGGTGTGGGCGCTTCCACATGTGCATCGGGTAACCAGGTATGAAAAGGCACCATGGGAACCTTGATAGCAAATCCAAGAAACAGTGCCATAAAAGCAATGAGTCGTGCTGAGTATCCGAATATTTCTCCACCAACGGCAAAGATGGAACCAGGTACTAAGTTAGAGGTGTTCATCATGTGGAGCATGTTAAAACTATGCACCTGAACTGCAGGAGAGAGTTTTCCTTCGGCTAACAATTTCTGAACTTCCAGCACAGCGGCTTTCATAGCATTAATATCAGCGCCAGGTTGAACCAATCCTGCTTGAATGGCAGTAAGAGCTGGATCTATAACAGAAAAATATAATCCCACCATTACCAACAGCATGAAAACAGAACCAACCAACGTATAGAGGAAAAATTTTATAGATGCATATTCCCTTCGTGGTCCGCCCCAGATGCCAATCAGGAAGTACATAGGCAATAGCATGATTTCCCAGAACATAAAAAATAAAAAGAAATCGAGTGCACAGAACACACCGACCACTGCCATGTCAAGCAATAGGAATAAGGCGAAATATCCTTTCAGGTTTTTTTCAATTTTCCAGGAAGCAATCACAGAAACAAAAAACACCAACGCCGATAAAAGAATCATCGTAATGCTAAGACCATCCACAGCAAGATAGTAGTCAATATCCAGAATACCGTAATTTCCAAGATTGATGGAAATCCAATCGCCTTTTTCTACAAACTGGAAGGTATCGGGATTATTGATTCCATACGCAACGGTCTCAGTGCCGTCGGGAGTTTTCAGCAATTGAGTTCCATACTTAAAATCGCTGAAAAGCATGATGCCGAAAATCATTTGCAAAATGGTTGCTACCAGTGCGATGATTTTAAAATATTTGCTTTGTGCTGAGGACAGTATGAGAACCAGCAGTGCCCCTGCAAGAGGGGTGAAGATGATGAAGGAGAGGATGCCCATGGGAAAAAAGTTAAAAGTTAAAATGAAAAAAGTTTAAATAAATCACCAAATCACTTTAAAAACAAATACGAGCAACACGCCCGCCAGCATATAAATAAAATATGACTGAATGTCACCGTTCTGAAATCTTCGTGTCACTGAGCCCAACCTGCCCGAAAGGTATGCCGAAAGATTTACAGCGCCATCCACCACCCAACGGTCAAACCAACCGCTTAAATTTCCGAGAATCACATTGAGCCGTGCCACTAAATTGACAACGCCGTCAATTACTTTTGCATCAAACCAACTTGTAAATTCCGAAAAATAAACAGTGGGTTGCACAAATACAACATGGTAAATCTCATCCATGTACCATTTATTGTAAGAAATTTTATAAGGAATTGATTCTTCGGAAGTGATGCGGGCATGTACCAATTGAATTTTTTCTTTTGACAAGGGTCCTAATTTAGTATAGGAGCCATAAAATACATACGCAAGTAAAATACTTCCTATCCCAATGATCAATGACAAAACCAATCCGGCATGATGACGGTGATGGGCATTTTCAATAATGGAAAGCTGACGGGGCGTCACTGCGGGGGCATGAGAGGTAGGATGTTCCTTTGAAATTCCAGACAGTGTTTCTTTTGAGATATATGAATTATTATCCGGTGTCACTGCTTTGGGGATTGAAATTGTGTGCATGAACCAACTGGAATGTCCGTTGGTAAGATTAACCGGATTTAAGGATGGCACAAAGACAGGGGCAATTGTAAAGAGCGCAAGACACACTAGTGCGGGTTTCATCCAGAATGTGGCATCGTGAACATGTTCGAAAGCGCCTTTTGCATCTTCAGATAATTTTTCGAGCCGGAAATCACCGAAGAAGGTCATAAACATTTGCCTTCCCATATAAAAGGCGGTCATTGCCGCTGTAAGAAATCCTACGACCGGTACTAAATAATAAATATTACTGCCATTTCCTGACATTTCATCCGCCCAGCCCCATCCGCCTACAATAATAGCATCTTTGGAAAGAAAACCGCTGAAGAAGGGAATACCGGCAAGCGCCATAGTACCTACAAAATAAGTCCAGAAAGTGACAGGCATTTTCTTTCTCAGTCCGCCCATGATTCGCATATCCTGCGGATCGAAATGAACGTGCTTTCCATGATGGTGGAGTTCATGCTCGACGTGGTGCATGGCATGAATCACGGAGGCGGCGGTAAGGAATAAAAGGCATTTGAAAAACGCATGTGTGACTAAGTGGAATAAAGCGGCATCGTAAGCCCCAACTCCCAATCCCATGACCATATAGCCAAGTTGGGAGATGGTGGAAAAGGCAAGCACACGTTTCAAATCGGTTTGTGTCATTGCCGAGTATGCAGCCATAAAAGCAGTGATCATTCCGATAAATGCAATCACAGTTAGTGCATCTACTGAAAGAAGGGCAAATATTCTTCCTACCATATAAACACCTGCGGCTACCATGGTTGCCGCGTGAATGAGAGAGGAAACCGGAGTAGGACCCTCCATGGCATCAGGCAACCAGACCTGTAATGGAAACTGTGCTGATTTTCCCACACAACCGCAAAAAAGGCAGATACCCGCTACAGTTAACCAGAAAGCATCTAAGGAATGGGTAACAGGAACCTGACCTTTCACGCCACTTGAGAGAGTAATAATCCATTTTCCCTGTTCAAAAGTCGATTCGGTCATTAGAATTTTTAATGCTGATAAATCAAGGGTTGAGAACTGTAGAAACAGAATCAACATTCCGATAAACATCCCAATGTCACCGATTCTGTTAATCAGAAATGCTTTTTTGTTGGCACGGATAGGGGCTTCTTTCTTAAACCAGAAACCAATGAGCAGATAAGAAGATAAACCAACGAGTTCCCAGAAAATATAGGTGAGTAAAAGATTATCGGCTAAAACAATACCGAGCATGGAGAAAGTGAAAATACCGAGGTAAGCGAAATACCGGTTATAATGTTCTTCACCATGCATGTAGTCAATGGAAAAGAGATGAACGAGAAAGCAAATAAATGTTACCACTACGAGCATGATGGCGCTCATGCTGTCAACCATTAATCCGAGGGTAAATTTTAGGGGGAGGAGGGAACCGATTCCAGAACCAAGGTTTACCCAGTCAAACCGGACGTGATGTTCTTCTTGATTTCCCCAGACATTAAAAAATACAATAAAGGAAAGGAGGGCGCAAAGTCCCATGATTCCGGTGGCAAACCAATCCCCTTTACGAGGCAGGTTGTTTCCTACGAAGATCAGAACTACAAACGTTACTAAAGGAAGGATCAGAATAATAGCCGCCATAGTGGTGATGGAATCGCCGGCGAGGGGTTTTATTATTTCTAAAAAATCGGGGAGCATTGTTCAGCGCTGAAATTTTTCCACAATAATAATAAAAAAATACGATTTACGATTTAGGACTTATACCCTATACCCTTAAAACAATTGGTAAAAACGTAAAACTACAAATGATAATAAACAGTCAGTAGTACAGAATCGCGCAGGAAGTCAATACGGGTTATTGAAACGCGGTGAATTTTCAATCCAGTGCGTTTCTGAAGGTCGGCAATCAGTTCGTCTCTTTTTTCGAGAGGCATGAGTTCAATTCTTTCGTAATGAACAATTTTGGAGTACTCCTGACGGATAAAAAAATTGCTTTCTAATAAATAGGTAAAAGTAAGTATGATAAGATTGATAACTATAATTTCATCCCATCCTCCTTTGATAATGGCTGTAATTAACCCAATGGCAATCGCAAGAAATAAATAGGTCATGTCTTTTATAGTAATTCCTTCTGTGCGGTACCTGAGCATCGAAAAAACCGCAAACAGACCAAAGGCGGCGCCGAGTGACATCTCTACTTTGTTTAACAGAAACGTAATTAAAAAAATAATCAAATTAAAAATAGCAAAAGTGAATACAAATTCCTTTTTCTTATGAAACCGAAAATAAATAAAACGGATTAATACAAACATCGAAAGAAGGTTTATCCCAAGACGGATAAAAAATTTCGGTGGGAGTTTGTTCAGTAGTTCAAAACCAGCCGGTATGTTTTGTTCAGCAAGTTGTTGGAGGAGTAGCATGGAGAATTTTGTTTAGCGTTAAAAATTTATTTTTAAAATTATTTTTTTTCAACTGTTGGAAAATGGAAGTTAATCCCAAACAGTATTTACTGATTGAATTTTCGGGAATGCGGATATCTTTCATCATACGCATGAATGGAGAGGAAATCCGGTCGTATTTTGTTTGTTTTACTTCGGCTATGACTAAGTTGGGAAATGTTGCTTCCATCCCGTTAAGATGATAATTCAGATTAAGATCGAGCGTGAGGCGTTCGGGAGAAAACTTATTGACTAAAGTAATCCGTGAATAATTCGCCCAGAGACGGGGAATCAGAGATTTTGCATTCATTCCTGTCTGAGCGGTTAAAAAATTTTCTCTTTCCCCATTAATGGATGTATCAATTTTTTCTCCTTTTATTCTTTTTTTAAATGTCATTCTCTTATTGTTTTTGAATTTGATTTCAAAATAGCAAAGTTCCGAGTCAACATATTTCCGGAATCTGACCTTATGCCGATTTAATTTTCCCTGATGGTGTTTCAGATAAAACATAAAATCTTCCGTATCAAAATAAAGGTTTTCGTACCGGCTGATCCGGGTACCTGAAATTTCAAAAATTTTATACGAGTCATAAATTTTTTCCAGAATGTTTGGTAACAGCCAATCCGGTAATACATATTTTGTATCCTTCCGTTTCATCAGTTTAACGGATTTCATTTCATCCAACCCTATGGGGGTATAATTCGATATCAACTGAGTGAGTGATTCCATTGGTTGGGTTGTTTCTGCAAAAGTAAGTCAAATATCTCCCCCTTCCAAATGAGAAGCTGACAAAAATTAATGTAAACCCATTAGAAACATGTTTGCGAAAAATAATGAATAACATATAACATATAACACTTAACAATAAATGACTAAGTGGGTTCCCAATCCAAATTTTTGTAATTGTTCTTGGTATAGCGTTCCTACTTATACTTTTTTCATTTCTTGTTTAGTGTTATATGTTTTTTTTCTTAACCCTGAGTTGTTTTGTTATTTATACCAAAGGTACTCAGTTTTTTAATGCCTAATGCCCAATAACTCCCCCCTTAACCCTACCCTCCAGAAATTGATGAATAGGAAAAATGATTCCCGCCACTGCAACATTGATAAGAAGTTTATAAAGAGGAATCCCGCCGGTGAACTGCTCTATGTAGGGATCCATGAGCACGAGGATGAATTCAAAGAAAATTAAAAAGGAAACAAATAAAGTTCCTTCCATGATTTTCTGGTATTGCAGAAACATTTTTTCGTTTGTGATTTTTTTGAATCTTTTTGCAATTATCAGAATGATTATAAATAGAATCAATAAGCCGAGTACTATCTCTGAATACTGGAGCATATTCCTTCTTCCTACTGCCGCTACTAACTTCCTACTTTCTTCCATCTCCTGTTGTTTGCGTTTCAATTCCGTCATTTCAAATTCGTGTCGCGCTTCCAATTTGCCGATGTCCTTGCTTTTTTCCTCATTGAAAATCGTATCTTTTAATGCCATTGCTTTTTTGTAATGTTCCAGGGCAAGCACGGGGCGGTTGGATTTTTCGTAGAGAGCAGTGAGGGCTTCTTCGTCCTGTATTTCTCCATCAAGTGTCCCTATTTCTTTGTCAATGTTCAATGCATCCAGCAAATACTTTTCTGCAGTAGCAAATAGTTTTTTCTTTTGCCCCTCGCCTTTAGTATCTTCTCCCATAGCTGTATAAAGCGAGCCGATGTTGCTGAGGTTTATTGCCGCACTTCTCTTATCTCCGAGTTCTTCCTCAATCTTCAATGCCCTGAAATAATAGTCCAGTGCTTTGGGGAAATCAACTAGCACATCATAAACAATTCCTATGTTGCCGAGATGCCTGGCAACCCCGTTTTTATCTCGAAGTTCTTCCGCTATCATCAATGCTTTGAAATAAAAGTCAAGGGCTTTTGGATAATCGGCTTGTTCAACATAGACATTTCCGATATTACCGAGGGTGATAGCAATTTCCCTTTTATTTTTCATTTCTTCTTTCATCTTCAATGCCCTGAAATAATATTCAAGGGCTTTGGGGTAATCGGCTTGCTCTTTATAGACAATTCCGATGTTGCCGAGGACGGGAGCAATTTTATTTTTATCTCTAAGTTCTTCTGCCTTCTTCAATGCTCTGAAATAATATTCAAGGGCTTTGGGGTAATCGGCTTGCTCCATATAGACACTTCCGATGTTGCCTAAATGCTGTGCAATTCCATTTTTATCTCCGAGTTCTTCGCTTGTTTTCAATACCTTCAGCCAGTAGTCAAGAGTTTTAGTATATTCGCCTTGTGTGTAATAATAATAGCCCAAAGAATGAAAAGAATCACCAATCCCCTTTTTCCATTCTAGTTTTTGTGCGATTGATAATGCCTGCTGAGCGTATTTCAGTGCTTGTTTGGGTTCGGAAGAGATGTATTGATAAACAAGAGCGTTTAAGTGCCTTACTTTGTTAGAATCGGGTTTGTCTTTTTTGAGGAGGATGATGAGCGAGTCAGTTTTAGTATCAAAACCATAGTTCAAACTCAAAACCATGGCTAAGCCGAAAACTATTCCAATTCTCCCTTTCCCCCTTTCTCCCTTTCCCCCTTTCTCCCTTTCATCTTCAATATTTCGCAAGCCGGTATAAATCGGTGACAACTTTCTTTCCAAAAGATTATGAATCGGAAAAATAGCGCCGGCAACTACAGCATTTATCAGAAGTTTCCATAAGGGCGCCCCGCCGGTGAGTTGCTCTTTGAATGGGTCCAATAAAACGGATATAAATTCAAAGAAAATCAAAAAAGAAATGAACAGTGTAATTTCAATTATTTTTACATTTCTACGATAGTTTTTTTCGTTTCTGTGAATCGTATCCGTCTCAAAGATGGACGCTGTTTTTTTGAATTTTTTTGAAATCAAAAACATGCTTATAAACAAGAAAATCAAGCCAATCACTATTCCTGAATACTGGAGCTTGTTCCTCCTTCCAACTGCCACTGCCTCCTGCCGCTGATTTTCCTCCTCTTGTTGCTTGCGTTTTAGTTCTGTCATTTCGTAATCGTGTTTCGCTTCTAATTTACCGATGTCCTTGCTTTTTTCTTCATTGAATATCGTATCTTTCAATGTCCTTGCTTTTTTGAAATGTTCAAGGGCAAGCGTAGGACGGTTGGATTTTTCGTAGAGGGTGGAGAGGAGTTCTTCAAATTGCCTTTCATAATTCTGTGCTCCTATTTCTTTGTCAATAGTTAATGCATCTAATAAATACTTTTCTGCATCAGCAAATAATTTTTTCTTTTGCCCCTTGTCCGTTGTCTCTTGTCCCATTGTTGTATAAAGCGCGCCGATGTTGCCGAGATTGATTGCAATTCCATTTTTATCTCCGAGTTCTTCTTTCATCTTCAATGCCCTGAAATAATAGTCAAGGGCTTTGGGGTAGTCGGCTTGATCTGTATAGACAATTCCGATGTTGCCGAGCCATACTGCAATATTATTTTTATTTCCGAGTTCTTCCGCCATCTTCAATGCCCTGAAATAATAGTCAAGGGCTTTGGGGTAATCGTTTTGCCCATTATAGACAAGTCCGATGTTGCCGAGAGTGATTGCCTGCAATTGTTTGTATCCGTGTTCTTCAGCAATCTTCAATGCCCTGAAATAATAGACAAGTGCTTTGGGGTAATGGGCTTGATCTCTATAGACAATTCCGATGTTGCCGAGAATGATTGCAATTCCTTTTTTATCTCCGAGTTCTTCTGCCATCTTCAATGCCCTAAAATAATTGTTAAGGGCTTTGGGGTAATTGGATTGATTCCAATAGACAATTCCGATGTTGCTGAGAGTATTTGCAATGTCTTTTTTATCTCCGAGTTCTTCTTTCATCTTCAATGCTCTGAAAGAATAGTCAATGGCTTTGGAGTAATCAGCTTGATCTCTATAGACAATTCCGATGTTTCCGAGAGTGGCTGAAATATTATTTTTATCTCCGAGGTCTTCTCTTGTCTTTAATGCCTTCAGCCAGTAGTCAATCGTGTTTGGATAATCGCCCTGTGAATAATAATAATAGCCAACAATATGAAACGAATTAGCAATTCCTTTTTTCCAATTAATTTTTTTTGCGAGTGATAATGCCTGCTGAGCATAATTCAATGCCTGCTTGGGTTCGGAAGAGATGTAAAGATTAGCAAGAGCGTTCAGGTGATTTACTTTGTTGGTATCGGGCTTGTCTTTTTTGAGAAGAGTGAGGAGGGAGTCAATATGGGGTGACCCATGGCTCGAATTCCCGCTCGCAAGACAAAAAAGCAGGAAAAAAATAAAAAATTTGTTACGTTTGTTTATCATTAATTTAATAGACATCTTGCATAATGCAGTTTTTTAAACACAAAGACACGAAGAAACAAAGTTACACAAAGAGTTTACTTAGTGTTTCTTAGTGTCTTCGCGTTGAAATAGAATTCCAATGCCTTTTGATAATCCCCTTGTTCATGATAAATAATTCCAATGTTACCTGTTGTAATTGCAATTTCTTTTCTATCACCGAGTTCTTTTTTTATTTTCAATGCTTCAAGATAAAATTCCAGTGCTTTTGGATAGTTCATCAAATCATGATATGCAATTCCGATGTTGCCGGCAGTAATTGCTATTTCTCTTTTATTTCCGAGTTCTTTTTTTAATTTCAGTGATTCAAAATAGTATTCCAATGCTTTTGAATAATTGCTTTGATTCCAATATACAAGCCCAATATTACCGTAGTGTCTTGCAATTCCACTTTTGTTGCCCAATTCTTTATCTATCTTTAATGCATCAAAATAGTACTTCAATGTTTTTGGATAGTCACCCTGATAGGAATGGACTTTTCCTATATTACAGAGCATATTAGCAACGCCATTATTGTTACTCAATTCCCTATACACCTTCAATGCTTCATAATAACATTCCAATGCTTTTGGGTACTCGTTAATATTACAATAAACAACACCAATATTACCAAGAGTAGTGGTTGTTCCATGTTTGTCATCTATTTTTTTGGTTATTTTTAATGAGGAAAAATAATATTTTAATGCCTGATTGTAGTCACTTTTCAAAAAGTTAAAAACACCAATGCTTCGCAATGAATTTGCAATTCCTCTTTTCCATTTTATTTTTTCAGATAGGGCAAGCGCTTGATTAAATAAAATAATGGAAGTATCGGGATTGGAATATTTTAGTTCCCATCCGAGAGAGTTGAGCAGGTTTATCCTAGTAGTGTCAGCAAGATTTTTTGTAAGTTCTGACCTTAGTGAATCCACAGGATTAATAAACCCGGTGTTCAATACCAATACAGCCGATATTACTACAAAAAAAAGTAAATTTTTCATAGTGTTTTTTCCTTCATCTGATTTTGAAATGGTCTTTTTCTGGGAAGCAATCATCCGCCTTTTTATCAAATTCTCTAAAAAATGGTGCAACGGAAATATCACCCCGGCAAGCACCGTATTTACTAATAACTTCCATGCAGGTGCCCCGCCCGTCCATACATCCGTATAAGGTTCGCTAAGTACGAGCAGAAACTCAAAAAAGATAAGGAACAAAATAAAAACAAGCCCTTCCACAAAACGCACAGGTATCTTGAACCTTCCCATCAGAAGTACGAAACTAAATAAAACCACTATACCTATTAGAATACCCGAATACTGAAGTGTATTCCTCCTACCCACTGCCACCGCCAACTTTCTACTTTCTTCCTGCTCCCCGTGTTTTCTTTTCAGTTCTGTCATTTCAAATTCGTGGCGCGCTTCCAACTTACCGATGTCCTTGCTTTTTTCTTCGTTGAATATCGTATCTTTTAATGCCATTGCTTTTTTGTAATGTTCCAGGGCAAGCAAAGGGCGGTTTGATTTTTCGTAGAGTTCGGTGAGATGTCCTTCTATCTTCCTTTCATTGTCCATGGCTCCTAATTCTTTATTAATTTTAAGCGCAGACAGTAAATACTCTTCTGCATCTGCTATGAGTTTTTTCTTCTGTCGCTCATTAACTTGCTCTCCACTCATTATTGTATAAATCCATCCTATATTCCCTGTATTAATTGCAAAACTTCTTTTATCTCCGCGTTCTTCCGAAATCTTCAATGCTCTGAAATAATTGTTAAGAGATTTTGGATAATCGCCTTGTTCTTTATATACAATACCTAAGTTTCCAAGTATTGCTGTTTCACTATTTCTATCACCGAGTTCTTCAGCTATTTTCAAAGCCCTCTTGTAATAATCAATGGCATTGGCGTAGTTGCCTTTCTGCCAATAGACAAGTCCGATATTGCCAAGTGTGTTTGCAATTTCATTTTTATTGCCCAATTTTTCTTTCATCTTCAGTGCCCTGAGATAATAGTCAAGTGCTTTGGAGTGGTCTGATTGATCATAATAGACAATTCCAATGTTACCTAACTGCCGCGCAATTCCGTTTTTATCTCCGAGTTCTTCTACCACTTTCAATGCTTTGAAATAATAATCAAGAGCTTTGGGGTAGTCGGCTTGATTCCAATAGACAAGTCCGATGTTACCGAATCGCTTTGCTATACCACTTTTGTTTTTGAGTGCATTATCCAGTGTTAATGCTTTGAAATAACAATCAAGAGCAAGCGGATAATCGCCTTTGACATGATAGTAAACTCCGAGATTACTGAGCGTATTGGATTTTAACTTTTGGATTTTAGAATTTAGTGCGGTTTCGGTAGTATCTTCACATTCTTTGGTAAAATAATTTGTCACGCAAAGGCGCCAAGAACGCAAAATAGAAATTAATAAATTATTTTCTTTGTGAGTTTTGCGTCTTTGCGTGAGACCTGTTTGGTTGTTATATGAAGATAAATTTTCGCAGAGGGTGAGCGCCTGATTGCTAAGCAGAATGGCAGTATCTGGGTTGATGTTCATTAATTCTCTGCCAAGATCATTGAGTGTAATTATCCTCGTAGTATCGTGCAATTGTTTTTGCAATTCGGCTTTGAGAGAGTCCAGTTTAGGATTTACGATTTTAGATTTACGATTTACAATTTGGGATTTAGAATCAAAACCATAGTTCAAAACCATAACCATTGTCAAGCCGATAACTATTCCAATTCCCCCTTTCTCCCTTTCTCCCTTTCCCCCTTTCTCCCTTTCATCACCGTGCTTTTGCAAACCAATATAAGACGGGGATAACTTTCTTTCTAAAATATTATGAATTGGGAAGATAGCGCCGGCTACTACAGCATTTATCAGAAGTTTCCACAAGGGCGCGCCGCCGGTAAGTTGCTCTTTGAATGGGTCCAATAAAACGGATATAAATTCAAAGAAAATCAAAAACGAAATAAACAATGAAATTTCAATTATTTTTACATTTCTACGATAGATTTTTTCGTTTCCGTGAATCGTATCCGTCTCAAAGATGGACGCTGTTTTTTTGAATTTTTTTGAAATCAAAAATATACTTATAAATAAAAACATTAAGCCAATCACTATCCCTGAATACTGGAGCTTGTTCCTCCTTCCAACTGCCACTGCTTCCTGCCGCTGATTTTCCTCCTCTTGTTGCTTGCGTTTTAGTTCTGTCATTTCGTACTCGTGTTTCGCTTCTAATTTTCCCATGTCCTTGCTTTTTTCTTCGTTGAAAATCGTATCTTTCAATGCCCTTGCTTTTTTGTAATGTTCCAGGGCAAGCGTAGGACGGTTGGATTTTTCGTAGAGGGTGGTAAGCGATTCTTCAAATTGCCTTTCATGATCCTGCGCTCCTATTTCTTTGTCAATCTTCAATGCATCCGTTAAATACTTTTCTGCATCAGCAAATAGTTTTTTCTTTTGTCCCTCGTCCTTCGTCTCTTCTCCCTTAGTTGTATAAAGAGAGCCGATGTTGCCGAGATTGATTGCAATTCCTTTTTTATCTCCGAGTTCCTCCTTCATCTTCAATACTCTGAAATAATAGTCAAGGGCTTTGGAGTAATCGGCTTGTTCATTATAGATATTTCCGATATTACCGAGGATGTTTGCAATTCCATTTTTATCTCCGAGTTCTTCTTTCATCTTCATTGCTCTGAAATAATAGTCAAGGGCTTTGGGGTAATCGGCTTGCTCATTATAGACATTTCCGATGTTGCCGAAGGCGTTTGCAATTCTATTTTTATCTCCGAGTTCTTCCGCCATTTTCAATGCCTGGAAAAAATAGTTCAGGGCTTTGGAGTAATCGGCTTGATTATGATAGATAATTCCGATGTTGCCGAGCCACGCTGCCATTCCGTTTTTATCTCCAAGTTCTTCTACTAACTTCAATACCCTGAAATAATAGTCAAGGGCTTTGGGGTAATTGGCTTGAGCGATATAGACAATTCCGATGTTGCCGATAGTGTTTGCCTGCAATTGTTTGAATCCGAGTTCTTCCGCCATCTTCAATGCCCTCAAATAATAGTTCACGGCTTTGGGATAATCGGCTTGCGCATGATAGACATTGCCGATGTTGCCGAGAGAAGTGGCAATGCCTTTTTTATCTACAAGTTCTTCTCTTGTCTTTAATGACTTCAGCCAGTAATTAAGCGTGTTGGGGTAATCGCCCTGTGTGTAATAATAATAGCCAACTATATGAAATGAATTAGCAATGCCATTTTTCCAATTAATTTTTTTTGCGAGCGATAATGCTTGCTGAGTATATTTCAATGCTTGTTTGGGTTCAGAAGAGATGTATTGATTAGAAAGGGCGTTCAGGTGATTTACTTTGTTGGAATCGACTTTGTCTTTTTTTAGTAGGGCGAGGAGAGAGTCAATATGGGATGACCCATGGCTCGAATTCCCGCTCGCAAGACCAAAGAGGATGAAAAAAATGGAAAATTTGTAAAAAATATTTATCATTAACTAAATATTATTGTTAATACTCACCACAGAGGCACAGAGAACACGAAGTTACACAGAGAAAAGCTATTAGGAAAATATATTTTGAATTATCGCCTCCGTGTTTTTTTTTGTTCTCCGTGTCCCCATGATTTTGTATTTTATTACCCTGTTGAGAGATTACATATTATTTATTCCTCAATTTCAGCAACCTGTTCTTCAATTTTCTCTCAAAAAAAGCATGCAATGGAAAAATTACGCCAGCAAACACTGCATTCACTAATAGCTTCCATGCAGGTGCCCCGCCCGTCCATACATCCGTATAGGGGTCGCTAAGTACGAGCAGGAACTCAAAAAAGATAAGGAACAGAATAAAAACAAGCCCTTCCGCAAAACGCACAGGTATTTTGAACCTTCCCATCAGAAGTACGAAACTAAATAAAACCACTATACCTATCAGAATACCCGAATATTGAAGTGTATTCCTCCTGCCCACAGCTACTGCCAACTTCCTACTTTCTTCCATCTCCAGTTGCTTGCGTTTCAATTCCGTTATCTCAAATTCGTGTCGCGCCTCCAATTTACCGATGTCCTTGCTTTTTTCTTCGTTGAAAATCGTATCTTTTAATGCCATTGCTTTTTTGAAATGTTCCAAAGCAAACGTGGGGCGGTTGGATTTTTCGTAGAGGGTGGAGAGGAATTCTTCAAATTGCCTTTCTTCATTCTGCGATCCTATTTCTTTGTCAATTTTTATTGCTTCCAATAAATACTTTTCTGCATCAGCAAATATTTTTTTCTTTTGCCTATCGTCCTTTGTTTCTCCTATCATTGTAGTATAAAGCACGCCGATGTTGCCGAGATTGTTTGCAATTCCATTTTTATCTCCGAGTTCTTCTTTCATCTTCAATGCCCTGGAATAATACTCAAGTGCCGTTGGGTAGTCGTTTTGCTCTACATAGATAATTCCGATGTTGCCGAGCCAAATTGCAATTCCATTTTTATCTCCGAGTTCTTCTTTTATCTTCAATGCCCTGTGATAATACTCAAGGGTTTTGGTGTAGTCGTTTTGTTCTTTATAGACAATTCCGATGTTGCCGATCCATGCGGCAATATTATTTTTATTTCCAAGTTCTTCCGCCATTTTCAATGCCCTGAAATAATAATCAAGGGCTTTAGGGTAATCGGTTTGATTGAAATAAACATTACCGGTATTACCGAGACATTGGGCAATTCTATCTTTATCTCCGAGTTCTTCCGCAATTTTCAATGCTTTGAAATAATAGTCAAGGGCTTTGAGGTAATCGGCTTGCTCATAAAAGACAGCTCCGATATTGCTGAGAACGATTGCAATTCCTTTTTTATATCCGAATTCTTCATTTATCTTCAATGCCTTGAAATAATATTCAAGCGCAAAAGGATAATCGCCTTTGAGACGATAATAAACCCCGAGGTTGCTGAGGGTGTTGGATTTTAACTTTTGGATTTTAGATTTTAGTGCGTTTTTGGAAGTATCTTCACATTCTTTGGTAAAATAATTTGTCAAGCTAAGGCGCCAAGAACGCAAAGTAGAAAATAATAAATTATTTTCTTTACGAGCTTTGCAGCTTTGCGTGAGACCTGTTTGGTTATTATGCGAAGATAAATTTTCGCAGAGGGCGAGCGCCTGGCTGCTAAGTAGTATGGCAGTATCGGGGTTACTATTCTTCAGTTTCCAACCGAGATTATTGAGTGTAATTATCCTCGTAGTATCGTGCAATTGTTTTTGCAGTTCGGCTTTGAGAGAGTCCAGTTTAGGATTTACGAATTTAGATTTAGGATTTACGTATTGGGATTTAGAATCAAAACCATAGTTCAAATTCATAACTACGGCTAAGCAGATAAATGTGCCAAATTTAAAATGATTTGCAATAAGAGTGAGAAAGTGAGCGGTTTTCCCACTTTCTCCCTTTCCCCCTTTCTCCCTCTCATCTTCATTCTTTCGCAAGCCGGTATAAGCCGGAGACAACTTTCTTTCTAAAATATTATGAATCGGAAAAATAGCGCCGGCAACCACAGCATTTATCAGAAGTTTCCACAAGGGCGCCCCGCCGGTGAGATGCTCTTTGAATGGATCCAATAAAACGGATATAAATTCAAAGAAAATCAAAAAAGAAATGAACAATGAAATTTCAATTATTTTTACATTTCTGCGATAGGTTTTTTCGTTTCCGTGAACCGTTTCTGTCTGGAAGATGGACGTTTCCTTTTTGAATTTTTTTGAAATCAAAAATATACTTATAAATAAAAACATTAAGCCAATCACTATCCCTGAATATTGGAGCTTGTTCCTCCTGCCAACTGTCACTGCCTCCTGCCGCTGATTTTCCTCCTCTTGTTGCTTGCGTTTTAGTTCTGTCATTTCGTACTCGTGCTTCGCTTCCAATTTTCCCATGTCCTTGCTTTTTTCTTCGTTGAAAATCGTATCTTTTAGTACCCTTGCTTTTTTGTAATGTTCCAGTGCAAGGGTGGGGCGGTTGGATTTTTCGTAGAGGTTGGAGAGGAGTTCTTCTTTTATCCTTTCACTATTTTGGGTGCCTATTTCTTTATCAATCTTTAATGCATCCAGTAAATATTTTTCTGAATCAGCAAATAATTTTTTCTTTTGTAACACGTCTTTCGTCTCATCTCCCATTTTTGCATAAAGCGAACCGATATTGCCAAGAGTGTTTGCAATTCCATTTTTATCTCGGAGTTCTTCTTTCATCTTCAATGCTTTGAAATAATAATCAAGCGCATTTGTGTATTTAGATTGTTTCTTATACATTATTCCGATATTGCCGAGATTAGTTGCAATTTCATTTTTATTTCCAAGTTCTTCAACCATTTTCAATGCCCTGAAAAAATATTCAAGGGCTTTAGGATAATTGTCTTGGCTACCATAAACACCTCCGATATTACCGAGATGCCGAGCAACTCCATTCTTGTCTCCAAGTTCTTCTGCCATTGTCAATGCCCTGAAATAATAATTCAGGGTTTTGGAGTAATCAGTTTGAGAATAATAAACAAGCCCAATGTTACCGAGAGTGATTGCGATTCCTTTTTTATTTCTGAGTTCTTCATCAATTTTCAATGACCTGAAAAAAAAGTCAAGTGCTTTGGAGTAATCAGCTTGCCAAATATAGACAAGCCCGATGTTACTGAGCCAAGTTGCTATTCCTTTTTTATCTTTACGTTCTTCTTTTATTTTCAATGTCTTTAAAAAATATTCAAGAGCTTTGGGGTAATCGGCTTGATTCAAATAGACACCCCCGATGTTGCCGATATTTGCTGCAATTCTGTTTTTATCTCCGAGTTCTTCACTTGTTCTCAGTGCCTTCAGCCAATAGTCAAGCGTGTTAGGATAATCGCCTTGTGTGTAATAATAATAGCCCATAGATTGATATGAATCAGCAAGCCCCTTTTTCCAATTAATTTTTTTTGCGAGTGATAATGCCTGCTGAGCGTATTTTAATGCCTGCTTGGGTTCGGAAGAGATGTAAAGATTAGCAAGAGCGTTCAGGTGATTTACTTTGTTGGTGTCTTGGCGGTCGGTTTTGAGTAAAGTAAGCAGGGAGTCGGTAGTTCGGCTTTGCTTGCCAGAATTGTTGGATTGTTGCGCGGAAGAATTTAAAACGCAAAACAGGAAACAAAAAATGTAGAATGTAAAATGCAAAATGTAAAATGTAAAACAAGAAATAATTAAAGGTTTTTTCATGGGGCAAACTTACGGTGAATTTTGATTTCTATATGACCTTATCCCAGCCCATTTTGGAAAGGGGTTGGGGTGAGGTCTTGGAGGAATGACATCGTATCTCTCCCCCCTCTCCATTTTTTTGGAGAGGGGCTGGGGTGAGGTCTCCGTGCCCAGTTTGCTTTTTTTCAATTCGTAATATTAATTAATTTTTTCAAATCATAAAATTTGATTAACTTTGCACGATTTTTAACCGGATTTGCAATATCAGGTGCAATTTTAAAATTGAAATTTATCTGAATATTAAAATATAATCCGGTTATTCATATAATATTAATAGAAAATTTTAAACTTTAACCTATTAGAAAAATGAAAAAGAACAAAAAGAAATCGGTCTCAAAAGCTATTTCCAAATCATCAAAAAAACAAAATTCAAAGAAAAAAGGTCTTACTAAAAAGGTAAAAACTGTTAAAAAAACGTTGAAACCCAAGAGTATCAAAAAGAAAGTGACGAAATCCTTAAAAAAGAAGATCGTTCTTTCAAAAGGGAAAAAAACACCTAAAAAGTTAACGGCTCCGGTCAAAGTAAAGAAAAAGATTGTTGTTAAAAAAGTACAAAAGCCAATTGTCATCAAAGCAAAACAACAGCCCGTATCCCAAAAAGAAAAAATAACCGCTAAAATTCTTCCGTTAAATATAGAGAAAAAATCCGTTGAGAAGCCAACTCCGGTTTCAGTAATTGCCAAAAGCAGTACCGTTGAAAAAACAACGCAAGTTCCTGCGAAAACTCAGACATCCAAACCTGTTGAGACAATTAAGCAGAGCGTGGAAACAAAAAATAACATGGTTAAACCCGCTGAAATCAAGCCGCAAAGCACCAATGGAAAAAAACCTGCCCCCACAGAGGACCTGCAGGTTTATAGCCCGGAAGAATTAAAAGAGTTTGAAGCAATCATCCAGGAAAAATTGGATTATGCACGTACAGAATTGAAAAATATTAAGGACTCACTAAGCCGCCGCTCCGACTCCGGTACCGACGATACGGCTGTAAGCGCAAAAATGCTCGAAGACGGGGCTGAAACCGCTCAAAAAGAAAATCAGAACCAATTAGCCGCCAGGATGCAAAAATTTATTTCAAATCTTGAAGGTGCGATGGGAAGAATTAAAAACGGCACGTATGGAAGATGTATTTACACGGGAAAATTAATTCCCAAGGAGCGCTTGAAAGCCGTTCCACATACCAATTACTCCATTGAGGGTAAAGCCATGCAACAACAGAGGCAATTATCTCATACTTCAGAAATTGATTTTCCACCTCAGGACTTTATGCCCGATGCAACCATTGAGTAGATATGGAAAATTTGAAAAACCATATCGAAGCGCTTATTTTTTGCGCCGAAAGCCCCCTTTCCATAGAAGATATTTCGAGTTGTCTGGAAAGTGTTAATGACCAAACCATCGCCGAGGAGTTAATTACAAATTCAATACAGGAACTTATTGAAAAATACGGGGATGAAGGTACATCCTTATCATTGGTAAAAATTGCCGGTGGCTACCAGTTTTTAACCAAACCGGCTTATCAAAATACTATTGGCGTTTTATTAGCCCAGAAAGCCAGCAAACGTTTGACAATTTCTGCCCTCGAAACACTTTCCATTATTGCCTATAAACAACCTGTTTCAAAACCGGAAATTGAAAAAATAAGAGGAGTGAATTGTGATTATACGCTTCAAAAACTCCTCGAAAAGGAACTGATTGAGATTAGAGGAAAGGGAGAAGGAGTAGGAAAACCTATTCTTTATGGAACCAGCAAAAAATTCATGGAATACTTCGGAATTAATTCCATGACTGATTTACCAACCCTGAAGGAGATTGTAAAACCGGAAAATAAAATTGGCGAAGAGAGTTAGGGTATAGAGGTATAAGGGTATAAGGTATAAGGAAAAATTGAAGTTCTCCCTGTACCCCTGTACCTTTATACCTCTATACCCCTATACCCATATACCCCTATACCCCTATACCACCACCCACATGCTTCGACTAAACAAACTAATCTCAAACGCCGGTATTTGTTCAAGGCGTAAAGCGGATGAACTGATTGAAAACGGGTTGGTTAAAGTAAACGGAAAAACCGTCAATCAACTTGGTATAAAAGTAAATCCGGAAGATGAAATTCTGGTAAGAGGAAAAAATATCCGTATAGAAAAAAGGGTTTATCTTGTATTGAACAAACCTAAAGATTGCATTACTACTACCTATGATCCTGAAGGCAGAAAAACAGTGATGGATTTTGTAAAGGACGCATGCAAGGAACGGCTGTATCCAATAGGACGCTTGGATAGAAACACAACTGGAGTGTTGCTGTTAACTAACGATGGGGAGTTGGCGCAGAAGTTAGCACATCCATCAAATAAAATTAAAAAGATTTACCGAGTGACACCTGAACGCATGATGTCAAATATGGAAATTCAAAAATTAAGCAAGGGGGTTATGCTCGAAGATGGACTTGCTGTACCCGATAGCGTGGAATTAGTGCAAAACCATCAGCTATTCTGGTTGGAAGTGACCATGCACTCAGGGCGCAACCGGATTGTCCGCAGAATGTTTGAAACGATTGGATTCGAGGTTAAACAACTCGAACGGATTGAATATGCAGGCATCACGAATAAAAATCTACCGAGAGGTCGTTGGCGAATGTTGACGGCAAGGGAGGTGATTGGATTGAAGGCGAGAGGGTAGGGGGAAAATTGTCCCAACCAAATTTTATACAAACTAAACCTATGGTAGGAAAGCATCAATGAGAGTTTAAAAGTGCCGTAGGCACGATTTAATTTTGTAAGGATGGACTTTAGTCCGTCCTTCAAATCTGTTCGTTTTATAACCAGAAGTGCCTTAGGCACGATTCATATTAGATTCTCAAATAGGTATCGCTCTTTATATGGCACTTCAAACTTCTTCAAAAAACTCCAGATACTCTTCTCAGAGCGTTTATTTTTTTATGATTCGTTCCTACGGAACTCAATTGTCTGAAATCAGACGTTTCAACAACGGACTGAAGTCCGTTGTTACAATATGAACCATTCCTACGGAACTGATTTTATATAGTAAAAGGCCGTGGCAAATTGTTATTACTGATAAAATAAAAAAGCAAAGAAAAATCCTTTCCAGCACCTGAAAAAAAGAATTAACCCCTGAAGGGAACTAATATAAAAAGAATCAAAATTTTTATGTAACTTTGCCACCCATGAAGATTTTTAGTTTCATTTTTTTAATTTACTTCTCCACACTTGCCATACTTCCTTGTAGCGACAACGATCATTGTGTAAATGAACCCAAATCCCAAACTGCATTCAATCAAACCAACGACTGCCAAGACACACACAGCACAAACGAATTATGCTCCCCTCTATGTATGTGCAACTGTTGCGGAGGAGTTACCATAGTTTCAAAATCGTTCAACAATTTTTTTGTTCAAATACCATCAGGACAAATTTCTTCCTATCCCCAAAATTCTCTCTCCGAGATTTCATTTTCTATCTGGCAACCACCTAAAGTTTGAAAAAAGGTATAGGGGTATAAAGGTATTAAGGTATAATGGTATAAAGTGTTACTACCCTATACCTTATACCCTATACCTTTATACCTCAAACCTCATACTCCATTCACTTTCAGCATAAACCTTAAATCACAGTTCATGATAGACAAACTTATTTCCTTTTCCATAAGGAACAAAATAATTATCGGGCTTTTCATGATTGTTTTAATTGTATGGGGAAGTTATTCCATAAAGCAACTTCCGATTGACGCAGTTCCCGACATCACTAACAATCAGGTGCAGGTTACAACAGTTGCTCCTACACTTTCCGCACAGGAAGTAGAACAGTTCATTACTTCTCCTATAGAATTTTCATTGACAACTATTCCTGATATTATTGAGTTGCGTTCCATTTCCCGTTTTGGTTTGTCAGTGATTACGGTTGTCTTTAAAGATGATATTGAAATTTATAAGGCAAGACAATTAGTTAACGAACGCTTAAAAGAAGCTGAAACAAAAATACCCGATGGTTTCGGAAGTCCGGAACTTGCACCCGTTACGACCGGCCTGGGAGAAATTTACCAATATGTTTTGCATACTGAAAAGGGATTCGAGAAAAAATATTCTGCGATGGACCTGCGGACAATTCAGGATTGGATTGTCAGGAGACATTTGTTAGGAACCGCAGGTGTTGCAGATGTAAGCAGTTTCGGAGGATATTTAAAACAATATGAAGTTGCCGTAAATCCTGATAAGTTACGCAGTATGAATGTTTCTCTAGCTGAGATTTTTTCAGCCCTTGAAAAAAATAATCAGAACACAGGAGGAGCATATATTGAGAAAAAACCAAATGTCTATTTCATTCGTGGAATTGGTCTGGTAACTTCCCTTGCCGACATTGAAAAAATTGTGGTGCGGACAAATACTGCGGGAATTCCTTTACTCATTCGTGATGTGGCGAAAGTGCAATACGGAAGTGCCGTTCGCTATGGAGCAATGACACGCAATGATGAAGGAGAAGTAACAGGAGGGTTAGTTTTAATGCTCAAAGGAGCAAACTCCGCACAGGTAATTGAAGACGTGAAAAAACGAATAGCACAAATAGAAAAAACATTGCCCGAAGGAATTGTTATCGAACCGTTCATTGACAGAGCCAAATTAGTGAACAACGCCATCAGCACCGTAGAAAAAAATCTTTTAGAAGGCGGGTTAATAGTAGTGTTCATTCTCGTTTTGCTTTTGGGAAATTTCAGAGCGGGATTAGTAGTTGCATCCGTAATTCCTCTTTCGATGCTATTCGCCATTGCCATGATGAATTTATTCGGTGTGTCAGGAAATTTAATGTCACTCGGCGCGATTGACTTCGGTTTAATGGTTGACGGAGCTGTCATTATAGTTGAAAGCATCCTGCACAGAATCAGCATGAGCAAGCACCATCACACAGGGATAAAAAGATTATCACAAGTGCAAATGGATGATGAAGTTTTTCATGCCTCTGCAAGAATAAGAAAGTCGGCGGCTTATGGAGAAATAATTATTCTGATAGTATATATTCCCATATTGGCATTAGTGGGTATAGAAGGAAAAATGTTCAGACCGATGGCACAGACCGTCTCCTTTGCCATCATAGGAGCGCTAATTCTTTCTCTCACCTATATTCCCATGATGTCTGCATTGTTCCTAAGCAAAAAAACAGAGCATAAAAGAAATATTTCCGACCAGCTCATGGATTTCTTTCACCGAATCTATAAACCGTTTCTTGAATTTTCTTTGAATAGAAAATTAATTGTCATTTCCATATCGGTAGTTTTGTTTATTTTTTCATTAGTTGTATTCAATAAGATGGGAGGAGAATTTATACCCACCCTTGAAGAAGGCGACTTTGCAGTGGAAACACGGCTGATGTCAGGTACTTCATTATCACAAACCATTGAAACAATGCAACAGGCGGCAGGGATTATAAAAGGAAAATTTCCCGAAGTAAAAGAAGTAATCGGAAAATTGGGTTCATCCGAAATTCCTACAGATCCAATGCCCATTGAAAGCGGAGATATGATGATAATACTAAAAGATAAAGAAGAATGGACAAGTGCAGATAACAGAGAAGAACTTGCCGAAAAAATGAGTAAAGCGTTGGAAGTAATCCCAGGGGTTGAATTTGGATTTCAACAACCAATCCAAATGCGTTTCAATGAAATGATGACTGGCGCAAGGCAGGATGTAGCCATAAAAATTTTCGGAGAGGACTTGGATTTGCTATCCGAAAATGCAGACAAAGTTTCCAAACTAATTCAGAACATCAAAGGAGTGCAGGATATTTTTGTAGAAAAAATTACAGGTCTTCCGCAAGTGCAGGTGAAATATGATAGGGATAAAATTGCTCAATACGGTTTGACTGTTATGGAGGTAAACAAGGTTTTAGAAACAGCATTCGCTGGAAAAGTTGCGGGAGTTGTTTTTGAAGGAGAAAAAAGATTTGATTTAGTTGTTCGTCTTGAGAATAAATTCCGGCAGGGAATTGACGATGTGAAAGACCTTTATGTTACGCTTCCATCGGGCAATCAAGTTCCCATCGGGCAAATTGCTGATGTGCAATTTAAGTTGGGTCCAACGCAAGTTTCCCGTGAAGACGGAAAAAGGAGAATTACCATTGGCTTCAATGTGAGAGAAAGAGATGTGCAATCTGTTGTAGAAGAAATACAACAGAAATTAGATAAAGGATTAAAACTTCCCGCAGGATATTTCACATCTTACGGAGGACAATTTCAAAATCTCATTGAAGCGAAAAAGCGTTTGTCCCTTGCAGTTCCTATTGCCTTGCTTCTTATTTTCATTCTATTATATTTCACGTTCGGGTCGCTCAAGCAATCCGTTTTAATTTACACAGCAATTCCACTTTCAGCAATCGGTGGCGTGTTCGCTTTATGGTTAAGAGATATGCCTTTCAGTATTTCCGCAGGCGTTGGGTTCATTGCTTTGTTCGGAGTGGCGGTGTTAAACGGAATTGTATTGATAGCAGAATTTAATCGCCTGAAAGAGGA
This sequence comes from Bacteroidetes bacterium RIFCSPLOWO2_12_FULL_37_12, assembly GCA_001769655.1. GTDB lineage: Bacteria > Bacteroidota > Bacteroidia > 2-12-FULL-37-12 > 2-12-FULL-37-12 > 2-12-FULL-37-12. Next base: position 336,183 of record MEPC01000024.1, on the reverse strand, counting down.
AGGCATTGATGATATTTATGAGCGTGTCCGAAAAGGAACTAAAATAAGGTTACGACCGGTGATCCTTACCGCTTGTGTTGCTTCGTTTGGTTTTTTACCGATGGCAATTTCAACCAGTGCAGGAGCAGAAGTTCAAAAACCATTGGCAACAGTTGTAATTGGTGGTTTAATAACCGCAACTTTTTTAACGCTTTTGATTCTTCCGGTACTTTACATTTTATTTTCAGGTAAGAATAAGATAAAACCATCAGTTGCAGTTGCAGTAATTTTATTTCTTATTTCTGTTCCGAATTTTTCTTCCGCGCAAAAAACATCATTCACGTTACAGCAAGCCATTGACACTGCGTTAAAGAACAATCCCCAACTAAAATCTGCTACCCTCGAAGTGCAACAGCAGAATGTTTTAAAAAAAACAAGCTTTGATTTACCAAAAACAAATGTTTCAGTCCTGAAAGGACAATATAACAGTGAAAACAAAGACACTTACGTTGGAGTTACGCAGGATATTTATTTTCCTACTGTCTATATTCAGCAAAGCAAAGTTCAAAAGCAAACTGTTTTATTGAGTGAAAAAAATCTTGCTCTTACGCAAGCCGAATTAATCCGCAATGTAAAATCCACTTATTATCAACTTTCTTTCGGAATGGAAAAACTCAAACTCCTAAACTACCATGACAGCATTTACAAAAAGTTTTCCGATATAGCTGAACTCAAATACAAAACAGGTGAATCATCTTATCTTGAAAAACTTTCCGCTCAAATCAAAGTACAGGAAATACTAACGTATAAAAAGCAAACGGAAGCAGATGTTGAAATCAACAGACAGGAATTGCAAAACTTGTTGAATGTTAAGCAGGAAATCAGTATAACGAATGCAGAAAAACAAACTCTTTTTATCAATTCCGACACCTCTTCAATCAATCAAAACCCCTTGCTTGCATATTATCACCAGAAAATCCTACTTTCAGCTTCGCAGTTATCCTTAGAGAAAAATAAATTCCTTCCTGATTTTTCATTGGGATATTTCAACCAATCTCTTGATAATGTAAAAGGATTTTTCGGCTTTCAAATCGGAGTAGGAATTCCGGTTTTCTTCTGGGGACAGCAAGGTAGGGTTCAATCCGCAAAAATCCAAGTACAGATTGCACAAAACGATTATGAACTTGCGCTGAATAATCTGAATACACGTCTCAAACAGCAGTTGCAGGAATATCAAAAATTTTCTGATATTGTAAATTTTTATGAGTCCAGAGGGCTGAAACAATCCGAAGAAATACTGAAAGTATCGCAATTTGCGTATTCCAATGGTGAAATAGGATATGTAGAATACATTCAGAGCATCACTCAGGCAATTTCAATTAAATCAGAATATCTCAATTCATTAAATCAGTTTAATCAAGCAATCATCAACATTAATTATTTAATCGGAAAATAATATGAAAAACGCAGTTGTAATTTTTATCGGAAGTGGATTTGGCGGCATTAGTCGTTATTATCTTTCAAAGTTCATTAATAAAATAAACCTGCATGATTTCCCTCTTGGAATAATATCAGTCAATATAATCGCCTGCTTTTTGTCAGGATTTTTTGCGTCACTTTTTATTAGAAATGGAATAACAGCAGAGAATCATTTGATGAAACTCTTGCTTGTTGTTGGTTTTTGTGGCGGCTTCAGCACTTTTTCGGGTTTTGCCGATCAAACAATACGATTATTTCAACAAGGTAATCAAACTTACGCCGTGGTTGATATTTTTCTAAGTATCACAATTTGTCTTTTTGCAACGTTTGGGGGATTAGCCGTTTCTAAACTTATTTAAATGAATTAATAATAAAAAAATGAAAACAAAAATCATATATGTAATGATTTGTGGTTTAGTAATCACATTCTGCAACAGCAAAAAAGAAAATTCAGAACCGGAGCATAACGAAGAGAAAAAATCTGAAACGATTGAACTAACAGCCGAACAATTCAACTCAGTGGGTATTGCTTTGGGAACAATAGAAAAAAAGAATCTCCGCAGTGTAGTAAGGGCGAGCGGTTACCTTGATGTTCCTCCTCAAAATAAAGCCAGTGTTTCAACGTTCATCGGTGCGGTTGTAAAATCAATCTCCGTTCTCGAAGGAACTTTTGTAAAACATGGACAAACGCTTGCCGTTCTGGAACATCCCGATTTCATCAAGTTGCAGGAAGCATATCTCACCGAAAAAAATAATTTTATTTTCGTTGAGAAAGAATATGTACGTCAAAAAGAATTAATGGAACATAATTCCGGAACTGGAAAGATTTTCCAGAAAGCCGAAAGCGATTTCAATATTTCTAAAGGAAAAATTTCTTCGCTTGAAAGCCAGTTGAAAATGTTGTCCGTAAATTTCACCGAACTTTCCAAAGGAAATATTTCTTCTTCCTTTGCTTTGACTTCCCCCATTATGGGATATGTAGGTCATATCCATGCCACTATCGGTGGGTATGCCGAACCTAACAAAACACTCTTTGAAATCACCGATAACACAAAAATTCATTGCGATTTGTTGATTTATGAAAAGGACTTATTCAAAGTAAAAGTAGGACAGAAAGTAAATTTCGTTCTCTCCAATCAGCCCGAACATCAGGAAGAACATAACTTTAAAACGATTGAAGGAGAGATTTTCGGCATCAATAAATCATTTGAGAATGATACCAAAGCACTCATTGTTCACGCAAGTATAAAAAATGAAAACCACGAATTGATACCCGGAATTTATGTAAATGGAGTCATTGATGTCGGAGAACAAAAAAGTTCAGCTATTCCCATAGATGCCATTGTAAAAGCAGACGGTAAGGAATGGATTTTTAGTGTAAATGAAGAAAACAAAGACGGTTATAAATTTAATATGTTGGAAGTGATTACAGGAATATCCGATTTGGGATATGTTGAAATAAAACCCTTGGAAAAAATTGCAGATAATGCAAAAATTGTAATTAAAAATCCGTTTTTTATTCTATCAAAAGCCAAAGAAGGAGAAGGCGGAGAGGAATGATTGTTCGTAGAGATGCATATTTCTTAATGCATTGTTTTTGTTTAGAAATTATCACGTAAGTTTGTAATTCAATAACCAATAACCAATTCCTTCGTTTGTGAGGACACAAACGAAGGCAATAAATAATCAATGACCAATATCCAATGACCCCAATCCAAATGGTTGACCTTCGTACCCAGTACGAAAAAATTAAAACTCAGATAGACAATGCTGTGCTTGGCGTGCTCCAAAGTTCTGCGTTCATCAATGGTCCCGATGTAGCAAAATTTACGGAGGAAATGAAAAATTATCTCAAAGTAAAACACGTAATTCCCTGTGGAAATGGCACCGATGCCATAAAAATTGCTTTGATGTCACTGGGTTTAAAACCAGGAGATGAAGTGATTACCCCGAGCTTTACGTATGTTGCCACTGCAGAATCAATCTGCCTGCTGGGATACAAACCGGTTTTTGTGGAAGTGGATGAACATACGTTTACGCTTTCGTCCCAGGCATTTGAAAAAGCAATCACTCCGAAAACCAAGGCACTTATTGCCGTTCATCTTTATGGATTGTGCGCCCACCTGGAACCCATTATGGAAATTGCAAAAAAAAATAATATCACAGTAATTGAAGACACTGCTCAGGCATTGGGAACCGATTATATTTTCAACAATGGCAGAAAACAAAAAGCAGGAACCATCGGTCATATTGGAACTTCGTCTTTTTTTCCATCAAAGAATCTTGGATGTTACGGGGATGGTGGAATGATATGTACCAATGACTTAACGCTTGCCAAACGATTAAAAATGACTTCTAATCATGGGCAATCACAAAAATATGTGCATGATTTAATTGGTGTAAATTCCCGGTTGGATACAATGCAAGCCGCTATATTAAGAATAAAACTTGCGCATCTTGATAATTATATTTCTGCACGTAATAAAGTTGCTGAATATTATGATACAGCATTTAAAAATAATGACGCTCTCATCATACCATTTCGCCCTGCCTATTCAAGTCATGGATTTCATCAATACACACTTACTGTAAAAAGCCGGCGTGATGAACTTGTCAAATATCTTTCTGATAAAAAAATTCCTACTGTTGTTTATTATCCAATTCCATTGCATCTGCAAAAAGCATATCAGCAATATGGATATAAGAAAGGAGATTTTCCTGCAACAGAAAAATTGTGTGACACTATACTGTCACTACCCATGCACACGGAATTAGATGAGGAGCAGTTGAAATATATTGTAGAGGTAGTTGCCCAATACCTTCGTTTGTGAGGACACAAACGAAGGCGGTAAATGACTAATGCCCAATGACTAATGCCCAATGTTAATCCCTGAACGCCGAAGGAAACATTTCTTTTGGGAGCAGTTTAAGTAATAATGGAAGAGTAATAAATGCGCCCGGAAGCACCAATGCAACTAATGTCGGAATGGATTTCAAAATATCAAGTAGTTGTTCTTTTACCTTGTGCTTTTCTTCATCGCTTAATTTTTCATTTCTCGATTTCATTAATAGCCCGTATAGTTCCCGGCTTTCTCTGATTTCGGTATTAACCCGGTCTTTGTTTTTTAATAAAATTTTTGAAGTCATTTCTTTTACCTGTGACACAACATAACCCATCTTACCCGAATGAGGTAATTGTGTCTCATGCAAAGTTAAGAAAGTGTTTAAGGCAAGAAAACTTTGTTGTTTTTCTTCCGGTTCCAGTTGCAGTTTCTGAATAATAATTGCGAGAAAATCATTTTCTTTGTGACTGATGTTTTTATCTGAAAAAACAAACAATAAACTTATTTCAAGAAAAAATCTTCTTGACAGCCAGGAATACTCATCCGTTTTAATAGACGAAATAGCCACTCCCTTTTTAAATTCTTCCTTAAAGTTTGTAATCAGGTCAGCCGGTAAACCGGAGGCAGTCAAAAAATAATCAAACAACCGGAATTCCTCTTTCTCCAAACTTTGACTCGCATGGGATGCGAGAATCATCAATCGCAATAACGAGGTAACCATTCGTTGTTTTTTTGTCAGGATAGTTGAAATTCTTTTTTCTTTAACCGGAATGGCTTTTCCATGAAAATAATCGTGAAAAAAAAGATATAAATCCAGAAACATGAACGCTCCTTTGCCTGCTGACAGATGAATACCAGCAGGATTATGCAAGAGATAAGAAGTCAATATATTTTCAAAATTCTTATATGTTTCCAAAAGTGAAGTTGAATTTGTGGGTTCCTCATTTTTTTCTGCTTCATTCCCGTAGAGCGAATAAAAGTAAGAAGTAATCAGTGGCACTAAATCATTAATAATTTCTCCGGGTGATTTTTCGCGATTAACTCTCCTTTCAACCGCATACATTGGAGCAAAAAGCGATTCAAGAAAAATCAACACCATCTTATCTCCCGAATCCATGTATTTTAATCCGGGGTACGCTGTGTCGGTAAACGGAAGGACTACCGGATAGCCATACAAAATGCCTGTGGGCTGTAGAAAATTATAGAGGGTTTGCTCAAAATCAGAATCGGTTGAAGATGATTTCTGAAACAACTTAATCCCTGAGCCGGGAAGCTCGTCCGGAAATGGATTTTCCGTGCGGAAGTTTATATATTTTTCAAACCAACCGGATGTCTTGAAGTTCATGGATTAATTAGAAATTGACCTACGTTTGTGGGGACACAAACGTAGGCGAAAAATAACGAATGACCAAAACCTTCGTTTGTGAAAAATATTGAATAATGAACACGGCAAAAGTCCAGTGGACTTTTGAGCGAGATTGTGCGGTTGAAGGCATGGAATAATGAATTTCGAAGTAACCAAAACTTCAACATTCATTATTCCTTGTTCGATATTCGTTATTTTCTTTTTGGTTCTGGCTCGTACAGCTTAGAAATAACCAACACCCAATGCCCATCACGCACTCACTTTCCTGTATCTCCACGTAGAAAGCCCGATCATACCAATGGCATACACAACCATAATTCCGAATTGAAAGCGGATCTCTTCAAAAGTGGCACCCTTGAGCATGATTCTCCGCATGACATCAATAAAATAAGCAATCGGGTTGAACCACGTTATTTTTTTCACCCATTCCGGCATATTTTCTATGGATGTAAACAAGCCCCCAAGGAGCATAAATATCATCATGAAAAACCAGGCGAAAAACATGGCTTGCTGTTGGGTGTCTGTAATAGTCGAAATAAATAATCCAATGCTTATAACGACCAAGAGATACACTGCCGCAAAACCAAAAATCAACCAGACGGAGCCGGCAATGGGAATATGAAATACTAATTTGCTTACTCCCAATCCAAAAGCAAGAATGAACTGTGCAAGCAACCAGAAAGGCAGAAGTTTGCCGATAATAAATTGATATTTTTTTATCGGGGTCACATTTAATTGTTCTATGGTGCCTATTTCTTTTTCCCGCACGATGTTCATACCTGTAAGAAAAATTCCTATCATGGTGACCAACAACACCAGAATACCCGGTATCATATAGGTCTTGTAGTTTAATTCCGGATTGTACCAATAGGATGTGCGGATATCAATAGTTTTTGGTAATTCAGAAACAACCGGTAAAGCACCGCTCTGGTTTTGCATTTTACTTTTATTGAAATTGGCAAGTATGCCGCCGGCATAACTGTAAAGAACACCTGCCGCCGCGCCATCTTCGGCATGAATGATAAACTGAACCTGCGGTTTTTGCCGGGTTAAAAAATTTTTCTCCAACCCGCGTGGAATCAATAAAATGATTTTTGCATTATTCTTTATTAGTTCTTTTTCAGCTTGCGGATAAGAATCACAATAACGCAGAATATTGAAAAAAGTAGTGCCACTAAAATGTGAAACCATTTCGCGGGATAATATACTGTGATCACTATCCACCACTACCATGTTTGCTTTTCTGATTTCAAAAGTAGCCGCATTGGAAAGAATCAACAGTTGAACGACCGGTGCCACAAAAATAATTGGTAACATCATCCGGTTGCGGAAGATTTGAATGAATTCTTTTTGTAATATGTATAGGATGGTTCTCATTCTAATCGTATTTTAAATTTCCGGATACTCTGCCAGATAAAAAACAGTGTCATCAATAAAATAATACCGGTCTCTTTCCAGAGAAATTCGATTCCAACCCCTTTGTGCATGATGCCTTTTATAATGGCTATAAACCAACGCGCCGGACTTAAAACGCTCAGCCATTGAAGAATTACCGGCATGTTTTCGATGGGGAACACAAACCCTGATAGTAAAACCGTTGGAAGCATTAACCCGAACATGGACATCATCATGGCGGTTTGCTGGGAATTTGCCACCGTAGAAATTAAAATTCCAAGAGAGAGTGACATTAACGTAAATAACAGACATTCTCCGAGAAGCAGTACAAAACTACCTTTTACCGGAACCCCAAAGACCGTCATGCCCAGACCGAGAATGATGAGTGCGATAACAAACGATAGAACCAAATAGGGCAGGACTTTGCCAAGAATTATCTGAAGCGGGTTTAACGGGGAGGCAAGTAAAACTTCCATGGTTCCCAACTCTTTTTCACGGGCAATGGAAATGGAAGTCATCAATGCTGAAATAAGAATGAGAATGAGTGCCATTAAACCGGGAATAAACATATAGACCCCTTTTAAACCGGGGTTGAATAACATTTTAACTTCCGGCAAAATCAAAACAGGTTTTGCAGAGGTCTTATTCAATTCCTGCTGATAATCCTGCAAAATGGCGGAAGTATAATTTGCTAATACGTTGGCTTCATTAGGGTCAGTGGCATCGCCGATAATCTGAACGGATGCTTTTCCGTTTTTAAAAAGTTTTTCACTGAATTGACTTTCAAAAATCAAGACCTCCTTTGTTTTTGTTTTACGGAAAACGTGGTCTGTTTCCGCTGGTGTCTCTAAATATTGCTGAAGAATGAAATATCCGGAAGAAACCAATTTGTTAATAATTCCCTGTGTCACATAATCTTTAGAGGGATCATAAACGGCAATCCGTGCATTTTTTATTTCATTGGTCAGCGCATACCCGAAGAGAAATATTTGTATCACCGGCATCCCGAAAAGGATGACAAGCGTCCGCTGGTCACGGATGATATGATAAATTTCCTTAAGGACAAAACCGAAAAAACGATTCATTTACAGAATTTATTAATATAATTCGTTACTGTTCAGTATCCAAATTAATTAAACCACTAATTGAACAAGAAAAAAAAATTTAGCCACTGATTACACTGATTAAACACGATTTTAAGATTTTTTATAACATTAATCCGTGTAATCAGTGGCAAAATTTTTATTTTTTCATTTTGGGCTTACCAAATTAAAATTTGTTATATTGTTTAATTTAGCGCCGCTGTGCGCAGTGTTGTTAAATATAATTTTTATACAAATTTTGTAAAAATAGCATGCCTTTTTTACAATCGGATGTTTTTAAGAAAAATACCTTTCTCCCTTTCTCCCTTTCTCCCTTTCTCCCTTTCTCAATCGCCCCCTCGTGCTAATTTCACAAACACCTCATCCATGGAAGCTGTATCAAAAGATTTTTTCAACAACGAAGGAGTATTGAGGGCTTTTATCTTACCATCCACCATGATGGAAATTCTATCACAATATTCCGCTTCGTCCATGTAATGCGTGGTGACGAATGCTGTAATGCCATTGGCGGCTGTTTCATAAATCAGATCCCAGAATTGTCTTCGTGTCACCGGGTCAACGCCGCTCGTTGGTTCATCAAGAAAGACAATCTCAGGTTCATGCAGAACAGCAATGGAAAAAGCTAATTTTTGTTTCCATCCCAGCGGTATATCCCGGATGAGTTTATTGCTGATTTCTTCCATGTTCAGTTTTTTCAGAAGTTGTTCAGTTTTTTCAATTATTTTCAACCGGCTCAAACCATAAATCCCTCCATAAAACCGGATATTTTCACGAACCGTAAGGTCATCGTATAGCGAAAACCGCTGGCTCATGTAACCGATATGTTTTTTTATTTTCTCCTGTTGTTTGAAAATATCAAATCCGGCAACTGTTGCACTTCCACTGGTAGGATTTGAAAGTCCGCAGAGCATTTTTATGGCGGTGGTCTTACCGGCTCCGTTAGCGCCGAGAAAGCCAAAAATTTCTCCCTTTCCTACCTCAAAGGATATGGCATCAACGGCAGTAAAATTGCCGAATCGCTTGGTGAGATTTTCAGCTTGTATGACGGGAGGGGAGGGCATTATTTTTTGTAAAAATATGTTAAAAATCTTTTATTTGTATTTTTTATGAGTATCTTTGGTGGGAAAATAAACTTGAAACAAGTTATTAAATTTGCTTTATAAATCCGACCTCACCCCAGCCCCTCTCGAAAAAAATGGAGAGGGTTAAAGAGAGCTTGGATTTATATGCCATTTATCTGTAAGTCAAAATTTTCATATAAATTTGTTTAGATTGAAATATTTTTATTACCACTGATTGGTCACAACGGTTAAACTTTTAGTATGAAATCAAACACTGCAAAACGGGCTCATTTCATAATTGAACATGTCAAAAAGATTTTAGTTCAACAATTTAATCCTTCATTAATTTATCTTTTTGGGTCACGCGCAAAAAGCGAAAATAAAATGGGGTCTGATTTTGATTTTGCATTGGAAATGAAAAAGCCGGATGCAAAAACCTTAAATGATCTCATTTATCAGATTAACAGGGTATCGGGCTTGCATCATGTTGACCTGATTTTTTTGAAAAGCATTGAACATGAATTCAGAACTATTGTCGAGGAAACCGGAAAAATAATTTATGAAAAAAAGTGAACTTATTTTGTCTCTGAAAAAGCTGGAAAGGGCTTATCTCCGATTAGAAGAGGGATTAATTTCTGTTAAGGATGAATTAGACAGGGATGGAGTTATTCAGCGATATGAGTTCACGTTTGAATTACTATGGAAAACAATTAAGATGTTTTTAAAGCATGAGGGAATAAATTCGGACTCTCCCCGCGAGGTATTTGTTGCGGCGTTCAGAAAACAGTGGGTCATCAATGAAGAATTGGTTCTTGAAATGCTTGAAGACAGGAACATCACTACCCATGTTTACAATGAAGAAGAAGCGATTCTCATTTTTCAGAGAATCAGCAAGCATTATTTACCTGAAATGGAAAGGTTACTGAAATTGTTAAAGAGTTTAATGGAATAATACTCCTTGTTCTTAAATCAGTTCTCTCCTCCCATCATCAACTCCAACACCTTGCTCGTCGTATTCCAATTACGAATAGTCATGTTTTGATAAAAGGGGAGCGTAATAATTTTAATCAGATGGCTTTGGGTTTTCTTGCGAATCAGCCGTGAAAAGTAAATGACATTTTTCCCTTCATAAACACTATCAACCCCTTTTTTTGGAGTGACACTTTTCATGACTTCTTTGGAAGTAAGTGGTTCTTTTAAGAACACAACATCGTAACGGTATTCGTCCGGGTTTTTGCCAAAACCTCCAGGCGCTTTTTGCACCACATTCTTTAATTGGTTTTCTGATACCACTACCACTTTTGATTTGTAATTAAATGCTGAGGATAAGTTTTGTTCGATATGATATGTAAGTTTTGTCTTATCTTTTTCACCGGAACTAAACAACACATTCCCGCTCTGAATGTAAGTAATCACGTTGCTGAACCCCATTTTTTCAAAACTTGCTTTCAACGCCGGCATTTTGATGATGTTTTTTCCACCGACATTGATGCCGCGTAGTAAGGCAAGATAGTGGGTGGGGGTTGTTTTCAAGGTTGTTTTCAGAAATGGATTTGTTGAAGTTTGTTAATTAGCCACAAATTAACACAAAATAGTACGAATTACGTAGCCACGAATTAGTACGAATTAATTAGTGTTAATTAGTGGCTTAATAGGATTTTCATCATGTTTGCAGATAATTAAAATTTTCACGGATATTTGCATTATCAAAATGTAACCCCTACCCGACAAATGCTCAAAAACCTTCAGGAAGAATTCCGCGGCACCTTCAGTAAACCAAACAATGGATTGAACCAGATAATTGTAATTAATGCAATCATATTTGGTGTCATTCTGTTGTCAAAAACCATTCTTGTTCTATCGGGTTACTCATCGGCTTTCGATAAATTTATGAATTACCTGATGTTGCCGGCTTCCTATAATCATTTTATAAAAAAACCATGGACATTGTTCACCTATTTTTTTCTACATGAACGGATTTTTCATATTTTATTCAACCTGTTGTTCCTGTATTGGTTTGGAATGATTATCAAAGACCTGCTTGGTAACAAACGTCTCATAAACCTATATATATTGGGAGGATTATCCGGCGGAATTTTGTACCTTCTTTTATTTAATTCGGTGCCCTATTTTAAACCTATCGCTGATAGTACCTATCTTCTGGGTGCATCTGCATCGGTCATGGCTATCGTTGTGGGCGCGGCAGTGCTTTCACCCGATTATACTTTTTTTATGATTTTTTTAGGACCGGTAAAAATAAAATACATTGCCGGTTTTTACATCATCCTGGCGGTAGCCGGTTTAACCGATTGGAATGCCGGAGGGGAAACAGCACATCTGGGAGGCGCCCTCATGGGATTTCTGTTTGTATGGCAATTACGTAAGGGAAATGACCTGGGTAAACCCGTGACCGTTATATTGGAATATATTGCATCGGCTTTTAAAGAAAGTTCCTCTGAACAACGCTACAAAAGCAAAATGAAAGTTCACAAGAATCAAACGGCAAGCAATACTACTGCGAAAAAAAATTCGAATGTCACGCAGGAAAAACCTTCCCAGGAAATAGTGGATCGCATTCTGGATAAAATTTCAAAATCCGGTTACGAGAGTTTATCCCGCGATGAAAAGGAAGCGTTGTTTAAGGCAAGTGATGATAAGGGATAGGAAGGGATAGGAGGGTGTAGAAAATAGTACCCGGTGGAGTAGTTTCCAAATTATTTTATATAAATTCGTACCCATAAAATAATATCATGAAAATTCTCGACATCAATGTTATGCGCGGACCCAATATCTGGAGTATCCGCAGACATAAGCTCATCGTCATGCGGCTTGACCTCGAAGGAATGGAAGATTTTCCCACAAATAAAGTAGAAGGATTCCCTGAACGGCTCGAAAAAATGTTTCCCACCCTTTATAGCCACCGCTGTTCCGAAAACTATGAAGGCGGATTTTTTCACCGCGTTCATGAAGGTACCTGGATGGGTCATGTGGTAGAACATGTAGCGCTTGAATTACAAACGCTTGCCGGAATGGATGTGGGTTTCGGACGCACACGCGAAACAAATCATAAAGGTATTTACAATGTGGTTTTTGCCTATATGGAGGAAAGGGTTGGCGTTTACACAGCAAAAACAGCAGTAAAAGTTGTGGACGCACTTATCAAAAATGTAAAATATGATTTAACGCTTGATATAAAAACAATGCGGGAAATAAGGGAGGAAGAACGATTGGGACCGAGTACTTATTCTATAGTGGAAGAAGCCATCCGGCGTGATATTCCTCACATGCGGCTGAATCGCTTTTCATTGGTGCAACTCGGATACGGATGTAATCAACAACGTATTCAGGCAACACAGACGAGTAAAACAAGCAGTATCGCCGTTGAAATAGCATGTTCTAAAAACGAAACAAAAGAATTGCTGGAAAACGGAAACATTCCAGTTCCCAAAGGAGATGTTGTAAAAACTGAAAAAGAATTAAAATCAGTGATCGAACAATTACAATTTCCGTTGGTCATAAAACCAGTAAATGGAAATCATGGAAAAGGTGCCACGATTAATATTACTGACTATAAAATAGCACGAAGCGCCTTAAGAGCGGCGCAGAAATTTTCCCGGGACGTGTTGGTTGAAAAATATATTACGGGGGTGGATTTCCGGGCGCTGGTAGTGAATCATAAATTTATTGCCGCCGCTCAACGCACACCTGCGCATATCATCGGCGATGGAAAATCTTCCATGCGTGATTTGATTAAGAAAGTAAACTCAGACCCACGCAGAGGATACGGTCATGAAAATGTTCTTACCGAGATTATGGTGGATAAAATGACCAAAAATATTTTAAAACAAAAAGGAGTGACACTAAATACAATCCTTCCTGAAAACGAAATATTTTATCTCAAGGCAACCGCCAATCTCAGCACCGGTGGCACTTCCATTGATGTCACTGAATTGGTTCACCCCTCTAATGTTTTCATGTTTGAACGCATTTCGCGGATTATTGACCTCGACATTTGTGGCATTGACATTATGGCGCCGGATCTTTCTGTTCCTATAGAAGAAAACGGTGGAGCCATTCTCGAAGTAAATGCCGCACCCGGTTTCCGCATGCACCTGGCGCCGGCAAGCGGGTTGCCAAGAAATGTGGCTGAACCCGTGATTGATATGCTTTATCCTGCTGGTACTAATGCACGTATTCCCATTATCGCCATTACAGGCACTAATGGTAAAACAACCACTACCCGTTTGATTGCGCATATTATGAGAACCATTGGTCATAAAGTAGGATTTACTACCACCGATGGGATTTATATTCAAAACCGAATGCTTGTCAGAGGCGATTGCACGGGTCCTCAATCCGCTAAGTTTGTTTTGACAGACCCCGGAGTGGATTATGCAGTTCTTGAAACGGCGAGAGGCGGAATTCTCAGAGCAGGATTAGGATTTTCAAGATGTGATGTAGGCATCGTAACCAACGTGGCTGAAGACCATCTCGGGTTAAAAGATATTGATACATTGGATGAACTGGCAAGAGTAAAATCTGTTGTGGTAGAGTCAGTTTCCAAAGACGGATATGCCGTATTGAATGCAGATGACCCTTTGGTTTCAGGTATGTCAAAAGGGCTTTCATGCAAGATTGCTTATTTCAGCATGAATGAACGGAATCCGATTATAAAAAAACATACGGAAGAAGGTAGCATTGCCGCTGTCTATGAAAACGGTTATATCACTATTTGCAAGGGTACATGGAAAATACGTATTGATAAAGTGTTGAATATTCCATTAACATTAGAAAGTAAAGCAACCTTCATGATTCAGAATATTCTGGCGGCAACGTTAGCAGGATTTGTTCAGCAGGTTAAGGTTTCCGATTTAAAACTTGCACTGGAAACATTTATTCCTTCGGCATCACAGACCCCCGGCAGGTTAAATATTTTTGAATTTAAAAATTTCACAGTGCTGGTGGATTTCGCACACAACCCAGCCGGTATGCTTGCCATTGCAAATTTCTTAGAGAAAGTAGAAGCAAAACCAAAAGTGGGAATCATTGCGGCAGTGGGAGACCGGAGAGATCAGGATATTCGCAGAATCGGTGAAATCGGCGCCAAAATGTTTGATAAAATTTTTATCCGTCAGGATAAGGACTTAAGAGGCAGAACAACTGAGAACATTGTTCAATTGGTGACAGAAGGAATTTCTTCCGTTAATCCGGAATTACCATGGGAATCCATCCCGAAAGAAGCCGATGCTTTTAAAAAAGCCATAGAAACGGCTGAACCCGGTTCTTTTATTGCGTTTTTATGTGACAACGTGCCCGAAGCGTTATCCATCGTACAAAAATATAAAGAAGAAGAAACCAAATTTAAAATTACTAAGAAAGATATTCCGAGTTTATCGGCAGAGGGAGCGAAGGGAAATTAGTCACTAAGAAAAACTAACGTTAATAAAAACATGTCCAACCATCAACGCATTCTCATCACCGGCAGTAATGGATTAACCGGAAGCAAGTTGGTGGGACTTTTCGCTGGAATGAAAGGGGTTAGTGTTCTTGCGGTTTCCAAAAGTGCCAATAAAATTAAAAATTCTGAGGGATATGAATTTGAGATATTGGATATTACGGAGGCAAAAAAAACGGAGGCAATTATAAAAAAATTTTCTCCCACACATATTATTAATACAGCCGCGATTACCCTTACCGACTTTTGTGAGCAGGAACAGGAGCTTTGCTGGAAAGTTAATGTCACTGGGGTTGAAAACATTCTTCACGCTATAAAAAATACCTCTGTTCATTTAATACATCTCTCCACCGACTTGATTTTTGATGGAAAAAAAGGATTGTATTCCGAGAGTGACACTCCATCGCCTTTATCGTTTTATGGATATTCAAAATGGACGGCGGAACGGAAAATCATGGAATCAAGCGTCCGATATTCCATTCTACGAACAGTATTGGTGTATGGAATTTCGGATACGGTTTCGCGGACAAATTTTTTACTCATGGTAAAAGAGAATCTTGAAAAGAAAAAAAAATTGCAAGTCGTTACAGATCAGTTCAGAACTCCTACGCTTGCAGAGGACTTCATTGAGGGCATCCGGCTGGTTTATGAATCCGGTAGAACGGGTATTTTTCATATTGCCGGCGCAGAATACATTAGTATCTTCGACTTTGCCGAACGAACAGCCGATGTATTTGGGTTAGATAAAAAATTGCTTGTACCCGTATCTACTGAATTTCTGAAACCTATTGCCAAACGCCCGTTACTGGGAGGATTTACTATTTCAAAAGCTATAAATGAATTGAAGTTTAAGCCCACACCCTTAGTGGAAGGGCTTGCTATTGTGAAAAAACAATTATTTTTTAAATCCGATGATATGCCCAGCGCTGTTGACGTTCGTGTCAGTCGGTAATTACTAATTTGCCAGTGCAAAGTCCACCGCTGATTTTGAGTGAATTGCTGTTGTGTCAAAAACTGTTGTGGAAAACCAACTTAGTCCCCCGATAATTCCCAATGTTTTCATTTTATTTATATTCTACGAGTTGTTTTAAATGATGCTCCAAGTGCTTTACATAATCATCAATTAACCATTGGAGTGATACTGGCTCTGGCTCGTTTGTTTTACATTTTCGCCGTAGGTTTTCTTCAGATAGGAACTTTATAATAAAAATAAGATGTCTGTTATATCCTTCCCAAAGGTTTATTAAATGTTCTGTTTCGATATTTTTGTAATCTGTTAATCTCACCCAATTGTCTGTATGATAAATTATTGTTGGAACATCTTCGTATTGGATACGGATAAATCTTTGATGATTGTTAGTGGCACTATCAATCAGGTGGCCTAAAATTTCTTTTTTGCACCATTTTCCCGGGTGGAGTTTGCGTGAAAAATCTTCCTCCTGAATTTTATTCAGCAATGACGGGATTATTTCGCAAAGATATTGCAGGCGGTTTATGCTTTGAGTTATCATGCGTTTGGATGTTTTATATCTGTGTCCGAAGTTATATTTTCAATTGTTTCGTATTGATTTTTTAATCGGTCGTATAATGATTTATAAAGTTTCATCGGTTGCTATGTCGATTTTTAGGATTGCTGGTAACAGTAGTCCGTCTAAAAACTACCTTTCAACAGCAAAAATACACAAAAACCGGATGTATTAGAAGCGATATACCAAAGAAAAAAAAATAGAGCGGAATGAAATTTAAAAATTTGGTATCAACCAGAGGCAGTATTTTACTTTTAGGGAAGTCAAAAATTCAGAAAATAAAAAATAAGTTCTCTCAGGTACTTCTTGAACACATTTTTATAAATATTGCCACACTATCTTTTTAACGAAATCCCCATAGAGAAAAAAACTCAACAATCAATGGGAAAAAAAACTTCCGATAGAGGCAGATTCGGTGCAACAGTGGCTGAATAGCTTGTCATAAGGACGCAACGAAACCTTGGTTGTTTTATTGCCAGAGGTTCTCTTGTTATTACGATTGTTACTTGTGAACTGTGTCTGAACGGAAATAATTGCCACGGAGCTAAAAAGGTGTAGCGTTGTGTGCGCTGATAGATTTAATTTTTGATAGATGACTTTTTATTTTTTTCTTATTATGTACAGTTAGTTTTTAAGACCAACATTTGGATAATAAGTGCTGATGCTTAATATTCCTATAAATACTTGGTCGCATTGTAGATTTAGAATAAAATTTTTTGTTCTTTAAATATTTATCAGCCCTACTATCATCAGTACAAATAAGTTTGCATTTTCCTATTATACAACAAGCAATTAAATGTGCATCATTAAACTTATTTTTGCCGTATCTTTCAATTAAATATAACTTTGCTTCTAAAGTATCTACTTCATCTTTTGGTAATTCTTTGATTTTTTTTTTGTTATTTAGTTCTATAAATAGTTTTCTGTTTTTATTTTCTTTGCTACTTAGAAAATCCTTATATTCTTTTTTAAATGTTTCCCCTCCATAAATCATTACACCTTTGCAATTTGTAATACACTTATGCACAGATTTATATTCAGGAAAGTAAGGACTTTGGGAATTAAAGACCTTATGAAGAATGCAGGTATCTATTATTAATAGCATATTCTACTAATCTGAAAATCCGAGTATATCTAATTCTTCTTTCAAAAAGAAGTTTCTGAAATTTTCAGGTTGACCTTCTCCATAATCTCCATTTTTATCTATTGAAATCGTTGTTACAGTATTGTCTTTATTTGATTCAAAGAAAAGAAAATTAACTTTCTTATGAATCTCCTCACTTTTAGATTTACGAATTAGTAATCTGAACCTATCAATTACATAGTCGCTATGTGTTTCAATAAAAAAACTTTTGTTTTCTTCCTTAAATTGAGTGAAAATAAATTCTCCAAAAAATGCCTGTGAACGCGGATGTAAATGAACCTCCGCTTGTTGAATAAAAAAAATACTTTCTTTTGGGTTTCTTGCTATCTCAGTGAGTATTGGTAAGATTTGTGAAACGCCATACCCTATATTAGATATTTTGATCGTGTTACCATGTAGAGAAAAATTAATTTCAAACGGAGAATTTTTCTTTTGTTTTTGTAATTTAGAAATATAAATCTTATCAAACAATCCCGATGCATTTCCAAAACTTTCTAATAACCTGATAATACTTTTCGAATTCGGAGATTCTTTATCATCAAAAATATCTCTGAGGATAGTTGGAATATGTTCCCCTTCTGCTGAATATTGCTTGTCTGTTGGTTGGTAAAGTGGTTGAGGCTTTGACCTTATTGGGTCAATCCAAATAGTATTTCCTAGCAAGTTTCTTTCTCTTGGAAAAAGCATTCTTTGATTCTTTCTAAAATCAGAATAAAGTTTTCTTTTCTTGTCAATTTCAGTTTCTTTTATAGAATGCTCACTGAACCTAAACATGAAAGGAATATTACCAATGTCATTTATTATATATCTTAACAACTCTCCAGAAATTCCTTTTATACTTACATTTCCGTTATCAATGATATTCTTTAGCTCGAATTCTTTATTAATAATAATATCTGAAAATAATTGCTTATCTGAATATAAAGATGTATTAACTGAAAAAAGAGAATAATTTAATTCAGTTTTTCCAACTTCAACTTTTAAAAAAGATGTTTTTGCTCTACATAATATTGTACTAATATTGGGGAATCCATCCTTTTCCTTAAAAACTAATAATAGGGAATCATAAGTAAAATTTGAATCAAGCAGTGTTTGTTTTCCATTCTTAATAAATCCAATATGAAATGTTTCATTATTAGAACTGTTTTTATTTATTATGTCTTCAAACAAACCGAAATTGACAAAAGAGTTTCTGAATTCACCAGAGAAGTTAAACTGCGTGTCTGAAAATAAAGAAAGAATAGATAAGAAAGAGGACTTACCTGTGCTATTTTCGCCCACTAAAAAATTCACCTGATTTATATCAATAAAGCAGTTGTTAAACCCCCTTAAGTTATCAAGAAAAAGTTTCATCTAATTTAAAATTCAATTTAAAAAAGCCAAAAGTATGAAATAATTAATAAATAACAAATGTAAAACAGTCAACGCATAAGTATTTTTTTTAAAAGTACATGGGCGCAAAAATTAAATCTTCTTTTTTCGTGCTGGATTGTGTTCAGGTGTCCTTATAAATTGTCTAACAGTAGCCCATGTCCAGAGGGTAAAAAGTGTCAAAAAGTACTCGCCTGTAAAATACTATTGGCTATAACTTCAGTCCGTCTAAAAACTACATTTCACCAACAAAAATACACAAAAACCGGATGTATAAGAAGCAATAAACCAAAGAAAAAAAATAGAGCGAAATAAAAATTAAAAATTTGTTATCAACCGGAGGGTTTATTTTGTTTTTAGGGAAGCCAAAAATTAGAAAAATAAAAAAATTAATTCTCTAAGAAACTTCTTGAACACATTTCTTTTAACATTGCCACTCTACCTTTTAACGGAATCCCCATAGAGAAAAAGAACTCAACAATCAAGGGGGAAAAAAACTTCAACCAGAGCAGATTCAGTGCAACAGTGGCTGAATAGCTTGTCATAAGGACGCAACAAAGTTTTAATTGTTTGCAGAAGTTCTGTTTGCCCGTCCGTCATGCAGTTTCCATTGTATGCAGTTTGATGTTATACTTTTTGCGGATGACTTCCATTTCTTTTTTCAAAATGTCGGGATGTCTCCAATATTTTTCACTTAACTTTTCCCGAATATCCCGCATCATTTGAACTGCGTCAAATTTTTTATTCTTTTTCATTGTCTTTTGATTTTATAATTTCTCTCGGTGTACGTATTTCAATAATTCTGTAACCAAGTCGTAAATTAATAGAGTTGTAAAGTCGTATCCTTTGAAGATTTACAATGTGTTTGAAATTCCAACTCGCTAAAACATCAGAGTTAAAAATTGTCGCAAGTGCAATGTGTAGAGCATCGTTGTAACTTTTGTTTGTCAATGCACCTTCCAAAATGTATGTCTCGGCAAGATGTATTGCCTCGTCTGTAATACCAAGGTGAATTATGTTTGCCTTAGGAATTTCATTCACTTTATTTCTAACTTCTTCTTTCGCAAGTTCCAATTCCTGAATCGTCAAATCGGAGAGAACTAATGTTTCAATTCCTTTCTTAAACTCGTCAAAAAGTTCGTTAGACCATTGTTGAAACTCTTCGTCAAAGCAACCCCCGATTGTTGATGTGTCTGAATAAATTTTCATAGTTCAAAGATACCAAAAGTTTCTGTCTTTCGTCAAAACCGCGGGAATTTTCGATGTCCCCATAGTATATCTGCAAACGGTAGCTTGTGAAAAAACTACCTTTCACCAGCAAAAATACACAAAAACCGGATGTGATAGAAGCGATTTACGGAAGTAAAAAAAAATAGACCGGAATGAAAATTATAAATTTGGTATCAACCTGATCAATTAAAAATCATAAAAAGGTGATTTAATATTTTTTTTCGCACTTTTGCACCTGCCCCCATGCGCCTCCTCAGCCACCCCATCCTCTGCAATTATTACCTGACCTACCGATGTAATGCCACTTGCCCTTTTTGTGATATCTGGGAAAAACCTTCGCAGTATGCCACGCTTGAAAATGCCACTCACAATCTCCGTGACCTGAAAAAACTCGGTGTAAAGGTTATTGACTTCACAGGTGGAGAACCTTTACTGAACCGTGCATTGCCTGAATTTCTGAAACTTGCTAAAGGATTAGGTTTTATTACCACGGTCACCACTAACGGATTATTATATCCTAAACATAGCGATGAAATAAATGGCTTAGTGAATATGCTTCATTTTTCTCTGGATTCTCATGACAAAGATTTTCATGATCATTTGCGGGGTGTTCCTTGTTTTTCTGCTGTGATGACCTCCTTAGATATCGCACAACATTTAGGAGAGAAACCGGATATTCTTTTTACAGTCACTTCTGAAAATATTTTTCATATTGAAAACGTTTATGAAAACATTACCAAGCCCCGTAAACTGATGTTGCTCCTGAATCCGATATTTTCATATCCGGGATTGGAAATAAAAAATCAATTGAATACGGAACATCTGAAAATCTTGTCTGAGTGGGGGCAAAAAAAAGGGGTTTATCTCAATGAGGCATTCGTTCAATTACGAAAGGATGGGGGTAATCATATTTCAAATCCTGTTTGCAAAGCGGCAAGCAGTTGTGTGGTTATTTCTCCTGATAATATGCTTTTATTGCCTTGTTATCACTTGGGAAAAGAAAAATATCCGATTCAAAATAATTTATACAATTTATGGCATTCAACTGAAATACATAGACAGATAAAGCTGGAAGGAAGATACCAGGAATGTGAGGGATGTACCATTAATTGTTACTTTCAACCCTCTTTTGCGGTGGAAATGAATTCATATTTCTGGAAAGCATTGCCCTCAACATTGAAATATGGGAAAAAAATGTTAGTGGAAAAGCTGGGGTAACTGTATAATTCAAAAATTTCCTGTAAGTTTATCCCATAATTCCCATGCCACCCAAAATCCACCTCATAGCCATCGGCGGCGCT
Organism: Bacteroidetes bacterium RIFCSPLOWO2_12_FULL_37_12; assembly: GCA_001769655.1. Taxonomy (GTDB): domain Bacteria; phylum Bacteroidota; class Bacteroidia; order 2-12-FULL-37-12; family 2-12-FULL-37-12; genus 2-12-FULL-37-12. The sequence continues at coordinate 314,930 of MEPC01000024.1, read as the reverse complement.
GTCATGCATAATCTTGCCATTGCCCTGAAAAAAAAAGGATTCATGATTTCCGGCTCTGATGATGAAATTAATGAACCTTCGTATTCCCGGTTAAAACAAAATGGGTTGCTTCCCGAAAAAATGGGGTGGGATTCTTCGAAAATTAATAATGAATTGGATGCGGTTATCCTTGGAATGCACGCCCGGAAAGATAATCCCGAACTGTTGAAAGCCAAGGAAAAAGGAATAAAAATTTATTCTTTTCCGGAATACGTGTTTGAAAATTCACGGCATAAACAAAGAGTGGTTATTGCCGGATCTCATGGTAAAACAACTGTCACCGCTATGATTATGCATGTACTTAATCAGTTGAATAAATCATTTGATTATCTGGTGGGTTCTTCCCTGGAGGGGTTTGAGGATACTGTAAAATTATCAGAAAATGCACCCGTAATAATCATTGAAGGAGATGAATATCCAAGCCATTGTGAAAATAACATTCCGAAATTTCATTTATTTCATCATCATATTGGGGTAATCACCGGCGTTGCCTGGGACCATTTTAATGTATTTCCGACTTTTGACGATTATAAAAAACAATTTCAGATTTTTGCAGACCAAACTCCGGTTAGTGGCACATTAATTTTCTCGGAGGATGATAAAAATGCAAACCAAATCGGCGCTCAGGAAAGATATTGTGTAAAAAACCATCCATACAGAAAACACCCCTATTTCATTAAAAATGGTAGTTGTTATCTGAAGACCCCCATGGGTGATTTTGAAATGAAGATTTTTGGTGAGCATAATATGAAAAATATATCTGCCGCAATGACGATTTGCCGTCAGCTTGGGATAGAAGACACCGCTTTTTATGAGACCATCCGTTCTTTCAAAGGAGCCGCCAGACGATTACAAAAAATTACTGAGAACAGTGACACCGTTTTTTTTCATGATTTTGCCCATGCTCCTTCAAAACTCAAAGCAAGTTGTTCAGCCGTCAAAGAATTATATCCAAAACGAAAATTAGTTGCCTGTCTTGAACTGCATACGTTTAGCAGTTTAAATAAAAATTTTATCAAACAATATCATGGAACTTTCGATTCAGCCGATTTTCCGCTTTTGTATTTTAATCCCGAAACTATTAAACATAAAAATTTACCCCCTTTATCGGAAAATGAAATTATGTCAGCCATTGGCAATAAACACCTGAAAATATATACGGATACGTTAAAACTTAAAAGTGACCTCGGACAAATTAGCTGGAAAGAAAAATGCCTTTTAATGATGAGCTCCGGAAATTTCGGGGGGTTGGATATGCGGGAGTTGGGGGAGAGGATTATTAGACCCTATGAAATACAAAAATAATTTCTAATCTGAACAAACCGGAATCAAGCAGGATATTTCAAAGGAATAAAAAACATAAAACAAGAAATGAATAATGATAAAGTGCAAGTCCTTATACATTTTTTATTTTTTGTTTAGTGTTATATGTTAATATTTATAATCAGCGTACTGCTCTCATGACCCCCAACAACATTCCCCTTTCCCGCCCCTTGGTATTTTTTGACCTTGAGACCACAGGCATCAATCTTTCCAAAGACCGGATTGTTGAAATTTCATTGGTAAAGGCGGAAAAAGATTTTTCACGAACAGTGTCACTCACGCGGAGAGTAAATCCAACTATTCCCATTCCCCCTGAGGTCAGCAGGATACATGGAATCTATGACCATCATGTGAAGGATGCTCCAACATTCAAAGACATTGCCGTTGAAATCCTTCAGTTTATTGAAGGATGTGACCTTGGTGGATTTAATTGCGTGCACTTTGATATTCCTCTTCTGGCTGAGGAACTGCTAAGAGCCGGAACCGATTTTGATTTAACCAACAGGCGGGTAATTGATGTACAAAAAATTTTCCATTTGATGGAGCCAAGAGATTTGAAAGCGGCTTTGCGTTTTTATTGTCAAAAGGAATTGGAAAATGCTCACTCAGCCGAAGCCGATGCAAAAGCGACTCTCGAAGTTTTTCTGGCTCAGGCAAATCAGTACCGGAACAGGAAGCCGGAGCCCGTTTTTAAACCCTCCGATGATTCTTTCATGGAGAACATAGAACAACTTCACGGCATTTCGGGAATTGCAAAAAAAATTGACCTTGGCGGAGTAATAGTGCTCGACAAAAACGGAGTAGAGGTTATTAATCTTGGAAAATACAAAGGCACTCCCCTCAAAACCCTTATCGAAACAAACCCAGGATATATTGATTGGATTTTACGTTCCGACTTTCCGTTAACTACAAAAAAAATATTGAGAGAACGGATGAAGGGATGATGGTACTTTCTATTATACGTTTAATTTTTCGTTACTACTCAGCATACAGACATTTTTATTTTAAAAAAATAACACTAAACATAAAACACTAAACCAAAAATGTCTAAGTGCACATAGTTCATATAATATCTTGGCTTTTCGTTTGTTATTTAATATTTTTTGTTAAATATTTTGTGTTATATTTGTAGTGAGAAATCTGCGGAGTAGTACAAACTTTTGCTTTTATAATTTTAACCCTTAACCCCTTTAACTATGGACTCACAAAAAGTAGACATGTTCCTCATGTCAAACAATAAATTTTTTCCACCGGAAAACCTGACGCTTATAAAAGCGCAACTTGAAAAAATGGATGATTCCAAATTTTTAATGATAAACTCCATGTCTTACAAAGACCCAACCATGTTGTTGATTATTTCCATTCTTGCCGGAAATATTGGAATAGACCGTTTTATGCTCGGTGAAACCGGTTTGGGCGTTGCCAAATTGCTTACTTGCGGTGGGCTTGGGATCTGGGCAATTATTGATTGGTTTATCATCATGGGAAAAACACGGGAAATTAATTTTCAACGGTTTCTTCAGGCATGTGGGTGATGGAGAGAAAATATATCTTTTACCTTTCGGCAATTATATCAGCCGCATTGTATTTGTATTTTTTTCCTGAAGGAGGAGAAACTTCCGCTGATTCCCATTGTATTTTTCGCTGGTTAAGTGGCATTCCTTGCCCGGGTTGTGGCACCGGAAGAGGCATAATCTTTTTATTACATGGCGAGGTCATACATGCATGGAACATGAACCCTTTTTCGTTTGTGTTGCTATTTGCCGGAGGGATGATTCCTTTGTGGATTATTTATGATTATTTAAAAAGAAAACGCACCCTGGAATCTTTTTTACATAAACCATGGTCCAGAAAAGTTCAGGTAATATTGTTTTTTTTACTTGGAATTAATTGGGCTTGGAACATATGGAAATTTTAAGTTTTTTCAAAATATGCGGAAGTAAAAAAATTTTATCCGTCATGAACAACCCCGCCCTGCCCACCGAACGTGATCGTGACGAAGCATCTCTCGCCTATCTTATTTCCTTAGTTACTCTGATTGCCGGTTTGCCATTGCCAGTAATTAATCTCATCGTAATGCTCATTTATTATTTCAATGTAAGAAAGCGGAGTTCATTTGTACAATTTCATTGTTTTCAGGCATTAACTTCACAGAGCGCCATTGTTCTTTTAAATGCAGTGGCACTGTTCTGGACCATCCGGATAATTTTTTATGGAGTTTCTTTTACTCCATACTATTTCGGGTATTTGTTTACTATTTTTATTTTCAATCTGGTAGATTTCATATTCAACATAATTGCCGCGATAAAAGCGAAAAAAGGAGAGTATTATTATTTTACGTTCTTTGGGAAACTCGCAGTCGCTATGGGGTATACGCGTAAAATTAAGGGATAATCTCCCTTACTTAAAGACCTCACCCCAACCCCTCTCCAAGGTGGAGAGGGGCAAAAAATCCGTAAAGTGAAAACTATAAATTGAGTTCAATTTATCAATGTTTTTCACAAACTTTAAATTACACATAACAAATCTCTACCCCCTCTCCATTTTTTTGGAGAGGGGCTGGGGTGAGGTCTTTTAAAGTTTACTCGCAGTCGCTATGGGGTTTCGCGATTAATTTCACTACTTCAAATGTCCCGGAAATTATTTTACGAATTTTTTATTTCTTTCCTCCTCTTTCTTGGGTTATGGGGCGTGTCATCCTATTTTTTTTCATTCGCAGAGAAGCCAATACAAAAAATCAACGAGTTTAAACAAAAGAAAATCGGAAAAATAATTGTTTCAAAAATTAAAAATGCAATTCCGGTTATTCATAACCCCAAAATGGACTCTGCTATAAATGAGATAAAACGCAGGTTACTTAATTCAGCAGGATTGGATACAGCGGATTTCAATATCATCGTAATCAACAGCCAGACAATTAATGCTTTTGCTTTGCCGGGAAACCATATTGTAATTTTTTCGGAACTTATAAAATTCAGCAATAACCACGAAGAAGTTGCCGCTGTAATGGCACATGAAATCGGGCATTTGCAGAAAGGTCATATAACTAAAAGAATCATTCGTCATGTAGGGCTTGGTATTTTGTTTTCGGTTGGAGGAGGAGACCCCGGGGTAATCAGGGAATTAATCCAACGCATACTCTCTTCGGTTTTTGACCGCGAACAAGAGGTTGAAGCTGATAATTATGCATTTGAGTTGATGGCAAAATCCGGAATAAGCCCGGAATATTTTGCCGAATTCTTCGAAAGATTGAAAAAAACACATGCTACGTTCCCCGGAGAATTGGAATTCATCCTATCACATCCACATGATGATAAAAGAATTGAAAATTCAAAAAATTTTCATTTACCGGAAGATTTTAAAGAAAGAAAATTTGAAGAAGCACAATGGGAGGAAATCAAAGAGGAGCTTTAATTGTCATTGCAACTGCACAGCACTATTAAAAATTATCACGCAAAGACGCTAAGGCGCTAAGAAAAAAATCATTAATGATTTTTTTTCCTCTGCGAACTTAATACTTTGCGAGCATTGCGCCTTTGCGTGACATAAAGACCACTTGAGTAGTAATTTGTAATTTAATGCTTCTACCAACTCCCCCTACTCATTCCCGCCGAACCCTTCAAACAAACCCGTCCCTTTATTTTTCCTCACCCTGTCCCAATTGAAATATTTTCCATTCATTACTACATATACTCCGTTAGGGAGAACCTGTACATAAGCCAACGATGCCCCAAGATTGAATAATCCATCAGAACTTCCGAACTTATAAGGAATCATAGCACCCGTTAGTATTATGGTTTTAGGAACGTTTGCGGATGCAAGTATTTTTGCAGTTTCAACCATAGTATCTGTTCCGTGTGTAATTACTATCCTGTCTTCTTTGGCACGTTTGCAGTTTTGTACAATAAGTTGACGGTCAGCTTCTGTCATTTCCAAACTATCAACCAGCATTAAGGTTCGTATGGAAATATCCAACCGGCTCCTTCCCAGCAAAAGCATTTCGTTGATATGAGAATCCTTAAAATATAACGTACCGTCCAGCTCGTTATATTCTTTATCAAACGTTCCGCCGGTAACAAATAATTTTATAGCCATGAATAGTTGAGTTGATTAATTTTTTGTAAATTTAGAAAAAAATTTATTCATTAATGTATTTTGATAATCACAAAATTCTTACGTGCTTTTTTTTTGCGGTTGTAAGAATTTTTTTCTTTTCATCCGACCTCACAGCGCAGACCGATTCTACCATTGCCATGAATTTATTTCTCACGGGTGAGAAACATCTTATCGAATCCCGGTTGGACTCTGCAGAGTATTATTACAATCAGGCAGGAGGCATTTTTTTGAAAGCAGGAATAAAAGGAAGATATTTTCACACCCGTTTTTACACTGCAAATTTATATGCTATGAAGGGTATGAACAAAAAAGCAGACAGCTTGTTTAAGATTTCTTTGCGTGAAACTAAAAAAATTTTAGGAATGAAAGATCCCATTCTTAGTTTGGGTTATCAATTATATGGAAGATATTTATTTCAATTGTCTGAGATTGATTCAGCACTTTATTACTTAAGATTATCACTTCAATCAAATGTGGGGGAAGATTGTAAAAATCTGAAATTTAGGGCACACAATTACATAAATATAGGTAACTGCTGGATAATGAAAGAAAACTTTGATAGCGCCTTATATTATTATAATGCATGTTATAATATCAGGCAAAAATGCTATCCGCCGAATCACCTTGAAATTGCCTCAATCCTTAATAATCTGGGATTGATAAGTTATAAAACTACAGATTTTGATAATGCAGAAAAATATTTTTCCACTGCGTTAAACATGCAAATCATCTCGCTTGGCAACAATAATCTCAACGTAGCTACCTGCTATTTGAATCTTGGCAATATTTACATTGAAAAAAGCGATTACGATGCCGCCTTGTTAAATTATACAGAATCATTCAATATACGTTTACGTATTTTGGGATTAAAAAATGTAGAGACACTGACAGTTTTGAATAATATGGCTAATGTCTTTTTATATAAAAATGAGAGTGATAAAGCATTGGAAGTTAACTTCAACGTGCTGGAAAATCTTAAAGAATTACTGGGAGAAGAAAATCCCGGGTTAGTAAGTTCTTATGTTAATATAGCAAACTGCTACCAAAAGCAAAAAAATTATTTGAAAGCAGTACAATTTTATAAAACGGGTATTGATTTACGCGCAAAAGCATTAGGCGATTCCACTATAGGATTAGCATTGCTTTATGAAAATCTCTCTGAAAATTACAAAATGATGGCGAAGCTTGAAAAAGAGAAAAATAAAAATTCCGCAGATAGTTTGTTAAATTTATCATATTATTTTATCCATTTAGATCTTACTATAAAAAAGCAATTTTTAGGCACTGAAAATGTTTCTTATGCCAAGTCGCTTTTACATTTCAGCACACTCTTTTATGCTAAAAACGAAACTGAAAATGCTGTTTTGTATTTAAACCAGGCAATAAATATCCTGCTGAAAGATGAGGATGTGCGCACCTTGATTACTAAAGGCGACACTCCTCGCTTGAATCCCAATAAAATAATTTCACAGCCCATGTTGCTTGAGGCATTTGAAATAAAAGGTGCGATATATGAAGGGCTGGCTGGTAGGTTTTAGATTATGGGCACCTCTGAAGCTACCATTTGGAAAATAGATATTAAAAAATCGACAGCGAATTTATCCAATCAAATTTCTATTCTCTAATTTCCATTACAATTTTCCAATTTCTATTTTCACTCGGAAAATATAAATGATTTTTCAAAAAATGGGAGAAAAAACTTTTAAGATAATAATATATACCCGACTTAGGGTGTATGAATCCGGTATCTTCCTTCTGATAAAACAATTATAAATGATTTCTTTGCTAAAAAATTTTTTCTCAATATTTAGTACTTTCATTATTTCGAATGCAATATATTGCGGTTTGATAATATGATGACGTAATAAAATCACTTTCCCTTTTCCCCACAATGTTCCAAATTCTATAAGTGCGCCAAAGTCCTTGTCACCTGTTAAAAGAATAAAATCTTTTTTTTCTGCATAATCAAGTATCTCTTTATCTGATTTTCCCGATAAGCCGATTTCAGGAGCAAATAAAACTTTATAGTTCTCATTACGGAGATTCTGGATTATATCCGTGTGAACATTTTCATCTGCCAAAATATGCATTGTTAATTTTAATGTAGAATTTTCACTTCCTCTCCTTGAAACTGTCTTGCGGCAAAATCAAGAGCCGCTTCTAATCCCTTCCAGGATAGGGTAGGATACCCTTTAAGGATTTCTTCTCTTGTCATACCGGATGCAACACATTGTAATATTAAAGCAACAGAAATGCGCGTTCCTTTTACTATGGGTTTTCCATTTAAAATTTCCGGATTGGTAGTGATTAGAGTGTTTCCCATAAAAAATAAATTACACGTTACTATACAAAGGTACAAAAAAATTAGTTATGCATCATTTTATCGCTTTGTAAATCCCGATACCCCGTTACCCAATACCCTCATTCATCTATACCTCTATACCCCTCCTCTATACCCCTATACCCCTATACCCCTATACCCTTACCCCCATACCCCTATACCCCTATACCCCCATACCCCTATACCCCTCTACCCCCCACCACCTCGTGTCATTTAAAAAATTTCAAGTACATTTGTGTTTTCCAATCCCCGTCCCATGACCCAGGAGGTAATTTTAGAAATCAAAAACCTTATTACAGAATTTCAAACCGATGAAAGCGTTGTGCGTGCGGTGGATGACATTAGTATGAAAATTCATAGAGGGGAAACGGTAGGAATAGTAGGTGAATCCGGCTCAGGAAAATCAGTCACGTCGCTATCAGTAATGCGTCTTATCCAGGAGCCACCCGGAAAAATTTTAAACGGTGAAATCATATTCAATTCTACCCATTTTGGCAATACCGATTTATTAAAACTTTCTAAAAATGAGATACGAAAAATCCGCGGAAATGAAATTGCCATGATTTTTCAGGAACCCATGACCTCTCTCAATCCCGTTTATACCTGCGGAGAACAAGTCATGGAAGCAATCATGCTTCATCAGAAAGTAAAATCGAAAGAAGCCAAAGAAAAAACGCTGGAATTATTCAAAAAAGTTCAGCTTCCACGTCCCGAAAGCATTCTGCGTTCATACCCTCACCAAATTTCCGGAGGACAAAAACAGCGGGTGATGATTGCCATGGCAATGTCCTGCAACCCGAAATTACTTATTGCCGACGAACCTACTACTGCACTCGATGTCACTGTGCAATCAACCATCCTGGATCTCATGCGTGAATTGCGTGACACTCACGACATGAGCATTATTTTCATCACACACGACTTAGGAGTCATTGCCGAAATTGCCGATAAAGTAGCAGTAATGTATCGTGGTAAAATAGTGGAACAAGGAACTGTTTATGATATTTTTTCAGACCCGAAACATCCCTATACCAAGGGTTTGCTTGCCTGTCGTCCCCGTCTTGATTTACGTCTTAAAATACTTCCTACGGTTGCCGATTTCATGAAAGAAAACGAACGGGGCGAAATGGTTGAAGTCCCCAATACCGTTGAAGACGCTATTAAAGCTGTTGTGGTATCAGACGAAGAAACAAAAGCCCGCAGAGAATTTCTGGAAAAACAACAGCCGCTACTCTCCATTAAAAATTTAAAAACTTTCTTTCCAATACGTCATGGTCTTTTCGGGAAAATCCAGGACTATGTGAAAGCAGTGGATGATGTCACCTTTGATGTTTTTCCCGGTGAGACGTTAGGGCTTGTGGGTGAATCCGGATGCGGAAAAACTACACTGGGGAGAACGATTATCCGTTTGGTGGAACCCACAGAGGGGGATATTATTTTCAAAGGGAATCGCATCAATGATTTGAACACTGATGAAATGAGAGAAGTTAGAAAAGAAATCCAGATTATTTTTCAAGATCCTTACTCTTCTCTGAATCCCCGAATGACCGTTGGGGAAGCCATACTGGAACCGATGAAGGTTCATGGAATATATGAAAATGATAAAATCAGAAGAGAGAAAACGTATGAACTGTTGCAAAAAGTTACCTTGAGTGCCAATCATTTTAACCGGTATCCACACGAATTTTCCGGTGGACAACGTCAACGGATTTGCATTGCACGGGCACTGTCACTGAATCCAAAATTTATTATTTGTGATGAATCGGTTTCCGCCTTAGACGTTTCGGTGCAGGCGCAGGTGTTGAATCTTCTGAATGATTTACGCAAGGAATTTAATTTTACATATATATTTATTTCTCACGACCTGTCAGTCGTAAAATTCATGTCGGACCGCATGTTGGTCATGAATAAAGGGCAAATTGAAGAAATGGGTTATGCCGATGATATTTATGCATATCCTAAAACTGCCTATACCCGAAAGTTAATACAAGCAATTCCGGTAGGCAATCTCAATGCTATCCGTAAAGCGCAGGAAAAAAGAGGAATTCATGTTTGAAAGAAGGAGAAAGAAAAAAACCTTCAAGGTTTAGTATAGATTTGAGGCGCCGGATAACCTTGAAGGTTTGTATTAGAAAAAAAGAGAAAAATAAGGAAAAATTTACGATTGAATTACAATTATATAAGGGTAAACAGTTTTCCCCTTAACATCAAATAAAACAAATCTTGAAAAAACCACATTCCGGACAATCACATTTCCGTTCACAATCTCGCCGCACTAACCAGCCGGGGGTTTCCCGCAAAACATCAAAATTTTCCCTCGAAGGTAAAATTGATATGACTGCTTTTGGTGACGCTTACTTAGTAAGTGAAAATTTCCATGAAGATGTCTTTATCCCCGGGAAATGTCTTTCAAATGCCCTTCACAAGGATTTTGTTCAGGTGGAAGTACGTTCCAGAGATCACCGTGGAAGGCATGTCGGCATGGTGACAAAAATTATCAAACGTTCTCAAACTGAATTTCCAGGCGCAGTTGAATTACATGCAGATTTTGCGATAATTACTACTGACCAGAAAAAACAAAGTTTTCAAATCCGTGTTCCTATAAAACTTTCGATGGGTGCTGTAAATGGGCAGAAGGTTTTATGCAGGATAACCCGATTTCCGGATCCGGGAGAATTGGCGGAAGGAAAAGTGGTAAAAATCTTTGGTAAATCCGGTGAGCATAACACCGAAATGCAATCCATCCTTTACAACTATGGTTTTCCGCCGGTGTTTCCAAAAGAAGTGGAAGATGAATCGAAACATATACCAGATATAATTCCGGATTCTGAAATTAATAAAAGACGTGATTTTCGCAAGACACCTACGTTTACCATTGACCCCGAAGATGCAAAGGACTTTGACGATGCTTTATCCCTTAGAAAAATTTCAGATAACCGGTGGGAAGTTGGAGTACATATCGCAGACGCTTCTCATTATATTCGTTCCGGCACAGCCTTAGACAAGGAAGCGTTTCATCGTGCCACTTCTGTTTACTTGGTTGACAGAACCGTTCCTATGTTACCGGAAAAATTATCGAATCATCTTTGCTCACTCGTACCTAACGAGGACCGGTTGACGTTCTCCGTAGTTTTTGAAATGGATGAAAATGCAGTAGTTCATAAATCCTGGTTTGGAAAAACGGTCATTCGTTCTGCCAAACGGTATTCATACGAAGAAGCCCAGAAAACATTGGATACAAATCAGGGAGTTTTTATGAAAGAATTATCTGTTTTAAACCGTATGGCGGAAAAGTTGAGAAGCGAGCGATTTAAAAACTGTGCCATTGATTTCGAAACACAGGAAGTAAAATTCCGGCTTGACTCTGAAGGAAAACCGCTTGAGCTTTTAGTCAAAGAAAGAAAATCAACCCACCTTCTTGTGGAAGAATTTATGTTACTGGCAAACCGGGCGGTTGCCGAAGAAGTTGGAAAAACAAATAAAAATAATCTGATGATTTACCGGGTGCATGATTCTCCTGATAGAGAAAAACTCCGCAATTTTGCCCGTTTTGCGGAGCAATTTGGTTATTTCATTTCATTTAACGACCGGAACAGGATTTCAAAAACACTCAATCAGCTTCGTCAGGATAGCTCTGGAAAACCCGAAGCGGGAGTACTTCAGCAATTGGCAATACGTACCATGGCTAAAGCCATTTATGATACCGAGCCCATTGGTCATTACGGACTTGCGTTTGACTATTACAGTCATTTCACTTCTCCCATCAGGAGATACCCCGATATTATTGCACACAGAATACTTTTTAATCATTTAAAAAACAAACCTATTCCTCTTAAAAAAGCAGAATTAAAAAAAATGTGTCACCATTGTTCTTTGCAGGAAAAGGAAGCGATGGATGCTGAGAGGGATTCTGTAAAATACAAGCAAGTGGAATACATGAAAAATTTTATTGGGAAAATTTATCAGGGGGTGGTAAGTGGCATTGCTGAAAAAGGTCTTTATATAGAAATTCCGGAGACGCATTGCGAAGGTTTTTTGCGTCTTTCCGAATTAAAAGATGATTTTTATTTTTCCATGAAAGAAAAATATCAGGTAGTGGGTCGCAGGTGGGGAAAAGTAATACGCTTAGGTGATGCGGTTTCCGTGATAGTTAAATCTGCTAATGTGGCACTGAGAGCGATAGAGTTGAGCAAGGTGTAGGGAATGTATAGACACGGTGCACCGTGTCTATACTCTTTCACACACTCCACCGTGTCTCTGCATATAATTTTTATCCTGCATAATTTGCAAATTAAAATTTTCCTGTAAATTTGTGTTTATAATCCTTCATGCTCATCCTTCGCAAAATTTCTGAACTCCGTAAATTTGTTGAAAAACAAAAAGCGGACAAAAAAAAAGTCGGGTTTGTTCCAACGATGGGCGCCTTGCACAGGGGACATCTATCTCTCATCAGTGAATGCAAAAAAAACAATCCTGTCACCATAGCAAGTATATTTGTAAATCCACAGCAATTTAACGATTTATCCGATTATAAGAAATATCCCAGAACGGAATCAGCCGATTTAAAATTATTTAAAGAAAAGGGATGTACTGCAGTTTTTTGCCCGGATGAAAAAACTATTTATCCAGAACCACCGCTTTTGAAATTTTCTTTTGGGACGTTGGAACAAGTGATGGAAGGCGCTCATCGCCCCGGTCATTTTAATGGAGTGGCACTGGTGGTAAGCAAACTGTTTAATTTAGTGACACCCGATACTGCTTACTTTGGTCAGAAGGATTTGCAACAATTTCTGATCATAAAAAAAATGGTGTCAGACCTTGGATTCAATATAAAATTAAATTGTTGTCCAATCATCAGAGATAAAGACGGTCTTGCTTTATCCTCCCGTAATGTTCTTTTAAGTAATGATGAACGAAAAGCCGCACCTGAACTTTACAAAGGTCTTTGTAATGCTAGAAATTTATTAATGAAAGGACAAAGCATTTCGCAGGCAAAAAAAACAGTACAGGGTATATTTCGTAATCACTCGTTTATCCGTTTGCAATATTTTGAAATTGCTGATCATAAAACATTGGCGGAAGTGAAAAACCTCAATGACCATGAAAATGTAGCACTATGCATTGCCGCATTTTTGGGAAAGGTGCGGTTGATTGATAATGTTTTTTTGAAAATGTAACGACACGGCTAATTCTTATTTTGAGATGCTACAAATAATGTTAGAAAGGACATATCTTCGCATTTGAGTTCCGTAGGAACGAACTATGTTGTAACAACGGACTTCAGTCCGTTGTTACAACGTCTGACTTCAGACAATTAAGTTCCGTAGGAACGAATCGTAAAGAAAACAAAACTATTTCTGAATATGAGTCGTGCCTACGGCACTTTTTGCTAAACAACGAATAGATTTGAAGTACGGACGAAAGTCCATACTTACAAAATTAAATCGTGCCGGAGTTTACCCTGACGGAGGAAGGGGCACTTTTAAATTTTAAAGTAGTGTAGCGAAACGGTGCACCGATTCGCTACATTTTAAAGAAGATAATACATTCAGCGCATACATGATAAAAAAATTTCTGAATATCACCAAATACCTCCTCCTGCTTGGGCTTGCGGTGTGGATGATGATGCTGTCTTTTGAAGGACTGGAATTTTCAAAATTCAAAGAAGACCTTCAGCATGCAGAATTTTCATGGATACTTCTCAGCATATTTATTGGGATACTTGCACACATTGTTCGGTCATTACGCTGGCAATTATTACTAGCGCCTATGGAACATCACCCTAATTTCTGGAATACATTTCATGCGTTGCTAATCGGTTATTTTGCCAATCTTGCTTTTCCAAGGATGGGAGAAATAACCCGTTGTGCCATTTTAACCAAGACCGACAAAATTCCGGTGACGGAATCAGCAGGCACTGTATTGGTAGAGCGAACGATTGATTTTTTATGTCTTGTGGGAATAACCCTTTTTGTTTTTATGGTAGAACTGCCCAAGGAACATTCATTTGTGACAGAAGTAATTTATCAGGCGGCAGTTAAATTAAAAAATATTTTTTCGAATCCTCTTGTACTTCTTATCTCATTGGTGGTAGTTATAGCTGGAATCAGCATTATTTTTTATATCCTGAAAAAAGGCAAGGAAGGAAATTCTTTTTTCAGAAAAACAACAACGATGTTAAAAGGATTCTGGAAAGGAATCAGCAGTATAGGAAAAATGAAACGAAAGTGGACTTTTTTACTTTATACTTTTGCAATATGGTTTTTATATTTTCTGATGACGTATGTAGCGCTCTTTGCATTACCATTCATTGAAAATCTTGGATTATACAAAGCATTAGTCGTATTAGTAGTTGGAAGTGTGGGGATGGTTATTCCGGTACAAGGTGGAATCGGAGCATTTCATTATTTTGTGAAACAGACACTCGTTTTTTATGGCATTTCGCAGGAAGATGGTCTGGTGTATGCCACTCTGTTACATGGGAGTCAGATGATATTAGTGATTGTGCTGGGATTAATTGGGTTGGGTGTGGTATTTTTGAGGAAGACAAAAAGTGTTTCAGAAACAAACGCTAAGGAACCAGCCAGTTAAAATAATTTTCCCCTCACCCCACTACCATCGCTCGCATATACTCCCTGTTCATCCGCGCAATGTGTGAAATGGAAATTTCCTTGGGACATTCTGCCTCACATTCTCCTTCGTTGGTGCAATTTCCAAATCCAAGTCCGTCCATGGTTTCCACCATTGCCATCACGCGACGCTCCCGTTCGGGTTTTCCTTGAGGCAGAAGGGCAAGTTGTGACACTTTAGCGCTTACAAACAACATGGCGGATGCATTTTTACATTTGGCAACACAGGCACCGCACCCTATACATGCCGCCGCATCCATTGCAGTATCTGAAATTTCTTTAGGTATTGGAATGGCATTGGCATCCGGAGTGCCACCGGTATTTACCGAAACAAACCCACCGACTTGCATGATTTTATCAAATCCACTGCGGTCCACTATAAGGTCTTTGATAACCGGAAAAGGTCTGGCTCTCCACGGCTCAATCACAATGGTGTTGCCCTCCCTGAAATGCCGCATATGTAACTGACAGGTAGTAATGCCGTGCATGGGTCCATGCGCCCGTCCATTGATGTACAAACTGCACATACCGCAAATCCCTTCTCGGCAGTCATGGTCAAATGCAACCGGTTCTTCTCCTTTTTTGGTGAGTGTTTCGTTGAGAACGTCGAGCATTTCTAAAAACGACATATCCGGAGATACATCGCTTAAAGGATAATTGTGAAAGACACCCGCGGCTTGGGCATTGGCTTGTCTCCAGATTTTAAGAGTGAGATTCATGGGGGAATTAATTGATTTTTAATATTAGGCAAATTAAAGAAAAAACCGTTAAATAAACAATATTCATAGTATTTTTGATAAAAATTTAAACCCATGCCCACCCCAGCCCTATCCATTGTTGCCACAGTTTATAATGACGCTAATCTCGTTTCACCACTCGTTGAGAAAATACGCGAGCACGTCGAACCCTTGCAGATTCCATTCGAAATCATTCTATCCAATGATGGAAGTACGGATGACAGTGAAAAAATAATTGAAGAACAGTGCCACAAATATTCCTTTGTCAGGGCAGTTTCTCTTTCACGTAATTTTGGTCAGCAGATAGCCGCCAGCGCAGGGCTTAGATACGCCAAAGGTGAATATATTGTATTAATGGATGGGGATTTGCAGAATCCACCCGAAGCAATTCCCACACTCTATAAAAAAATAAAAGAAGGGTATGATATTGTCTATACGCGTTCCAAGGTGAGAAATAATTTTTTCGCCGAATGGTTTTCTGCATTGTTTTGGTTCATTGTGTCAACCATTTTACATGTAAAAATTATCCGCCATCAATTGATGCTTCGCATGATGAACTCCCGCTTTGTTTCGTATTTTAATTCCTACAACGAACTAACGAGAGCCGTTGCCGGAATAACGCAGGATATAGGAATGAACTATACAGTTATAGATGTAGAAAATAAGAAACGCCCTTCCGGGAAAAGCAAATCCACGTTGAAAAAACGCCTGAACCTGATGACCGATTTGATTTTCAATCTTACCTACCAACCCCTCAATATCATGATATATTTCGGACTGTTAATTTTGATGATTACTCTTCTGATTAGTTGTTATTATTTATTTCTGTATTTTTTTATAGGAGATGTAACGCCTGGATACACTAGTATTATTCTAACGCTCTTTTTCTTCGGCAGTATGATTATAACCATTCTTGGGATTATTGGACGCTACCTGGCAAACATCTATCTGGAAGTGAAAAACAGACCACTGTATCTGGTGCAACGGACGTTCAATATGGGGGAACATTCTTGAATTCCTATTTTTTTTCTTTTAGAAAAGCACATAAATAAGATTTTCTAACCTTTCCGCTTCAATTCTTTTTTAATGTTGTAAATAAATATTTACATATTATTAGTATTTATTGTAGTCAAAAATGTTACTTTCGTGATTGAATAAATTAATAATAAAATGACTTTTGTCATTCAATTTTATTTTTATGTAATAAAACGCAAACATTCATTATTTAATTTGTTTATTCTTATATATTTTAGAATATTATTAAAACGCAATGGTTTTTTATATCGTCAAAATAATTGTTTTATTATGTCTATCTAATTGTAAATAAATCCGTATCTTAAGTCATCAAAGTATGACTACTTTCGTAACATGAAAGTTCACATAGGGGAAAAGATTCAGGAAATATACCTGGATAGAGGAATTAAATTATCGGAATTTGCAGAACGCATAGGAACGGTAAGGCAAAACATCTATCGAATTTTTGAAAGAGAAACCATCAATAGCGGGCTGTTGCATAAAATTTCCATGACATTGGACTTTGATTTTTTCAGATTTCTATCCGAAAATATTTTTATAAAAACCGGATCGGTAACCGAAAGCCCGGAAATATACAAAGTAATGCCATCTGGCATAAATCTGCCTAAAGAATTAGCGGCATGCAAGGGCGAAGTAGATTCTCTTCGCAAACAATTAAAAGGGAAAGATATAATCATTCAAACATTGGTGGAGAAAATGGACGAAAAGGGTGAGGCGGGCATTAGGTAGGGGCAACCCTCGCGGTTGCCCATTATTCATTTACAATTACAAAATATTTTTTTGTATTTCAAGAATTTCTTCCACGAATCGCCGGTCATTACACAATCTTGGGATTTTATTCTGCCCACCCAGTTTATTACCACGTTTCAGCCATTCGTTAAAAACACCGTTTTTAAGTATTTGTAGCACCGGTAATTTGAGTGCTATATCTTTGAATCGTTTGGTTTCATAATCGGAATTCTGCTGTTTCAGGGAATCATCCAGCAGATACGTAAAAAAATCAATGTCACCGGGTGGCACTTCAAATTCAATGAGCCATTCATGTGCTCCATTGGTTTTATCGCCAAAATATAATGGAGCGGCAGTAAAATCTCTCACGATAGCTCCCGTTTTCAAACAGGCATTGCATATAGCTGTTTCTGCGTTTTCTACAATTAACTCCTCTCCGAACGCATTGATGAAGTTTTTAGTTCTGCCGGTTAATTTAATTTTATAGGGTGATAAAGAAGTAAAACGAATGGTGTCACCAATCAGGTATCTCCATAATCCTGCATTGGTGGAAATTACCATCGCATAATTCTCCTGGCAATTCACCTTGTCAAGTGTCACTGTTTTTGGATTTTCGTTTTCAATTTCCTGCATGGGAATAAATTCATAATATATTCCATAATCGAGCATTAAAAGCATATCGTCTTTCCCATGTTCATTTTGCAATCCAAAAAATCCTTCCGAAGCATTGTAGGTTTCCAGAAAATTCATGTCAGGAGAAGAAATGATATTCTGAAAAGGTTGTTTGTAGGGTTTAAAGTCAACGCCACCATGAACCAAGAGCTCGAGATTAGGCCATACTTCCTGAATATGATTCTTTCCGGTGAATTCTAAAATTTTTCTAAATAAAACAAGGGTCCACGTAGGGACACCGGAAACGCTGGAAATATCTTCGTGCACTGTTGATTTTATCATTCTGTCTAATTTCTCTTCCCAGTTATCCATCAAAGCAATGGTTAAATCAGGAACACGCATGTATTCCACCCATAAGGGCAAATTCTGCATCATCACAGCGCTAACATCGCCTATCTGTGAATCGTTGCGGTGCGGGTTGGAATAGAGAGTTCCACCCATCATTAATCCTTTTCCGGAAAAGAGTTTTGTTTCGGGATGATTGTTTACATACACAGACAACAAATCCTTCCCGGCTTTAAAATGACAGTCCTCCAGAGATTCTGCGGAAACTGGAATAAATTTACTCTTCGAGTTAGTGGTTCCGGAGGATTTTGAAAACCAATGAATGTCACTAATCCAGGTTACGTTCTGCTCCCCTTTCATCACCCGTTCTATATAGGGAAAAAATTTTTCATACGTGGACACAGGAACCTGTTTACAGAAATCATCCTGACGGGTTATGGATTTAAAACGATGTTTTTTTCCAAACTCCGTATCCTGAGCTCTGGTTAATAATGATTTTAACACTTCCCGTTGAACTTCGTGAGGATATTTTATGAAAAGTTCCATCTGGTGGAATCGCTTTTTCATAGTCCAGGAAATGATGGAATTCAGAAGACCCATTTATAAAAGATTGGTTACTGTTTAGTGATGAGTTTTTTTGCCACAGATAACGCGGATTAAAATGCTCGTCACTGTCTGCCAGCACAAAAGTAAATTAAATAGAGTTAGCTTTTTGACTTACACAGCAATCCCGTAATCATACAAAAACGGCTGAAATTCGATAAATAAATTGCGTATTGAGGAAATATCACCCAATTCCTGTTTCGCATCGGGAATCGCTTTATATTTTAAAATCAATAAGGGTGTCAGTTTTTCTTCGCTCAATTCTTCAACACCTGAATTTACATACTGCATTAAAACAAAATTCAAAAATTCCTGTTGTTTGGAATTGTAATTATTAAAATGAATTTTTGCTTTCTCCGCTCTTATGCTTCTTTTAATGAGTTTAGAATGAAAAGCAACATAAGCCAGCACATCGTATAAATCGCTTTTCTCGGCACAAATCATCTTTTGTAAATCATTCAACTGGCTTTTTGTAAAGCCCTTTTCACTTAGTTCTTCCAGTAATTTTTTCCGTGTATCAGGTTTGCTCCAAATTGTCCGCAACTCATTTTCATCTTTGAAGAACTCAGGCAATGTGCCGAACATGGTTTGTAAAAATTCTTCTGCTGAAATCGGTTTGCCGTCAGGGCTGTAAAACGAAGTACTGACTATGTGTTGCAATTCCCTGACTTTTCCATCCGCAAGTTTTATTTTAATCATTTCATAATAAGGTTCAGGAGTAGGAGGATCGTCAAATTTCTTTCGGCCGCTTGGCAGAGGATAAACTTTGGACTGTTTTTCTTTTTGGGTATCGGGTTCTAATGGTTCACCATCCCATTCCGTGTCGCTGAAATGATGGTGCGATTTTACAAAATCATAAATGGTAAAATAATCTTTACCATCAAATAATCGCGTACCTCTCCCAATGATTTGTTTAAACTCAATCATGGAATTTACAGGTCGTAATAAAACAATATTTCTTACCTCAGGTGCATCTACTCCGGTGCTTAACTTCTGTGATGTAGTAAGAATGGTCGGGATACTTTTTTCATTATCCTGGAAATATTTCAAATATTGTTCTCCCAACTTCCCTTCATCTGCCGTAACCCTATGGCAATAATCCGGATTTTTACTCTTTGCAATTTGATTGATTAGATTCCTTATAGCGAGTGCATGAAGCTGTGTAGCACAAAAAACCAGTGTCTTTTCTGACTGGTCTATCAAATCCATAAATATTTTAACGCGGTATTTTTCCCGTTCCTCAATTGAAATTACCCGGTTCATTTCGGCTTCTGTATATTGTTTTCCTTCTTCAATTTCTCCTTCTAAAACCTCATCGTCAGAAGTATAAACATATTCGTCAATGGTGGTATCAATCTGTCTTACTTTAAATGGGGTTAAAAAACCGTCATTAATGCCTTCTTTCAGAGAATATACATAAACCGGTTCGCCGAAGTATTTGTAAGTGTCAATATTATTATCTCTTTTGGGTGTTGCGGTCATACCCAACTGTACAGCTGGACTAAAGTGCTCCAATATTGCCCGCCAAGTGCTCTCATCACTGGCACCACCTCTGTGACACTCATCAATAATGATGATGTCAAAAAAATCTTTAGGGTATTCTCCAAAATTAAATGTTGGGACAACTCCTGGTGGTTGCCCATGCACATTAGTCATGAATGTCTGAAAGATAGTAAAGAATATGCTCCCATTGGTTGGAACTCTACCTCTCTGTCTTATGCTTTCAGGATTTATCCGCACTAAAGCATCTTCTTCAAAGGCACCGTACTCATTGAATTTACTGATTGCCTGGTTGGCTAAATAATTACGATCTGTTAGAAATAATATTCTCGGACTTCGTTCACCATCCCCTTTAATATTCCATTTACTCTTAAAAAGTTTCCAGGTGATTTGAAAAGCTATATCTGTTTTTCCTGTACCGGTTGCAAGCGTTAATAAAATTCTGTGTTTCCCCTGTGCCATAGCTGACAGAACATTGGCAACTGCATTTTCCTGGTAGAATCTTGGAGGTTTAGTTCCGCTTTTGGTTTCATAAGGAACAGAAAGTAATTTATCAATTACAAGTTGCGATTGCGGTTGCAATTTATTTTGCTCACCAAAAGTCATTTCCCATAATTCGTCAGGCGAAGGGTAAACAGTTACATCACCTTCCGCACCTTTACTCATATCCATTCCGTAAATCTTTAAACCGTTTGTGCTGTATGTGAAACGGACTTGCAATTTACCTGCGTAATCCTTTGCCTGTGCAACGCCTTCGGTATAATCCGAGTCCCTTTTCTTCGCTTCAACTATTGCTAAGTTACGGTTGCGATATTGCAAAACATAATCTGCTTTGTCGGGTTTGCTTCTTTGTCCGTGACCAATCAAACGACCTTTTGAAATAGGAAACTCCTCTCGTATTTTACTACCTTCAATAATACCCCATCCTGCTTTTTGCAGGGCAGGTAAAATGTATTCGGTTCGTGTTTCTTGTTCGTTCATGATTATTCTTCTAATTTTAATGTACCGTCTATACAAAAAAATTCTTTTTTGTAATTTCAGATGTACCCAATTTGGGTACATCTGAAATTTGGAAAATATCCTTTGTATTATCTGCCAATATTTTCCTTTTATTTCCTGTCCTTGTCAACATTTCTATCTGGGGACAATTTGTCCCCAGGTAAATCCCAAGTTCTTCATCGCTAATTTATTCTTGAATGGGTCATGCTGTTTCAATAACTTCAGGCATTTCGCTGTATGTTTTTCCATTAATTTTTCTTCCATTTTTCTTTTTATTAGTTCCTCCCCATTGCTTAAAGAAGAAGGCAACATCTGCTTTTTTGCATTGGGCTTTAATATCCATCACCCATTCCTTTTTCATTGGTCTTGGTGATCTTCCGCTTTCCCCTCCTACAATCACCCAATCAATACCTTTCAATTTCATGTTTGGTAATTCACCGAGCAAAGGTTCGCAGCTTAAAAATTTTGTTCTTGCATTTGTTTGTATCAGTAAATCCATTCGCTTCATTGTTTTTTCATTTTCCACTGAAACCCCCATCCAGATATTGTGTGCCCATTCCAGCCAACCTTCTTTGTCGTAGTATAAAAGCACATCCGCCCGTTTTGTTAATATCTGAAAAACATGTTGCGGGTTTTCTTTCATCACTTGAAAAACTTGTTGAATAAATTTTACAGGAACATCTTTGTGAAACAAATCGCTCATGGAATTCACGAAAACAATTTTCGGTTTCTTCCATGAATAAGGAGTTTGTAATTCATCTTCGTGCAGAGTGAGTTTAAAATCGTTTGCATATTTTGCCACTCCCATTGCCTTCAATCGCCTTGACATCACTTCTGCGTAACAGAATTTGCAGCCGGTTGATACCTTGTTGCACCCCGTTGTGGGATTCCATGTCATTTCAGTCCATTCAATGTTTGATTGTGCCATGATGTTTCAGTTTTATATTTACTAACCTTTTTTCGTCTGAAAGGTAGTAACTTAATGCAGCTTTTTCATCTAACGGAACAATTTCTATCTCATATTCTTTCCTCAACCGGTCTAAAACTTGTTTGGTATGCTTTGGTAGAAAATTATTTTCAATTCCAAAGTTACGTAAATCTTTATTTGTAGCAGTAGATTTTTGTTTAAGAAATTCTAAAACCTTTTGGTCATAATGTGTCAACGAAATTTCATCAAACATATCAAGAATGTACTCGTCACCGTGCTTGAACCCTGTTCCGTGTTTTTTATCCAAAGCCCATTTGTTTTCCAACATTTTTAAAAATCCCTTTGAGTGGTTTGTGAAAAAATAAAGTGAGAACCACTGATTGTTTTCTCTCTCAATCTTAAACGAATCAACATATCTTAACTTTAAATACTTTTTAAATTCTTCCTGTATGAGATAGATAAATTCGTTTTGGTTTTTGTAGTCGGGCAAATTATCTATTGAACCGAAAAGTTCTCCCAAAAAATTTCTTAGTGCTTCGCCTCCTCTGTATTCTTCGTCTTTTGCTTTAACTGCGAACCGTGACATGAAATAAATAGGAAGAAACAAAATCACCTCTGTCTTTCTGTTTTCAAGTAACCGCTTTATGTCGTTTGGGTTAATTTCTTTGTATCCACACGGATCAATAAAAATCAAAGCCCTTTCATCATTTTTGAGTTTTCCTGTCCGTTCAATTATCATTTCTATAATTTTAGAATAGTCAATGTTGGTGTAACCAACTTTTACATTTTCGGGTTTGTAAATTTTATCGGCAAACTCTTTTACTCTGTCGGTTTTTAATCTCTCTTTTTCTATTTCAGAAAAACCATTATCATTGAAAGTAATAAAAAGGTTCGGGCATTTCTCCCCATTGCTGTAATAGTGTTGCTTAATACACTCCAACGCTGCAATCGGACTTCCTTTACCTCCATCCTCGTAAATTCCTTCACCGCAGAATAAATCGAACAGATGAATATTGTTGACAAAACTTCGTGCAAGAACATTCAGGTAAATAGAAAGATACCGTGAATACAATTTCACTTTTGCTTCTGAATGTTCTAAAAGATTTTTCCCTATACTCATAAATCATTAAGATTTATTTTTTTCTTTTTTCGTTAATTCCCCCCTGAACGCCTTTTGCAATATACTCTTTTTTAAATCTTCTAACAAATTTAATTTTTTTTGATAAATATTCTCTAAGTTTTTTGTTTCGGTGGAAAGGGTGTCAAACTTTTCTATCAATAATTTTTGTTCAATAATAGATTTTGGATAAGAGAAAATTACTTGCTTTAAAGCTGCACCATTAAAATGTGGTTGTGCTGCACCTGACGACAAACTATTTGCTTGTTCCCAATAGTTTGGTGTTTTTGTAAAATACCAATAGAGTTTATTTTCAAATTTCTCTTTGAACTTAATACGAATGAGATAAGAAGCAAAGACGGAAGGTTCGTCACCATTGAAAAGCAGAACTTTTGCAAATGTTGCTCCTGTTCTTGCCATCAACAAATCATTATCGTTTATGAGAAATGCCTCTGCTTCTTTTGAATGGTTGATGTATTTTTTATCTTCTAAAATTAATTCTCCGTTTTTGTCAATGTCCGTTATTCTAACATATCTGTAATCTCCTTTGTGTGTTGATTTATCTGTATATCCATATTCTATATCACAAATTTCTTCCAAACTTTTTTCAACCCAACCTTCGCCTTTACTTGTAAAAATCCCATTCAACTCACTCCGAAAAAGTTCTTTTGCATTTTGCAAATTGCGTTGCAGATTTATTTTTGCTTTATTAATGGCTGTAAATGCTTCATCTAAAATGGAAACGATTTGTTGTTGAATTGGAATTGAAGGAACTGGAATCTCGAACTCTGTAAGCTGTGAGAATTTTAAGTTGTTAATGTTTGCACCATCAGATAATTCGCTTATAAATGTTTTGTATGTATCGGAAATCATCAAGTAAAAAAGATATTTTGAAATAATTTCCTTTTTAGGTCTTATCAATCCCATGAAACCACCAAATGCATAATCGCAATCATCCTCAATCAATGCAACTTTTCCCAAATGAGATTTGCTTCCATTTGCTGTGCAAATAATTAACGAACCCTTAGAAACTTTTTTGCTTGCAGGAATTTTTATTTTGTCATGGATATATTTTAATTCAGTAAAGTCAAGTTTGCTACCAATCAAATCAACATTGTTTGAACGCAATACAACATTTGATGAAAATTCTACTTCATCATTTTTAGAGTAGGTAAGCCCTCTTTCAAATTCCGCTACTTCTCCCAAACTTTTTATTTCCCAACCTTTTTTCATAATTCATCCTCTGTATTAATTTCCAAAATAGATTTTAAATCATCGGCTGTTGGTAATTTGCCTTTTAATTCTTTTGGCAATTTCTTACTGATAGTGTATTGAGCTACACCAATGGGTTTATTTGCCGTACGAAGGGCGTATTCTACTTCCAACTGATCCTTGTGCGGTACCAGAAGAATACCTATGCTTGGTTTGTCATCGGGCTGTTTCAATTGCTCATCAATAATCTGTAAATAAAAATCAAGTTTTCCTACAAATTCCGGTTCAAATTCCGTTACTTTCAATTCTACTGCAACCAAACATTTTAAGATACGATGGTAAAACAGTAAATCAATGGAATATTCTTTTTTACCCAAAGTAATCGGATACTGATTACCGATAAAGCAAAAACCGTAGCCCATTTCCATAATCAACCTTTTAACCTTTTCTACCATTTTGTTTTCCAACTCCCTTTCAGTCATAGGTTTGTTGATGTCCAAAAAATCCAAACTATATACACTTTTTATACTCTCACGGGTTTGTTCAATTAAATGTTCGGGCAAGGCGGTTGAAAAATTATGTTGTGCAGGGTTCAAAAGATAATTACTGTAAGCATCGGCTTTTATCTGATGCATCAACACCGAACGGCTATACCTGTTTTTGATGGTGCTTTGTAAATAAAAAATACGGGCTTTGTGGTCTTTTACTTTCTGAAGAATTAAAATATTGTGTCCCCATGGTATTTCTGAAACAAGTTGTTTCACTTTTTCTAATTCTGAAACAAGCTGCTTCAGTTTTGTTTTTGAACCGGCTTTCTTACGTTTTTCTAATTCTGAACCGGCTTGGTTCATAATTGTTAATTCTGAAACAGGTTGTTTCAGATTTGAATATTCATCCACCAACTGCCTCATAGACCACAGGTTACGGGCAGACCAACTCATTCCTTTTCCGATTTCATTTTGTAAATCATGACTAAGTTTTTCCACGATAGATTTCCCCCAACCAAATTGTTGTTGTTTTTTAATGATTAATTCCCCGATATTCCAGTATAGCCGGTTTGCAATAGTTTGAACACTATGCACGGCAATAGTTCTGTGTTGTTGCACTAAGGCAACTACTTCCGATAAAAATTGGTGGTATTGATTTTTTTGCAATCCTTTCATAATATAATTTCTTTTACCTTTTGTAAAATATTGGTTGTTTCTGTATCCAGCAATTGTATTTCTTTCAAGATTTGTTGCGGTGTCCGCAGAGCTACTTCTTCGGGTGTGTTCGGGTTTTTTACGCTTAGGTCATACTGGGTATCCGCAAGGGATACCCTTACATTCCAACTTCTTTCAGTTTCAGGTTTTGATTTTTGCAGGGCAATAAATTCTTTCATATCGTCATCGTTCAGCGGATTTGTTTTGCCCATGTTTCTTTTCGGGTCAAGTTGGTAATACCAAATATTTTTAGTCGGTTCACCTTTTGTAAAAAATAATACAACTGTTTTTACACCTGCACCTAAAAAAGTTCCTCCCGGCATATCCAATATGGTATGCAAGTTGCAACTCTCTAATAAATATTTTCGCAAGGAAACAGAAGCGTTATCGCTGTTGCTTAAAAAAGTATTCTTAATTACAATTCCCGCTCTGCCTCCTGCCTTGAGGTTTTTAATAAAGTGCTGTAAAAAAAGAAATGCGGTTTCGCCTGTTTTAATATCAAAGTTCTGCTGAACTTCTGGTCTTTCTTTTCCTCCAAAGGGTGGGTTTGCAAGTATTACATTATAGCGGTCTTTCTCTTGTATGTCGCGTATGTTTTCGCTGAGTGTGTTTGTGTGAATGATGTTCGGTGCTTCAATGCCGTGCAAAATCATGTTCATTACGGCAATGATGTAAGCAAGATTTTTTTTCTCTTTTCCGAAAAAGGTTTTTTCCTGTAAAGTTTTTAAATCGGTGGTGCTAAGTTTTTCTCTGTTCCGTGTGAGATATTCATAAGATTCGCATAAGAAACCGCAACTCCCGCATGCACCGTCATAAATGCGTTCACCGATTTTCGGTTTCACCACTTCAATCATTGCACGAATTAAAGGGCGTGGAGTGTAATACTGTCCGCCATTTCTGCCGGCATTACCCATGTTTTTTATTTTGCTTTCATACAAATGGCTCAACTCGTGTTTGTCTTTTGTAGAGCGAAAAGGAAGTTCATCAGCATAATCTAAAATCTCCCGAAGGTTGTAACCGCTTTGAATTTTGTTTTTTAGTTCACTGAAAATTTCTCCAATCTTATATTCAATCGTCTGGGGGTTGTCGCTGTGTTTTAATTTGAATCCCGATAAATAAGGGAATAGTTTGAGGTCGACAAACTGAACCAAATCAGGTCCAGTCATTGCTTTATGGTGGTCAAGTTTTCCGTCTTTGCCTTTAGGCATTGCCCATTTGCCCCAATGAAATTCTTCGTCAATAATGTTCTTGTATTTTTTTCCTTGCAATGCGGCTTCGTCTGCTTTGTCCTGCTCTAACTCATTCAGATAGCGAAGAAACATCACCCAACTTGTCTGCCCGATGTAATCCAGTTCGCTGTCAGCGCCTGAATCTTTATACAGGATATCGTCTATGTTTTTAAAAGTTTGTTCAAACATTTTGAGTTATTAATTATTTATAATTAAGTTTCAAATATAAGGATAATTATCATTTTTCTTGTTACAGAGCGAGGGGCGAATTGGTTCTTTACCATGAGAGCTTGAGTCGATGGAGTTATAAGAAAAAGAATTATCTTTGTTGAAAATTTAAACGATTTTTTAAAAAACTATCTCCCTGAATTATAAATATTATTTTCACTACTATTCCAATGCGCAATATCACTGTCACTCTGCTTTTAGGCATAGCCCTCGCTATCCCTTCCTGCTCCCGGAAAAAAATAAACACCCCGCTCAATGAATCTCAATGGGCAAGTGTCATTTCCTCTTTCTCCACTGGTTTCCTTTCCGTAGAAAGTCCCGTGCGTGTAATTCTCGCAAGAGAAATTCCTGCCTTACTGCTCAAAGACGCAAAATTCGCTGAAGACGGAGGATTTTTTGAACTGGAGCCCGCAGTGAAAGGCACTTCGGTGATGACCGATAACCGGAGCATTGAATTCCGACCCGAAAAAGACCTCGAACCAGGAAAAGAATATACCATTCATTTGAATCTGCAAAAACTATTTTCTGATTTAGCAGATGACATGAAAACATTTACCTTTAAAATCAGCACGCTTAAACAAAATTTTGAAGTTAATATCGAAAACACACGCTCCATTGATTTTACCACACTCTCCTGGTACAAAATCACGGGCACAATCCGTTTTGCCGATGTGCTCAATGGATCTGACGCTGAAAAAATTCTTTCGGTTTCCCAACAAAATAATGAACGCCTTGCATTGCGTTGGAACCACAATTCCACTCGTTACCTACATGCGTTTGAGATTGACAGCGTGCGCAGGAGTGACACTGAAGACAGTGTGAAGATAGCGTGGGATGGCACTTCTCTACAAGTGCAAAACACCGGCTTCAAATACATTAAAATTCCTTCTAAAAATAATTTTACCATTGTGGACTACCGCGTGGTTAAACAAGAAGATGAATATATCTCCGTGACATTTTCAGATCCTCTTCTATCAGGACAATTACTCACAGGGCTTGTAAAACTTGGTTCAACGGAACCACTTAAATTTTCAGTGGATGCCAATCAATTGCGGATCTATCCGCCCTTTCATTTAAGTGGCACTCAAACTCTGAATATCTATGAAGGTGTTAAAAACATCATAGGCAGGAAACTTTCTTTGAATTACACCTACGAGATTGCCTTTGACAATCTGAAACCCCAGGTTCGCTTTACTTCTTCCGGTATTATTCTTCCCACTTCCACCGAAAAAATTTCACTCCCTTTTGAAGCGGTAAGCTTAAAGGCAGTGGATATCAAAATCATGAAAATTTTTGAGAATAATATTTCCCAGTTTTTACAGGTAAACACCCTGGGGGGCGATGAACAACTTTATCGGGTGGGGCAAACTGTTTTTAAAAAAACTATGGAACTGAAACCCGATAATCCTATGGATTATTACAAATGGACCCGTTATTTTATTGATTTAGATAATAAAATTTTTGCCGACAAAGGAGCCATCTATCGTATTTTTATGAAAATGCAAAAAAAACATGCCATCTATCCATGCGGTGACACTAAAAACGAAAATGAATCCATGGAAACAGTATCGGCAGAAGCAGAAGATGCCTCCGAAGAAAATGAATCGAGCTATTGGGATTATTATTATGATTATAGCGATGATTACAGTTGGGACCAGAGGGATAATCCTTGCCATAACACCTACTACAGCCGGAGTGAACGAAAAATCGCTAAGAATATTTTGCTTTCTGACATCGGAATTACCGCTAAAAAGGGCTTAGATAACCGGCTAATTGTATTTATAAATAATCTTGGAAATACGGAAACCATTCCGGGTGCCGAAGTGGAAATTTATGATTTTCAGAATCAACTTCTGGGAAAAGCAACTACCGATAATAATGGAAAAATAAATTTTACATTAACAAAAAAACCTTATTTGTTAGTTGCGAAAAACGGAGAAGAACGGGGTTACCTGCGTCTCGACAATGGCACATCTCTTTCCCTTAGCCGTTTTGATGTGGACGGCGCTGGCGTTCCTTCGGGGTTGAAAGGATTTATATATGGAGAGCGTGGCGTCTGGAGACCCGGTGACTCCTTGTTTCTCACATTTATCCTTGAAGATAAAATGAACAAATTACCACCAAATCATCCCGTGCATTTTGAATTGTACAATCCATTGAATCAACTTGTAAAAACTACTCCTTTGTTTGAATCCGTTAAAGGGACATCTTCGTCACTGTCAAGAGTGTATGCCATTCATACGTTTACCAATGAGGATGCCCCTACCGGAAACTGGACTGCTAAATTTAAAGTGGGTGGAACCGTTTTTGAAAAATCCCTCAAGATTGAAACCGTTATGCCAAACCGTTTGAAAATTAAATTGGATTTCGGCGCGACGGAAATTATGAGTGACACTAAAAATATAAAATGCGAATTATCTTCAACATGGCTTCATGGAGCCACTGCCCGCAATCTTAAAGCCGACATGGAACTATTTTTTACTCCCGCTAAAACCACGTTCCCTAAATTTTCAGAATTTTCTTTTGATGACCCCATGCGTAAATGCAATACGGAAAGCAATACGGTTTTTGAAGGTCATTTGAATGAAAATGGCAAAGCGGAAATTAGTTTTGAGACACCGGAAAAAATCAATGCCGCAGGTAAATTGATGGCAAATTTCCGCACTCGTGTTTTTGAAGACGGAGGTGCTTTCAGTCAGGACCGTTATTCCATTCCATATCACCCTTATCCGTTGTATGTGGGCGTTCGCTTGCCAAAAGGAGATAAAGAAAGAGGCATGTTGTTAACCGATGTGGAACATACCGCCGATATAGCAGTAATAAATTCACAAGGTATCCCTGTGTCATTAGACAAAGTTGTTGTTCAATTTTATAAAATATCCTGGCGCTGGTGGTGGGAAAAAGGTGAAGAGGATTTTTCTGATTATTCACAGGCACGTTATTTACACTTATTGAAATCGGATACTATTTCAGTGAAAAACGGCACCGGGCAATGGAAATTTACTCTGAAATATCCCGAATGGGGCAGATACCTTGTAAGGGTTTGTGATGAAGCCGGCGGACATTGTGCAGGAAAGATTGTATATATGGATTGGCCCGGATGGGCAGGCAGAGCACAGAAAGATAATCCCGGCGGTGCCACTATGCTGGTTTTTTCTGCTGACAAAGAAAAGTATAAAGTGGGTGAGGATGTAACCTTATCCATTCCAGCGGGGAAAACAACAAGAGCATTGCTGTCATTGGAAAATGGTTCTAAAATAATAAAGGCAGATTGGATTCCTTTAGCAGGAGAGACCACACACTATAAATTTACAGTGACACCCGAAATGGTTCCTAATTTTTATGCTCACGTAACCTTACTTCAACCTCACCAGCAGACCTTAAACGATTTACCAATACGAATGTATGGACTAATCCCAATTTTTGCCGAAGACCCTGCCACTAAACTCAAGCCCATACTAAAGATGAATGACGAATTACGTCCCGAATCAAAAGTGAAAATTACGGTTTCCGAGCAAAGCGGATTACCTATGGTTTATACACTCGCAGTAGTGGACGAGGGATTGCTCGACCTCACTCGTTTTAAAACGCCGGAACCCTGGGAACATTTTTACGCACGGGAAGCACTTGGTGTAAAAACATGGGATATGTACGATGATGTCATTGGCGCTTTTTCTCAAACACTTGAAAAACTTCTTGCTCTTGGTGGTGATGATGGCATTGATAATTCAAAATTGGGAAAGAAAACCCAACGGTTTAAACCGGTGGTTAAATTTTTCGGTCCGTTTTTACTTGAAAAAGGAGAACAGCGTGTCACTGAATTTATCATGCCGCAATATATAGGTTCTGTACGTACCATGGTGGTAGCCGCTCATCAGGGCGCTTATGGTTCTACAGAAAAAACCACTCCGGTACGAAATCCTCTGATGATTCTTGCTACTGCGCCGAGAGTATTAGGACCCGAAGAAGAAACAGATTTACCGGTTTCGGTTTTTGCCATGACAGAAAAAGTAAGAATGGTATCCATTGAAGTGCAAACGGATAAGAATATTCAGGTGTTATATGAAAAAAACAAAGTCATTCAATTTTCCTCGCCTGGCGATGAGCTGGTAATTTTCCGTTTGAAAGCCGGTGTCACTACCGGAAGTTCCCGCATTAAAGTGATAGCCACTTCTGGAAATGAAAAAGCAGTGCAGGAATTTGATATCCCTTTACGGAATCCCAATCCCAAAATTACAGATGTGTACGCTACTGAACTGGATGCAAACCAATCGTGGGAAAAAGAAATTACTTATTCCGGAATGAGTGGCACCAATAAATGCATGATTGAACTTTCAGTTATTCCTCCGTTGAATCTCGAAAACCGTTTGAATTTTCTGATTCATTATCCTTATGGATGCGTAGAGCAAACCACGTCCTCGGCTTTTCCACAACTCTTTGTAGATGCGTTGCTTGATTTGTCAAAAGATAAAAAAAGTGAAATCCAGTACAATGTGAATGCCGCTATTCAACGTATTTACAGTTTTCAAAATAGCGAAGGTGGATTTTCTTACTGGCCCGGAATTCATGAAGGAAATGATTGGTGCACATCTTATGCAGGGCATTTTCTGCTTGAAGCCGAGAAGAAAGGGTATGCAGTTTCCGGATCGGTATTAAATCAATTTAAAAATTATCAAAGGCGTGTGGCACAGTCCTGGTCACCGGACAATAAATCCGGAAATGATTTAATTCAGGCGTACCGGCTTTTCACGCTGGCAATGGTACAACAATCTGAATTAGGCGCGATGAACAGAATGAGAGAAATGAAAAATATTTCCAATCAGGCAAAATGGCGGTTGGCGCTTGCCTATAAACTAGCAGGACAACCGGAAGCCGCTAACTCACTGATGCAAAAAGCAGGAGATAACCCTGAGGATTACAAAGAACAGGCGGGCTATACGTATGGTTCGACGTTGAGAGATAAAGCGATGTTGCTGGAGACAGTCGCCATGATGGGAAATAAAGAGAAAGCCAATAAGCTGATCAAGGAAATTTCGGAAAGTATGAGCAAGGAGGGTTGGTACAGTACACAAACAACCGCGTTCTGTTTGCTAGCTGCGGCGAAGTATTTAGCATTAAATCCAATAAAAGGAAACATAAACACAAGTGTCACCTGGAATGGAACTAACGCTAAAGAAGTTTCCTCACAATATATGGTTAAAACTTTACCGCTTGTTGTGGGAGGAGAAACTAATGGAAAAATTCTGTTGAAAAACAACAGCGGTGGTTTAGTATATGCCCGGTTGATTTCCACGGGAGTACCTGCTACCGGAGATCAAACCCGCACCGCAAATGATATTCTGCTTAGTGTCACTTATCAGAATTTAAGTGGCACTGAAATAAATCCGGAAGATCTGGAACAAGGAGTTGATTTTATGGCATCAGTTACCATTAAAAATCCGGGAAACAAGGGGGATTACAAGAATATAGCGTTAAATCAGATTTTTCCATCGGGATGGGAGATAAGAAATACACGAACAGACCCCGCGGGAACAAAAAATATTTCAGTTCCTGATTATCAGGATTTCCGCGATGACCGTGTATATACTTTTTTTGGCTTGAAGAAAAATGAAAGCAAGACGTTCACCATTCGTTTGAATTCAGCCCATAAAGGAAAATACTATTTACCGACAGTGACTGTGGAGGATATGTATGATGGTGGGGTGAATGCACGAGTTCCGGGGAAGTGGGTGAGGGTGGGAATGGAGCGGGGGATGTGAGGGGGGATGCAGTCGGGTAAGAATAACAAAAGTAAAATATCCCAAATGTGGGCGAGCCACAACTAAAAATAGTAATATCGAATGTTGAACAAGGAATGTCGAATGTTGAAGTACTTGGAAATTCATTATTCCTTGTTCAATATTCGATATTATTTATAATATTTTGCAAAAATTGGTTGAAATATTATTGAAAAGCAGCTACCTTTACCCCATGAAATCCCGAAACTTTAAAAAAATTCTTCACCAGAAACTAAGAGGTTCTAACTTCTTACGGTTTATCGGTTGCAAGATTGCCAACGTAACTCCCGGAAAAGCGGAAGTATATCTTACCCTAAAGAAAATTCATAAACGGCATGATGAGTTTGTCCACGGAGGGGTGACAGCCACTTTATTGGATATTGCCGCCGGCATAGCCGCCGCAACCTTGCTCCCGGAAGGAAAACGCGTGGTGACAGCCGAAATTAAAATTTCATACCTGAATCCTGCTTTTTATGGAAAACTTATAGCCAAAGGATGGGTGCTTAAAAAAGGTAATATGTTGCATTTCTGCGAAGCCGAGGTCTGGAATATTTTTAAAAAGGAGAAAAAAATTATAGCAAAAGCAACAACGACTATGGCGGTGATATAAAGGGCAGTTCTAAATATTCATTTTTTATTAAAAAACAATAGAACAATAGAACATTTGAATTTAGAATAGCGAAGTAAATAAGCTCAAATCAACAATATTCTTTACTTCTTCATTCTTTATTCAAATGTTCAAATGTTCGTTATTCATTTTTTGGAACCGCCCTAAAGTTGTAATACAGTTGTAACATTGTTGTAATACAATTTTTGTAACCCTGATTCAAATTAGTATGTTTGTAAATATTTAATAACCATGTCTATCCTAACCACTCTGCGTAAAAATTTTTCGCATGCACCCACTCCCGATCAGGACAAACTTTTCATCCTTCTTGAAAAGTTTCTCAGTGACACAAATCCACGATGCGCCTTTGTATTAAAAGGGTATGCCGGTACGGGAAAAACATCAACGGTAATTGCACTTACTAATTCTTTGGAAAAACTCTCTCTGAAAGTATTTTTGTTAGCTCCTACAGGAAGAGCGGCTAAAGTGCTGAAAAATTATACCAACCTGAAAACATCCACCATTCATCGCCATATTTACGAACCAAAACTTAATACAAATACAGGGGCATACCGGTTTCAACTACAACGGAACGAAAGTTCAAATACGTTGTACGTTGTTGATGAAAGCTCCATGATAGCAGGATCAGCGGATTTTGGTGGTAGAAATTTATTAAAAGACCTGATTGATTATGTTTTTACCGGGCAAGGAAACAAACTCTTATTAATTGGTGACACTGCCCAATTGCCGCCGGTTCAACAGGAATTAAGCCCTGCACTGAATGTAAATTATTTAGGCGATAATTATGACCTGAAAATTTATGAAACAGAACTTAAAACTGTCGTACGTCAGGCGAATGATTCCGGTATCCTTCACAATGCCACTACCATACGCAACGTCATTTCCGGATTTAATCCTGCGCAGATCCCCACGCTACGCACTTCGGGCTTTCCGGATATTTACAGAATGAGTGGCGATAGAATTTCTGATGGATTGGATTATGCTTATAAAAAATATGGAAGAGAAAATGTAGCAGTGATAACCCGCTCCAATAAAAGGGCAAATGGATATAACCGCAACATACGCCAACATGTTTTCTATCTTGAAGACGAGATAACGACCGGCGACTTAGTGATGGTTGTCAAAAATAATTATTTCTGGCTGGAGCCGGAACATGAAGCCGGTTTTATTGCCAATGGTGACATCGCTGAAATTATGAAAATCCGCAACGAAGAAGAAAAATACGGATTCCGTTTTGCTACCGCACGACTGCGGTTAGTGGATTATCCCGATACAGAACCCTTTGAAGCAATGATTAATCTGGATACGCTGAGAACGGAAACACCCGCACTCAGCAACGAGCAAGTAACAAAACTGATGAATCAAATCATGCTTGATCATAACGGGCCAGACCCAGCAAAAAAAAATAATTCCCGGAAAATTCTGGATGAAGACCCATACTTTAATGCACTTCAAATAAAGTTCGCTTACGCCATAACGTGCCACAAAGCGCAGGGTGGTCAATGGAAACTTGTATTTATTGACCCTGGCTATTTATCAGACGAACGATTTGATAAAGGGCTCAACCGCTGGTTTTATACGGCTGTCACCAGAGCTATTAACGAACTGTACCTTGTAAATTTTCCGGATATATTTTTTATGCAACGCAATCCGGTTGAAGTTCCTGATATATATTAAAAATTCCACCCACATGCCCAAAACCCTCCTCCTCCACCCATTGATGGTTAATGAAGGTACCATACAACCTGCCGATGTCTTAATTGAAAATGATAAAATTGCTGAAATCCGGAATGCCGGTTCCGAATGGGGAAGTACGACTGGGATAAATGTAATTGATGCGAAAGGGCTTTATCTTTTTCCTGGAATCATTGACAGTCACGTTCATTTCAGGGAGCCCGGCAACATACATAAAGGGGATTTGAAAACAGAGAGCATGGCGGCAGTGGCGGGAGGAGTAACTTCCATAATGGAAATGCCCAATACGCAACCTCCGGTAACCACTTTGCATCGTCTGGAAGAAAAATTTTTACTTGCTGGTCAAAAATGTCTTGCCAATCACTCTTTTTATTTTGGAACCGATGGAAAAAATATGAGTGACATTATTTTATTGGATCCAAAAACCTGTTGCGGATTAAAAATTTATCTTGGAACAACTACGGGTGGACTAGCCCTTCATAATAAAAAACAAATCCGTGAAATTTTTGAACGATGCCCGGTGATGATAGCCGCTCATTGCGAAGATGACGAATTAGTGCAGATTAATCTGCAATCCGCCATTGAGAAATTCGGGGAAAATATTCCCTTTCATCAGCATGCAGTTATTCGCAGTGAGGAAGTATGTTTTATATCAACGAAATTTGCAGTCGAGCTGGCGCGGGAAAGCAATGCTAAGTTGATGGTCATGCATCTTTCTACAGAAAAGGAATTATCGTTATTTGAAAACCAATCTCCGTTGGATAGAAAAAAAATTCTTTCCGAAGTTTGCGTACATCATCTCTGGTACGATGATTCGGGGTATGAAAAATTAAATGGAAAGCTAAAATGCAATCCTTCTGTGAAAGATGAACATCATAAATATGCACTAAGGAATGCGTTGAAAAACGGAACCATTGATATTGTTTCCACAGACCATGCTCCACACACTATTTCAGAAAAACAAAAAAATTATTCCGATTGTCCCAGCGGACTTCCGTTAATACAACACTCGTTTAACATGATGTTGTGTCTGTGGAAGGAAGGAATAGTTACACTTGAACAAATAGCAGAAAAGATGTGTCACCATCCGGCTACGTGTTTTAATATTTTCAATCGTGGATTTATCAGAAAAAATTATTTTGCCGATTTGGTTTTAGTTGATTTAAAACAAGATACTATTGTAAAACAAGAGGACATTCTGTATAAATGCGATTGGTCGCCGCTTGAAAATTCAACACTAACCGGAAAAATAATGATGACGTATGTAAACGGAAATCTTGTTTTCAGGGAAGGAAAAATTCAAACGGGCAAAACGGGAAAGCCGTTATTATTTATACGGTAATTTTGTTACGGTTCACCCCTTTCTATGTGAATTTCTATGTACCTATGTGGTAAAAATTTGACTATCTTATCACCACATAGGCACATAGTTACATAGGGAAAACACATAGGTGTGAACAGCAATTTTTTTTAAAAAAAGTTCCATTCACACCGATACTCCAACACACCTTTCACTGGTACTTTTTTATTGTGCTTATATGAAATCAAAAAATTTTATGTAAGTTTGCCTTTCTTCAAAGCGAATGGATTATTTATATATCACACTTTCCGTAATTGCGGCATATCTTCTGGGCTCAATTCCTCCGGCTGTCTGGATTGGTCGTTTTCTATATGACATAGATGTTCGTGAATACGGGAGTGGAAATGCTGGCGCAACCAACACGTTCCGGATTCTTGGGAAAAGACCGGGCATCATGGTAATGATTATTGATATTTTTAAAGGTTTTTTTGCGGCATATCTTATTGTTTTTTTATTGGAATTTGTTACCATATCAGAGAACAATGTTATTTATTATAAATTACTTTTCGGGATAGCCGCAGTGACAGGACATATTTATCCGGTTTTTGCAGGTTTCAGAGGAGGAAAGGGAGTGGCTACTCTGCTGGGAGTTGCTTTTGCCATTCATCTTGAAGCATCCTTGATTTGCATGGGAGTATTTTTATCAGTGATGTTTATATCAAAATATGTTTCTTTAAGCTCCATCATTGCTTCTCTTACTTTTCCACTTCTGTTTTTATTCCCGCATTTCAGAGCCGGCAGTCCCGTGCTTATTATTTTCGGATTGGTCATTTCAGCTATTGTAATTTTAACGCATCAGAAAAACATTCAACGCTTGCTCAAAGGGGAGGAAAGAAAAGTGGATATCCGTATCCGCCGGAAAAAGCAAGTGGATGATGATGAGTAGTAATAAGGTTATAAAGGTATAAGGTATTGGGTATAAGGAAATATTGAAGTTCTATTTTTCTATACCCCTATACCCCTATACCCCTATACCCTTTACCACATGCTCTCTCTTCTCATCTTTTCGTTTATCATCTTCATCATGGTGTTGGGATTTCGTAAATCAACGCCGGGGTTTAAAAGGATTACTACATACGAATTGGAAGATTTTATAAAAAAAAATAATCCGGTGATATTAGATGTGCGTTCACCTCATGAATTCAAATCCGGTCATCTTTCAAATTCCGAAAATTTTGATTTTTATGCTCAGGGTTTTCGGGAAGATGTTTCTAAACTTGACCCAAGCAAACCCTACCTTGTGTACTGTAAAAATGGTGAACGCAGTTTAAAGGCATGCAAACAATTGGAACAAATGGGTTTCTCACAATTATTTTTTCTTGAATCGGGAATTGAGAGCTGGGTGTTGAATGGTGGAGGGATGTTGGTTAAGGAGTGAGAAATGGTTGGTTTTAAGTCGGAAGCCATAAGTTAAGCGTCGGTTTTCGATCTTCCATCTTTATTATAGCAAATTTTGAACTCAATCAAACCCAAAAACCTTATCATCATTACCGGTGCCACCAAAGGTATCGGAAGAGAGATAGCCGCTATTTTTGCGTGCCATAGCTTTCCATTATCCATCTGTTCACGCAATATGAATGACTTAAAAGAATCCGCTAAGTGGTTAAAAGAAAAAGGCGCTCCATTGGTTCATTTTACAAAAACCGATTTAACCGAGAAAAAAGAAGTACTGGCTTATGGAAAAGAGATACTAAAACTGAATTGCAGAATAGCCGGCTTAATCAATAACGCAGGGGTGTATGTGAGAGATGATTCAAAAAATAATTCAGTTGACAATCTGGAATTTTTGATTCGCACAAATCTTTTATCTGCTTTTTACCTTACTAATAAATTATTGCCTGTATTCAAAAAACAAAAAGCAGGTCATATCATAAACATATCCAGTGTGGCAGGATTAAAATCATTTCCCCAAGGTATGTCTTATGGAATTTCAAAATTTGCATTAAGAGGCATGGGATTGGGATTGAGAGAAGAATTAAAGAAATATTCTGTCAAAGTTTCAACCATTTATCCCGGCGCCACTTTTACTGACTCATGGAAGGGAACAAAAGTACCCGTGTCACAATTTATGCCTGCTGAAGAAGTGGCACAAGTGGTATGGAATTGTTTTAATACTTCGCCCCGGACGGTTATAGAAGAAGTAGTAATGCGACCGATGGGAGGGGATTTTTAACTTTATCATTTTTTATTAAGTGTTTTATGTTTAGTGTTGTTATTGTAAAGGAAAAACATTCACAGGGTAAGTTTTACTAGAATGCCACCTTTCTTCATTTTTTTTACAATAACCTTTACCCAATCACCGGCGCTCTTTTAAATACTGCCGCCTCATCAAACAACTTGCGATACGTTATCATTGTTTTAATCCGCGTGGCACCCAACGAATCCAATAAATGAAGCATCTTAGGATTAAAATCACCTATCCAGGTAATTTCAATTTTATCATAACGATTCGTATGTTGAAGAACATTAGCCGCCGCCATAATGATGGCACCTTCCAACCCCTTATGCTGGTGTTCGGGCACAATTCCAAAAGCGGCACCAAATATTTTGTTGCATGTTTTTCTCCAGCGGTGCCACAAAAATCTCAATTTGTTCCATGTATTTAATTTTCCGGAAAAATACCGGAAAATCTGATTGATTTCAGGTAACATCAGAAAGAATCCAACCGGATCACCTTTGTAATAGGAAAACCATAATAAATCTTCCTCTATAATGGGCTTGAAAGAATAAATAATAGAACGTGCCTGCGTTTCCGACATGGCTTTGAAGTTATCGTGCCTTACCCACGCTTTGTTGTATATGATTCTGAAGTCATCAATGGCTTTGTTCAATTCTTTCAATTTCAAATGAGAAAAAGTATATCCGGGGTCATTGGCTATCCGTTGGGCTTTTTCTGCATATTTTTCAGGAAGTTTTTGTGCCACTTTCATTTCATAGATGTATTGCTCAAAATAGGGTTTAAATCCATACGCCTCAAAAAATTCTTTGTAATACGCTGGATTATAGTTCATGCGGTAAGTGGGAGGAGCATAGCCCTCTGTCAGCAAGCCCCACCAGCGGTCACGTTCTCCAAAATTAATCGGACCATCCATGGCTTTCATTCCCCTTTCTGTCAACCAGTTTTTACAGAGGTCGAATAAAATAAAAGCGGCATTTTTATCATTTATACATTCGAAAAAACCCATGCCCCCGGTGGGTTGGTCAAACGTATTGGCGGTTTTGTTATTGATAAAAGCCGCTACCCTGC
The DNA here is from genome assembly GCA_001769655.1 of Bacteroidetes bacterium RIFCSPLOWO2_12_FULL_37_12. Taxonomy (GTDB): domain Bacteria; phylum Bacteroidota; class Bacteroidia; order 2-12-FULL-37-12; family 2-12-FULL-37-12; genus 2-12-FULL-37-12. Next base: position 275,299 of record MEPC01000024.1, on the reverse strand, counting down.
CTGTTGCCTTTCCATGTTCATTCCTCAATATCCAGCGGCAAATTTCTCCATGGCGGAAGAACTTGTTTTTATTTTTATCAAAAACATCTTCTATATCTTTATCAAGTGGATGTATCCAGTTTGGATCGTTTTTATATAAATAAACCGGCAGGGCGAGAAATTCCTTTATTTGTGCGAAAGAAATTACGGGTTCGGGAGTCATAAAAGAATTGAGATTGAATTTTTGTAAAAAAATAATCACCCCTTCGCTTTCCCCTTATTCTCCTTCACATAATCCGCCCATCCTGAATAATTTTTCCGGCTTCCACGCGAGGACGCAGACGCGATACCTCCTGTTCTTTGAAAAATATGACAAACCGCCACGGCAAGCGCATCGGTGGCGTCCAGAAATTCCGGTTTGGTTTTTAAATTTAATAATCGTGTAAGAATACCCGCTACCTGTTCTTTGGAAGCATTCCCGTGACCTGTGACCGATTGTTTGATTTTGCGAGGCGCGTATTCAAAAATAGGAATCTGAAATTGAAGCGCCGCCGCCATGGCTACTCCCTGCGCTCGTCCTAATTTAAGCATGGATTGAATATTTTTTCCATAGAAGGGCGCTTCGAGTGCCACTTCGTCGGGTTTAAACTCTTCTATTAAGGAAACCGTTCGTTCAAATATTTTTTTTAATTTTATGGCGTACCCGTTGTATTTTTCAAGACGAAGCACTCCGCAGGGACCTAAAGTAAGATCATTCCCCTGGCTGATTACCAACCCATAACCCATTACAGTAGTACCGGGGTCAATGCCGAGAATATAACGGGAAGAAAGTGACATCTGCAATTCAGGAATTAGCCGACGAATTTACGAATTAAGGGGGAATAAATATAATGGTTATGCGGTTGTAATTTGGTAGTAATACGATAGTAACACAATTGTAATACAGTTGCAATGACAATTTATTACCATTGTATTACTATTGTATTACCAATGTAATACTATTGTATTCCCATTGAATTACCAATCTTAGTGCCAATACAAGAAATATTAAAATGCGCATCAAATTACCTCATACTTCCCATATACTAAAATCCATCATACTATTCCTAACCCTGTTTTTTCTGTACAGGCAGTTTCACGCTGAATTAGCCGGTGAACAAAGGATTCCATTCGGAGATCGAATAAAGGAATTGTTCAATTATCCAAACATTTTATACCTTTCTTTAGCTTTAATTTTAATGCCGTTGAATTATTCACTTGAAGCAATTAAGTGGAAGATGGTACTAAAAAATTTAGAAGAAATCTCTTTCATAAAAACGGTTAAATCGGTATTCACCGGATTAAGTGTAGGTTTTATTACTCCGAATAATATTGGCGACTATGCCGGCAGAATCTCGTTCTTAAAAAAAGAAAACCGCTTGTCAGCCATCCCTCTATTGTTTTTGGTAAGATTAACTCAATTGTTAACCACTATCTGGGCGGGAAGTTTTGCTTTATTTTATTTTCTAAAGGGAAATCTTTTTAAAACGGATGAAGGAAATATTATTTTTACTTCTATCGTTTTACTCATAGTGACATTATGTATTTTCAATCTTCATAAAATCCCTTTATTATTATTTCGGAATAAAATATTTGCTAAGTTTTTTTATTTTTTAGATACTTTGCAAAAAATTAAATTATACAATGTGCTCTTGCTGTCAATCGCATCCATGTTTCGTCATTTTATTTTTATTCTGCAATTTTATTTTGTTTTCTGCGCTCTGAATTCCACGTTGACATTAGAACAGGTTTTTCTGGGAACCAGCGCGGCATTATTGGTAAAATCCGTGCTACCCGGTTTCAAAGCGTTGAATGATTTAGGAATCCGGGAAGCCGCTTCCATTTATTTTTACCATCATTTTTCTGAAAGCAGTTTAACAGTTGCGGGAGTTTGTCTTATTATCTGGGTAATTAACATGGTTATGCCTGCCCTGATAGGTTTGATGATTATTATGGTACGAAAAAAAGTGAGTAACTGAATTTATAAACGAACCCAATGCCCTTTCTCCTCCTGACTTGCATTTATTCCATTCTCCTGATTTGGTTAGCCGTAAAATGGTCCAGTATTCCAACTAGTAACCAAAACGGTGACATTCTAAATAGTTCGTCACCAAAAAACAATGATTCTCCTCTTGTAACCATCATTATTCCAGCAAGAAATGAAGCCGGCAACCTGCCAAAACTGCTTTCTTCGCTCGAAAATCAAACCTATCAAAAAAGCAAAATTGAGATAATTATAGTAGATGACCATTCAAACGATAATTCGACAGAAATAATTACTGAATTCAAAAAGAAACTACCCAACCTCGCCTTAATCCGCCTTTCTGAATTGTCTAAGAACAGCGAAAGAGATAAAGATAATTTGATTACCGGAAAGAAATCAGCTATTAATGTCGGCGTTACTCAGGCAAAAGGAGATTGGATATTGTTGACAGACGCCGATTGTAAAGTTGCAGATAACTGGGTTTCCGTTATGATAAATTGCATGGTTTCTGAAGAGCTGAATATGGTAACAGGACCCGTGAAGGGTGAAGAAAAAAAACCTTTTTTAAGAATGGCTTGTCAGGAGATAATTCACCTTGAATTTCTTGGATTTGTCGGAATGGGGGCAGGTGGATTAAAGGGTGGAATACCACTGATGTGTAACGGTGCAAATATAGGTTTCAGAAAATCTGCCTTCTATCAATGCGGTGGTTTTGGCAATAAACAGAACCTGGCAAGCGGGGATGATGAATTTCTGCTAAGAAACATGCACAAAATGGATCCCGGAAAGGTAAAGTTCATTAAAGACAAAACAGCTATTGTAACTACGGTCTTATCTGATTCATTTCTCGGTTTTTTAAAACAACGCATCCGCTGGGCAAGTAAAGCATTTTCGGGAAAAACCCCGCTTTCCCTGCTTTTTATCATATTTATATCAGTTTTTTATTGTTTGACGGGCTGGCAATGGTTTATGGTTTTATCTGGAATGGCAGAACTAAAACTATTTTTAATACTTTTTCTTGTAAAGCTATTCGCTGAATTTGTATTTTTATACCCGATTTTAGATTGGTTTGACAAAAGGAAGTTAATATTATGGTTGATTCCTGTGCAGTTTATTTATCCTTTTTATATTATTGTGGTAGGATTGGCGAGCCGGTTCAGATTTTATAGATGGAAAGACAGATGGGTGACATAAATATTACAACTAACAAAACATGATTTCAAATACTTTGGAAGAGCAAATCCTTGAAAATCTTTATTTTGTAGAACCCTATCAAAAATTGAAAAGTGAAATTCTTGTATCAGAGAAAGAGTTGAAATCAGCGCTTGAGGGTTTGATAAAAAAAAAATGGGTGCAAGCCATGAAACAGGACCCAGTAACTCATGAATATTACAACGATTTAAATTTTAAATCTGAAGAAACGTCAGCATATTTTTATTTAGCCACAAAAGATGGTTTATTAGCCCATAATTCAAGATAAATTATTACAGATAATTTTTGAATGAAAGAAACAATATCCAAATCGCCTTCTTATTACGCCCAAAAAAGGTTTAAGAAAAACAGACCGGCTATTTTTGGATTGATTTTTATTATTCTATGTTTTTTAATAGGCATCTTCGGCTATTTGATTATGCCAGATGGAACACCAGATGCCTCTGACGGGGCTGTTCAGGTGCAGGGGCAACCTCCTGGGTTTGAGGTTACGATGTTTAAAGTGAAAAAAAATTTTAAAGTACCTGAAGCAAATTTATTTGAAAAAATGTTATTCGGGAGAGAAAGTTCTTATAACATTACTCCTGTGAACAAATATTGGATTAAAGGAGAATTTGTTTATACTGAAGAATACAGAACCCGGGGTGGGAACAGGAAAATTGACTCAACCTATTTAGTCAATGCTGTAAAAGCCATATATATTCCTAAATCAAACAAATTAGGCGAAGGACTAAAAAACAATTTTAAAACTGAGGGAGAAATTGTGAAATATCTGGATTTGGAAAGCAATGTTTGTACAACTACACTGAAAGAACTTGCCGCAGAATTCGAAAAAAACAATATTGAAAAACGATTTTATATTCTTGGTACCGATAAAAACGGCAGAGATATGCTCAGCCGGCTTATTTATGGCACACGGGTTTCACTATCCATTGGCTTTGTTTCGGTATTAATTTCAATTTTTATTGGGGTTTTTTTGGGAGCGATGGCAGGATTTTTCAGAGGAGCCATTGACTCATTCATTTTGTGGATAATGACTGTAATCTGGTCTATTCCCTCCATTATGCTTGTTATTTCCATTTCCATTGCGTTGGGAAGCAAGAGCTTCTGGGTAGTTTTTATCGCCGTTGGTCTGACAACCTGGGTGGACGTTTCCCGGGTGGTGAGAGGACAAATTCTCAGCTTGAGGGAAAAAGAATTTGTGGAAGCCGCCAGGGCGTTGGGATTTAATAATTACAGAATCATTCTAAAACACATTATACCGAATATTATCGGTCCTTTGATTGTTATTGCTTCAGCAAATTTTGCAACTTCTATTTTAGTGGAAGCAGGTTTAAGTTTTCTTGGTCTTGGTGTTCAACCCCCAACTCCTTCCTGGGGCATGATGGTGCATGATGGTTTTGACTCAATTGGCACACAGCATGGATGGTATCTTGCCTTTATTCCCGGGATTTGTATCATGCTGACCGTTCTGGCATTTAATTTATTTGGTAATGGATTAAGAGATGCCTTTGACCCCAGAATGATAGATAAGTAGTTTATCAATGAAAAACGAATTTGAATTCCTGCTCCAACGCAAACAACTTGAACTGAATGCACTGTTGGAGATTACGAAATCGTTGAATCAGAATCATTCCGATGAAGAATTGTACCGTATCTTCGGTTTCATTGTAAGAACTCATCTGGGAATTCAAAAATTAGCATTGTATAGTATTTTTCCCAGTTTTTCATGCAGGTTAACATGGGGACTGGATACGAAAATCTCATCCTTTTCAGAATTTACCTATATAAATAAAATTAAAGAAACTGTGAGCATCAATGAAAAGGAAACAAATCCATTTTTGAAAAATTTTAATTTTATCATTCCGGTAAGCGAAAACAATCAGTTGCTTTCATTACTTTTTATCCGGATTGATAAGTCCATAGATAAGACCCATGAAAGTACGCTTGATTTTCTAACCACACTTTCACAAATTCTGGTAACAGCCATTGATAACCGGCGATTGCAAGGCATTCAGTTGGAAAAAAAACTGATCGAAAAAGATCTGGAATTAGCGGTACAAGTTCAGCACGCATTGATTCCCAAAAATCTGCCGGTTCACGGAAAAATAACCGCATCAGCAAGGTACATTCCTCATAAAAGTATAGGGGGTGATTATTATGATTTTATAGAATTGGATGACGAGGTCTCCATCGTTTGTATAGCAGATGTAAGTGGCAAAGGGATTCCTGCCGCAATAATCATGGCTGTGTTTCAGGCAACATTCCGTACGTTGGTGGCTGAAAAACGCACTCTGAAAGAAATAGTCAGTGCATTAAATTCGACGGTTTTCAGAAATGCAGAAGGGGAACGTTTTGTATCTTTTTTTGTGGCACAAATCAACGGAAAAAATAAAACGATGCAATACATAAACGCTGGACATAACCCGCCTATTTTTTTTTCATCTGATAAAACGAAAGAACTTGAAAACGGCACTACCTTGCTTGGGGTGTTTAACGATTTGCCGTTCATAAATGCACAAACGATATCTATAAATTCCGGCGATTTTATTTTTCTTTATACCGATGGCGTTTCTGAGGCAACCAACAAAAAGGATGAATTTTTTGGAACCGGAAATATCAAATCCCTTATTGCTAAAAATTGTAAAAACTCAGCCGATGCCATAATCACTGACATCTTAAGAGCGCTCACAAAATTTTGTCAAGGGAATGACTTTGCGGATGATGTTGCTATGCTGGGAATCAAAATAGGGAAGTAGAAACACGGTGCACCGTGTTTCTACACAGTGTTTCTACAGTTTAAAACCAGAAATTCCGGTTGCCAATTTTTCATTTTTCGCCCGCTTCTCCTTCCCCCATTTCTTTTAGAATATTTTCAACTTCTTTCTCGGTTGTATGTAATTTTTCCCTGCACAACCTGATTAATTCATTGGCTCTTTTTAACTTATCAGTTAACTGTTCCAGGTCGAGTTCATCATTTTCAATTTTGATAAGAATGGTTTCAAGCTCAACCATGGCTTTGGCGTAGGTTATTTTTTTTTCCATGTTTTTTTAATTATTTTAAACGTTCAATTTTATTCTCCACCCTGCTCTGAATATTTCCGGAAAATATTTTTGTGTCAATCATTTCCCCCGGCGATATAGTTCTAATGTCCTTTATTATTTTTCCGTTACTTGTAGTAATACTATACCCCCTTTTCAACACTTTCTGAGGGTCAAGCATTCGTATCGTATTTTCTCCGTTGATTATTTTTTGTGATATTCTGCCTAATTGTTCTTTGAATTTTACAGGAAGGTTTTTGCAGATTAATTTAAACGCATCGTTTTTTTCTTTGACATTTCTTTCAACCGTGTGAGAAAGATTTGAAAAAATAATCTGAAGGGATTTTTGATAGTCAAAAACTTTTTGGATGGGTTTAATCCTTATCTGATAATTCAACTCCTTTAGTTTGCTCTGTGAATCACGGAGTGTTTCTGAAAAAAGTTGAGTTAGTTCCGATTCAATCCGGAAAATACGATTTTTTTCCTGCTGAACAAAAGATAAAGTTTCATTTTTTATTTTACTTAAAATATCCATTAATCCCACTTCATAATTCAGGAATTTTTCAATTAATAAATCAGCGGCGGCGGTAGGAGTTTTTACGCGGGTGTGTGACACATGGTCCAACACAGTATCATCCCGGTGATGTCCTATGGCGCTTATTACCGGAATCCTCATCCCGGCGACTATTTTAGCTAATTCGTAATTATCAAAACAATCCAAGTCCATTTGAGAACCACCTCCACGTAGTATTACCACCAGGTCAACGTTTTTATTTCCTTGATTAATTAATGATAGTTGCTTTATGATGGAAAACGCTGATTTTTCCCCCTGCATGACAGCGTTGAAAAGTTTTACGCTGAATTTAAATCTGTGTGGGTTGCTTGTTAAATGGTTAATGAAGTCACCATAACCGGCGGCTGAAATGGATGAAATTACGGCGACCCTTTGAGGTATAATGGGGAATTGTAAATTTTTATTTTTATCCAAAAACCCTTCTTGCGCCAATCTGCTCATGATTTCCATTTTTTTCCGGGCTTTCTCCCCCAGTGTGAATGAGGGTTCGATGCCGGTAATGGTCAAACTTAATCCATACACAGGATGAAAATCCACCGAAGCGCAAAACAAAATTTTCATTCCTTTTTCCAATACGGAACCGGTAGTAGATAAAAATTCTTGATTCAATATCCTGTATTTATCAACCCAGATATTTGCGCGCATTTGTGCTAATACTGAATCCCCTTCCTTTTCAACTAATTCAATATAACAATGGCCTCTAGGGCTATTTTTTAACGATGCAATCTCAGCCACAACCCAGAAATAACAGTCGTACACCGAATAAAGCAAGTCCTGTATTTGCTGATTCAATTCCGATAAACGGATAAATTCTGGTTTGATTTCCATATCCCCACGAAAGTAAAAAATAATTATGAAATTTGTTGATTTTCAAAGCAACTCCATGTCATCCACTCAACCTCTTACTTTTATCATCCTCTCCGGCGGAAAAAGTAGCAGGATGGGAACGGAAAAGGGATTGTTAAAGATTGGAAATTTTACAAGTGTTGAACACATTGCCAACATAGCCCGGAAGTTTACTGAAAATATTATTTTAATTGCCAATCACCCGAGCTATTCAAAATTAGGATTACCGGTGTTTGAAGACCTTATTAAAAACAAAGGACCTTTAGCCGGCATTTATACAGGGTTGTTTTATTCTACCAACGAATTAACTATTATCACCGCCTGCGATATGCCTTCCATAAACCAGGAAATGATAAATCATTTAATAACCCATATTAATCGTACAGAGATAGTTTTGTATGGAAAAAAAGAACGAGCGGAACCGTTCCCGGGAATTTATAGAAAAACCTGCATGACTCGCATCAAGACATTAATTAAAAGAAATGAGCTTTCTTTGCAAAATCTTTTTGTACAAAGCAACACATTGTATCTGAATAAACCGGAATTTACAGAGACAACCCGGAATGCGTTTCTTAATATGAATACAATGAATGACTACGAAACATTTGTATCAGATTATTTAAAGTAGTAGAAAACAACACTATGCTAAACAAACTCAGGTTTCAGAAAATTAAAGTTAAATGGTTAAATGGTTATCGCCTAACCATATAACCATTTAACATTTTAACAATAATTCACTCTGATTTTTGGAAATCAAAAAACCTTTTGTATTCATGCCTCAATTACTTTTTTTTGGTCCCCTTGCCGACATCACCCGGTGCAAAAAAACAAAAATCACGGGGGTAAAAAGCACGAAGGAACTTATGGATTGTTTGTATAATGACTTCCCAGAACTTTTGCAACGGAAATTTAAGATTGCAGTAAACGAAAAACTTGTAAATCAGAATACAAAATTATCGGAATCGGATGTAGTGGCACTGCTTCCCCCTTTTGCCGGTGGGTGACATTTGCGCTTAATAGAAAATATACCAATCTGAAACAGAATTGCAAAAATTGTTTCAAGTTTCAGGTTTCAAGTTGCCGTAAGATAAAAGATTTTCACCTATAGTAAAGTATTATCATAACTTGTAACTTAAAACTTGAAACTAAAAACTTGAAACTAAAAACCCGACTATGTATATCACCAAAGGAAAGATAACCCAAAAATTTCTCACCTTAACATTTAAGAAAACGCTCAAGTTCAAAAAAGCAGGATATCCGGGAGCCATTTGTACCTTTTCCGGAATTGTAAGAGATGATAAGGACAAATCAGGAAAAAAAATCAATTATATTGAATATAAATGTTATGGTTCGATGGCAAAAACAAAAATGAAAGAAATTTATTCTGCTGTTAAAAAAAAGTATGCTCCGGATTATCTTGTAATGGTTCATGGAACAGGAAAAATAAAAGCGGGGGAAACTTCGCTGTTTATTCTTGTGGCATCACAACACAGCAAACAGGGATTAAATGCCGTAAAAGAAATAGTGAAATTGATTAAAACTACTGTACCGATTTGGAAAAAAGAGGTCTTTGCCGATGGCAGTTACAGATGGGTGGAATAAGGGGAGGGACTGCACTGAGTTTAAATTATGGTACTATAACATTTTGTGTGGGTAAACAAGAAAAGAAAGTGACAAACACCAAAAATGTTCAATGACAAACAAACAGCTAAAAATGTACAAATGAGCGTTCTGCAAATTTACACACTCAATTCTATAAAGAGCTTAAATTATGTGTAAATAAAAAATTTCATGTAAATTTGCACCCCCTTATCCCTGCCCAGGTGGCGAAATTGGTAGACGCACCATCTTGAGGGGGTGGCGACCGTAAGGTCATAAGAGTTCGAGTCTCTTTCTGGGCACTTTTTTACTTCATTTTTTCCGTAAATTTGCACTTTTCCAATCCAACCCCACTCCCATGGCAAGCCAATATATTCAAAAACACAAAGACCGTTTCATCAGTGAATTGATTGAATGGCTTAAAATCCCTTCCGTCAGCGCCGATTCCAAATACAAAAACGATGTGCAACGGGCGGCCGAGTATGTACGCTCACGGTTGCTCGAAGCCGGCGTTTCAAACGCAGAAATTTGTCCTACCAAAGGTCATCCTATTGTTTATGCAGAAAAAATCAATGACCCTGCAAAGCCAACTATCTTAGTGTATGGACATTACGATGTTCAACCGGCAGACCCTTTGAATTTGTGGACTTCCCCCCCTTTTGAGCCGGTAATTAAAGATGAAAAAATTTATGCCCGCGGTGCCTGCGATGACAAAGGTCAGGTTTACATGCACGTAAAGGCATTTGAAATGATGATGAAAGAGAATACACTTGCCTGTAATGTGAAATTTATCATTGAAGGAGAAGAAGAAGTCGGTTCTGCCAACCTGGAAGAATTTATCCGCTCAAACACCGAAAAACTCAAAGCCGATATCGTGTTGATTTCCGATACTGAAATTTTTGATAATAAAGTCCCCTCAATATGTGTTGGGTTGCGCGGATTAAGTTATATGGAAGTTACACTTACCGGTCCTAACCGTGACCTCCATTCAGGAGTGTATGGTGGAGCTGTTGCCAATCCTGTTCAGGTTTTATGTGAAATGATTACTTCTTTGAAAGATAAAAATAATCATATAACCATACCGGGTTTTTATAAAGACGTATTGAAAGTCAGCAACAATGAAAGGAAGTTGATGGCTAAAATTCCTTTTAAGGAAAATGCGTACAAAAAAGATCTGGGTGTAAAAGAATTACGGGGAGAAAAAGGATATACAACTCTGGAACGCGTTTCAGTAAGACCCACACTTGAATTGAACGGAATCTGGGGTGGATATACCGGCGAGGGCTCAAAGACCGTATTACCTTCCAAAGCATCTGCAAAAATTTCAATGCGATTAGTTCCGAATCAAACTTCCAAAAAAATATCAGGATTATTTGCAAAACATTTCCGGAAAATAGCTCCTCCATCTATGAAAGTGGAGGTTAAAGAACATCACGGCGGAGAACCCGCAGTGACACCGATTGATTCGCCTGCTTATTTAGCGGCGTGCAAAGCAATGCGTGACACTTTTGGAAAAGAACCTATCCCTACGCGAGGTGGCGGCAGTATTCCTATTGTAGCACTCTTTGAGAAAGTGCTTGGTTTAAAATCTGTGCTGATGGGCTTTGGATTGGAGTCAGACAACATTCACTCTCCCAATGAGAAATTCGGAGTATTCAATTTTCTGAAAGGAATAGAGACGATTCCGTTGTTTTATAAATATTACGCGGAGATGGCGTAGAACCTTTCAATAATTTTTGTTACTTTTGTATATAAATGAGATAAGATTACATGCCGGAGATCAGTAGATTTTATGGGATAGAAATTTACATGTATTATGAATTGGAGAATCCACCTCATTTTCATGCCATTTATAATGAGTTTGAAGTAAAAATACAAATTAAGACAGGCAATGTCAAAGGTGAATTTCCTAAAAGGGCATTAAGGACTGTGCTTGATTGGTTAGAACTTCACGAGAAGAATTATTAATGAACTGGGATTCTATGAGGGAAGGCAAAAAATTAAAAAAAATTACACCATTAGTATGATATTGAAAATTAACAATGCTAAGTATGTTAGCAATTATAGAATACAGCTTACTTTTAATTCTGGTGAAACGGGTATTGTAGATTTAGAGAAATTTCTTTTTACTAAGAACTGGGAGATTGTAAAACCACTACGCGATTTAAAATATTTTAAAAAATTCCGAAAAATAGGGTCAACTATAGGTTGGAACAATGATTTTGATTTAGCTCCTGAATTTTTATATAAAATTTCTGATTTTAAGAGAAAAGAACAACTGATATTTACTAAACACCGGCAAGCCAAGGCATTTGATAAAAGGAAACATACCTCTTTTTCTGTCGCTGGATAGTGGTTATTGTAAAAATTGAAATTTTCCTAAAATTAAACCTGTGACACTTTTTTTAAAATCCTCATGAAAAAAACTCTTTCTATTTTTCTCTTCTTCGTTCTTCCACAAATCTTTTCTTTTGCCGGTCATTTTCAAGCCGCCGATCGCATCACTCTTGACGACCCGGTGTATGATGATTTTTATGCCACTGCCGGAGAAATCAACATTCATGCGGGGATTCGTGGTGATTTTGTAGGTGCCGGAGGGCGAATCACCATTAATGACACTATTCGCGGAGATTTAACCATTGCCGGAGGAGAAATTCAGATTAACGGATATATTGGAGATGATATTCGTATTGCCGGCGGTAATGTCCGGTTATTGCAAACCGTAGGAGGAGATTTGATTATCTGTGGAGGCGCAGTGACACTTGACAGGGGTTCAATTATTTACGGAGATGTAATTGTTTGCGGCGGGTCGGTGGAAATAAACGGCATTGTACTTGGCAGGGTACTTTGTTATGGCAGAAATTTTTTACTGGGAGGAAGAATAGAAAGCACCGCAGAAATTTATGCAGAGAAAATTGAACTTAACGGAAGTATTGCCGGAAAAACCCAACTAGCCGCAAAAACAATATCTATAGGAGAAAACGCCCAGTTTTTTTCGGATATGAGCTATTGGCAGGAAAATAAAACACCGGATTTTAAAAACTCATTTAAAAGTGGAAAACCGGTTTTTGATTCCCACCTTGAAGCCAAAAGAAATTTCGGATGGAAAGGATTCGAATTCAATTTTTTAAAAATGTCACTGATAATGGTTTTGTCCGGGTTACTGATTATTTTAATTCTAGTTTTAGTATGCAAGGATACCTTATTAAAAGCCGGGGAAAAAATGAAGGATAATTTAATGAGTTCTTTTGGTTACGGAGTATTGTATTTTATTGCGCTTCCGTTGCTTGGGGCATTTTTGTGCATGACTATCATCGGTATTCCGCTGGGCATTTTATTGTTTTGCATTTTCGGATTCAGCATATGGTTCGGAAGAGTAATCGTTGCAGTGACACTGGGCAATCTCATTCAACATAAGTTGAAACTGAAATCCGGAAAACTAATGTTATTTACCGTAACTGCTGTTTGTTATTTACTTCTCTGGGGAATTACAATGCTCCCTTTTATAGGATGGCTAGTGTTGATTGTCTCTGTAGCAGGAGTTTTCGGAGGATTGGTGGGAGTGGCAGTAGGTTGGGGGAAGAGGGAAGTTTGAGGGGAATAGTGAACCCATTAGTTATTTAGTGTTATGCGTTATATGTTATTTATTATTTTTTCGATGAATTAACCAATTTAAAAAAAACATATAACATATAACAAAAAATTAAAAACATTTAAGTACGAACACATTACAAAAAAAGTTTACATTTTCCTACTACCTTACCACCGAATAAAAAATCCGCAACCGGAATCGTTTAGCTGGATCTGCATTAGAACCCCCATAAATAACTGCGTTATTCACAGAAACACCAAACCCTTTCGGTTGAATAATAAAACCATCATTCTCTTTTTCATCGTTGAGAACGTCTTGAATATAACGGGTGATGGCGGCGTTATAGTAAGAATTGGTGGCATCCGGAATGATAATCAAAGGATGTGTCACTGAACTGAATCCATAAAACTCTTCCTGTACGGGAGGATATAGCGGCAAAACAGCGTATTCGGGGTCAACCGGATAAATAAACAATCCCTGGGGGACCGGCATGTATAGCGTGGAAGAAGTATTAGTATCTTTCTGCATAAAAAACCGGAGCTCCGCTTTGTTTACTACAAATTTTTGTTTTACACCGTCCCTTAGTTTGAAATCATCAAGGTACGGGAGAGTAATTTTAAACCTGACTCCCGTTCCCGCCTGAATAAAACATTTACCGCCACTGGATTTTTCAGGTAAAGTGTCACTATTCAAAATATCTAATTCATAAATAGATGAATTCAGCCGGTTCGCTTTAAATTGATTAAAACGGGCGCACAATTCATTGATTGGAAAATTTTCAGTGAGTGTGTCACCATTTTTAGAATAATAAAATGATAAGGAAGTATTTACAGCTCTTGTTTTAAATGAAATAATAGCCGGTTCATCAAAAGCAGTTTTAGGAGTTACGCTAATCCCATAAAAATACTTAACAAACTCTGCATTGCTTGTGAAAGCGGTATCGTTTTTAACAGCAATAAATTTATCGTAAAAAAAAGAGGTATCAAGCGGAATCCGTAAATGGGGACGTGTTTTGGTACTTCCTTCATTGACACTATCCGTCATATTCAGTGTAAATGTTCGGGAACCGAGAAGATCTCCAAGTTCTTTTTGAGAATCGTGATAATACAGAGAATCGGTTGATAATGCTTCGTTTACATAATACACATTTAGAGTCATCGGCTGGCTAATGTCACCATAATAGGTAGAGTACTCAAGTTTGAGAACAACAGAATCAAAGCGTGCGCTGTCAGGAAATTTATAGTTAGTTTCAGGTAGCAGAACTTGTGTGAAAAAGCTCGCGGATGTTTTACCAAAATCAGAGGAAGAATAACCACCGGCAAGAAGTAAGTCGGTATGGGAAGAAAATACAGAATCGGACTGCAAGGTAGTGGTCTCGATGGTCAGCGTATCTGTGAAAAGTATATTTCCGCGGGAGTTTCCGGGTTGGAGATTGGTTCCAAGGTCTCCGGGCTCTTCACAGGATGAGAATAAAAAAAGAAATACGAAAATTCCGTAGAAAATGGAGAGAGGGAGAAAGCGGGAAAACATGCTCTATTCAAAAATCTATGAAAGAAGTATTTCGTTATAAAAATTAAAATAGGACTCCACCGCACGGTCTTCTTCCATAAAACCCAACTTTTTCTTTTTAGTAAATGATTTTAAAAGCGATTTAACACTTTCGGTAAGCGCTTTGTCGGCAAGACATATAGCATCGGCATATTCAATTCCGATTTTTACAAAGCCATTAAAGTCACCCGTTTGAAATAACGTGAGCATTTCATCGGTGACATCCCTCATTTTTGCTTTCTGAATTATGTTTTTATTAAACTTGTGCTTAAATTCAGAATTATTGATGGAAAAAACGGCTTTTGAAGTTTTAAAAACGGGATCATTTTTATAGGTTGTTTTCAGATACAAGGGAATCAAACTGGTCATCCAGTCGTGGCAATGGATGATGTCAGGAGACCAACCTAATTTTTTAATGGTCTCAAGTGCGCCTTTGCAGAAGAAAATAGCCCGTTCATCGTTATCATTATAAAACTTATTTTTGTCGTCGGTTAAAGCAAATTTACGCTCAAAATAATCATCATTGTCGAGGAAGTAAACCTGAAGACGTGCATTGGGAATGCTGGCAACCTTAATGGTTAACGGTTTTTCTTCATCTCCCACTGTAATATTTATTCCACTAAGCCGTACCACCTCATGCAGACGGTTTTTGCGTTCATTAATGCATCCAAAGCGAGGCATTAATATCCTAACTTCCACACCCTTAGCTTGTAAACCCTGGGGTAATTGTCGTACAAAATTTGCGGCACGGGTTATTTCAAGAAAAGGTAGAATTTCGGAAGTTACGTATAGAACTCGAAGATTTGACATAACTTTATAGAGGTTAAAATGTTAGATAGTTAATTTTAATTTGACGCAAAGATACTGAATTTATAACAAATATGCAATAAGGGATGTTTTTTTTTAAAATATACAATCTGTTGAAAAAAGTTCTCATCTTATTAATTTTCGTAGGAACCAATAATTTCTTATCGGGAAATACAGGAACAGGAGATTTCAAAAAAGGATTACGTGCAATTAGAAAAGAAAAATTCATACTTGCACGGTCTCATTTCATAAATCAACTGAAAAATTTTCCTGGACATGCTCCTTCGGCTTATAAGCTTGCTCAACTGTACTCAAATCCCGGAATGGATTTTTTTAATCTTGATTCCGCGGGGTTTTATTTTCAAAAGTCGTTGGAAAACTATGAAGAAAAAAAATCTCACCGTTATTTTAAGAAACAATTAATTCTACGGGAAGACATTGAGGTTTATCTTACGTTAATTGAAAATGCCATTGACATTGCGGAGTACAGTGCCGCCAAAAAACAGGCAACCATTTCCTCTTATAACAACTATCTTGAAACAAGACATTTTGGAATTCATCGGGATGAAATCATGATGCTGAGAAACATGCTTGCTTTTACTATTGCAGATTCCCTGAATACCGTAAAAATCTGGGAAGAATTTATTGAGGTCTATAAAGGTTCTTCGCTAATACATAGTGCCACTCAAAAACTTCATCAGGCGGCATTTAATTTGGCTTGTGTCACTAATACCATAGCGGATTTTGAATATTTTATTTATCATTATCACCAGAACAACCATACTGAAGAGGCATGGGAAAAACTTTACGGATTATACGCTTCGAAATCGGGTCCCGATCCGTTCAGGGAATTTATAACCCGTTATCCCAACAGCCCTATGATTGAGAAAGCAGAAATTGAACTTCAAAAAGCGTTAAAGCCCTATTTTGAAATTCAAATTGATGATTTTTTAGAAGAAACAGAACCTTTTTTCAAGGGATTTTCTATTGTGAGCAGAACAAAAAAGCAAGGCCTGATGAATGAAAAGGGAGAAATTATTCTGCCTCTGATTTATGACGAATTAGGGGAATTCAGTGAAGGGCTGATGCCTGTAAGAAAAGAAAATAAATTCGGATATGTAACCAAGAAAGGAAGGATCCTCTTGCCGCATCAGTATGATGAGGCAGGGCAATTTATAAATGGTAGAGCTGTGGTTTCACTAAACGGAGAATACACACTTATTGACACTACCGGTAAACCATTATTAGAAAAAGGATTTGAGGAAATGGGTGAAGAGGTGTCGGAACTGATTCCGGTAGTTGTGAATGAAAAAAAGGGATTAATAAATCACAAGGGTGAATGGAAACTGTCTGCTGTTTATGAAGAAATAAAATTTATTTCCGGACATCGTTTCATGTTGAATAAGGAGGAAAAGTGGGGAGTAGTGGATTCTGCAGGAAAAATTTTACTTCCCATAAAATTCAACATGCTTGAAGAATCGTTTTCCGGAAATTTCAAAGCACAGCAAAAAGGAAAACAAGGAATAATCAATCCGGTTGGGAAATGGATTATTTTACCCAGGTATGAAGAGCTTGGGAATATGTCGGAAGGTCTTCTCTATTTTTCAGATGGGAAACGTTTTGGATTTTTGGACACATTAGGCAATGTGGTTATTCCATTAAAATATGACAAAGCAGGCTCGTTTCATGATGGAATGTGTTTCGTGTCACTCAGAAACAAATGGGGAATTATTGAAAAATCAGGAAGGGTGATCATCCCCCTTTACTATGAGGATATTTCTTTTTGCGCTAACGGGTGGCTGAGAGTCAGAAAAAACAAGAAGTGGGGATATATTGACAAAAAAAACAAGATAAAAATTCCTTTCAGCTACGAACAGGCAGGCGATTTCAATAATAACACCGCCATAGTGTCACGCGATAAGAAGTATGGTTTAATTAATATCAACGGAGAAATTGTTTCTGAGATTCTATACGATGAAATCACATTTCTTAGCAAAAATCTTATAAGGATTCACGTTAATGATAAATATGGAATAATTGACACAGCAGGAGCGCTAATCGTTCCGTTGGAATACGAACTGATTGGAGAATACGCTGACGGATTAATGTTAGTTGGGAGAGAAGGAAAATACGGATTTATTAATGAGAAAGGCGATATTGTTGTTCCTATTGAATATGACGAAGCGGATGGATTTTCGGATGGAGCGGCTTGGGTAAAGATGGGGGATAAATGGTTCATCCTAAAATTGAAATAATTTTCCGGACATTGAAATAATTATAATTTTTGGCTTTATATTTGTACCCGTGCTTTATCATGAGAACCCTTACCCTATTCTTAACGCTGGTCTTTTTTACATTTATCTTTCCCTCCTGCTCCTCGCATGACCCGGAACCCTACGACCCACGCACACAATATACAGGCACTTATAATGTATCTGAATTTAGCCGTGATATGAATGTAACGACCACCTTTGTTATTGAAGTGGCACTTTCAAAAGCCGATGACACTACCATTGTGATTTCTAATTTTTATAACGCAGGTATCAGTGCATTTGCTGTGGTTCTTGGAAACAAAATTACCATGCCAACACAGGCATACTCTACCCTTCTCATTTCCGGTTATGGTTCATTAAATAACCGCGTTTTAAACCTAAACTACCAGATTGATCACCAAAATGGATCGATTGAAGTGTTGGATGCTGTGTGTACGAAGAGGTAAGGAAATATTTTTTTTAACACCCCCTTGTTTTTTAATAATTAATGTTGTATATTTGGTTTCCTCTTTTTATTTTCTTGGTAAAAAAAACACAGCGATACAACTTTTATCATTTTAACCCAAACCCTTAAAACCATGAAAACCACAGGTATCACTTGCGCCTCGGCGCACAATACAATACAATACAATACAATACCTAAACATCGTTGCCAGCTTACCAATTACATTTTATTTATCATCCTACTAATGTTCGGAATCAAAGAAAAAACTTTTGCCCAACTGCGCGATGGCACCGGTTGCGGAAAAGCAGTCATCATACCTCTGCCGGCACAAACCTGCAACAATAGGGAATTTGAAATTAAAGAAAAAGAAATGTGGTTTGAGTTTCAGGGTTCTGGCACTGAAGTGTCACTGAAATTATCGCCCGGCGCACAAAACCCGGTGAACGAATTAACCGAAGTGGTTTTGTTTAAAGAGCGAGGCGGATGCCCTGATCTGGAAGAAATAAAAAAGGAACACATCGGACGTTTGGAGAATGAGAAACATATTGTTCTTGCAAGGGTGGAACATGGAGTAAATTACAAACTGAAATTAGTGCGGGAGGTGAGGACACCGGAGAAGTTTGTGATGTGTTTGAGGAGGGATGTGACGGCTCCATGTGAAGGGATATGGATAAAAAACTCTTCTACAGGAAATTCTTTTTCAGGGAAAATCAAAACAAACGAATCTAACAGCTCTGTTCCTTCGTGTTCGGAAACAAACAATCCTAATTCTACGCAATGTAGTAATACCAGCTGTACTATAGGGGAAGTGTGTGTTGGAGTTGTAAATAGTTTTGAGGTTACTATGGATGATAAAAATTTAGCTGAATACATTGGTCTTAACTATAAAGTAAGTTGGTATATCAACGATAATTTAATATATGGTCCTACACCTCTTTCAACATCACGACGATCATACTTTTTTTCCTCCTTAGTATCTGGAGTTTACGCCATTGAGGTGCAAATAAGTTCAAGTACCGGGACATTCATAAGAACATCAGGAAAACTAAATATTATTGTGTTTCCTTTACCTGTAATCACTCTCACTACAACACCAAGTAGTGCAACAATCTGTCAGGGATCAAGCGCTAAGATTATTACAAGTGGGGCAACCCCGCAATATTATTCATGGTCAACCGGTGAAATCTATTCAGCCATAACGGTTTTTCCGACAAATTCCTCCGATTATTCGGTAACGGCTACTGATTTAGCAGGTTGTAAAAACACTGCATCGGCTACTATTACTGTTAATTCCAAACCAACAATTACACTCACAGCAACTCCAAGTGCAACTATCTGTCAGGAATCTTATGCCACGATTACTGCAAGTGGAACAGCCACCCAATATTCGTGGTCAACCGGTGAAATTAATACAGCAATAACGGTTTTTCCGACAAGTTCCTCCTCATATTCGGTAACAGCTACTGACACGGAGGGTTGTACAAATACTAGTAGCGTAACGGTTACGGTGATTCCCAAACCTACAGTTTCATTCACCACAACCCCAAGTTCAACTATATGTCAGGGTTCCAGCGCTACAATTACTGCAAGTATAGTCGCACCCAAATATTATTTATGGTCAACCGGTGCAACAACTTCAGCAATTACTGTTTCTCCCAATGTTAATCCCTCCAGTTATTCAGTAACTGTTACTAATACATCAGGTTGTACAAACACTGCATCAACTTCTATTACAGTTAATTCTAAACCAACAATTTCATTTACTACAAGTACTGGTACAACTATCTGTCAGGGTTCCAGCGCCACGATTACTGCAAGTATAGTCGCCCCCAAATATTATGTATGGTCAACCGGTGCAACAACATCAGCTATTACTGTTACTCCTGCAAATTCTACTTCCTATTCTGTAACAGCGACTAACACATCGGGTTGTACTAATACAAGTAGCGTAGGAATTATTGTTAATTCAATTCCGGCAACCCCTGTAATAGATGGTTCTGATAATACCTGCGGCGGGTTAAATGCCACTTATAGTATAAATAACCCTCAGGCAGGTGTAAGTTATCAATGGTTGGTGTACGGTGGAACGTTTTCATTTTTACCGGGAACTTTTACATCTATCAGTGTTTCGTGGAATTCTCTATCCGGTGGTTCTATTAATGTAACAGCAACTAAATCGGGTTGTAGTTCTGTTCCTGTTTTTAAAGTAGTAGCCCCGTGTCCTTGCGATAATAATGTAATAAATTATTCTACTAGCATACAGGGAACGAATGCGGATGCTGATGGAAATATTACTATTTATTCAAACACAACCTGGACCGGCAATACATCCGTTAACTTTGAAGGCAATATTATCATAAATCATGGAGCAAGTTTAACTATAAACGGGTTACAACTATATTTCTCCCCTAATTCAAGTGTCATCGTGAAGGGTGCAACTGAAAAACAGAACGGTGGAACTTTAAATTTAAATGGTCCTCTATTGAGTGCGGTGGGTACTTGCATGTGGCAGGGGATTCAGGTAAATGGATACGAAAAAAGGGAAGGAACAAATCAGGAACCACCCAACAAAAAGCGCGGTGCAATAAATTTAAAGAACAATACAATTATTGAACATGCCCATACCGGTGTGACTACAAGCGGCGTTATTAAAGCAAATTCTGGTACTATGTTCAGAAACAATAATAAAGCCGTTGTAATTAACAACTTAAACATGAACCATGTTAATTTATCCCTTCTTCCTTTAATTACAAAATGCTTTTTTTATTGTGATGCGCCCCTTAGGGATGTAACAAGATACGGAAACAATGCGAGAAGTTCCGTATTTATTGAACTATTATTTTCTTATCTACCGGCTGATTCCAATCCTAATTTAGGGTTTATTTTAGACAATGATTTTTATAACAGCCCAGAAAATAATTCAAACACAACTACGGCAATTCGTAGCACCAACAGCACGTATGATGTTGTAAATAACAGATTTGACAATGTCCATAGAGGTATTTCCGTTGAAAATACCCTTATGTATCCCGGTTCTATTGAAAATGGTTTTGATCAAAACACATTCACACGTATTATGGAAACCGCCGTTTTTATTAAGAACTGTATAGGTAGCGTGGTTACACATAATTTTATCCACGACACTCAGACATCCGAAACGGTAGGTATCCTGCTTGAAAACTGTACCGGTTCCCATGTATTATATAATAACATTGATTCTTATAAATCAGGTATAGTGGTACTTAATACTAATTCAACGTTCACTGGTTGGGTCCATAAAAATAACATATCAAGTTCACGGCAAGCAATAAATATGGGAGGAAATAACAGTGGCATTTTAGTACATTGTAACACCTTGAGTGATTACAAGTTTTATGGCTTCAATATTTACAAATATCCTACTAATGATGCAACTGCTGTTGGAATTTTGCAACCGCAAGGTATATGTGAGAATCTTGAATCAGATTTTCCCGCAGGTAATCATTTTAATGTAACCAGTAGCGATGTTTTTGACATTTTCAATGATTACCCTTCTCAAACAGTTTTTTATGTTTATGATAATGAAACCTTCAATAATGGAGACAATAGTGTGAATCCGGATGTTTTCTCTTCTGGAGTAACTGTTACGGGTTGCCCCACAGGTTCAACTTCAGACAATTATTGTGCAGATTTACTATTACAACCGCCACATAACGAACAAACTTTAAGGAATCTTATTCCAAACACAAAAGACGCAATAGAAAGAGCAAAATTATTAAGTGAATTATTATCACTTCTTATGCCTCAACAAAAAGAAAATGAAATCATACCTTTTCTGCAAGCTATAAATACTCTTGAATCAAAAAAGATTTTAATTCCTGCTTTAATCAATAACAATAAATTTTTAGAAGCGCGTCTTGAAATGAGTTCCATTCCTGTTGACAATTTTGAGAATACTTGTTTTGTTCAGTTCCATTCCCTAGTGTGCGACCTTGCAGAACAAGGTAAAACATTTCAGGATTTGGATACAAACCAGTTGCAATTTATAAGAACTCTTGCCTACGATAATACAACCACATTAAATACAAATGCACAGGCAGTTTTAAGCTTTTTAACAGGAGAACATTTCCCGGTTACTTGCGAAATGGTGAATGATTGCGAAACCGCATTAAGGAAATCGGGTAATAAGGCAAATGAGAGTTTAGAAAATGATAAGAATTTAATTCATTACGAAATTATTCCGAATCCATTAAATCATACAGCAAAAATTCAATATTCTGCTAACGAATATAATATTTCACTTGAGGTTAGATTTTTTGACCTATTAGGAAAAAAACTAAAAAGTTTTCCGTTGAATCCAAATCAACATGAATTATACATCAACTTTTCTGATTTGAAAAACGGCACATATCTATGTTCATTCCTCGCTGACGGAAAACCCATCTCTTTCCAAAAAATTATTGTAGTAAAATAAATTTAACCGAAGGGAATAGTATTCTTTATGGAATATATTCCCTTTTCAATTTCATACAAAATGCTCAGATTCTTCTTTTTAAATATTTTACTCTTGTTAAAACTAAATGTTTTTTCTCAATCTGAGAAATATTTTTATAAAGTTATGACGGTATCACCTCCTTGGTCAATCAACGGAATAGTAGTGAAACAGCATCAGGATAGTAGTTACATTATTGGTTCCAACAAATTTGTAAATAATGATGGAGATAATCAATTAATTCATCTTGACAAATATAATAAAATTTTACTTGACTCTACTTATATTGATACAAATAGTAGTGTGGGAATTAAGGATTTGCAATTTTCTCATATTCAAAATCATTATATAACTACAGGGCATTACCAAACTCGCTCAACTAATAAATGGGATAGTTTCGTCACTCTATTTGACTTTAAAGGAAAATTGGTTTGGGAAAAAATACTCGGTGACACTACTTCTGACAATGGTTCCAGAAGCATAAAACCTACTTTTGACGGAGGTTATATTTTGGCAGGATTCTGGGAAGATTCCTCGGGTTACTGGGATGCCAATGTAATTAAAATTGATTCTATTGGGAATGTAGAGTGGGATACTACCTTAGGAGATTATGGGCGAAATGATGTGTTTGTCTGGGTTGAACAAAGTTCTGACGGCGGATTTGTTTTTGGAGGTCTTTTTGGATATTTATTTGATAAAGGACAGGGTTGGCTGGTAAAAATGGATAAGAACAGAAATATAATTCTGGATAAAAAATTTACGGTTGAGCCCGTGACTTATGTTTCAAATTTTAGAATTACTACTGATGGGGGATATGTGTTTGCAGGTAAAACCGGTGAGTTTGAATCTGTACCAAATAATACATATATCTTAAAATTAAATGCAAATGGAGATAAAGAATGGGCTACAATTTTAAAAGATAACAGTACCCTTTGGTTTCAAAGCGCTCCGAATAAGGTCTTGCAGTTAACAGATATGAGCTATATTATTGTCGGTTCAATTGATACAGGAATCACATATAGCCGGGAAGTACTAATCTCGAAAATAGACACGGGGGGTGTTGAATTATGGAGGCGTATGTATGGAAATATTGGATACAATGATTACGGATACGATTTTGATACCTGTAGCGATGGTGGTTTTATAATTACCGGTCGCACCGAAACATCATTCAATTCCAACGTTATCTTTATCAAAACCAACTGCGCCGGGTTCGCCGGTCCGCCAATAACAAAATTTAATATTTCTCCCAATGAAATGAAAGTTAAATTTGAAAACAAAAGTGACAGTGCAGTAAATTTCAAATGGTATTTCGGCGATGGAGATTCCTTGGTGTATGATTGGGATAAATCCTGGCTCTGGATACGCAAGTCGCCGCCGGATACGTTTTCGCATGTTTATGCAGATACGGGAACTTATACTATCACACTCTTAGCGGGTGCTTGCGGGGAGTGGGATACGCTTAGGCAAACGATAACTATTTTTCGTACGGCAATAGCAAAAAATGAAATGGAAAATCCACCCTCTCTTATTAAGATTACGCCGAATCCCATGTATGATGTAATTCAGGTTGAATCAAATGCCAATGAACCCATCCGTTTAAATATGTTTGATGTCACCGGAAAAAAGTTAGTTGAATTTGAGTTTGGGAAAAGTGTCACTGAGAATAAAAATACATTCGTTCATAAAATAAATGTTTCGTTTTTACCGCAGGGTATTTATTTTTACAGGGTTAAAGGTAAAGCGGGAAATTCGGGGTTTGGGAAAGTGGTGAAGATGTGATGGGGCGATTTGAAGTTTTACAGATTCCTCACTCCACTCCGCTACCCAACGCTTCGTTCGGAATGACAGTGT
Source organism: Bacteroidetes bacterium RIFCSPLOWO2_12_FULL_37_12 (assembly GCA_001769655.1). Taxonomy (GTDB): domain Bacteria; phylum Bacteroidota; class Bacteroidia; order 2-12-FULL-37-12; family 2-12-FULL-37-12; genus 2-12-FULL-37-12. The sequence continues at coordinate 251,034 of MEPC01000024.1, read as the reverse complement.
CGTTTGAGGGGACAGGGGGGTGAGAGGTGAGGGGACGCTTTGAAGTATAAAGAAATTCCTCACCCCACGGCGCTATCCGGCGCTTCGTTCGGAATACGTATAAATTTCATAGTAAATTTAACTGGAGTTTGAAAATATAGTAAATCATGAAAAAATCAATTTTCTTTTTAGCAACTGCATTATCAATGAATGCTTTTGCCCAAGATAGTCAATCCTTAGCTGATAGGCAATATCAAATATCCAATAAATCGGAAGTTGCTAAATGTCACAGTATAGTAAATTGCAGACAAAAAATGTGTGACATCTTAGAAATATTTGCTTCGAAAAGGGTTAGCCGCATGCCACAATCATCAATTATGATAATGGACAGTGTGTTAAAATGGAAATGGGACACGCTGACCAATGCATGGGAAATAAATCCTTATGAAAAAGCAATTAATTATATTTACAATACCAATAACAATAATACCAGTTACTTATTTCAATCATGGAATAACATAATAAATACTTGGGTGAACTCATATCTACTAACTTATACCTACGATTCAAATAATAATATGACAAGTGACTTAAGTCAACTATGGAATGACAGCGCAAGTATCTGGGTGAACTCCTATCAATCCACTTATACTTACGATATAAATAATAATATGACAGGTTACTTACATCAGGAATGGATTGATAGCTCATGGTCAAACATTTCTCAATTTGCTCATTTTACCTACGATAACAATAATAATCTGACAAGTGAATTATATCAAAACTGGAAAGATAGCGTATGGGTGAACTCATATAAACTAACTTATACCTACGATGCAAATAATAATATGACAAATTACTTAAGTCAAACATGGAACGACACATCCAGTACTTGGAAGTACATTCAGCAATCCACTAATATCTACGATAATAATAATAATAATAAGACAAGTGAATTATATCAAAACTGGAAAGATAGCGTATGGGTTAACTACTTTCAATCCACTTTTACTTATGATAACAATAATAACATGATAAATTTCTTTAGACAAATATGGGTAGACAGTGTAAGTTCATGGGTGAACATTCGTCAATCCACTTATGCCTACGACACTAATAATAATATGACAACTTATTTATATCAAAAATGGAATGACAGTACAAGTACATGGGTAAACAATGAACAAAATTCTAATATATATGATGTCAACAACAATATGACAAGTAAATTAGAACAAATCTGGAAAGATAGTGCTTGGGAGAACACTAAACAATCCACTTATACTTATGATGCTAATAATAATAAGACCAGCGAATTATTTCAAAGATGGTTCGGAAGCTTTTGGCGGAACTTTGAGCAGTTCACTTATACATACGATGTTAATAATTTCAGGAAAAGTTATTCGCATAAGTATTGGAATGGTAGCGGTGCTTTAACTTATACTAATGGAGACAGCTCATATCGATATTTTCATACTAATCCCGTTGGAGTAAAAATATCAATTCCAGTTTCCCAGCATGAAGAATTTACAATCTATCCCAACCCATCAAATAATGGAAGGTTTACACTATTTATCAATACTCAAAGATCAATACAAAAAACTAAAATTAATATTTATAATGTACTCAGTGAAAATATTTATAATTCAATCGTTTACTCTTTCAGTAATATAGACATTGATTTATCAAGACAACCCTCAGGTATTTATTTTATAAAATTGCAAAATGAGGACAAAGTTGTAGTGCAGAAAATCATTATGGAATAAATCCCTTTATCATCTTCCCGATTTCACCCAATTGTTCCTCCGAAAGTTTTTTTTGTAATTGTTCAAAAAGCACTCTTTCTTCTTTACGAATATGTTTTTCTAACATTATCCCAAATTCATTCAACTGAACTTTAATTTCTTCTTCCTTTCGTATATCATAAGTAATATGTTGGAATTTTCTCATATAATCATGCTCCTGTGACAACTCACTTGCTAAACCGGAAAGCTCAGGTAGGTTTTTAATTATAAAAGAAAAAATAATTTCCTCTTTTGCAAAATGGGGAAGCAGGTCTTTTTCAAAAAAAGCATGAAAATAAGTGATTCTGTCTTTTAAGGTATCGGGTAGATGAGGATAAATGGGAGCATCTTTTTTTAACATTTGTGCCAGTATTAAACCAAAATGATGGTCTTTGGAGAGAGGGAGTAGGGAGGGATGGCGCGTCATGAAGTAAAAATTTGTATGGGAGTATGGGAGTATAGGGGTATCGGAGTAAGTGACTACCACGGAACCACCAACTTGTCTCTGAAAAACTTTCCGGAAGGTCCTTTGTCAGGCAATTGTGCAAGAAAAACAGCTGTCTCAGCTCCTTTTTCCACTGACCTGGGTGCACTGGGTCCTCCCATTTCTGTTTTAACCCATCCCGGGTCTGCCGCATTTACTAAGATATTGGTACCCCGTAATTCATCTGCCAGGATTATAGTCATCGCATTCAGGCAGGTTTTCGAAACCCTGTACGAAAGATACCCTTTATATAAGGAATCAATGGCACCCATGCCACTGCTTATATTTACTATTCTTCCAAATTTATTTTTTTTCATAAAAGGAATTACCAACTGACTTAAAGCTAAAGGACCGTAAACATTTGTTTCCATTGTTTTTACAAATGTTTCCATTTCTATTTCATAACCAAATTTTCCACGGTCAATGGAAATGCCTGCATTATTGACAAGGATATCAATTTTTCCCAGATCTTTTTCTATGAATTTTTTAAGTAATTTTCTATCTTTATCGGATGTAACTTCTAATTTGAAAAAATGAACGGTATAACCGTTTTTTTTCAATTGCTCAACCGCTGATTTCCCGGTTTTAGCATCGCGGGCGCATAAAATGACATCCATATCTTTTTCTGCCAATTGACGGCAAATTTCCAAGCCAATGCCCCGGTTACCTCCGGTGACGAGTGCTGTTTTCTTATTGTTCATGAGTGAAGTGGTGAAATTTCCGCAAATTTAAGTAGTTTTATGGTTTGAATTTTAATTTTTAGCAGGTTTTATGAAAAAAATTAATGTAAAAGATGTAAATTTATTTATCCAACGTGCCCTTAAGGAAGATATTGGACAAGGGGACCATACTTCTATGGCATGTATTCCTGCGAAAAAATCAGGAGTAGCCAGTATATTCAGCAAGGAAAGCGGAGTTATCGCCGGGGTTAAACTGGCAACCATGATCATTCAAAGGATTGATTCAGGTGCAAAAGTAAGATGTTTTGTAAAAGATGGAGAAAATGTATCGAAAGGACAAAAAATTATTACCCTAAAATCATCGGTAAGAAATTTACTTAAGGCAGAAAGAATAATACTCAATTGCATGCAACGGATGAGTGGAATAGCTACTGTAACCAATAAAATGGTAAAATGCCTGAAAGGCACAAAAACAAAATTACTTGACACCCGGAAAACCACACCATCCCTTCGCTGGATGGAAAAATGGGCAGTAAGAATTGGCGGAGGAACTAACCACCGTTTTGGATTATATGACCGGATCATGCTGAAAGAAAATCATATTCATTTTGGGGGGGGAATTAAAATCTCAATTAATAAAGTGAAAGCGTATTTACGCAAAAGAAAAAGCAAATTAAAAATTGAGATTGAAGTCATAAATCTCAATGAAGTTAATGAAATATTGAGCGTAGGAATGGTTGACAGAATATTACTCGACAATATGGATATTCCCATGCTAAAAAAAGCAGTGCAAATGATTAATGGTCGCTTTGAAACCGAAGCTTCCGGAAATATTACTATTGCAAATGCAAAAAAAATTGCTGAAACCGGAGTAGATTTCATATCTTGCGGTGCCATTACCCATACCTATAAGAGTATGGATTTGAGCATGCTGGCACAAACAGTTGTATAAACGCATATACCCTTATACCCCTATACCATTATACCCATATTTAATCATGAAAAACCTCCGAATCATTCAAATCAAATCAGAAATAGGAGCTGGCACGCGTGGAGCAAGTTTAGGCGTTGATGCGTTAAGAATTGTTTCCATGGAAATGCGTTCAGATTTTTTTCTAAAATATCCGGTAGTGGATGTTCCCAACAACAATCATTTATTGTTTGAAAGGAACCGTAATCCCTACGCAAAAAGAATACAGGGAATTTTTGATTTATATAAAAAAATCGCTCCGGTTATCAAGCAAACCATTGAAGAGGATTTTTTTCCTTTGGTGTTGTCCGGTGATCATAGTATTTCAGCCGGTACTATTGCGGGTTTGCGCCAGGCGTATCCTGATAAAAGGGTAGGAGTTATTTGGGTGGATGCTCACGCGGATATTCATTCGCCTTATACTACACCAAGCGGAAATATGCACGGTATGCCGGTTGCCATGATTCTCAGCGAAGATAATCTGCATAATAAAACCAATGACCCCATTCCGGAAACCATTTCTGTGTGGAACGAAATAAAAAATTATTGTTCTCCCAGATTACCCATTGATTCGGAGGATATCGCTTATATTTCTGTAAGAAATAATGAACCCGCTGAAGATTATTTGATTAGTCATAGCAATATCCGGAATTTCACTACCAGAGAAATAAGACAGAAAGGGAGTATCAAAGTGGCACACGAAGCATTGAGTTATCTTTCTGATTGCGATAAAATTTATGTTTCTTTTGATGTGGATAGTTTGGACCCCACGCTCTCACGCGGTACCGGCACACCTGCTTCCAATGGTCTGATGAGAGAGGAAGCACAGGAACTATTGAAAACCCTTTTGCTGAATGAAAAAGTTTGCTGTTTTGAGGTGGTTGAAATTAATCCCTTAGTAGATAGTAACAACTCCATGGCAAAAATTGTGTTTCCGCTGATACTGGAAGCATCGGAGGTGATTGAACAGCGATTGATATAAGTTTCAAGTTTTAAGTTATGGCATATCGCAGGAATTATAACCAACTTGAAACTTAAAACTTAAAACTTGAACCCAATGCATTTACTCCTATCCATTCGCATCTCTCTTCAATCTGCACTCCGTGATCTTTTTTCCCAAAACGTAACGGTGGATGATCTCCATCTTGAAATCACTAATCAGGAACACGTAGGTGATTTTACATTTGTAGTATTTCCATACCTCCGTGCCAGCAAATTATCTCCCGAAAAAACGGGCAGTGCCATTGGAGAATATTTGTTGAAAAATTCCAATCTCTTTTCCGGTTATAATATAGTGAAGGGATTTTTAAACCTTAAACTTAATCAGGAAACTTGGTTTGAATGTTTTAATTGGATTACAAAAAATCCAGGTTTTGGAAATCGTAATACCAATGGAAAAAAAGTGATGGTGGAATACTCTGCTCCAAATACCAATAAGCCCCTTCATCTCGGACACATGCGAAATAATTTTATAGGATGGTCAGTTTCTGAAATCCTAAAAGAAAACGGGTATGAAGTAATAAAAGCAAATTTAGTTAACGACAGAGGGATTCATATATGCAAATCCATGTTGGCATGGATGGAATTGGCAAACGACGCCACTCCCGAAAGTACAGGTAAAAAAGGGGACCATTTTGTTGGAGATTATTATGTGAGGTTTGAAAAAGAATACAGACAGCAGGTGGAAATTTTAGTGGCACAGGGAAAATCACAGACGGTAGCAGAAAAAGAAGCGCCCTGGATGCTTAGCGTGCAGGAATTGCTAAGAAAATGGGAGAGTGGTGACACTGAAATTTTTGCTCTATGGAAAAAAATGAACCAATGGGTTTATGATGGATTCAACCATTCATACAAACGCATGGGAGTGGATTTTGATAAATGGTATTATGAATCAGAAACATATCTTCTTGGGAAAAAGATGGTAGAGGAGGGTTTGGAAAAAGGTATTTTTTATAAAAAAGATGATAATTCCGTTTGGATAAATCTAAGTGATTTAAAATTAGATGATAAACTATTATTGCGTTCAGATGGAACATCGGTTTATATTACTCAGGATTTAGGTACTGCGGATTTAAAATACAATGATTACGGTATGGATGTTTCGGTTTACGTGATAGCCGATGAACAAAACCATCATATTAAACTGCTTAAAGCCATTCTGAAAAAACTTGGAAAGCACTATGCAGATGGAATTTATCATTTATCGTATGGAATGGTGGACTTACCTGAAGGAAAGATGAAATCACGGGAAGGTACGGTGGTTGACGCAGACGAATTAATGGATGAAATGGTAAAAGAGGCAGAAAAGACGGTACATGAACTTGGAAAAACCGAGGGAATGTCACAGGAAGAATTGTTTCGTTTATATGAGATTCTTGGGTTAGGCGCAATTAAATATTTTTTATTAAAAGTAGATCCTAAAAAAAAGTTGTTGTTCAATCCCGCAGAGTCGTTGGATTTGAAAGGGAACACTGCGGCTTTTATTCAATACACTCATGCAAGAATTTGTGCCTTGTTTCGCAAGAAGGATAAAATAGGAATTAGTTCTTCAGAATTTCAAAAGGAAAAAATTCCGTTGAATCATTTACTATTCAAAGAAGAAAGAGAAATGCTTCGTTGGCTGGTATATTATCCAACGGTATTGCAAGACGCGGCTGAGCAATATTCTCCTGCCTTGCTTGCAAATTATGTGTTTGAAACCGCCCGTTTGTATAATAAATTTTATCAGGAAGTTCCTGTTCTTGTGGAAACAGATGAAGCCCTAAGAAATTTTCGTCTTGAATTGAGTGACACTGTCCGGAAAATCATTTGCCGTTGTCTGGGATTGTTGGGGATTGAGTCGCCGGAGAGGATGTGATTTATTATTTCAAAATGTGATAATTAAAATTATTTAAAAAATCGTACATTTGTGAAAAGATATTACTTATGAGTACAATAGCAGAAAAATATATAAACCCTTTTACGAATTATGGTTTTAAGCGTCTTTTCGGTGAAGAACCGAGTAAGGAATTACTATTAGATTTTTTAAATGAATTATTGGTTGCCGAACAGGGAAAAATTAAAAAATTAACATATTTAAAAAGCGATAAACTTGGATCAAGTGAAGAAGATAGAAAAGCAATCTTTGATTTATATTGTGAAAATGAAAAAGGTGAAAAGTTTATTGTTGAATTGCAAAAAACGAAACAAAAGTTTTTTTAAAGACAGAACCGTGTATTATTCAACTTTTCCGATACGGGAACAAGCTCAACGTAGAAGTGATTGGGATTTTGAACTAAATGCTGTTTACACCATTGCGATTCTGGATTTTGTTTTTGACGAAGACAAACATCAACTTGATAAGTATAGGTATAACGTTAAACTTTCCGATATTGAAACGTATAAAGTATTTTATGATAAATTGACTTTTATTTACCTGGAAGTGCCGAAGTTTACTAAAACCATCAAAGAGCTGAAAACAAGATTTGACAAGTGGATGTATATTATTCGTAACTTAAATAAACTGGAACGAATACCGGATGAACTGAGAGAAAAAATTTTTGAGAGATTATTTGAGTTAGCGGAGATAGCAAAATTCACACCCCAGGAAGTTCGTTCTTATGAAGATAGTTTGAAATCGTATCGTGATTTAAAAAATTCTATAGATACGGCAAGAGAAGAGGGAAAAATTGAGGGAAAAATAGAGGGTAAGATTGAAGGTAAGATTGAAATAGTAAAAGAAATGTTGAGAGAAGGCGTTTCAATTGATAAAATAATTAAGTATTCCGGATTAACAAAGAAACAAATCAACAATATTAAAAAACGGAGGATGACAAGGGATTAAATAAAAAAGTGAAGACCAGCGACCACAAAAAAACGGGTGATACCTATGAAAACAAAAATTAATTTAATCAACTGTATTGCTTTATTTCTTCTGCTTTCCGTTACTTTTTTTGGATGTAATGATCCGGTAAAAGATGGAAGTAAATCGGCTATTCTCTTTTGTGATTGTAATAAGATTAAAACACAAAACACTTCTACTTTTCTAAAAAAATTTAATGAGGATTTTGATAATATTAAATTCAAGGATAAAAATGCTGCAAAAAAAATAATGGATTCTTTTAAAAGGCAAATTATGACAGAATTTAATAAGTGTGATAGTATAGCCGAAAAAAGGTTTTCTGAAATTCAGGAAAAATATGTGATTGATAAAGAAAAAAATGAAAAATTTAATTATTCTTTTAATGGACAAAAAGGTCTTTGTAAAAATGACAAGCAATCTGAAATAAATGATTTATCCTCACAAGCAATGAATAAAATAAGTAATCTCCCAGAGGAAGAAATTACAGATATAGACGGCAATGTTTATAATACCGTTACCATTGGCACTCAGGTTTGGATGAAAGAAAATTTGAAAGTTACCAAATATAGAAATGGAGATGTTATTGCAACCACAACTGGGAGTATTCCTGATAATAGTACATCAAAATACCAGTGGGCATATAATAATGACAATAATAATATTGCTGTTTATGGACGGTTATACACTTGGTATGCAGTAACCGATAGCAGAAATGTATGCCCTGCGGGTTGGCATATACCAACTGCGGAGGAATGGACCACTCTTGATAATTATCTTGGTGGAGGAGGCGAAGCTGGAGGAAAATTAAAAGAAGCCGGTACAACTCACTGGAATAGCCCAAATACCGGAGCAGATAACAGTAGCGGTTTTACAGCGCTTCCGGGCGGGGACCGCGACGCCGATGGTTCGTTCAACAATCTTGGCAACGGCGGTACTTGGTGGTCAGTTGCGGGGGACGGTTCTACAAACGTATGGGACCGGAATCTGAACTTCGATGACGCCAATGTCCACCTGATTGCCAGCATTAAGAGTTATGGGTTGAGCGTTCGCTGTTTAAGGGATTAATTTACCGTGAGATATGAAAATTATTTCACTGGGTGAATTTGAATATTTGGGATTTGTGGCATTTCAAACAGTTAGTTTTGTTTGTGTGAGCAGTGCGATGGCTCAAGATATAAAGGTAATTTCATCACCAAACCTAATGTAATAAATTAAGTGAGATTAGTGATAGAAATACACTACAACCGGAAAAAAGAAAATAAAGCGATCATCAAATCAATAATGGCAGAAAAAACCTATATTTGTCGCCTCAATTCAATATATAATAGACAGTGGGAAAATGATAACTAAATTAAATATACAAAACTTCAAAAGTTTAAAAAATGCAGAACTGTCTTTAGGAAATATAACCATATTGACTGGTGCAAACAACAGCGGCAAATCTAGCTTCATTTATAGCTTACTTTCCCTCAAAAATACAATTTCAAACCCCAATCAAAGTATTGACGCTTGCCTCACTTTGCCTTTCATTAATCTTGGAGGTTTCCAACAAACAGTTTTTAGCAAAAATGAAAGCCAGAATATTGTTTTAGAAATTATTGCTACTGATGATGACATTGAAGTTGGCTATAAACTTTCTATCGGAAAAGTTACTTCCTTTTTAGAAATAACTTCATACAAACCCTTTAAGTTTTCAGCAAAACTGGATATTGCCTTTCCTTATCCCGCAAATAAAGTACAAGAATTTGAATTTGAAAGCAATGATTTGCAAGTGAAGTATAGCTGGAATGGATTTATAGTAAAAATTCTAAGTATTTCAACACCCGGTTTTATTGAGAATCCGACTGATAGCACTCAAATAGTCATCATTAACCAAGCAACAGCAACATTAAAAAAGATTTTTCAATTACCATTATATGAATTCTCAAAGATTGATTTTGTTCCAATACGCAGAGGTTTTACACAACCCAATTTTAATCCTGTTCCATTGGGCGCTCAAATTTGCACAGAAGCAGAAATCGCTACTCTTTTAGATATAGACCGTGATTTAGCTTATAAGGTTACATTTTACCTTGAAAAAATTGTTGAAAGAAGTTTTTCTATTTATACAACACCTGGAACTTCCATTTTTTATTTGCAAACCATGGACAAAAAAAATGGTTTCACTGCTGATTTAGTGAATGAAGGGTTAGGCACCAATCAATTAGTAACTATTCTTGCCAAAATAATGCAGAAGAATAACAAATTTATTTGTATTGACGAACCTGAAATTCATTTACATCCAACAATCATTGATAAACTTGTCTCTGTATTCATTGAAATGGCAGAACACGAAGACAAACAATTTTTAGTTTCAACTCATAGCGAACATTTCATTAACTCTATTTTAAAAAATGTTGTTGATGGAAAAATTAAAAACGATGAAGTGAAAGTTTACTACTTAGACAAAACAAGAAAAGAAACTATTATGGAGTTTCAAGAGATAAATACCGATGGACAAATTAAAGGTGGTTTGAAAAATTTTTATCAGGCGGAATTAAGCAACTTGAACTCATTCTTCAAAATCACCGATTAAAAATATGGAATTTGTTGTCAACGAATGGCTACCAGAATATTTTAAACCTGACGCATCCAACGAAGAAAAAGAAAAACTCGAAAAGTTTCTTATTAAATTTTTGGAGAGAAACGATAAAATATTTATAAGACAACCAAGCGAATTTCTTAGAAAATTATTAAGGTTTGCAAAAGATTATCAAAATCACTCACGAGTTTATGCAAATATTCATAAGTTCATTACGATAATTTACTTGGATAGTAACCGATGCAGAATAATTCACGATGGTGAATATGAATTATCCGAAAAAATAAGAAACAGATTAACTGAGGGAGGAAATACAATCAGTGACACTTACTTATTTGAAGCTGCATCCATGACAGACACTAAACTTATATTGACGACTGATACACGATTAAAGAAGTGGATGGAAAGTGAAAAAGAATACAGTATTGTACTACTTGATGACTTCTTGAAGAACTACTAAAGAACTGCCTCCTCCCGAAACAGTGCCACAAAATTCCCCAACGTAAAAACCCCCAAGTCCCCTTTCCCGTGCCTTCGCACTGCTACTGTTCCATCTTTCTCTTCTTTCTCACCCACCACTAACATAAACGGTATTTTTTTAAGTTCGGAGTCACGAATTTTTTTCCCCACTTTGTCGTCTTTATCATCCATAAATGCGGGTATTTCATTTTCATTTAATTGAAGTGCCACTTTCTTGCCGTATTCAATGTATTTTTCAGATACAGGAAGAATAACCACGGGTTCAGGTGTCAGCCACAATGGAAAATTTCCTGAACAATGTTCAATCAGAATTCCTATAAACCGCTCCATGGAGCCAAAAGGTGCGCGGTGAATCATCACAGGTCGGTGCTTCACATTGTCTGCACCGGTATATTCCAACTCAAACCGGTTGGGTAGATTATAATCTACTTGTATGGTTCCCAACTGCCAGTTTCTACCGATCACATCCTTCACCATAAAATCCAGCTTAGGTCCGTAAAAAGCCGCTTCACCGTAAACTGTCACTGTTTTCAATCCCGTTTCTTTTGTGGCATCAATGATTCCCTGTTCTGCTTTTTGCCACAATTCCTGCGAACCAATGTATTTGCTTCTGTCTTTGGGATCACTCAACGAAACCTGAGCGGTATAGTCGGAAAATCCAAGTTTTTCAAACACATGCATGACTAAATCAATCACGCTGATAAATTCTGCTTTTACCTGGTCTTCCCTGCAAAAGATATGTGCATCATCCTGTGTAAAACCACGGGTGCGGGTTAAGCCATTCAGTTCTCCCGATTGTTCATAACGATAAACGGTGCCGAACTCCGATAAACGAACGGGAAGGTCACGATACGAATGGGGTTTGCTTTTAAAAATCTCGCAGTGATGCGGACAATTCATTGGTTTCAGCAAATATTCTTCTTCGTAGTTTGGAGTAAATATCGGTTGAAAAGATTCTTTTCCGTACTTTTCATAGTGACCTGAAGTCACATACAATTCCTTTTTACCTATATGGGGAGTCATCACCGGAGTGTATCCTCTCTTGCGTTGCTCAGTTTTTAAAAAATTTTCTAACCGTTCTCTGATAATAACTCCTTTAGGAAGCCATAAAGGCAAACCCATTCCTACTTTTTCAGAGTAATGAAAAATTTCAAGTTCTTTTCCCAATTTACGATGATCTCTTTTTTTAGCTTCTTCCAGACGTTTTAAAAACTCTTCCAGTTCACCTTGTTTCGGAAATGTAATGCCATAAATCCGGGTGAGTTGTTTTCGTTTTTCATCTCCTCTCCAATAGGCGCCTGCCACATTTAATAATTTTACTGCTTTGATAAAACCGGTGTTTGGTATATGAGGTCCCCTGCACAAATCGGTAAAATTTCCCTGTGTATAGAAAGTAATAGTGCCATCTTCCAGGTCATTTATTAAATCGAGTTTATATTCATCTCCTTTTTCAGTAAAATATTCCAGGGCATCTTTTTTCGCAACGGGTTTCCGGATAAACGCACTGTTTTTTCCTGCCAGCTCCTTCATCTTATCTTCTACGTTTTTAAAATCATCCGATGAAAATGTTTTCTCTCCTAAATCCACATCATAATAAAATCCCCACTCCACAGGAGGACCGATTCCGAATTTTACACCGGAATATAACGCTTCTATAGCTTCTGCCATTAAATGTGCGGAGGAATGCCAGAAGACAGATTTGCCTTCCGGATCATCCCAGGTAATCAAACGCAACGTGGAATCGGAATGAATAGGGCGGGTTAGCTCCCATACTTCTTCATTTATTTTAGCGGCTAAACATCTGCGTGCTAATCCTTCGCTGATGCCTTTAGCGATTTCCAAAGAGGTGATGCCCTCGTTGAATTCTTTAACGGTTTGGTCGGGGAATGTTATTTTGAGCATAATATGTATAATTTACGATTTACGATTTTTGATTTACAATTGAATGTTGAATTTCTTTGTTTTGCCTGACAATTTCTGGAGCGTCATGTCCCCCGCTGGCGGGAGTAGGGGGTGGATTTTTCTATTTTCTATTTTCTATTTTCTATTTTTTTAAGGGCTTTCACCGATTTCTCATCCTTATTATCAAGTTCAATCGCCTTTGCATACTGTACAGCCGCCAATGAGTCATTATTCAACCATTCCAGCGTTTGACCAAATATAAAATAAACCGGTTGATATTCCGGCTTGGTGTCAATAACTTTTTGAAAACATTTTCCGGCTGACTGATAATTTTTTTTATTGTAATAAGAAGTCCCGAGATTATACCAGGCGAGATAATGCAGAGAATCCAACGTTATTGCCTGTTGGAAATCCTCTATGGATTTGTCATAATTACCGGTATGAAAAAAAATTGTTCCGCGGTTATAATACAAGGCAGGAGCATCTTTTTTTGATGAAATGGCGCTTGTGGCGTATTCAAGAGCCGATTTATAGTCCTTCTTTGAATCATGGATAACTGCGAGCTGGTCATATCCTTCAGCGTAATCAGTGTTTTGTGTCACTGCTGTTTCTAAGGAATGTATGGCACTAAGTGTGTCACCCGTTTCTAAGTAATTTAAGGATATGTAAAAATGAGCTCTGCTTTCAAATTTATTCAGATAGAGCGTTTTGTTTAAATAGACCATTGATTTCTTATACTCTTTTAAAATAAAATACATTTCGCCGCCAAGTAAAAACAACTCCGGGTCCGGACAATTTAATTTATCCGCTTTATATATAGCCGCTAATCCATCCATGAACTTGTTCATTTTACGGTAAATTTTTGCCATCTGAAAGTAATATTCACTTTTGGTGGAATCCAGATTGATAGCGGAAGAAATATCAAGCAATGCGTTGTTTAATTCCTGCCTTTCTAAGAAAATTTTTGACCTCCGGAAATAGGGAACAGGATTGTCTGGCTCAGAAGCAATGTCCTTGTTTAATGATTCAAACTGTGCATTAATGGTAACCCCTGGAGCATTTTTATCTAAGTCAACCATTTCGTTTTGTGAATCCTTAGTGCGGCAAGCGGATAAAAAACAGAAGAGAATACAAATTAGTATAAATGACTTTGAAAACATAAGCACAAACCTACATAAAATTTTAATTATACATGGCAGGTATTTTTCTGATGGATAATTCTTTTTTTCAGATGTTGGAATAATTGCCCAAAACCGAGTTTAACGTACAAAAACGTCAGTAGAAAAACATACATGATGTTCCAGAAAGTGCCATAGGCACGATTTTATTTTATAAGGATGGACTTTAGTCCATCCTTAATTTGTATAGGTTGTGTTCCAAAAGTGCCATAGGCACGATTCATATTAGATCTTCAAAAATGCATCGTTCGTTATATGGCACTTTAAACTTATCCAAAAAATCCAGATACTCTTCTCTGAAAGTTTGTTTTTTTATGTTTCGTTCCTACGGAACTCAAGGATCTGAAGTCAGGTGCTATAACAACGGACTGAAGTCCGTTGTTATAATATGAACCGTTCCTACGGAACTAATTTTATATAGTAAAAGACCGTGAAAAATTGTTGTTCCTGATAAAGTAAAAAGGCAAAGATAAATCCTTTCCATCACCTGAAAAAAAGAATTAACCTTTCTGATGAAGCAATGTAGCAATGTAGCAATGTATCAATAAAACAATGAAACACCCATGACAATTTGTCATTTAATCGTATCTTGGCAATTATTTTGAAGAAAAACACCCCCTGCTAAAAAAAATGAAAAACGATAAGACACAAAAAGGTGAGGATTCACCTGAAAAAGTAAATAATCCTGAAGAAAATTCAGTAGATAGTCAGGTAGCTGATGATAACACCCAACGTGTAAATACTACGCAAAATGGTAATTCAACTACAATGAAAGTTGATTCAGCAAATTCGGAAAATACGGGCTCCAAAACCAATCAAGCCGTTGCCTCTGATACAGAATTATTAAATAAGAAAGAAGAGGAACTCCAGGCACTTAACGACAAACATTTACGTCTTTTCGCTGAATTTGAAAATTATAAAAGGAGAGTCAACAAAGAAAGAATTGACTTGATTAAATATGCGGGGCAGGATATTATAACTTCACTGTTGCCCATCCTGGATGATTTTGAAAGAGCACAAAAATCGTTTAACTCATCGTCTGATGCCATTGCATTAAAAGCAGGTGTTGAACTTATTTTTACTAAACTCTTTTCTGCATTAGAACAAAAAGGATTGAAAGGGGTTAGCTCCGTTGGTGAATCTTTCAATCCCGAAATTCATCAGGCAATTTCCAATATACCCGTAGAGGATAAAGATAAAGATGGAAAAGTAATTGACGAAATGGAAAAAGCATATTTTCTGAATGATAAAATTATCCGGTTTGGGAAAGTTGTAGTGGGAAAGCTGGAAGCGAAAAACGAGACGGTATAAATTTTTCAATATCCAATCAAAAAAACCTCACCCCAGCCCCTCTCCAAAAAAATGGAGAGGGGCGAGAGAATGAGTGTATTAATCTCTAATGACTAATTTCCAATGACTAATTTCTAATTTCACAAATGTCAAAACGCGACTATTACGAGGTTCTAGGGGTTGACCGCAACACACCTGCCGATGAAATAAAAAAGGCATACCGGAAGATGGCTATTAAATACCATCCTGATAAAAATCCGGGGGATAAAGCGGCAGAGGATAAATTTAAAGAAGCTGCCGAAGCGTATGATGTGCTTAGCGATAATGAAAAACGGCAACGCTATAATCAATATGGCCATCAGGGAGTCAATGGAGGATTTTCGGGTGGAAATGTAAATGTTGAAGACATTTTTGAACATTTCGGAGATATTTTCGGAGGGAGAAGTCCATTCGGTGGCGGTTTTGAGGACTTTTTTGAAACAGGAACCCGCGGTCGTGCACGAAGAGTAAACCGTGGGACTGACTTACGAATCAAGTTAAAACTTACCCTCGAGGAAATTTCTAATGGCGTTGAAAAGAAAATCAAAGTAAAAAAGCAAGTTCCCTGCAATGTGTGTGATGGCACAGGCGCCAAAGACCGAAATGCGGTTCAAACCTGTCTGCAATGCGCAGGCAGTGGAAAGGTGCGGAAAGTGACCAATACTTTTATCGGACAAATGCAAACAGTTACTACTTGTCCGCGGTGTCACGGCGAAGGGCGGGTAGTGACATCCTCCTGCAAAAACTGCAATGGCGATGGGCGAATGATAGGGGAAGAAATGATCACCATGAATATTCCGGCAGGGGTGGTGGAAGGGGTTCAGTTATCCATGAGCGGCAAAGGGAATGCTCCTCCGCAAGGTGGAATCCCAGGTGATTTGATTATAGTGGTTGAAGAGATCCCACACGAATTCCTTATGCGGGACGGGCTGAATTTAATTTATGAATTATACATTGGTTTTCCGGATGCCTGCATGGGAACTTCTGTAGAAATACCAACCTTGAGCGGAAAAGCGAAAATCGGCATTGAACCGGGAACCCAGAGCGGAAAAATTCTACGATTGAAAAGCAAAGGAATACCGGAGTTTAATTCGTATGACAGAGGAGATTTATTGGTGCATATAAACGTATGGACTCCGCAAAATCTTTCTTCCGACGAAAAAAAAATAATCAGCACTCTACGCAACTCGTCTAACTTTTTTCCGCATCCAGACAGGAGCGAGAAGAATATCTTTGAGAAAATCCGGAGTTTTTTCAGGGAGTAGTGAATGGGTATAACAAAAAATAATGCGCATAAGGTTCTCACCCAAATACTCAACATTCATTTTAATTGCAGTGTCACTGCATTTTTCAAATTCTGCGTCTTCACAGTTTGCAATAGGCATTGAATCCGGCGTTTCCTGGTCCTACATGCGAATTAGTAATGAAAATCTCCCGCCCAATGAATATGTCAGATATATCACCGATTTTCCTTTGGGAGTAACGATTTCATACCAACCCACGAAAAAACTAAATGTCTGCTCAGGGTTAAAATATAATCCAAAAGGATTTCAACAAAAAAATCAATACAGTCAGGAATTTACGGAAATTCGTGCCGGATATTTGGAACTTCCGCTTAACTTCCGCTTTCTTGTTGGACATACAAATGTATTTTGGTACCTGGAACCTGGATTTTCTTACCTGTATCTAATATCCTATCAGATTTTTTTACATCAGTACAATTTAATCACTGAGACATATATTGACGAAGTTGAGAATTTTAATCCCATAGAAATTAATAAAAATGGTGGATGGCATGGTTATCTTCTTTCGTTGAATAATTTTCAAATTTCAGCAGGAACCGGAATGCAAGTGAACCTAAAAAGATTTCTCCTCAGCGCCGGGTTTTCATTCGAATGGGGATTAAACAATTTTTTTGTAATCCACGAAGGAAAAAAAGGATTTGAAGCAATTCTGAATCGCTCGGCAGTTTTTAATGTGAGAGCGCTTTATTCTATTAAAACTAATCAGAATTAACAGAAAATAACAGGTTTCCGAAAAATAATGAATAACACGTAACACGTAACAATTAATGACAAAGTGGGTTCACTTTTTCAATTTTTGTAATTGTTTTTTAAATTGCGGACATACTTATACATTTTTCATTTTTTGTTTAGTGTTATATGTTTTTTTTCTAAAACCTAAGTTGTATTGCTATAATTCTTAATTCTAAATTATTAATTTTTTCCTACCTTTACATTCCCATTCACGGACAATATGAAAAAATACGACCTCTGTGTTATCGGCGGTGGACCTGCGGGTTATGCCGCCGCCATGCGAGCCCTTGATTTCGGCAAAAAAACAATTCTCATCGAGAAGAACCGTCTCGGGGGAGCCGCAGTTTTCAATGGCGCTCTTTCTTCCAAAACCCTCTGGGAAATTTCTACCGAGTATTTTGAATTCAGAAATTTTGCCGAAAACAGGTTAATACAATCTGGCACGGCATCTACCGGACTCTCCGGAAAGTTAAAACCCGATTTCGACTGGATCCTGAAATCAATGAATGATACGCTCAATACAAAAGAGAAACAATTAATGAAGCAAGTGGAAGCATTGGAAATGATGAAAGGCGATAATTTTTCATTTATCAATGGAAAAGGAGAACTGGAAGACAGAAATACTATAAAAATTACTACAGAAGATGGTGCCACAGAAATAATTCAGGCAGAAAATATTGTTCTTGCTACCGGAAGCCGACCCAGAGTGTTGAATAATATTCCAGTGGATGAAAAGATTATTTGCACCAGCAATGGCATTCATTCCATGAGCGGTTTTCCGAAAAGCATTGTCATTGTCGGTGCCGGTGTCATCGGTTGTGAATTTGCCACCATTCTTGGAAATTTTGGTTGCACTCGCGTAAATCTCATTGATAAAGAAGACAGGATTCTTCCTTTTGAAGACGATGATGTAGCAGAAGTGGTTATTAAAAATTTTGAAGAATTGGGAGTCAATATTCACCACAATGCATCCTTAGACAAATTAGACATTTTAAATGGGAAGGTATCTTACTCCCTTAAATACAAAGATGATAGCCGTCAAACCTTTGAAGTGGAAAAAGCATTGTTATCTATAGGGAGAGTTCCAAATATAGAGGGATTAGGATTGGAAAAAGCAGGGATAAAATGCAAGTCGGGCGGTCATATCGAAGACAATGACACTCAGACCTCTGTTCCCAATATTTATGCCGTTGGAGACCTCACTGCAGACATTGCCCTTGTCAATGTAGGAGAATTGGAGGGAAGACATGCGGTAGAAAAAATTTATGGGAATAAAATCAAACCGCTCTCTTATTCAAATATTTCTACCATCATGTTTCTGAATCCGGAAATTGCCGCAGTGGGTATGAACGAAAAGCAAGCCCGCGCCGCCGGTTTATCTTACCGGGTGGCTTGTTATCATTACTCCTACATTTCAAGAGCGCTTGCCAAAAGAAATACTAATGGATTTTTCAAAATCTTGGTCAGCGATGATGACCAGATGAAAGTGCTTGGAATGCGGGCGTTGGGAATGCACAGCTCCAGTGCTATGGCGGCTGTGTCACTGCTGATTTCAACTAACGGTGGCATTGAATTACTCACTGAACTGATACAACCCCATCCTTCCATACCCGAAGGAATTCAGGAATGTGTGCGTATGTTGAAACATAGCTCCGTGCTGAAGCCGGAAGTTTTCAAAACCGGTATGCGTTGCACGCGTGTGGTGAATGGGGTGACGGTGGAATATTAAGGGCTACCCCTCCAGCAAAAACGAACGGATAAACCCATTTATTTCCCCATCCATCACGGAATTAACATCTGAGGTTTGAAAATCGGTACGTAAATCTTTGACCATTTTATAGGGATGAAACACATAACTCCTGATTTGAGAGCCCCATTCTATTTTTAGTTTTTTTCCTTCCTCAATGGCTTTGGCTTCGTCGCGCTTTCGTATTTCCATTTCATAAAGTTGCGAACGTAACATCTGTAATGCCTTATCTTTATTCCGCCCCTGAGAGCGCTCCTGCTGGCACTCGATAATAATTCCAGAAGGTGCATGTTTCAAACGCACTGCCGTCTCCACTTTGTTTACATTTTGTCCTCCATGTCCTCCGGCGCGGAATGTATCCCAGGTGATATCGGCAGGATTTACTTCAATTTTAATAGTGTCATCCACCAGAGGATATGCATACACAGAAGCGAAAGTAGTGTGCCGGCGTTTGTTGGAATCGAAAGGAGAGATGCGAACCATGCGATGAACCCCGCTTTCCCCTCTGAGGTAGCCATAAGCAAATTCACCGGTGATTTCAAGATCGGCAGATTTAATGCCGGCTTCCTCGGCGGTTTGAATGTTTAAGGTGCGAACGGTAAAATTATTTTTCTCCCCCCACATTACATACATACGCATGAGCATTTCTGCCCAATCCTGACTTTCAGTACCACCAGCGCCACAATTGATATGGAGCACCGCATCCATGGAATCGTCGGGGCGACCCAGCATCTTTTTTAGTTCCAGTTCCTCAACGGCTTTCAGCGAGTCATTAAAATGTTTATCCATTTCTTTCTCATCCAATTCACCGCTTTTGAAAAAGTCGTAAAATACACAAAGATCCTCCACGTTGGTTTTCACAACTTCATAAGCATGTACCCAGATTTTTTTTGATTTGATGGATTTGAGAATTTGGCTGGCTTTTGCAGTGTCATTCCAGAAATCCGGCGCTTCTGAAGTCATTTCTTCTTTTTTGATTTCAGCTATTTTGACATCTACGTCAAAGAAACCTCCTCAGTGCCTCAGTGCGGGCTCTTAAATCTTTTAGTTGGTCGGAAGTCATGGTTAGGTTGGATTTATAGAACAAAAGTACATGAAATTTTCTGATTTACGCTTAAATGGTAAAAAAGTATCGGTGTATGGGGGTATCGGAGTGTCGGAGAATGGTGCACTTTGTATTTAATCTTAAGGGTACTTCTAAAAACTATGGATTTTGGCCAGAGACAAGGCGGAAGAAATTTTTAAACCGGAGTTTACATTGGGTAAATGAGGATTTAAAAATTTCTGACAACGCAGTATCTGGACAAAAGACAAGTTTTTAGAGGTGCCCTTAATATAACACATCCTTATAATGCTTTACCTCAAACCCGTCCTTATAAGGGTTTACCGCAAGCACATCAAGACGAACTGCTCCGGCGTAGGGAAAATAGTTAAGGTAAAGCATGGCGGCTCTGGTTAATTTATGCAGTTTATCAGCTCCCACATTGTATTCAGGAGAGCCGTTTTTAATATTACTTCGCATTTTCACCTCACAAAAAACCAAGGTATTGTCCTTCTCAGCAAGGATATCCACTTCGTACTTTGAAATCCGGTAATTTCGCTCTTTGATAGTATAACCATGTCGCTGAAGATAAACAGCGGCAACCGATTCCCCCTGCCTTCCTTTTTCAAGAAGGGTTGGATTTTCACTTTTTTTTAATATCTTGCGTGGGTTTTTGGAGGGTTTGGTAATTGAATTTTTCATGGGCTTTTGGTTTTAGTTATAGGTTTAAATACAAAAATTACATTATGAAAGAACTTATTGCGCAATTTCCCCAACAGCTACTTGAGGCAATTGAGAGCGGCAAAAATACTACAATATCCACAAACGATTTTCATCCTTCTGAGGTACTGGTTGCCGGATTAGGAGGTTCAGGTATTGGTGCGCACTTTGCACAAATGCTTGCCGGTAGAGAATTAAAGATACCATTTATTGTATCCAATGGATATATCCTGCCGCCATTTATCAGTAACCACACACTTTTTATCGCTTCTTCATATTCAGGAAATACCGAAGAGACGCTTGAATGTCTGGAAAATGCAAAAAGCACAGGTGCAAAAATCGTTTGTGTCACTTCAGGTGGAAAAGTAGCCGGGTTGGCACAGCAAAATAATTTTTTACTTTTCAAAATCAAATCAGGAATTCCTGCACCCCGCGCGGCGCTGGCTTATTCATTTATTGCTCAGCTATATATTCTCCATCGTTTTAATCTGATTTCCGGTTCCTTTATTAATGAGATTCAAAAATCAGCAGAATTTCTGATGAAAGAACAAAAAGGGATTTGCATCAAAGCAAAGAAAACAGCCGCCCTGTTAAAAAACAAAATAATTTTTGCATACAGCAGTGATCAAATCAGTCCGGTAGCACTCCGGTTTAAACAACAGGTAAATGAAAATTCAAAACAGCATTGTGCATATAATGCAATTCCTGAAATGAATCACAACGAACTGGTGGGCTGGGTATTTCCTAAACACATAGTAAAAAATACAGCGGTCGTAAACATCCGTTTTGAAGGTGAACATCCCCGTACACAGGCAAGATTTAAGATTATCAGACCTCTAATTAAGAAAAACACATCCTCAATAATTGAAATAAATGCAAAAGGCAGTACATTTTGTCAACATGTATTATATTTGGTGCATTATTTGGACTGGGTATCCTATTTTCTTGCCCTTGAGAATAAGATTGATCCAGCTCCGGTTGAAGTGATTAATTATCTTAAAAACGCATTAGCTAAAAAGGTATAGGGTATAGAGGTATAAGGGTATAGGGGTATAAAGGTAAAAGGTATTTTATATAAACAAAAAATAAATTTCATAAATTCAACTTGAAAAAGGAATATCGCATAGGTCTTACATTTCTGGCATCACTCATTATCCTGTTTCTGGTCATTAAGTTTCTTTCCAACGACCAGGTCTATAGTGCAGGACAGCAAAAAATCAAAGTGCTTTTTGATGATATTGGCGGCTTAGGACCCGGAGATCCTGTTTATGTATTTGGTATGAAAAAAGGCAGGGTTGACAACCTGAATTTATTATCCAAAGGGGTTCGTGTTACCATTGCCGTGGAAGGAGATGTAAAGATTTATGAAGATGGTTACGCCGCTATAAATATGAAGGATTTGATGGGTGGAAAAAAGATTGATTTGGTACCTGGTTCCAATCACTATGAAAAAACGGATTCCATTCGTGGTGTTTCCGCTATGGATATCTCTCAGGTTATGTCAAAATTCGGGAGAGTTTTTGCGGATATGAGCGACCAGAATCTTGCATTTACCATTGCTTCTTTCAGCAATCTCAGCTTGAAACTGGCAATGATTATTGAATCCATTAATCCTAAAAATCTGCGCGCCACTATGGATGGCGTGGACCTGATCATTCAGGATTTTAACAAGAAAAAGGTAGTGGAACAAGTAAGCGAAACCATAAATAATTTTAACAAAGTTGCCAAAGGGCTTGATGGGGGTATAAAGATGTTGGATAGCTTGCCGGTAACTACAAAACAAGTATTCGATGGAATGCATAAAATGCTCAATGAAATTGAATCAACCATGGAGATTGCCCGGAACAGTTTGTCAGCCATGAATACGGTGATGGGTAAAGTGATGGATAAAGAAACTACTGCCGGAAAATTTATCAATGATAAAGAATTTGCACGCAAACTTGATTCACTACTTATGAAAGTTGAGCAAACCCTCGATGTAGTTCGCAAGAACAGGATGGTAGTGGGGGTGAGAATGGGAAAAGCGAAGGAAGATAAATGACCAATAATCAAATAAATCGCAGTGTCACCCTCCACGACCTTGGGTTAATTGACTTTAAACAAGCATGGGATTTTCAGGAAGAGCAATTACATAAGACCGTAAAAATAAAAATTGAAAATCACCGGACTGAAAAACAAAAAAATCTTACTGAAAACCATTTAATCCTTTGTGAACATCCCCCTGTTTTCACTCTCGGAAAGAGTGGCGCCGAGAACAATCTTCTTCTAAATAAAAACAAATTAGCGGAAAAAGGAATCAGTTATTATCCTATTAACCGTGGCGGGGACATTACCTTTCATGGTCCGGGACAATTGGTGGTTTATCCCATTTTGGATTTGGAAAATTTTTTTACCGATATTGGATTATATCTTCGCTCTTTAGAAGAGAGTGTTATTCTTACGTTGGCATATTTTGGAATTTCGTCTGGAAGATTTCCGGGATATACCGGAGTATGGATTGAACCGGACATTCCCGCTAAAGCCCGAAAGGTTTGTGCCATAGGAGTGCGTTCAAGCCGATGGGTCACCATGCACGGGTTGGCGTTAAATGTAAATACGGATCTTACTTTTTTTAACTATATTATTCCTTGTGGAATCAAAGATAAGCAGGTTACATCCATGAAAAAAGAAAATGGGCAGGAATTTTCCATGAAAGAAGTGAAAAAGGTTTTTTTGGAAAAATTTGTGGAGGTGTTTGGGGTAGAGTATGGAGCATCTTGAATATGAAAATTTTTTATTTGAATATTGTGCTCATACTTATACATTTTTTATTTTTTGTTAAGTGTTATTTGTTTTTTAATACTAATGTGTACAGTTTAGTTACAAAATAATAATTAACACGTAACACATAACACATAACACTTAACATATAACACATAACACATAACACATAACACATAACACATAACACTTAACATATAACACATAACACATAACACTTAACACATAACACATAACACATAACACTTAACATATAACACTTAACACTAAATGACTAATGCAAATAGACCTCCGCAGTGACACTGTAACACGCCCTTCCACAGGAATGCTCAAAGCCATGATGAGTGCCGAAGTGGGAGATGATGTATTCGGCGATGACCCAACCGTAAATGCATTAGAAAAAAAATGCGCTGAAATGTTTGGAATGGAACAGGCAGTTTTTTGTCCTTCCGGAACCATGACCAATCAGATTGCCATTAAGGTTCATACCCAACCTGGAGACGAATTAATTTGCGAACAATCTTCTCACGTTTACCGCTACGAAGGAGGTGGAATCGCTTTTAATTCCGGGGTTTCGGTGCGTACAGTTCAAGGCGATAGGGGAAGATTAAATCCTGAAGATATAATCCCAAATATAAACCCGGATAATGCGCATTTTCCAAAAACACAATTGGTAACTATTGAAAATACTTCAAACAGAGGCGGCGGCTCTTGTTATTCTACAGCAACATTAAAAGCCATTTCTGATATATGCAGGAAAAATAAGTTGAAGATTCATTTGGATGGTGCCAGAATTTTCAATGCCCTGCTTGTGACCGGAGGAAATACCCTTGAACTGGGTTCATTATTTGACAGTATTTCAGTTTGTTTTTCAAAGGGGTTAGGGGCTCCCGCCGGTTCAGTGCTTATTGGAAATGAAAAATTTATTTATAAAGCGCGTAGAATCAGAAAAGTTTTGGGAGGCGGAATGAGACAATCGGGTATATATGCCTCTGCTTGTATATACGCATTGGATAATAATATTGCACGTCTGAAAGAGGATCATCGTAGAGCTAAAATACTTGAAAGTTGCTTGTCAAATCAGCCCTACGTTGAAAAGATTTTACCTGTTGAAACAAATATTATTATTATTCATTTACAAAAAACCTTAGAAACAGATACATTTGTAAACTATTTAGCGCAAAACTCCCTAAAAGCAGTTTCCACAGGACCACAGCAAGTCCGGTTTGTGACTCATCTCGATTTTGACGATGAACAATTAGCCAAAGCGTGTGACATTCTGGAAAATTTTAAAAAAATGTAATTGCAAAGATTTGTAACTAATCAGCAGAAAAAAATGTTGCCACTGATTACACGGATTTTATTTTTTAATCCGTGTAATCAGTGGCAAAAAACTGGAGTGTTGAATAGTAACAAAGATTTTAACGGGATTTTTCCCCTTATACCCTATACCCTATACCCTTGTACCGTCCTCTGATGCACAAAAAATTATTATTCCTGTTTGTTTTCATTTTGGCTATACCTAACGTCAAAGCCGATTTCATTGACTCATTAAAAAAACAGGTCATTGATTTCCCATTTCCGGAATCGGATACTTCTGCAAAATTTAATGATTTATTATCTGCCGACACTCTGGAACTTTTCCGTATTTCGGATGCCTGTGGAAAAATTGGAAATTATTATCTTAAAAATAATCAATATGAGGATGCCGTATTATTTTTTAAACGCCAGACCATGTTACTTAAAGTACTCAATTTAATTTTTCCGGACAGAGTGAATTACAAAAAAGAACTCATAAACGTTTTTAACCGTGCAGGCGCCGCTTCTCTTTTTATAAATGAGTTTGAAAAAGCAAGAAAATATTTTTTAAACGCCCTGGATTATTTTTTCCGGCTCAACCTTGTACAACAAAAAAACTTAGAGGTGAGAGCGGGGTTATTTAATGTGTATGTAAACCTTGGAAAAATATATTCTTTCATAGATGATTTTCCCATGGCTCTCACCTATAACCTGAAAGCATTGGAAATTTCAGATGCAATAAAGGATTACTATGGTTCAATTGCGGTTTGCAATCAAATCGGATTATTGTACCGAATCCAGAAAAGATACGATAGCTCAATCTCATGGTATATCCGTGGAATGAAAATTTCAGAGATTCTTGGTTCGCAAAAGGAACCTGCCGATGCCTATTATCAGTTGGGGGAGACCTTTTACATCAAGGGAGATTTTACATCGGCAATAAATTATTTTTCAAAATCAAACCGGATTTGGAAGGCACAACTTGAACGTCAACCCGATGATTCCGTGGCGGCGACCCGTCTTTTAAACGGATATATGAATGTAATTTTTTGTATGAAAGACACTATGTCTGATAAAAATATAGTTCCTTTTTTTAATGAAACACAAAAAATTCTTCCCATGGTAAAAGATAATAAATCCCTGTGTATTTATTTTGAAAGAAAAAGTTTTCTTTCCCGCTTAAAACGCGACAGCAAAAATGAAATTCTAAACCTGGAAAAAGCATTAAGTTATGCCAGAGAAACCAAAGAAGGGAGTATTTCCCTCAGTTATCTTTTCAAATTATTTCAACTCTATAAAAAAATTAACAGGCAAACGGAAGCAAATTACTATGAAATCAACTATAACAGTTGCAAGGACTCATTAGCAGAAGTACAAAGTTCGCTTAAAGAGAAAAAACAAGAAATTAAAGCGTCCATAAAAAAACAAGCCATGGAAGAGAAAACACTGATTGAACAAATAAAAGCAGAGGAAGCAAATGAAAACGAAAGGGCAGGGCTTTTGCAAAAAATCGGTTTTGCCTTTTTAGGGATTCTACTAATAATAGGGTTGTTTTACCGGTATAAACGAAAAAAAAATTAGTTGTAACTTGTTGATAAATAGTTAATTAGAAAAAATATTTAATTTTTCTTAAAAAAAGGTTGGAAAGTTCACTTTAGTGTAGTAAATTAGTAGCCGTAACGACCCTGGTTACCTAATGGCAAAAGCTCCTGCAATGAATTTTACAGGAGTTTTTTTGTTGTAAACCCTTCTTATACGGATTAATTCACTTTTCTATTTTTTTTATTTAACCTTTAACCTTTATCCTTTTACGCCCCATCCCCTCGTAATTTCCTGTACCGCTTCCTTGCTTCTACTTTATAACTGCTCGCAGGATATTTTGTAAGCACCTCATAATAATAGTGTTTTGCTTTTTCTTTATCGTTAAGAAATTGCTCGAAAATTTCACCTAACGTAAAGCAAGCATCATCACCTAAAATATCCAACGGATATTGAAGCAGGATTTTTTCCAATTCTTCTGTTGCAGGTCCGGGTTGTCTTTTCTTCAGAAATATTTTTGATTTCAGGAAGTAAATTTCATCGGTCAATGAATGATAAGGAAACGCGTGCAAGATGCTGTCTAATGATACAAGTGCATTGTCAAAACTGTTTTGAAAATACAAAAGTTCGGCATGAGCATATTGCAACAGCGGTTTTTCTATAGTGTCCAGCGCCAGATTATCTCTGATTAATAAATTTAATGAAAGTGCATCATTGGCAATTTCGCGGGTAGTGGCTTCTTTTAAAACCTCAAGTTGTGCCTGCGCCCAATCAAATTCCCCTTTGTAAAAAGCAAGGCGTGCATTACGGAACTTGGCATCTTCGCCGACTGGCTCTCCTTTGTTTGCTTTTTCAACCTGAGAATAAAGCAGGGTTGCTTCCCAGTATTCTCCCATTAAAATATAAATGTCACCCAAATCAAGTTTGCATTGCGAATATAAATTACGATGAATGCCATACATCTGAATAATCTTATTTAGAATAATTACAGCGGTATCTAATTTATTCATATAAAAAGCGCAATGGAGCGCCATGGCTCTGATAAAAGGCGCCGTACTAAAATTTTCTCCCAGTTCATCAATCAACATCTTATAATCACTCAGAATGGATTTAATATTCGTTTCATCCAGCAAGGTTCCGGTTTTAAGAGCAGATTCCCGGGCGGTAATCAGATATCCTCTTGCCTGAATGTAGTTCCTATTATCTCTTCCCAGATTTACTACATATTCAAAAGATTTAATAGCTAAATTAAAATCAGCATTTTCCAAACATATAAATCCCAATTCCATGACACGGTTTCCTGTATTGCCAAAACGGCGGTCTAATGCTTTGGCTTGTATCAAGGCATCTTCAAAGTTCCTTCGTTGTATAAAAGACCACATTAATAATTCCGGATATACCAACGCTTCGGGATCGGATTGCATTCCTGAATAGAGCATGGATTCCAATTTTTCAAAATTCTTTTCATCGCGTAAATCATTTTGTAATTGATTTTTAGAATAATCAAGCAGTGTGGGGTCTGATTTAACTAGTTGCACTAATTCGGTAATCAACCGTTCGAGGTCACCCTTTCTCCTGAATGACTGTATCAATTCTGCGGAGAAAATATTAATGTCACGGGAATTTTTCCGGTAGGTCTCGTAACAACGAATGGCGTAGTCAATTTCATCGTGACGGGTAAAGGAGGAACCTGCCATCCGTGCGTAATTCAAGTTGTTTTCTATCCGGTTAATTACTTCTTCAAAAATTTCTTTTGTGTCACTGAGTTTGCCCCATTTTTTATAAAGTACCCCGAGGTCAATGGAGAACGAGGGATTTTGCTCATTCCGCTTCATCGTTTTCTTAATTACTTTTTCAGCCGTTTCATAGTCCCCTGTGCGTATTAACGATTCACTGTAATAAAAATAAACCAAAGGACCTAATTGTTTGTCGTCAAAGACCTTTTTATAAACAGGAATTGCTTTTTCGTAATCCCCCTGATTAAAATATTCGTTGGCAATTTTAATGTCATTCGGTTGGCAGTAAACCGGAATGCCATATAAAAAAAGATAAATAAAATATAAATTTATTGTAATTCTTAAAGTCATGTATGTTACCTATTAAACGCCTTCCTTTTCAAACAAACTGATAAATTTTCTAATCTCAACATCAGTGCCGAGGATAATCATTTTATCATTGCTACCAAGTAAAGTATTCGGGTCCGGGTTAACCGTAAAAGTATTACCAGTAGAATTTTTATAACCAATAACAGTGGCGCCGGTTTTATTCCGGATATCAAGTTCTTTGATGGATTTATTTTTGAAATTTTCAGAAAGTTTTTCGAACGGAATTTCTTCCATTCTAAGCTGAGTGTCACCTTCTCCGTTAATCATATCGAGAAATGCCATCACATCAGGTCTGATAATCATGTTTGCCATGTGACTTCCACCGATTTTATCAGGCATGATAACATAGTCGGCTCCGGCTCTTTTCATTTTACTATAGGAGGATTCATCCGATGCCCGGCTGATAATTTTTATCTTCGGGTTAAGTTCTCTGGCAGTCAGCGCAATAAAAACATTATCGGCATCTTCGGGAAGTGTGGCTATCAATGCACTTGCTGTTTTTACTCCGGCTTTTTCCAGAATGTCATCGTCGGTGGCATTGCCAATCAGAAACAGATAATCTGCTTTTGCCTCAACGTTTTTTTTCATCTCAGCATTATGCTCAACGATGACAAATTTTTTTTTATTCAGTGACAGTACTTCGGATGCTTTCCTGCCATTTCTTCCAAAGCCACATATAATAATGTGATCTTTGAAACTACCAAGTTCTTTTGTTTCCATATATTGTTTGAAAATGTGTTTTAATTCTCCTTCAAAAATAAACCGGGTCATAACCGCAATGATGTATGCGATAATTATGAGGTTAAAAATAATAAAAAAAATGGTAAAAATTTTCCCGTTATCTGAAATGGGATGAACTTCTCCGAATCCAACGGATGAAATGGTAATCACGGTCATATAAAAAGCATCCAGCCAGGGGTAGTTCTCCATATAGTGATACCAGAAAACCCCTGCAGAAATGCTTGTGAGTGTTAATATAAGTACAAAAGATACGTGTTTAATTATTTGTCTGAGCATGGGGATTTTAATAATACGGCGAAATCATAAAATAAACCACCACTCCTGTAATCGTCACATACAACCAAACCGGCAATGTCCATTTTGCAATCTTCCGGTGTAGCACGTATTGTTTATTCAAACCACGTAGCATGGAAAGAATTGCCATGGGTAAAATGAAAGCGGCAAGAATTATATGAGTAATGAGAATAAAAAAATAAATACCTTTTTCAAGACCTTCTCCTCCGAAATGGGTTGGTTTTGCCTGCGCATGATACACGACGTAGGAAATCAGAAATACGGAAGATAACATGAATGTCGTAATCATGCAGTATTTATGCTCTTTAAATTTTTTCTTCCGGATGAAGATATAACCTGTAATAAGCAAGAAGGTGCATAAAGCATTAAGAGTGGCATTGAATTTTGGTAAATTGGAAACATCCAGCTTTCCTAAGACACCCGTTTGAGGAATGAGATATAAAAAAGCCACTAACGAAAAAACCAAGATGGATGAAATGAGTATGGTAAGGAGGAGGGCTTTTTCTTTCATGAATGGAGATATATACTAATCTGAAACAGGTTTGCGAATTTAAGATATCTATTTAAGTTTTAATTTAGGAATGTATGGGTTATCGGGGTTAATAATCATTTTTTCTTTTTGAGGGTGTAAAATTACATCCATTTCTTCCATGGGAATTGCACCCAATAACGGCTCTCCCTGAGAAAGTACAAAAGCAGAGGAAATAGATACCCTGTTTTCAAACGAAATTTCAATGGGACCCACTACTTCTAATAATTGCACTCTGCCATCAGCCAGCTCTACTTCTCTTTCATATACTTTATTTAAACCCAGTTGATTTTTAAGGTGCTCGTTAATAGAAAGCATGCTTGCTCCAGCATCTACCAACACTTTGATTGTTTCACTGCGTATTTCTTCCGGCTTTATATATCTTTTATTGGCTAGCAGAATATCATCATAATTTCTAAGCCGAACGATTGCGTATATTAATCCCATAACAATGATTGGTTAAAAAGGAAAAAATTTAAGAATTCCGGAGTTTATAACTGTTTTTGGATTGATTCTCCGGAAAATATTTAATTAATAACGTAAAGGTACGAAAGTTTTTTTATAATCAAATCGTGTCACAGACCTCATATCGTTACCACAATTTTTTATACTTTTGTACTTCAATTTATTACCCTGAATTATTATTTAACCTTTTAATTTGAAAAACCATGAAATCAAATCAAACAACTCTTCAATTGCTTCTATCTCTTATTTTTCTCTTCTTTTCTTTTACTTATACAAATGCACAGTGGGTCTGGCAAAACCCTCTGCCGCAAGGCAATGATTTACGTTCCGTTTATTTTACCGATGCCAATACTGGTTACGCTGTGGGTGGTTTTGGAACTATTCTTAAAACGAGCAATGGGGGCTCCAATTGGTCAGCCCAAACAAGCGGGACAAGTAATGGTTTAAATTCCGTTTATTTCACCGATGCCAATACTGGTTACGCTGTGGGTGGTTTTGGAACTATTCTTAAAACGAGCAATGGGGGGGCAAAATGGTCAGCCCAAACAAGCGGGACAAGTAATTATTTAAATTCCATTTATTTCACCGATGCTAATACGGGTTACGCGGTGGGCGGTGCTGGAACCATTCTTAAAACGAGCAATGGGGGGGCAAATTGGTCAGTCCAATCAAGCGGAACAACTCAAGATTTAACTTCAGTTTTTTTCACCGATAAGGATACGGGCTATGTAGTGGGTTATTATGTCAACATTCTCAAAACAATCAATGGGGGTACGAATTGGTCATCTCTAACAATTGGAATATATAAATATTTATCGTCGGTATATTTCACAAATACAAATACTGGGTACGCAGTAGGTGGAGCTGGAACTGGAACTGGAACCATTCTAAAAACAAATGATGGGGGTACAAATTGGTTAACAATTTCAATCGGAATAGGTCAACCTTTATATTCAGTTTATTTTGCAGATGACAATACTGGGTACGTGGTTGGGTTTAATGGAACTATTCTTAAAACGAGCAATGGCGGTACAAATTGGTCAGACCTATCAGACTTAACAAACGTAACAAATAAATATTTACTTTCAGTTTATTTCACCAACACCAAAACCGGCTACATAGTAGGTGAATCTGGCATAATTCTTAAAACAACCAGTGGGAGCTCGAGTTGGTCAATTCAATCAAGCCAAAAAACAACTAATGATTTAAGTTCAGTTTATTTCACCGATGCCTATACTGGTTACGCAGTGGGCGAATCTGGAACCATTCTTAAAACGAGCAATGGAGGTACGAATTGGTCAGCAAATTCTGGTGTAGTGATTCTTTATGAATTTAATTCAGTTTATTTCACCGATACTAATACAGGGTACGCAGTTGGTTCCGATTGTAATTCTATTTTTAAAACCATTAATGGGGGTTCAAATTGGACAACCGTTTCAGTTGGAACAACTGTAAGCTTACATTCAGTTTATTTCCCAGATGCCAATACGGGATATGCTGTAGGAGACCAAGGGACCATTCTTAAAACGAACAATGGTGGTACGAATTGGTCATTCCAAACAAGCGAAACAGATTATGGGTTACATTCCGTTTATTTCAGTGACATAAATACAGGTTACGTGGTTGGTGAAAGTGGAACAATTCTAAAAACAAGCAACGCTGGTACGAATTGGACGGCACAAAGCAGCGGAACAACGGAATCGTTATATTCAGTTTATTTCCCCGATGTCAATACAGGCTACGCAGTGGGCTATAATGGAATCATTCTTAAAACGAGCAATGGGGGCTCTTTTTGGTCATCCCAAACAAGCGGGACAAGTGAGTGGTTACACTCTGTTTATTTCACCGATGCAATTAAGGGCTACGTGGTAGGAGATGGTGGGACCATTCTTAAAACGAACAATGGGGGCTTGGCTTGGTCATCCCAATCAAGCGGGACATATAACTTTTTAAAGTCCATTTATTTCACCGATGCCAATACGGGTTACATAGTAGGATATAATGGAACCATCCTTAAAACGACCAACGGCGGCGTTTCTTTTATTGAAGAAGAGCGAACCGCGTTTACGAAACAAAACATCGTTTTTCAACTATTTCCTAATCCGTGCAAACAATCTTTTACTATTAATGTAGATGTTCCCAAAAGTGGTATTTATAAATTATCGCTTATAGACGTAATGGGAGCGAATGTTTATAGTGAAACAATGGAGTGCAATCCCGGAAAATTGTCAAAAGATATTGCCCTCAAAAATGCGACTGATGGAATTTATTTTTTACAAGTGAAAAATAATTATGGAGATGTGGCGAATGGGAAGGTTATAATTATGGGGGAAAAGTGAGAAGTTAAAACAACCCATGGACTTTTACATTTTACATTAAAAAAATCACATTTGCCCGATTAAAATAAGTGATATGTTCAAAAAGTTCTGAAAGGACTAATCGAAAGTCATATATAATCGGGGGGATTACTTTTGTAAAATCACTATTTTTCAGAGAGAGAATAGTTTTTTTTATATGTTTAGTCGGACAACAGCATAAAGACATATAAAAATAAATTGGTAAATTTCACCTTTAAAAGTTCCTTATACCACTGCACACTTGTTATCCCATTCACCAACACTTTTTTACAGCGGACTAGATGCATTGTGTTTTTGCGTGACACACTATTTGCGAGTAATAATTCTTACCTGAGTAATCACTATACTGTAAACTTAATAAATTTCAGCAAATGTCTATATTGACATATTGTTCTATTGTTTCATTGTTAATTGACTCCATGATTTCAGCACAACAATGAAACAATGTAGCAATGGAACAATGAACAGAGTTACACGAAAATTTATACCGATTGAGGTATAATAATTTTTTTTTCAAAGTTTAATATTATACTTTTGTACTTTAACTTATTCCCCCGAATTATTACTTAACCTTTCCATTTGAAATAACATGAAACCAAATCAAATAACTCTTCAATTGCTTCTATCTATTATATTTCTCCAACTTATTCTTTCACCAACCATTGCACAATGGGTATGGCAGAACCCTTTGCCTCAAGGGAATGAATTACATACTGTTTATTTCGCCGATGCCAATACGGGTTACGCAGTGGGCGAATATGGAATCATTCTTAAAACGAACAATGGTGGGTCCAGTTGGTCAGCCCAAACAAGTGGTACAAATGATTGGTTAATATCCGTTTATTTCACCGATCCCAATACGGGTTACGCGGTGGGAGGCGGTGGAACCATTATTAAAACGAGCAATGGGGGGGCAAATTGGTCATCCCAAATAAGCGGGACAGGTGATCATTTGTATTCCGTTTATTTCACCGATGCCGATTCGGGTTACGCAGTAGGTAATAATGGAACCATGCTTAAAACGAGCAATGGAGGATCTAATTGGTCAATCCAAACAAAAAGGACAGGTGATCATTTATATTCCGTTTATTTCACCGATGCCAATACGGGTTACGCGGTGGGCGAATATGGAAACATTCTTAAAACGAGCAATGGGGGGGGCGTTACTTTTATTGAAGAAGAGCGAACCGCATTTACGAATCAAAACATCGCTTTTCAACTATTTCCTAATCCGTGCAAACAATCTTTCACAATTAATACAGATGTTCCCAAAAGCGGTATTTATAAATTATCGCTCATTGACGTAATGGGAGCGAATGTTTATAGTGAAACAGTAGAATGCAATACCGGAAAATTGTCAAAAGATATTACAATCAAAAATGCGACTGATGGAATTTATTTTTTACAAGTGAAAAATAATTATGGGAATGTGGCGAATGGGAAGGTTATAATTATGGGAGAGTAGTCCACAGTCATGGGCAAGCCCATTTCCTTTATCCTTTAACCTTTCTCCTTTACCCTTAATCCCACCCCCCCCATGCCCTGGCTCTCTCTCCAAAAACAATTCCTCTCCTTTCTGAAATTAGAGCGCTCCCTTTCCGAAAATTCATTGCTGGCTTATGCTTCCGATATTCAGAAACTCGCTGATTTCATAACTGCAATAAATCCCGATATCACGCCCGAAAAAATTTCCATTCAGGAATTGAAGAATTTTGTACAATCCCTTCCGGCGGAAGGTCTGAATCCCTACAGCCAATCGAGGATTATTTCAGGAGTAAAATCGTTTTTTAAATTTCTGCTGATGCAGGATATTATAAAAGAAAATCCCGCTCTTTTATTGGAATCGCCTAAACTTCCCAGAAAACTACCGTCTGTTTTAAGTGTCACAGAAATTGATAAATTGATTGAACAGATAGATGTTTCCACTCCCGAAGGTTTCCGCAATAAAACGATGATAGAAACAATGTATTCCTCCGGCTTACGCGTTTCGGAATTAATTGACCTGAGAATTAATAACATATTCAACCAACAGGGTTTTCTGAGAGTTATCGGAAAAGGAAACAAGGAACGCATGGTTCCCATCGGAAAACCGGCGTTGAAATTATTAACCATTTATCAAAAGGAAGTGCGGTGCCACGTTCCTGTCAAAAAGGGTTTTGAGAATTTTGTTTTTCTCAATAGAAGAGGAAGAAAGCTAACCCGTGAAATGATGTTTATGATATTAAAGGAATTATCAAAAAAAGCAGGATTAAAAAAGAAAATCAGTCCGCATACTTTCCGTCATTCATTTGCAACTCATTTATTGGAAGGCGGAGCGGATTTACGAGCAGTACAGGAAATGCTGGGACATGAATCCATTACAACTACCGAAATATACACTCACCTTGACAGGGATTATCTACGGCAGACGATTATTGATTTTCATCCGCGGAGCCATCGGTAGCAGATTGATTGGAGATTTCTTTCTATATTTCGTCAATTTTTTTAGTTAAGAATGAGAAATAGTTTTTTATTATTTATAGGATTTTTCATAGCTACATCCTTTTTTTCATGCGAGACCTCTGTAAAAAAAGAGTACCGGAGTGTTTCTAAAACATCACTGGAAGAAAAAATTCCCGAATTCAATGCCGACTCCTCCTGGTTTTTTGTAAATAAACAGGTTGGCTTTGGTTCCAGAGTTCCCAACACCCAACCCCATGCGGAATGTAAAGAGTTTTTAAAAGAGAAATTAACTAACTATGGAGCACAGGTCATTATACAGACAGCGGAGGTTACTATTTTTAATGGGCAGAAATTAAAATTGTCGAATATCATCGCGCAATTTTATCCCGAAAGAGTTAACCGTATTTTACTTTTAGCCCACTGGGATACACGACCTTTCTCAGACCAGGATACCGTTGATAAAGATAAACCCATTGATGGCGCAAGTGATGGAGCCAGCGGAGTAGGTGTTTTATTAGAAGTGGCAAGGCATTTCAGGAAAGATACTATTCCCGGGAATAAAGGAATAGACATTATCTTTTTTGATGGGGAGGACTATGGCCAACCCGATGAAAGTCGCTTCAGGCAGGCGGATGATTCCTATTGTCTGGGAGCACAATATTGGGCGGCAAATCCCCATGTTGGCAACTACCATGCGACTTTTGGTATCCTGCTCGATATGGTGGGCGCAACAGGTGCCACTTTTTATAAGGAAGGAAATTCCGAACAAGTCGCTCCCGATTTGTTGAAGAAAATATGGAACAAAGCAAATAAGCTTGGATATTCTGATTTTTTCCGTTTCGAGTCAGCAAGAAATATCACCGATGACCATTTGTATATAATTCGCAAAACCAATATACCCGTAATTGATATTATTCATCTGGATGAACAAACGGCAACAGGATTTCCGGTATGGTGGCATACCCAGAAAGATAATATGGAAATTATTGATAAAAGAACACTGAAAGCAGTGGGACAAACAGTGCTGGGAGTTTTGTATGAATAGTAGAAACCTGCTTTATAATCTGATTTATCTTAATAAATTTTTATAATATTGCGGAAAGTTTGTATCATAAGGTAGTTAACCTTTATGAAGCAACACTGTTAATAGCGCATGAAAATAGCCATTCCCAAAGAAATCCAACCTCGTGAAAACAGAGTAGCCATTACTCCTGAATTGGTGAAACAAATTGTCAAAAAGGGTATGGAATGTCTGATAGAGCAATCAGCGGGGCTAACCGCCGGATTTCCCGATAGTGAATATGAAAAAGCCGGAGCAAGGATACTCCAAAGTAAGCAGGAATTAATGCAAACAGCCGATATCGTCCTGAAAGTAAACATACCTCAGATAAGTGAAATTGAAATGATGAAACCCAATGCAGTGTATATAGGATTTATTTTCCATTTATTTCACCCGGAAATCGTGGAATCAGCTTGCAAACAGCAGATTACTATGTTTTCCATGGATGCCATCCCCCGGATTTCAAGAGCTCAAAAAATGGATGCGCTGAGTTCTCAAAGCAATCTGGCGGGTTATAAAACAGTCATCATGGCTGGAAATTCCCTCGGTAGGATTTTTCCGATGATGATGACAGCGGCAGGAACCATCACCCCCGCAAAAGTGTTGATAATGGGAGCCGGCGTAGCAGGACTGCAAGCCATTGCCACTGCAAAACGCCTCGGTGCAATCGTGGAGGTCTCAGACATCCGCAAAGAAACAAAAGAGCAGGTGGAATCACTTGGTGCAAGATTTATTGAGGTTAAAAGTGATGAGAATTTGGCTACCACCGGAGGATACGCCAAAGAGGTTTCCTCCGATTTTCTAAAAAAACAACAGGAACTGATTTCAAAGCATGTAGCCGAAGCGGATATCGTAATTACAACCGCACTCGTCCCCGGGAAAAAAGCGCCTATATTGGTTACTGAAGATATGGTTAAAAGCATGAAGCAGGGATCGGTCATAGTGGATATGGCAGTTGAACAAGGAGGTAATTGCCCGCTTAGTGAACTGAATAAAACCGTGCAAAAACATGGGGTTTGCATTATCGGTGAGTCAAATATTCCCAGTTTATTGCCAAAAAATTCCAGTGAATTGTATGCAAAGAACATTTCATCTTTTTTATTTCATATTACAGAAAACAACACGTTGAAAATTGACCCCGCTGACGAAATTACGAAAGGGGCAATGGTTGTGCATGAAGGGAAAAAATGTTAAATTTAAAATCATAATTTGCAAAAAAAATGTTTGTAGTCCTCATCACCATTCTCATCCTCGCTACCATGCTTGGTACCGAGCTAATTTCTAAAGTCCCACCCACATTGCATACTCCTTTAATGTCCGGCTCCAATGCAATTTCCGGGATTACTGTTGTAGGGGCGCTTATTTGTGCCGGTTATGAGCAAAACACGGTCAGCACAATTTTAGGAATTTTTGCTGTTATTTTTGCCATGATAAATGTAGTCGGCGGCTACATGGTTACCGATAGAATGTTAAAAATGTTTAAAAGAAAAGAATAGAAACAATATGAACGAATCCCCCTTATCCATTTTCACCAATCTTTCCTATCTGGTGGGCGCCATCCTTTTTATCGTTGGCATAAAGCAAATGGCAAAACCCAGTACAGCGCGGAAGGGAAACTTTTATTCATCAGTGGGAATGTTGATTGCCATTGTAGTGACACTGCTCGATGCTCACATTTTAAGTTATATTGAAATTATAATCGGTGTTGTAATTGGCTCAGCCGTAGGTGCCTATTATGCTAAAAAAGTTCCCATGACAGCCATGCCGCAATTTGTGGCACTCTTTAACGGGTTTGGTGGAATTGCCTCTTTGCTGGTTGCCTTCTCTGAA
Source organism: Bacteroidetes bacterium RIFCSPLOWO2_12_FULL_37_12 (assembly GCA_001769655.1). Classification (GTDB taxonomy): domain Bacteria; phylum Bacteroidota; class Bacteroidia; order 2-12-FULL-37-12; family 2-12-FULL-37-12; genus 2-12-FULL-37-12. The sequence continues at coordinate 212,860 of MEPC01000024.1, read as the reverse complement.
TTGTGGAGATTGACACATGTTCCGGATGCCATAGTAAATGAATATCATGGAGTGGCATTAGATAAATATACCGGATTAATCAGTATTGCACTTAGTATATTAATTGGAGGCGTCACTTTCTCCGGTTCCATGGTTGCTTACGGAAAATTAGAAGGCATCATCACAGGTAAAGCAGTGGTCTATAAAGGACAACATTTTATCAATCTTGCACTTTTCATTCTATCAATAGTATTGAGTATCTGGATTGTGCTTGTACCGGGTGAAATGAATGCACTTTTTGTGTTGACATTTATAGCGCTCTTGATCGGCATTTTAGTGGTAATTCCTATAGGCGGCGCCGACATGCCTGTTGTAATTTCCCTCTTAAACTCCTATTCCGGAATGGCCGCTTGCACTACAGGATTTGTGCTGAACAATTCTATGTTGATTATTACTGGCGCGCTGGTGGGTGCATCGGGTATCATTCTTACCGACATCATGTGTAAAGGCATGAACCGTTCTATATGGAATGTCCTCTTAGGCGGCTTCGGACAAGTGGCAGGGCAGGGGGGAGACGAAAAAAAATCACAAGTAGTTATAAAAGAAATCAGTGTGGATGAAGCCGCTATGATTTTTGATGGGATGTCCTCAATGATCATTGTGCCTGGTTATGGTATGGCAGTGGCACAGGCACAACATGCAGTGAAAGAATTTACAAACATACTCGAGAAAAAAAATATTCGTGTCCGTTACGCCATTCATCCGGTTGCAGGTAGAATGCCCGGACACATGAATGTATTGTTGGCAGAGGCAAATGTGCCTTATGAACAGATGGTAGAAATGGACAATATCAATGGTGACTTTGAAAATACGGATGTGGCACTTATCATTGGTGCAAACGATGTCACTAACCCTGCCGCACGTCACGATACGAAAAGTCCTATCTATGGAATGCCTATTCTGAATGTGGATAAAGCCCGGACTGTTATTGTTATGAAACGAAGCATGAATCCGGGATATGCGGGTATTGACAATGAACTGTACGGTTTTCCAAACTGCCTTATGCTTTTTGGAGATGCCCGCAAAACCATGACGCAATTGGTGACAGAGATGAAGAACATGGAGAATTAAGCCACGAATAAAATAACGCGCTAAATCTTAATACAACGGAACTGAAAGGAGAAGGGCTTTATTTACTCCGGCTCATGTTGGGAGATGAACCGTTAAATGAAAAGGTGTTTAAATATTGAAAAAATATTATTATACAAAAAACATATTTCAGAGCTTCAACCATTCAAGTCCCGAAGGGACAGCAGAATATAACAATGTGGCGTAAGCCCATTGTTCACCCCATCCCCCTCCCCATCACCCTCCGCTTCAGCAACCGCTCAAAAAATCCATGCACAGGAAAGATGATTCCCGCAATCAGGGCATTGATGAGCAACTTCAGCACCGGGTCGCCTCATGTAAATTGCTCTATAAATGGTTCTAATAATACGAGCACAAATTCAAACAATAGCAAGAACGGAATGAAAACGATAAACTCCGTTACTTTAGGATGTAACCGGAACTTCCCCAGAAAGAAAACCAAACCGAAAAGAAGATTCTCTATATATCCTGTTTCTCGAGCTGTTTGCATGGACAAATGAGCATATTCCTCTGATAAGTTAAATCGTTTCTGACTTAAATATACAATGCCGATATTATTCGTCGTTGTGGCTATTCCAAACTTATCATTTATTTCCTTTCTTATTTTTAAACTTTTTTCATAACAAGCTAAGGAATTTTTAAATTTTCCCAGCTTATTAAAAATTGCCCCAATATTATTTAACATTGTGGCAATTCCTTCCTTGTTTCCGGCTTTTTCCATTAATTCTAAACTTTTGTAGTAATTTTTCAATGCCTCTTGCGTTTTTCCCTGTTTATTACGAACAAATGCAATATTATTGAGTGAAGAAGCAATTCCTTCGCTGTTTCCGATTTCTTGTTGTATTTTTAAACTCCGTTCATAATAATTTAATGCTTCCTGAATCTGCCCTTGTTCAAAATAAATTGTACCCAGGTTATTAAGCAAACCGGCAATCCCCGGTTTATCCCCGATTTTCTCAAGCATAGTCAAACCTTTGCTGTAATAATCCAATGCCTCTTTAATACGACCTTGATTTCTGTAGAATCCTCCAAGGTTGTTGAGAGAATAAGCATATCCTTCCTCATCCCCGATTTCCTTTTGTATTTTCATACTTTTTGTATAACAATCCAAAGCGTCTTTGATTTTACCCTGATTACTAAAAATAAATCCTATATTATAAAGTGATGTAGCGTAACCCGAATTATCTTGGATTTCTTTATTAATTTTTAAGCATTGAAAATAATACTTTAGGGCTTCTTTGGTTTTTCCAAGTTTTTTATAGATATATCCGACGTTGTTTAATGCTTCTGCTTTATATTTTAAAATTTTTGTTTTTTCTTTCTGCAACGAATCGTTTATAATTAATTCATCGGCAAGAGTAACTGCAGGCAAAGCGTATTTTAAAATATCGTCTAATTCGCATACTTCACTAATTTCTACCATCAGCCGTAGTTTTACAGTATCGTGCTTGGAAGACGAAAGCAGTGCGTTGAGGGAATCAATGGTTCGGTTATGCTCGCCATTTGGGGTTGAGGTTTGGGCAGAGACAGTGAAAAATCCGGGAAGAAAAAAAAGAAAAATAAATAAATTCATAAACGAATATTAACGTGGCAGTAATTGATGTGCAGAACGAAAATGGGTATTAGGCAAGTTCAATAAAGTTTCCTTCTATTTTTATCACTTATCTGGTAATAATAATTTTCCCCCTTCTATTTAACCCATGCTTATCTTTTATTAAATATAAATAGATGCCAGAAGATAAATCTGAAAGTTCGATCATTGAGTTTTGCTGAAATATTTTTCTTTGAAACAGTAACTTTCCCGTAAATTCAAATAGTTGGAATTCAACATTATAAAATTGTTCTGCTCTGCTTGTTATTTGTAGCCAAAGATTTTCATTTGCAGGTAAAGGATAAATTAGAAAATCAAATGGAGATACCAAATTGTTAGGCGTTTCTAATCCGGTTAATTCTTCGATGGGTGTAAATGTACCTAAACTATCATTTTTTTTCTTGTACGCTACTAACTTTTTAAGCGAAGATCCTGCTCCGAATGAGAATTGATACGTAAGCCCTAATCCTTCTACATAGTTTTCGTATGTACCTCCCCCTGGCGAACAGGCACTCATTGTATCAGAAACAGACCTTTCAGAAATATAACCAATGTAAAAATCATATTCACGCATCATTCTATTGGTTAACGTATCCAAAGTAATATTAAAAAGATAATATGTAAATCCATTAAAGATTGGCTCGTCTTTGTATTTGTTGAGTATACTGTTATACTCGTCAATGTAATTCAATGAATTATTAGACCCGTTTGCATTTCTAATATCGTATTTTATTGTATCACCATTTGTAAATTTAGTTATAATAGTGTATTGCTCAATCATACTACCACAGAAAGCGCAATTTGGTCCATAATACCACTCATGATAGTATTCGAATTTGTCACCAACATCAAAATTGTAAATATCTTTAAAAACAAGTAAATCATTTCCAATATTTTTTTTACCTTTAATTCCAACCAAATTATAATAGCTTTGTTCGTAATAAGTTTTAGGATATTTTATTATTCCTAAGCTTTTACCAATAATAACTGTATCATAAGTAGAAAGTAAAATTGTTTTTACTGAGTCGAAAATTCCTAATACTTCTTTATATGAATTGGAAATAATCTTAGCGGAAATATTTTGCAGAGAGTCAAATAACCAGAATTCTGAAATTTTGGCATTTATATTAATAAATATATGTACGGTATCTGTAAAATATATATTACCATTTTGTTTTTTAATCATTTTTTTATTTAAAAAAAGCGGTTGATTTCTAAGAGCGCGAAGACATCCGCTCTGTGAATCTATTTTTTTTGCAATAGTATTCAAATAAAAAACAGAGTCATTATTTACCGTTTTAAATGAATCAATATAAATTGCATGAGCGGTAGAAATGTCAAAGAAATCTATTACGTAAATGTATTTATTTCCAAAATGGATCGGATTCCAATTCTGGGCAGATAAATGCGACGCCATTAATTTCGCGAGCAAAATAAGAAAAATTGCCTTTTTCATAAATTTACAAAAAAAATTAATTCTTAGACAAATGCAACTCTTAACTTAACAACTCGGTGATTGTTCAAGAATATTTCTGATAAAAAGTCATTTTACAATAGCATGTGTTTTTCAAATTTACGCTTTTTTAAACAAACTCAAGGTTACGATAACAGCTACGCCCATTAGCTTGTGAAATAAATAAAATGAATTCGGAATCTTTTATTGAAAAATTTCAAACTCCAAGGCGTTTTCAATCGATGAAATAATGGCTACATCAGTTTATTCCAACCCCAAAAACAATTTCTCCACCTTAATCTTATTTTCCGAATAGAAAACTGCGAAATACAAACCCTTTTTAAACTGATTTATGGAAATTTCGGGATTTCCAGGCAATTCTTTTTGTATGACCAACCTCCCTGTCATATCAAAAATTTTTAGTTGAGCCGTATTGAAATTTATTGCAGGATTCAGAATGAGCGTGTTTACTTCCCGGTGAACGAATAAATTAAAATTCCCTCGAATTATATTTTCATTATCCATTGAAGTGGACACTGAGTCAGTGTAGAGTTGTGAATTCTTAAATTGCTGATGCCATGAAAAAACAAATTTGCAAGTGTCACCAGGCCATGTCGCCATGGATTCTGCGGTGAGTCCAAGAACATTTTCAGAACTCCATCCGGGATAGGATTTAACTAAAACAGGAATACCTGAAATATCGGATTCCAGAGTGTCAACGTAAATTTTCTGATATTTTAAGGATGAAAAATCTAATTCCAGACCGAAGGTATGCCAGTTGGTATCCGGGTTCAGAATAATCCCTGTTTCTGCCAACTGAAAATTTGTGGTATAAACTTTTATTTTTCCAAAATCAGCGTTCCATGGATTTAATTCCCAATAGATAGCGCCTTCTCTTGCCTCTTTGGCTCCAGACCATAGTTCACCGCTTCCATTATATAATTGGAGCATCAAATGTACTGCTTGCGGATTTTGTAGTTGAGACGTATCGGGTTTAGGCAGTACCTTCATTCTGGTTTGATAACTGTATTTATAACGCGAAACGGAAACGGGTTTTCCATCCGGAAAAGTGTCAATAAATTTTTTGTATCCTATGGAATTAATCCAGAGATGCTTTTGGCTTTTATTGGATATAACTTCCATATACCCACTGGAATACTCAATGCCCGCATCATCCATGGAACATTCGCATTGTGTGCCACCACCAGGATTACATTCATCGGTTACTTTATAATCGCTCATATCAGTGGAATTATAAATCATGCGAAATGGCTGGGATTGGCAAAATTGATTTAAAGAAAGAAAAAAAATTAGACAGCAAATGTGTTTGATAGAATGCATTTTGATATTCAGTAGCCAGTAAATCAAATATTTCAAAGCAAGTTGTATTTACTAAGAAAAAAACATATAACATTAAACAAAAAATGAATAATGACTAATTGTTTTACATCCTTTGACATTTATTATTTATTGTTTAATGTTTTTTATTTTTATTTCTTTTCCTTCACAGAACCTCCCCCACCACCGCTTCCCTATGAATCTTCCGCACCAATCCTTGCAGTACCTTCCCAGGTCCACATTCAAAAAATTCAGTGGCACCATCTTTCACCATGTTTTGTACCGATTGCGTCCAGCGTACCGGAGAGGTAAGCTGAAGAATTAAATTTTCACGGATTTTCACGGGTGACACTTCCGGCAAACCGGTGGCGTTCTGATAAACAGGACAAACGGGATTTCCAAATTCAGTATTCACTATGGCTTGTTCGAGTTCTTTTTTTGCGGGCTCCATCAATGGAGAATGAAAAGCGCCTCCCACAGGCAAAAGGATGGCACGTTTGGCTCCGGCTGATTTTAACAGTTCACAAACTTTTTCAACGCCCGGCTTTGTTCCTGAAATGACCAATTGCCCGGGATAATTATAATTTGCCGCTACCACTATTTCACCGGAAGTGGCACAGATTTCTTCCACCTTGCTGTCATCCAGCCCCATCACTGCCGCCATAGTGGAAGGATTTATTTCGCATGCCCTTTGCATGGCATTGGCTCTTTTGGAAACCAAGGAAAGCGCATTTTCAAAGGAAAGCGATTTATTGGCAACCAAGGCAGAAAATTCTCCCAGCGAATGTCCTGCGGTCATTTCAGGTTGAAAAGTACATCGGGTAAGAAATTGAATTACAGAATGTAAAAAAATAGCTGGTTGTGTGACCCGGGTTTGTTTTAGATCATCTTCTGTTCCTGAGAACATGATGTCGGTAATCCTGAAACCAAGAATTTCATTGGCTTTCTCAAAGAGATTTTTTGCCTCAGGGAGAGAATCATACAGGTTTTTTCCCATGCCTGGGAATTGAGAACCTTGTCCGGGAAAAATGAGAGCTTTCATGTTTCTTTTATTTAAAATGCAAAGTAAATACAATTTTCAGTGGTTTCAATAAATTTATTACCTTTGAACTTCCTTAAACACTTTGACAAACCCAAAAATCAACGTAGCCGTCATCATGGGCGGAAGATCTTCCGAGCATGATATCTCTATGAAATCGGGTGCCACTGTCATTTCTGCGCTCGATAAAAACCGCTATAATGTTAAACCCATAAAAATTGAAAAATCCGGAAAATGGCTGATAACTCCCGGATATCTTACCGCAATCCCTGAAAAAGTAAGTCCAAAATTTTTGAATTCGACTCAGCAAAATCTGGTTCCGGTGACAGCCAATTCCGCTCTCCATCGCGCCAGTGAAGATAAAGTGGACGTAGTTTTTATTGCTTTACATGGGAAATATGGAGAAGATGGCACACTGCAGGGTATGTTGGAACTCATGGGCATTCCCTATACCGGCTCAGGAGTATTAGCCAGTTCTTTGGCAATGGATAAAGTTAAATCCATGGAATTATATCAATTTCATGGATTCAAGGTGCCTGCTTATTTTATCTTTTCGAAATATGATTCACAACAGGAAATAGAATCTCTTGCAAAAAGGATTCATAAGAAAATAGGATTCCCCTGCGTGTGCAAACCGGTGGATGGTGGTTCCAGTAAAGGAACTTTTTTGTTGAAATCAGAAAAGGAATTGCAAAAGGCAGTTTCAGCAGGGTTTAAAATCACGAAAGAAATAATTTTTCAGAAATATATTCAGGGAGATGAAGTGACCTGTTCCATTCTTGATTGCGATGAAAAACCAATCGCACTTCCTCCCACACAGATTATTCCCAAAACGAGTGAATTTTTCGATGTACATGCAAAATATAAAAAAGGTGCGACAGAAGAAGTGACCCCCGCGCGGTTGCCGTTACCTGTCATAAAAAGAATTCAGAAAATTGCATTGAAAGTGCATAAACTATTGGGATGCAGTGGACTTTCCCGTACAGACATGATAATACGCAAGGGCGTTTATTACCTGCTCGAAACAAACACCGTTCCAGGAATGACACAAACCAGTTTGTTTCCACAAGCGGCAAAATGTGTGGGGATTGAATTTCCGGAACTGTTGAATAAAATAATTGAACATGCGTTGAGAAAATAATACAAGACAATGCTATTAGAAAAACTAACCTATCGCGGATTATTTATCCATTTTATAATCTTCCTCCTTTTGAATGTAGCCGTCATTCTGTATTTTTTTTATTCCTATCTCCCCTCTACCACGCTCCATAACCAGGAGATAAATGTTCCCGATGTAAAAGGAATGAATATGGCAGATGCCTCTTCCTTTCTTGAAAAACAACAACTGCGAATCATTATCAGTGATTCTTCTTATAATTCCACCTATCCGGCATTGGTCGTGCTCGATCAGGTTCCGAAGCCGGGCTTAACCGTAAAACAAAACCGCTCAATTTATCTTACCATCAATTCTAAATATCCTCCTTTAGTAAAAGCACCGGACCTCGTGGACGGTTCGGTACGAAGTGCACAAATTATTCTCGAAAGTTATGGGCTAAGGATTGGTAACGTTTCGTATGTCCCCGATATCGCTCAAAATGCCGTGCTGGAACAACAATTCAGGGGAAGGGTTATCGAACCGGGGAAAATGATTCCCAGAGGTTCTAAAATTGACCTGATAATAGGAAACGGTCTGGGCGAAGAGTTAATAGTAGTTCCCTCGCTCGTGGGCTATCATATTCAGGAAGCGGAAGAGCTTTTGATCGGCATGGGACTGAATGTAGGCACGCTCCTTTATGATTCTGCATCCACAGAACCCGCAGGCGTAATATTAAAACAAAAGCCCGATACCTTAGACCAACGGAAAATTCATGCCGGAGAAATGATTGACTTTTTGCTTTCAGGAATTGACCCGGATGAAAAAAAGGAGAAAGAGAAGGCGCTGATGGAAGCAAAAAAATTAATGGACGAAAGAGAAAAAAAATTTCATTACAGTCAGAAAAAAAAACAGAACAAAATTAAACAATCAAAAAAACGCTGAAAAAAAACCTACCTTTGCATTTCATTTTTTAAAATGAAAAATTATTTCCTGTTTTTAGTTTTTTATTTTCTGCTTTTATCTCCGGTTGCAAAATCCCAGATAATCCTGCAACCCCTTTCATTTAGCAAGCAACCACCCTCTAACAATAATTTATTTAGACGTGACAGAGTGATGGCGGGGCAGAGTGACACCCTCTCTCTCCCATTTCTGGATGATTTTTCCTCCATTTCCATTTTTGATTCTTTATGGTTGTCAGGCGCCCCTGTTCTTCTAAATAACCGTTTTTCTGTTAATCAGCCCACCAAAGGAATTGTCACCTTTGACGGATTAAACAGCCAGGGAGAACCCTACGATTTTTCTTCATCCGTAACCTGGGGACGAGCCGACAGTTTGGTTTCATTGCCCATAAATTTAAGTTATTCAAATTCCGATTCGGTTTATCTGAGTTTTTTTTATGAAGCCGGAGGAATAGGCGATTCCCCCGATGTCAATGACTCTCTTGCCCTTTATTTTTTGGATTCTACGTCAACGTGGATTCCGGTCTGGTCCTGGATTGGAATAGATTCTCCTGCTTTTCAGAATGTTTTTTTATGGATCCGTGATTCCTATTTATACAACGGCTTCCGTTTTAAATTTATTTCATTTGGAAATCTCTTCGGACAACATGATATCTGGAATCTTGACAATATTTATATAAATAAAAACAGGAAATTATCCGATAGGGCGCTAAAAGATGTTTCTCTTTTAGTTGAAGTGTCGCCTCCCTTCTCAACGTATCGTTCCATCCCTTTAAATCATCTGAGAAATCATAAGGATTCAATGGTATCAGATGAAATGAAATTTTCTCTTTCGAATTATTATCCCAATGACACTACTGTAAATTTCGGAATTCTTTTTCGTGATGCCCTTACCGGCGATACCCTGTTGCATGACCCTTTAAATAGTGTGTCTATGGATTCCTTATCAACAGCAATTCCTTTTAATATATTAATGGATACATCAGGTTTTTATTTGCCTGATTCCGTTAAGAAAATTTCCATGGAATCAATAATCTATCTTAAAAACATGGACACCTTTCCCAATAATGACACTATAAAATCAGTGTCATTACTCTCTGATTATTATGCGTATGATGATAATTCAGCCGAATGGGGATATGGATTTAAAGAAAACTATGGGGCATTCGCAGTAAAATTTGTGGCACTCGATCCGGATACACTGTCTCAGATTGCCATTCATTTTCCTAAAATCTGGGAAGATGTTTCAAACCGGAACGTGGAAATAACGGTATGGAAAAAAATTGATGAGAAAAATAAAGGGATCAAGGAATCCATCATTTACTCACAGGTTGAAAAACCGGGAACCTTGAAAACCCTCGATTCTCTGACACTTTTTAATCTCGATTCCATCCTGATTATTTCAGACACTTTCTACGTAGGATTTGTTGTTCCTTCCGATGAATTTATTTTTGTTGGATTAGACAGAAATACAGATGCTTCCAACCAAACGTTTATGTTCATTGGAAATAAATGGATGAATATCGGTATTCAGGGCGCCTTGCTGATACGACCTGTTTTTAACAGAGGTATCTCTACAAGCATTAGAGAACAAATCGTAGAAAATTACAAAACAATATGTTTCCCTAACCCGAATAGGGGAGTATTAACATGTCCGGAATCATTCATAGAATTACAAGTAATGGATGTTTATGGCAGAATCATTTTTGCATCCTATAATAAAAATACATTCAAACTCCCCGAAAACCTCTCAAAAGGAATTTATTTTATAAAAGAAAAAAATAATAATGGAATTTTTTATCAGAAAATAATTTTACAATGATCTCATTACAACCCACCACCCTCGAAACAGCCCGAAAACTCGGGCTGAATGAAGAAGAATACAATCACATTAAAAAAATTCTCGGACGAATTCCAAATTTTACGGAACTCAGCATTTACTCTGTCATGTGGTCCGAGCATTGTTCCTATAAAAATTCCATCTATTGGCTTAAACAACTTCCACGCGACTCTGCCCAAATGCTTGCCAAAGCCGGAGAAGAAAATGCAGGGTTAGTGGATATTGGCGACAACCTTGCTTGCTGTTTTAAAATTGAATCCCACAATCATCCCTCTGCCATTGAGCCCTATCAGGGCGCGGCTACCGGTGTAGGTGGCATTAACCGCGATATTTTTACGATGGGTGCAAGACCTGTTTTTCAGTTGAATTCGCTAAGGTTCGGAAATCTGAATCTGGAACGCACCCGTTGGTTACTCAAAGGTGTTGTAAAAGGAATTGGTGATTATGGAAATGCTTTTGGAGTTCCTACCGTAGGCGGTGAAGTTTTTTTTGACGATTGTTATAATACAAATCCATTGATAAATGCCTTTTCAGCCGGTATTGTTGAAATAGGAAAAACGGCGTCGGCTATTGCCACCGGCGAAGGAAATCCGGTTTTTATTATCGGATCCTCCACGGGGAAAGACGGCATCCATGGTGCCACGTTCGCTTCAGAAGAAATTTCAGATAAATCGGGCGAGAAACTTCCTTCGGTGCAGGTGGGTGATCCGTTTCAGGAAAAACTTTTATTAGAAGCATCTCTCGAAGCCATTGAAAATGGTTTAGTAGTAGGAATGCAGGACATGGGTGCCGCAGGAATTACTTGTTCTACTTCTGAAATGTCAGCCAAAGGAGAACATGGAATGATCATCTGGCTTGATAAAGTTCCTTTGCGTCAGGAAAACATGGAACCCTGGGAAATTTTACTCTCAGAATCGCAGGAACGCATGCTCGTGATAGGAAGAAAAGGGGAAGAACAAAAACTCAACGCTATTTTTGATAAATGGGATCTGAACTGCGTTCAAATCGGAATAATTACTAAAACCCAGCGGCTTGAATATTTCTGGAATGGGGAAAAAGTAGGAGATATTCCGGCGGAGTCGCTTGTGTTGGGAGGAGGTGCGCCCGTTTATCAACGGGAATATAAGAAACCGGCATATTATGAAAAAATCGGATTATTCAATCTTAGCGCCATTCTAATGCCACAAAATTTAAAAGAAGTGGCACTATTTCTTTCGTGTCACTGCAATCTCGTTTCCCGGAAATGGGTGTATCGTCAATACGATGCCATGGTGGGAGCCGCAAACATGAATTCCAACGAGCCATCAGACGCCGCTGTGGTCAGAGTGTTGGGAACAGATAAAGCGCTTGCCGCATCGTTGGATTGCAATGCAAGGTATGTTTTTGCAGACCCCGAAATTGGAGCAGAAGTGGCAGTGGCAGAAGCCGCGCGAAATGTTATTTGTTCCGGTGGCACTCCGCTGGCAATCACCAATTGCCTTAATTTTGGTAATCCGTACAATCCCGAAGTTTTTTGGCAGTTTAAAGGTACGATTCAGGGAATGAAAAAAGCATGTCTGAAGTTCAATACGCCTGTCACAGGGGGAAATGTAAGTTTTTATAATCAGTCCTCCGATGACGGTCCTGTTTATCCTACCCCCGTCATAGGAATGTTGGGATTGCTCAATGATAAAAATAACAGAATGACACTGCAATTCCGGAAACCAGGAGATATTATTTATCTGGTTGGGAAAAGTAGGAACGATATTTCTTCTTCCGAATATCTTTATTCTTATCATAAGGTAAAATATTCTCCGGTTCCGTACTTTGATTTGGATGAAGAATATACATTGCATCAATTTTTAATTACGGTCATCCAAAAATCTTTTTCAGAAAATGGAAAAACAGCCCGTCTGGTTTCTTCCGTGCATGATGTTTCGGACGGAGGTTTATGGATTTGCTTATTGGAATCAGCAATGGCAGGGAATCTTGGATTTTCAATTTTCACCGATGCCACCATCCGCAAAGACGCATTTTTATTCGGAGAATCACAGAGCCGGGTGTTGGTGAGTTTGGCTCCTGAATGTGAAAAGGACTGGCTGAGTTTTGCAAAGATTCACGGAATGTCAATTTATAAACTTGGGGAAATTACTTCGGGTGACATATTAGTTGATAATGAAAAGTGGGGGAGGGTGGATGAATTTGCGGAGAAGAATGAAAATACCTTGGAGAGGGAAATTAATCGAAATTAATATATACCAATCAGAAACAGATTTACGATAAATTGTTGTTGTTCAGTAGCCATTTAATTAAACCACTAATTGAGCGGGAAAAAAATTTAGCCACTGATTGCACTGATTAAAAATAGTTTTATGTTTTTTATAATATTAATCCGTGTAATCAGTGGCTAAATTGTATTTTTTTTGCATTGACTAAACAGTTACAAAAAATTCAATTTATTGTGTATATTTCACCGTGGCTTCATCCAAAAAACATAAAAACTCTCCTGAAGTAAAGGCATTTATCAAGGAGAATAGTTCTTTGTTCTGGTACATAGCTGAAAAAGAAAAGGAGAATATAGACCACGAAGTGCTGGTAGAATTTATTCTGAATTATGGAGATGAAAAATCGGTAAAAAAACTTTTTGATTTGTTGGGAGTCAGTAATGTCGCAAAAATTTTCTATCATGCTACCCGAAACAGAAGGAGGATAAATTATTTTCAGCGAACTGTTTATTTCTATAACTTATATTTTAAAAGACATGCACGAAGAAATACTTACCGTAGAACAAAAAAAACTTCTCCCTTTAATTAGAGAATTTAAAAAAAATTATTATCTGGTAGGTGGCACTGCAATAGCATTACATCTCGGTCACAGACATTCTATTGATTTTGATTTATTTACTAATCAAACAATTAATAAAAGGAAAATCAGGGAAGCTTTTAGCAAAAATAAGATAGTTATATCAAAAGTGCTCTATGAGGATTCCGGACAAGTTCATTATATGGTTAATGATGTAAAAATAACTTTTTTTTATTATGATTTTGACATAGGTCATGATGTTAAATTTAATGAATATATCACCATTCCTACATTGCTTGATTTAGCCGCAATGAAAGCATTTGCTTTAGGAGGACGAGGAAAATGGAAGGACTATGTGGATTTATTTTTTATTCTAAAGAATTTTTTTTCTGTAACAGAAATTTCACAAAGGGCTAAACAATTATTTGGAGATTTTTTTAATCCAAAATTATTCAAAGAACAACTTCCCTATTTTAAAGATGTTAGTTATGCAGAGCCGATAGAATATTTAATTGAACCGGCATCTGAAATTGAAATCAAAAAATTCTTAATTAAGGTGGCTACAGAGCCGTTTTAACTTCATAAATTTTCCAAGAAAAAATAAAACAAAATTATATATGCAGAAACAACCAAATGCTGTAATTTCCCAGCCCACCAACCACACTCCCACTTTCGACTTTGCAGTTAGAAATTACCTCCGCATTACCCATAGTTGCCACCGGTTTTTACTGTTCACTTTATTTCCATTTATCTTTCTTTCTATAGTATTCCTATCCTCCTGCAACGCCCCCTTAAACCCTTCCTGGACCGGAAAATTCCTTCTCACCAAAGGGATGGCGTATAACAATTTTATATGGATTTATTCCAAACCGGAGCAGGTACTAGAATTTGCCTTTAATCCCCAGTCCGGATTTTTAAAATCAACTGCTCAACCGATTATCTTTCTATACAAAAACGATGAGGTATTACTCCATCTTCCCGATTCACTGCCCTCTTCCGGAAATGTAAGAAGTGAAATTGAATATTTAAATCAGAAAACACTATTTGACTTTCAATGTTATTACGATCTTACCAAAAAAGGAAAGGAAATACGTTTGATTGGGAAAGCCGTTGAAAAAAGAACAGCAGATGACATCTCGCAATTTGATTTTACGGTAGTTTTTTTATTGCCTGTCAAATAGTTTAACCATTTAACCATTTAACATTTTAACCATTTAACCATTTATTCACTTCAATTTTCGAAATCCATTCTACCCTTGATATATTTGTATTCTTTTTATTTATTCCAATTTTTCCACTATCTTTACTGCCTTTAAAACGTACTGTCCATGCCACTCCCTTTTCGCCAATCAAGATACATTGACCCAGTTCTAATTTCAGCATACCTTTTCGCCGGGTTCATCATTTTAATTTCAGGTCAAATGGCTGGTTTTGGTTTAAATGCACCATCAGCCGCCGACATCAGCATGGCTTTTGGAAAAACCGGTTACCGATACATCAATAGTGTCTCTCTTTCGGGTTATTTCATACTCTTTATGGGCATGGCTTATTACATGGTTCCCAAACTTACCGGAAAAAATATGTTTCTCGGCTCTGGATTCGGTTGGGCATTGTTAATTGTAACATTATTATGTTCCCTTTCGGGTGTAATGCCTGTGCTAACGAATGAAAGAAATTTAATGGGATTCGGCAGTAGTCCATCATTCGTGAATGAATTGTTCCTTGTAATTCTTTTTTTATTCAACCTGGTCATCATTGGTTCTGTTCTTTTACGCGAAGAAAGGAAATTACATATTTCACTTTCCTTTTTAATGTTATCCACTCTTTGGTTATTTTTAAATTGGATAATTCTACACTGGATTTTACCCTGGTTTGTTAAAAAAGATTTGTTGTTTCAATCCTACTCGGCGCAATGGTATTTTACAGCCATGCTTTTTGGCTTTACCTCTGTTTTTTGTTTAATTTATTTTCTGCTTCCAGCCGCTTCTTTCCGTCCATTGTTCAACGCACGATTAGTAAATTTCAGTTTTTGGACGCTTGCTGTTTTTCTACCCGCCGCAGGTCTGATTCATTATTCTGAACTATCAGCGACAGAGAATTTTAATCGTACAGGTCTTATTTTTACTGTTTTACTTTCTTTCCCTTTAATTGCTGTTAGCTATAGTTTCTTCAGCACGCTCCAATCAAGTTGGAAAAAAGTAGTGGAATTGGCTTCTCTCCGATATCTTACCGTAGGATTTATTTTATTTATTACTCTTGCCTTTATACAATTGTTCATTGCAGGATGGGGAGTTTATCCGACTAAATACATCGCTTCTTTTGGAGTGTTTAACATAGCTCCTATGGGTTGCCTTTTAGTTTTTATCATAGCCGGATATCTGTATGTGTTTCCAAGAATCTGCGCGCATGAGATTTATTCCCGGAAACTGTTATCTTTTCAATCATGGATTCTTTTGGTGTCACTTTTTTCCATGCCCGTATTGGATTCGTTAATTTCTTTTACAGGAATGTCCCTATTGCGGTTAGAAATTTCCCCAGAAAAGATTTTCAATTTTTTAAATCCTTTCATCCGCATGCATACAATATCACTTTGGCTTGGTATTTGCGGAGTAGCCCTGTTTTTATTTCAGATTGTAATGACGTTAAGAAAAGGAAAGCCCACACAAACCATTCAACCGGAATTTAAAGAGTTGCAATTCAGAGGGAGGGAAGTGGAAACAGCGGAAATTATTTAACCATTTAATCATTTAACCAAATAACCATATAACCATTTATAATTCATGAAAACCCAACAAATCAAATTAATTTCCACGCTACTACTATGCGCTGTACTTTTCTCCTGTGTGAGGACAGTCACCCGCGTTGACGACAAAAAGCAAGTTGACTTAAGTGGCCGCTGGAATGACACCGATTCCCGTCTGGTCGCCGATGAAATGATTTCGGATGTACTTTCCAAACCCTGGCTGGCTGAATTTACAGAAGCAAAAGGGAAAAAGCCCACCGTTATTGTCGGCAATATTCTCAATAAAAGCCACGAGCATATCAGCACGGAAACTTTTATCAAAGACATTGAACGTGCATTTATTAACACCGGTAGGGTAAGAGTGGTGCAGGATGCCGCCGCCCGTGAGCAAATACGAAATGAACGTGAAGACCAGAATAAATATGCCTCGGGGGAAACCGCTAAGAAATGGGGAAAAGAAAAGGGCGCAGATTTTATTCTGCAAGGTACGTTGAATTCCATCGTAGATGCGGCAGATAACAGACAAGTTATGTATTATCAAACCGATCTTGAACTTACCGATATTGAAAGCAATGAGAAAGTGTGGCTGGGGACAAAAAAAATTAAGAAGTTGGTGCAAAACTGATGTACACAATGCAAAGAGGCATTACTTCAAGATGAATAATACTACATTCCCTCGATTTCCAAAAATCTACCTGATTATTTTTTTAGTAGCACTTATTTCTGCCTGTGCCACTTACTTTCAAACCCAATACAAGTTTCACGAGAAATTTATGCAAGGTCAGTTGGAATCAGCAGTATCTATTCTTGACAAAGACAAAAAAGCCGCTACCAATAATCACCGTTTATTATATTTTCTGAACAAAGGTGTCGTGTTGAACATGCTCGGAAAATATGAAGAAAGCAACCAGATTTTGGAACAGGCCTATTTTTATGTAGAGGATGTAAAAGCCAATATTGCAGAGGAAGCATTGAGCTTGGTGACAAATCCTATGTCCAAGCCCTATAAGCCGGAGGACTTTGAGAAAGTTCTGCTCCATTATTATAAGGCAATTAACTATATTAAATTAGCTCAATACGATGAGGCATTGGTAGAATGTAGAAGAATTAATATCAAGCTCAATAAATTAAACGATAAAAACGCTGGAAGAAAAAACCGTTATCGAAAAGATGCTTTTTCAGAAAATCTTTCGGGAATGATTTATGAAGCATCCGGTAATTATAACGATGCGTTTGTTTCCTACCGGAATGCTTATGAAACCTATCGTGATGACTATAAAAATTTCTTTGGAATTAATGTACCTGAACAATTAAAAGAGGATTTAATCCGTTCGGCAAAACTATCAGGTTTGAGAGAAGAAAAAGAATTTTATGAAAAAGAATTTGGTTTAAACTATATAGAATCCTCAGAGAATTCAGGGCAATTAATTTTTATCTGGAATAACGGGTTAGGTCCTGTAAAGGATGAATGGAGCATTAATTTTACCATTATAAAAGGAAGTGGAGGAATGGTTACTTTCGCCAACGAGGAACATGGGTTGAACTTTCCGGTGTATGCCGGAGAAGATAACAATGGAAAATCAAAACTCAGCGATATTTCTTTTGTGAGAGCGGCATTTCCAAAATATTCAGAAAGACCTCCTTATTATTATTCCGCTGAAATTTCAACAAGCGCTACTACCAAAAAATTGGAAACGGCTGAAAATATTAACGACATTGCTTTTAAAACATTGGAAGACAGGATGTGGCGCGAACTTGGAAACACAGTACTCAGGGTGGCACTAAAACAGGTGGCAGAAGCACAGGCGCGAAAACAAAATGAAGGGCTTGGTATGGTGGTTTCTTTAGCGAATGCATTAACAGAAAAAGCAGATACCCGTAATTGGCAAACGCTTCCTTACTCTATTAATTATAGTAGAATTTTTTTACCAGAGGGCGAACATGATGTGACATTTAGCGGTTATTCCGGAAGTGGCACTCCCACTCTGAATCAAACGTTTCATTTTACTATTAAAAAAGGAAAAACAACTTTTCATACTTATCATACCTTAAGTGGGAGAGGAAGGTAGTATTGACACGGTAAACCCTATCATCTGATCATGGTAAACCGTGCCTTCACATCATAAAATCAGGCAGTCCTTACGGTTAACCTCGAGGGGCTTCTCCGCCTCCGAATTAAAATGGAGGTTTTTATTTGTAGTATCAGGATAAATTCCCCTGTTTAACGATTGTGAATTCCCTGGTTTTAATTCTGTCTGGTTATGAAGAGCCGGCAAGGTGCCTTTTCCGGCACGCATGGCTTTCCGTATAATAACTGTGCCGCTATCTTTCGTTATTTTCGGATCTTCAATTGTATCAGATGTATTTTTTCCTGTCTGGGCAAAGAGAAAGGAACCACAGAAAATAAATAATAAAAACAAAACTAAACGTAAGATTTTATTTTTCATATTCCAAAAATAGTAATTATCTGATTAATATACAAGAAGTTATTTTTACTATTCAGCCCTTTCTATGTGAATTTCTATGTGCCTATGTACCTATGTGGTAAAAATTTAACTATCTTATTGCCACATAGGCACATAGTTACATAGGGAAAACACATAGGGGTGAATAGTAACAAGTTATTTTGTCAATTATATTTGTTTTATATTTGTGACAATGTAACAATTAAGCAATGTAACAATGAAGCAATGAAAAAACTACACACCGTTCAAATCCTATTCGTGCTGGCAATACTAACATCATGCAGTGAAGAAAAAAAAGTAAATAAACCTGAGATTGTTTCTGAAAATGAAATAATCGCAACAACGCCAAGCGATTCTTCCATGGTTGTATCTGACACTGCTAAACAAACACCGGTTTCCGCAAATCTTTTTGGAACAGCTTCTCTTTCGGGCAAAGTAAAATTTGAAGGAGATCTGCCAAAGCCAAAAGCCATAAACATGTCGGCTGATAAATTATGTATGCAACAACATAAAGATAATATTTTTCAGGAAGATGCCGTTATTTCTACTAATGGAGAAATGAAATGGGTCTTTGTTTATATTAAAGAGGGAATTAAGCAAAAATATCCCGTGCCACAAGAGCCAGTGACACTTGATCAGAAAGGATGTCAATACCATCCCCATGTATTTGGAATTATTGCCGGGCAACTCTTACAGATAAAAAACAGCGACCCGTTATTGCATAACGTTCATACTTCTCCATCCTTAAATCAGGAGTTTAACAAAGGACAGCCCAAACAAGGAATGATAGATGTATTTACGTTTGATAAACCGGAAATCATGTTGCCGTTTAAATGTGATGTACATCCCTGGATGAGTGCAAAAGCATCCATCGTTGAGCATCCTTTTTTTGCTGTTACGGGTAAAGATGGCTCTTATACTATAAATAATCTGCCTGCCGGCAAATATACCCTTGCGGCTGTTTCAGAAAAATATGGTGAAAAAACTTTGCAAGTAACCGTTACGGATGGAGGTACGCAGACGGCAAATTTTGAATTTAGTAAGTAAACCGATGAAATCCCACCACCATTCCTCCCTTGTCTTTAGCGCCATTATCCTCGTATATTTTGTAATTCTTGCCGGCGGCATTGTAAGAATTTCCGGTGCCGGTTTAGGATGCCCCGATTGGCCCAGGTGTTTCGGCAGATGGATACCCCCTACAGATATTTCGCAAATCCCACCTCATATAAATACCGGCGATTTTAATTTCCGCCTGGCGTGGACTGAATACATTAACCGTTTGGCAGGGGTAATCAGTGGTTTTGTAATATTCGGCATCTTCCTCTTTTTGGTTAAAAATTATTGTGAGAAGTGGAAAATGGCACTGACCGTTGTTTTACTTGGATTAATTTCCCTTGTTCTTCTCCTGTTTTTTTATATCGCAAAAATTAATTTTCTCATTCCTGTCATTCTAAGTATAATACTGTTTTTGATTTTACAAGAGGGCTATTATCTTTTTAAATACTCTTTTAGAAAAATCACAGTACCATTTTTTGTGGCACTGCTACTGATGGGATACCAGGGATGGCTTGGAAGTAGAGTAGTCAGCTTGGAATTGAAACCAATTATTGTGTCAATGCACTTTTATTTTGCACTCATCCTGGTGGCATTTCTGGTTTATTCATGGGTTCATATCAGACAGAAAAATAATGATTCATTCCGCGTAGAATCGCAGAGTCATTCAAAAAATTTCCGGAGATGGACGTTACTATTGTTTTTTCTTTCTGTATTACAGATTTTTGGTGGCACTAAAGCAAGGGAAGCGCTGGAAATTTTATATCCCTCAAGGGAGGATTCAAGCATCATTAATCTCTTCACAGAAAATATTGGCAGGGTGGAAGTTCACAAATACGGTGCTTTCATCTTTTCACTCTCAATCGTTATTTTTTTCTTGTACACCCGAAAAATAGTTGGCAGGAATTCATTTTTATACAAAACAGTTTTTTGGATATTAATAATAACCTTGCTTCAACATTTCACAGGTGTAATTTTATATTATCTGGCGTTTCCAGCGTTTGGACAAGTGATGCATCTTTTGTTTTCTTCTGTTCTTTTTGTTTTTTTGTTTTTATTAGTAGTTTTAAACTATGAACCCAATCACCCTCACCGGCAGTATCTCTCTTCGTCAGCAACTGATTGATTACAAGAATTTCATCAAATTGCGTTTGACTTTTCTGGTAGTTTTCTCAGCCGGATTTGGTTATATGTATGGGATGAAAGACAAATTCATTCAGTGGAATCAGTTTCTGACATTCCTCGTAGGTGGTTTTTTAATTACAGCGGCTTCCAATGGCATTAATCAGATTATTGAATCCGATTTAGATAAATTGATGTTGAGAACATCAGACAGAGGTTTACCCTCCGGCAGAATGAGTTTTGTAAGAGCATATATATTAGTTTTTCTGATGGCAATTGCAGGAATTTTGTTATTGTGGGATTTTGGAATTTTAACTTGCGTGCTGAGCATTACTGCGTTGTTATTTTATGCTTTCATTTATACTCCTGTAAAAAAAATCAGTTCTTTTGCAACACTGCTTGGCGCTTTTCCGGGTGCAGTGCCACCCTTGTTAGGAATGATAGCCGCCACCGGTTCTTTTTCCCGGGATGCATTCATATTATTCCTCATACAATTCATCTGGCAATTTCCACATTTCTGGTCCATTGCCTGGGTTTTTGACGAAGATTATAACAAAGCAGGATTCAAGGTTTTACCGGCAGGCAGTGGAAAATCAAAAGCCAATGCCTTGCAGATTTGTATTTATACTTTTCTGCTTTTACCTATCAGTTTTATTCCATTGTATTACGGGATGTGCGATACAACTACAACGATGCTTATATTTTTTGCCGGTATTATTTTTTTCATTCAATCACTGATTCTATTCAAAAAATTATCTCCCAAAGCTGGTTATCGTCTTATGTTTGGGTCATTTTTTTATCTTCCCTTGATTCAGATTTTTTTATATGTGGGGAGGTGAGTTTAGTGGCAGTAGCAGTAGCAGTGGCACTTTCACTCAAACACCAGCTCCGAATTATCCGCCAGATTCAAACTCTGACTCTGCCCGTGTATGGTGGCATCGGAACCAATAATTGTATTTTGCAGGACGATGTTTTTCAATGATGCGTAAGAACCAACCACTGAATTTTTGATGATGCAATAATCTACTACTGTATTTTCACTGATAGTAACATTTGGACCTATGATGGAATTGGAAATCATACAGTCCTTCCCTATATAGACGGGTTGTTTGATGATGGTATTCTGGAACTCCTGATTAGTGTCTGTATTACTTTGTGTTCGATTAAGAAACAATTCGTTTGTACGGATAAGAATTTCACGTTTCCCGCAATCGTACCAATTGGTGACATTAAAAGTAGTATAAATTTCACCTCCTTCAATTAATTTCATTAAGCCGTCAATGAGTTGGAATTCATTTCGGTTGCGTATGTTTTTTTTAATATTAATATCCAATGCTTCTACTAATTTTGCAGGTTGCAAAATCTTATACAAGCCGACAAGTGCAAGGTTTGACTTGGGCATAATGGGTTTTTCCACTAACTTTATTACCCTTCCTTTATTATTAACTTCAGCAATTCCAAAATGGCTCGGATTATTTACTTTGTGAACTCCTAGCGAAGAATATGATTCATCCAATACATGTTGGAGATTGACTTCAAAAAGCGTATCTCCCAGCACAATAAGTATTTCATCTTCATGACGAATATAGTCCCCAGCCTGCCAAATCGCATGACCCAGTCCTTCCCGTTTGCTTTGAAACACAAATTCAGATTGGATTTGTGGATAACGGTGGGTTATGAAATGTTCAATTTTATCGGCAAGATAACCCGTGATAAATACAAATTCATTGATGCCGGAATTAATCAGGTTGTCAACAATATGAGCAAGAATAGGTTTCCCCCCTATGGGAATCAGGGCAGTATTGGGTATTTGCTTTTGGGGTCTGATATGCAAACCAGCGCCCGCTACAGGGATGACGGCTTTCAATGTATAAAGTGATTAAGGTACAAATTTACATGATAATATTCTTATTTCATATAAAATAATGGTTACTACTCACCACAAAGGCACGGAGAACACAGAGTTGCACAGAGAATAAACTTTGGAAACATATATTTTGAATAATCAACGCTGTGTTTCTTTATGTTCTCTGTCACTCCGTGTTTTTACATTATCCATGAAACCTTTTTTAAATTTCATCATATAAACCCACGTTTTTTTATAAAAGTTTCATAACTTTGCTCCTCTTTTTCATAAAAAACCATGGCAATAGAAATTGAAAACCTTACTAAACGCTACGGACTTCAGAACGCGGTTGATAATATTAGTTTTAAAGTAAACACAAGGGAAGTACTTGGCTTTCTGGGACCCAATGGCGCCGGCAAAAGCACTACTATGAAAATTATTGCCTGTTTTATCGCCCCTCATCAGGGGGATGTCCGTCTTGATAATCTTTCCATTCACAGTAACCCCGATGAAATAAAACGTCGCATTGGTTATCTTCCCGAAAACAATCCCCTTTATCTTGATATGTATGTGATGGATTACCTGTTTTTTGTAGCATCTATACAACGGGTTGAAAAATCCACCATAGATAGCAGGGTCAGAGAAATGGTGGGCGTTTGCGGATTATCAAATGAAAAACATAAACGGATTGGGGAACTTTCCAAGGGATACCGGCAAAGAGTAGGTCTGGCACAGGCAATTATTCATAACCCGGAAGTGTTGATTTTAGATGAACCAACTTCCGGACTTGACCCGAATCAGATTGTTGAAATCAGAAAGTTGATTAAAGAACTTGGCAAAGAAAAAACAGTAATCCTGAGTACTCATATTTTACCTGAGGTTGAGGCAACTTGTGATAGGATTCTCATCATCAACAGAGGTAGATTGGTTGCTGACGGCTCCCCTTCCGATTTACGCAAGCAGGCGCAAGGGCAGGAAATTCTCAACATCCAATTAGAAACAGAAAATTCACCAGCAACTATTAAAGAAAAATTAATGCAGCTAAACACAGTTGCTTCTGTGGAATCGGAAGGAAACGGACAAAAGTTTTTTAAAGTCGTCAGTAAAACCGAAATGTCTTCACGAAAAAATGTCTTCAGAACGTGTGTTGACAATAATTGGATCCTACTGGAGATGACAGGGCAGGAGACACGGCTGGAGGATGTGTTCAGGGAGTTGACGAATTGATATTAGTCATTGGTCATTAGAAATTGGAAATTAGATATTAAATATTTGAAATCGTAAATCGTAAATCGCAAATCGTAAATCACAATAACTTCCCATGCCCGCAATCTGGATTATCGCAAAACGCGAAATTAACTCCTTCTTCGACTCTCTGATGGCTTATATACTCATCGTAGTATTTCTGGGTCTCAGCGGTTTCTTCACATGGCTCTATGGAAATGATATTTTCTTAAGAGGTCAGGCAAGTTTGGATGCATTTTTTGGAATATCATTCTGGTCGCTTTTTTTCTTTATACCAGCCATTACCATGAAAACATTGGCAGAAGAAAATAAAACCGGTACCATTGAACTCCTGATTACCAAATCCGTTTCTGACTGGCAGATAGTAACTGGAAAGTTTCTTGCCTGCTTGGTATTGGTAGCTATTGCATTAGTATGCACTTTGCCTTATTATGTAACCGTTTCAAAGCTGGGAAACATTGACCATGCGAGTGTGTGGGGCGGCTATTTTGCCATGATCCTTATGAGCGCATCTTATATCAGCATTGGTCTTTTTACAAGCAGTACTACCAATAATCAAATCATTTCTTTTCTACTGGCATTATTTATAGGATTGTTTTTTCAAATACTTTTCGACGTGATTTCCAACAATATGACAGGAACGACAGGCGCTGTTTTCGATTATTTAAGTTTAAGAAATCATTTTGATTCCATTTCCCGCGGAGTAATTGACAGTAAGGATTTGATTTATTTCTTTTCACTTATCACCGGCGGGTTGATATTATCGGAAGCCATGCTCTCGAAAAGAAATTGGAAATAATAAAGATAACCTTTCATAACAATGAAACAAAAAGACATATACACACGGCTTGCAGTTCTCTTTGGCATAATCTTATTGCTGAATTTCCTTGCAAATCGTCTCTTCTTCCGCCTCGATTTCACTGCCGACAAACGTTATACTCTCAGCAGCGCCACTCTTGACATTCTAAAGCAACTAAAAAATCCAGTTACCATTAAAGCATATTTTTCTGAAAATCTTCCTCCCGATATTGGCACTGTGCGCAGGGACTTTCAGGAGCAATTGGTGGAATTTGAGCAACGTTCGAAAGGGAAAGTAGTGTATGAATTTGTAAATCCCAACGAAAGCGAGGAATCGGAAGGAAAAGCCCAGCAGGCAGGCATTCAACCCGTATTGGTAAACATCCGCGAACGCGACCAGATAAAACAACAAAGAGCGTATCTCGGTGCAGTGGTTAGTTTGGGAGATGGCACAGAAGTAATTCCTGTCATCCGCCCAGGTGGGGCAATGGAATATGCGGTTGCCACTGCCATCAAAAAATTATCTGTGAAAAACAAACCCAAAGTGGCAATTTTGCAAGGTCACGGTGAACCATCTCTCGAAGCCATCATGCAGGCAAAACAGGAGCTTGATATTTTATACGATATTGAAGCCCTTACACTTACCGATTCAACGGCTATTCCACAGGGAAAATATAAAACCCTTGCCATCATCGCACCCAAGGACTCTTTCCCGGGTTTCCACCTCGATCAACTCGATGGATTTTTAAAGGAGGGAGGAAATATTTTTGTGGCGCTGAACCGCGTGGATGGAAATCTTAAAACCATGATGGGAGAAGTTAAAAACATTGAGATTGAAAAATGGTTAAGTAAAAAAGGGATTGTGGTGGAGGATAATTTTTTAATGGATATAAAATGCGGCGCCGTATCTGTGCGTCAGCAACAAGGATTTCTTCAATTTAATACGCAAGTCAGTTTTCCTTACTTCCCGGTGGTTTCTACTTTTACAGACCATCCTATCACAAAAGGATTAGAGGGAGTTTTTCTCCCCTTCGCCAGCAATATTTCAATCACTACTAATGATTCTTTAGTTAAAATTTTCCCCATTGCAAAGACCTCCAAGGAAAGTTCGCTTCAAAAAGCGCCCGTTTATATTAATGTCATGCAACAGTGGAAAAAATCTGATTTTGCGCAATCGGAGATTCCCGTTGCTGTGGTTGCCACCGGACAGTTAGCCGGCAATTCCGGTAAAAAAAGTAAAATGGTTGTAGTGGGAGATGGTGATTTTGCAGTAAACGGTGAAGGCGACAACCGCATGCAACTCCAACCCGATAACGTTAGCTTAATGGTGAATTCCATTGACTGGCTTTCGGATGACACCGGCTTGATTGATTTGAGAACGAAAGGGGTTACTTCACGTCCTCTGGAAACCCTGGAAGATGGCACTAAAACAATGTTGAAATACACCAACCTTCTGGCTCCTATTGTATTAATCATACTTTATGGATTTGTACGATACCAACGCCAGGCAAAAAAAAGACAGCAATGGCTGGAGGAAAGGTAAGACAGTTTTATTTTGTTTTGAATTTTATTTATAAATCATGTTAAAGAAAATCTCCCTCACTCAACTTGGAATCATCTTCGTAATTCTGTTGGGTTCAGTTTTTATCATCGAATACTTCTTCACGGGAACCAAGAGTTCTACTTTGCAAGGGGTAGAAATAAATTTTGACCCGGCAACTGTCACTGAAATGCGCATGTACCCACGTTCAGAAAAAGGTCAGCAGGAAATTCGTGTCATAAAAGAAAATAATGAATGGAAGCTGATACTTCCAAAAGACAAAAATAAAAAAGTTGCGGCTGATGCTGAGAAAATAAACAACGCATTCGGGGAACTAAAAAAAATATCAGCAGAGCGGTTAGTGTCGGATGACGAATCACAATGGAATGAATACCAGGTGACCGACACCAATGGCACCCGTGTGGAATTAATGGAAAATTCAAAGAAAGTGCTCGATATAATCATCGGGAAATTCTCATTTAAGAACCAACGGGAATTTTCCACTTATTTCAGAATGAAGTCAGACAAACGCGTGTTTATTACTCCGGCTTTCTTAGATATGACGTTTAATCGCGAGGTAAACACCTGGAGAAACGGAAAAGTAATAAACAGTGAATCGGATAACTGGAAAAAAGTGTCATTAGAATATCCAGACAGTTCCTTCACGCTCACAAAAGATAAAAACAAATGGAACATGAGTTTATCAATGAATGATTCTTCAAAAACCACGACGTACTTGCGGGATATTCAACATTTCACCACTGAAGAATTTGTGGATGATATTGACGCAAATTCGCTGGGTAAACCGCAATATACATTAACTATCGAATCGTCTATTGAACCCAAAATTGAAGTGAAGGCATTTCCTCATGCCGTTCATGAATGGCTGATTACTTCCAGCCAAAATCCCGGCGCCGTTTTCAAAAGCAAACCTACCGGTGCAATTTCTACTCTATTTATATCTCCCAAAAAACTTTATCCGGCGGCTGATACTACAAAGAAAAATTAATTTACAATGCCCCCTAAAACCGCCGTTCTTCTGGTAAACATAGGTACTCCTGATAGTTGCAGTGTCACTGATGTCCGGAAATATCTGAAAGAATTTTTATCTGACCCAAGGGTTTTTGACCCTCCCTGGTATATTAAATATCCACTATTATATACTGTCATACTACCTTTTCGCTCTCCGGTTGTGGCACGGGCTTATAAAGAAATTCTTACTAACCGTGGATTGCCTTTGCATTACCATTCGGAAGACATAAAAAATGCGCTTCAGTATGAATTGGGAAATTCCTACCAGGTTTATTTTGCTATGAATTATGGGAACCCATCCTTATCTCATACACTTGAAATGATTCAGAAAGATGTGTGCGAAAAGTTGGTTATTGTACCGTTATTTCCTCAATATGCCGGTGCCACTACCGGATCTGCCATTGAGAAAATATTCAATATTATTTCAAACTGGCAAATAATTCCCAAAATTCATTTTGTAAGTGATTTTTACAGCCATCCCGGATTCATTCATGCAAACATAGAAATTTGCAAGACATTTATAAATTCATCCTTCGACCATTTTTTATTCAGCTTTCATGGATTACCTGAACATCAAATCAAAAAAGCAGATCTTACCGATTACTGTAAATTTAATAATGAATGTTGTTCAGTAATTACATCCCGAAATAGATATTGCTATCGTGCATCTTGTTATCAAACCGTTAAATTAATTGCCGAACCGCTTGGATTTACCGCTGAAAATTATTCTGTTTGTTTTCAATCGCGATTTGGAAAAAAGCCCTGGCTGAAACCCTATATCGACGAGCATCTGGAGAATCTTGTCAAAAAAGGAGTTAAACGATTGTTGGTTTCCTGCCCTTCCTTTGTATCAGATTGTCTGGAGACCATTCATGAAGTAGGGGAGGAGTACAAAGAGTTGTTTCTCAAGAAGGGAGGAGTTGATTTTCAATTAGTGCCTTGTTTGAATTCGCATCCGGCTTGGGTAAAAGGGTTGGCGGAGATTGTAGGAAATTAGTTCTTATCAACCCATAAAACCCGACTCCGCTCAACAGAAGATAAAAAGGTATAGCTGGCAATTTATACCTTACTTCTCCTACATCACCCGCCAGAAATGCAAAATAGAAAATGGTTATCATTATAAAAGTTAAAAGCCAAAAGTGTTTCTTTTTAATAAGAAAGAATATTCCAGCGAATGCCATCAGATAAGAAAATACAAGCCATAAAATCAGTATAACGGAAATAAAAATTTCATTCCTCGTTTTTCCCTTAAAATAATTTTTTAGTATCTGATAAAAAGAAGGGTTCTGATATAAACCCCACGAATGAGGGGTATAAGATAAATTCAGGTAATTGCAGAATTCAAATACATTCAGATTCAAATACGAAAATAAAAAACCATTAAAAAAACGTTTTGCATAAAATGCTGGTTGTTCATACATACAGCTTAGTGCCACTTTCTGATAGTATTCTGCATTGACGAATGGATTTCCATATTTATCATCTATCCCATTCTTAATGGCTTCGCGTTTGAATTCCTTTTCAATTTCTTCCGGCTCTTTTCCGGTTCTCACTGCCTCTGAAAAAGTACTATTACAGAACAACAGATTATATCCCTGAATAGTGCTTATGGAATAGTTTCCATAGCGAAAATAATTACGAAGCATCCACGGGGAAAGGGTTAGATAGAATAAACTGAGATATAGGACAATGGATTTCCAATTAATCTGCTTTTGCCGTTTGAAGAAAAAGAACAGATAGCCAAGAACTAAAACAATAGGAAAATAAATGGATACGGGTCTTACAAGTGTTGCTATACCCATCATAACAGCGCACATAATCAAATGAGTAGTTTTATAATTTTTAACCCATTTTAAAAATAAATATATTGAGAGAAGGAAAAGAGAGATAAAAAGTGTTTCGGAAAACAAGGTTTGATTAAACAAATTAATGTGTGGGTCCATTAGAAATAATGTTGCGGTGAGAAATGACACATTCGCTGAAAAAAACAGTAATGCTATCTTATACAAAAGCCATCCGGAAACCAGGGCGATTAAAAAATTAACAAGTATGATAATCCAGGGCTTTGCTCCGGTAAAAAAATAGATAGCGTAGATGAATAAGGGATATCCCGGAGTACGGAATGCAAAGGGTCTGTCAGTAAAACCGGATTTTTTTATGCTGAGAGCGAGTGAATGATATCCAGATGGGTCAGAAATGAGAATTTTTTTATCTTCCACTTCTGCATTCCATGGGCGAATGAGAAGAAAAAGAATGAGCCGGAAAGATAAGCCGACGATGAGTAGATATTTCCAATTTTTTTTAATTATTGACAAACCCGTTGATGGGTTTAATTTTGTTTATCAAAAATTTTGCTTCTTCAAAACCCTCCTGAATTACTTTTATATTTGTTAAACCATCATAGTATCCACTTAAATGCAATATTTGGTAAACAGCATTTAGCGCATTTAGCATTTTTCTATCAATTTTGCCAATATTCTCATGGTAATATTCAATAGATCCTCTGTTTTTAGGAGGTTTCACCCCTCTGTATTCTAAAAACCCTTTTAATGCTACGATTACCCCTTTATAGGCAACTCCGCATGCGGAACTTACATACTTGCTGTCTAAATAATATTTTCCATTTTTTCCCGACTTCTTCAAAAGTTCAAGACCATTTTCAAAATATCGGTTTGACTCCGTGTAATATTTATTGGTATTCATAAGTGTATTTTGTTTTGATAGGTTAAATGATGATACAAAGATAGTGAAAATATTTTTATCTGGAAGGTCTTTTCCTGAAATTTTTATTCTTAGGTTTTGGCTCCGGCTCTTGTTTTTCAGGTACTCCGATGATGGAGATCAGCATATCGAGCTTCTGACGGGTACTCTTTTGTTTCTGTTGTGCCACATCCACTTTTTGCCCTACTTCTTTACGCAGGTTTTCAGCATTTTTTGCGTGACGGAAAAACTGAATGTTATTTTCCAATAAATTGATTTGATCAGCAATCTCTTTTAATTCGAATGTAAGCATTTTCTTTTCTTTCTCCAGAATATATTTTGCATCCGGTTCCTTCATTATTTTCTCTAATCTCATCTTATAATGAAATTTATCTTTTTCTGCCGGATCAAGATTAATTTTTTCAAGTAACTGGTTATAGGCGGTAAAGTATTTATCGGATAGTTCCTTTTTACGGTTGGCTGAAATTTCCAGCCCCTCCCATTCTTTACGTACGGTCTCTAAAAATTGAAAATTTTCTTTTTTATTGGATGAAGGAGAAAAAGTTTCAACTTTTGCAAGAATTTCTTCCAACTGCTTAACCGTTTCTTCCATTTTGACATTCTTGCTTTCTTCCATTTGTTTCCTTCTTGTAAAAAAATGGTCGCAGGATGCCCTGAACCGGTTCCATAATTTTTCCTGATGAATCTTTGGAACCATTCCTATGTATTTCCATTCTTTTTGCAAACGGATATATTCACGGGTTGTTTTATCCCAATCCTCACTATCTTTAATTTTTTCTGCTATTTCACAGAGAGCGGATTTGTCCTTAAAATTTTTTATTTGGACTTCTTTCTGGGATTTGAAAAAAACTTTTTTGGCAAGAAAAAAATTATTACAGGCGCTCCGGAACCGCTCCCATATCTGCTCATTTTGTTCTTTAGGAGCATATCCTATTTGTTTCCATTGTTTTTGTATGTTTTCAATTTCTGAACTTTTCTCCAACCAATCCCTGCTTTTTGTATAATTAATGGATGTTAACTTTTCTACTAAGATGCATAATTCAAGTTTCTGTTCGTAATTTTTTTCTTGTTCCTTTCTGACTTCCGACAAATGCGCTCTTTTTCTTTCGAATAATTTCTCTTTTACAGCAATGAAACGGTTCCATAACTCATCCTTCTGGTCCCCGCTTACAGGACCTGTCTGCCTCCAGGTTTCAAACAGGATTTGAAAATTTTCGAGTCCCTTGTTAATGGACTCTTCCTTGACAAGTTCTTCGGCTTTCTGGCATAAGTCAATTTTGGTTTCAAGATTTTTTTTAAGATTTAATTCTCTCAGTTCTTTATTAATTTTCAAATAGTCGTAAAACTTTTCTACATGGAAATGGTAAATTCTCCATAAATCCTTTTCATGCCCAGGGGGTACTTCTCCTGTTTCTTTCCATTTATTTTGTAATTCATGAAAACGGGAAAATTGCTTTGCCACATTTTCTTTGCTTTCCGATAACTTTTTGAGTTCTTCAAGAAGCAATGTTTTGGATTTAAGATTCTCAAGCTTCTTGTTTTCATTTTCCTGTTGCTCTCTCACCCGGCGGTCTTTGTAAATTCTGACTGCTTTTTTAAAACGTTTGTCAACGTCACTTTCTTCCTCGTTAAATTCCTTTTCGTTACCCCCTTCCTGGAGAAATAATTTTAATTTTAACTGATGCTCGAATTCCTGCCTTTGTTTATAAGCCACGCGAAGGGCATTAACCTTTTCTTCCATTCCATCAATAACAGAAGAAGCAGATAACTCCTCCATTAATTTAGTGATTTCTTCCCGGGAAAGTTCTGCATACTTCTCATCGGTTTCTACCGGCATATCCAATGAAGAATCTTCCTCCGACAGATTCTCCATTATAAAAGGGTTCCCCTTTTCTTTTTTATGTACGTCTTGTTGCATGGATTTATAGTTTCATCTTCGCTTAAAATCTGAATAATTATTTTTTTTCATTATCAGAAGAATATATGGCAGATTTCAGGTTTTTTATTTCTTCACCCTGATTTTTGTTTGTTTGATAGATTAAGGAAATATTTTTAAACGAGGGTTCGTGTTCAGGTATGATTTGAATAACTTTCCGGAATGACTCAGCCGATTGATTCATATCCAAACTATTATAATAGGCAATTCCTAAAAAATAATAAACTTTTGCCATCTCCCTGTTTAAGGAATCGTTGGCTGATTCTGAACTTGAATAGGTATGTGCGGCTTGTGTAAGGTTATTTAATGTATAATATTTTTTCAATAGTTGATTTAATTTTTGATTAAGGGATTTTTGTTCACTTAAAGCCATTTCCATTTTTTCTCGTGTCACTTTTTTCCAATCATTCTCCTTTATCATTGGAAAATCAAGCTCTTTTTTCTGTATAAATAATGGAGATTGGTTGGATGCACTATCCTTGTTGCGAATTAATAACTCAGAATAGGTTTGCTCCAATTGTTCTTCCGGCGTAAGTGTTGGTTTATTTTGAACTTCTTTCCGGAATGGGTTACCGGCAACCGTTGGTTCTGTAATTTCTGGATTTGACACTACGCTGGAATCTAATGGATTTGAATCAGTGACAGCGGCAGAGGTAGTATCAGCGACAGTAGCAGTAGCAGTAACAGTATCAGTAACAGTATCAGTGGCAGTATCAGTGACAGTGGCAGTAGAGGAATCTGTTGATGCCGTCAAGTCCTTCTTTTCATTGGCTACATTATCAGTGGATGGCTTTGATTCATTTACGGAAGAAATGGCATTTGTATTTTGTGGTGGAACATATACAGGATGTTTTTTGGGTAGTGTGTCTTCAGCATTTATTTTCTTTTTTTCTTCCACCAGATCCGATGGTTTCAGGGGAGTTCTTTTTACAATACGGGGATTAGGAACCGTAATGGCAATTTCATTGGGCTTGTAATTTATTTTCTGAAGTTGCCCCTCAATATCATTCATATTAAAATTGCTTTTTTCCTGAGGGGTTACTTTTAAACTATCTGCAAGTTGCAGTTTTGACTTTGGAGTAAGCGTATTTTTCTTATCCTTATTTTGTGCCTGACAAAAGATGGATAAAGTAACAAAGAAAAAAGTAAAATGGATGGTTTTTAAATACACGTATGAAAGTATTCGTTAAATTTTATGTAAAACTCTGTAATGCTATTGAATAATCGCTACGATAGTATAAATTGTTTTCCACAAAATCCGGTTAATATTCTATAAAAGTAGTATTTTTCATCCAGCGTGCATCCATTCCTTTTTTTTCAGTAAGTCCTCTTTTGTCTCCGTATTTTCTGGGTCAGCGACACAACAATCTACCGGACATACGGCGGCACATTGCGGTTCTTCGTGAAATCCTACACATTCCGTACATTTATCGGGCACTATGTAATAATATTGTGTGCCGTCGGACCCTAACGGACCGGGTGGGACGGGTGGCTGAGGAGCGGCGGCGTCTATAACTTCACCGTTTCCAAAGTCAATCTTAGTAAGTTTTGTTCCGTCGCCCCAACGCCACTCGGCTCCAGCTTCGTATATAGCGTTATTAGGACACTCCGGTTCACAGGCACCGCAGTTTATGCATTCAGATGTTATTATTATTGCCATCTTTGTAACTATTAATAAGAACCCCAAAGGTACAAATTTGTTTGAATTAGCAAAACATCTATGATAAATAGAAAAATACTTATAAATACTTTCCAACACCTTTCTGAGGTGTTATCTTCTTACCCTGATAATGACACTTTCAAAACAGCAGAAAGTGAAAATCCTTGGTTCACTCCTGAATTTTCATCCTTTGCATTTAAAGCTATTGCACAAGCAATCACTAAAGATAAAGTCGTTGACTTTTATCATAAAAATGACTATCCTTTTCCTAAAAACCCAAAATCAGTCGGTTTGGCAATGGCAGGTAATATTCCGCTTGCTGGTTTTTTTGACCTGATGATGATTCTGTTAAGCGGAAACAAAGCCATTATCCATAAAAGTCATGCTGATACTATTTTTCCTCATCTAATTGTGAATGAGTTATTTAAAATAACTCCCGCCTTGAAGTCCTTCATTTTTTTCTCTGAATCACTAAAAGATGTTAATGCTTTAATTGCTTCTGGATCCGATAATTCAGCCATGTATTTTTCGTACTATTTTAAGCATATTCCACATATTATCCGGAAAAACCGAAACGCTGTGGCTATAATTAATGATATAAAAAAAATTGATTTCCATTCCAAACAAGGGCTTGCCGATGACATGCTCCTTTATTTTGGCTTGGGTTGTAGAAATGTCTCAAAACTATATACCACAGATAAAATCAATGAAAATCAATTTACCGGGTTTATTTTTGACTTGGTAGAACCCTATAGATATTTATCAAAACATATCAACTATGCCAATAATTATCTTTATCAAAAAACGCTGTTTACCATGAATGAAATTAAGTTTTATGATAATGGCTTTATATTACTGGTTCCTGCTCATAAAATTCATTCCCCCGTGTCGGTTTATCATTTTCAATTTTTAAGCAATGAAGAAGCGACTTGTGAAGAAATTGAAAAAAACAGGGATTCTATACAATGCATAGCAACGGAAAAAGGGTATCTTGCCGGAAGTATCCCTTTTGGAAAAACACAACAACCGGAATTGTGGGATTTTGCCGATGGAATAAATGTGATGGAGTTTTTAGCAAAAATATAGAACACAGAGAGTTCATGATTTATAACTAAATTTGCCAATTAATTACAGAAAAATTATATAGGTGATGTTAGATATTAGATGTTGGATATTGAACATCAAACATCCAACATCCAATATCAAACATCCAAATTGAGCATTGACCTTAAAAAAATACAAAACCAAATAGAGGAAGAACTATCATCCTTTGAAATAAAGTTCAAGAAAGCCATGAAATCGGATGTGGTTTTATTGGACAAGATAATGGAGTACATTATTAAAAGGAAGGGAAAACAGATCAGACCTATGTTTGTTTTTTTATCTGCAAAAATATGCGGAGAGGTGAATGAGTCAACGTACCGTGGAGCTTCCCTGGTAGAATTACTTCACACAGCCACGCTGGTTCATGACGATGTGGTGGACAGTTCAAATCAACGCAGGGGTTTTTTTTCAGTGAACGCATTATGGAAAAACAAGGTAGCCGTGTTGGTGGGGGATTATTTGCTTTCAAAAGGGCTGATTCTTGCGCTTCACCATAAGGATTATGCTATGTTAGATATTGTTTCAAATGCTGTAAAAGCCATGAGTGAGGGTGAATTATTACAAATAGAAAAATCCCGCTCACTAACAATTACCGAAGATGTATATTATGACGTAATCCGGAAAAAAACAGCATCCCTGATTGCTTCCTGCTGTGCTATGGGTGCTTGCTCAGCTGGTGCCGACTCATTAACGATTGAAAAACTGCGTCTTTTTGGAGAGTTTACCGGCATTGCTTTTCAAATCAAAGATGACCTTTTTGATTATGGGAACAGTGATATTGGTAAACCATTAGGCATTGACATCAGAGAAAGGAAAATGACATTACCTTTAATATATGCCTTGCAAAATGCGACTTGGTTGAAAAAACGCCATATCATCAATCTGATAAGAAATCATACAGATGATACAAGTAAAGTCAAAGAGATTATTGAGTTTGTGAACACTTCCGGAGGGCTTGCCTATGCATCAAAGCAGATGGTATATTTCAGGGATAAGGCATTTGAGCAGTTATTTTCCCTTCCCTCCGGCGCCTATAGGTCAGCTATGGAGGAATTGGTTATTTTTACCATAGAAAGAGAGAAATAATCTGAAAGGACTTGTTTTTTTAAAAATTTGTATATAAATTTGTATTTTAATTCAAAAAGTATTACTTTTGAATCTGAAATAGTATAAAAGTATAACCTGTTACTCATAGAACAATGAAAAAATATCTCGGACTAATTGTATTTGTGGGCTTTTTGCTTGCTTCATGCGCGGAAAACCATAATGGTATTGCCGCAAAAAGAAAAGGATCCGGATGTAATACGCGTGCCGGTATGGCAAGGAAATCCGCTTTCAATTCCATACAATACAGATAATATTTACTTAACTAACTTTTTTATTTAGGATGAAATTTAAAACTCTACTCATCATATTCGCCCTTAGCACAGTGGTATTTTGCTCTTGTGCCAGACAGCATTGCCCTACTTACTCCAATAATCCGGATAAGGCACAAACGACACAAAATCAAACTAAGGTTTAATATAATTTCCTGCTAACTGACCACAGGCGGCGGCGATATCTTTTCCACGACTTCGCCTGATTTTTACATTTACCCCCCTTCTAAAAAGAAAATTCATAAATTTTTCCGTGCCTTCCACAGATGGTTTTGTGCCGTTAAACTGTTTAATGGGATTATATTCAATAATGTTTACTTTTGATGGGAATGGTGAGATAAAATTTAATAGTAATTCAGCATCCCTCTCAGAATCGTTAAAATTATTTAATAAAATGTATTCAAACGTTACTTTTTCATCCGACCAGGTACAGAAATGATGCAAAGCATCAGACAATGCCTTTAATGAATTTGAATTATTGATCGGCATTATTTTAGAACGTTTTACATCATCAGCCGCATGCAGGGATACAGCGAGTTTACACCGGAATTTATCATCCGCCAGCCGGGTAATCATTTTTGCAATGCCTGCTGTTGAAAGTGTCACTCTTTTGGAGGACATATACAATCCCTCTGCTGAGGTTATCATCGAAATGGCTCTCGTAACATTTACATAATTCAATAAGGGCTCCCCCATACCCATAAATACAATATTCGTGAGAGTTGCACCGTACTCATTTTGTGCTTCTTTGTTAAGGAATGTTACCTGATCTACCATCTCTCCTGCGTTGAGATTTCGTTTCAGCTTCAAATACCCGGTAGCGCAAAAACTGCAAGTTAGCGAACAGCCGGCTTGCGATGAAATGCAGGCAGTCATTCTATCCTTTTCGGGAATAAGCACTCCCTCTATGATATGACTGTCCCAGAGTGAAAAAGCGAGTTTAAGGGTTCCATCTGAACTTAGTTGCTTGGTATGAATTTTTATAGGATTCAAATGAAAATTTTCTTCTAGCCATTTTCGCAATGCAAGCGGAAGATTTGACATGTTTTCAAAGGTGTGTGCATTCTTTTTCCATAACCATTCATAGATTTGTTTGGCACGATATCCGGCTTCACCGGCGGTTGTTAATTTTTCCGATAATTCAGTGATAGATAATTGGCGGATGTCGGTGAGTTGTTTTTTTAATGGAGACATTTTATTTTTCCCAAACTTACATGAAAATTTATTTACACACAAACAAGATAAAATTAAATACGCCACGAATTAACACGAAATAACACGAAATAACACGAATTAATATGAATTAACACAAACTAATTCGCTTTATTTAGTGTTAATTGGCTAATTCTTATTTTGAGGTGCAACAAGTAAAGTTAGAAAGGATATATCTTTGCATTTGAGTTCCGTAGGAACGAATCATAAATGAGTCGTGCCTACGGCACTCTTGTCTATAAAACGTATAGATTTGAAGGATGGACTGAAGTCCATCCTTACAAAATTAAGTCGTGCCTACGGCACTCTTTACCCCAATGGCAACACGGAATATCACTGCTGACTTTGTTTTCACACCAGAAAAAAAACTGATACCATCCTTAGTTATCCGGTTAGAGGAACACAAAATACTTGAAGTTACATCGGGAAATGACATACACCCTGATGACCTTGAATTATTTCAAGGCATTCTATGCCCTGGATTTATTAACTGTCACACGCATCTTGAGTTATCTCATCTCAGAGGGAAAATTCCCGAAAAACAGGGGATTGACCATTTTATTGATTCAGTAATGATGCAAAGAAAAACGGGTGGAGAAACCGTATTGCGTGCAATGGAAAGAGCCGAAAATGAAATGATCGTTCAGGGAATTGTGGCTGTCGGAGATATATCTAACTCGGATGTTTCGTTTGATTTTAAAAAAAAAAATCGTATTTATTATCACACGTTTATTGAATTATTTGGATTTGATCCGGCAAAAGCAGTTCTCAATTTTGAGAGAGGAATAAAATTATTTAATAAATGTTCCGCAAAAAATACTTCCCTGACCATACATGCCCCATATTCAGTGTCACCGGAGTTATTGAAAATGGTTACCGGTCATTCAAAAAATCATAAGACCCTATTATCCATACACAATCAGGAGTCACGGGGAGAAAATAAATTTTTTATTAGTGGAGAGGGTCCGATAAAAGAACGGTTTGAAAAATGGAACTTGCCTGTTAAAAATTTTGAACCTACCGGAAAAAATTCCCTTCCATCTATTCTCGAAATCATTCCGCATGAAAATAAAACTTTATTGGTGCATAATACTTTTACGAATGAAGAAGATGTTGATTTTGCGTTATCAAAAAATAAAAACCTGTTTTGGTGTATTTGTCCAAGAGCTAATTTATTTATAGAAAATCAGTTACCCGATGTAAACATGTTCAGGAAAAAAAATGCAAAAATCTGTATTGGAACCGACAGCTTGGCTTCCAATTTCAGCTTGTCTGTAATGGAGGAAATAAAAACATTGCAACATCATTTTACCGGAATACCTCTGGAGGAATTACTCACTTATGCAACCATCCATGGCGCTGAATTTTTAGGAATACAGAATGAAAAGGGAAATTTAGAGAAAGGAAAAAAGCCAGGAATAAATTTAATCCGGAACCTGGAAACAGAAACCTGCCGGCTGAGAGAAGACAGTTGGGTGCAGGTAGTGGATAGACCGTGATTGGGGGGAATTGACAACGTACTTAAAACAGTTGGTTACATTGATTGCCACAAAAGTATTACTATAACCTAAGCTGAGTAAGATAAAACAAAAAATTTTGAATAAATAAAAAACATAAAACAAGAAACGTATAATGATAAAGTGCAAATCCTTATACATTATTAATTTTTTGTTTAGTGTTTTATGTTATGATGATTGAAGGTTGAGAATATCAATTTTAGTTGTGGAAATGAAAACATGTAGTCGTAAAATGTGAAAATATAATTATTCGGCGCTACAGCTTAAACCCCTTCAAATGCTCAGGCATTTTCTCCTTTTGCATAAGATATTCCAACGATTCCTTTTCGCGAATGAGATGTGATTTTCCTTTTGTGTCTATCAAAACAACATTAGGTCGCATGGCAATAAATTGCATCCATTGAGTCATGTTATAGGCACCCACCGTGTGTACTACCACCTGGTCGCCCTTTTTCAGAGGGGGAAGTGTGCAACTTTCACGGATTACATCAATGTTCATGCACAAGGGTCCGTATAACACGGTATCTTCCGTATAATGCGAAAAATCCTGTGCCGGAGAAATTTTATGCGCATACCAGAAAGAAGTAAATAAAATATTTACTCCGAAATCCATAATAGTGGCACGCCTGCCATCGGATAACCGTTTATTTGCGAGTACACTGCCTATGAGATATCCTGCATCGTCAATTAACGCACGACCTGTTTCAAGAATTAAAAGCGGAAGTTCTTCAGGAGAAATTCCTGATTTCAGAATCTGAGTGGAAATGGCTTCCGCATAATCATCAAACGAAGGGGAAATATCTTTTCCCTGATAATAGGAACCATGCAAAGTGTTAGTGGATGCAAATCCTCCTCCGAGGTCAATGTACATAATATTTTTTTTCAATTCCTTTTTTATTTTCAATGCCAGCGTAGCGAGTTTCATAGCCGCTATCCCGTAAGCATCTTTCGTAAGCATAAACGTTCCGATGTGAGAATGTAAACCGGTTAATTCCATTTTTTGGGAAGTCACAATTTTCATCAAAGCATCCCATGCTTGTCCGTTTTCATAATTAAAACCAAAGCGGTCCCACATAGGGTAAACTCCCGTGTCCATGTTGATACGGATAGATACCCTGGGTTTTTTCTTCACCTCTTCGGAAAGTTCAATCAACCGGTAAAGTTCATCCAGATGGTCAATATGAATGAGGGAATTATTTTTGATGGCGGAAATCAAATCTTCATCAGTTTTATCGGGACCATTGAAAATAATTTTATCACCCGGCACTCCGTTATGAAGGGCTTTGTTATATTCAAATCCTGAAACTACCTCAGCCCAGGAACCTTCCGAATGAAAAACATTACAAATCGCATTCAGGTAATTGGTTTTATAGGACCATGCAAATTGCACGCGAGGGTACCTGGTTTTGAATGCACGGTTTGCCCGTTGAAAATTTTCACGAATACGGCTTTCGGAAAGCACAAACAGCGGAGAACCAAATTCTTTCACGAGGTCTTCCACTGCATTATCGTCTATATGCGTGACAGGAACATATTCGGTGCGTGTTCCGAATTTGCTTAAAAATCCGGTGTTCAGTTTTTTGATGACCGGGCGTTCGTAGCGGAGTTTTTCCATGTGGGGAGGGGGTATAGGGTATAATTATAAATTATTAATTGATGATTGATCAATGATCATTGTGCATTGTTCATTGATCAATCATTATATACCAAACCTACTCAGGTTTTAGAAAAAAAAACATATAACACTAAACAAAAAATGAATAATTTCTAAGTGCTCAACTCCTTTGACATTAATTATTTTTTGTTATATGTTATTCATTTTTTTCGGAAACCTGTTTACCTTTGGTTTACCCCCATGCCATTTCAGCCCTATACCTCTTTACTCTAGTACTCACCCAACGTACTGATCTTCTCAAAATCCTTTATATCACAAACATTATCCATAGAATACCTCACAAACATTTTACC
Organism: Bacteroidetes bacterium RIFCSPLOWO2_12_FULL_37_12; assembly: GCA_001769655.1. Lineage (GTDB taxonomy): Bacteria > Bacteroidota > Bacteroidia > 2-12-FULL-37-12 > 2-12-FULL-37-12 > 2-12-FULL-37-12. The sequence goes on along the minus strand of MEPC01000024.1, from coordinate 172,297 downwards.
TGTTTTATATTTTTTAAATGGTTTTACTTTTTTACCCATGGCTAATTTAACCAATGCCGCCGGAAGGTTTTGACCTGCACCGGCGCTTAAATAAACCCATGCAGGGAAACGCGGATTAATTTCAATCAGATATAGTTCGTCTTTTTCTGATTTCATTAATTCAAGTTCCATTCCGCTTTTCCATTTGGTTGCTTTGATAAGCTTATAAGCCATACTCAGAATATTTTTATCATTAATAGTAATGCCCGCCCATGCTTTGCCCTTATCGGTCAGCACCATTTTTTTCATGGGGATAGCGCCAATAGTTTTTCCGGTGCCATCGCCCAGTGCCACTACATCATATTCATTACCGGCAATAAATTCCTGTATGATTACCGGCAATCCCCATTTAGCGGCTAATTTATGATAGTATGTGTGCACCTGTTCAAACGTATAGGCAATATATGCTTCGTAAAATTTTCCTTTTACTACCATAGGAAAATTAAATTCACTCATCAAACCGGTGATTTCATTTACCTTAAAAAGTGTTTTGCTTTTTGGGACTTTGATACCATATTTTTTCCCAAATTCAAATAATTTGTTTTTATGTCTGGCTTCAAAAATTTCTTTATCGGGTAAATACGTTCTTATGCCTTCATCAGTAAGTTGGTCTTTAATTTTTATAAAGTTAGGCAGTTCGGCATCATAATTCGGTATGATTATATCGAGTTTCTCCACCGAATGAATGTACGCAAGCCGTTGTAATAAAGTATCGGAACCGGAAGAGGGCAATGGGATGTGATACGTTTTGTCAATCAGATTTTTTAAATAAATACCGTGTTCCATATTTTCGTAGGATAACCCAATAATTCTTGCATTGAGCGATTTATCCTCACGGATGGCACGAATGACGGGTACGCCGGAACCGGGATTATCAGTGGCATTTAAACCGGTGACACCAATGGTGAGTTTCATTATTTTTCGGTTAGAAGATTGTATTGTTTTAGCTGGCGGACAAAGTCATAATAATCTTTTTCAAAAGTAGCCGGATCAATGGTATAGGAAGACAATATTTTTTTCTTTATGTCATCCACTTGTTTCCCTTGTTTGATGAGGTTTATTAATTCGGCTCCCATCGGGTTTACCGAAAAGGAATCGCCGGTGGAGGGGATAAAAACAAAGCCGGTGTCACTGATGGCGATGTCGGTTTTTATTTTGAGGGTTGGCATGGGGGGTAAAAGTATAAAGATAAAAGTTAAAAGTTTATTATTCAAGTTCAATTTCGTTTAGTATATATATAAATCAGGCGAGAGATTTTAAAATGCTTAATGCCCAAGTATTAATTTCAGAATATGTTTTAACTAATTTTCATTTTTTAGCTCTGAAAATAAGTTTTGGTTTCCCATTCTTCATTTATGTTGTGGTATTAAAACGGACCATTTCTTTCGCGCTTGCTCTACCTCTTTATCTAATTGTTTCCAGAAAAGTTTGTATGCTTTTTCAGTTTTTTTTTTAGCATCAATGGCAATTCCCTTCATTAATGAATGTAATTGTTTGTCTGTAGGTTCAGAATCCCATGTAAACTTATAATTTATTTTCATTTTACAAATGTAACCATTTCAATTATTATTTTCAATACACCAATAATTGTAACTATTCAGCATAAAAAAAGTTCTTAATACTTTGCGTACTTTGCGCCTTTGCGTGACATATAATTTGCGAGAAATCATACCCACTGAATAGTTACCAATAATTTAACTACTGCAATAACCAAGACGAAAAGTAATATATATTTCAACCAGGTTTGATTCATTTTACCTGCGCCCAGAAAAGAACCCAATACCCCACCTGCAAATGCAAATAATATCCAACTATAAAAATGAGAGGGAAATGAAATTTCATTTTGATAAACCCCTACGACACCGCTGATGGAATTTACAAAAATAAATAAAGCGGAAACGGCGGAAGCAGTTTTTAAATCCGACCAACGGGTAAGTACTAATAATGGGCTTAATAAAATTCCGCCGCCGATTCCTATCATGCCGGAAACAAAGCCAATAATTATTCCGCATAAAACCGCGATGAAATAATTTACGGGTTGTATTTCCAACGATTTAGTTTGATTGATAAAAAACATTCTTCCACAAGCAATGAGCAGGCACACAGCCAAAATTATTTTATACAGCTCAGCAGAAACAGGGACAGTGGCGCCAAGAAATGCAAAAGGAAAAGAAGCGATGGCAAAAGGCAGAAATAATTTCCAGCGGAAAAACCCTTTCCGGTAATACTGAATAAATGCTACTCCCGAAACCAGAATATTGAGAATAAGAGCAGAGGGTTTCATAAAAACGGGAGAGATGCTGAACAAAGCCATCACGGCAAGGTAACCGCTGGCTCCACCATGACCCACGGAGGCGTAAAGGAAGGCGATGAAAAAGAGTAAGGGGAGGAAAAGGAGTTCGTGGGGCATGGAAAAAATTTTGATAAAATTCCTGAAAAATTTGGTTTTCTCAAAAATTATTCATACATTGCACCTTTGTTTTAATTTATCTTAGCCCTGAATACTATGAAAATGCCACTGCATAAAATTTCTCCTGCTCTTATAGTGAGTGTAATGCTTACGATTCCTTCCTGCCAAAATCCCGAAGATGTAATTGAAGCTCGGGGGGGGGGGGGGGTAAAAATTTAAGGGTTGCAAAAGATCTGAACCACGACCCCGCAGTTTTTAAAGAATTTACCGGCGAGAAACCCAACCCTTTTGCAATGGAAAATGTAAAACCGCCTGAGCTCCCCGACCACAACCGTTATATCCTAGAAACTCCTCTTTCAAATACAGTAGCTTTGGAATGGTTTCAACCCTTCGGACTTCAGGTTGTGAAAATTCAGGAATTAAACTATTATAAATATTTAGAATGGGTAATAGATGAAGAAGACGTTATATATAAAAAGCTTGACCCAGTCACTTTTACTTTATATAATAATGGCATAACACACGATTTAAGAGATGTTCCGCCCGAAGATAATAAATTCTTTGAAGGGCTGTTTTCAATGTACATCCGAGACCGTTCGGTTCGTTCCGTTACGCTCTACGCCAGAGTTTTTTACCAGTCAAGGAGAGGACAAGCTGTCTATAAAACCACTAATACAAATTATTTATTTACAGGGGCTTCTGATATTCTGGAAATAACGCTAAAACAGGAAAAAATTAAGGTGGATGACCCCTTCGGTCAGGGAACTATTTTTAATATTCGTTATAAAATCAAACACGACCCATGGAACCAATACCCAGATGGTTGGCCCTTTAATGTTTTTGCAAACCCCAGACCGGGACTGTACGATTTTTTGTTGGTGGTTACCGACCGCCGCAGTTTAATTGAACAACCGGTTGGCGACCCTATAGATTATTATACCAATAAAGAGCATACGGTTATCCGCCGGAGAGTTCTTGCCAAGCCCATTTTCCATGGTTTAAACCTCACCTTGCTGAATGAAGATTTTAATAATGAAAATGCCGTTATTGATAATTTGTCAGACAATGACCTTTATAATGGAAATGTTTTTGTTTGGAACTGGTATCCTAATGCTAGTACAAAACTTGCTACTTTCCCTCATTCCGTAGTCCCAAACGTAATAGTTACGGCAGACAATTATACGCAAGCGGAATATGATACATATTCCAACATTCCTGTAGTTGACTCACGCAGGTTTTTACCTATTAATGCTGAACACCCGTTCCAAACTGATTACCAATATTGTTTTAATGCATCTTCTTATAAAAATATTAATGTTTCAGAATCATTTCTCAGATTAATCAATCCGGGTCAACCATCTTCTACTCTTTTTGTTAATGATTTTGATTACAAAATTAATAGTACACTTGTTACGTTTAGCAATTATGATCGTAGTATTGGCGGAGTTCAGGGTCGCTCGTTTTTATATGGAAAAATAAGCGCTAAAATAAAATTTCCACAATTGTTAAATACCAATAATCTCCCAAACGGGCTTTTTAGCGCTTTTTGGTTGTATGAATTTCACCATGGTGGTATCCCCATTTCTTATCATCATCATTGCCTTAACGGCGGAGTTATGAATGATAACAAACAACTATACGAAATTGACATTGAAATAAACCCTTCTAATACTCCGGGCAATATTTCAGTGGGGTTGGGAATTATTGACTATAATTGCGGACCGCATGTTTATAGCTTAAATGGCATTGAAAACTTTTATCGGGGTCCTATGTGGACAAATAACGGATATACTTTTCAACGAGTGGTAGCTCCTCAAAAGAATGCAGATGGCGTTATTACCGGTTATATAACAGGTGTAGTGCATTACTGGGATACTGACAAATCATTTCTGAATACTCCGCATATTTATACGATTGACTGGGATTACGACAGAGTGGTAATTTATATTGACGGCATTGAAAGTGCAGTATTTACTTCAGAGGATGTAAAAATACCCGATGTAGAAATGGCAATACGATTTAGTAATAATTGGAAAGACGAATCCTGGGTCAATAATAAAGGATATGAACTTCAAAATATTCCTTTTCCGGCTACAGATCAGGCAATTGAAGTGGATTGGGTGAAATTAGAATAACTACTAAACACGATGAAAACAAAAAAAATTATTTTTCTTTATCTCTTATTGCAATTATCAATCTTATATACATCCGCCCAGAGTTGGCAACCGGTGGGTTCTGGTTTGAATAAATATGTTAGTGAATTTGTTGTTTATAAAAATCAATTATATGCGACGGGTATATTTGAAAAAAATGGAAATGGAGATACTTTGAATGGTCTTGCAAAATTTAACGGGAGTGATTGGGAAAGAGTGAGTATATCTGCAAAAGGTGGAATAGGACCCGCATGCGTTTTTAATAACAAGCTTATTTTAGGTGGTGAAATTCTTTGTTCTGACGGTAAATATTCAAATCGGATTGCCTCTTGGGATGGTACAAACTGGAATCATCTGGGGAAAGGGTTATCATCATCATCTTGGTCATCGGAAATGGAAGTTTACAAAAATGAATTATATGTGGGAGGCGCCTTTGATTCTGCTGGAGGCAAAAAAGTAGAATATATTGCCAGATGGAATGATACACTTTGGAAAGATGTTGGTGGTGGAGTAAGATATAGCGGTTTTGATCCACCAAGAGTTAATGCTTTTTTAGAATATAATGGCTTTTTACTTGTAGGGGGTCTATTTGATTGGGTAAACAGTGGTACGTTACATGTTGATGGATTAGTCGCTTGGGATGGAAACCAATATGGTAAAACTCCAGGGTGGTATGGGTCAAACCTTTGTATATTCAGAAACAGAATTTATTCATCTTTTGGAGAATATCTTTGTCGGATGGATAGTACAACTGCGGATTATGAATTTGCCAAATTTAGCAGTATTAAATCCATTGAAGTTTATAATGACAAATTATATGTTGGGGGCGTTGGTGATTCCATAGGAGGAATCAAAGCACGAAATATTGCCTGCTGGAACGATACGGTATGGGAGGAAGTAGGAGGCGGAGTTAATGATTATGTATCTGCCATGATAGTTTTTGACAGTTCATTGTATATAGGAGGAAATTTTACCGAAGCCGGCGGAAGACCCATCATGAGAGTTGCCCGTTTGGATTTATCCATCAAACCCGGGGTAAAAGAATTCATTCATGAAAAACCTTTGGTTCAAATTATTCCAAATCCTACCGCAAGTGAAATCTTTTTAAAGGTTCCACCTCATGAGCAGGGTTTATTTGAAATACTGGACCTCACAGGGAAAAAAGTTTTTTCAAAGCAAGTTCGTTCATCTGTGACTATAAAAATTGAGCATCTTCCTGCGGGTTTGTATTTATACAAATACAGCACAAGCTCCGGAAACGCTAGTATAGGAAAGATTATGAAGCAGTGAAATTAAGATTCAACCTAACTTAGACAAGCCGGAACCAAAAAAGGTTAATATTAGAAATTAGAAAATTGAGAGCAAATTTATTCAATCTAATTGCCCTCCCCCTTCACCAGCCCCTTCAACTCCACCAGCTTCAGCAACGCCTCCACCGGCGTAATCGCATTCGTATCCAGCGATTCAAGAATTTTTTTGATTTTTTCATACACCGGATTTTCCGCATTGAATAAACTTAGCTGAAAATTGGAAACGGGGATCTCAGAAATTTTTTTCTTCGTCTTTTCATGCATGCGGTCTTTTTCAAGATGATGTAAGATTTCCTCCGCTCTCCGTATTACCATATCCGGCATTCCTGCCATTCGTGCCACATGAATACCGAAACTGTGTTCGGAACTTCCCGGCTCTAATTTTCTCACAAAAATTATTTTATTCTCACGCTCTCTCACCGATACCCTGAAATTTTTTACGCGCGTTAATTCGTCCGCCAGTTGGCTCAACTCGTGATAATGAGTGGCGAATAATGTCTTAGCCCTACCCTTCGGGTGATTGTGCAGGTATTCTACCAATGCCCAGGCAATGGAAATCCCATCGTAGGTGCTTGTCCCTCTTCCGATTTCGTCGAGCAGAACCAAACTGTGATTGCTCACATTGTTTAAAATGCTTGCCGTTTCATTCATTTCCACCATAAACGTGGATTCCCCGAGAGAAAGATTATCGGAAGCGCCTACCCGTGTAAATATTTTGTCAACCAGCCCGATAGTGGCACTCTCTGCCGGCACAAAACTTCCTGTTTGTGCCAGCAAAACAATTAATGCCGTTTGCCTGAGCAAGGCGGATTTCCCTGACATGTTGGGACCGGTGATAATCATAATCTGGGTATGGTCATCATCCAGATACACATCATTCGGCACGTAAGATTCTCCAAGCGGTAAGCGGTCTTCAATGACCGGATGACGACCCTGCTTAATGTGTATAACGGTAGAATTTTCTATAACCGGTTTTGAAAATTTATTTTTCAGCGCCACTTCGGCATAAGAGCAAAGAACATCCAACATTCCGATAAGCAAGGAGTTCTGCTGAATTTGCAAGGTAAATTGTGCCACTACAGATACCAGCTCGTTAAACAGCCGGGCTTCAATTTCAAAAATTTTTTCTTCTGCGTTGAGAATTTTCTCCTCGTATTCTTTCAGTTCCGGAGTAATGTATCTTTCTGCATTGGTGAGGGTTTGTTTCCGTATCCATTCGGCAGGTACTTTATTCTTATGAGGATTGGTTACTTCGAGGTAATACCCAAAAACACGGTTATAGGAAATTTTCAAAGAAGGAATGGCGGTTTTTTTTGCTTCGGTTTCCTGTATCTGAAGTAAATATTCTTTTCCGGAATAAGCAATTTTTCTCAATTCATCCAATTCATGATTTATCCCATCCTTTATCATTTCTCCCTGATTGGTTAATAGGGGAGGATCTGGTTTTAATTCCCTTTCTATCTTATCGCGAATACTCTCACAGGGATTAAGTTGTTCTTCCATTCTTTTGAGTAGAACAGCGGTGGAATTTTTTTGCAGGTTAACTTTTAAAAGTGGCACTGCCTGCATGGCTCTTTTAAGTTGATTTAATTCTCTGGGTGATATGCGCCGGATTGCCACTTTTGAAATCAATCGTTCCATGTCGCCGATGGGTTTCATGATTTGCTGAAAATTCAAAAGTAAATCGGTATCGAGCGTAAAATTTTCAACCGCGTTTAACCGTTCCTGAACAGAAACTAAATCCTTCAGAGGCATGGTGAGCCAACGCCTCAAGGTTCTGGCTCCCATAGGGGTAACTGTTTTATCCATCACCTGAACCAAGGGCACTCCCCCCTCAAAAGGAGAATGTAAAATCTCCAGATTGCGCTGGGTGAATTTATCAAGCCATACATATTGTTCTTCTTCGAGACGTTGAATGCCTGTGATATGATTCAATTCATTGTGTTGTGTTTCCTTCAGGTAATGTATAAGCACTCCAGCCGCCACAATTCCTTCATGCAATTCCTCGATTCCAAAACCTTTCAAGGACAATACAGAAAAATGCTGAGTGATGGTTTCCACCGCATAATCGTAACTGAAAGCCCATTCATCCACAGGATAGGAATAATATTTATCAGAAAAAATTTCCTGGAAAATGTTTTTTTTCGATTTAGGATAAATAATCTCTGAAGGATTAAAACTTTGTATCAGTTTTTCAATATAATTTTTATTTCCCTGTGAAATTGAAAACTCACCGGTGGAAACATCCAGAAATGCTATTCCAAAAATTTCATTCCCGATATGAATGCCGGCGAGATAATTATTTTGTTTCTGATCCAACACCTTATCATTAAAACAAACTCCGGGTGTCACTAATTCTGTCACGCCTCTTTTTACAATGGTTTTTGCCATTTTGGGATCTTCGAGCTGGTCGCATACAGCCACCCGTTCTCCGGCGCGAATCAATTTAGGAAGATAGGAGTCCAGGGCATGATGAGGGAACCCGGCTAATTCAACGAACGAAGCGGCGCCATTTGCGCGGCGGGTAAGAACGATTCCTAAAATTTTGCTTGCACGAATAGCATCTTCGCCGAAGGTTTCATAAAAATCACCTACCCTGAAAAGTAATAACGCACCCGGATGCGCCTGCTTAATCCGGTTGTATTGTTTCATCAGCGGAGTTTCTTTGTCAGACATAAGTTATACAATCGTATATTTGCCATTTTTACAGAATTTGACAAAGTTAAAAAATTCCGAGTTAAACCGCCTGAGCGTGGAAAAATTTAAAATTTCTTCCAAACTGCCGGTGGTGGTTGTTTTAGACAACGTCAGAAGCGGCTATAATGTTGGCTCCGTTTTTAGGATTTGCGATGCATTTCCGGTTGAAAAATTATTTCTCTGCGGCATAACCGGATTCCCACCTAACAAGGAAGTCCATAAAACAGCTCTTGGGGCGGAGGATTCGGTTGAATGGGAGTATAGAAAAGAAGTGGAAGAATTAATTTTATCTCTTAAAAAAGACAACTATTTAATTTGTTCTGTAGAGCAAACAACCGATAGTATTTATCTTCCTGACTTTAATTTTCCGACTCAACAAAAAGTTGCTTTTGTGTTTGGTCATGAGGTAACCGGAGTACAGGAAAATATTGTGGCGCTATCTGATTGTTGCATTGAGGTTCCGCAATATGGCACAAAACACTCATTGAATATTTCAGTGACGGCTGGGATTGTGATGTGGGAGGCCTGTAGGAAGAATTATAAAGGATAAAGGATAAAAGGAAAAGGATAAAGGGAAAATGTAAAAAGTAAAATAGAAAAGAACCTACAAGGTTTAGCACCTCTACCCCCTCAAAGTCGAAAAGTCCTTCACCGCTCTACCGCTGGAAGATAGTTTGCTCACGGTCTTCATCATCTTCCTCATTTCCATAAATTGATTCACTACGTTATTGATTTCCTGAACATTAGTGCCACTCCCTTGTGCAATGCGTTTTTTTCTGCTTCCGTTTAATTCTTCAGGGTTTTGTCTTTCATAAGGTGTCATGGATTGTATGATGGCTTCAATGGGTTTAAAGGCATCATCCTCTATTTCCACATCTTTAATTTGTTTGCCGATTCCAGGTATCATGGATGCAAGTTCTTTGATATTTCCCATTTTCTTAATCTGCTTAAGCTGGTTGAAAAAATCTTCCAGATTGTATTGGTTTTTGTGCAATTTTTTTGTCATCCTGCGGGTTTCCTCTACATCGAATTGTTCCTGGGCTTTTTCTACTAATGTCAAAACATCTCCCATTCCAAGAATTCGTTGTGCCATCCGGTCGGGATGAAATACATCTAACGCTTCCATTTTTTCCCCTGTGCTTATAAATTTAATTGGCTTTTGTACTATGGAACGGATAGTAAGTGCGGCTCCGCCTCTTGTGTCACCATCCAATTTGGTAAGCACTACTCCATCAAAATCAAGTACATCGTTAAATGCTTTTGCAGTGTTTACAGCATCCTGTCCTGTCATGGAGTCCACTACAAATAATGTTTCAGAGGGTTTAACTTTCTTATGGATTCTGGAAATTTCGTCCATCATAGCTTTATCAACAGCTAATCTTCCGGCAGTGTCAATAATTAAAGGATTATGCCCATAAATACTTGCATGTTGTATGGCTTTCTCTGCAATAGAAACCGGATCTTTACTTTCTATGTCTGCAAATACTTCCACTTGTATTTGCTCTCCCAATACTTTCAATTGCTCAATAGCCGCCGGGCGGTATACATCAGCCGCAACCAACAACGGCATTCTCCCTTTTGCCTTGAGATAATGAGCGAGTTTTCCGCAAAAAGTGGTTTTACCGGAACCCTGTAATCCGGACACAAGCACAACAGGTGGATTTCCATTTAATTTAATTTCCTGATGAGTGGCGCCCATCAATTGGGTGAGTTCCTCCGCCATTATTTTTATAAGCAGTTGTCCGGGAGTAACAGAAATCAATACCTGTTGACCAATGGCTTTTTCTTTTATTGTGTCAGTAACGGATTTAGCTATTTTATAGCTGACATCCGCATCAATCAAAGCACGGCGGATTTCTTTAACTGTCTCAGCGATATTTATTTCGGTGATTCTACCGTGACCCTTAAGGACTTTCAGGGCATGGTCAATGCGGGAGGAGAGTGACTCAAACATGGTATTATGATAAATTGAGATGATATTTTACCCCAAATTTACTACCTTTATCCAAATTTTCCTTACGTATGCAATTTGTTCTCTACGAAGACGAATCGAGAAATAATTTTCTTCCTTTTACTTATACAAGACCGGTATATGAATTACGGGTGGGTATTGACACCCTACGAGAAAAATGGGAGTATTTTCTCGGTAAGAATAGTGTGCTTTCCTGCGAAAAACATTTGTTTCCGCTTTTTGGAAAATTACCCGGAGATGAAACTGATTTTACCTTTGTCAATAGTCGGTTTATACCAAACATCTTTTTAGAAAAAAATATACGTTCCTTAAAGTCAGGAGAGTTGTTAGTAACCAGTGAAAACGAAGTCCTTGCTTTTAGAATCAAATTAAATCATTCAAAAGAGATATTTCAATCTGTGATTACCCGATCTTTTATCAATAGGTTAAATTTAAAAACTATTTTTCTGAAGAATAATAAAAATATCCCTATATTGAAGCTACTCTCCTGTCCCGATATTTTCAGAATTAACGGAGCTGTATTAAGGGAGGACTACAAAAGGATAGTTAAAAAAAGAAAATCTCAATCCATAAAGGACAAACACACTATATTATACAATCGTTCACAAATATTTTTAGAAAAGGGAGCAGTGGTTAGAGCCGCAATTCTCAATGCTGAAAATGGACCTATTTATCTGGGAAATGGCTCGGTAGTGGAAGAAGGGTCTGTCATACGGGGTCCTTTTGCCCTTGGAGAAAAAGCCCATGTATTAATGGGAGCAAAAATACGGGGTGACAGCACCATCGGACCCGGATGCAAAGTAGGGGGTGAAGTTTCTAATTCCGTATTTTTTTCCAATAGCAACAAAGCCCACGATGGGTTTATTGGAAATTCAGTGGTAGGGGAGTGGTGCAATTTAGGCGCCGGTACCACCATTTCCAATTTGAAAAATAATTATTCAACCATCAAGCGCTGGGACATTGCAACAAATAAATTTGTGGACTCCGGCTTGCAATTTTGTGGTTTGATGATGGGCGATCATTCCAAAAGCGGGATACAAACCATGTTTAATACGGGCACTGTAACCGGAGTGGGAGCTAATATTTTTGGCGCTGGTTTTCCTCCGAAATATATTCCTTCGTTTTCCTGGGGCGGCGCGGAAGGGTTTGAAACCTTTAAACCGGAAAAATTTTTGGAACTGGCAAAAAAGGTGATGGAAAGAAGGAGTGTCACTTTGAGGAAAGAGCATGTTGATTTATTGATGCATGTTTTTAAAATGACCAACGACTAATTTCCAATGACTAATGACCAATAACCAATGACCAATTTCTAATTCCCATGCGCACAAAAATCATTGCCGGCAACTGGAAAATGAATAAGACCGTTCAGGAAGGTATCGTTCTCATTGAGGAAATACTGAAGTCAGCCGGAAAATTACAGCACGAAAACCTGCAAATTATTCTTGCACCTCCTTTTCCATTGCTGGGAATGGCATCCGCCTTAACTTCCGATTACCGGTTCATTTCTATCTCTGCGCAAAATTGTTACTATAAAAACAACGGTGCTTTTACAGGGGAAGTGTCACCTGCTATGATCAAATCAACCGGTGCAAATCATGTGATAATCGGTCATAGCGAAAGACGAATGTATTTTCACGAGGATAATTCTCTCCTTTCTGAAAAAATTAAAGTGGCTTTGCAAAATGGATTAACCCCGGTTTATTGTTGTGGGGAAACATTATCAGAAAGAAATGAAGCATCTCATTATGATATTATTAAAAACCAACTCGAAGAAACTATTTTTTCGTTGGATGAAGAAGAGATTATTAAAATAGTGATTGCTTATGAACCGGTTTGGGCTATCGGAACCGGAGTAAATGCCACTCCCGAACAAGCTCAGGAAATGCATAGGTTCATTCGGACGCAAGTGGCGTTGAAATTTAAAGATGATATTGCTGAAAAAATTCCAATCCTTTATGGCGGGAGCGTAAAACCGGAAAATGCATATTCTTTATTTTCGTGTACTGACATAGACGGTGGATTGATCGGCGGCGCTTCATTGAATTCTAATGACTTCGTGGCGATTATTAATTCTATGGTGGAAATTCTGAGAAAAAAATAATAGTTATGTTCAGTGCCCACGCAATTAAACCATAAATTGAATAAAAAAAATTTAGCCACTGATTACACTGATTAAAAATAGTTTTAAATTTTTTTGTAATATTAATCCGTATAATCCGTGGCTAAATTACATTTTATCATCTTGGACTGAACATTTAAAAAAAAATAATGGTAAATATGAAAAAAAAAAGTTCTGCCCAGAAACTAACTCACAAAAAAAAATTTCCCCTTACCGGAACAAGCATCATCCTGTTTGTCTTTTCCTTTTTACTCTACTCCAATACACTTACACATGATTTTACGTTGGATGATGAACTGGTGCTTGGTAGGAATGAATTAGTCCTTTCAGGTTTAAAATCGCTACCGGATTTATTTACTAAATCCTACCGCTATGGATTTAATCATGAAAATACCGGACAATACCGTCCACTATCTCCTATTTTTTTTGCGGCTGAAATACAATTTTTTGGCTTTAATGCACATACGTTGCATTTTTTTAACATTCTTTACTACAGTTTATGTGTGACACTTATTTTTATTGCATTGTATAATCTGCTCTTGTTAGTTTTTCCTGTTGAAAATCCAGCCCCGTTCAGAATCAGTGTCATCGCCTCATTACTTTTTGCAACCCATCCCTTGCATACCGAGGTTGTTGCAAATATAAAAAGCAGGGATGAAATTCTTGCGTTACTGTTTATGATGGGCTCTTTGTTTTTCATGATTCGGTTTATTAAAAATAAAAGAACATCCTTAGTAAGACCTGAAATGTTTTATTCTCTTCTATGCTATTACCTTGCTCTTCTTTCAAAAGAAAGCGCAATTACGTATCTTGGAATAGTGCCACTGATTTCTCTCTTTTTTGGAAAGCAATCACTTAAAAAAACACTTTTTATAACATTTCCCTTTTTACTTCTAAGCATTTTATACATCATTTCTGTTTTTTCATTTTTAGATCAGACACTGGGAACTAAAGCGATAAGTGTTGTTAATAACTCGCTCGTTCAAAAAATGACATTTATTGAATCGTTTTCCACAAAAATCTATATTTTAGGAAAATACCTCTTTATACTGACTCTTCCTTTCCCATTGTTATTCGATTATTCATATAACCACATTCCTGTAATGCATTTGGCTGATTTGAATGTCATCGTTTCTTTTCTCTTTAATCTTGCTTTATTAATAGTGGGTGTCACTATTTTAATTAAATCAATCGTTGTTAAACATTCTTCGCCCCTACCTTCCTTTTTGCATCTTACCTCTTTCTCCATTTTATTCTATTTCATCACCATTTCTATTGTTACCAATATTTTTATAATTATTGAAGCAACCGCCGCAGAACGATTTTTATTTACACCCTCACTTGGGTATTGTCTTCTTATAGCTACGTTAATTCATTATTTCACTTACCCCCGTTTCTCTGTAGTGCCACAAAAAAACCAGCATTGGATTTTCTTTATGATACTCATACCCTATTTACTTTTTTTTACACTGAAAACATGGAACAGAAATCCGGATTGGAAAAATGATTTTACTTTATTCAAAGCAGATATAGATTATTTACCAAACAGCGCTAGAGCCAATTATTGCATGGGAACCGCTTATTTCCGTAATGCTGATAACCCTTCATTGAACCAAGTAGCTAAAAACGACTTTTTACATAAAGCAGTTTCACACCTTGACCGTGTGTTGGAAATTTTCCCGGATTACAAAGAAGCGTGGATTAACGGAGGATTAGTTTATTCACGTCTGGGAAATAGTGTCAATGCAATAAAATATCTGGAAAAAGCAGTGTTGCTGGATACCATTTCACCGAAAACCAGTTATGCATTGGCAGTCGTTTGTCTGAGCGCCAAAGAAATGGATAAAGCGTTGCAAGCGCTTCAAATGACCATCAGAAGAGATAGCTTGTATGTGGAAGCGTTGAATGATCTGGGAGCTGTGTATGGCAGTAAGGGACGATTTCCTGATGCCTTGAAATATTTTAAAAGTGCATTTCAAATTAATCCGGCCTTTCAGGGGGTGAAAAACAATTTAATTCATACCTATTTGCAGTTGGGTGACACGGTGAATGCAAGGAGGATTGAAGGTAGGTGAAAGGGTGGCGTTGCAAAGAGTGTAGAGACGCGGTGCGCCGTGTCACTTCAAATGTATAAATTTGCACAATTTTCATAATCATGAATTTCAAAAAACTCTCCATCATCATTCCTGCCTATAACGAGTCAGGCACTATTCTCAAAATTCTGGAGAAAGTAATGGAAGTGGAACTAACCAACGGAATAGAAAAGGAAATTATTGTGATAGACGACCGTTCCAAGGATGACACACTTGCAAAAGTAAAAGATTTTCAATCAAAACAAACCGGATGTAATTTGCAAATCATTGAGCACGAACGCAACCAGGGTAAAGGCGCAGCTATTCACAGTGGTATAAGAGAGGCAAACGGAGATTATTTAATCATACAGGATGCTGACCTTGAATACGACCCGCAGGAATACAATCAATTAATTGTTCCTGTTTTGCAAATCAATGCCGACGTGGTTTATGGCTCCCGATTTGCTGGTGGCAACCCGCACAGAATTTTGTTTTTCTGGCACTCGCTTGGAAACAGGATGCTGACATTCTTCTGCAACCTCTTCTCAAACCTGAATTTGACAGATATGGAATGTTGTTATAAACTTATCCGCACTGAAATAGCAAAAAAACTTAATCTGAAAGAAAAAAGATTTGGTTGCGACCCGGAAATTACTATTAAATTATCCCGTGTTCCTGATATTGTCATTTATGAAGTGGGTGTATCGTATTACGGAAGAACCTACGCACAGGGGAAAAAAATAAATTGGAGAGATGGACTAAGGGTTGTTTATACTATTTTGAAATATGGGCTGAGGGTAGGATGAGATGATTATATTGGTCAGTTTTTTAATTGCGATACTAAAGCAAATCATGTTTTATAAAAAACATTTAACAATAAACAAGAAATGAATAATTACTATGTACGCAAACCAATTGATATTAATAATTTTTTGTTATATGTTATTCATTTTTATCTCAAACTTATTTACCTTTGATATCATATTACCATTTGGAGTAAAATTAGATAAATGAAAAAACAAGTCCGCGTCCGCTTTGCCCCCTCCCCAACAGGTCCCCTGCACATTGGAGGAGTCAGAACCGCTCTCTATAATTACCTTTTTGCGAAAAAAAATAATGGAAAATTTATTCTTCGTATTGAAGATACCGATCAGGAACGCACTGTTGCCGGAGCTGAAGAGTATATCACCAATGCATTAAAATGGTGCGGAATTGAATTTGACGAAGGATACAAAATTGGAGGCGAATACGCTCCCTATAAACAATCGGAAAGAAAAAGCATATACCGTCAATATGCCATGCAATTGATTGATTCAGGAAATGCGTATTATGCATTTGATTCAGCGGAGGAATTGGATGAAATGCGTAAAAAGTTAATTGCGGCAAAGGTCCCAACTCCTCAATATAATTCAGTGACACGGATGACCATGCGAAATTCCTGCACTCTCCCAGCCGAAGAAGTTAAACGATTATTGGATGAAGGTCACCCTTATGTAATCCGGTTGAAAGTGCCACGAAAAGAAGATGTTCGTTTGAAAGATATAATCAGAGGTTGGATAGTGGTTCATTCTTCACAAATAGATGATAAGGTCTTGTTAAAATCGGATGGCATGCCAACGTACCACCTTGCAAATATTGTGGATGACCATCTTATGAAAATTACACATGTAATACGGGGAGAAGAATGGTTGCCTTCAGCTCCCTTGCATGTTTTATTATACCGTTTTTTAGGATGGGAAGACACGATGCCGGAATTTGCTCACCTTCCCTTATTGTTGCGTCCCGATGGAAACGGAAAATTGAGCAAGCGCGACGGCGATCAGATGGGAATGCCCGTCTTTCCTTTAGAATGGAAAAATCCGGAAACTAACGAAATGGCAATGGGCTACCGTGAGTCGGGTTATTTTCCAGAGGCATTTATCAATTTTCTGGTTCTTCTCGGGTGGAACCCCGGTCACGAAAAAGAAATTTTTACAATGCAGGAATTAATTCAAGAGTTTTCTTTGGAAAGAGTTGGAAAATCAGGTGCACGGTTTGATCCCAATAAAGTAAAATGGTTTAACCAGCAATATTTAAAGTCATACCCTGATTCCATGCTGGCAGATTATTTTCTGCTTACGTTGAAAGAAAAAAAAATAGAATGTATACGTGAAAAAGCGGAAAAAATTTGTGGCGCTATGAAAGAAAGAGCTTTTTTTCTCAGTGATTTACTTGTTGATTCTGGTTATTTCTTTTTCCCACCAAAAGAATATCCAACAGAGTTAATAAAAAAAGTGTGGCACACAGAAGCAAATGGCTATTTAGAAAAATTGATGACAACTTTTGAAAAAATTAACACTTTTACTGTAAGCGATACTGAGAATATGTTTAATGAATTTATAAAAATAAATAATATTCCCAAAGGTAAATTATTAAGTCCTCTGCGATTGTCGCTCACCGGAATTTTAACCGGACCCTCAGTGTTTGAGATTTGTGAAATATTGGGAAAGGAGGAAGTGAGAAGGAGAATCAAAAACGCCTGCAATAGTATCAACCTTTCAACGCATAAATCCTCTCAATAATTTCTACTACTTTCAATCCTTCAAGAGCATTGGTGGTTATAGCCGAACGTCCCTGAAGAGTTTCTATCACATTGTCAATGATGAAATGATGATTTGCCGCAGAACCTTTGTAAGCGCCGTAATCGTTAGGTGGCGCTGAGGGTTCTAGTGCAGGCATGGAATAATTTTTAAGGTGGCAATATTCCACTTTGTCCATGTATTGTCCACTCACTTTTACAGCGCCGTTAGCCCCGACTATGCTCATGGAACTCTCCATATTTTTATCCCATACTGCAGTGGAGTAACTAAAGGTGCCACTGCCCCCATCCAGAAAATTAAATATAACAGTGCCACTGTCTTCAAACTCTGTATTTTGAGTATGTTCAAAATTTTTAAAATATGCTTTGATATCTGCAATGTCACCAAACAGCCAGTACATGATGTCTATGAAATGACTGAATTGAGTAAAAAGTACTCCCCCATCCATTGCTTTCGTTCCCTTCCATGAACCGGGCTTGTAATAACGTTCATCACGATTCCAGAAACACTGTATAGTGACCATGTATATTTTTCCCAGCCGATTCTCACTCATCAACGATTTCAACCATTGGGAAGGGGGGGAATAACGGTTCTGCATCACACAAAATAAATTCCGGTTCGCTTCCAGAGAAGCATGCACCATTTTTTCAGCGTCACTTTTGGTTAACGCCATGGGTTTTTCGCAAACAACATGACAATTATTTTGCAGAGCAATCAGCGATAATGGAGCGTGATAGCCATTCGGTGTACAAATATTTACGACATCGGGTTTGATTCCGTTTAAGAATAAGTCATTTAGCTTTTTAAAAAACGGAACGTTATAACGTAACATCAGATCTTTTTCGAGAGAAGTATTCGTGTCAACCAGTGCCACTAATTCAGCTCCCGGATTTGCTATTATTAAATCGGCATGGCGTTTACCAATTACACCACACCCGCAAACTGCAAATTTTATTTTTTGTTGGATCAAAGCTTTTAAATATTACAAGTTCATTGTTTTCATTCAACCATCTAACCATTTAACCATCTAACCACTTTATCATTCTTCAAAACATACCTTTCCCCGCTTTCCGGGCATCTTGCAATTCCTTTTTTATCAAACTTTAGTTTATGTCCATTTTCACTCATCCATCCTGTATGCCGGGCAGGATTGCCTACTACCAATGAGTAGGGCGCCACATCTTTTGTAACTACTGCACCCGCTCCGATAAACGCATATTCTCCTATGGTAATTCCGCAAATTATAGTTGCATTGGCGCCGATGCTTGCTCCTTTTTTAACTAAGGTTTTTTTGTATTCGTTCTTCCTGATAATAGCTGAGCGTGGGTTGATAACATTGGTAAACACCATAGAGGGTCCTAAAAAAACATCGTTTTCACATATCACTCCGGTATAGATGGAAATGTTGTTTTGTACTTTAACATTGTTTCCTAGAACAACCCCCGGACTTATGACTACATTCTGACCAATATTACATCCACTGCCTATTTTGCATCCGGTCATGATATGACTGAAATGCCAGATTTTGGTTTTCTTACCTATTTTATTTTCTGGATCTATAACGGCGGTATGGTGAGCAAAATATTCCATTGAATAATTTCGTGCAAACTTACATGAAAATTTTGATTTACTATTAAACTGGACACAAATTCAGGCACACTTTAACCCCTCTCCATTTTTTTGGAGAGGGGCTGGGGTGAGGTCGGATTTATAGAAGAAAAATATATTTTCAGCATATTTTTCGTAAACTTGCAACGGTTTAGTATTTTTCAATTTCTTTTTGTATAATCATTGAATTCATGAAAATAGCTATTATCGGAACTGGTTACGTAGGATTAGTGACCGGTACTTGTTTAGCAGAAACAGGGAACAATGTAATTTGTGTAGATAATAACGAGGAAAAAGTTGAACAATTAAATTCGGGTATCATTCCGATTTTCGAACCAAGATTAGATGTATTATTTCATAGAAACATTCAGGAAGAACGTTTAAAGTTTACCACCGATTTGGCTTACGCCATAAAAAAATCTGATATTTTCTTTCTCGCTTTACCAACGCCGCCGGGGGAAGATGGTTCAGCCGACCTATCCCATGTATTATCCGTTGCAAATAAAATCGGAGAGTTAATTTCTGATTTTAAAATTATTGTCACTAAAAGCACAGTACCGGTGGGCACGTCCGAAAAAGTATATCATGCTATCCGCGCAAAAACTTCTACGGACTTTGAAGTTGTCTCAAATCCTGAATTTCTTCGAGAGGGTTTTGCAGTGGATGATTTTATGAAACCGGACAGAATTGTAATTGGCACATCTTCTGAACGGGTAAAAGAAATTTTATCTGATCTTTATTCTCCTTATGTAAGGCAGGGAAATCCTATAATTTTTATGGATATTCGTTCAGCAGAATTAACAAAATATTCTGCAAATACTTTTCTTGCCATGAAAATCAGTTTTATGAATGAAATTGCCTGTTTGTGTGAAAAAACCGGAGCCGATGTAGATAGCATCCGCCGAGGAATTTCGGGAGATGATAGGATAGGAAAACGATTTCTTTTTCCCGGTCTTGGTTACGGAGGTAGTTGTCTTCCTAAAGACGTTATGGCATTATCCAATACATCAAAATCAGTTGGTTTTGATTTTAAAATTCTGGAAGCAGTTTTAAGTGTGAACAAACGTCAGCAGGATTTGTTTTTTGAACGGATTAAATTTTTTTATAAAGGAGTTTTGAAAAATAAAAAATTTGCACTATGGGGATTGGCATTTAAACCGAATACAGATGATATCAGAGAAGCTCCTGCCATAAATCTTATCGGTAAATTGCTACAGGAAGGAGTGCAGGTTTATGCCTTTGATCCTGAAGCAATGAATAATACAAAAAAAATTTTTGGTGATAAGATTTTCTATGGGAAAAATCATTATGATATTCTGAAAGACGCCGATTCGTTAATAATTACTACAGAGTGGCCGGTTTTCCGGACACCGGATTTTGACCGCATGAAATCGTTGTTAAAAGCGAATGTTATTTTTGATGGTAGAAATCTTTTTGATATTCCGCATATAGAACGATTGGGATTTACTTATTATAGTGTAGGGAGGCAAATGGTGGGGTAGGTCTGCTTACCCCTCCATTACCCCGATCTCTCCCTCAACCACCAATCTTCCCGCAGTAGATTTACGGATTTGCTCCACAGTGACGCCCGGCGCCAGTTCCTTTAACACAAACCCACGTTCGTCAAGTTCCATAAAACAGAGCTCCGTTACTATTTTTTTAACACAATTTTTTCCGGTCAGTGGGAGCATGCATCTAGGTAATAGTTTTGATTCGCCTTCTTTATTTACATGTTGCATGGCTACAATGATGTTCTTGGCGGAAGAAACCAGATCCATCGCTCCTCCCATCCCTTTCACCATTTTTCCAGGAATTTTCCAGTTGGCAATATCCCCATTTTCAGAAACTTCCATGGCACCCAGTACCGTCAGGTCAATATGTCCACCTCGTATCATGGCAAAACTCTCCGCAGAACTGAATAAAGATGAACCGGGCAACATGGTTACCGTTTGTTTTCCTGCATTGATTAAATCGGGGTCCTCATCTCCTTCGAAGGGAAAAGGTCCCATTCCAAGCAGTCCGTTCTCCGATTGAAAAAAAACTGTAATGTTATCCGGGATGTAATTGGCTACTAATGTAGGAATTCCAATTCCAAGGTTTACATAATAGCCGTCTTTGATTTCGCGGGCTACCCGTTTGGCGATACCGTATTTGTCTAAGGGCATGGGAGTGAAGAATTAAGAATTAAGCCGAAATATAAAGAAAAAATTTACATTCCTAGTTCTCTCATTATAAATCTCCATCGTATTTCCGCATTGTAAATCTGCTTTTCAACCGAAGCGCCGGAACCATGTCCGCTGTCGTAATCCATAAACAATAAAATGGGATTAATCTGAGAAGGGTTATTTTGAAGTGCCGCCACAAATTTTTTCGCATGCAACGGGTCCACTCTTGTGTCATTTTCTCCCGCTATCACCATCGTAGTGGGAAGATTAAATCCTGAGCGTATGTTGTGATAGGGAGAATAGTTGAGAATATTCAGAAAATCCTCTTTTTTATCGGGGTCCCCGTATTCCGGAATCCAATAACGGGCGATAAGAAATTTGTGGTATCGCACCATGTCAAGCAGTGGCACTCCGCAAACAGCTACTTTGAATAAATCAGGACGTTGAGTGAGGACCGCTCCCATGAGTAACCCACCATTGCTTCTTCCCTCTGCGGCTAACCGCGATGAATTTGTATATTTTTCGCGAATCAGAAATTCCGCCGCTGAAAAATAATCGTTGAAAACATTCTGCTTGTTGTTTAACATGCCGTCTCTATGCCAGTTTTCACCGTATTCATCTCCACCGCGAAGACCTGCTAAAGCATATACTCCTCCCCGTAAAATAAAAGGAATTATACTGCCTAAATATTTTGGGCTTATGCCAATATTAAAACCACCATACGCCCATAAATACGCAGGATTATTCCCATTCAGAACGATACCTTTCTTATGAACCAGAAACATGGGAATTTTTTTGCCATCATGCGAAGGATAAAAAACCAACCTGCTTTCAATATCATTTAATTCCACTGGACTCTGTTCTTCATAAAATAATGACCAAGTCAATGATTTACAATCTAATTTATAAACTTTTGCTAAACTTGTAAAAGTAGATATAGTAATATATGTAGCATCGCCGGGTTTATGATAATCCATTCTTGAAATGTAGCCGAACTCCGGTAATTCAATGGATTTAATTTCTTTTCCATCATAACTGTATGCAAACAATCGTGTCATGATATCTTTCCGGTCTTTAATAATTACATAATTTTTAGCCAATGTAAAATCGGAAAGGACAGATTCCTTTTCCCCGTAAAATTCTTTCCATTGAGAAAAATCAGGGTTGTGAATATCGGCGACTAAAATTTTAAAATTCGGGGAATGATCATTTGTCAGGATAAAAATTTTTTGATTTCGGACTTTAATGTTAGTTGCTTGAAATAATTTGCTTGAATAAATAACAGTTGGTTCGTCGCCGGAGCCCTGTTTTTTCATTTTAAGTGTGTTAGAATAAAAATCACCTATCGTATAAAAAGTAACACTGTCATCGTAAGCATCCCACACCGAAGCATAATCCTTGGCATCTTCCGGCGCTATCAAAAATTTATCTTTTTTTGTATCATCGCCGAGCCGGTGAAGGTAAGTTCTCACGGGCTGTTGTTTATCAATCATTTCTTTGGTGCGGGTTTGCAGATAAACAAAGTTTTTATCAGCGGTAAAACTCAAATGATGTAATCCGGGTAGAGGTGAACCGACTTGCTTCCCCGTTTTAACCTCTAAAATATAATAGGTATTGATCTCATCTCCTGATTTTTGTATGGCAATTGTCACCCTTTCAGCATTTTTCGAATAATTTACATCTGTAATCGCTGTTTTTCCCGTAGGGTCAATTTTCAAAGGATTAAAAAGTAATTTGTGTTTTCCATTCAAAATCACAAAAAACTTGTTTTGCAGTTCCCCTTTTTTCCGGGCATAATAAAATTGATAATTTCCTCTGCATACCGGCGCTGTTTTTTCATCTTTATCTGTTATTTTTCCCAATTCATCTTTCAATCCGTTAATCTCAGGATAATGTGTGTTTATGTAATTTATACTGAAATCATGTTGTGTTTTTGTCCATTCAATTACCTCTGGATTTGTTTTATCTTCCAGCCAGCGGTAAGGATCCGTCAGGACAAATCCATGCACATTATCGGTTATGGGTTTTGCTGTTGTAGGAGGATAAACAGGTTTTTCCTGAGCAAACAAAAAAGTGCATTGACTTATAAGTAGAATATAAAAAACAGGGTATGTTTTCATAACAAAAAGCAAAATTAATTTTTTTATATGAGAAAAAACATATATCTTTGACTTTTAAAAAAACAATGAGAAAAATCATTTATCTCTTTTTGGGTGTGTTTGTTTTAACAACCGTATTATCCTGCGATAATGAATTACTGGAAGAAGTCGTCCCTGAAGAATTAACAGAAGCAGAAATAATTTCTGGTTTGAAAGAAGCATTGAATGTGGGTATTCAGAATGGCGCCGATAAAGCAAATCTCCTGGATGGGTATTTTAAAAATGCACTCATAAAGATATTATTCCCTCCCGAAGCCATTGCTGTTAAGAATGCTGTAAATGATATTTATCCCCAAATGGTCACTGATCTCGAACTTTCGTTGAATCGTGCCGCAGAAAGCGCCGCTAAAAAATCCAAGCCAATTTTTTTCAGTGCAATAACTTCCATGACTATTCAGGATGCTAAAAATATTTTAAATGGGGGTGATTCCCTGGCGGCTACATCCTATCTCAAAAAATCCACTTCCGATACCTTGCAATATCTCTATAAACCTGATATTAAAAAAGCACTTGATTCCGTTTCCGCTACAAAATATTGGTCTGACATAATTACTGTTTACAATGGATTAACCGGCGAATCTGTTAATACGGACCTTCCTGAATACACAACATTGAAAGCATTAGATGGTTTATTTTATCTCGTTGGGCAGGAAGAAATAAAAATTCGAAAAGACCCTGTGGCAAGAATTTCAGATATTTTGAAAAAGGTTTTTGGCTCTCTGGATAAATAAATTGCTTATACCCTATACCTTATACCCCTATACCCCATTCTTTCCCTTAATTTCCATGCACAAATACGCGCACATATTTTATTCCGGTAAAGTGCAAGGAGTTGGATTCAGGTATTTAGTTCTTGGAATTGCCCGTTCTCTTTTGTTGACCGGTTGGGTTATGAATTTAACAGACGGAAGAGTAGAAGTAAAACTATTCGGCTCTGAAGAAATTATTTTAAAATTTATTCAGGAAACAGATCTGCAAATGAGAAAAAACATCACAGGAAAAGTAATAAACTGGGAAGAAAGTAACCATGTACCTGGAACATTCGAAATTAAACATTGAAATGGTTTTGTCGGAAGACGGAAGACCTGAAGCGGAAGAAAGAAGACCTAAGGGTTATCAACTTTATTTTAATATAATTTTAGCTATACTTTGATTTACTAAATCACCACTCCCATTCTACATTACGTTTATTGTGACTAACTACTATTTTTTCCAAAAACTATAACTATCGTCATGGTTATAAGAAAAAAATTGCTATAAATTTGCGCCTGCAATGTAAATCACAAGGCACTTCTTGTATTTAAACCATTGTTTTATTAATATTTAACCTAACTAAATTTAACATGGAAGCCACACTAGACATGGTAAAAACAAAATCCACACTACCCGGAAAAGAGGAATTTATGGCTAAGATAAAAGCTAAAAATCCTGGCGAGACAGAATTTCATCAGGCAGTTGATGAAGTGGTAGGATCTATTTTGCCCTTTATGGCAGAAAATCCTCATTATCAGAAGTATGCAATTCTCGAAAGAATTACTGAACCTGAGAGAGTAATGATGTTTCGTGTTTGCTGGCTCGATGACAAAGGGCAAATACAGGTAAACCGTGGTTATAGAATTCAATTTAATAGCGCCATCGGTCCCTATAAAGGTGGATTAAGATTTCACCCAAGCGTCAAACTCAGTATCCTGAAATTCCTTGCGTTTGAGCAGGTTTTCAAAAACAGTTTGACAACCTTACCCATGGGTGGAGGTAAAGGGGGTTCCGACTTTGACCCAAAAGGAAAGAGTGATAACGAAGTGATGCGTTTCTGCCAGTCATTTATGACAGAATTATATCGTCATATCGGACCTGACACGGATGTACCGGCAGGAGATATCGGAGTAGGCGGAAGGGAAATAGGTTTCCTTTTTGGACAGTATAAAAGATTAGCAAATGAGTTTACAGGAGTACTAACCGGCAAAGGGATCAGTTGGGGTGGAAGTTTAATCCGTCCCGAAGCTACCGGCTATGGTTGTGTTTATTTTGCCAATGAAATGTTGAAAGCAAATAAGGATTCCTTTAAAGGAAAACTTTGCGTGGTTTCCGGTTCGGGTAACGTGGCACAATATACAGTTGAAAAAATTAATGATTTAGGCGGCAAGGCAGTGACACTCTCCGATTCAGAAGGATTTATTTTTGATCCTAAAGGAATAGATGCAAAGAAACTTGCATGGGTCATGGATCTTAAAAATGTAAAACGCGGAAGAATTTCAGAGTATGCAAAGAAATTCGGAGCTGACTTTTATGCCGGTAAAAAACCATGGGGAGTAAAATGTACCATGGCTTTCCCATCCGCTACACAAAATGAATTGGATGAGAATGATGCAAAAACATTGGTTAAAAATGGTTGTAAAGTAGTGGCAGAAGGCGCTAACATGCCCTCCACTCCCGGCGCAATCAGTGTATTCCAGAAAGAAGGAATTTTATATGCTCCCGGTAAAGCATCCAACGCAGGCGGAGTAGCTACTTCCGGACTTGAGATGTCTCAAAATTCATTGAGATATTCTTGGACAAGAGAAGAAGTGGACGCAAAACTTCTCTCCATCATGCAAAACATTCACTCCAGTTGTGTTAAATATGGTAAAGAAAAAGACCATGTAGATTATGTGAAAGGTGCAAATGTGGCTGGCTTTGTGAAGGTTGCTGACTCCATGATAGCTCAGGGAGTTGTGTGAGGATTTAATTATTATTTATTGATAAACCCCGTTTTGGATTTCCAGAGCGGGGTTTTTTTTTGGAATAATTAATTAAAGGTTGCATTTTTCAATTATTTTACTTACACTTGTGCTTCTTTATGACCTTGCTCAGTCCTTATTGCAAACTATGAGACCTTTTCTTATCAGCACACTTACTTTTATTTTGTCAGTTATCATTGGAATTTCTGCAACTATTTACATGAAATCCCTTCAAGCAAGGGTGGAAGGTACCAATGTGAAACTTGAATGGGTCATT
Organism: Bacteroidetes bacterium RIFCSPLOWO2_12_FULL_37_12; assembly: GCA_001769655.1. GTDB lineage: Bacteria > Bacteroidota > Bacteroidia > 2-12-FULL-37-12 > 2-12-FULL-37-12 > 2-12-FULL-37-12. The sequence goes on along the minus strand of MEPC01000024.1, from coordinate 146,020 downwards.
AGCGAAGAAACAGGAGTTCAAAAATATCTGGTATATAGAAAACAAGGGAGTAATCAGCAATATTTATTTCTCACGTCTGTGAATCCCAACGGAACAAAAACATATTCCTTTACCGACATCAACCTTACAACAAATTCGGGTGCCGAAAATATTACCTATAAAATAATTGTGGATGCTCAAAGTCAGGATTATGAGTTTTTTACGACGGTGTCTTACAGTTCTACCGCTGTGCAACGAACATGGGGGAGTATAAAAGCAATGTTTAAATAGATATTAGATGTTGGATATTAGATATTTGATAGCCCAATACCTTAATAGTTTAATATCCCAACATCCAACATCCAAAAAATATTGAGAACTAATAGTAATAATGACTATCACCAAAAACCAAATATTATCCCCAGAACAAATTTTTCAGAAAACAAAAAGGATTGCCTGTGAAATCGTTGAAAATAATTTTTCTGCAAAAAACATCGTGTTAGCGGGCATCCATAAAACAGGATTCCTTTTTGCTGAAATCCTGAAAAAAGAGCTCGAAAATTTTTGCCCTTTCAAAATTCTGCTCTGTGGCATTCAGGTTTCCAAAACCTCTTTTACTGCAAATATTTCAGTAGATATAAAATTATCCGAATTAAAAAATCCGTCTGTCATTATTGTGGATGATGTGCTCAATACAGGCAAAACATTAACAGCCGCCTTAAAACCCTTCCTCGATATAGAGACCTCAAAAATTCAGGTGGCAGTGTTAATTGACAGGCACCATCGCTTGTTCCCTGTTTCAGCCGATTATGTAGGATACTCGCTTTCAACCACGCTGGATGAAATGATTACGGTTGTGTTTGATAAAGGAAAAGGGAATGGAGTGTATTTGCATTGAAAATAAACGAACATCATTGTTGAATATCAATTACATGATAAATAACCTCTCCGAACAAGAACAAATCCGCCGAAACTCCCTTGAGGAATTAATCCGCATGGGCATTAATCCTTTTCCCGCGGAGGAATTTCCCGTAACGATTGACTCAGAAGAATTAATAAAAAAATGGCAACCGGATGCAGGAATGTACACCGATATTTCTATTGCCGGACGAATCATGAGCCGGCGTATTATGGGCTCCGCCTCTTTTGCCGAAATGCAGGATAGCAAAGGAAAAATTCAGATTTATGTAAAAAGAGATGAAATCTGTACGGGAGAAGACAAATCATTGTACAACATCGTTTTTAAAAAATTATTGGATATAGGAGATATTATTGGAGTGCGCGGAGAGGTCTTTAAAACCCAAACAGGAGAAATATCCATTAAAGTAAAAGAACTAAAACTGCTTTGTAAATCATTACGTCCCTTACCCATCGTAAAGGAAACAACTGACGAGAAAGGAAACAAAATTATTCACGATGCCTTTACAGATCCGGAACAAAGATACCGTCAACGTTACCTGGATTTGGTGGTAAATCCTACTGTTAAAGATGTATTTATTCAAAGAACACGTCTGGTGGATACCATGCGTTCCTTTTTGAATGAACGTGGTTATCTGGAAGTTGAAACTCCCATCCTGCAACCTCTCTACGGCGGTGCGTCTGCTCGTCCTTTTAAAACGGTTCATAATACGTTAGATATGACTCTTTACCTTCGCATTGCCAACGAACTGTATTTAAAACGGTTGATTGTGGGTGGCTTTGACGGTGTCTATGAATTTTCAAAGGACTTTCGCAACGAAGGGATGTCACGTTTTCATAACCCGGAATTTACACAAATGGAATTGTATGTAGCGTATAAGGACTATAACTGGATGATGAATCTTGTTGAGGAAATGGTGGAAAAAATTGCAGTGACACTGCATGGTGACACTAAAATCCTCTGCGGAGAACACATTATTGATTTCAAAAAACCCTGGAAACGTTATACCATGTATTCAGCCATACATGAATTTACCGGCATTGATATCAGTAATATGACCGAACAGGAATTGACGGAGACAGCGCGGAAATTGAAAGTTCATGTAGAGACAACCATGGGAAAAGGTAAAATCATAGATGAAATTTTTGGAGAATATTGCGAATCAAAACTTATCCAGCCCACTTTTATCACCGATTATCCTATTGAAATGTCACCGCTTGCCAAAAAGCATCGCTCAAAAACCGGATTGGTAGAACGATTTGAAGCAATATGTAATGCGAAAGAAATTTGCAATTCATTTACTGAATTAAACGACCCGCTCGACCAACGAATGCGTTTTGAAGAACAATTAGAGCTTGGAAAACGCGGGGATGAAGAAGCCATGACGCTGGATGAAGATTTTCTACGAGCATTGGAATACGGTATGCCACCGACTTCCGGGCTTGGAATTGGAATTGACCGGTTAACCATGCTTATGACCAATTCTGTTTCTATACAAGATGTTATTTTTTTTCCGCAGATGCGGACGGAGAGGTGAAGGGGAGAAGGGGGGAAAGGGAGAAGGGGAGAAAGGGAGTTATATTTTTCACACTATTGTTTTATTTAAATTCATGAAAATTCTATATCACTGGCAATTGGATGTTTATAAGATTTCAGTTGTAGCATCTATGGAAATTTTTGAATTATCAAAAAAATTTCCAAAAGAAGAAAAATTCAGTTTGACCGATCAAATAAGACGTTCATCGCGTTCAGTGTCTGGACAAATAGCCGAAGGATGGAGAAGAAGAAGGTATGAAGCAGCTTTCATTAATAAATTAAATGAAGCAGAAGCAGCTGAAACACAGGTTTGGATTGAGTACGCAGTGAGATGTGAGTATATTCTCAAATCAAATGGAGTAGCTTTACATAAAAAGTATGATGATATAATTGGCAAACTCGTAAATATGCAAAATGATATAGATAAATGGGTCTTGAGAGGAAAAAAGTAAATCTCAATAATTTCAAATAATTTAAAACAAAAGTGTGAACTTGTAAATTCGCTCCCTTTCTCCCCTTCTCCCTTTCCCCCCTTCTATATTTTGTTTAATCTGTTATTACATAATCAATAGCAGATATCTAAAAATTATGAAATATTAGTACCTTTGCCATTATGACCAAAATCCTCGTCACCGGCGGCGCTGGTTTTATCGGCGGCGCACTGGTGCATAAATTACTTGAAAATAAAGAAAATTTTGTGGTGGTAACCGACTTGCTGACAACCGGCTATTTGCATAATTTACCCCGTAACAATACAAATTTGAAATTTATCAAATGCGATGTTAATAATTTTAAAAGCATCTCATCGGTGTTTTATGCCTTTTCTTTCGATTATGTTTTTCATTATGCGGCGGTGGTCGGGGTAAAACGCACTCTCGAAAATCCACTTTCAGTACTGCATGATATTGAAGGCATTGATAATGTACTTAGTTTGTCTAAAGATACCGGTGTAAAACGGGTTTTTTATTCATCTTCGTCTGAAGTGTATGGTGAACCGGTTGAATTACCTCAAAACGAAGATACCACCCCCCTTAATTCCAAACTCCCTTATGCCATTGTTAAAAACGTGGGAGAAGCATATTTGAAAGCGTATAAAAAGGAATTTAATCTCGACTACACTATTTTTCGTTTTTTTAATACTTACGGACCCCGCCAAACCTCTGATTTTGTCATGCGTAAGTTTATAACGCTTGCATTAAAAAATTCTGATATTCCTATTTATGGTACCGGAGAACAAACCCGTACCTTTTGTTACATAGACGATAATATTGAGGCAACCATGAACGCATTTTATGGAAACCTGGGACTAAATGATGTGTTTAATGTAGGTAATGATAATGAAACCGCCATTCTTCATTTAGCAAAATTGATTATTCACGAAACAAACTCATCTTCAAAAATTATTTTTCAGGCGCCACTTCCGGAAGGAGATATGACCCGCCGAAAACCTGATATTGCAAAAATGAAAATCCTGCTCAATAGAGAACTTCTGCCCCTTGTAGAAGGAATTCGAATGGTGATTAAATCGGTTAAGGAAAATCATAAAGGTTGAGCGTTTGATATTGGATATTTGATGTTTGATGATAGAACAAATATTACCTGAAAAACCAACTATCCAAAATCTAATATCCAACATCAAATTACTTTGAAATTTATATTCCATGCCGGGCAACCCCCTGCACACTATCAAACATTTTCAACTTCCCTTTTCAATTCCCCTGAACATATTGCCCAGCAAGGCAACAATAATGTGACACTATTTGAACTGGTGAGTGAAAAAAATAAAATGAGTTATGCTCAGATTTGGGTATTTGAAAAAGATAAGGTCGCTGAAAGTCCCCATAAAAGCAGTTTTGGTTCTTTTGAATTCAACCCAGATTTATCTTTACCGGAATTAGAGAAGTTTATTAATGAGGTATGTAAAAAACTGATACATCACAAGTGTCACACTTTTTACATTCGCTCATGGCCTCACTGTTATAACCCTGCTCAGTTTACCATTCTTCATTCAGCGCTTTTACAATCCGGATTTACTGTTAAAACCACCGATTTGAATTTTCATCTGGAAATCAACGAAAAACCCTTCATTGATAAAATTGATTCTTCAGAGAAATGGATATTAAATAAATGTAAAAAAAATAAATTTTATTTTGATGTCTTAGACCCTGTAAAGTACCTAGAAGAAGTTTATAATTTTCTTTCAGTATCAGTCAGGAAACATAAGGATGAGTTAAGTATGTCATTTTTCAAACTCTCCGATTCTTTTAAACAGTTTCCGGAAAATTATTTTTTATTTGGCGTTTTCAACAACGAAAACAAACTACTCAGCGCATCCGTTGGTGTAAGAATAAACGCATCCATTTTTTATATATTTTATTTAGGATATGAAGTTCAGTTTTCTTCGTTCAGTCCCATGGTTCTTTTAATGGAAGGCATTTATAATTTTTGCCGGGAAAATAAGTATGAGATAATGGATCTTGGAATTGCTACCGAAAAAGGAGTTCCTAATTACGGTTTAATCCATTTTAAAAGAAACCTGGGAGGAATTGCCGGCTTTAAATTAAGTTATGAAAAGCAGTTAGGCATTAAGGAAAATGGGTATAGGGTATAAAGGTATATGGTATAGGGGCTAAACCTCTATACCTCTATACCTTATACCCCCTATACCTTTATACCTGTTTCCTACTCCAAATGGATTCAGCATATGAATACTTTGTTACTACGTTAAATGGTTAAATAATGAATGAGTTTGCAGAGCCGGTATCTTTTTTCCGACTGATTCTTAAAAATGCCTTTTCTAATCTTGGTATCCGGATTATAGGAGTATTGATGGCTTTTGGCTTGAATATTTATATGGCGCAGTACTATGGAGCTGGGGGTATTGGTTCCCTTGTTTTATTAATAGCGTTAGTAGAAGTCGGAGCTTTACTAGTTAAATGTGGATTTAATATTTCATTAGTCAAATGGATACCGGAACATCTGACTAACTATTCTTTTGCTTCTGCCGCCACTATTTTCAGAAAGTGCTTTCTTATTATTTTATGGGTAGGTTTAGCGCTTGGAATTTTAATTTTTTTTACATCCGATATAATTAATAATACGTTCTTTAAAGGGGACATTTCGCGTTTAGGATTTATCCGGTTAGCCGCCATACTGATTTTAATTTCTGCGTGCACTGATTATTTTAAGGATTCCCTGCGAGGACTTAAAAAAATAAATCAATCATCACTATTGGAAAATATATTGCCTGTTTCTATTCAATGGATATCATTGGCAATTCTGACCTATTGGTTTTTTGAAAAAAATAATCCTTTATACAGTTATATCATCGCATTGTTTATTTCAGGAATTGCGGGCTTGTTTTTCCTCAAAAAGTTTTTTGAAAAATCCAACTCCAATGAAAAAATTTTCCATCAGAGTTCCTTATTGCTCTTTAAGAATGCTCTTCCTTTTTATATTATTGCGCTTGCTCAAATCATCCTACTGTATTCGGACTCGCTGATACTTGGTTTTTTTAGAAATGAAAAGGAGGTGGGATTGTTTAATATTTCTTTTCGTGTGGCAGGATATACCAGTTTTATGTTGGCGGCAATGAATACCATCGCCGCGCCTGTTTTTTCTGAATTATATCATGCAGGAAAGATGGAAGAACTTAGGACAACCGTTCAAAAAACAGCCCGTTTCACCGCTTGGATTTCACTTCCTGTTTATATCATTATTCTTAGTTGGGGTAAAAATGTATTATCTTTATTCGGCGAAGAATTTGTTCCTGCTTATTTTCCACTTGTTTGCGTAGCTACCGGGCAATTCATCAATGCTTATTCCGGCTCTGTAGGTAATCTTCTGATGATGACATCCCATCATAATGCGGTAAGAAATATTCACATCGTATCTGCTTTGTTGAATATAGTGTTGAGTTTTTTATTGGTACCACATTATGGAATAAATGGCTCTGCCGTCTCTACCATGATTAGTGTAATAGTCGCCAATGTTCTTTCTACATGGGTTGTGCGTAAAAAATTCGGATATTATATCTTCCTTGGTTCTGGTAATAGTTGAAAAATTTTATATATTTGGAGTCCCTTTTCAAAATATGTCCACATACCAGCAATTACTCTCAAAAAACACTTCCCTTGCCGTAATCGGATTGGGCTATGTAGGATTACCTGTTGCGCTTGCCTTTGCAAAAAAAATCAAGGTAATAGGTTTCGATATAAATGAAAAACGCATAAAACATTTACAGAAAAGTGTTGACCCGAGTGGAGAACTTGATAAAAAAGAATTTGAGGATTGTGATATTTATTTTTCTTCTGACCCTTTCGTTTTAAAAAAAGCATCTTTTTTTATTATTGCCGTCCCCACCCCTGTTGATGAACACAATTATCCTGATTTGAGGGCATTGAAAGGCGCTTCTGAAATAGTAGGAAAAAATCTTAAAAAGGGAGACATAGTAGTTTATGAATCAACGGTCTATCCGGGTTGTACGGAAGAAGAATGTATTCCTGTTCTTGAAAGGGAATCCGGATTAAAATTTACAAAAGATTTCAAGGTGGGATATTCTCCAGAAAGAATTAACCCAGGTGATAAAGAGCATACACTTTCACGAGTTATTAAAATAGTTTCGGCGAATAACGCTACTACACTAAATGAAGTGGCATCCGTTTATGAACTAATTGTAACAGCTGGAGTTCATAGAGCGCCTTCCATAAAAGTTGCCGAAGCCGCAAAAGTAATTGAAAATACTCAGCGTGACCTTAACATTGCTCTTATGAATGAACTCTCGCTTATTTTTAAGCGGCTGAATATTAATACCAACGATGTCCTGCAAGCCGCAGGTACTAAATGGAATTTTTTAAAATTTTATCCAGGGCTGGTGGGTGGACATTGCATTGGAGTTGACCCGTATTACCTTACTCATAAGGCATCTGAAGTTGGGTATCATTCAAAAGTAATTCTTGCAGGAAGATATGTCAACGATTCCATGGGATTTTATATTGCGAAACAAACGGTGCTTAAATTAATCGAAAACAATAAACCCTTAAAAAAATCCCGCGTGCTTGTCATGGGCGCTACCTTCAAGGAAAATGTTGAAGACATACGTAATTCCAAAGTGGTTGATATCATTAAAACCTTAAATGATTACAAACTAATCGTTAGTGTCACCGACCCTCATGCAAACGCATCTGAATTTAAAGAAGAATACGGAATTTCATTAACACGGCGTATCTCAGGTAAGTATGATGCCGTAATTGTGGCTGTATCTCATAATGAATACCGTTCATTAACCGAAAATTACTTTCTGTCTATCCTTAAGAAAAAAGGATTTGTCATGGATATTAAAGGAATTTTTTCCGGAAAATTTCGCAAAGCGGGGTATTGGGTGTTGTAACGTAACTTCTCGAATGTTGCAGATTAAATTTTACCTTTTACATTTATCATTTTACATTCATCATTTTTCTCTTTAATAATATATCACTATTGTCCGACTAAACATATAAAAACAACTATTCTCACTCTGATAGATAATGATTTTACAAAAGTCCCCCACTGATAATCAGAGTGCTTTCGTTAAGCCCTGAAAGGGCAAAACATACTAACACAGGGCAACGCCTTGTGTAATGTTCCCTGAGCCCTGAAAGGGCGTAACTTTTATCATTAGTACTTTATTAAGTTTGAGATTAGAAGTGTAACCCTTTCAGGGTTAGTCTGAGTGCGAGTTTAATCTACACAGGGCGGTGCCCTGTGTTATGAGGTTAAGCCCTTTCAGGGCTAATCTAATTCATCGCTTTTTTTAGTTGGACAACAGTGATAATATATATGTAAAAAGTAAAAAGTTAAAAGTAAAAGTTTAATGTCAGCCTCTACCGCATCTCAAACCACGCAAAAACTGGCTTGTGGTCAGATAATTTTTTCTGAATGGTTTCGTATCCGAAAACATGAATGGATTTTGAATAAAGCAGATAATCAATTCTCCATAAAGGCATGGGCTTATAGACAGTTGTACTCCACCATTTACCTGAAGTGGTGAAAGCATCTTCGAGGTTTCCGCGAATTTTATGATAGGCATAAGAATAAGGAGTGTCATTAAAATCACCGGCTACAATCACCGGATAGTGACATTTATTTAATGATTGCTTGACAACCTTTGCCTGTGCTTCTCTTTTTATAAAAGCAGTTGATAATTTCCGGCGTATTTTTTTAGCTGATTTCACACTTTCCTTTTCATTATTACCAGGATGCTCTAAATTTGTGAAATCCTGCTGGGGAATGTGAAACGATTCAAGATGCAAGCAATAAACCCGCACCGTATCGTGTTTCGGTAACAAAATGTCGGCATAAATTCCTCCATTGGAAGTTTTTCCAGGAAATGGGATTGCTCCGGTTTTTAGTATGGGAAAACGTGAAAAAATGACATTCCCGAAAAAACCTCCTCGTTTAGGTCTGCTGACAAAGGGATGAAAATAATGAAATTTATTTTCTGTTGACGAGGAAATAATTTTAATATTGTCATTAGCCGATTCTTCTCCCTGATAAAATTCCTGAAGGCAAATAATATCCGCCGATAAACTGTCAATGAGTTTTATTATTTTCTCACGCACAATCTCTCCCCTTGACCAACGGTATAAATCAAGATTCATAACATTATATGTGAGCACTTTGATGGCTGTATGGGGATGCTTTGGAAGGTTTTTTCTTAATGAAAAGGTATTGGAAAAAGGAGAAAAACAAATCAGTAAGGTTATGATATTTATCAATATTCCTTTTTTTAACCAATTGAAAATCCAGTAAATCATTAACACGATAGAAGTAAAAAGAAAAAAATGAATCCCGAGAGCCAGGTAGCTTAAATAAACAAATTGAGAAGGAGGAATGTAAGGCGCTGATAATCCAACTATCAGGCAAAAACTGACACAATAATTAATGAATAAAATTAATTTGTTTCTCCATGAAAGCATGGTATGGAAAATAATATTTTGGCTAAAAGCGCGAAGATATAATTGAAAAGGTGGTAATTATTATTTTAACGATTTTACAGTAAGATTATGATTTGTATAAATACAAATATCTGCCGCGATGCGCATGGACTCCTCAACTATTTGTTCAGCCGAAAGTTGTGGAGCATGTTTTTTTAGCGCTGTTGCCGCAGACAATGCATACATGCTTCCGGAACCAATGGAAGTAATCCCATTATCAGGCGCCAACACATCCCCGTTCCCGGAAACAGTCAGAATCTCCTCCTTATCCGCCACAATAAGCATCGCCTCTAACCGGCGCAGATAGCGGTCCATCCTCCAATCTTTTGCAAGTTCAATGGCTGAACGCTTCATGTTGCCTGAATATGCTTTTAATTTTTCCTCAAAACGTTCAATTAATGTAAATGCGTCTGCAGTGGACCCGGCAAACCCAGCGAGTATTTTACCATCGTGCAAAACCCGCAGTTTATTCACCGTACTTTTTACTATGGTATTTCCAAGGGTTGCCTGACCATCGGCTCCCATGGCAGTTTCGCCGTTGTGCATAACAGCTAATACAGTAGTGGAATGTGTTTGCATTGTTGCAAAGGTACGGTATTGGTGGTGATTTTTTATAATGTACATGTGTAATTGAAAAATTTATGTAAATTTGTGTTGCTTTATATCACTTTTTTAAGGGCACTTCAAAGAACTCAACCAGTAAATTTATAATTTTAAAATCATGCAAGCATTTAATTTTACTGCCTATCCACGCGATATTTCGCAAATAGAAGCAATAAAAGCCGTAATAAAAGCTTTTAAAATTAAATTCACGATTTCTACGGAAAAGCCATATAAATCTGAATTTGTAAAGAAATTAAAAGAAAGTCAGCAACAATTTAAAGACGGCAAATTTTCCACTATACCCCTTGATGAAATATGGAAGAAAAGCTGAATGAAAACAGATTAATATATTCTGATAAAGCAAAAGATGACCTTATATACTGGAAAAAAACTGGCAATGTAGCTGTGCTGAAACGTATTCGTAAATTATTGGAAAATATTTTAGAAACTCCGTTTACCGGTATTGGAAAACCAGAAGGTTTAAAGTACGATTTTTCAGGTTGCTGGTCCCGTAGAATTAATGCCATTGACCGCTTAGTGTATGAACCTTTAGATAATGGAAATATTCGTGTGCATTCAATGAAAGGACATTATTATTAGAGGATAATAAATTTTAAAAATACCGGCATCAATTCAGTAAATTTTATACTGTTTCAAATACTTACTTACCCTTTTCAACATGTTTAAAAAACCCTTTCTGACCCTCGCTTTATTATTTTATTTTTCAACAAAGTTTTTTGCCGCAAACGAAAATTTCCCCATCGGCGCACGTTCCTGGGGTATGGGGAATACCTCAGTGACACTTAGTGATGAGTGGGCGGCATTCAATAACATAGGAACTACGGCGGATTTAACTCAAATCAGCGGCGCTTATTTTTATGAAAATCGTTTTGGATTACCTGAACTTACTACCCAGGCATCCGCTTTTATTTTCCCGCACCCTTTACTTGGAAATTTTTCACTTTCTTATCAACGATTCGGCGATAAAAGATATAACGACCAGAAAATCGGAATAGGATATGCCAGAAATGTTGCAGGTATCCGTTTCGGATTTGTTGCCGATTTTCTACAAACCAACGTTAATCTCTCAGAACAAGGGGAAGGAATGCAAACGAAAAATTCCACTGTATTTGAATTCGGAATTTCTACCGTGTTTATCAAAAAAATTATCGTGGGTGCACAGGTTTATAATTTCTCACAAACTAAACTCGCTTATTATGAAACCTTAAATCTTAATGAATATATTCCCACTATCATCCGTTCCGGTGTGGCTTATACCCCTATTGATAAATTAATTATTTCGGTAGAAGCTGAAAAGGATTTAGACCATCCCTCTAATTACAAAGCAGGTATCGAATACAAAATTATTTCAGCATTGGCACTTCGTACAGGAATATCCACACAGCCAGAAATGGGATATTACGGTATCGGCATTATTTTGAAAATGTTCCAGTTGGACTATGCCCTGAATGTTCATGACAAACTGGGTATTTCACACCATGCTTCTGTAAGCTTACGGTTCGGTACATTGTTTCAGGATAAAAAAACTGGTGGAGAGCACGAGTAGAGACACGGTGCACCGTGTCTCTACACAAATCAACATATCCCACTTCTGATTCTATAAACAAATTCAATTTCAACTTAAAAATGAATTTTTTCATTCTTCCAAATTTAATATCCTATAACGTTTCTTATAAGCGTTACATACTTTTTTATTTTGCAATTTTTATTTCATCGTTTATCATATCCCACCCTCTCAAAGCCCAAACCCCACCCCGTCCCGAAATTGACCTGAACGACTTCATAGAAGACCTCACACAGGAATCTGACCAAACCATTGATTACAGCCAACTCTTTGACCGTCTTCAGGATTTTCTTCAGAATCCCATTGACCTGAATAAAACAGACCGGGATGAATTAGCATCTCTTTTCATTCTCAATGAATCGCAATTAAATTCTTTTTTTCAATACCGTGGGAAATTCGGCAACTTATTAAGTGTGTATGAATTACAGTCCATTCCGGAATTTGATTTGAATACTATTTACCGGTTACTTCCTTTTGTAAATGCCACCGATGTTGGAATAAATGTAGGCGGCCAAAATCTTTTTCAGAGAATCGCACACGAAGATAACAGTTGGGTGATGGTTAGATACCAACAGTTAATTGAGCCACAAGTTGGCTATGAAACTGTGATTTCCGGTCAAGATACTTTTGTGTCAAAAGACCCTTATCAGGGAGATCAATTCAAATTATACAGTCGCGTTAGTATTTCTCACACGAAAGATTTTAGTTTGGGACTGGTAGCCGAAAAAGATGCCGGTGAAGCGTTTGCATGGAATCCCGATTCAAGCAGATACGGCATGGATTATTATTCAGGGCATTTTCAACTGTATAATAAAGGAAAGTTTAAAACCATTGCTCTCGGTGACTATCAACTTCAATTTGGTCAGGGTTTGGTGATGAATACCGGATTTACCATGGGAAAAGGAGCCGAAACCATTACGACTGCGCGTAAGCCCGGTTCAGGTATCAGACCCTATTCCTCTGTCATCGAAGGGGGATTTCTGAGAGGTGGCGCTGTCACTTATTCCTTATTAAAATTCTTTGATATATCTGCATATTACTCCTGGTTAAATGTTGATGCGGATATTAAAACAGTTAAAGATTCGTTGAATCAGGAAGAAGCATTTATTAGCCGGTTTGAAGAACAAGGTTTTCATCGAACAAAAAATGAGCTATTAAGCAGAAACACTGTTATTACACAAACCATGGGCTCGCATGCCAGTTACAATGCACCCTCCGGATTGTGGCAAGCGGGTGCTACTTGGACACGTACTAATTATATGGATTCTGATTCATTAAAACCGGTTAATTTCAAAAAGTCACCTTATCCTTACAATTATTTCGAATTCACCGGAAATACCAATGAGGTATTTGGCGCTGATTTTACTATCATCTGGAGAAATTTTAATTTTTTCGGTGAAGCGGCACGCTCTGACAGCGGTGGCACCGGTCAGATTTATGGTCTTATTGCCAGCTTGTCAAAGCAAGTTGAATTTGCTTATGTTTACCGTAACTATTCCAAAGATTTTCATTCAATCTTCGGTAATCCTTTTGCTGAAAGTTCCCGCCCTATCAATGAAAAAGGAACCTACTGGGGTATAAAAATTACTCCCAATAAAAGATGGGTCTGGAGTTGCTACTTTGATATTTTCGATTTCCCATGGTTGAAATACCAGATAGACGGTCCTTCGGGAGGAAAGGAATTTCTTACCAAGATTACTTACACACCCAGTAAACATAATAATGTGTATTTTCAATTTAAATATGAAAACAAGCTCAACAACACAAGCGATGAATTGGCTTACTTAGATTATCTTTCGCCTGCTATTAAAAACAGCTACCGTCTGCATTATAATTATAAACTTCCGGGTTCGCCCGAAAATCAGATTTCCATGGCATCACGTATCGAGTTGAATGATTACTCCCGTTTGTTTAGTGTCACTACTTATGGCTACATGCTTGTTCAGGATTTTAATTTTGAAATAAACCGGTTTACATTCGGGACCCGTTGTGCCTTATTTGACATTCCCGATTTCAACAACCGGATTTATTCGTATGAAAAAAATGTATTGTATGCATTCAGCACGCCTACCGTTTCCGGCACCGGGTTGAGAACCTACTTTTTATTACGGACGCGGATAATAAAAAATCTTGATTTCTGGGGACGATATGCATTATTCAGCTATCGTGACAGAAAGATCGTAGGAAGCGGGAATGAATTAAGTGCGGGTAATAACCGTTCGGAAATAATTTTGCAGTTGAGGTATAAGTTTTAAGAGCAATACCCTTGTGGATATTGCAGATTCGGAAGCAAAATCAACGTTAGATATGATGATACATACTTTCCTCAAGGTAGGGATGATTCTTAGGAATGAGAGATGCTTTACGCAAGGTTTTTGCAAAGATGAAAATGAATAAACCAAGAAAACCAAGGAACATACCTAATTCAATAATACCCAAATGAAATTCCCCGACAGATCCAGGCATAATTTGCAAATATAAGTCAACCCATTGTCCTATAATCAGAATCAAGCAGATTGTTTTCAGTACAGTTTTGTTTTTACATGCTTTATTGGGAAGGAGTACAATAAAGGGAATTGCCCAATTTAATAGTATATTCAAATAGAATAAAATTTTCCAATTACCTTGCACTCTCTTCACATAATATATTGTTTCCTCAGGAATATTTGCATACCACATCAGCAAATATTGTGAAAACCAGAAATAAACCCAAATAATACCTAGGATGTAAATGTATTTTGAAAAATCGTGTAAATGATCTTTATTAAGAAATTTAAAAAATCCTTTTTCGTTTAGTAAAATGACAACCAACGTAATGAAAGCGGATGCATGATAAAAAGCGCTCACCAGATTAGTAACGGCAAAAATAGTACTATACCAGTGAATATCTATAGACATAATCCAATCTATTGTTCCTAATGAAAAAGTGAGGGCAAGAACAAAAATAAATACTTTGGAATAAAATTCACTTTTATGAAATGACTCCAAACCACCGTTTAAATCCTCTTTGATAGATTCTTTTCTGAGTAATGAAAATAAATAAATCCAGGCGGCAAAAAAGAGTATGATCCGGATAATAAAAAAAGGAATAGTAAAGTAATTTAATTTATGTGCCACTGCCGTGTCATCAGCGAGTTGTTCGCTATGAGTCCAATGATAAATAGAGTGAGAGCCGAGCATTAAAATAAGCATAGCCACCGCCGCTACGGGAAAATACCCACCCATTGCCTCGGGTATTCTTTTAAACATAGCTGACCAACCGGATTGTGTAATGTATTGAATGGCAATAAAAAATATAGCTCCTATTGAAAGTGACAAAAAATAGTAATTGTTCAGAAGAAAATTAGCCCATGATTGCGCTGGATTTAAAAAGAGACCCACACTAAAAGTAAGCGCTCCAATGCCCATAAGAACGTAGGTGATCTTCTTGAGTTTCTCAGATATTGTATATTGTTCTTCCATTGCTGACTTTTTTATTTTGTAACTTTCTTGACACTCGCCAAACTATCTAACCGCTTTTTATTATCTTTTTGAAGCACATTTTTGATATATAAAATAATTTTCCATCTATCTTCTTCTTTGATTTGTGAGGCATGTGCTTGCATGATAGCGGAACCAACAGTGATTACATGAAAGACCTCTCCATCAGGTTTTTCAATCATATCCTGGGAAACAAGAGATGCCGGTTCGGTCGGGTATTTTCCACTTTTGTATAAAATTCCCTCTCCCTTTCCATCACTACCATGACAGATTCCACAAAAAATTTCATATTCTCTTTTTCCTCGTTCCGGATTAACCTCTACTAAATTTTTAGGAATAGTAAGTTCAATGCCCGCTTTTTTCATACCCTCTTCTGTTTTGGGATATTGATATGGGATCATTTCACGGGATATAGTTCCTTCTACCGGATTTTGAACTGTTTTACCATCGGAATAATTAGGATTCGCCTGATACGTTTCGTACGCTTTTGAATAAACCATATCAGGAAAGTAATCGTAACCGGGCTTTTTTCTGTCAGGTTCACAACCCGTGAAGGAGTAACCAATCAGCAAAAAAAATGCAAAATAAACTATGGGAAAATTGATTTTCATAATTACTATGACTATAAATATGGTGTACAGAGTTGTTAAAACTTAAAACGTGGTTTAGAAAAGACACATAGGTCTTTCCCTACGATTACATTTAAAACTATTTAAATACTACGTTCATTTATTTCTTCCGCTCCGTTTTCTTCCATTAATAACTTCGTAATGCGAATTTCATCGGAAGAAACATCCTCTTTTATTTCTGTAACAATTGCAAATCGATTGTCGGTGACACGGTAATCAATCACCTTGTTTTTTTTACCTGGGAATAATTTAACCCGCAAAAAAAATGTGATGACACTTAGGAATGAACCAATGTTAATAGTCAATAAAAAACCAATGATGACGAATGATAAAATTGAAAAATGCGGTTTTCCTCCGTAAATCAAAGGATAACTAATCGCGGAACTCCAGTAAACAAAAATAAAGGAAAGGGTCAAACCCAGAATACCAAAACAAATTGCCGCAATCGGTAATCTTGTATTTTTAATACCCGCCGCTTCAAAAACACCATGTACAGGATAGGGCATGTAAACATCCTTTATGGTGATGTTTCCGGCGCGGATCTTTTTTAGCGCAGAAATTAAATTTTCTTCTTCTTTAAAAATCCCTATGATATATTTTTTGTTCATGTTTTTTTCCAGTTATATACATCTATACCCCTATACCCCCATACCTTTTTTTAATGTCCCTCCGGTTTTTTACCAGGTTTTAAAACCCCCTTCACTTCACTGATGGCAATCACCGGCAAGTATCTCAAAAATAATAAGAGACCAAAGACAAAAAATCCAAGTGTTCCGATAAAAATACCCATTTCCACAACGGTGGGTTTATATTCCCACCAATTTGCGGGAAGATAATCTTTAGAAAGTGAGGTGACTACGATAACAAATCTTTCGAACCACATCCCGATATTTATTATTAATGAAATAATAAATACAATCGTTAGATTCTTTCTGATTTTCTTAAACCAGAATAATTGCGGAATGATGGCATTACATACGATCATTGTCCAATAAGGGAGTGCGTAGTCACCTGAAATCCGGTTATGAAAAAATACGAAAAATTCATATTCATTCCCTGAATACCAGGATAGAAAAATCTCCGTGGTATATCCTGTACCCATAATCAAACTGATAAATACCAAAATTTTTGTGATTGCGTTCAGATGAGAATTAGTCACATAATCTTGAAAATTAAACGCTCTTCGTACAATAATCATCAACGTTAGCACCATTGCAAATCCTGAAAAAATAGCGCCTACTACAAAATAGGGTGGAAAGATGGTAGTATGCCATCCGTAGATTACGGAAGTAGCAAAATCCATTGAGATGATAGAATGCACCGAAACCACCAACGCGGCGGCAAGTCCGGCTAAAATTGAGGAAAGCGATTCAAAACGTAACCAGGTTCTTGCGGAACCATCCCAACCGAAACTAAGAAATCCGTAAATTGATTTCCGAATCTTTGTAGTGGCACGATCCCGGATGGTAGCAAAATCCGGAAGCATTCCCAAGTACCAGAATGTAGAGGATGCAAGCACATACGTTCCTATTGCAAAAACATCCCATAACAACGGAGAATTAAAATTTACCCACAGGGGACCTCTTGCATTCGGGTAAGGGAAAACAAAATAGCACACCCAAATTCTTCCCATGTGCGCAATGGGATACAATGATGCACACAGAATTGCAAACACAGTCATTGCTTCTGCAGAACGGTTAATGGATGTCCTCCATCTTTGCCGTAGCACGAGTAGAAAAATTGAAAAGGCAGTACCCGCATGTCCTATTCCTATCCACCAAACAAAATTGATAATTCCCCAGCCCCAGCAAACTGTATTGTTTACTCCCCATGCACCAATACCTTGTGTGATGGTAATATAAAGCGCCCAACCTCCAAAACACATGGCTGAAATGCTAAGCCATAAAATAAAATACCACATCTTGGAAAATTTACGCGCCTCTAATGGAGCACATATATCTTCTGATATCTGGTGATAGTCCTTCCCTCCTGTTACTAAAGGGTCTCTGATGGGTGACTCATACATAATTGTATCTATTAATTTTTATCACAACAACGGTACTCAGGTTTAATAAAAATGATTAACATATAACATAAAACACATAACAATAAATGACTAAGTGGTTCCCTATCTATATTTTTGTGACTGTTTACATAAATGCATTCATACTTATACATTTTTCATTTCTTGTTTTGTGTTTTATGTTTTTTTCTTTATACCTCCTTCCCCTCCGTATTCCTGACCTTCGTTAGATAACCAATAGAGGGCAATATGTGTAATTCTTCCAGCACATTATAATTCCGATCATCTTTGATTAGCTGTGACACAGCACTATCTTTATCGTTTAAATTTCCAAAAACAATGGCATTTGCCGGGCAAGAACTCATGCAAGCCGTTTGTATTTCGTAGTCCTTTAATTCGCGGTTTTCCAACTTCGCTTTTAATTTTCCTTCCTGAATCCGTTGAATACAAAAAGAACATTTCTCAACCACCCCACGTGAGCGTACCGTTACATCAGGATTGAGCACCATTTTTCCGAGTTTATTATTCAAATGATAATCAAAATTATCGTTGTCAACATATTCAAACCAATTAAACCGGCGAACTTTATAAGGACAATTATTCATGCAATAGCGTGTACCCACACAGCGGTTATATGCCATTTGATTGAGTCCTTCCGAACTATGCATGGTTGCTGAAACAGGACAAACATTTTCACAGGGAGCATTTTCGCAATGTTGGCATAACATCGGTTGATGTACTGTTTGAGGATTATCCGGACTATCGGAAAAATATCTGTTAATACTTAACCAGTGCATGATGCGTCTGCGTTCCACTTCTTCTTTTCCAACCACAGGAACATTATTCTCTGCCTGACAAGCGATGACACAATTACCACAACCCGTACATGCATTCAAATCAATAGACATTCCCCACCGTAATCCTTTGTGTTCCAATTTATCATATAAAGTAACTGACTCCTCCATTATTTTTTTCCGATCTTCATTCCCAGAGGAAGGATTTTCAATATAGCTTGCTAATGTTGTTTCTTTAACAATAGCACGTCCTTCCATCAGGTTATGAGTTTGACTTAGCGCTAATGAGTGATGCTTATCTGTTTTGTCAATTTTTATTCCTTTTATTTTGTATTGAATATTCCCTTGCTTTACTTCCAACAACGAATATGCGTTAGCGCCAAGACCTGCCGCCACTTTTCCGCCGGCTGTTCTTCCATAACCCAATGCAATGGATATGGTTCCTTGTGCCTGACCGGGTTGCACAAAAACCGGCAATTCCAATTGTTTATTTTTATTCCCAATTTTTACAACTGTGCCATTCTCCAAACCCTGTTCGCTTGCAAATTTTGGCGACACAGCTACATAATTATCCCAACTCACCTTAGAAATTGGATCAGGTAATTCCTGCAACCATGGATTATTGGCATGCTTTCCATTTCCTATACCGATGTTTTCATATACCTCCAATTCAATTCCTTCAGCCGACTCTACCGGTTTTTCCAACTCTAAAGATGCATCTTTGAACCCTTGACTTATATAAGCAGGTTGTGAAACCGGTGCGGAATGAGATTCAAAAACACCTTCCTGTAAACTCTTTACCCAGAAATGTTCAAAGTCAGTGATTGATGTTTGCAACGGAAAAATATTTTTTTTCCAGTATTCTTTAATATAGTTATAATGGCTTATATCAATTTCAGCCCATTTCAAAATACTATCCTGAGCAGAACGGGTTGCAAATAAGGTATGCAGGGTGGGTTGAGTCAAACTGAAAAAGCCATTTTTCGGTTCAGCATCATTCCAACTTTCCAAATAATGATTGTCGGGGCAAACATATTTTACAAGCGAAGAACTTTCATCCAAACGATCTGAAAATGATAATGTAAATAAAACTTTTGACAATCCGTTTATAAATTTAGTGGCATCCGGATAGTCATAGACCGGATTTACGTTGTATAAAAGTAGCGCTTCCACTTTACCATTATTCATATTCTCAACTAATGAAATCATCTCCTGATCAATTGCTTGTCTGAGATTTATGGGAGTATTCAAATCCATCGTATTACCATAACTTTCAAGGAGTACATTGATTGCGTTAATAATTGTTTGTGTCACCGTATCATTGGTTCCCGAAATAACGAGTGATTTTTTTCTATGAGACCATAATTCTTCCGCCAACTTTGTGACATTATGAGATGATGTATGAACTTTAATGGCATCTGCACCGGCTAATTTTGCCAATTCATTATACAAATTGCCAAGAATTATTTTTTCTTCGGATGGTTTAATTGGAATTCTTTCGTCAGCATTACTTCCGGTGAGCGACATACCGGTTTCAAACTGAATGTGTTTTGACATGGATTGTCTGCCATTATCCAATTTTCTATTTACGACATACTGTTTTGTGAACTCAACAGGTGAAAGCCATGTTCCCAGAAAATCTGCTCCAAAACTTACAATCATTTCCGCTTTATCAAAACTATAACCGGGGATCACTTGTAATCCGAAAGATTTTTTATTTGCATCCAATGTAGCCGAAAAAGAAATCGCATCATACTTAATCAATTCTGCCGTTGGGTATTTCCCTATAAAATCTTTAATAACACTTTGTGTGGAAGGACTTATAATACTTGAAGAAAGTATAACAATTTTTCCTCCACGTTTGGCAATGGCGCTAAGATTTGCTTTTACTTCATTATCCACTTCATCCCAGGTTGCCGTATGGTTGTGGCTAATGGGATGAGTTAATCGTTCAGAATCATATAAACTTAAAACGGATGCCTGAACTTTTGCACTGGTCCCACCTTTTGTCAGTCCGGAAAGTTCATTCCCTTCAATTTTGATTGGTCTTCCATCTCTCGTTTTAACTAATACACTGCAATATTCACTACCATCAAAATAAGAAGAGGCATAATGGTTTGCTAAACCGGGAGTGATGTCAACCGGCTTGATTAAAAAAGGAATTGCCTCATTTATTGGTTTTTCGCAACCGGAAATCACAGCAAATGAGGTAATGGAAAAACCACACCACTTCAAAAAATCTCTTCTGGAAGGTGCACTATTTTGAAGATTTTCACTACGCAGTTCCTCATGATGATCAGGAAATCCCGGAACTTCTCCACTACCATTTGTTTTGACATCTGGTTGCATTTGTTCTAAACTTTGCCAATACTTCTTCATTATTTTAATATCCAATAATTATTAATTAACCATTTAACCATATAACCATATAACCATATAACTATTAATAATGACACGTATAACAATCACTTTTATTCAGATAATCAACCGTAATAGAATCTGAACTAATTTTACCCGATTTAATATCATCGTGAATTCCTTTATAACTATCATAAAATTTATTGTCATTTATATTAACATTTTTGGTTCTGTGACAGTCAAGACACCATCCCATCGTAAGCGGTGACACTTGCTTCACCCTATCCATCTCTTCAATTTTCCCATGACATTGCTGGCATTGAATTTTTCCGGCTCCAACATGTTGGGCATGACTAAAGAAAACATGGTCAGGTAAATTATGAATCTTGACCCATTTAATGGGCTGTTTGGTTTCCAATGCTCTGTTTATTTTATTGATTTCAAACGTCCATGAATTGGCGCCGCTCTTAATTTTATAATGACAATTTACACAAACCTCCGTAGGAGGGATACCTGAGATTTTGCTATACTCCGCAGTGCTATGACAGTACAGGCAAGCAATGCCGTTTTCGCCTGAATGTATTTTATGCGAAAATTTTATAGGTTGGTCGGGCTCATAATTTTTAGAGAGTCCAATGTTCTTGCTTAAGGTAAAGGGGGTAATAGAGATATAACCTATAGAACCAATTATAATTACAATTGGAATAAATTTTATTTTAATCCATTTTGTAAATAGTAAATCAATGAGTGACAACAACAACACACCCACAACAATCCCTAATGACATTGAATTAGGAGATGCTGATTTTGATTTATGTAGCCCGTCTTTTTTAATAGTTTGAAGATATGCCTTAATGGTAAATGCTTCGCGCTCAGTCAACGGATGTTCGTTTAATAATTTTTTAAGTCGTTCTGTTTTGGGATGTAAAAGCAAATTTTCAAAGTCAATATTTTTATCATCCAAATAAAGATTGGCAATATCTAAAGCCGATGGGTTCCAGTTTAAGGTGTCAATGACATCAACGTTGTGGCATGAAATGCAATTTGGAGCGCCGTTTTCAAACGGAATGATTCCGGTAAAGAGGTCCCTGCCCTTTGCAATATCTTCTTCTGTTATTTCCATCAATGCCGAACGGCGTTGAACGTGCAACAATTGGTCAATCTTTTTTTCTAATTCATCTATTCTGGCAGTGTTTTCCGTTGCCACTTCATTACTGACTGTAGTTGTTTCCATTGCCACTCCTTTTTCTTCCATAACTTTTTTATTCAGAGTGCCGGGTTCTTTAGGGGCTATGCCCTCTTGCTTTTTGGGAGTTGTTGCGGAAGTTTGTTTTACCGGAGCAACATTTTTATTTTTACTTTTAATATAAGCAAAAATTGATTTTATTTCTTCATCTGAAAGATCAATTTTAGGCATCTTTGCTTTCTTATATTTTTCCCAAACTTTTACCGCCTCTATTTCACCTTCTTCAATCATGCCCTTTGAAAATTTAGTGAATTTAATCAACCACTCCTCAGAGCGCCTTTGTTCTACTCCCATTAAATCCGGTCCTTTCATATCTCCTTCACCAATGGAATGACAATCAGCGCAATTCTCATCAAATAAATCAGCGGGATTATTTTGGGCAAAAGAAAATTCTATAGGTATGAAAAAAATGACAACCCAAAAAAAATGGCTGGTGTATATGAACCGCATTTTGTATTTCTATTTATTTAGAGAAAGAACGGATGTAATTTATTGTCTTCCATATTTCATCTTCCGTAAGATCTTTTTCAAATGCCGTCATGTCACCACGTCCTTTTTGTATTTTCCAAAGCATAGAACCATCGCTTTGTTTCGAAAAATTCGTATCTCTGAAATCAGTGGGTTTTGTTTTTAAATCTGCGGCTTCAGCGCCCTGTCCATCCCCATCTTTTCCGTGACACGAACGGCAATTTTTCTTATATACAATGGCACCCTCTGCCTTTGTTGCCTCATTGGATTCCGTGGGATTTTTTAACTGTTGCGCTGTTTCAGGAGCTACCCATTTTGTAGTATCTTCTACAGGAGCCAAAACAGTTTCATGTTTTGGTTGGATTTTTGTCCCTTTTAGTTTTGATTCGGTAACCGCTGTTGGATTGTAGGTCATTGCCGTGCAAGCCAATATAATTACCGATAGCGGAATGATGGATTTTAAGTTGTTCATGGTTTTTTTGTTTTTGTTAAGTGATAAAAAATTTAATCACGAAGGCACAAAGCAACCTCTTTGTGTAACTTTGTGTCTTTGTGTTTAAAAATGACTTACACGTTAAAGTCAACTGTTTAAAACTTCCACCTTCTTGAAATATTGAAACCAATCATCATTTCTCCTTTAGAAAAATCATTCACGTTGTATGTATTATCGTATTGTTTAACGATGGAGTTAGCTGTACATAAAAAAATCTGAAACGAATGTCCGCGTGTGGCAATCTCCCAACCAAAAGCCAAGTCAGGTTTTGTTTCAAATAATTTTGCTTTGGTTATAGGGGCATTGTATTCCAGTAATATGGATGATTGCGGACTGAACTGATATCTGCCTGCAAAATGATAACTGTAATTATCATTATTCATTAAGGAATCCACCAGATTAAAATGTGAAACGGATGCGGCAATTTGCAGTGATAATTTTTTTGTTATTTTCCGTGCCATTATCAACTGATGAAAAAAGGATAAGCGGCTTGAAAATGTTTTAAATTTATCGTCCAATTTTGAATTTCTTGCACCAAGACCATAATAGGTAACTGAAAGTGGAGAACCTCCTTTTGTGCCTTGCCTTATTATTCTGTATTTCCATTCCAGGTCATATAAGTAATTATTTTTAGTTCCACCGATTCCAAGCATAAAACGATCGGTAATTCCAAAGTCCAAACCGAGCCGGACATTCGCAGGGGCGAAAATACCGAGCAAGTCAAAATTCTGGTCTTTTTTAAACCCCTCATTTACGTTACCAAAACGATGCTGTATGGAAAATGAAAGTGCCTTTTTATTCAGGGTTTCCATAGACACATTATTAATAACAGTCAAATCCTCAAACGTATTTTTTTCGGGGACAACCGCTTCATCTTTTTTGGGTGCATCCTGCCCCATCAAAATTCCAGTGAAAAGGAAGAAAGTCAGAATGGAAAAGAAAATTTTCATATTGTTAATTATTTTTAGCGCCTTGTTTTATCCAAGTAAGGATTAACGAAATATTGCTATCCGGCATTTTTCCTGAGGGAGGCATAATCCCTTTCGCACTACCTATAGTACCTGTCTTTGTAATTCTTTGATATAGTAAACTTGATTCAGGATTAAGGGTGTCGGTCAATGCTTTCGTTTGTATGCTTTGATAAGCATTTGTTGCAGAAAAATCGGGGGGCGTACCTCCCGTTTTATGGCAACCGATGCAGTTTGCAGTAAAAATAGGGACGATTTCATTTGAAAAACTTATTGGAGTTGTAGTAACAACTTTTACCGGTTTTACATACTCGTATTCACAGCCCGTCCAAAAGAAGAACAGTGACAGAATAAGAAATACTGAAAATTTATTATGAAGTGGTTTCATTATTTAATGACTATCAGTGGTTTATTTATTTCTTCTTTGTTTGAACTAAATTTAATTATGTACGTTCCGTATGAGTTATTCTCCAACTGAATATTTTTTATAGTTTTTTGTCCTGGGGTGACATTCACTACTTCATTATGAATTATTTGCCCGGTGCCATTCACAATACTGACATTATAAGAAGTGTGATGAAGTGCATCAATATCTATAAAGCAATTACCATTGCCTGGGTTTGGATATATGTTGATTTTTGAGTTTTTACTTATAAATTCTTCTATGCCTACTTTTGTTGTATCCTTCACCGCTAAGGTTGAAACATAAACCTCGTCTTCGGTTGGACTTCCATTGTTATTGGCGCATACAAATGCTCCATAGAAAGTTACTTTATTGATACCAGCGGCTGGGGCTTTCCATTTAAAATTCCATGATTTATTTCCACTACCTGTAGTTCCTGTGGCCGTATGAGTTATGTATTTTCCAGAGCCAATGAGTTGAGTTGCATTGGGATCAGTAAGGATTAATGTCCCCTCTTTAGCGGCATCTGTACTATATGGTCTTATTTCAAAACCAAATTTTGGCTCGCCAACTTTTGTAGCCGTAGCTGTAAGAGTATAAGTACTATCCGGTAAATAACCGGTTACCGGAATATTGGACGTAATCCATCCGGGTTGATCGCTTCCCGACCCTTCTTCATGGCATCCTGTACAGTTGCCGTTTCCACCTGGCGCACCCGAATACCCCTCAGGCGCTCCGGTACCATTGGAATGAATTTCTCTGACAGTTGAAAAAATAATGATTATGACACAGGCAGACAGTGTGAAAAGGAGTTTTTTGTTCATACTTTTTTTGTTTAGATTATGGACTTCTTATAAAAATTACATTAAAAGAAGTTAATCTAAAGACAAAAAAAGAATAAAGTGTAACTAAAATTAACGATTTATATCACTTTTCAAAATGATACACGTCACATAAGGCAATGTTGTGGTAGCGCATTGAATACTTTAAGGGCACCTCTAAAAACTACCTATTGTCCCTCTCTTGGAGAGGGCAGGGAGAGGAATTATATCAGTTTTTAGAGGTGCCTTTAATAATAATCATATTCATATCTGAATTTTGAATTTAACCTCCCATAAACATATTCGTTTTTAATTTCCATAAGATTTTTACCATTGTATTTGTATGAAAACGAGCGTTGAACCTCCTCTCCGACATAGTTGGTTTCTTTGATCAAAAAATTGTCCTTAGTATATTCATACTTGTTTTGATAAGAAATATAATTCTGTGAATTATACTGTACCTCTTCAATAAGATTATTTCTATTGTCATATACATATAGCCATTTATGCTTGAAATTACCTGTTGAATCATATATATTATTCTCAGTCATTCTGGCGTCTTGATATTTATACTTGTAGGTTGCTTTCCATTCTCCATCGTGGTACATTCTGCTTTCAATCATTTTCCCTTCCTTGTCATACACAGCAGGTTTCCTGTAGAGGAGAGTACTATCCGGATTGTAAAAATAATATTCTATCTTGTTGTTATGCTCGTCAAACACCCTTTTATCACTGTAAGATACACTGCTGTCAGGGTTAACCGCTTTCCGGAATATTAAATTCCCATTTTTATCATACTGTAATGAAATAATGTTTTCAATGCTCCCATCATCGTAATGGGTTATTTCTTTGAACTTAAAACCATTCTTATCAAAAAACTTCTCACGATGTACCTGTTCTTTTAACCAAATCCCTCCCAAATTCAAAATAGTTTTGAATTCTGTAATTTTTTTAATATGATTCTTAAAAGCCATTTCACGCTCTTTGCCCTCTTCACTACTGTTTGGAGTAGAACATCCTGGTAGGAAAATGACAAGGAGAAAGAACCAGATTCTATACATTATACACATGCTGAATGAGTTTATGGAAATTAGTAAAAATGGTATAGGGGTATAAAGGTATAAGGGTATAAGGGAAATACAATAATTACGCCCTTATACCCTATACCCTTATACCTTATACCCATTTTCTTTTAGTATATCGGTGATTTTAAATTTTTTATGATGTTAATAAATGTTTTTTTGTCAACCCAATTATACACCCCCGGGTCTTCTACCTGAAAAAGGGTTGTGTCTATCGGACTTAAATCGGCTTTAACCGCTATTAAGTGCATGGGTAAACCATACCGGGTATCGTTGTATTCCATCAATAAGTAATTAAAATCTTTGTATGGGCAGTTTCCGAGAACTACTTTTATTTTACTGTAATAATATATGTCAAAACTTTTAATGTTTGTCAAATCACTGACTATCGCTTTGTTACATTCAAGTCCTGCGATTGTTTTTTTATCATCCGTCAATTCAAAACTGTATTTAGGATTGTTTTCCTGTTCATTAATATCTTCAGAGGTCTCGGTAAAAGCAAAGTTATCCCCAAAACTGTTTATTAAGAGAGAGGTATATTTTTTATGCTCATTATCCAGCAAATTAACTAGTTGAATAATACCCATTCCGGAGGTAATGAAACTTGCCATTGTTTCTTTAAAAACAAGATTTGTTTCGCCTGGTAGGAAGCGCTTATCTTTATATGGATTGTCTTCGGAATATGAAATTTTATAAGTTATGATTCCTTCGCCGGTTTCTGCTTTTTGTTCTTTGAAATTTTTGCAACCCGCTAGTAAAATTAATGTTATGAGCAATCGTATGGGCATATTTATTGAATAACAAAAAAAACATCCCGGCAAGTTTTCACCTACCGGGATGCCAAAATAAACCAATTTTTTCTTAATATTCTTTACCAACTATTCCTTTGATATTTACATGGCAATTTACTTTAACCATGTTACCAATGGATGCGTGTTTGATATTGATTTTTGTTTTATCAAAAGTGAAGACGCCTTCAAATGGGAAACCATAATATATTTTCTTGGGATCCACATTATCATATTTCTGCTTACCGGCAAACTCAAAGTACATTTCAACAGGTAAATCTCTTACAACATCATAAGGACCTGTAAATTTTAATGCGGTATCAGCCGGGCAGGTTGGGCAAATGGGATCGCCGTTACCAGGTCCTTTGTGCATCAAAAACCCTCTTAAAATGGCTTTGCATAAATAACCGTTTCCGTATTTTATTACAGATTGGCTGATAAATTTGCAAGTATCGGTTTCAGGACGTGCGCGATATACACCCAAACTATCCTTCATTCCAATAGTATCAATAAGTAATGCTTTAGAACCGCATTGTCCCAATGCATCTCTTCCGTCTTCTCCGGTTGAGCGTTCACTCAATAAAACATAGCCCTCTATTTTAGTGTTAGCAGGAGTGGCTTCATCAAATGCAAATTTGGTTAAATTAAATGCGGTCTGTGATGGTTGCCCTTTAAGTGCGCCAAAAATACCTGGGAAATTTGCACCTTGACTTGCTGGACCATAAGGTGTTTCAAAACTAATTCTGCTATGCGCTTTATCTAATGTGACTAAACGATATTTATTAACCGATGTATCCAGAGATATTTTGGTTGTGCCGGTAGTTCCATAAGTTACAAGGTCAATAGCTTGAACCAAATTGGTTGAAGCCAACGTAACTGCATAACCAGGGTTCGTTGAAAAATCAATTCCATTTATCTCTTTTGCATTTTTATTTTCCGTATTATATATAGCATATATATAATAACTGCCTGGAAGCAAGTAAGGGAGTATGTAATTCCCATTGGTATCGGCAATAGCGGTTGCTACGGGATTTCCGGTTTTTAATGTACCTGTATAAAGCGAGATAACAGCACCTTTGGCTTTTACTTTAGCCCCTGCATAATCGGGATAAGTGCAAGCTCCCGAAATTGACTTCCCTTTTAAAGTGTCGTGCACATCATTGGTGACAGTTACTGTGTCAACTTCCTTGTTGCAACCGGTAAAGGTGTAGGAAATAATCATTGACATGGTAATAAAGAAAAGAATTACAATCATAGGTAGATTTCTGAATAGTTTGTTGGTTTTCATGTTCTTTTTGGTTAATTGGTTCTAATTATTGTTGAGATGTTAGAAACTAATCTAAATCATGTTACAAAGGTAAAAGGCATAAGAGTGGTGGTTTATGATAGGAAAAACATTAGTAAATGATATTGGTCACAATTAAATCTTACAAACCGCATTTATTGTGTCACTGTAACTCATGTTGAATCATGTTGTGGAATATGAAAGGTAAAGAGGTATAGGGGTGTAAAGGTATAGCCGTATTCTTCTTTGCAGATTCCATCTGAGCGGAATTCAGGAAAATTATTTGTACCTTTGTAATAAAAGATACGCCAACCTCTAATGAAGGAGAAATGCATTATTGTTTTTAAGGACCACGCAATTATTAGAATGTTGGAACGAAACATTAACAGAAACGAAATAATTGAAACGATAGAGCATGGAGAAATAATAGAGGATTATAAAGATGATTATCCTTACCCAAGTTGTTTAATGTTTAAAATGGTAAATCATAGACCCATTCATGTTGTAGTTGCAAATGATATCGGTGAAAAGAAAAAAATAATAATTACGGTTTATATTCCGGATAAAACAACCTTTAAATCTGATTTTAAAACAAGGAAAAAAACACTAATATGAAATGTATTGATTGTAAACACGGTGTCCCAACCAAAGGAAAGGTAACCGTATCTTTTAATAGAAATGACAGTACAGTAGTAATCAAGGGAGTACCTGCTATGGTTTGTCCTGTTTGCGGCGCATATTATCTGGATGAAAACATTACCGAAAAAGTTTTTAAACTAGGAACCGCAGCGGTTAATAACGGGGCTGAGTTGGAAGTGGTCCGATTAAAAGTAGCATAAACAGGGAAAAAAACATCCCGGTAAGTTTTCACCCACCGGGATATAGAAAAAGAACCAACAATAATTACTGTATTTTATTTGACCAGTATGGTACTCGGTGACTCTACCAAGCCATTGAAGGTTTGCCTGTGCAGGAAAAAACGCCTTATAAAATCAGTTCCGTAGGAACGGTTCATTTTGTAACAACGGACTGAAGTCCGTTGTTGAAACGCCTGACTTCAGAACCTTGAGTTCCGTAGGAACGAAACATAAAAAAAACTAACGCTCATGGACCTATAGTTTAAAGTTATGATAAAACTTTAGTATATGTGAAATTTTTTTCATTATACTCTGAAATAGAAAATTATTCCTACATTTGTATAAGAGTTTTGATGCATTATGCTTAAATATAAATATAAACCTGAGTTATCAAAGAAAGCATTCTGGGATGTTGCTTTCAGGGATTTGGACTATGAAAAAAACGCCGAGTATATTATTTCAAGAGTTTTTGATTATGGTACTTTGGATGATATTGGAGAATTGTTGGTTTGTTACGGAGATAAAAATGTTAAAAATGTTTTAATCAATACACGCTATTTAGACGGTTTTGGGAGGGAAATGGCAAATTATATTTTTAAATTGAAATCCATGGATTTAAAATGTTGCAATACCAAACCCTTTCATTTGCCCTTATAAAAAATCCCAGTAAGTTTTCACCCACCTGGATATTAAAAAAAAATCAACAATAATTACTGTATTTTATTTGACCAGCACGATACTCGGTGACTCTTCCAAGCCATTGAAGGGTTGCCTGTGCAGGAAAAAACGCCTTATAAAATAAGTTCCGTAGGAACGGTTCATATTGTAACAACGGACTTCAGTCCGTTGTTGAAACGCCTGACTTAAGACCGTTGAGTTCCGTAGGAACGAAACATAAAAAAAACAAACGCTCAGAGAAGAGCATCTGGAGTTATTGAAGAAGTTTGAAGTGCCATATAACGAGCGATACCTATTTGAGAATCTAAATTAAATCGTGCCGGAGTTTACCCTGACGAAGGAAGGGGCACATCTGGTTATAAAACGAACAGATTTGAATGACGGACTAAAGTCAATCATTACAAAATTAAATCGTGCCTACGGCACAAAACGAAGTTCAAATTATTTCATTAATAATTTTTTAATCTCGTTTTTTTTACATAGCTTTGCCTTTCTTTATTAAATATTAACCTTTATAACCATGAAAATCATGAAAAAACTACTCTTGATTTCTTTGCTCGCAACCACATATAGTTTGTCTGAAGCACAGATTGCCTTAACTTCTAAAATTATCCCAGAATGGGGAACTGATTTTTATGAAGTGAGAGACACTACCGCTACTAACATCAATGTGTTTGGTTCCGGCGCCAACCAATTCTGGGATTATTCCGGTAAATTTATTCCGGCAGATACCGCTTATTTAAAAATTATCCCATCGAAACTTTCCCCTTATTCCGATTCATTTCCGAACGCGGGTTTTGCTTTAAAATTCATGAGAGACAGTATGTGGGCATATTATAAAATGGATAGCACCGGAATATATTTCGTAGGCGCAATCTTTGAAAAACCGGGATTTACAAGAGCCGCACGGGTTATTCCATCCGAAGTGTTAATGCCTTTAAATAATTTCACCCATAATTCTTCAAGATCCGGTAATAGCGTTTTTCATACGTTTATGGGCAACCTCTTACAAAAATCATACACCTCAAAAACAATAACCGCGGATGGATTCGGCACTATCCGCACCCCGGTTGCGACTTTTAAGGACGTTCTCCGGCTGAGGGAAGAAAAAATAAAAACGGACTCATTGTTTATGTGGAATGATACCCTTCAATCTTACATGTACTTACAGGATACTACTTTTGTTGAACATAGTTTGCAGTGGATTCAGAGACATTCTTTGTATGGTAATTTTATTGTTATGGAAATATCATTAAGAGCTGACTCTTCAATTAAAGAAGCCAAGTATACTCTCCCAACTCGCTGTCCTTTAGCTTTATTTAAAACCAGCGATTCCATCATTTGTTCCGGTAAAAAAGTTTTCTTTCAGAGAATTAGTCCTTTGGCGGCGTCTTTTAAATGGGCAATAAATGGGGTTCCTATAGACAGTGCTGACTTTGTAGGAAGAGAAATAACTGTACCGGGTAAATATCAAATAGTATTGCGTGCAATGAATGAGGTCTGCGCCGATTCGCTGGTCAAGGATTTATATGTACGTAAAGCACCTGTGTCCAGCGCAGGAAAAGATACCGCTATTTCTGCCGGTACTGCAATAACACTCACCGCGAGCGGAGGTAATAAATTTTTATGGAATACCGGCGATTCAACTAAAAGCATAACAGTAACTCCTGAAATTTCAACTTCTTATTCGGTGTTGGTTGCTGAGAATGGTTGTGGAAATTTAGCTTTTGTTACCGTAAAAGTATTGAATGCCCAACTTCCTTCCCTTACCTTCAGGCAAAATTTTTATGGAGTAAATCCTCTTCAAAGACCTAATCAACAACTTTGTACCGACAGCATTTTCAAACGACTCATTTTCAAACGTCCAAGCGATTCCTTAGACGCAATCGGTTCCTGTTTGGCTCAGAATACTAAAGTATTTGATACAATACCCTCCAATAGATTCCGGTTAAGATTAAGTCCTGTTACGTTGAGTTTTCTTGATTTTTCAAATCCTCCGGGTCATAGAAGAATTTATACCGGCGGCAAAGGAGTGATTGAAAGAAAAAAATTAGATGGCACATTCGTCCCTGTTTTAGTGATGGACGATATCAGCATCATGGGAAGTTTTACCTGCGGAGAAGCCCATGCGGGTAGGATGATTGGCCGTTTTGTAAAACAACCGGGGGATCTCTCCGATGAATTTTCCGGTCTCGGCAATAGTTTCTTTGTAGGAATATTTTCAAACTTTGATACGGTGAGCAGAGGAGGATTTCATGAATATGCAACCGATATAGAAATTGTTCCAATCCGAAGACCTTTCAAAGCACAAGGGAAACTCATCTCCGGTCTTCGTGTACCCATTCCTTTTGATAGTACCGGAGTGACACTAAACTTTAACTCGTTTGTTTCACAAACCTCTTCCGATTCCACGAGCGCTACGGTAGTTCAGTATTTTGAAAATGTACCTGACATTGTCGGGGATGACAGCATTGCCACCGTTTTCAATAATGAGTATTGGGAAATTGGCTCTACCTTAGATAGCATGGATGCAGAAGTGTGTTTTACTTTTGATTCTACCAAACTTCACACAAGGCGGCTTGAACATCTCAGTTTGGTTTTTCAACGCAATGCCGGCGGTGGATGGGAATTAATTAAAGTGAAACCAACACGTAACGGAAATCAGATATGCTTCACTACTGACCACTTCAGTAACTGGTCGCTTGCAATGTCAAAATCCGATGCCAAAGTTTCTTTGGACACTGTATTTGTAAATTCAACTGCAAGTCCCGATACTTTTTTCAAGGACTATAAAGAAGGTGGGGTAATTGTATATTCATTATTGGATCCTGGAAAGACCGATACGCTTCATTCCATCCGTTATGATATGAATCCCGGAGGAGATGTGCCACAAGATGTCACTGAATTGCTGGAAGTGTTTTGGGAATTTTATGGTGAGCACCGGAATGCTTTGATTGTTGATTTTGATGATTCAACGGCAGATGGATTTGAGAATTATGGAAATCAGCGTATTCTTTACCGCCCGAACTCAGCCGTTGACTGGGAGAATTTACCTGCCACAAGGGTTAATAATGATGGGAAAGAATATTTGCGTATAAAAATTCCAAACGGTGACACCCGAGAGGGACAATATGCGTTAGGCAAGGTTTCAGAGGTTCAGCCCTATTTTTCAGCAAGTGTCACTACCGATACTGCCTGTGCCGGAGAAGGAATTCAATTTTATCCAAGTGCCACCGGAGGTGTTGAACCTTTTACCTATCAATGGGCAATTGATAAAGGAGTACAATTATCTCCACCTGCTCCGATTTATATGTTTGACACCATCGGAGTTTATGCATATTCCGTTACTGTCACCGATGCCAACGGGGCAATGACGGTTTATTCGGATTCATTGCGGTTACAGTGTCTGGTTGGAATCAATGAGAATAATTACGAAAAAAATATTACGGTGTATCCGAATCCTGCTAATGGTGACGAATTAAAGGTTTTGATTTTGAATACTGAAAATATTAAACCGCATACGTTATTGATGTTTGATAACACAGGCAGGCAGGTCCATCGTATTCCATTAAACTCAAATGCACACAAACAATCCTTTGACATTGACTTAACAAACCTTAGTAGTAGTGGAATTTACTATTTATTGGTAAAAGGTGATGCGGGGAATTATGGGAAGCGTGTGGTGAGAGTGAGGAAATGATTAGAGGAACAAAATGGTAGATTTTAAAGATGCTTTAAAACACCTTAGGTATAAATCGTTTCTGATTTATGATGGATGAACTACTTCCTACGGCTTTGATGACATACAATCCCATTCTTTCTGCATTTAATTCTGCATGACTTTCGGCGTTCAGGTAGGCAACAGCGCCATACACTTTACGGTTTTTGTATTCTGGAAAAACCTTTTTGTAAATCGCCAACGTTTTTTCAATAAAATCTTTTACATCTTCAGAAGTTAAGGTCGTTTTCACTTCTACAAGCACTATTTCGTTCCCATTCATGGCAATGATGTCAATTTCGCCATTTCTGTTCTGGTAAGTAAATTTAATTCTGGTAAATGTCTTGTCCACCTTAATGTTTTTTCGCTGTAATAATTTCAGCAAATCACCCTCTACCAGCGCTTCCATCAGCCGTCCCCATTTGCCGGTGAACAATCCTTCCACCTCCCTTATCTTTTTGTCGGTTGCTTTGAATTGTTTATCCGTTTCCTGAAACTTTTCAGTTAAAATTCTATCCGTTTCCTGAGAACTTTCTTTTAAAAGCCGTTCGGTTTCCTGAGAACCTTCTTTTAAAAGTCGTTCGGTTTCCTGAGAACCTTCTTTTAAAAGTCGTTCGGTTTCCCGAGAACCTTCTTTTAAAAGTCGTTCGGTTTCCCGAGAACCTTCTTTTAAAAGTCGTTCGGTTTCCTGAGAACCTTCTTTTAAAAGTCGTTCGGTTTCCTGAAACTTTCTATCCGTTTCCTGAAACATTAGCCAAACTTTTTCAAAGTTTGGTTTTTCTGATGTATGTGTGCTTGTGTTCATGTTAGGTAGTGATTAAAAATTTTTACAAAGGTATGAAATTTTTTAATAAAAATAAATTAACCCATAAAAGTTGTACCCATTCCGGGTAAATAATTACCCAACTATTGAAATTTTTTACATTTACTTTTGATTTTTTTATTTCGCAAAGACGGATAAAAAACGTTTACAACTACCTGAAATTCAAACTATTAGATTTATTATTTTACAAAACGTTTTTGTAAAAACGGATTCATTGGCAAGGTGTTTTCACTAAAGGGTCTCGGATTCACCATTAAACCCTTATTGCCATGAGACCCATTACTAACATTAACCGTTTTAAAACTATTATAGTTTTAATTGCAACAATCACTGTTTTCAGTAATTCCGCAAAAAGCCAGGAACCACAAACAGAGACACTCATCTTAGCCGATGTGACACAAGGATGTGCTCCGCTAAAAGTCACTTTCTCAAATATCCTAAACAACGCTACTCAATTAAAATGGTACTTCGGAGATGGTGCCACTTCTGATATACCTTCTCCGGTACATATTTATTTTCAACCGGGAATATATAGTGTATCTCTTACCTATATCGGTCAGGATGGAATAAAGGATTCTGTAATTAAACTTGCTATGGTAATTGTAAATGAAAAACCAATAGCTGATTTTACTCTTGAAATAAATGGGCATTGCAGTAATGATAATCAGATCATTTTACATAATCATTCTCTCAATGCTGTAAATTATTTGTGGGATATGGGAGACGGAAATACGTTAAATGCGAAAGAACCGGTATATAACTATTCAAAATCAGGAATATTTGATATTACCCTTGTGGTATTTGATAATCTTGGATGCAATTCATTTAAGAAAATATCCTCAGCAGTGGAAATACATCCTATACCGGATGCGGGGTTTTCAGTTTCACCGTTAAGTGCATGTGACATTTCACAGCCATTCAATTTCAGTCCTTTAGTTGAAAATGAAAACAGCTACCTGTGGAATTTTGGAGACGGCACTACATCCACGGAGCTAAAACCAGAAAAATATTTTACGGCATCAGGCACTTATCTCACTACGCTCACAGTTACAAATGCATTTAATTGCAGTACAATCAATCAAATTCCAAAACCAATTGAGATTGCAACTCCTCTATCACTGGAAATTTATGCCGATGTCATAACCGGTTGTGAACCTTTGGGTGTTAATTTTAGCTCGAATACCAACAATACAAATAATCAGGTTTGGAGTTTTGGTGGCACGGATACTATATCGGGTTATAAAATTAACCATACATTCAATAATGCAGGTGATTATACTGTGTCACTGACTGTCACTGACAGCAACGGATGCCGGTTTACTGAAATAGTAAACGATTATATCAAAGTCACTTCATCACCCATCGCCGGATTTGAATCAAACATGATACAGACCTGCCTTCCTGTACAAGTTCAATTTACAAACACCAGTATGGGTGGCACAAAATATCATTGGGATTTTGGTGACGGATCTTTTTCTTCTGAAACAAGTCCTGTACATACTTATCCAAATGCCGGAAGTTATTCCGTTTCCTTATTAGTAGAAAATGAAAATGGGTGTGCTGATGTGTTTACACAAAATAATCCGGTAGTTGTGTTATCGGGAAATGTTGATTATCAGATTCCCCCTGTCACTTCTGGATGTGTTCCCATGCAAATTAATTTATCATATACTAAAGCGGATGTATCCGGTTGGTTATGGAATTTTGGAGATGGCACTACCTCACAGTCCGCTAATCCATCTCACACTTATCCTATAGCTGGTAATTATACAGTGTCACTCACTATGACGTTGAATGGAGGATGTTCCATTACAATTCCGGAATTCAGCACGTATCTTGTAAGCGGAATCAAATCTGATTTTACTGTAAATATCAAATCAGAATGTCCTCCCTATTCGGCAGAATTTGTTTCTCTCAGTGAAAATGTTGTCTCCTGGTTTTGGGATTTTGGTGATAGTACGTATTCCAATGTAAAAAACCCTTCTCATACCTACACTAAATCCGGATATTATACTATTTCATTGGAAGTAACATCTTCTGACGGATGTAAACATTCATTAGAAAAAGTGAATGCGCTGTATTTTGAATCTTTTAATGGGGATTTTAAAGTTGAGATCGCTGAAGGATCCTACCCAAAAAGGGTTATGTTCACAGTAGCATCTTCAGAAAATTTGCTTTACGAATGGAACTTTGGGGATAGTACTTTTTCTAACGAAAAAAATCCGGTTCACTATTATTCACAACCGGGTGTATTTATTGTAACTCTTAAAATTACAAACTCGAAAGGATGTGAAATGGTTATCAGTAAAAAATTAGGTGAAGCAGAGATGGGATTAGGAGGTGTTTTTGGAAATTTAACTGCTGAATTTTCGACCGATGAAGGCAGTGTAGTATTGGGATGCGCCCCAAGGGAAGTGCATTTTATAAATGAAAGTGAGGGAGCTATTTCCTGGAACTGGAATTTCGGAGATGGGGCATCTTCCTCAGAAAAAAATCCACAACATACTTATTTGTATCCCGGTAATTATACGGTCAGCTTGATTGCTAAAAATCCATCGGGTTCATCAGACACTATCGTTTACGTTGAATTTGTTAAAATCACAGGACCGGTGGCAGATTATAATTTCTCTTACCCAACTCTCTGTGAGATAAACAAAGTGGCTTTCATGATTCATGCAGACACTTCCCTTTCAAACGGGTCCCTGCAATATTTCTGGGATTTCGGGGATGGAACAAATTCAAACGAAGAAAATCCTGTGCATAATTTCCCTTCTTCTGCTGATTATCAGACTAAATTAACTGTCACTGATCAGAATGGATGTTTGAGCAATAAAACGCAGGTAATCCACACCGGCGAGAATTACAACATTTCAGCTACTCAAAAATCAGGATGTAAACCGTTGGTGGTTACATTCAATATTCCTAATGGAGTGTTCTCAGAATATAAATGGAATTTCGGTGATGGAAAGAGTGACACTATTTCCAATCCATCCCATTTATTTGAAAATACCGGAAACAATTTTGTTTCGGTTGAATTAACGGATTCCAATAACTGTAAAAGGACAATATATTTTAAAGATACTATTCATGTTTTCGGACCCACTTCCGCTTTCAGCATACAAACCAAATCAAGCGGTTGTGATTCTCTCCGCGTAGTTTTTCAGAATAATTCAACCGGAGCAGAAAATTATCTTTGGAATTTTGGAGATGGGTTTCAATCCTCAGAAAATTCACCTTCGCATATATATGTAAAAGAAGGGAAAATGAGTGTGACACTAATCGCTTATGGGCAAGGATGTTCAGACACAAGTCACTTGGTGGATGCAGTGCAAATAGGTAAACCGGTATCCTCTTTTCTGGCGGATGGTGATAAAGGTTGTTTGCCTTTTCCGGTTTCTTTTCAGAACACTTCCGCAAATTGTGAAAAATACCTGTGGAATTTCGGAGATGGTTTTTTCTCTGAAGAAAAATCACCCGTACATATTTTTTCAGCAAAAGATACTTTTTTTGTAAGTTTAATTGCATGGTCTTTCAATGGATGCGCCGACACGTTTTATTTAAACAATCCTGTAATTGTTACACAACCGGAGGCAAATTTTTCTTCTCAGGAAAATTATAATTGTCCTCCGGCTCTGTTTAACTTTACTGACCATAGCAACGGAAGTGAAAAATGGGAATGGAACTTCGGAGATGGCAGTTTATCCGGTGTAAAAAATCCATCTCATATTTATACCAAATCAGGATATTATGATATACAGCTATTAATTTCCGATAGCTCCGGATGTACGGATACGTTGACAAAACCTGGATTCATTCATGTTCAGGGACCGGTGGTAGCGTTTGAGTCATCCCTTCATACATCTTGCGGACCTGCCCGTGTTGATTTTGTAAATCAGACCACCAATGCCAACAGTTATTTCTGGAGTTTTGGGGATGGAAACTCAGCAAAAACACTAAATCCAACTTCCTATTATACAGGTATTGGAAACTATCTCGTGACATTGATTGCAAATGACACAATCATAGGATGCAGTGATTTTTATTCAGATACCCTAAAAATTTTTGAAGTCCCAAACGCAGATTTTACAAATCAGCAAGTTTGTAAAAAGGAAGTGCAATTTTCATACAATATTACAAATCCTGACTCAGCGTGGGAATATCACTGGGATTTCGGAGATGGTGCCACTTCAGAGGAGATTTCCATTTTTCATCGTTATCAGGAATATGGAAGTTATACTATTTCGTTAACTGTTGAAACACCGAATGGGTGCAGTGACACTAAAACAAACACTATTCATATTGAACCGGTAAAGATGGTTGAAATCAGCGTTGAAAATGTTTGCGAAGGAAAGAAGTTACAATTTTTTGAGAACGTAAATCCCGACTATAAAAACCTGTTAGTAAAAAGATATTGGGATTTTGGGGATGGTAGCTCATCGGAAATAATAAATCCGGAACATAGTTACATGAGTAATGGAATATATCCTGTTTCATTGATCATTGAATCAGAAAACGGATGTGTGGATACGGTGCTGAAAAATGTGACGATTTATTCAACCCCTGATCCTGTCATTTTAACTGAAAATTTTTGTGAAGATGTGGAAGTGAAAATTAAGGGAGATGCAGGAAAAGATAATGATGAGATTGTTAAATGGTTATGGAGTTTCCAGCAGGGAAACGCAAAATCAGGACAAAGTATTACCCAGATTTTTGAAAATGCAGGAGAGTACAAAATAAAACTTTACACAGAAACCATGCACAAATGTGTAGCAGAAAGGGAAACAACCATTCTGATTCATCCGACTCCGGTGGCTGATTTTTCAACCATCAAACAGGAAATTTGCGGGAGTGAAGAAATTAATTTTGAAAATATGAGCCAATTAGTTGATAGCGATACAAAATATTTCTGGTCGTTTGGAGATGGTGACACCAGTGTGGAAAAATCACCGGTACATAGTTATAAAGAACAAGGGTATTATACAGTGACACTTAACGTTATAAATGCTTCCGGGTGCACAAACCTTTTCGTGGTTGAAAAAGGACTTAATGTGAATCCCATGCCGGAAGCAAGTTTTATTCTCCAGGGTGAACCAACCAGCCGTGATCCGCAGGTGGAGTTAATTAATACAGGGTTTAGTTACTCCACCTCTGGCTGGGATTTAGGAGACGGCAGTTATTCGGAAGAGACAAACCCATTGCATTTATATGCAGATACCGGAAATTTTTTAATTACACTTCGTGTCACTGGATCCGGTGGATGTTCGGATACTGTTTCGGAATGGGTACATGTAAAACCCTATTCCACTCTATACATACCAAATGCGTTCACACCTGATCAGGATGGATTAAACGATGTATTCAAACCGGAAGGAAATGGATTAATAGTTAATTATTCATTCAAGGTTTTTGACCGTTGGGGAAAAGAGATGTTTGAGAGCAATCATTTTGATTTGGGATGGGATGGAAATTTCAACGGAACACCAGTGCCATTGGGTGTTTATACATGGATAATTAGTGGAAGAACAATTCAACAAAAAGAGTTGCTTTCTTCGGGAACGGTGACGGTGTTGAGGTGAGGGTTAGAATCAAGGTCGCAGAAACGCTTTCATCATTATTCCGCTCGATAAACTGGTAACGAGTGCCATCACTACTAATGCCACAAAAATAGGAGTGGTAATGACACCGGCACTTAAGGCAAGCGTACCAAGAATTATTTCCATGGCGCCTCTGGCATTCAAGCCCGCGCCGACAGCGAATGCCTCCCTGCTTTTCATTCCTCCAAACCAGGCACCGAAGCTCGCTCCTATTAGTTTACCAGCATAAGCTAATACGAGAATAACCAAAACAATCGTCAAATCGAAATTAGAAATAAAATTAACCCGTAATCCTATGGAAACAAAAAACAGGGGCGCAAAAATATTGGTAACGAATTGATGAATGATTTCCCGGGTACGTTCGTGCATGTGAACTGAATCTCCCAGCGCTATTCCAAATAAAAAAGCGCCAAGAATAGCATGTAATCCGATATATTCCGTAAAGGCGGCGCTCATAAAACATAACCCGAAAGAAATAGCCAACACTCCCCCTGGCCATGAAAAATTTGTTTGTATCCATGGTAAGACACGATTAATCACTTTCCTTATCAAGGTCAACATTAAAATCCCAAAGAGTAGCGTAAATACAATACTCATCCATAATTTTATTCTTCCATCCTGATTTTCGATTTTTGAAAGTATAATTGAAAACATCAACCAACCGGCTAAGTCGTTAAACATAGCGGAAGCCATGATTATCATTCCAACTTTTGTTTTATAAATATTCAGGTCCATCAACGTTCTGGCAATAACCGGTAAAGCAGAAATAGCCAACGCAGTTCCCAGAAATAAAGAAAACAACAAATGATAAGAATTATCTTCAAGATTAAAGATTTCAGGGAAATACCAAGCCACTCCAAAACCAGTTGCAAAAGGAACTATCATACTGCTGACGCTGGTATAAAAAGCTAATTTTCCCTGTTCTAATACAACAGGTAATTGAACTTCAAGTCCTGCCACAAATAATAACATGATGACGGATAAGGTAGTAATGCCATCCAACGCTATCCTTACGGAACCGGCAGGTGGAAATATTAATTCAAACCAATCGGGTTTTATCATACCCAACACCGTGGGACCGAGAATGACACCCACCAGAATTTCTCCTATGACAATCGGTAAATGATATTTTTTCCCCACTTCAGCAACAATTCTTGATAAGGTAAGCATGATGCTGATGCTAAACAGTAGCAGGACGATTTCATTTTTTTGTAACATGTATGATGATGCTGTTTGAGTTCTCAGCTTATACCCCTATACCCCTATACCCCTATACCCCTATACCCCTATACCTCTATACCTCTATACCCCTATACCTCTATACCCCTATACCCCTATATCTCTACCGCCCTCACCCATTTACCCTTGAGTGTACAATCAACAGGTTGCAGGGAAGTTTTGCGAGAACATATTCAATATCGTGGGTGAAAATTCTATCAAGGATATTCAGGTTTTTGTCAGGCGAATTCATAATCAGCATATCGGTTTTATGTTCTTTGGAATATTGGCTTATCGTATAACCGGGTTTTCCGACAAGACAATGAATGTCGGTTACTAATTTTGACGGATCGGTGTCACTCACAAAAGTTTTTAATTTTTTTAGTTCTTCTTCCACTAACTCTTGTTTTATTTTTTCCACTTCCGGTTCTGTATTTTCATCGGCTATAGCCATGGAAAGAGCCGGCAGATATATTTCTTTCAGGATGGCGACTTTCTCTGATTTTTCATACTTTGCAAAATACAACGCCGTGTTTAAAGTATGTACAGTTTTCGGATGTTCAATCCCGTTCACTAATAAGGAACGGAAAGGTTTCGGTGTCATGGATGGTTTAACCAGAACCAATACTGAACATTTTGCTTTACGGCAAATCTCTCTGGAAATTGAGCCAAGATAATAACGCATGAGGTTTTCTTTTTCAAGAGCACCAAAAATGAGCAGATCAACTATATTCTGCTTACAGGTAGAAAGAACCGTATCCACTGTATCGCCTTCTGCCCAGATGGTTTGATAATTCAATTCATAATAATTATGTTTGGTAAGAAGGGTGACTAATCTTTTTTCTTTTTCTTTAGTGTTTTTCCCGATATGTATGAAAAGCACCTTAGCGCCAAAAAGTTTAGCCAGCCGGTGTGTTTCTACAATAATGGATTCCAACCTCGGTGAAAAAGCAATAGCTACCCCGATGGTTTCAAACGGATAAGAAGGTTTATTTTTTATCATGACAATTAAATTACGAAGGTACGTGAAAATTCTGACTGTCTTATTCTATACTGCAATCGGTATAAATTTTCGTGTAACTCTGTTCATTGTTCCATTGCTACATTGTTTCATTGTTGTGCTGAAATTATGGAGTCAATTAACAATGAAACAATGAAACAATGGAACAATATGTCAATATAGAGATTTGCTGAAATTTGTTCCGTTTACAGTATATCAATGTCTTCCCCCCTTGTGAATATCAAAAACATGCAACACATACGGGAATAATGCATCTAAATATTCCTGTACAGCTCTGGGGGAACCCGGTAAGGTGATAATCAACGTTTCTCCAATCATGCCGGCAACTCCTCGTGAAAGCATAGTATAGGGTGTGCGTTTGTCTCCATAAATTCTGGCTGATTCCATGATACCTGAAATTTCTTTATCGAGCAGGGGGCGTATAACATCCGTTGTATTATCCCTTAATGATAGACCGGTGCCACCGGTTGTAAGAATCAGATTAATTTTTGATTTGCAAAGTTTTTTTATTTCACTCTGAATTTTAAGTTTATCGTCAGAAACAACACTGAATAGTTTCGTTTCAATTTTATGTTTAAACAGATTTAACCTGATGATTTCACCGGACTGGTCCATTGATTTTCCTGCCGATACAGAATCGGAAATGACAACCACTGCGGCTGATAATTGTAACGCGGGAATTTTTCCATATTGGGATTTTCCACCTTTTTTTTCCATTAACCGGATGGACAATATTTCAACATTTTTATCAACCGGTTTCACCATATCATAAATGCAAAGGGCGGTGACACTGGCACCCGTGAGGGCTTCCATTTCGCAACCGGTCTTGTAAATGGTTTTAACTTCAGCCGTTATTTCTATATCCGTTTCTTTTGGATAAAAGGTGAAATTTACCCATTCCACCGGCATGGGGTGGCACAAAGGTAAAATGTCGGAGGTACGTTTTACACCAAGGTATCCGGCTGTTCGGGCGGTTTCCAGCACGTTTCCCTTCGGAATCTTATTATTCAGAATCATGGAAACGGTTTCTTGTTTCATACGAATGACCGCATGGGCTTTTGCCGTGCGGAGCGTTTCGCGTTTGGGAGTGATGTCAATCATGGTTAAAAAAAGTTGGCGTTTCTATAAATCGGTGAAATTTAAACATTTTTTTTGACTATTTTTATTTTACATGCTGAGCACATATTAAAAATATCATGTACATTTGCCACAAAAAAATAATCAGATACTATGGTTAACAGGTATTTTAAGAAAATCGCCTTTATATTTTTGATTTTTGGATTATTGAATCCTAAGAAATCAATTTCTGGTACAAACCCTTTGTCTCCTTCCAAAAACAAGCTACGTGAAGTTTCTTTGTTTCCAACTACTCAATACGGTCCTCAGATTGTGTTGTCAGCCAGTTTGAGGTTAAATACTCAGGGGGCTTTTTTCAGCCATTACCCATTCGGACTTTCCTATCTAACTGAAAACCGGTATAGTGAGGATTATAAAAACATGACTCCTGTTTTTAATCCGGATTTGCTTGTTGTTTTTCAGTTTTCAAAAATGTTTTCCATTGCAGGTGGGTTAATGTATTCGGTAAAAGGTTCGGATATTACAGAGATTATACAAACGAATCCGGATTCATTGGGAGCTTTTCACTACCGATACTACAATTCAAAAAGAAGTTTTCATTATTTTGGATTTCCATCCTATCTTTTTATGCATTATCCTTACAAAGATTTTCGTTTTATGGCATCTATAGGAATAAGCACCGGAAAAATCTTATCAAGTTCAGAACACAGGAATTATACCGAAGAAGGAAAAGATTCTACCATAAATTGGAGGGACTTTACCAACGACTATGATTTTGCTTTAGTAACGAGCGGCGGTGTTGAGTTCGCCTATAAAAAGCAATTCTCCTATTTTTTCATGCTCTCTTTCTCTGCCGGCTTAAACTCAATTTATAAAAACATACCCGCAGGCCTTGTGGACAACGAAACATTTACAGATATGTCTTACAAACATTATTTATTGGGGGTAACACTGGGTGTAAATTATAATTTCGCCTATCAACGATTCCGGCAAGGGGTGTTTGATGGCGATACGTTTTGAGAGGGCTATACCAGGGGGACACGCCATGGCGTGTCCCTACAAAAACATTAACATACATGAATCCTCTAAATTACACTGTAACCGATCGTTTTCTGCGCTATGTCAAAATTGACACTCAATCTGATCCTAATTCTACAACCATTCCTTCAACCTTAAAACAAAAGGACCTCGGGGAATTGCTGGTGA
Organism: Bacteroidetes bacterium RIFCSPLOWO2_12_FULL_37_12; assembly: GCA_001769655.1. GTDB lineage: Bacteria > Bacteroidota > Bacteroidia > 2-12-FULL-37-12 > 2-12-FULL-37-12 > 2-12-FULL-37-12. The sequence continues at coordinate 101,394 of MEPC01000024.1, read as the reverse complement.
AGGAACTCCATGAAATAGGAATAAAAAATGCACAACTCGATGAATGGGGTTATGTATATGCCGAACTACCATCCAATTCCCCAAAAAATGTTCCCGTTATCTGTTTCTGCTCGCATATTGATACTTCTCCCGATTGCTCAGGAAAGAATGTGAAACCGGTTATTCATAAAAAGTATAAAGGAAATAACCTGAAGCTTCCCGGAAATACTTCCCTGATTATCAGAAAAAAAGAGCACGATGATTTGAAAAATCAGCTTGGAAATGATATTATAACTTCTGATGGCACTACTTTGCTTGGAGCCGACAACAAAGCAGGATTGGCGGAAATCATGGATGCTGTATTTATCCTAGTTCAGCATCCTGAAATCAAGCACGGAACTATTAAAATCTTATTCACTCCCGATGAAGAAATTGGCAGAGGAGTGGATAAAGTGGATATGAAAAAACTCGGAGCTGTCTATGGATATACCATTGATGGTGAAAGCCGCGGCACGCTCGAAGACGAGACCTTTTCGGCAGATGCGGCTGTTTTAACAGTGCACGGGGTAAGTACTCACCCGGGATTTGGAAAAGGCAAGTTAGTTAGCGCCATAAAAATTTTATCCCAAATTATTTCCGCATTGCCAAAAGATAAATTATCTCCGGAAACCACTGAAGATAGAGAAGGTTTTATACATCCTATGGAAATCACCGGTAACATTGAAAAAGCTGTTGCAAAATTTATTATCCGTGATTTTACTGTGAACGGATTAAAAAAACATGAAAAGTTTTTGAAAGAACTTTCGGCTAAAATTCTAAAAAAATATCCTACCGCTAAATTCACATTGGAAATTAACGAACAGTACAGAAATATGAAAGAAATATTAGCGAAGAACCAAAAAGTGGTTTTATATGCGTTGGAGGCAATAAAGAGAGCAGGAATGAAGCCAAAGTGCCGGAGCATACGGGGAGGAACCGATGGTAGCCGTTTATCTTTTATGGGTCTGCCTTGCCCGAATTTATTTGCGGGTGAACATGCTTTTCATTCACTTCAGGAATGGGTATCTGTGCAGGATATGGAAAAAGCAGTAGATGTTATTATCAATTTATGCCAAGTGTGGGAAGAAAAAAGTTAAGGTATTCCTTATACCCCTATACCCCTATACCCCCTATACCTCTTTACCTCTGTACCCCAGTGACCCGTACGGGAGTCGAACCCGTGTTTACACCGTGAAAGGGTGATGTACTAACCACTATACGAACGGGCCTGTCGGAAAAGGAACGCAAAAATACATGAAAAGTTTGATTTCCCATATATACATGATAAAATGACAGATACATTTTCACCCCTCTCTTTTTTGGAGAGGGGCTGGGGTGAGGTGAAAAATCAGTTAGATTTTTTAAAATAGTCATTAGCCATCCCCCAATCCACTAAATTCCAGAATGCATTGATATAATCCGGACGACGGTTTTGATACTTCAGATAATATGCATGTTCCCAAACATCTAATCCTATTAAAGGGATTCCATTGGTCTCTACCAGCCCATACATGAGCGGATTATCCTGATTTGGAGTGGAACATATAGTTAATTTTCCTTGACTTGAAACCAACCAGACCCAACCGGAGCCAAATCTGCCGGTTCCTGCCGTGGTGAACTTACTTTTAAATTCATCAAAGGAACCATACGTTGAGTTAATTGCATTTGACAATTCACCAGCCGGTTGTCCCCCACCTTTTGGGCTTAGAACTTTCCAGAAAAAGGAATGATTATAATGTCCTCCTCCGTTATTCCGTACCGCCATTTGTTTTTCTTTTGGCAAAGATCCAATGTTTGAAATCAATTCTTCAACAAACATTGAATCCATGGAGGTGCCGGCAACTGCGGTATTTAGGTTATTTATATACGCCTGATGATGCTTACCATGATGAATCTCCATGGTCAAAGCATCAATATGTGGCTCCAATGCATTGTGCGGATACATTAAAGCAGGAAGTTGAAAAGCCATTTTGTCGTTTGGTTAAGTGTTAAATAATTAATTGTTAGTTTGAAGCGCAAATTTACATAAATTTAATGAAATAGGTATAGGTGTATAGGGGTCAACATAAAGACCTCACCCCAGCCCCTCTCCAAAAAAATGGAGAGGGGTGAGAGCGACGTTGTCATTCATCCCCTCCCCATTCCCCTCCTCCTTTTATCCCTCAAAATCTTCCTCTTCATCCTCCCTTCCAATATTTCGTGCAGAGGCGCAAGACACGCGGCTATGGCGGAGTTGGCTAAAAGGTTTATGATTGCATTGCCATCTGCCAACATATCAATGTATGGATTTAAAAACACCAATGTGAGTTCAAAAAACATCATGAACACTACGAATACCAAGCCCTCTATAAAATGGATGGATAAGGGAAGTTTAACCGCATAGAGCAGTAATCCAACTATTAAAATCACAAGCACAATAAACGCCCCGGACACGGTGAGCATATCGTTTCTTTGTTTTTCTTCTATTGCTATTTTTGCCAGGTCCTCTTCCTGGTATTTTCGTTGCCGTTCCTGCTTTTCCCACTCGTACTTTTCTTCCAAACCCCCTATTTCCTTGCTTTTTTCTTCATTGAATATGGAATCCTTGTAAGTAGAAAATTCCTGATGGTATTGGTAGGCGGCTTTGTGGTTGTCTAATTGAGCGTAGGTTTTGGCAAGATTTTCAGAGGTGAGCATTACCATGTGTTTAAATCCGCTCTCTTTTGAAACAACTAATCCTTTTAATAAATATTCAAGGGCTTTATCATAGTTCCCCAACACACTGAATAATTCACCAATGTTAAACATACTTGATGCAACCCCTGCTTTATCACCCATTACTTCTTTAATTTTAAGTGACCGGATACCATAATAAAGTGCACTATCTTTATTGTTTTGATAATAATGCACGGCCCCGATATTACTCAAACTGCTTGCATAATCTTTGCTGTTTTTCATTCCAAGGGATTCTAATATTCTTAGTCCTCTCTGATAAAATTCCAATGCGAGGTCATATTCCCCTTTCTCACCGTAAACATTCCCGATATTATTCAAACTGTTTGCATACACTTTACTATTTTCCATTCCAAGGAAATAATATATTGATAAACTTCTCTGATAAAATTCTAAAGCACGGTCATATTCGCTTAGATATTGATAAACAACCCCGATATTATTCAAATTGATTGCATAACCTTTGGTGTTTTCCATTCCAAGGGAATCTCTTATTCTTAAAGATTTAAGGAAATTATCCAGTGCCTTCGGGTAGTTGGAGAGATTTTGCTGAACATACCCAATATCATTGTAACAATTTGCTTCTGATTTTGAATGTTTTATCTTTTGGCTGAGTTCAAGAGCTTGTTGAAAGTAAGGGAGGGATTCTTTAGATTGGTTTAATATATGTCCTATTGTTCTTAATAATTCAATTTTTATTGAGTCATCTTTGGTGTTGGATAGGAGGGATTTGAGGGAGTCAATTTTAGAATTTTTAAATTGTTGAATTGTTACATTGTTGGAGGAATCTTGCGGAGTGTCGGTGTTGGTTTGTGTGACACTAACGAAGGCGGATAAGAAGGGTAATGCGGTACAAGAAAGTAGGAAGTAGATGATAAATATGCCCAAATTATTTGATGTTTGATGTTGGATGTTTGATGTTGGATGTTCGGAATTTGATGTTGCCGACTGCTCATTGCTCGTTGGCGACTGCCTACTGCCACTGCTACTGCCACTACCCCCAAACTTCGCGAGGTATCTGCTCACACGCTTCTCAAGCCACTTATGTGCGGGAAAAAAAACACCTGCTACAACGCAGTTGAGGGCAAATAGCGCAAGGATTTTCTCTTGTGCTAATTTTAGTATTTGCGGCTCAAGGATGAGCAGGGTTAGTTCTAACAGCATCATGAACGCAAAGAACAACAGCCGTGCCGCCCATAGTACCGGAAACTTCTTTCTTACCAAAAATATAACGATAAAAATAAAAGCAATGATGCCAAGAAAACTCCACGAAAAAGTTATCATCCTGCTCCTGAATTCTTCCTCCTCTGCAAGCACTCGTGCTTGTTTTGCTTCTCGCTCGCTGATTTCTTTTTGCTTATCTAACTCGTAGCGGGTTTCCAGCGCCCCGATTTCCTTGCTTTTTTCTTCATTAAATATAGAATCCTTGTAAGTGGAAAATTTCTGATGGTATTGGTAGGCGGCTTTGTGGTTGTCTAATTTAGCGTAAGTTTTGGCAAGGTTTTCAGTGGTGAGCATTACTCCATATTTATCGTCTATCTCTTTTGAAACGTCCAATCCTTTTAATAAATAATCAAGAGCATTATCATATTTTCCTAACTCACTAAATAATCCACCAATGTTGTTCATACTTGTTGCAACCCCTGCTTTATCACAAATTTTTTCTTCTATTTTCATTGACCGGATAAAATAATAAAGCACACTGTCTTTTTTATTTTGATTATAATAGACAATCCCGATATTATTCAAACTGGCTGCATACTCTTTGCTGTTTTTCATTCCAAGGGATTCAAATATTCTTAGTCCTCTCTGATAAAATTCCAATGCCCGGTCATATGCGCCTTGATTCATATAAACAATCCCGATATTCCCCAAACTCATTGCATAATCTTTACTGTTTCCCATTCCAAGGGATTCCTTTATTCTTAAACTTCTCTGATAAAATTCCAATGCGCGGTCATATTCGCTTATCAATTCATAAACAATCCCGATATTATTCAAGATGATTGCATACTCTTTGCTTTTTTCCATTCCAAGGGATTCATATATTCTTAATGATTTAAGGTAATTATCCAATGCCTGCGGGTAGTTGGAGAGATTATACTGAACTATTCCAATATCAATGTTACACTCTGTTTCTAATTTTGGATGTTTTATTTTTTGGCTGAGTTTAAGGGCTTGTTGGTAGTAAGGGAGGGATTCTTTAGAGTTGTGTAACGCTATGCCTATTTCTCTTAATAATTTAATTTTGGAGGTGTCTTCTTTGGTGTTGGATAAGAGGGTTTTGAGGGAATCAATTTTAGAAGATCCAAGTCTCAAATTGCCTGTCTGCGCAGAAACTTCTGCAGGCAGGCAAATTCCAAGACACAAGAAAAGAAAGAAAAAGAGTATGAGGATAGGTATTTTCAAGGATTGTATGTTGTAATTGTTTTTTGTCCATCAATCAATATCTTCTTTTGATAATTCCTCCCCCAGTTGGTGAAGTTTGTCCGCCAACACCTTTTTAGGAATCAATTTGGTTTCGTAATCAGCAATCAAGGCAGGCGATGTATTTCTTGCCATTGCATATTCCACTACTTCCGTGTCTTTTCCTTTGCAAAGCAGAACACCCACACTTGGGTTTTCGTGTTTGCGTTTTACATCACGGTCAAGCGCTTCCATGTAGAAATTCAACTTACCCAAAAACTCAGGTTCAAACTCCTGAATCTTCAAATCAAATAAAACAAGGCATTGTAAATCCCTGTGATAAAAAAGCAAATCAGTGAAATAATCTTTGTTACCAACCTGCAGGCGGTATTGATTGCCCATGTATGTAAATCCTTTGCCAACTTCCAGAATAAATTTTTGCAGGTTTTTGATTAGCGCTTTTTCCAAATCTTTTTCGGAATGTCCTTCCGGTAAATCAAGGAATTCAAAAATATAGGGATCTTTGAAAAGGTTTTGAGGTAATTGTGTCCGCACTGCGGACACAATTGGGTTTGAAAGCATTACCCTCTCAAATTGAGCTGTATTTAATGCCCTTTCTAATTCACGAGTGCTATACTTTTCTTTTATGGAAGTTAGCAGATAATAAAATTTTTCTTCAGGTGATTTTGTTTTTGAAAGAATTAAACGGTGGTTTGTCCAGTTAATTTGTGTCAACACTGTTGTCACAAATTCATGATGTAAATAGTTGTTATCCGTCAATTGTGTCGGCAGTGTTGACACTTTTGAGTTATCAGGGGTGGTTTTCAAATAAGTTTGTAAATGTGTCGCCATCGGTGACACAAATTCGTTTACCGTATAGGTTTCATAAAATTGCTTCATGCGATACAAGCCCCTGCGGTTGAAACCCGTTAACCCCGGATATGAAGTTTCAATGTATCCCGCCAATTCGTCAACCGTTCCTTCACCCCATGCTCCCTCCGAAACTTTCGTTGAAATAATATTTCCGACTTTAAAATAAAGCAACACCAACTCTTCATTCACTTTATGAAATGCCCTGTTTCTTCCTTCATCAATCAATGAAGCAATTTGTGCAAATTCGGAATAGTTCTTTTTTAGGTTGCTCATGAATCAATCAATAAAAGTTTCTGAAAGCACCATTTCAGACGCGATGTTCGTAACCATGATCTTTCTACAGAGAAGCACTCCGCAAATATACTACTTTCCCCCCTCCATCCTCTTATCCCGATTCCATTATTCTTAATGATTTAAGGTAATGAGCCAAAGCCTGCTGATAGTTGGAGAGATTTTCCTGAACAATTCCAATACTATTATACCGGTCTTAAACAGGTTTGGGAAAAACAAAAAAGTGGCAGTATGTTATAGAATCAAAAAAATTCATGTAAGTTTGCTTATCAATACACCCTTGCTCACACCGCCCTTTTTAAAAAAAGGTGATTTAGTTAAAATCATCTCCACCGCAAGAAGAGTTACGCCCGACGAAATGGAACCAGCCATTGAAAAACTGACTCAATGGGGCTTCAACGTTGTTTGCGGAAAATTTCTTTATGAAACCTGTCACCAATATGCAGGAAATGATGAACAACGTCTTTCAGATTTTCAAGAAGCGCTTGATGACACAAATTGCAGGGCTATCCTTTTTGCAAGAGGTGGATATGGCAGTTTGAGAATTGCCGATAAAATAGATTTTTCCGGTTATAAAAAATCACCAAAATGGTTGTTGGGGTTCAGCGATGTAACGGTGCATTTAATTCAATCATTAAATCATCAGGTAGAATGTATTCACGGTCCCATGGCTATATACTTTTATAAAGGATTATCATCAGAATCAACTGAATATATAATGAATGTCTTGATGGGAGAAAACATTCACTATAATTTTCCCGCACACGCTTTAGATAAAACAGGAGAATGTAAGGGAGAATTGATTGGTGGAAATCTGAGCATTTTACATAATCTCCTGGGTACTTCTACTGATTTTAAAACAGCCGGCAAAATTCTTTTTATAGAAGACCTTGACGAATATTATTACCACATAGACCGGATGATGATTCATTTAAAAAGAAGCGGGAAATTAGATTCTTTAGCTGCGCTGATTGTTGGTTACATGTCACAAATGCACGACAATCCTGTTCCGTTCGGAAAGAATGCATATCAAATAATTTTAGAAACCGTCTCTGAATATAATTATCCGGTGACATTCGGATTTCCTGCCGGACATGAAGAAGTAAATCATCCGTTAATTTTTGGCAGAAATGTTTCGCTTGAGGTAACAAGAAATGGAAATTGCTTGAAGTTTTAGAAAGCCGGAAGACGGAACCAAAAAGAAATAATGAATATCGAACAAGGAATAATGAATGTTGAAGTTATGGTTACTTCGAAATTCATTATTCCTTGTTCATTATTCAATATTATTTTATGTATATAAAAAATCTCATAACTATCCTCATCCTTTCCAGTTTATTTATTTCCTGCGAAAATAAAAATCCGGAAAATAAATCATCTGTGAAAGAAGGACTGCAATCTGAAAATCCTGCACAAGCCGAATCACAAAAACTCAATTCCTTTTTTCAGCGTTGTTGGGATAACTATGTAGAGCGTTATCCTGAGTTTGCTTCCTTTCTTGGTTTGAAAATGAAAAACGATCAATTGGATGATATTTCGGATGATTTTCTGGAAAAAGAAATGAAAAATAGTAAATTAGAACTGGATACGCTTGCCCTGTTTGACACTACGCTTTTAAACCCAACTGATTTATTAAGTTACCAACTTTTTCGTGAAAGCAGGCAACATTCTATACACATGTACAAATACCGGCATTATAATTATCCGATAAGCCAGTATGATGGTTTTCATAGTAATTTTCCTACATTGATGTTATCAGTTCACGCTATTGACAGTGTCACTGATGCACTGGCTTATATTCAGCGTTTAAAAGGTGCCACTGATAAATTCAATAGGTTGATAGAAAATATTGAAGTCCGTGCAAAGGAGGGAATCATTCCACCAAAATTTGTTTTTTCTTACCTTTATTCCGATTGTGAAAATCTTTTAACTGGAAAAACCGGCGAGCATATTTTCTATCAGGATTTCATTTCAAAAATTGATTCCATAAAAATTTCACCGGAAATGAAAACCAATTTGTTAAAAGAGGTTGTCAGAGCCATTGAACATTCAGTAAAACCGGCATATCGTAAATTATTGGGTTGTCTTAAAGAATTGGAAAAAAAGAGTACTACTGATGATGGCGTTTGGAAATTTCCCGATGGAAATAATTTTTATAATGCGATTCTTGAGGACCATACAACTGTAAAAATGACAGCCGATGAAATTCACGAATTGGGATTAAAAGAAGTTGCAACAATTCATTCAGAGATGAAAGAAATCATGAAACGGGTAGGATGGGAAGGTGATTTAACCTCCTTTTTCAATTTTTTACGAACCGATAAACAGTTTTATTATGATCAGAATGAACAGGGAAAAGAATCCATCATTAACGATTTCACATCTATAATTAATAATATGAAAATGCGTTTGGATGAATTTTTTATTTTAAAACCAAAAGCGGATCTGGAAGTAAAACCGGTGGAAGCATTTAAAGAAGCATCGGTATCTGAGGCATATTACGAAGAAGGCGCCACTAACGGAAGCCGTCCGGGTATTTTCAGAATAAACACATACCGGATGAATGATTTACCTTCTTATGAAAATGAAGCGCTTTCCTATCACGAGGGGATACCGGGTCATCATACGCAACTGTCGCTGGCACAAGAGATGGTAGGTCTTCCCGAATTCCGCAAACATTCCTCTTACTCCGCATACATTGAAGGATGGGGTTTGTATTGCGAACATTTTCCGAAAGAATACGGATTTTATAAAGACCCTTATTCTGATTTTGGCAGGTTATCCATGAAACTCTGGAGGGCGTGCCGGTTAGTGGTTGATACAGGTATCCATCGTAAAAAATGGACCCGCAAAAAAGCCATTGATTATTTATTGGAGAATACTCCCTCTACCGAAGGGATCTGCACTAAAGCCATAGAACGTTATATTGTGAATCCGGGACAGGCATGTGCGTATATGATAGGGATGTTAAAAATTCTGGAATTACGCGAATATGCAAAGCATAAATTGGGGACGAAATTTGACATTCGCAAATTTCACGATCGGTTTTTGTCTTCCGGCGCAGTGCCACTGACTATTTCGGAGCAGTGGGTAGGTGAGTGGGTGGAGAAAGGGGGGAATTAGGATTCCTCACCCACAATGCTCGTCAAACGCTCCCACCAGATTATCCACAATCATCTGCACTTCCGCTGATTCTATCTGATGTCGTTCAATTAAATGAACTAATTTCCCTTCTTTGAATAATGCAATACTGGGAGAGGAGGGAGGATAAGGCGTCATAAATTCTCTGGCTTTGGCGGTTGCATCTTGCTCCATACCTGCAAAAACCGTTACTAATTTAGTTGGTTTTTTTGCATGTTGTATTGCCAGTTTTAATGCGGGTCTTGCCTTGCCTGCGGCACAACCGCAAACGGAATTAACGCACATTAATACAGTGCCTTTTGTGTTACGAATGGTTTTGTCAACCTCGTCGGGCGTGAGAAGTTGTTCAAAGCCAACATTCACCAAATCCTGCCGGATTGGTGCTACCATAAATTCAGGATAATTTGCCATAGTGCTTCAATTTTTTCTACAAAATTACGAAATATTTTCAACTAAAAAGGTATAAGGGTATAAAGGTATAGGGTATAAAGGTATAACGTTATGCAGAGACACGGTGCACCGTGTCTCTACAATTCCTTTAAATAACCCACTCCTCCCATCTGCCGCATCTGCCTTAAAATCCATCGTTGTCTTTTCAATATAAAATTTCCCGGGTTATTGATTTTGTATTTTCTTGGATTTGGTAAAACGGATGCTATTAAGGCACATTGATACATATTCAGTTTCACGGGTGAGGTCTTAAAATAATGTTCGGCAGTGCATTTTGCACCAAACACTCTGTCGCCCATCTCAGCAATATTGATGTATACTTCCACAATTCTCTTTTTACTCCATAGCAATTCTATCAGAACAGTAAAATAAACTTCCAAGCCCTTACGTAAATAACTTCTGCCACTCCATAAAAAAGCATTTTTGGCTACCTGCTGGGAAATGGTGCTGGCGCCTCTTTTTCGTTTATGTCTTTTATTATGCTTAACGGCTTTTTTAATGGCATCCATGTCAAAGCCCCAATGGGATGAAAAATTCTGGTCTTCAGAGGCAATTACGGCAAGGGGTAAATTTTTGGATACATTTTTAAGTGACACCCATTCGTAATGTATCTCACTGCTTTTCTTGCCTGAAAAAATGGCTGACATTTTCCGTTCAAACATCAGGTATGTAAAGGGAGGATTCATCCATTTATAGAGAAGAACCCAGAAAAAGGATAGGCAAATAAACCAGACAAAAATCCGGACAATCCAACGTATTATTTTTAAACCGAAAAGTTTTTTATAAAAAAACGGAAAACGGAAATGTGGCATTGATTTAAATAAAATAATAAGTCGAGTCACCGACAAAGGAACATAAAAATAATCATTCTTCCACCACAAAACGAAAAGTTCCCGATTGGTTTAAATCATAACGCTTTGTTTTTTGTCTGTCACATTGCATCTGTAGCCATTTTGTCAAGTATGAATTTTTAAGTCCTACAGTCACTAAATATTCCGGTTTGAAAAGAAGTAACAGTTTTTTAAGAATTGGTTTAGAAATCAACTTGTTCTTAATTATCAAAAAATCAATTTTTACAGGCAACGTATCTGGATTTGGTAAGCAAGTGTCATTTTTTACAAGGGCAATTTTTTTTCCACCCAAGGCAAAAAATTGAATGGCTGAGGTATCGCTGTAGGTTAAATTATGCCAACGGTGTGTTTTTACTCCCCGGTTATTAAATGATGGCTTTAGATAAACATTCTGCAAAATACTGTCACTTTCAGGTGCATCAGCATAAATTTCACTCCCATACCCTTTGTTGATTTCCATAAGAAATTTGGACCTGACGTTATATACAATTAATTCCCTACGATTTTTTAAATGCACATCTTCTTTTTTAACATTGAAAATGATAAACCCCGAAAAAAAGACAAAAACGGCAAAGAAAATCAAAATTCTCGTTCTTCCAAACAACATTAATGAAAATATAATGGCATACAGACATCCTACTTTGACATAGTCAAACATTGGAACCTGTAGCGAAGCAAACGGTAATTTTTCTATCCAAAGAATGCCATTGTTCATTATCAGTAGCAGGATATTTAAAATAAAACCAACTGTTTTAGCCAGCCATGGAATAAAGGAGACAGTAAATAATGCGGTTCCTCCATAAAGTATAAAAGTAGATAATGGAATTACCAGCAGATTTGATAACAGGGAATACACCGGATATTGTCCGAAACAACCGAGCGTAATGGGTAAAGTAAAAACCTGTGCGGCAAGCGACACGCTGGTGATATTCCATACAAATTCAATTATTTTATTTTTAGTATGAACTAATCCGTGAATGGGCTTTTGAAAAATGACAATTGATATGACAGCAGTATAAGAAAGCTGAAATCCTACGTCATACATAAACATTGGATTATACAAGAGAAGAAAAAATGCGGAAGAAAATAAGGTATTCAGAATATTCGATTGCCGCTGAAATGTTTTTGATACCAGAATAAGTGAAAACATGAATACAGAACGCAAAACGGAGGGAGAAAGACCTGTAAGAAAAGCATAAAACAACAGCAATAAAAAAATGACACCGGTTTGTAAATGATTTCCGTTTTTTAATCGCAATAAAAATGAAGTCAGATGTTGAAGGATGATAAATAAAATGGCTACATGCAATCCGGAAACAGCGAGCACATGCATGGCTCCGGTATGTGAATATGCTTGCATAAGCGCATTATCCAATTGTGTTTTATCTCCGAGCAAAACAGAAATGGCAACCGAACGGGAACGAATATCCTCTATATATTGTGTCAACTGCTTACTCAATAACAGTCTGCATTTCTGTGAAAGAGCATAAAGCGGGTTTGTTTTGTAATTATGCTCAATGACCTTCCATGTTTTTATTTTTTGTTTGTGAAAAATTCCATGAGTTGAGAAATAAGCAAAGGGATCAAATTGACCTGGATTTCCTGTTGAAATAATTTTTTCAGGAAATCCATCAACGACCAAACGGTCTCCGTATTCCGGGATAATTTTATTCAGAGAGTCCTTTTTAAAGGTGGTAAAAATTTTTCCGGTAGCGGGCTTCCATTTTTTTTCTTTATAAATGAATTCCACCTCAAGTTCAGTTTTAAAGTTTTTATTTTTCTCATTGGGGAACGTGCTTACCACAGCTATGTACCTGAAATCCTCTTTTTTCCATTTTTTTTCTGGAATTTGTTTACTGATATGATTTTCATCTCTTAATGGGTTTGTTTCTATTTTCAGGATAATACCTCCGGATATTATAATGAAAACCAATAGTATTTTTTTTATGGTAAAGAGACGGGGAATTTTTATTTTTTTCCAAAAAATACTTAGAAATAAATACGATGCTGATAGAATTCCCCACAGCCAAAAAATAAAATTTATTTTTAGTTCAAATACAGGGGCTAATAGAAAACCGGTAATTAATAAGAACGTAAACCGGAAAAACGGGAAGAGAGATAGATTCATGGGTAGAAGATAGAAGATAAAAAATAGAAAATAGAAAAATTTAAGGGGCAGAAAGATAAACTGCCGACAAAGCTACATAATTCTGTGCATTTTTTTTAATACGTTCCAGTTGTTCGGTAGTAAGTGATTTTATAATTTTTGCGGGCGATCCCAGCACGAGGGAATTATCCGGTATAATCATGCCTTCCGTTACCAACGAATGTGCCCCTATCAAACAATTATTTCCAATGACCGCTCTGTTTAGTACAGTCGCTCTAATCCCTATCAGACAATCGTTTCCAATGGTAGCGCCGTGTAAAATTGCGGCATGACCCACAGTAACACGGTTGCCAACTTTTAAGGGTACCCCTTTATCAACATGCAGAATACAAAGGTCTTGTATATTGGTTTCTTCTCCGATTGAAATTGCATCGGTGTCACCACGGATTACAGCTCCAAACCATACAGAAGAGCGGTCACCGATACTGACCTTGCCGAAAACGCTGGCAGTTGCGGCTATAAATACATTTTTCCCCAGAAAATCAATTTTATGAGTAGAAAAATTAATGGAAGACATGCAAGGTTGAATAATTGGTGCAAAATTACGAAATTTGTATCAAAAAAATAAGCAAATGAAAATCGAAAAAACCCCTCTCGACGGATTGCTTGTCATTTACCCGAAAGTTTTCAAAGACCCTCGTGGTGAATTTTTTGAATCCTATCGTAAAGACCTTCTTTATGAACAGGGATTGAAAGAGGACTTTGTACAAGACAATCAATCAGTTTCCTCAAAGAATACAGTAAGAGGGTTGCATTATCAACATGATCCGTATGCTCAAGGTAAGTTAGTAACCGTAATTATCGGGAAAGTAATTGACGTGGCTGTTGACATCCGGAAAGGTTCACCCACTTTTGGAAAATCATTTGCCATAGAGATATCCGACAAGAACCGGCTTATGTTTTTTATTCCGAATGGTTTTGCTCACGGGTTTTCAGTACTTGAAGACAATACCGTCTTCTATTACAAATGCACAAATTATTACCATAAGGAATCAGAAGGGGGAATTATCTACAACGATCCGGATATTAACATTGACTGGAAAGTGCAGGGACCGGTGGTTTCAGAAAAGGATTTGAAATTACCATTGTTCAGAGAGTTTGAGTCGCCTTTTGTGTGGAAGAAATAAATTATTTCCATTTGCATAGTACAGCTCTCATCACCTTGACATTTCTCTTTGTAGTATTCAATCTAAGAACATCTATTTTATTTTTTATCCATGCGTATTGAGAATTTAATGGAATGATATAGTGATGATTATCATTATTGCTGGAAACAATAAATCTGAACTGCCCAAAGGATTTTAAAAGACCCGATGAATCAGTGTTAGTTTCATAACTAAGCACTGCCTCAATGTCTTCCTCACCCTGGTTCTGTAAACTTAACCACAGGAATTCAGTCATGGTTAATGAATCATACTTTGAAACAGACCAGCTATATTCATTCTCATTCAAATTATTTGGAAGTGTCACCTTCAGGGTGATAATCGGTTTGAACTTTTTATCAATAAAATCAAGGTCGAGTTTTCCAAGTGTGTAAGGAATATACCTGAGGTTATATGATTCCGGCTTAAGGGAAAAAGTGTCGGGAATAAGAGAAGATGTTGGAATGAATATGCTATCTATACGCGAGATATAATTTTTTCCAATCCAAACCCTGTAATCATTTATAATAAACGAAGGAATATAATTTTGAAATAGGTATGCGGCAATGTGATTTGCGCGGACTGTATTGGGCACTTCATCCTGTGCATCATATCCCGACTCAAAATTCCTTGAAAAAATCAGATAGGGAACGTTTTCGTTTTTAATTGAGTTTAAAAATTTCTTCTGCAATTTTTTTGTCGAAAGTTGATTGGGTACCTGATTAAAATAGGATGGATTTCTTTTATGACAATAAAAATAAAGCATAGGAGAGTTTGAAAAATCCAGAAAGGTTTCGTTCTCTTTTAAAAATTTATCACTAAATAATTTCAGGTCACTAAATTTTTTATCAAGAAAATTTGCAGGAATAACATAGTTGCCATTTTTATTTATAATTCTACTGTAAGCGAATGTTTGTCCCGTAATTCTTTTTATAAATGTATCAAAAGGTATTTGGATATTATTATTTTTTTCTACAGGATGCTTAAACTGAAAACACAATAAAACGACTGACAACAGAAACAACAAATTCAGTTTTGTTTTATTGATAACAGGAGGTAGAAACAAATAAATACTAGTGGGTAGGATTAAGAAAATAAAAGTAGAAACATGCAGGTCGTCTTGCTCGGCAAAGGAATGTCTGATAAGTCCCCTGTGAAAATTTGTAAGATAATAGACACAAAAATAAAATAATATAATGGTAATTAAAGTTCGTTGATTATCCTCAGAATGAAGAAAATTTTTCCGATAAAGGAGTAACCAGCACAAAATAACAAGCACCAAGATTGGAAAAATAATATAGTGTGTGAAGAACAACGCATCGTATTCGATACTCAGCGCTTTGGTTCCATAAATAGTGGCACCCGAAAAATGCTCATAGATGGACTGAAGTGGTTCCAGTAGATTTATGCCTTTTATAATTGAAATACCTATTAAAAGCAGAAGAATAGATGCAAGAATTATTTCCAACGATATTAAAATATTTCTGAAAACACTTTTATAATTTTTATGATAATAGAATAGTGTCACTCCGGCGGAAGCAAGCAATGATGAAATTCCAATGTCAATTCTCCAGATAAGATTGAAAAAGACCGATAAGGTCCATAAAAAGAAAGTGAATGAATTATTTTTACGTATTGCCAATACAAATAAAAGAATAGGCAAGGGTGCCAGCGAAAACATGGGTGGAAACAGAAAACCACCGACCGGAAGAAAAATGAATACTAATACCGGAATCCAGAAATTTCCGGTTATCAGATAAATTGTATAAAAACCAAGAATCTGGCTGACAGCAATAATCAAATAATCATAGTGCAGAAAAGATAAATCTCCTGTATATCCATGAAACCAAGAATAAATAAACCCAGGTACAATTTCAGAAAGTAAATGAGAATTGAATGATTGAAGTAAAGGGATTTTTTCAAATTCAAAAAACTGCTGTATGGACAAGACAGGATTTCCCAGTTCAAAAAGATTATTAAGGTCGAGGCATAAGGGTTGGTAGAGCAGAATACAAAAAAAAGCAGGAACGAACACGTATAGGATTATTCTATGAGAAATACGTGAAAAAGAGAAGGGGAGAAGGGGAGAAGGGGAGAAAGGGGGAAAGGAGGTGATTGTTGGCTTTATATTAGAAAAAAAAGAGAAACGGCTTAAATAGTTGGAAAAAAATATGTAAATAAAAACCAACAAGTGAATGATAAAAAAAAAGGTGATAGATGAAAAGTTAGAAAAAAGTCCTTGGAGGTCATAGATTTTTTTTAGATCTGAAAACAAGCATGGCTGTTGAATATGACTATATAAAACAAAAAGTGCTCCCAGTGAAGTATAATTCAGTATAGAGAGCCAATGGTCAGTCAACCAAAAGAAAATTTTACGTTGAATC
Organism: Bacteroidetes bacterium RIFCSPLOWO2_12_FULL_37_12; assembly: GCA_001769655.1. Classification (GTDB taxonomy): domain Bacteria; phylum Bacteroidota; class Bacteroidia; order 2-12-FULL-37-12; family 2-12-FULL-37-12; genus 2-12-FULL-37-12. Next base: position 84,959 of record MEPC01000024.1, on the reverse strand, counting down.
CAGGCAAAAAATAAAATCAGTGATATCAGCAGTAACGCTGAAATATAAAACATTCTGGCTCGCAATGCAGGGTCAAAATTTCTCAATGCTGGTTCACCTGTTCCGTAGTTAAGATCGTGAAGGGAAAAATCTACCCGAAGATTTATAGTCAAACATAGCATCAGTCCATAAAACAGATACAGGAAAAACCCTTTTCTCAGATGTTCTTTAAAGGTTGAATCAATCGGTTGCATGAAAATGAGTAATAAATTTATGGATTATTCTCAATAGGATAAAAACAAAAAAAGGATAAAAAATTATTCGGTATCTGTACAACGTACCGAAATTTGGAGTTGTGAATCCCAATAAAACAGCCCCGGTGGTGATAAATAATAATAACAAAACACAAATATGCATTTCTTTTTGATGTAATAAGGAAATAAAATTTATTTTTGCAGAAAAGAAATAAAAAATTATTCCACTCATAGCAAAACAGCTCAGCAGAAGTACCAAAAAATTTTCTATGCCCGCCACAAAGTGAGTAGCATTGTGACACTCCCAGATAAATGGTTTGAATAGGACGGCACCGAATGAGAATGGTATGTGTTTGATAAAACTGAAATGGGTGGGCAGTAGATTTTTATATTCTACATGCAGGGTACCAACTGAATCATTTAATCCAACAGAATATTCTGAATAAATGTATTCCAATAATGAAAAATTTCCGGGATGAATAAAAAGGAATGCAACTAATAGGGTGGCTATGGTCATTCCAAAAAATAAAGATAATTTTCTGAGCCATTCCTTTCCAATAGTTTCTGTGCTATAAAATAATCCGTTTGAAAAAATCATATATGCCTGGACGGATGGAATCAGCAGAAGAAGGTAAAGGGGTTTTAATCTGAAAACAACAAAAAAAGCAATTACCAGAAAAAACCATTCGATCTTTTTTGGTTTACGGTTATTAAATACAAAATTAATAGCAATGCCTATTATAAAGAAAAAACCGGCACATACCAACGCCTCCTTTAAAATAATGGATGAAAAAATCAATAATCCGGGTGATAAAAATAGTGCGATGATTAAGAGATATTGAGAACGGGGAAAACTCCTGATTAGTGCGCTGACTAATTTCCAGATACCTAAAAAGCTTACAAAAGAAAAATATAATGCGGTAGCCATTACATTGCCAAAAGTGAGTATGCTGAATAAACTTAATACTTTAGTAAAAAATAAAACTTTTGGTTGTACAAGCATCCAACCATAAAAATTTTCACCAAAATTCAATATATAAGGGTGAGTAGGATAAGCGTTCCATAATTGTGTAAAGTATTTAATAGGTGACTCCAAAAATGTAAAATAATAGAGTTGTCCAATGCTGAAAAAAGGCGCTGAGTCACCTATATTAAAAATTTCTACTCCTGGTTTGAATTGCAGGTAGGTAATTATCAAACTACAAATAAGTTTAAGCGCAAGAAAAGGATAAAAATAGGAGGAAAGAGGATGGGAACGTAACCATTTTTTTTTTATCCATAGTGAGATGCAAAAAATTAGGACTGCATTAACCCAGAACGTCTTTGAAAAAAGAAATTTATCGAAAATCAGAACCGGGTCAAAAATGTCTGGCATCTTTTTTTCCTGCTATTCTTTAGGTTTATTCCCCATATAGGTTAATGTAACAAAAACAAACTTATTTTTTAACCCCAGTTTTTCAGACACTTTTTTATTGAGCTGAACGATGACATCTTTTTCAGGAATTTTTGCCATTTCATTACTGCAAACTTTTGCAAAAACTGATTTATCAACCAACGGGTTAGTTATTTTAATGGTAGTGCCTACGGGTGCGCTGGCATGAATGATTTTTAATCCATCCTGCTCAATTTCTTTACCAAGTAATGCATAAGCGATTCCTTTTTCTTCAATTTCTCCATAAACTGTTTTTTCAATTCCGGATTTCTTATCCGTTTGTTTTTCTGTTGAAGTGGTGTCAGTTTCTGATGATTCTTTCTGAGAGGATTTTGGATTTTCCTTAATTTTTGTATCTGCTGGTTTTTCTAAAGAAGGTGTAGGATTTACAACCGGTTTTTTTTCTTCAGATTTATCGGAAACAGGATTTTTCTTTTCATCGGGTTTTTTTTCTTCAGATTTATCCGAAACGGGTTTTTTCTTTTCATCCGGATTGTTATCATTTGGCTTTTTGCTTTCTACAGGTTTTGGTTCCATATTTTGTACAGGTTTAACATCTTGAGGATTTTCTTCCCGTTTAATAAAAACTGCGGTATCTTTTTTCTCTTCGATTTTCAGGGTTTCTTTTGTACCCACCACATACGAATGAAATTCCCTTTCTTCGGCGCGTATCATATCCTTATCGTAAAAAAATGCTAATCGCACCATCTGGTCGTTGTTCAAATCATCCTCTCCGCTGACTTGAATTCCGATTTGTTGTGTATATTGAACCTTTTGCGCAGTATTTACATTTAATTTTTTTAACAATGCGGCAACATCTTCCGCATTTATATTACCACGTCCGTCTTTAGAAACTGGATTTTCTGTTGTCTTTCCGGTAGAGGTTGTTTTACTATTTGGCTTTGAATTCTGATTACCAGCAGTTAATTTTGCTTCCGCTTCTTTCCGGATTTTTTCTTGTTCCATTTTGACCCGCTCAAGGGAATCCTTTTTCTGAATGGCATTGACTTTTGCAAGCGAATCGGCTTTACTTTTTTCACGAATCCTTTTTTTCTTGTCTTCTTCAGCTTTTACGCGTGCTAAAGAATCGGCAATGGCTTTTTCTTTTATCGCGTTAATCCTTTTTTCCTCTTCGGCACGGGCTAACGAATCAGCTCTTGCTTTTTCCAAAATGGCAATTCTCTGTTTTTCTTTTTCAGCTTTAGCCAATGAATCCGCTTTCATTTTTTCTTTTTTTCGTTGCAACATTTCGTTTTTCTTTTTATCACGATCCGCTTTTATTCTTGCTAAGGAATCGGTTCTTGCCCTTTCTTTTAATTTTTCAATTTTTTCTTCTATTTCTCTTGCCTTAAAAGCTGAATCGGCTTTTGCTTTTTCCCTTTGCCGGCTATCTTTTATCTGGCTGGGGATGGGTTGTTCCTGGATTACTTTTATTTCTGTCCCCTTTTTGGTTATTACCGTTGGCTGGTAATTCATTTTATTCAGCAATGCCTGTAATTCTTCTGATGAGACATTGGACCTGTCATTCGGGTTACCGGTTTTTTGGGGTGATTTGTCTGACTGTGCAGATTGTGCAGATAAATTTTTGTCTAACTGCTCATCCGCTGTTTGCTCAGTAGAATCGGGGTTGTATAACAGAATTTTTTGGTTGGGGGAAACTTTTGCGGTGGTGAGCTTGTTCCATTTCATCAGGTCTCTTTGAGGGATTTTGTACTTCGCCGCAATCTGGGCAAGTGTTTCCTTGCCTTTTATGAGGTGGAATTTGGGGGTTTTTTTAGTGGTATCTGAAGAGGTTACGGGCACTTCTAAAAATTCAATCTTTTTATTTTCCTCCCTCTTTATCTCCCTCCAGAGGGAGACATTTGGTTGAATTTTTAGAAGTGCCCTAAAGTTATTTACAGCAACTAGTGCGAAGCAAGGATTATATAATCCAACGAATACCGGAGATACCGACAGTAAAGTTAAAAGCAAATATGATTTTGATTTTTTCATTCCTACAATATATACGACAATTCCACCTCCCCGTTTTCCCCCTCAAATTTAAGTTTTTCCGCTGATTTTTGTGATATTTTAATCAGAAGGTTGTCATTTTCACCGGTGGCTGACAATTTTCCTGTAATTTTCACATAAACCAGGGCGTCATTTTTCGGATTCCTTACCATAATTATAGTGCCAAAGGGAGCGGTTCTGTGTAACGCATAGTATTTGTCAATCTGTGAATTATCGTTATAGAAAACTGCTAATCCATTCTCGGTAATTGCTTTTGAGAATGATGTTGCAGAAACTACCGGTTTATATTCGGGCTCAGCATTTTCTTTTGGATTGACAGGTGGTTCTTCTTTTAGCACATACTTTTTTTCAGGTACAAAAAGCGGTTCTTTTTTTTCTGTTCCTGTAGTTTTTTCTGGCTCTATGCCTTTTGGTACAATTTCAGGAGTATTGGATTTCAGAACCTGCGCTGAGGAAACCGGTTTCTTTTCTCCCGGCGATGTTATAAATAATTTTTGACCGATTTCTATTTCATTGGATGCTAATCCATTCCATTCTTTGAGTTGATTTACGGTTACTCCGTATTTCAAAGAAATTCTGTATAAGTTCTGTCTGGGTAGAACGATATGATAATTGGTTGTGGAATTTACATCTGAGGGTGATAAATTTTTAACGGCTACCTTTTCTTGTTTTTCCGGTACTGCTCCATTGTACGGAACAAGCAGAATAGCTCCCGCCTTTATATGGTCAAAATCAATTCCCAGGTTTGCCTCTTTTAATACAGCAACAGGTATTTTGTACCTTCTGCTTACAGCAAAAAACGTCTGACTGATTTCCATTTTATGGAGGATGAACCACTGTTCGTTGACTTTTTTCAGACCTATGGAATCAACCGGCGTTGCATTTAATTGAAATGAAATGAACAATAGTAATATAAACATTTTTTTTGTTTAATCAGAAATTACCTTAAAAAACCTTTTTTCCCGCACATAACAAATTTTACCGGAAATACTGAAAAAAGTATCCATTCCGTAACCAGGTACTTTTTCAGCCATTAATTCATGTAATAACAATTTGCCGTTCAAATCACAAATCAATAAATAATTATTCAATATTCCTTCTTTAGTTGAATAAAAAGAAAATATGCGGAATTTTGAAGTTTTCATTCCTTCAATAATTCCAACCGTTTTTCTCTTAGTCACTTCAACTATAAAATTCTGCCAACGGTTCCAATCCACGTTTTCTATATCTTCATTTATTAAAACCGGAAATTGAAAAGGTTCATTTTTTTTTTGTTCGTAAACAGAAATCTCGGATTGAACTGTCTCCCATGCTCTTATTTCTGAAGTTTTTAATCCGCTACCGGGTTCTGCTACAAAATAATTTCTTGATTCCTGAAATGCATCATAACATATTATTTTCTGATCCGTTTTTTTGTACAACACCCACTCCTTATTTTCCCATAAAAACTTTCCTGTTTTTCCATCAAGGGCTATGATTCCCTTATGCTCCGGAGTTCCCTGTTTCAGATATCCATGAATAAAGACAATTCCGTGAGAAACATCTTCAAGCCCCGCATCCCAGGGTTCCTCCATTTCCACTTCTCCCCATAATTTTTTTCCGGATGTTAATTCAGCCGCTGAAAATTTTACAGTACGCAATTCATGATTTCGTGTTTCAAAGGCAATTAAATTATGACTGGGATCGGCTACAATTCGCCAGATAGGGTATTCAAAGGGGAGTTCGATGAAGTTCAAGGGGATTTATGAAAAACAAAAGTACAAAAATGTTTATTAATATACTAAAAGAAATTAGGAATAGGGTATAATGGTATAGGGTATAAGGAGCAAATAACGTTATATTTCTTCTATACTTTTATACCCCAATACCTCTTTATTTGTTAATTTCCGAAACAGATTCAGTATGTGTAAAATAAGCTAAATATCAGAATTATTCTTATATTTGGCTCATGAATTACATAAAAAAACTCCAGCAACCTTTCTTTGTTTTTATCTCGCTTTTTATTCTTTTACCCGCCAACGCCTCCAAAAGCATTCTGTATTGGAAGGCATACGTGCTGGAAATAAAAGCAGAGATTGACCCTCGCATGACCCGTTACATCAATCTGGGTTTTGAAGCGGCAACAAAAGATAATGCCGACCTTATCATTATTGACATGAACACGTTCGGGGGCATGGTGGAAGATGCTGATAAAATCAGAACGAAAATTCTTAAATCAGAAATACCTGTTTATGTATGGATAAATAATAATGCCGCATCTGCCGGCGCCTTGATTTCCATTGCCTGTGATAGCATATACATGACCGATGGCGCAAATATTGGCGCCGCTTCCGTGGTAAACCAGCAAGGAGAATTAGCGCCCGATAAGTTTCAATCCTACATGCGTTCCATGATGCGTTCAACCGCCGAAGCCAACGGAAGAAATCCTGAAATTGCCGAGGCAATGGTGGACCCGTATCGTGCAAAAGATTCCACCATCACGAAAGGAAAAGTAATTACACTTACCACCAAAGAGGCATTAAAACAACATTTCTGTGAGGCACAAATTAATTCTATGGAAGAATTTATCAATTATCATAACCTGAAATATTCGGAAGTCGTTTATTATAAACTAACTCCTGTGCAACAATTAAGCAACTGGTTTTTAAATCCTGTTATCAGTGGCATTCTTATTATGATTATTCTGGGAGGTATTTATTATGAATTACAAACCCCCGGGATTGGTTTTCCTATTGCCGCCGCCGTTATTGCCGCCCTTTTATATTTTATTCCTTATTACATGGAAGGACTTGCCCGTAATTGGGAAATACTTCTTTTTATTGCAGGAATCATCTTAGTCGTTATTGAATTATTTGCTTTCCCAGGATTTGGGGTTATTGGAATTGCAGGTATAGTCATCATTTTTGGTTCCTTGTTGCTTGCCATGATTGACAACGTGGTTTTTGATTTTTCGGGAATAGACGGAAAAGCGTTAACCCGCGCACTGGGAGCTGTTTTAATTTCCATCATAGGAAGTTTGGGATTGGTCTTCTGGGGAGGACAACGGATTTTTAACACAGGAGCGTTTAGAAAACTCGTTTTAAATGATTCGCTGGAAACCATACCTGCTGATTTCCCCGCTGAAAATCCGTATGCACTGAAAGGGAAAAAAGGCACTGCATTCACTGACCTGCATCCCAGCGGGAAAGTAGAAATTGACGGACACGTTTACGATGCAAGAACCCTGGGTCAGTATTTGATGCGTAACGATGCGGTGGAGGTAATTGAGTCGCAAAGAGGGTCTTTGGTGGTGAAGAAGAGTTTGAAAGTGGAATGATAAAATTTACTCCATCTCAACATCCCATAAATTTCTGATTAACCCATTATTATAATATTGAATATACGCTTTAATTTTCCGTGCCATCTCCTCTGATTTTACTTTTTCTTTCTTCAGCAAATTATTTTTCATTAACGGGTCTGCTGTTATATTAAATAATCCAGAAGGACTTTCGTGAGTAAAGAGGAAAGAGTATGGCTCCTGAATCCATTGATACATTCCCTCCCCGTAAGTTATGGCAAATTTCTCCTGCGTATTATCAAATACTGAAACCCCAAAGGAATTTAAGGGATATTTTTCGTTGGAGGGATTAATACCCAGATAATCGAGAATGGAAACCATTACATCCTTGTGCTGAACAATCTGGGTTCCTGATATAGTGTCACTCCACTTATAACCGGGTTTATAGAAAAGTAACGGAACCCTGAAAATTCCATGCGCCGTTTGATAGGTTGGGTCTTCCTGAAACTGGCTGTGGTCGGCTGTAATAATAAAAATGGTATTTGCGTACCATGCCTGCTTTTTAATACGATTAAAAAAATTTCGGAGAGAAAGGTCTGAATACCGTATTGCTCGGTACGCCGGTTGTTTATCCGGCAGAAGGGTTTGCCGGTATTGTTCAGGTAAATTATACGGTTGATGAGAACTCAATAAAAAAAATGCGCTGAAAAATGGCTGTGAAAAACCGTTTATTTTTTCTGCCGCAAATTGAAGAAATGGCTCGTCGTAAATTCCCCAGATGCCGTCAAAATCGTTTTTGCTTCCTGAATATTCATTCATTCCATAATAATGTTCAATCCCGCACATATCCGAAAAATTATCAAACAGCATGGTGCCATTTCTGCCTCCATGAAAAAACGAAGTATGGTATCCTTCCTCTCTGAGTATGGAGCCAATCCCCGATATTTTATTAAGATGATAAGGAGAAGTGACGTAAGATTCTTCCATCAAATCAGGAATGCCAGCCAGCAAAGAGGGGAGGGCTTCAATGGAACGGGTGCCGGAAGAAAACGCATTCGTAAAATTCAACGAATGTTGTTCGAGTGAATCAAGAAAAGGAGTATATTCTTTATGTCCGGGGCTGATGCCTTCCAGGATGATAAGAATTACATTTTCATTTTTAACAGGAAAGCGGGAAAGGAATTTCTTTTTAACTATTTTCTGAACTTCTTTTTCCGGTAAATAATCTGTATGCTGAACAGCGGGTTGACCTAACGTATGAAGCAGAGTAAAAGTGGAATTCAGCACCAGAGTTCCTAATTGCGCCGGTTGAATTTTATAGGCATGGGTAGGATGAATGGGCTTATACTGCCATCCGCCGCGGGAAAACAGAAATGTCACTGCCATTAGGATTATCAGTGTCACTGTTTCAAATAATATTTTTTGTTTTTTTTCTGTGTGATTTGCAGTGACACTACCTGCCGGCAGAAAACGATGAAAAACAAATAGCAGAAGAAAAATGATAAGCATGAAAATGACGAGCAGATACCAGTAATTTCCCAACAATTGAGATAGTTGATGAGTTATGTCATTCCGGATGTCAAAAATATCGGCAGTCATCCGTTTATGTGTGAAACTGTAAAATTCAAGATCAATGACATTCACCAGAATACAGGGCAAATTAACTAACCAGAAGAGAAACCACAGAAAAAACCGGTAAAAACGGAAATTCAGCAGAGGACCCGGTAGAAAGAGCAGAAAAAAGAAAGGTGCGTTGACTAAGAAAATCACGGAGAGGTCAAAGCGGATTCCGTAAAGAAATGCCTGTAAAATATTCCAAAAAGGGAGTTGGGAAAAAAGGGAATGTTGGAAATAAAAAAATAAAACTCTTTCGGCGCTGAAAATGAACAGCAACACAGAAATTGAAATAAAAAATATTCTGAATTTCATGCGATTATTTATTTCTGTCTATAATGTATGCGCTGTATCAAACGAATAATAAATAGTTGCCACTGATTGCACGGATTAAAAATTTTAAAATTAAAAAAAATCCGTGTAATCCGTGGCTAAATTTGACTTTATGGACAGATACTATTTACGGTTATCTCCTCCCACTGCAATGCTTAAATAACTTTCATAACGTTCACGGGTTATTGTTCCATTCTCAACTGCTTTCCTGATTCCACATTTCGGTTCATGAATATGCAGGCAATTGTTAAACCGGCAATCTCCAAGACGGTCTCTCATTTCGGGAAAATAATGAGAAATTTCTTCCAGCGGAATATCCACCAGCCCAAGTTCTTTTATACCGGGTGTATCAATGACATAACCGGTATCTGAAATTTCAACCATTTCGGCAAAGGTAGTGCAATGGGTTCCCTTTTCATGGTAATTTGAAATGGGAGCTGTTTTTAAATGTAACTCCGGGCAAATACCATTCAGGATGGATGTTTTTCCGGAACCGGAATGACCTGAAAAGAGGTTGTATTTTTTTTCCAATGATTTTTTCAGCAAAGGAATTCCCTCTCCGGTTTTTGCAGAAAGTTTCAGGCAGGAATACCCCACGGAAGTATAAATGGAGATAATTTTTTCCAGCAGGATCAGTTCATCTTCAGCAAGAAGATCTATTTTATTAAAAACAAGAGTAACCGGAATATGATACGCGCCGGCTGTCACCAGAAAACGGTCTATAAAGCCCAGCGATGTCTTGGGTTGGATAAGTGTCACTGTCAGAATGGCTTGGTCAATATTCGAGGCAAGAATATGTTCCTGTCGTGATAGATTGGTTGCTTTTCTGATAATATAATTTTCTCTGGGAAGTAGTTCGGTGATCATTCCTTCAGTGGCGCCTGAAATATCAAACTGCACTTTATCACCTACACAAAGCGGGTTAGTGGCATCAAAACCTTTTATTTTCCAGCTTCCCTTGAGCCGGCAATCGTACAATTTATTTTCTTCACTTAATACCCGGTACCGTAGTCCGGTGGATTTCATAACTCTGCCTTTCATGCGAATAAGAAATATAATTGAAAGGGTAAAGATATGAGATTAGACGGAAAATTTCTAACGCCCCCCCATTCTTTCGAATTTTTCTTTCGTTGTAGGCGCCGCTTCATCCCTCATCCTGCTGATTACGGTATGCATCCACCACATACAGATAACTGAAATAATAAATAAAAATATCCACATGCTGGTCCACATGCCGGTCCATTCGAGCAGATACCCGAAAATTATAGGCGATACGAAGCCACCCAACCCACCCAACAAACCTACCATCCCACCCACAGCGCCTACATCATTTGGAAAATATTCAGGAATGTGTTTATAGACAGCCGCCTTTCCAATTCCCCACATGAAGCCGATGACAAAAATAAAAAATACCGCAAGCCAGATGTTTGCCTCAAAGAAAATATGCGTAATTCCTTTGGCAATTAATTGTTTCTTTTTTACTTCATCTCCAATCTTAACCATGGGCGCCTGCCAGATATTTTTGACAGGAAATATATGAAATGAACCTTCACTTTCATCGGAACCCTTTTTAATTAATGGGTAATTTTTCTGGTCTATGGTAATTAAACTGTCCGAAACAAATGTTACTGTTCCCTTGCGTTTTGCCATGATTCCTTGTCCCGGTGTGTTTATCTCTAATTGTGGAATGATTAGCAACATGCAAAAAACGATAGAAGAACCAAGCACCCAATACATAATGGTTCGTGCGCCATATTTATCCGACAACCAACCCCCCAGCGCTCTGATAAGTCCTGCAGGTATGCTGAAAATGGAAGCCATGATTCCCGCCGCAACTAAGGAAATACTATATAAATTTAAAAAATAAGGAACCAACCACTGGGCAAGCGCAACAAAACATCCGAATACAAGATAATAGTACAATCCAAACCGCCAAACTCTTAATTGTTTTAAGGGCTGTAACATTTGAACAAACGTTTTCCCTTTTGCCGCATCAGATTTTTTATTAATTGAAAAAATCAGAAATAAAACTCCCATACCAATTAAAGCCACTGCATAAATCTGGGGAAGTTTTCGCCATTCATCAAGCATTGCTCCGTTGTGAGTCAGGTTATTTAATATAGTTGGAGCAAACAGGGTAGTTACCGCCGCTCCCACATTTCCTACCCCAAAAATTCCGAGTGCCCTTCCTTGCCAGTTTTTAGGATACCATACTGAAGTATAGGCAATTCCAATTGAAAAACCCTGCCCTATCAATCCAAATCCAAAACTGCAAATCACAAAATGCCAGAAACCGTTTGCAAAACTTAAGAGATACATAGGTACGGCGCATAAAAAAAGTAGAATGCTGAATGTAATTTTTCCCCCAAATCTGTCGGTCCATACTCCTGCATGCAACCGGAAGATAGAACCGCTTAACGGAGGAATTGCCATCAACCAGCCAATTTCTACCGGAGACCATGAATATATTTGATTATCAACGAGAAAGGTTACTAAAACCCCGTTAAACATCCAAACTGCAAAGCAGACGGTAAAGGCAAGTGTATTCAAAAAAAGCATCCGGTGTGAGTTGAAAGATAAGGTTGAAGTCATGGTTTGGTTAGATTAGTGAGAAAATTATATGATAAGCGACCACAAAATTATTCTCAAGAGAGAGTTATTAAAATAATGTTTGTCATTTATTGATAGGATTTTGGTCAGAAAAAACATTAATTTATCTTAATGTTTTTTAAATTTCTTCTATAAATCAAAATGTAACGACACGGTGCACCGTGTCGCTGCATTATAGATATTTAACCTGTTTATGTGGAAATCAATATTCTTATGCAAATTTTCCGGATAATTTGGAAAATTCAAACCTTTTACCTACCTTCGCCACTCATTTCATAAAAAAATATCAAAACCAATCCAAAAAAATCATGAAAACAACTAAAATGTGCTGGAAAAATGCCACAACTTTTCGCTCAAAGATAAATCGCAGATTAATCCAATTATCTGTAATACTTCTTTTTTCTATAGGTAGCATGAGTTTCTTAAATGCTCAGAATTTTAGCTGTGGCACTGATTTCACTTATACTAACTCTGGAGGTCTTACTGTTGATTTTAAGGGATCCGCTATTGGAGAAGTCTCTTATTACGCATGGGATTTTGGAGACAGCACCTTTGTTCAAGGCGACATATTCATTTCGCATACTTATGCAACAGACGGTGTTTATAATGTATGTTTGATTGGATATGATTCGTTGTGGAATTATTGCATGGGGAGTCAAACTTCCTGCCATTCGGTCACAGTGGGTGCACCGGACACAACCTGTACAGCCACCGCTTCTTTCTGGCCCCTTCCCGATGGAATGACGGTTTTCACACAAAATAATTCCTACGGTAATTTCGACTCTCAATTTTGGGAATTTGGAGACGGTTCTACCTCTGAGGAGTTTAAACCCTATCATACCTATACAACCCAGGATACATTTACGATCTGCCTTACAGTTTGGAATTCAAACGATACTTCCTGTCATAATACGCAATGCCAATATGTATATCCTTACGCATCGGATCCTTGTTCAAACTTATATCCTTATTACTATAATTATGGTGATTCCGCCATGGGTATGTATTTTTATAATAACACTCAAGGAGGAGTTGATTCACAAGTATGGGAATTCGGCGATGGCACAACTTCCACAGAAGCCAATCCATATCACGTATATGCTAACTACGGCTGGTATAATGTGTGCCTCACGGTGACTAAAGATACGTGCACAAAAAGCTGGTGCTCTATGATAAATATACCAGACCCATCAGGTTGTGAAGCCAAATTCGAATATTATCAGGGAAACACTTCTACAGAAGTATATTTTTATAATCAATCGTTTGGCAATTTCACTCAAACACAATGGAACTTTGGAGATGGCGTAATATCTGATGAATATAATCCTACTCATAAATTTCCTTACCCCGGATTATTTAAAGTATGTTTAAGTGTTTGGAATGATTCTACCGGTTGCGAAAACCAATATTGCATGGATGTATATATTGAAAATCAATCAAACTGTTTTCCGGAATTTTCCCAAAAACCTGATTCTTCAAATATGATGGGATTTAATTTTTATAATTTCTCCGGTGGTAATTACACAAACTTAATGTGGGATTTCGGAGACGGAACTTCCTCAACCGACATGAATCCATTTCACGAATATGCAAGCTTTGGAGAATATGTTGCTTGTCTCACAATTTGGGACAGCTCAGGAAATTGTCAGAATCAAAGTTGTCATTCAATATTTATAATGGACCCCAATGGCTGTTATGCAGGATTTGAATTTAAGCAAGCCGAAACGGGCTTAGGGGTTGATTTCTTTAATGTATCAAGAGGAAACTTTGATTCTCATTACTGGACGTTTGGAGATGGCGATTCTTCCATAGAGTCAAACCCCATGCACACGTATGCAATGGAAGGTGACTATGAGGTCTGCCTGACTATTTACAATTCAGCCACTCAATGCAGTGACACTTACTGCACCTGGGTTTATGTATATAACATGACTTCCGGTTGCAAGGCATATTTCGAGCATTGGTATGATTCTACCGGCACAGGAGTAAATTTCTGGAATGCTTCATCCGGTGATTTTACAGAATTCTACTGGACATTCGGAGATGGCTCTTCCTCAATAGACATGCATCCTCATCACGCTTATAATGCGCCGGGTATGTACACCGTTTGTCTTAAAGTAGGAAACAATATGTCAGGTTGCATGGATGAATATTGTTATACAGTTTATATCAATGCTCAATCCACTTGCAAGGCATACTTCACCAATGGTTATACAAGTGATTTAGGTGCTCAGTTCGAAAATTTATCATCCGGTGACTATACGGGTATGATGTGGGATTTTGGTGACGGAATGTCTTCGGATTTAAAAAATCCAACTCATAATTATGCCATGGAAGGTAATTACCTTGTTTGTCTGAAATTATGGAATGACACTCAAACCTGCTATGATAATTATTGCAGTTGGGTGTATGTATTTGACCAGAATGCCTGTAATGCTTATTTTAGTTTTTATCTTGATTCAACCGGAAGAAACGTTCATTTTGAAAATTGGTCAAATAAAGATGGCAATAGATACTGGAATTTTGGAGATGGTGACACTTCTTCAGACAAGAGCCCCGTGCATACGTATTCCATGGATGGATCTTACGAAGTATGTTTGAATATCTGGGAGGATTCTTGCAGTGACACCTATTGTTCAACGTTGTATATATATGATCAAAACCGATGTAAAGCATATTTCTCTTCCTGGAGTGACAGCACAGGGTTGGGTATTAACTTCGCTGATTATTCCAGTGGCGAGCACAATCATGTCAAGTGGTCATTCGGAGATGGAACTTTTTCAGAAGAAATGAATCCACATCATGTGTATGCTAACAAAGGGGAATACGAAGTATGTATGGAAATCTGGAATGATAATTCAAATTGCTTTGACAAATATTGTTCGATGATTTATGTACACGATCCAGCTTCACCCTGCAACGCTTATTTTGGATATTATCTTGGCGAAGAAGGGTTAACTGTTAATTTTATGAATTCATCCTCCGGTTATAATAATAGTTGGACAAATAATATGACGTGGGATTTCGGGGATGGCACCACTTCATCGGAGTATTCACCCATGCATACGTTTGCAAATGAAGGTGCTTATAAAGTTTGTCTGTCAGTAATAAATGATTCAACAGGTTGTTCGGATACATTTTGCACGGAGGTATTTGTAAAAGCAAAGCCGGAGTGTGAGGTGTATTTTAACTATCAACAACCCGATTCCGGTTTAGGAATTTATTTCGGCAATAATTCCTGGGGGAATTATACAAATTGGCTCTGGGATTTCGGCGACGGAAGCACTTCTTCAGAACCCTGGCCATTCCATGATTATTCTACAGAAGGGTGGTATAAGGTATGCCTTCAAATCTGGAGTGATTCCGGTAATTGTCAGCAAACAATATGCAATTCGGTATATGTGTTTGACATGGCATCGTTAAATTCTTTCTACGGTTATACAACTTCAGATACTACCGGAGTAACCATAAACTTCATGAATTGGTCATCCGGTCAGCCGTCCAATATATTATGGGATTTTGGAGATGGTACTACATCCACCGAAGCCAGCCCACGTCACGAATATGCGCAATACGGTATGTATAATGTTTGCCTTACTGTCACCGACTCTCTCGGAAACACTGATACTTATTGCGATTCACTCGGATTTTTCCCTGTAAATCGTCCTGCAGAATTTGTAAATTCTGTTGAGGCGATAAAGATTTATCCAAACCCCGCAAATCCAAAGACGACCATCAATTATTTACTGGCAAAATCAACTAAAGTTGAGATAAATATTTATGATATGTTTAGTCGTAAGATACATACATTGGTGAATGCAAACCTCACTGCCGGTATGCATGAGTACCAATGGGATGCTACAAAATTGAATGCAGGTCTTTATTTTATAGAGGTAAAAACCGGACACAGCCGGAACTTGTATAAAATTGCTTTGGTGAAATAAGCTGAACTTTTTGCAGAAACATCCATCAGTTGATGGGTGTTTCTGCTTTTTTATTACACTATCTATCATAATAAAAATCATTCCTGAATGGAGAAATTCAAACGTTACACCATTACCGCCGCATTGCCTTATGCCAATGGTCCCCTGCACTTAGGGCACATGGCTGGGGTTTATTTACCTGCTGACATATATGTACGTTATCTGCGTTCTAAAAAAAGAGAGGTCGTTTTTATTTGTGGCTCCGACGAGCATGGAGTTCCTATAACCATCAAAGCCCGTAAAGAAGGTGTCACTCCTCAGGAAGTGGTTGATAAATACCATTCGTTAATTGAGAAAACATTCGGCGATTTTGGGATTACTTTCGATATTTATTCAAGAACCTCTCTCCCCATTCATCACGAGACAGCCCGGGAATTTTTTACTGACATTTTCAATAAAAACGGATTCATTGAAAAAACCACGCAACAGTTTTTTGATGTGAAAGCCCAACTATTTCTCGCGGATCGGTATATTACAGGTAAATGCCCAAAATGCGGATATGATAAAGCGTATGGCGACCAATGCGAATCCTGCGGAGTGTCTTTAAATCCTACCGACCTTATTAAACCCATTTCCACTCTCAGCAACAAACCCCCTGTCTTGAAAGAAACCAGCCATTGGTTTTTGCCGTTGGATAAATTTCAATCCCGTTTGGAACAATGGATTCTGGAAGAACATAAGGAATGGAAATCAAATGTATATGGACAATGTAAATCATGGTTGAATCAGGGATTAGAACCCCGTGCAGTGACACGAGACCTTGACTGGGGTGTTAAAGTGCCTTTGGAAAACGCAAAAGGAAAGGTTTTATACGTCTGGTTTGAGGCACCAATCGGATACATATCTGCCACCAAGGAATGGGCAAAACTACGGGCAGAAAAAACAAAAACTTCCTCAGTGACACTTCCGGAAAATAACCACAACGAACTATCAGAAGTAAAGAGTGATAATGTTGTATCGGTACAAACTCCTGATGATTGGAAAAAATACTGGTTGGATAAGGATACACGTCTTATCCATTTTATCGGAAAGGACAACATTGTTTTTCATTGCATTATTTTTCCGGCAATCTTAATGGCACACGGTGATTATATTTTCCCCGACAATGTCCCCGCCAATGAATTTCTGAATCTGGAAGGCGAAAAACTTTCTACATCCCGCAACTGGGCAGTATGGCTCCACGAATATCTTGAAGATTTTCCCGGAAAAGCAGATGTATTGCGCTATGTGTTGTGCATAAACGCTCCGGAAAACAAAGACAATGATTTTACCTGGAAGGATTTTCAGGCAAGAAATAATAATGAACTATGCGCCATTCTCGGAAATTTTGTAAATCGTGTTTTCGTACTGACCTATAAATTTTTTAATGGCTTAGTTCCAGAAAAAGGAGCGCCCGATAATTCGGATAAAAAAATAATTTCTGAGATTGCCTTGTTCCCGGAAAAGATAGCTGACTCCATTGAAAACTTCAAATTCCGCGATGCCCTGATGCTTGTGATGGATCTGGCAAGAGCCGGAAATAAATATCTCGCTGAGACAGAACCCTGGAAGGTGTACAAAGAAAACCCTGCAAGAGCAGGCACTATACTATACTACGCATTGCAGGTTTGTGCTAATCTTGCCATTCTGACTGAACCGTTTATGCCCGTGATTTCTGATAAGATATTGGGCTTGGTGAATATTCCGCTACCCGCATGGGAATCAGCCGGAAAAATTGATTTGCTGAACGCAGGATTGAAAATAAATCCTCCTGTTTTATTGTTTGAAAAAATTGAAGATGATGTAATTCACGCACTGGTTGAGAGGTTGAAGGTTGGGAAATAGGGAGTGTCGGTTAAATTTATTTTATCCTTTAAAATAAAAATACCGATGGTTGCAAAATGTGACCATATAGTACTACTTTTGTAATTGGATAAAATTGGATATGAAATGGATATACCCAAAAAAATGAATCAGAAACTGGACTTTGCAAGTTCAATACATCAGCGTATTAATCAGCTTCTTAGTGTGATAGATACATTTAAAGGTTCTTGGAAAATATTGGAGCAAAGCAAAAGCGGATATCTGAAAGAACTTAGAAAAATAGCGACTATTGAAAGTATAGGTTCATCCACCCGTATTGAAGGAGCCACGTTAACCGATGCAGAAGTAGAAAAATTATTGAGATCGGTAAAAACAACCAAGTTTACTACCCGGGATAAACAGGAAGTTATTGGTTATTATGAAACATTACAAATTATATTGGACAATTACAAAGATTTAACAATAGAAGAAAGGTATATCCATCAATTACACGGAGTACTTTTAAAACACAGCCATAAAGACCAAACCCATAAAGGGAAGTATAAAAATTTATCTAATCAAGTAGTAGCCAAATATCCGGACGGAACGCAAAGAACTATTTTTAGAACAACCGAACCCTATTTAACAGCAAGCGAAATGGAGGCATTGCTTTTATGGACAGGCGAACGGTTAAAAGAAAATGATTT
Source organism: Bacteroidetes bacterium RIFCSPLOWO2_12_FULL_37_12 (assembly GCA_001769655.1). Lineage (GTDB taxonomy): Bacteria > Bacteroidota > Bacteroidia > 2-12-FULL-37-12 > 2-12-FULL-37-12 > 2-12-FULL-37-12. The sequence goes on along the minus strand of MEPC01000024.1, from coordinate 66,978 downwards.
ACATCCTTTATTAATAGTTGCCACGTTTGTTTATGAATTTTTATCCATACATCCATACCAGGACGGTAACGGCAGGTTATCTAGATTGTTAACCACATTACTGTTAATGAAATTAGATTATCAGTTTATCCAGTATGTATCGTTTGAACACGTGATAGAAAGTAGGAAAGATGATTATTACAGGGCATTGATAGAAGGGCAAAAAAACCGTTACAAAAAAGAAGAACGTATAGAAAAATGGGTGTTGTTTTTTTTAGAATGCCTTGTAGAACTTATCAAACGACTTGAAGTTAAATACGAAACATACAGCAAGTTGAAAGTTGGCATAAATGAAAGACAACAAAAAATAATAGCTTATGTGAAGAAGAAAGCAACAGCGCAAATAAATGAAATAGAAAACCATCTTTCCGATTTCTCACGAAATACGATAAAGAAAGATCTTGCTTACCTTGTAAATGAAGGAATATTATTAAAAGCAGGGGCAGGAAGAGGTGTACGCTATTACATAAAAAAAGAAAAATAAATCACACTTCATAATTTAACGCTACCGACAACCACCGTTCTGTGTCACTCATTGATTTTCCGGTTCGTTTTGAATAATCATCTACCTGGTCCTTGCTGATTTTCCCTACTCCGAAATAGTTAATATCGGGATGAGCAAAATAATATCCGCAGACAGATGCTGATGGATGCATGGCAAGGTTTTCAGTTAGCCGGATACCTGTGTTTTTTTCAACATCAAGTAATCTGAATAATTCAATTTTTGCCTGATGGTCCGGCAAGGCAGGATAGCCCGGCGCCGGACGAATCCCTCTGTAACCCTCTTTAATTAATTCCTCGTTTGTAAATTTTTCATCTTTGGCATAACCCCAGAATTCTTTCCGCACCCTTTCGTGCAAATGTTCGGCAAATGCTTCGGCTAACCGGTCAGCCATTGCCTTGAGCATGATGGATTGGTAATCATCATTATCTTTTTCAAAATAGGTAAGCATTTTCTTTATGTCCAGTCCGGTAGTGACAGCAAAAAAACCAAGATAATCTATCAACCCGGAATTTTCAGGTGCAATGAAGTCGGATAAAGCCAGGTTGGGTTGCCCGTTTGGTTTTCTGGTTTGTTGCCGTAAGGTATGAACCGTTGATATCTTATTACGTTTGTGGAGTGTTCCATTTTCAAAGATTTCAATATCATCCTCTTTACTTACTGCTGGAAAAATGCCAATTACCCCATTAGCTATAAGCCATTTCTCCTTTATTATTTTTTCCAACATTCGTTGAGCATCATTGAACAATTTTTTTGCCTCATTACCGAGTGCAGGGTCTTCAAATATTTTTGGATACACTCCTTTTAATTCCCAAGTATGAAAAAGAGGTGACCAGTCAATATATTTGCTAATGACGTTTAAATCATAGCCAATCAATGGTTTTATTCCGGTAAAAAGCGGAACAGAGATTTGTTCATCTTTCCAATTCATTTTCGCCTTGTTATTACGGGCTTCGTCAAGAGTGACATAAATATTCTGTGAGCGGGAATGGATGTGTTGTTGGCGAAGCCGTCCGTATTCAGTTTTAATGCCACTAAAATATTCATCTTTTTTGTCGGAAAGCAATTTATTGACAACAGTGACACTCCTGGATGCGTCGAGTACATGTATTACGGGTTTTTGATAATGGGGTGCCACTTTTACCGCGGTGTGTACTTTGGAAGTAGTGGCACCGCCAATCAATAGTGGTATGCTAAAACCTTCCCGTTCCATTTCTTTTGCGATATGCACCATCTCGTCGAGGGAAGGTGTGATTAATCCGCTCAATCCGATGATGTCAGCTTTTACTTCTTTGGCATGTTGTAAAATTTTTTCGCAAGGAACCATTACCCCCAAATCAATTACTTCATAATTATTACATGATAAAACCACACCCACAATGTTTTTTCCTATATCATGAACATCCCCTTTAACGGTAGCCATTACTATTATTCCTGATTTTTTAGCCACACTTCCATCACTTTTTTCTGCCTCGATGAATGGCAATAGAATGGCAACTGCTTTTTTCATCACCCTGGCGCTTTTTACTACCTGGGGTAAAAACATTTTTCCGGATGCAAATAAATCCCCCACTATGTTCATTCCCGCCATCAAAGGACCCTCAATAATTTCTAATCCTTTTTGATATTTTGTGCGGGCTTCATGTATGTCTGTATCAATGTAGTCCATAATTCCTTTTACTAATGCATGGCTTAACCGTTCTTCCACAGTGCCACTTCTCCAAGTTTCTTCTTCTGTTTCTTTTTTGTCTTTCTTTTTCACGTTTTCGGCAAAAGTGACCAATCGTTCTGTGGCATCTTTTTTACGGTTCAGCAATACATCTTCCACCAATTCAAGCAGTTCTTTGGGAATTTCATCATATACCTGTAGCATGCCTGCATTTACAATAGCCATATCTAATCCTTCACGGATTGCATGATACAGAAAGGCAGAGTGCATGGCTTCGCGCACAGCATTATTACCGCGAAACGAAAATGAAATATTACTAACACCGCCACTAATTTTTGCATGAGATAAATTTTCTTTTATCCATTTGGTGGCACGGATAAAGTCAACTGCATAATTATTATGTTCATCGAGACCAGTAGCTACTGTAAGAATGTTGGGATCAAAAATAATATCGGCGGGATTAAAACCAACTTCACGGGTAAGAATCCGGTACGCGCGGCGGCAAACTTCTATTTTACGTTCAAAATTATCGGCTTGCCCTTTCTCATCAAAAGCCATGACTACCACAGCCGCTCCATAATTTTTTATTTTCAAGGCGTGTTCTTTAAATTTTTCTTCTCCTTCCTTTAAGCTGATGGAATTAACAATCCCCTTTCCCTGGATGCATTTCAGACCGGCTTCAATGACACTCCATTTTGATGAATCAATCATTACCGGAATACGGGCAATGTCGGGTTCTGACGCAATCAACTGTAAAAATTTTGTCATTGCCGCTTCAGAATCGAGCATGGCTTCGTCCATGTTTACATCTATAATCTGTGCGCCTCCCTCCACTTGTTGCCGTGCCACCGAAATGGCACTCTCAAAGTCACCGGATAAAATTAATTTTGCGAACTTAGGGGAACCGGTCACATTGGTTCTTTCACCGATGTTAATAAAATTCATTCCCGGAAAAACGTTTAGCGGTTCTAATCCGCTAAGAGACAATACGGGATTGAAAACAGGAATTTTCCGGGGAGGATATTTTTCTGCATGCAGGGTAATTTCATGGATATGTGCGGGAGTAGTGCCACAACATCCACCGGCAATGTTTACAAACCCGTTTTTTAAAAAGTCATCAATATGCACACACATGTCATGCGGTTTTTCATCGTACTCGCCAAATTGGTTGGGAAGTCCTGCATTGGGATATACTGAAATAAAAAAGGGCGCTTTTTCAGAAAGTATTTCCAAATAAGGGCGCATATCTTTAGCGCCCAGTGCGCAATTCAAGCCAATGCTTAGCAATGGAAAGTGTGACACTGAATTTATAAATGCTTCAACCGTTTGTCCTGAAAGGGTTCTTCCGCTTGCATCGGTAATAGTAAATGACACCATTACGGGTAAACGCTTGCCTGTTTTAGTAAAATAATTGTTGATAGCATATAAAGCCGCTTTGCAATTCAATGTATCAAAAACGGTTTCGATTAACAGCAGGTCGCAACCACCTTCCACGAGACCGGTAATCTGCTCGTAATAAATGTCCATCAACTTATCGAAATTCACTGCTCTGAATCCGGGATCATTCACATCCGGCGAAAGAGAGGCAGTTTTATTAGTGGGTCCGATGGCACCTGCTACCAACCTTGGTTTAGATGGGGTTTTTGATAAAAAAGAATCAGCGGCTTTACGGGCGATTTGAGCCGCTGAGTAATTTAACCGGTAAACCAAATCCGTCATCCCATAATCTGCCAATGAAATAGCGTTTGAATTAAATGTATTTGTTTCAATGATATCGGCTCCGGCGTTGAGATATGCTATGTGAATTTGTTCAATGATTCCGGATTGAGTAATAGTCAATAAGTCATTATTTCCTTTCAGATTATGCGAATGATTTTTAAATTCCTTTCCCCTGTAATCCTTTTCATCCAGATGATACGATTGAATCATAGTACCCATGGCGCCGTCCAGAACGAGGATACGTTTTTTTAGAATATCAGAAAGTAATTGATGGTTGGCCATTTTGTTAGTCGTTGGTTATTCAATGGTAAAACAATGGTAATACAGTTGTAATACTATGGTATTACGATCGTATTACAACCGTATTACTATCGTATTCCTACCGTATTACTTCTTATCAAAAAAAACAAAGGAAAAACACCGGCTTATCTTTCCCCTTATATTTGGGGCAGAAATTAGCACCTTATTGGCACAGGTTGCTAAGACATCGCAGGGTCTAATCCCTCCGTCTTTCTTGATAAGAACTGCAAAGGTGAGAAAAAAAGTTGAATAAAACAAATGGGAGTTGGAATTGACAATAATTATTAATATATTTGTTGCGACAGAACTATTTTAAAATCTATGAACTTAGCAGATATTACAGAAGGATTTCGAAAATCTTTGGTAGAGGTTTTAGTACCGGAAATACGTCAATTGCGGGAAGACATGAATGAGCGTTTTGCAAAAATGGATGAACGTTTTTCTAAAATGGATGAACGTTTTGCAAAAATGGATGAAAAATTTGATAAAATGATGGGGGTGCTTGTAGAAATCAAAGTTGACGTTGCTGAATTAAAAGCGAAAGATAAAATGAATGAATGGATGCACCGCCGGGTTGAACGGCTTGAGATTGACATAGAGCAGATAAAGCACCGTCTTGCCACCTGATATTACATCTTCCAGATAGCTTAATCCCTTGTGTTTTCTATAAAATAGTGAAACAAATCTAACCCTTTAATTAGTTTTTTATCAAGTAAATAAACAATATTCTGTTTCAAATAAGTGACTGGATTTTTATCAGAAAATTTTTCCGGAGGATACTTTAAAAGCGCATCCTCAATGTGACTTATTCCGAACGATAATGCGTTGTTGAAATTCGATATAAACTCTTCCGGTAATTTTCGTTTGCTTATCCAACAGGCAAAAACAAAAGGATGTTTTGTAAATCTAATCCATTCTGCAGATAAATCATAAGAAAAAGGAAATTGTTTTTTCAATCTCATGGCGCGGTCGCCAATAACCACGCCCGCCGTATTTCCTTTAATAGTTTTTTCAAACCCGGGTTTTGTTTTCTCCCATTTGGGTTTAATCTTCCAGAAATGTTCAACCAATATTCTTGTCAGTGCCACAGATGTCTTTGACTGATAGTCCAATAAAATTCCGGTAATTTTTTCTACGGGCACGTGTGAAAATAAAAAAACAGAATCAGCGCCGGTTTTTGTGGCAATGCAAAAATCATTGACACGATGGCACTCTTTATTTCCTGCAAGAACTACGGATGGAACCAAACCTACATCTGATTTCCCTGTAAGAACTTTTCTGGCACACTGGGCAGGTGTGTCCAATGTCATTTCATAATCACTTAATAAACCGGATTCACGAATCCCATAGATGAACGGAAGTGTATTGAGATAAGAAATGGCAGATATTTTAATGGGGGGCATGTGGAAAGGAATAAGGTATAAGGGTATAGGGTATAAAGGTATATGGGCGAAGTTTTACCCCTATACTTTTGTACCCCTATACCTCTATACCCTTTAGTTAACATTCAGAATTTCCACATCAAAAATCAAATTTGAATTGGCAGGAATTACAGCATTTCCCTGGGCACCATATCCAATGGCTGAGGGAATCAACAATCGTGCTTTATCGCCTACATGAAGTTTCATTACTCCTTCATCAAAGCCGGGAATAACCATACGCGCTCCGGTTTTAAATTTAAAAGGAGTGACACGTTCACGGGAACAATCAAACACTTTTCCGTCTTCCAAACGTCCTGTGTAATGCAATTCAACTACTTTTCCAGAATCAACCTTCATCCCTTTTCCATTTTCTACCACCACATATTCCAAACCGGAATTCGACTTTATTTTTTCCTTGCCGGTGATGTCAAAATTGAATGATTCTAATTTAGGTATAATCTCAAGCAACTCCACCTTGAAAATTAAGGTACTGTTTGGTGGAATTACATTTGGAATACCCTTTTCTCCATACGCCAGACCTGCCGGTATTATCAACGTGGCTTTAGCACCTGGGTTCAGATACGTAATTCCTTCATCCCACCCTTTAATAACCCGTCCTTTCCCCAAAGGAAAAAGCAAGGGGTCACGACCCTGTCCAACCGAACTGTCAAAAATGGTGCTGTCGGTGAGCATTCCGGTGTAATGCACTCTCACCACATCTCCGGATGCGGCATTTTTACCCGTGCCTTTTTTATGAATCTGGATTTTTAATCCGGATGCAGTAGTAATTTCATCTGTGTTCATGTTTTGGTTTACAGCTTTTTCCTTACATCCCAGAAAAAACATGGTAATAAGGAATAATTTAATTATTGAAGTTTTCATGTTTAAAAAATTTGCCAAAGGTACATAAATTTATATATTTCGGATAATTTAGCCCAATTTTCAATTTTTCGTATGAAATCCTTCCTGAATTTTTCAATCCATCGCTTTTTTACGGGTGTTTATCCCATATATAATGGGTTGCGAATCTCAATTATATCCAATTCCCTATTCATTTTTCTATTTATAATTCAAATTTTTATAGTTGCGAATCATTCCTATCCGCAAGGCATCATAAATCTCAACACTTCAAACTATGGCGCCAGTCCTCAAAATTGGTCTGTCATTCAGGATAGTTCCGGAATCATTTATGTTGCCAATACCGACGGCATACTGATTAACAAAGGTTCTTCCTGGCAAGTAGTCCCGGTAGGTGAAAATTTGAGCGCTCTTTCTTTAACCCTTGACCGGAAAGGAAGAATATATTGTGGGGGCTATGCTGATTTCGGATATCTCTATGGCACTATGGATGGGTTGGTAAAATACCAATCGCTCCTTTCCCTTTTGCCTGATTCACTAAGAAATTTCAGAAATGTGTGGCAAACTTTTGCCTTGAAGAATGGGGATATTTGTTTTAATGCCCTTAAAAATCTGTTCATTTACAAAGAAATGAATGAGAGAAATGACACGACCTCCTCAGATAATAACATCCGGGATTTACAAATTATTTATCCCACGCAAAAAAGTTTTTTTAAAACCTTTTATGCGCATGAGACATTATGGATTCTTCAAAAAGGGGGAGAGGGTATTTACATGCTTGAAAAATCCGGCTCATCTTATTCGGTTTCCAAACCACTGACCGGTACAGAAGTTTTTTCGGATAAATCCGTTTTTACTTTATTACCTTACGAAAAAAATACTTTCTTAGGAGGAATCATGGGTGGGGGATTATTTCAATGGAATAATAATTTACCTTCTATTGAATTGCTTCCGGATTTAATTATCCCATCCTTGACGCAGGCACAGATATATTGTGGCGCTACTAAAAATAGTAATGAGTTTATCATTGGCACGCTACAGGAAGGAATTTACATGGTTAATCCTTATGGAGGACTTTTACGTCATATTAACCGTACTAAAAACGGTTTACTTGGCGACAGGGTAAATAATTTATTTTCATCTTCCAATGAAATTTTATGGGTTTCTTTAGAAAACGGCTTAAGCATGATCCCTTTTACGGAACCCTTGCAATATTTCGCTGAAGGAAATGGTTTTTCAGGAATGATTCAGTGCATCATACGTTTTCAGGGAGCAGAGGCATCCTATAAAATTAAATCCCCCTCCTGTTTAAACAAATCGGATGAAATGGTACATACGGTTAAGACACCACTGTTTCCTTCCTTCCTTTACATAGGAACTTCACAAGGAGTATGGAGAAGCAAAACGACAGCGCCCGAGCCAGGAGAATGGGTAAGAATTGAGAATATTAAAACACAATGCTTTAATTTTCTGGTTACATCTTCCGGAGAATTAATGGTCGCCGGAGGGGATGGAATTTATCTTATAAAAAATTCTCAATCCACTCTTGCCACAAAATTAGAATCAGCTCCCGGCGCCCGTTGTTTTGCATCTTTTGATTGCCCTTGTGCTCATCATCATGCAGGCATTTTAGCGGCAGGGCAAAATGGCATTAGCATAATTTCAGAAATAAAGGAACCCCACGCTACGTCAAAACAAATTTCTTCTCCGTATTTCGTTATTCAAAAGCATGTACTTCCTGATGAAATTTTAACACTTATTCCCATAGAAAATTCAATTGAAACCGGAGTAAAAGAATTCTGGCTGGGTGCAAGAAGCAGGGGAACCTGGAAACTGAAACTTTCCGGATGTCCATTCATAAAAAATGAACCTAAGGAATCGTTCAACATGGAAGTTCAATCCATTGATACTTCTTCTGGCATGAATAAAGGACAAGTGCAGATTTTTTTAGTGGATAGTATTCCTTTGTTTTGCCATGAAAATCTCGGTGTCTTCCGTTTTAATTCTCAAAAAAATAAATTTGAACGGGATACATTGACCCAGACAATTTCAGGAAAATCCTTTTCCGATTCACTTCTGCTCGACCGTGTTGTTTCTCCCTCACCCGATAACATCTGGATGAGCAATGGAAAACGGCTCTATTTCGGTAGTAAGAAAAATAATTTATGGATTAGTGACACTTTACCTTTTATGGGTTTGGATATTGGTAACATACGTTCCATTTATCCAGATGTTCATGAGTATTTCAGAAACCGTTATGTCTGGATTGGTGGCGATGAAGGATTGGCATTGTTTAAATTAACAGAAAAAAAGAATTACCATGCTGACTATCCCTGTTTTCTGGAAAAAATTGTTTCAGGCAGGGACTGTGTTTTATTTAACGGCATTTTTGCAAAACCTATTTCAGATGGACACGATCCTCAGCATTTTTTACCAGCTCTCAATCAGGAACCCGAAATGGCTCCGGTGCTGGATTATGAGATGGGTAATTTACGTTTTGAATACAGTGCTTTTTTCAAAGAACATGAAGATAAATTAAGATATACAGCGCGGCTGGAAGGGTTTGAGGATAATTGGAGGGAATGGTCCGACAGGAAATTTGCAGAATATACAAATTTAAAAGAAGGCAATTATATTTTTCATGTAAAATGCAGGAATGTTTATTTGCAGGAAAGTAATGAAATTCGTTTTCATTTTACAATTCTTCCGCCCTTTCACCGCACCTGGTGGTTTTATTCACTACAATTGGGAGGGATCGTTTTTTTATTTCTCATGGCAGGATATCTTCGCAGAAGAAGGAAAGGATTTTCATCGAGATTGGCTCCGGCAATTGGTACGGTAGGAATATTTACCGTATTTGAATACCTTCAAAACCTGATAGAGCTTGTTGCCGAAAATGTGTTAGGCACTATTGTACTTTTTAAAGTGGCACTGAATGTCATCATGGCGTTTGCTCTCATTCCATTAGAAAGGTTAATGAACCGGGTGTTAAAGATTGAGAAAAAAACCGATATGCATGTTAAAGATAAAAATGCGCTGATAGACCCGGAAGAGGATGACTTGGAACGTGTTAAAAGAGAAGCACGGAAAGAGCTAATGGATAAGATGAAGCAAACGGGAATGAGCGATGAAGAGATTCGGAAGATTTCAGGAGAGTGAATTATCCATTCAACAGCACACGGAAAGTACTTCCCTTATCCGGTTCCGAATTATGCACAAAAATTTTACCTCCATGATAATTTTCTATGATCCTGCGGGAAAGAGATAATCCCAAACCCCAACCCCTTTTTTTAGTAGTGTATCCCGGTTTAAATATATCTGTGAATCTGGAATGAGGTATCCCTTTGCCGGTGTCACTGACATCTATGATCACCTGCTCTTTTCTTTTCTCAAAAGAAATATTGATCTCACCGGTTCCATTCATTGCATCTACCGAATTTTTACATAAGGATTCCATGACCCAGTCAAACAATGGTTTGTTTATTTTTACGCTGATATTTTCGAAGGAAGTAGTTGAAATTTTAATTTTTATCTTATCTGAAATTCTTTTTTCAATATAAAGAACGGACTCCTGCAGACATTCTGCAAGATTCTCCTCTTTTAACTTGGGCACAGATCCGATGGTGCTGAATCGTTCTGTCACTACCCGCAACCGTTCCACATCTTTTTCCATTTCTGAAAGCATGGGATCCGAGTGCCACTGCTGATTTGATTTCAGATACTCTATCCAGGCAAACAAAGATGACATGGGAGTTCCTAATTGATGAGCGGTTTCTTTTGCCATTCCCACCCAAACTCTGTTTTGTTCAGCGTTACGGCTGGCATTAAAAGCAAGGTATGCAAGTAAAATAAATAAGGATATTAAAATAAATAACGCAACCGGAAAATATCTTAATTGATTCAACAGTACTGAGTCCTTGTAATAGATGATGTTTTTAAATCCGGGAACATATTCAAATTCGATAGGAGAATGCTGTTTTTTCATAATTCCGATTTCTTTTTTTAGAAACCGACTTTTACCAATGCTGTCAATATTCTCTGGAAGCGTTAGATTCCGGTAATCAATGGGATTTCCCTCAGCATCTGCTAAAATAACCGGTACAGTTTCATTGGCTACCATTAATTCATCAAGCAGAAAAGTAAGGTTAGCATCATTTTCAGTGTGTGTCACAAATGCTTTTAATCCCTTTGCATATAAATCTACCAGGCGTTGTTCCCCTTTGGCAATCTGGTCAACAATGCGATTAATATAAAAAATCGAAATGGCAACTATCATGAATGCCAGTAGAAAGAGACCTGTTTGCCGGTTAATATAGGAACGAAGATTTTTCAATTTTTTTACTCTCCGTGTTTTAGCAGAAATTCGGGATTGATAACTTTAAATGAAAAACGGCTCCAGGGTGTATCTAATTGGGGGTCTCTTAATTCTTTCACAGGACGAATAACGATTCCCTCCGCCAGCGCTTGAGACTGTAATAGCGAATTCCTTTTTGCCAATACCATTATTTCTTCCATTTGGTTTATCAAAATCCAGCTTTTTTCAATGACAGGGGCGGAGGTCAATTGCAACTGTTCCAGTAGTTCAAAAAAATTATTCATATCATAAAAACAATGTCCATCAATATCAATGGCATTGAAAAAGAAAACGGTCTGCCCTTTTAATTTCAGTTTGTTACTCTGCACAGATTCCCCTACAATCTCACCTTGCAAAGCAATATTTTTGTTTAGAGACCGCAGCTTATTTTCTATATCTAATTCGCGGGCAATTTTCCATAACGTATTCTCAGGATCTTCAATAATTTCAAGATTACGTGAACAAACTCCGAATTGACTATCCTTTACATAATAGGTGACGGAACTTCCGTCTAATTTCTCTGTGATATAACATTCTGTGCCCTTGAATTTATCCAGAAATTCCTGAATTACCTGAATTCGTATTTCATCTGTTTTTGGAACAAACGAAGGAATTTTTCCTTTAGCAATTCCTTGAAGATGTGCTGGAACCGGCAGTTCCCATTTTGTAATTTTCAATAGCTCGGTGACATCATCTCCTTCCTTATAATCACCGGCGGGTAAGATGCTTAACGGAAAACAAATTCCCTGCGACACCACTCCCCTTAGTTTTATTGTTTTTATACGAAATTTTCTCTCCCTCAGAAATTCAAATTCTGGTCTGTCGGGAAGTAATGAATCAATTTCACAGTAAATACATAAATCGTTGACATTGAAAGAACCCTTTTTAATGACTAACTGCCAACCGAGGACTGTAGCTTTTTCGATAGCATCGGCTCCTTCGATGGGTGATACCGATAAGATGCGTTGAACGCTGGCAAGTTTTCTCATAACAATATTACAAACTTACATAAAAGTTTGTATTTTTCCTATGGGCACTTCTAAAAATTTAATGTTTTTATTTTTCTCACTCTTTATCTCTTAGTGCCGTAGGCACGATTTAATTTTGTAATGACGGACTTTAGTCCGTCATTCAAATCTGCACGTTTAATAGCCAAAAGTGCCGTAGGCACGACCCATATCAGGTCCTTAAAAAAGTATCTTTCGTCATTCAATACTTCAAACTTGTTCAAAAACTCCTTGTATGTATACACATTGATATGTGTTAGCCATGGTTTTGTTTTCTTTATGGTTCGTTCCTACGGAACTCAATTGTTTAAAGTCAGCGTTACCACAACGGACTGAAGTCCGTTGTTACAATAGGATTCGTTCCTACGGAACTCATATGCAAGGATATATCATTTCTAACATTACTTGAAGCTCCACAAAATAAGAATTAGCCATTTTTATCCTGTATAAAGTGCAATTCAAATTTTTCATGTAAATTTGCGTGTTTTTGCATATCAGATGAACAATCAATTCAAAGCGCTTTGCCTTTCCCATGAGGAAACTCCCGTCAACGTGAGAGAACTATTTTTCCTGAACGAAAAAGAATGTCGCAATTTTTTAAAATTAGCTAAAGAAAACCTCCCTTTTTCTGAGTTTTTGGTGCTTTCCACCTGCAATCGCACAGAAATATATTATGAATATGCCACTGACCAGGCAGAGAAAATCCTTAAACTTCTATCTATTTGTAAGAATATTAAAAATATTTCTGACTACCGGAATCAATTTTCAGTTATTCTGGATCAGGAAGAGGCAGTACGGCATTTGTTTGAAGTTTCTGTAGGATTAAAATCATCGGTGATAGGTGATATGCAGATTCCCAAACAAGTGAAAGACGCTTATCAATGGTCAGCCGATGAAAACCTTGCCGGTCCTTTTATTCACCGGTTAATGCATACTATCTTTTATACACACAAACGGGTAGCGCAGGAAACCGCTTTTTTAGAGGGCGCCGCTTCCGTTTCTTATGCCGCCGCCAATCTGGTTCATGAACTTAGCGAGACAATCAAAGAACCAACCATTTTAATTATCGGCTTAGGGGAAATGGGAGAGGACGTATGCCGGAATCTTTCAGAGACCGGTAATAAAAAAATATATGTTTCAAACAGAACTCCTGAAAAGGCAAAATTGTTGGAACAGGAATGTAAAATTTCTGTCATTGATTTTAAAGAAGTCCTGAATTTCATACCCAGGGCTGATGTGATAATTTCTTCCTTGAGTGTCACTACTCCGTTGATTACTAAAAAATCTTTCAGCAACCATCGAGTACTTACCCACAAATATTTCATTGACTTGTCTGTGCCCCGAAGCATTGAACCCGAAGTGGAAGAAATTCCCGGCGTTCTGTTATACAATATTGATTACATTAAAGCAAGAACAGATGAGGCACAACAACGAAGATTAAAGGCGATACCCTCGGTAAAAAATATTATTTCAGAGGAATGTCTGCAATTCGGGGAATGGTCAAAAGAAATGGAATTTTCTCCGGTAATTCAGAAACTCAAATCAGCCCTTGAAAATATCCGGCAGGATGAAATTTCAAAATTTACAAGAGACCTAACAGCCGGTGAAACTGAAAAGATTGACATGATTACGCGTAACATCATGCAAAAAATCATCAAACTACCTGTACTTCAATTGAAAGCCGCCTGCAAACGGGATGATGCGAAAACATTAATTGATGTGTTGAACGATTTGTTTGATCTGGAAAAAACAAATCAAACAGAAGGAAAGTAGATGGTTTTCAAATTATAACCGTCCTACAATATTTTTTACAGGATGAGCTTTCCCCATCGTATAAAAATGCAGGCATGGAACCTTGTGTTGAATAAGTTCTTTGCACTGAGCCGTACACCATTCTTCCCCAACCTGGCGGATAGCATCCGGTGATTTTGCCTTCAGTACTTCGCGCGTTAGTTCTTCGGGAATGTCAATCGAAAAATCCCGCGGGAGCATGGTAAGTTGTTTTATTCCTGTTATCGGTTTAATTCCGGGAATGATGGGAAGGGTAATTCCGGCTGAACGGCATTTATCCAGAAAATTAAAATATTTTTTATTATCAAAAAACATTTGTGTCACTGCATATTCAGCGCCCAAATCCTGTTTTAATTTCAGGTAGTGAATATCCGTTTCCAGATTAGGTGCTTCGGAATGTTTTTCCGGATAGCATGCCACTCCTACGCAAAATTTCAATGGGGTCTTCACTACTAAATCCGGGTCAAGATAATTTCCTTTATTCATTTCCATCACTTGTTGCAATAAATCAGAGGCATTATTGTTTCCGTTTATTTCCGGCTCAAAGGATTTATCATTTCTTCGTTTATCACCCTGAATAGCCAATACATTATCAATACCCAGGTAATCAAGATCCATCAATGCATCTTCCGTATCTTGTTTGGTAAAACCCCCGCAAATAATATGAGGCACCGGGTCAATTTTGTAACGGTTAATAATAGCGGCGCAAATTCCCACTGTACCCGGACGTTTGCGATGCGGGCGTTTTTCAATTTTCCCGTCCGGTAATTCCACATAGATAAAATCCTGGCGATGATAGGTGACATCAATAAAAGGAGGATTGAAATCCATCAGCAAATCTATGGCATCAAATATCTCCTGAATGCCGTGTCCTTTCAGGGGAGGGAGAATTTCAAAAGTAAATAAAGTGGAGGCTGCGTTTTTAAGATGTTCGGTGACTTTCATTTTAGAAAATTCAGTTAATTTTCAATTCGAAGTCCAAAGTAACGGTATTTAGTTGGAATTCTTGATTTCATATCTTACATTTGCTTTTCTTTTTTCTTATAATCAATTACTCCCATGTGGTACAACAACATTCTCGAAACCATTGGCAACACACCGGTAATCCGTTTAAACCGGGTCTGCAAAGGACTGAAAGGCACTTTTTTAGTCAAAGTGGAATATTTCAACCCGGGACATTCCATTAAAGACCGCATCGCCGTAAAGATGATTGAAGATGCTGAAAAAAAGGGAATGCTGAGTCCCGGTGGTACCATTGTGGAAGGAACTTCCGGCAACACCGGTATGGGACTTGCCCTCACTGCCGTAGCAAAAGGATATAAATGTGTTTGCACGTTACCCGATAAACAATCAAAAGAGAAAATGGATATTCTGAGAGCGGTTGGCGCCGAGGTGGTAGTGACACCAACTAACGTGTCGCCCGATGACCCCCGTTCCTATTATTCAGTGGCACGAAAAATAAATAAGGAAACGCCTAATTCCATTTATCCGAATCAGTATGATAACCTTTCAAATACAGCGGCTCATTACGAAACCACCGGTCCCGAAATCTGGAAACAAACTAATGGGTTAATCACTCATTTTGCCGCAGGAGTTGGAACCGGTGGCACTATCTGCGGAATCACCCAATATCTGAAAGAACAAAAGTCATCTATTATTTCTGTGGGAATTGATACTTATGGCTCCGTATTTAAGAAATACAAGGAAACCGGAATTTTTGATGAGAATGAAATTTATTCCTATCTGACGGAAGGCATTGGGGAAGATATTCTGCCTAAAAATGTAAATTTTAATCTTATTGACCAATTTATTAAAGTGACGGATAAAGATGGCGCTATCATGGCGAGAAGATTATCCCGTGAAGAGGGCTTGTTTGTGGGATGGTCATCCGGTTCTGCTGTTTTTGGTGCATTAGAATACGCCCGAACACACCCATTGAAAGACAGTGATATAATGCTTATCATATTGCCTGACCACGGTTCCCGCTATCTGGGAAAAATCTATAATGATATCTGGATGCAGGACCATGGATTTGTCGAGTCGAGAGTGGTGGTTTCAGCCCGTGTACTAGCTGAAAGAAACCGGGAACTGAAATTAGCTTATGTTAAGCCAGGTGACACAGTTGAAACCGCCATCAACCTGATGAAAAATTTTCAGATTTCTCAATTACCTGTTATGGAAAATGATCATAATCTGGGAAGTTTAACCAATAAAGATATTCTCACACGGTTGATTGAAAATCCTGATCTGAAAAATAAACCGGTAAAAAACATTATGGGAAAACCTTTTCCATTGGTAGGAATTGATGATTCCCTGGAAACATTGTCAACGATGATTAACAAAGATAATAAAGCCATTCTTGTGAGAGACGAGAAAGGAAAAATCAGTATCATTACAGAGTATGATTTGCTGATGGCGTTTAGTTCGTAGGAGGGCGGGGTATAGGGATGTAGGGATGTTGGGATATAGGGATATAAGGGGTATAGGGGAACGACAATGCCTTATACCCTTATACCCCTATACCCTTATACCCCTTATAATCCTCCCAAGTTCTTCCGTCAAATATTTTCGTTCATATTTTTTACAAGCGTCTGTTTTAGTAAAAATTTTCCCATTCTTATAATCTGCGTAAACCGATAGGATAAAATTTTTGATACCTTGCAAATTGTGCCGATAAAATGTTTTTCCCGCTTGACAATCCCTGATTATTTCTTCCGATTCCAGCGAAGTATTGCATAGATTTAATATTGGTTTTCCGGAGGCAAGGTATTCAAAAATTTTCCCAGTTAAAATTCCTTTGGCATTTTCCGGTTCCGGAACACATAAAAACAGAAGATGGCTCCCTTTTAAATAGGAAAGGGATTCAAGATGGGGTAAATTTTTTGTTATCACCGTCACTTTTTTCAGAGATGATTTTTCAATGTAACTTATGATTTCTTTTCCCATGCTTCCAATCAGGTTCAAGCGAATAGTTGACAATAATCCGGATTGCAGTAGATTATTTAATGCATCAAAAAAAGGATACGGATTGTATGAATGAAGAAGTTGACCTGTGTATGTAATTGTGAATTCAGAAAATGATTTTTTTCCGGAAGCGCTAAAATCTTCCTCATCATAACCGTTTGTAATGACAGTGATTTTATTTTTGTTTTCTACCTTGGATAAAAATATTTCTTTTAACCCTTTGCTGACTGTGATAATGTGATTTGCCTTATTCAACACCCGGCTTTCTAATTTTTTGTCCCAATTCTTTGCAAAAAAAGAATGTTTCAAATCCTTATAATAAAATACATCTGTCCAGGGGTCTCGCATATCCACTATCCATGGCAAATTAAAAAATGAAGAAATTTTTTCAGCAATCAAATGCACGCTGTGGGGTGGACCACTGCTGATGATGGCTGAAAATTTTTTTTCCTGCATCTTTTTTTTCAAAAATTTTACAGAAGGAAAAACCCAGAACTTACGTGGGTCGGGAATCAGGAGATTTCCTCTTAACCAAACCGCCCATTGTTGAAGATAACTTTTTTTTACTTTCGAAACTTCTCCGCTTTGCAATTTAGAATCTTTGGAAATCCCCAGGATTCTTTTATATAATTGATAGGGTTCCCAGATGGGATATTTCCAGATTTCAATATTTTGTGAAATCTCTTCGGTTAAACTTTTATCAACCACCGGGTAATCGGCATTTTCAGGAACATATACAACCGGCTGAATCCGGAAAGACGAAAGATATTTGGTAAATTTTAGCCAGCGTTGTACACCTGAACCACCGGATGGGGGCCAATAATAGGTAATAATGAGAACGTTGATGGTGGAATCTGAGGACAAATCTATTTATTTTAAAATATCTTATGTATATCATTATGTAGAAACACGGTGCACCGTGTTTCTACAATGCGAATTTCAATTATCAGCCATCCTGAAATCTCTTGCCATTTCTCCGGCTTTTCCCGCAGGGTAAATGGATGCTAAAAAGGTTATACCGGCTACAACTATAAAAACTGTCGCGAAATCAAGCCAAGCCATTTCCACGGGATAAGTTGACACAATCAAAGAAATATCTCCCAGCGAAATAAGTCCATATTCTTTCTGAAGCAAGCAAAACAGAAATCCTAACACTAATCCGGAAAATGCGCCGCTGAGACAAATCATCATGCCGTTCCATGTAAAAATACGGGAAATATTTTTAGGATCTAATCCCAACGCAAACAGGATCGCTATGTCTTTCTTTTTATCCATCACCAGCATCAGCAGGGAACTGTAAATGTTAAACGAAGCAATGAGAATAATTAACGTGAGAATTAAAAATATCGCAAATTTTTCTATGTTAAGAATTGTAAAAAGTGATTTGTGTTGTTCAAAGCGGTCTTCTATCTTGAATTTTTCTCTGATAATCTGCTGAATTTGTTTTTTTACCGTTTGTGCATACGACTCATTAATCAGTGTCACCTCAAGAGAACTGATCCGCTGTGTGTCACTGAATAATTCCTGTGCAAAGGAAAGTGGTACCAGCACATATTGGTCATCGTAATGTTTTTCAAGTGAGAAAATTCCTGAAACAAAAATATTCTTCCGTGTAAAAGCATTCTCAGGATTTATATGTACTTTTTTTAACTCTCCGGGATACCACAGATTAAGAGGGGTAAGTTCATCATACAGATTAATCCCCAATGTACTTTGCACGCCTTGCCCAATGACACTTAAATTTGGATAATTAGAATCATTAAATTGAAAGTTTCCCGTAAGGATATGATCTTTTATTCCTGAATTTTTTGCAAATGATTCATCCACTCCTTTAATTCTGACCACCATTTGCTTCTCTCCATATTTAGCCAAAGCATTATCTTCCGAAATTTTCGATAAATTTTTAACCCCGGGCATTAAAACGATTTTATTCCAATCCAATTCAGTGATGGAAAATCGTTTTCCTTCTTTTGCTGTTATCAGCAAATCGGGATCAAAAGAAACATAGAGCGAATGAATTAACCCTTTAAATCCATTGAAAACAGAAAGGACAACCACCAGCGCCATAGTGCCTATCGCAATTCCTACCATGGAAATTATGGATAACCAGTGAATGATATTTCTTTTTTTCCGGGTGAAGAAATAACGGGAAGCGATATAAAAGGAGGGATTCATTATTTTACAAACTTTCCAAAATAGGAAGTTCCATTTTTTTCAATTATTCTGTAAAGGTACATACCACAGTTAAGTTTATTAATTGGAATTTTTAAATACCCGTTTTCTTTAATCATAGAGAATTCAATTTTTTTTCCTGTAATATCAATTAAATGAATATTATCTTTTTCTAAATGAACTCCGGAATCAAAATTAATAATTAATTCATTTCCGGTACAAATAGTAAAATACTTTTTACTCAAGGATAAAAAATTATTTTCTTCGAAAGATAATGTCCAATCCGGCAAGGTTTTGACTAAGAACATATCCGCCCCGCCTTCGCCATAGCTACTTGTATAACCGGCTAACAAAATCCCGCCATCGCTTGTCTGAAATCCTGTTATGGCTTCATCCGAGCCGGCACCACCGTAAGTTTGCTGATTCAACAACTCCCCCTCAGGCGAAATTTTCAATACTATCATGTCTTTATTTCCTGCTCCATAACTTTGAGTAGTTCCCATGACAAGCAAGTTACCGTCTTTACTTACCGATATATTATTTCCTTCGTCAAATAACGTGTCACCATAACTTTTTAACCATAAGCTATCACCTATTCCATTTATTCTCATAACAAATAAATCATAATCAGGTTCTCCGTTGTAACGGATGGCGCCGGTTAAATAAAAAATGGAGTCATTGAATTGCACAATGGAAACAGCCCTGTCGGCATTCAACGTCCCATAATTCTTTTCCCATATTTTATTTCCATTTTCATCCACCCTGACTATATAAATATCATTGTCACCCCGGCTTGAAGTGGAAGAAGTTCCCACAATCATGTAATCACCTTGTTGTGTCACTAAGGAACCGAACCCTGTTTCATTTTCCTTTCCCCCATACGTTTTAGTAAAAATAGTGTCACCGTTTTCATTTATATTTATAAAATAAATATCACTTTTCTCAGAAACAGGATCCCGGGTGACACCGGTTATCAGACAGTTTTCCGCTGATTTAATTACATCGAATCCTACATCGGCATTTTTTTTTCCATACGTACGGGTCCATAAGGTATCCCCATATTGATTTAACCATACTCCCAAAATATCTTTACTTCCCTTTCCCTTACTTGAGGTAGTACCAATAGCCAGCAAAACGTTATTTGAAAGTTCTACAATGGCTCTCGCATCTTCGTTACCGCTCCAACCAACGGAGGTGGTCCATAATGTTTTACCAATAGCATTAACTTTTACGATATATGCATCGTCAAATCCCTGGCTGAAGCTATACGAATTTCCAACTAGTACATAGCCACTATCGGAAATGGGAGTGACACCAAAGCAATAATCAGATTGCGAACCGCCGAAAGTTTTTTTAAAGGAGATGGGCTGGGATAGGAGAGAGGGGGAAAGAAAAAGAAAGGATATTAAAAAGGTTAAAAGAGATGTGTTGAATGTAAAGACACGGTGCGCCGTGACTTTACATTCAACACGGCGAATCGTGTTTCTACAAAAATCATTCATAGTAATCATACTAATAGTTGTATTAGCTCAAATTTGTTCAGCAATCGCTATTTTTTTAATCCATATTTATCCATATACTTCTCATAGAGTTGATTTTGAATGTTACGTAACTCTATTTTTTTTCCTCTGATAAATGCATGCACAAGATTATTTTCCTTCATGTCAAGAATGTCACCCTCCGAAACAATCAAGGTGGCATCTTTTCCAACATCGAGTGAACCGACAGTTTTTTCCACTCCCAGAATTTTAGCCGGATTCAGGGTTATCATTTTCAACGCAGATTCTTTTCCTAACCCAAACACAGCGGCAGTGCCCGCCTGAAACATGAGGGTTCTCTGTTCCCAGGCATTTTTACTGCAAATTGCGGTGAGCACTCCCGCTGATTTTAATAATCCCGGGGCTTTGTAAGGTAAATCGTAATCATCATCCTCACGCGCTGGGAGTTGGTGTACCTGTAAAATAACCGGCACATTATTTTCTTTAAGAAAATCTGCGCACTGCCAGGCATCATCCGCATCCACTATGACAGGTATTATTTCGTAGAATTTGCAAAAAGAAACTGCATCCATAATATCCTTTGAAAAATTGGCGTGGATAAAAAGTTTTTTAGTGCCATCAAATAATCCCATCATTGCCTCTAATTTCAGATTCTTTTCCTTGAGTGTATTATTTTGTTGTGCCAATTTATATCCCTTTGCATCATCAAACCATTGTTTGAGTGTTTCTAATTTTTTTACATTATCGTCCTTTTTTACGGGACCCGGCTCCGCCCACCAACCCATGCTCTGAAAACTACGGGGCCAGTTGAGATGAATGGCGATATCACTTTTATAGAGCGCATCTTCCCAATTCCATGCATCGAGTTCCACCAGCGAACTGCTCCCTGAAATGACTCCGCCGACCGGCGCAACTTCGGCTAATAAAATCCCATTGTACCTAACGGTGGGAGTAACCTTTGAGTCGGTATTATATGCTACAATAGAACAGATGTTAGGAAGATAATCGCCCGTTTCATTTTTATCGAGCGTAGCACGGGCGGCATCAATCTCGTTTAAGCCCAATTGAGTGTTAAGTGCAATTAATCCGGGATATATCTGTTTACCGGTGACATCTATTATTTCGGAGGTGATGGTATCCTTTTTAATGTCATTGGCAGAAAGCAAATGCGTGATTTTCCCATTGGTAAACCGCAAGTAAGCGTTTTCAATTACCAAATCGTTGCCGGTATGCACAGTTCCACCCCAGAGGCAAACAGGATTTTTCTGAGGGGGAGCGGGGATAGGATTTTGAGCGTGGGAAAGGGTATAGGCAGAAAGATAAAGTGTCACTAAATAAAACGAGAGGATTGGGTGCTTCATTTTTTTTAATAAATTAATTGAGATTTTAACAGAGCTGAAAAATGCAGTTCTTCACAACGATTCATGGTTATTCAGAGCAAAAATAACAATTATTCATGACATTAGCATCCACCGGTATATTCTCTGAATTTTTGCAATTCATTTCCGGTATAATTTTTTATACCTTGTTTGATACGCTTGCAAATAAGTGCGTTTAGAATTCTCGCTTAAATAGGATGTTTTTGTCAATAAAGCTACTTTCTCAGAACCGGCATGCATATCGGAAAATATTTCACTTGTTTGTTTTTCACTTAATCCTGCCTTTTCAGCTAATAAATAGAATTGCTCCTTTACTTTTCCCTTTGCTAATTGCTTGGGTAATAAACCATCCTTTAAAGCAAATTCAGAGTCATCAATGTGCAGTTGGCTATTAAGTAAGTCATACGCAGGGCTTAATCTAAAATCTCCATCAGGCGTTTCAATCAAAGAGAAATTTTTTAAATGTGCATCTCCATTTGAAAACAGATAATTAAATACAATCAGTTTATACAGTTTGAGCGCTGTGGGCTTGTAAGCAGGCAAGCGTTTTTTCAACAATTCAAATAACTCAGAGTAACAGCCAAGATATTTATATTTGTCCCCATGGGTTTGAGGCGTTCTACCCGCAAGAGATGCAAAATCTTCTTTCGCCAGTTTTTCTTCATTTTCATCCACATCAAATCGTTTGGTGATATATGCAGGACTACCGTCTTTAAAAAAAATCATTGCATTTTCTGCTGTTTCAATATCAAAAACCTGTCGTGCAATTTGCATGGTAAGATGTTCGTTGGCGGGCATTGCACCGGCGATTTTAACACCGGAGGGAATGGGTTTCAAAATGTAGGTTCCTTGTTCACCTTCCTTAGTAAGCCGCAAGTGGTTTTTTTCAATCAGCAGGGAGTATTTTACCTGAACCCCGGAAATGGAAATGTGTTTTTGATTTTCAAAATAGAGTTCATCCGTTTTTTCATCCACCGCAGGAGCATTGTATGGCAAAACATGGTACACCGACCTTCCTTTGAAAACACGATTCAGGCAGGTGCGGCTGTATGTCCGGTACCCTTTAGCCAATGTTCCCGGACAATATTTTATGACAGGTAAACTCATGTTGTAATTTTTTTTACAGTTACAGCCCCTATCGTATCGTATTGTGCAGTGGCAAGCAAAAGTCCGAAATAATCATCCGGGTCAATGCGTAAATGGCGGCAAGCCACTTGTTTGTTTGAACCTTCCGGTAGCATATTGAAGAAAAAAGGAAACAGATATTTTGAGTGATATTCCCGCGAATTTTTAGGCAGTGTCAAACTGATTGCCGGTTTTTCCTTAGTTGCCAACCACAACGTATTATAGCGATACGTAAAACTACCATCATCTTGTTGAGAAAGTTCACCGGCATCCTCTCCTTTATAAAATATTTTTGCTTTTCTCATTCCGTTCAGGGTTTTATTTTCTTTATTTCAAGCGTAAACTCCATTCCCAGAACATCTGCGATTTTTTGCATGGTGTTGATGGTGGGATTACCCTTACCGCTTTCAAAATGTTTAAGGGTTCGCAAGCCCACTCCCGACAGATCTGCGAGTGTTTCCTGGGTTACTTTCAGTGTTTCGCGCCTTTCTTTTATTATTCGAATTAATTTGTTGAAGTGCATTATAATGCTCTTTTTGGCGTAAAAGTACAAAATTTAATTCAAAATGTAAAAGAAAGTGCTATTTATTACACTTTTTATGTATTTTTGCTGGTGAAAGGTAGTTTTTAAACGGACTGACGTTAGGTGAAACTCTCAAAAACGACACGACTGTATGAACCGACTTATGGGATTTTAATCCATCTTATTTTATCCTTCTATTAAATTCAATGAAAACTTTCTTATTTTTGATAATAGTATTGACCTCGTGCTGTCTTGCAAAGAAAGCAGAAATTAATAAACGCACCATTAATAATGAGAACGATTATGCAATCGTTTTTTTAGTGTTCAAAATCAATAAAGATACGGTTCAGGGTAAAAATGTAATTGAACTGTTGAGCAAGACAAAAACAACCGGAAAAATTAAAGAGATCGCTCAAACAAATGTGAATACAGAAAACTATTTGACGTTAGATGTATATGAAACGGGAAAGCTCACTAATTCAATTGTTTTGCCTCATCCATTATATAAAAATATAGAATATTCGGAAGGCAATACCCTAAAATCGAAATTTATTGAATCGGAAAAAGAAGAGTTTTTTATTAGATTACAGATTAAAGAAAGTTCAACTAAAATCAGGGTTTCGGAATCATTAAAAAGCGTAGAAAAAAAAGAATTAACCACAATCCAATTATAAAAAAAATGAAAAAAATAATCCAACTCAGCTTAATTCTGCTTATTAAGCTGAATTTTGTAACAGCACAATCTTTTCAGGTTGATACTTTACAACTTAGAGGAAATCTCAATAAGTATATCAATCTTGTAATAATGGGTGACGGCTATATCTCAACCGAACAAGATAGCTTTATTTCGGATGCCGTAAATTTAGTTGATTATTTATTTACGCAACCCCCATGGTCAAATTATAAAAACTATTTCAACGTATTTGCTATCAAAGTAATTTCAAACCAATCGGGGGCAAAACATCCCAATACAGCCGGTGATTGTAGTAATGCATCCCCTCAGGTTCCTGTTTCCAATTCGGATACTTATTTAGGATGTAGCTTTGATTCTTATGGCATACACAGATTAGTAGTGCCATTCAATACATCAAACATTGTTAATGCCCTTGCTACTAATTTTCCAAACTATGACCAGGTTTTTATTATATCCAATACAACTTATTATGGCGGTTCAGGAGGTGTCTATGCAACTGCAACTGTAAATATTTCCAGCAATGAAATTGTCGCCCATGAAATAGGACACTCATTTGCATATCTTGCTGATGAATATTATGCAGGAGATATGTATGCGAAAGAAAAACCAAATATGACCAAAGAAACCGATTCTACCTTGGTTAAATGGAAAAACTGGAATGGTTACAGCGGTGTAGGAATTTTTCAGCATTGTTGCGGAGGAAACTCTTCGCTTTGGTACAAACCCCACACAGGTTGTAAAATGCAATATCTCGGTTATCCCTATTGCAGTGTTTGTACTGAGACCATTATAGAAAAAACACATTTCCTGGCAAATCCTATAGTTAGTTATCAACCTATTGCTACCACGATAGATTCTTCCACCAAAGTCCTTGATTTCAAACTAACAGAATTAATGAAGCCCGTTCCTAATACATTAAAAAGTACATGGAAATTAGACGGGGCTACCATTTCAAATAATACTGATTCTATACAACTAAATCAAGACATTCTTTCAAACGGAATGCATACGCTTACTACAACAGTCATTGATACAACATTTCTGCTTAGAGTTGATACCCATTCAACGATTCATTTTAGCGTTGTTAGCTGGAACATTAATAAAAAAAGTACAGGCATCCAACTAACAGCTACAAAAAATAAAATTTCTTATTCGGTTTTTCCAAATCCATCAACTAGCAATTTGAATGTTTCTTTGGAATATGATAA
This sequence comes from Bacteroidetes bacterium RIFCSPLOWO2_12_FULL_37_12, assembly GCA_001769655.1. GTDB lineage: Bacteria > Bacteroidota > Bacteroidia > 2-12-FULL-37-12 > 2-12-FULL-37-12 > 2-12-FULL-37-12. Next base: position 41,754 of record MEPC01000024.1, on the reverse strand, counting down.
AAAAAGTAAGTTATCGTTACAAGTCATTTCATCAGATGGAAGAATTATAGAACAAATAACGGATGAAACCTCTGATAACGGAAAATATTTTAAAACTTTTAGTATAGACCATTTTGCTAAAGGGAATTATGTAATCGTATTTAAATCAGGGGATATAATACACACTAAAACATTTGTAAAACAATAAAATAAAAACACAACACACGCCTGTAAAGCCCTGGTCTTTGATTTTCTGTTTGTTTTTCCGCTGTCATAGTCGCACACCAATTATTAAAATGTCGTCAAGTTGTTCTTTTTCGCCGCGCCAATTGTCAACAAATTGGTCAAGGTACTCCTCCTGTTTTTGCATGGATTTGTCCTGTATGTCTAATAGTAATCGCTTAAAATTTTTTGTCATTAATCTTTTTCCTTTGTCCCCACCATCTTGGTCAGCGTAACCATCAGAGAAAATGTAAAAGGTATCTCCTTGATGAAATTGTATGGTGTGGGTTTCAAATTGTTGGTCGTATTCAGTCAAACCACCAATGGCGGCTTTAGTTGCTTTAATTTCTTCAACGGCTGTCTGTCCGTTGCGTATAATCCAAATTGGTCTATTTGCACCAGCATATTTTACAATACGCGCGTCTGTGTTTACTGAGCAAAGTGCGATGTCCATTCCATCTCTTGTAGATTCCATGCTGTCTGTCTGGTGAAGGGAATTTTTTATTCCTTTATTAAGGTGTCTTAGGATTTCGGAAGTGTCTGCGGTGTGTGCCAAAGCGTCATCTATTTTTTCTGAACCAATCATGCTCATTAATGCTCCCGGAACCCCATGTCCTGTGCAATCTGCTGAAGCAATGAAAACGGATTTGTCATTTTTATGGAAATAGTAAAAGTCACCGCTTACAATATCTTTTGGTTTAAAAAGAATAAATGAATTTGGAAATGTTTTCTGGATTTCATTTATATGAGGAAGCTTTGCTTGTTGAATTCTTTTTGCATAAGTAATGCTGTCGTGAATTTCTTTGTTTTTGTTTTCAGTTATTCGCAAAAGAGAATAATTCAAATTCTTTTGTTCGATCAAATTGGAAACAAAATAAAGAGATGCCATAAAAACTACGCTTGCAGGAAACGCCAAATTCATAATGTAAAATATTTTTCGTGCAGTTTCCGTAAGGTTCATTGTATCATGCGTCCACTTAGGTTCAATTAAAACAGAAATCAAAACAATTGAAATGAACATGGCCATCCATAAATAGGATTGTTTTCGTTTTAGAAATAGTAAAGCACCTACTGGACCTAAGAAGCTCCATGCTATTACTATCCCTGAATCATGCAAACTGCCGATGCTCCATTGAATAAGTGCAGAAACCCATGTTATGCAAATTAGCTGGGAGTAGATTAGGAATTTATGATTACGCTTAAAATGAGATATTGGGATAGTTATGCCTACAATGACAACAAAAACAAGTGGCAACACCATTGTCAGCCCAACTCCTAAAAATAAGAAATACATTGCACTCCACACTACTCCGGCACAACAACAACTTATTGCTACAATTAAAATAAGCTTTTTTGAAAAGCGTGTTTCTATGGAGTCCGTTGTATTATATGCAAAGCGGTCAATAATGCTTGTTGGGTTTTTCATGGATTTTTCATTGTCTTACAGGTGTCGATCTGGCATTGGGCATAACATCAGTTTGTGAAAAAACTCTATAATTTGCGTATAAAATTACTAAATAAAAAACAATTTCATTCATTCAACATGGTAACTTTGGGTCCTATTTCAACTTCGTTAAACAACCATGAATTATTTATACTTATCGGACACAGGTTTGCGAAATCCGCACATAGTTCAAGTTTTAAGTTATGATAATACTTTACTATAGGTGAAAATCTTTTATCTTACAGCAACTTGAAACTTGAAACAATTTTCGCAAACCTGTTTCAGATTGGTATAATTAAAAATAGTAGCGATTCAATTGTTAATAATATTTATCTAACGGGGTGAATCTGCTACAATTTAAGACGAACCATTTCAATAGTTGGGGTTAAAAAATTGTTAAAAAAGTTGAAGAAATGGAAACCGGATTATCCGCCAAAGGACGGATTCGCCAAGGCGAACAAAAATATGCTCAACCAAGGAGGGAAAATTTTGTTTTTGTATAAAAGTGACACCAAGCGAGGAGTTGTGGCACCAGTAAATTTTTCATATCGTCTTGTCGCATAAAAAAATGGAACGCTCTTAATGCTTCTGTTGGGTTGTAATAGAATTTAAAACGGGATTTTGAAATGGAAATCTTAAAAAAGTATGTTTTTTCACAACCTGACGGGTTACGGCTTAATGCAGTGCGGGATTAATAATTTGTCTCTGTCCCACGCTGCGAAGATAATAGAAAGCAAAACACTTTCAAATTGCTCGTCTGCCCCGCTTGCGTTTAATCCTTATATGTTGGCGGTTCGTGCTTTATTTTGTTTCCATTTCACATTTAAACATAATCCCTAACTCAACAATCAATTGAAAATCATTAATCCAAAATACATTCATATTTTCACACACATTAGGAATTTTAATTTTCGTAGTATTTAATGCTGTTACTTTTTCTTCCTTTGTAACGACTGTTGCGTTCTCTCTTAATGCATGTGCAATCACCCATGGGTCAGCCAATGACCTTGCCTTTGTATTATCAACAAAATATTTGTGGTTTGGGTCAGCTGAATAGATGTCTTTTAAACATTTCGTTACTTGCTCGTCAATCTTTCTAATCGGAATTTTACTGGACTTCAACCATTTTGACAAATCATCATCTGTTCGAACAATTTCATCATAAACCATCTCAGGCATGAAGATGATATTATTAGCTCCCAACTCATTAAGCATATCCCAATAACTTGGGCATATTTTTGGGGAGTAGTATTTTTGCCATGCTTGAATAAGCACATTAACATCTAAGCAGAATTTTTTATTAATTATACTCATCTGTACATTTGTGCTTCAAGTTTGGGAAATTTATTTACCTGAACATTTAATAAGTTACTTGCCATGGATGGTTCAATTACCCCTCCACGAAAAGCATCTAATACAGTTTGTGTAAATAATCGACTATTTCTGTTTAGTTGCAGTAAAAAATAATTTGGCCCGCCTGGTTTTTCTTTCTCTTTCTGCTTTATTTTTTTTGCTTCTTCTCTTTTTAAGAATTCGTTATATTCAATGTCGGCTAAATGCTTCAATTGTTTATATGCACTTAATGAAATAATGTTAAGGTTTAATGCTCTAACTAATAATGCAAAAGAGCTAACCCCAATTATTTTAGCATTTTTAAAAACTTCTTTTGCATTATCAAAAGCCTTACTGTCAAGACTGTCAATGAATTCTTTAGGCATTAATGCGTTTGCAGCAACTTCATTGCAGAATAATTCAATTGGATTATAATCACCCGCATTTTTTATTGATGGCTCTACGTCATTTGATATTCCCGTCTCGGCAATCCAAAGGTGAGAAAGTTCGTGAACTAAAGTAAATAATTGAGGAGCATTCCAATCCTCTGAATTAATAAATATAAAAGGAGCAAAGTTGTCTGCAATTGCGAAACCTTGAATTTCATTTGAGTCCAACTTTAGCCTTGAATGGATAAAACTAGTCCTTGAAATAAAAATCCCATTAGATTCAGCTTTATCAATCCATTCGATGATTGGATTATTAGATTTATAATTTAGTGGGTTGATATTTAGCGTAATGAGGATATCATTGGCAACAAGTACTGGATTATCTCTAATTGTGAATTTGCCAATAAATGGAACTTTGTTTTCATTATTATCTTCGTTTACTTCGCTAATCCAAGCTTGTTTTTGTTGTATTTCTCGAATTATGAAAATTGAAGATGTACTTAATTCTTTTGAGCCTGTTTTCCTGAAATCTTGAAGAGGTTGAAAATCAGTTGGTACATCAGGCAGAAAAAATAATGCAAATGGTCTTCTATACGCTTTCGCTAAAGTCTGCGCCTGTCTAATGGTCGGATAATCTTCTCCATTTTCCCAATCCTTGAACTTATCAATAGAAACGGCAACTTTAGATGTAGCAACTTCTTCAGTCATTTTAGCTGATTCTCTTGCCCATTTAAAGACCTTTGCCGTTATGTATGCCTTTTCTACCATATATTGCAAAAATACAACTTTTTATCTCAAATCAAGATGTTAATTTATGAAACGCTGTGTCCTCTTAGCAAGACCGATAACGGCAGTCCGTCTAAAAACTACCTTTCACCAGCAAAAATACACAAAAATCGTATGTAATATAAGCGATATACGGAAGGAAAAAAAAATAGAGCGGAATGAAAATTAAAAATTTGGAATCAACCTGTGGTAGTATTTTGCTTTTAGGGAAATCAAAAATTCGGAAAATAAAAAAATAAGTTCTCTCAGGAACTTCTTGAACACATTTTTGTAAATATCACCACAGTTGTGGCATTCAGAGAACAGCCATCGGTAAAACATTTAGACAAAAAATATCTCGTAGAAAATTTCCAGTACAATCCGAAGAATGATACCTACCTCTGTCCACAGGGGCAACTACTTAAAACCAACGGGAGCTGGTATAAAAAAAGTCATCGGAGTGAAAAACGAAAAACAGGGGGAACCACAAGAGTGAAACATTACAAAACGCCCTTCTGCCAAATGTGTCCCGTATTAAATCAATGTACAAAAAATACGGAAGGAAGAGGAAGGGTAATTGAGCGGAACGAAAATCAGGATGCTGTGGATAGAAATAATTTCAGAATAAAAACACAAAGAGAGCTTTATAACAGACGGCAACAAATTTGCGAGCATACCTTTGGCACGATTAAACGACAATGGGGATTTACATACACCTTACTCAAAGGATTACAAAAAGTGGACGGAGAGATGGGAATCATTTTTATCTGCTACAATTTAAGACGAACGATTTCAATAGTTGGGGTTAAAAAATTATTAAAAAAGTTGAAGAAATGGAAACCGGATTATAAAAATATGCTCAACCAAGGAGGGAAAATTTTGTTTTTGAAAAAAAGTGACACAATGCGAGGTGTTGTGGCACCAGTAAATTTTTCATATCGACTTGCGGCATGAAAAAATGAAAAGCTCTTAATGCTTCTGGTGGGTTGTAATAGAATTTAAAACGGGATTTTAAAATGGAAATCTTAAAAAAATAGGTTTTTTCACAATCTGACGGTTCGGGGCTTAAAGAAGTGGCGGATTAAATGCTCGTCACTGTCAGCCCGCACAAAAGTAAATAAATAGCAAAAACTCTCAAACCTGTTCGTCACCCGCCATTTCTTTTAAGCCCCTGTTGCAACGAAGCCTTAGTTGTTACCTGCATGTGCTTCTGCCTGTCCGAAGTGCTGCCGTGTCAAGTTACGATAAACTTTTTTCAATGCTGTCCACCATTCAATGCTCGTCTGTGTCAAGTTAGCACTGTGCGGTTGCGAAGTTTTATTTTTTTGAAGGTAAGGAAATTTTTTGTTTTTTAATTTTTCTTGGGTGGGAGAAAAAATACTCTCTTGCAATTTTGGGTTTGTGCGGTTGTCTTGTGCGAATTGCAAGAGTGAATTTTTTGCGGGTTGACTATTTAAGTTTGTCATAAATTCCTTTGTAAGTTTCATAGTTTCTCAAAACTTTAGTCGGTGGTAGGTTTAGCTTGTCTGCAATTTCAGATACATCTCCGATACTGTTAAATGTTTCGTTTATATTACTCTCAAAATTTTCAACTTGTATTTTACCAATAAGGGAATTTAATCTTACTTCAATTGTGTCTTTGTTTGCCTTTGCAAATTTATTCGCAACCCGCTTACCTAGTTTTACAATTTGATTGTCGCTTTTGCTTACTGGAAACAAATCAGATTTATTTATAAACTTTGAATACAGGTCTAACCAATCAATTGTGTTGTCAATTTTTGAAAAGTTATTCCAAAACAAATCGTATCTAACATGGTCAATTGTCCTGTCAATTAAGGAAGCAGGTTTGAACGATACTTTTTTATTTTTTTTGTTATAGGAGTATTTATTCATAACCGATGAAATCACAGGGAGTAATTCATCATTTTCAATTTCATTCGGATTGTCCGAAAGAAGTATTAAGTCAGGCAACAGTAAATGTTCACAATCTTCGCAGTCAAGTTTTTCACTTAGTTCCGATTGAAGAATATGAATAAGAGTAACTAAGTAGGGGTGTTGCTGAATGATGCTTATATCTTTTTCAGTCAATAATTTATAGTTGCTGTAATCTTTGAATGCGAAAAGAATTTTGTCGAGCACAAGGTATTCTTCTGCATCAACACTAAAACACATTTTCTTTGTATAAAAGAAAAAACAGTTTTCAAAGTCAGGCAATGTTGAGTAACGAATAAAAAATTGTGTTTGGTAATTGTCAAAAATGTAAAATGGAAAAATTCTGCATTCAGATTCATTGTTCCACTTCAAAAAATATTGTCCATTTTGTAGTTTGGTTGAAAATGCCAACCATCCATAGTCATTACTAAACTTTGCATTTACCGAGTCGAATTGAGAAAGGGTTTCGTTATCGCTGTTGATTACTGAATAATTGGAAAGCAGTTTTTCCATTATGACATTTTGGAACTTATCCTTGTCATATTTCGCTCCAAAAAATAATAAACTTGGATTTGCTTTTTCTTCTTTTTCAGTTGTGAATTTGCTAAAGTATTCGCAGTTGCCGTGAAAGTATTCGTGCGTGGTTCTGAATGAAAGTATTGGTGCAACAGAAGGATAATCAAAATCTAAACGGAAGTTCTTGTTTTCGTCAATGATTAAAGGATACTCTTGCATATAGTCAATAAACTTTGCTCTCAGTTTGTAAATGCCTACTGGCAATTCTAAACTTAATTGCTCCGCAACTCCTGTGTAAACGGTTTCTAAAATGCCGTTAACGAGGGACAACAGTATTCCTTCAATTCTTTGATTGAAAGAAATAGTAACATGATATTTATTTTCAGAACTTAACATAGCTCATTGTATTTTCAGAATAATTCTCAATTAACTTCTTTTCGTTGGTGTGGTTGTCAATCAAAACGCTAAAGCCCTGTTCCAATTTGCAATTCCATTTATCGCCTTCTGTAACATCATCTGTTCGTATAGGTTTAGTATCTCTACCTTTTAATGTAACATTTGAATTTCTCTTAAAAGTGATTTCACAATTATGTGCTGAAACTAAGTTTTCAACTTCGCAAATTACAATAGCATCTCCGTTAGTTCCTTGAGTGAAGGCATCACCTCGCTGATACTTGCCCTGCTGTGTGGCATAAGTTTCAAAATTATTATTGATGTGATTTTTTAAAGAGTTTGAAGTTATTATTCCTTCGTTTTTTCTGTCTGCATCACCATTCAAAGATTGAATTAAGAAAGATGTGAATGCTCCTCTTTTTTTATCAGCACCTACTTCAAAACTGAGTTTGCCATACATGGTGGCATTACAAATAAGGATGTTTGGAGATTTGTCGCCAATAGGCGTTTCCCAATCGGGAAAAGGAGACTTTGCATCTATATTTTGGTCATACTCTCTGCAACAATCTAGAAAAATCAGAATTTCATCAAACACTCCTTTGTTTATTAACCAAGATTTGTAATCAGAACTTGAAATGCAGTGATTAAACCAATTTGGCCAAAATCTTAAACACAATGCTGTTTTATCATAAGTAACACCCATGCCATGACCAGCGAAATAAAAATACAAGCGATTTTTTTCTGCTCTGTGTTTTTTTGCATCTTGTATAACATCGTCAATCGCCTTATCAATATCTTTATTATCTGCAATTTGATTGTCAGTATCGGACAATAAAAGTTTAAGGTTATCAGTTCCTGTGTTGTCTTGGAGTGCCTTATCAATATTTATTTCAGTATGCTCGTCCTTAAATTTATTTATGGTATCAGCAGACCCTGAAACAAGTTTTTTGCTAAACAAATATTTAGCAAACCCTTTTGCATCGCTTACAGCAGCCGATAAAGGTTTTTTGTCATAGTGGTCAATGCCTATTACAACTGCATAGTTCATAATCAAATGCTTTTCAAGATTGATTTTAAAGTGTAGTCATCATTGTCAAAATCTCCATGCTTTAAAGAGTTTGAACGCATACTTTCATCCGTGTTTGTTGTGTCGGTTGAAAGAACAAGTTTGTTATCATTGATAAACGAATTCAATTTCTTCAACTCGTCAAAATCAGAATAGCGTCCTATTGCTTTAAACTGTTCGTGAAGTCCCATAATTTTAGCATCAATTTCATCCTCAAACAATCCTGAAACCATATACAGTAACGAATGTGTGTAGATGAATGGAATACAATAGTCTTTCTTCTCATTGCTTTCTTCCATTGTAAACATTTTGAACTTTTGAAATAATCCTTTCTCCTTTGCTGCCTTTCCCTTTTCAAGAAACAAATCTGTGCGGCAGGCAGGAGCAAGGAAGAAAATATTGTTGTATCTGATTGATGGAAAGTTTTTTCCTGTTGCCTCCAGCAAGTTACAAATTGCAATGGAACCTGCACTATGTCCAATTAATTCCACTTCAAATTTCTTTCCTGCTGTTACTCTGTTTTTTGTATGCATGTCAAGCAGTGCAAGAAAGAATGCTCCGGCATATTGAGCATCTCCCGAAAGTCCTGAATTGCTTTGAAACATTTTATCCGATTTGTCTTTCATTTGTTTCCAGCCCCAGTGCCCGATTTTATCCAAATAAATTTTTCGGAATGCTTCTTCCATTACTGTAGGATAAAAGTCGTGATGAGTTTTCTTCCAATAGCGTTTCAATACAGCAAAAGCTATTTGAGCAACAATTTTCGCTATAACTAAAAAGCCACCTCTGCTTACTTCTTCATTATCCTCATTAATATTTTTCAATTCGTCAGATGCTTCATTATCCAAAAGATTTTTGGATTCTGCTTCTAACTTTTTGTAAAATTCGCTGTATGTTTCATCTTCATCATCAATGTCAATAATTGCACCGCCTCTTGTTCCTAAATCTTTGTCAAGATTTTCAAATGGTGCAACTTTATTTTTTTCTTCTTTAATGATTGTGTCACTTAAATATTCTCCATCGCCTCTTGCATCTGATATTCCAAGTTTTTTAGCAACAATTTTGATTACAAATTTAATTACTTCCTCAAACAAATCTTTTCCTGTCAACTCCTTTAAATCTTTCAGGTTTTGGACAACTGTCTCAATCGGACCAGTTTCCCAAACAAAGGAAACAACATGTCTTTTTGAATTTACATCAGCGAAATAATTTTTCATTAATTCTGCTGCATTCATTCCATTTTTCTCACTTACCAAACCTCCATGAAAATATATCAGAAGTTTTTCAATGTCGCTGTCATTAAGGAATTTAAAAATATCTTCAACATCAGAAGGTGTTGAGTGAACTTGTCCAGAATCTGCAAATGTTCCATTTGCTCCTACATTGATGTAGTATTTTTTTTCAAGATTTGCCATTTTATTATTTTTTATCTTTAGATTTTATTTTAAATGTTGTTTGCAAATGTATGATTCTAATTAAAGCGTTGGCGAAAACACTCTTTTTTAATTTTTCTTGGGCGGGAGAAAAAAATACTCTCTTGCAAGCTTTGGTTTCAGCGTTGCCTTGAGCGACTTGCAAGAGTGTATTTTTTTGTGCGTTGGCTTTCATGTTGTTGTTTCCAAAGTTGCACTTGCTTTTTTTATTGCTTCACATGCACACAATAAAGCCAATGCCCTCTTGTTTGCAGGAAGTGAAATACTCTTATACGATGCCTTCAATAACTCAAGCCCAAGTCCTAATTGATATTGCCATTCAACAAAATCTGTCTTGTGAATCTCTGTAACATTCTTGATAAGCCAATTTATTGCGGTAATAAAACCTTCATCGCTTTTGAAATTTTCAACCTGAATTGCTTGTCGTGTAAGTATGTTTTGAAATATGCTGTAATCCTTTTTAATAGAATTAATGTCGAAGTAGTCAAGTGTCTGGTGTCCGATTCCACGAATAAATAAATCCATTAAAAGTCGGTTTATATCATAAGACCAGTATTTGTAATTAATACTGCCGGGGTCAATTACTATTGGAGATTTTTGAGAATCTACAAGAATGTTATCTGCATGCAAGTCCGCATGTGATAGGATTTTATTTGACTTTGGAATTCCAATTTTCGCATCAGAGATATTTCCAAAGGAATGATGCTCAGTGATTATGTCAATTATACTTTTATCAAAAATATTTGAGTGTTTTTTTAAGATTGGTTCTAATGTCTTCACTGCGTTTTCAATAAAAGAAGCTCTTACACTATCAATGTCTTCCAAAATATTTTTGTTTATTACGATGTCAAATTCTTTTCTGTGTTGATATAATTTTAAAAATCTTTCGTCCGAAAATATCTCTGCTAAAAGTGCTTCAATTTCTGAATGTTGGTTCTGGTTTTTAGCAATGAACCCGAAAAGAGTATTTGAATATGAAACCAACTCATAAAAAATCGGATACCATCCTTCGGAAGAAAGTTGAGTAGGGTCAATTTTATCGTAATCAATTTTAATTTTGGATGGTAAAAATGTAGAGTATGAATTTAGGTTTTCATATTCTCTTACGATAACGGATTTATCATGAGAAATTTTAAGCAACTTGCTTAAAGAACCAAATACCACTTCAAAAACATACGCACCTGAATAACCAGGTGCAATCACTTTGATACTAACCTTGTCATTACTCAGGATTGATTTTGAACTCAGATAAAGAGAGATAATACTTTGTAAGTTGTGTAGTCCAATTGATTTGACAGCGGATTTAGTTTTAAAATCATTGTAGGGTAGAAGTTTAACTTCGGGGTAACCAAGATTTAATAATAATTTTAGTTTCTCTTTTACTCTTTGTTGATATGCCGGTTCCCCTCTCAGTCCTTTATTCAAGAACTCAATATTTAGATTGTGTGCTTTTTTGAATTCCCCAACTTTCTCTAAAACTCTTGGGTGTCGGGAGAAAATTAAGAGCGGAATAGAGTTCTTGTATGTTGTAATTACATCATTCAGTAGCTCAAATCCTACATCAGATTTATTGTCCTTGTCGGTTTCATTTTCAATATCAAGAATAACCAAGTCATATTTTACATTCTTCAACCTTTCAACAAACTGCACACTTGAATCAAAGAAATCTCCTTGTTCAACTTCGCATTCAAACTCTTTAAGAACGCTTGGTATTGTTCCTGTAATGAAGCCCTTCATTACGCTATCATCGTCCCAATGAATTATTTTAAATTTTCGGTTACTCATCTTTCCAAATTAATAGTTTAATATCAATTAAAAATTCTTTTCTTGATTTGTTATAGTCGTAATTCAAATGTCCTCCGAACAGTGCAAACTCAGTAACGAATTTATTTAGTCCTCCACTGTTTCTTTCCTTTGGCTTTGTTCCCTTACTGCTTATTCTAATTGTGATACTTTCATCTGATTTTAAAATCTGCTCAACCGCAACTGTTATTGTTTGCCCATTTATATGATGAGTAAAGAGATTATATAAAAATACTTGGTCAAAAAAGCGTTTAAGCTGGCTATACGGAAAAAATATTTTCGCATCATTGGTTATTTTACAATTAAAATCGATTTTTATATTTTGACCTTTTGCTTTTCTTTCAGATTCGCCAATTGACTTATTAACCGCGTCTAAAAAATTACAAGGAGCTTGTTCAGCGATTTTAACCAATGGACATGATAATGCTGGTGCATGTGCATTCACATGCATGAAACTTTGGTAGTAAAAATTCCATGTACTTATGAAGCGATTAAAGAAACTTCGGCTTCCGAGTATAGAAGAGTTTGTAATAATATCGTTAATCTGCAAAGTCAATTCGTCATTGACACCAAATAGTTTTTTCTCGGATAACATTTGTCGGATAAATGTTGCAAACAAAGTGTCACTTGAAGAAAATAGTTTTGAGTTTACTAAATCATCAAGTTTGCCAAAGTGATTTATTACGACATTGTTTAGATATGCAGCGACATCAGACCATCTTTTCGGAACTATACTGAGCCAGTTAACAAACCCTGAATTTTCAATAATTGATTTTAAGTTTTCTTCTGACAAATTCTTTTCATGGTGAGTTTGCAACATCTGTAAGTAATCAATAGGTTTCACCTCTGTGAAATCATCGCTGACATTATTATGCTTGTAGCTTAGTCCGTAGTTGTCTATGATTTGTTTCTTGTAGCTATTAAACGCTGACATTTTTGTATCAGATGGAATTGCAATTTCAAATTTTCTTTTCTCTGCAAAGTATCGCAAGAAAATAATGACGTTTTTTAATTTGCTACTCAGATTATTTTCTTTTAAAATCAAATCAAGTTTTTTTATTACAATATCAAAGTATTCACTTGAAGTATGATATTGTCTTTTTAAATAGGAGTAGGTATGATAAAAAAGATTTTGCGTTATAGAATGAGAGTATAAATCTCCTCTCTTAGCACTTGCGAAAATATCATGTATTGAAAGATTAAATTCGTTTTTATCTGATGACCTAAGAACACTAATTGCCGCAAACTTGTAACGAACTAAGGTCGGTTCATCAAAAAAGAAATCTCTTGCTTCTTCCAATTTCCAAACTGCAATAGTTTTAGCAATTTGGGAAAGAGTTTTACGAATACTTAGGAAAACTAAAGGGGGTTTTTGCATCCACATTATTTCAGTAGATAAAAAATAGAGGATGGAATAAATCTCTGACTTTGGATTTATTTTTTCTTTTTCAATATTTTGAAAAATCTTAACGAAGTAATCTTCTATCTCTTTTCTTTTTCTCGTTGACAAAAGTGCTTCTTGTAATAAAACACGAAACTTGAACATGTGCAGAATCACTTCTGAATCTAAAAAGATATTATCGTTAGCATAAAAGTCCTGGGGCGGTAAATCTGCTTTATCCTTGTCTTTAATTTTTAAACGCTCCCTTCTTTTCATGTAGAAGTCACTCATGTGCTCGCCTTTAATTTCAAACTCTCTTAATGCATGGATGTGTTCACATATAGGACAGTCAGCTGATTCATAATTCCTTAGAGGAAGGCGATAAAAGAAATTAACAGAAACGGCTGAACTTATTTCGCTGATTACAGGTGCTTCAAACAATGTTTGTTTATTTTTTTTCTTTTGCCCTTTTACTTCTTTTATGTTTATTAAAAATTCTTCCTCTTTAGAAGGTAATTGAGAAAATAAAATGCAGACAAGTATATTTTTCTTCCCTTCTTGTGCTGCAAGATTTATCATTTGTTGGGTGGTGTTGCCTGTTAAACTTCCCCAATCTACAATCACAATATTTTCACAAGGATTCATCTGATACTCCCTTGGGTTCATCAAACTCCATTCACCATAATTTGCTACTCGTTTAATTTCGGAAATATTGTTGCACTTGTATTTTCTTTTTTCCGCAAAATAGTTAGAAATTTTATTTGTGATTTTATTTACTGGATTTAATAATTTAAAATCTGGAGTTGGTCTCCAAATGTCAAATGTGTTTTCTCCTATATCATCAAGCCATTCTTTTATTCTGTCATAAAACTTTCCGTAAATTAATTTCTCAGATTTCTCTTCATCGTTCAATAATCTTGTTGCACTAAGATAGAAAGTAAAATGTCGGCTGTTTGTTTTCCCTATATGGCTAAAATGTAACGCTTTTTGTTCGGTTATTAAATTGTAAATCTTTTCAATCTCTTTGTCAGGTTTTGATTCATTGTCAGTCGGTTCATCACTGTAGCCAAAAGGTGCTTTGAAAATTGGTTGTAAGTTGTGCTTTGAAATTTCCTCTTGTGAAATTTCAAAATCAACATTATTTATAAGTGATACTGTCGGTCTTTTATTATCCCATGCAGCAATGGGTATATCATTGCTTTGGTTTATTATGCCTAACACAGCAATAGGGTTAGCCAAATCTCTTAACACTGCTTTCAAAGACCTTCTTGCAGTTTCTTTTGTAGAAATAATTGTTGTAAGAATTATTACATTGTCTTTCTCCTCAAAAATTGGATTTCGTCTTGGTAATCGTCCATCAACTTCATCATTGAAATTGATAATATTTTTTTTTGGTATTCCTATCCAACCTGAAAACTCTACTGCCAACTGAAATGAATCTTGGTTGTCAATTAGTATTTTGTAATTGGTGAGATTTTCAGGAAGTGTTGAATCAATTTCTTTTAGTGCTGAACTCAGTGCAAAAGCATATCCTTTCATGTCACCCTTTATAAGATTATCAATGTTCACCCAATATTTTACATTGCGTAAATTAGGAGTTACATAATATTTTTGATTCTCCTTATGTTCCTTTATTGTTTCATTTAGCTTGAGTTTTAGTTGCTCTGAAAAATGATTTTTAAGATTGCTAAAGTTAAACCGTAATGCTTGACCATATTCCAAAGTTACGACTGCATCATCACTCATGAAATATTGTAATACTCTTGTCTGTGATTTTAAATCAAGCGAGTTAAAGGATTCTAATTTAGTAATTTTTTTGGGGGGCTGTTCACTACGATAAAGCTCATTGAGGCATGAAATAATATTTGTGTCGTCTCCTACCCAACAGAATTGACGGTTCTCACCTAACACAAGAACAGGGTCATAAATATCTTCTTTGTCTGGATGAATAGCTTCAGAATCTACTTCTGGTTTTATTCTTTTCTCTTGAATTAACGAGTTGACAGAATTTACAATTGTTTCAATATTCTCCCAACCTGTTGGGAAGCCATAAACAACAACACCGTTTGGGTGTCTTGCTTCACTTAAATGCAAAAGATGATTTTTTATTGAATCTTCTATTTCATCAGGTTTTGAAAGTTTACTGTTTTTTGCATCAATCAAAATGAGAACATTAGTTTTTTGTTCTCCGAAAAGTTTTTTTACCGATAAATCGTTAACGAAAGTTTCTTTTGGATTCCTTGTATCTAATCGGATTGTTTTTGTTACCCACTTATAATCATCGTCTTGTTTGTATTGAGCAATATGAGGTGTAATATTGAATTTTATTAACTCCTTGAATGGAGAAAATTGCATTTTCAAAAATGTCCCGGGAAGCAATCCGATGTTCAGACTTTTTTTATTTTCTATCGTTTGGTGAACAAACTTTGAACTTTCAAGACCGCCTTTTTGAAATCCTGCATTTTCATGAGCAGTTCTTATAGCGATTAGTCCATTGTATTTATTAATTATCCTGAGAATTCTGTAAAGCCCTTTGGTACCCCTAAGAGTTTCATCAGTTTTGCTTGTTGACCATTTATCAAATGCCCATTTAATAATATTATAGTCATTAGCTTTTTCATTAGAGTTGGACTTAAATGCTGGCTCAAGTGTTCTGCACAAGCCATCTCCATTGTCCCCGAAAAAAATTGAAATATAGTTTGTGTTCGTTTTACTTGTCCACTCAATAAAGTTTCTTTCGCATGGCAAATAGTCGTTTGCGGTAAGTATTTTACTCGGCTGTAACGCAACGCAAATTAACGCATCATCACATTTAGAATGTTCCCTAACATTTTTTAAAAGTTCATTTATGATTACATTTTTTATCGCTTGTGCATCAATAGCATCAAGTCCTCGTTCAGATTGACTCAATACATCTGTAAATTTTTCTTCAATAAAATCTAAACTGTGATTGTGCTGTTTTGCTTTCAACCAAGTAAGAGGAATAAGAAATCTGTAGCCAATCTCATCAGGTCTTCTTATTCTTCGTAATATTTCGCTTGCGGATTTCTTTTCTATTTCAGTTTCAGATTCGTTTGTTTTCTCGGCTTCAAATTGATAATCCTCTGTAAATACAACTTCACCAGTTTTTATATGCGGACAAACCGATGTTCTCTGAAACTGAATATTTGATAAATAATTTTTTGCATACTCTCTTGATAATCTCAATCCTTCAAATACTTCTGACTTTTTTTGAAATTCTGTATCTGAGTTGGCTTTGCTTTTAACCAATGATTCACTCTCTCCTTTACTTAATTTATTAAGAGGCAAAGCAATCATGATTTTCAATCCTTGTTTCTTCGCACTTTCAATAAGTAAAACAAGTTGTGCTGCTGCACCAAGTTCAACCCACCTGATTTGAGATAAGTCAATAAGAAGTCCATTCCTATTTGAATCAACTGACCACCCCAACTCTGTAAATACTTGATGCTCGTTATTGAAATTATTAAATCGTTTTTCAAACTCGGATGAAACCAATCGCAACATCCCCTTAAAAAGATGAAATGGTTTTCGTTCTTGCTTTTGTTTTTTTACTTTTTTTGCCATTGAAAATTTATACTGTAGTCAAAGATAGGATTCTGTCTCTTGGTTATTAGTAAAGCGTTGGAGAAAACACTCTTTCATTTTTTTCTGCATTGGATTCGTGTGTCGGCAAAAAAATGAAAGTGTGTTTTGTGCGGTAGCCATAAAATTAAAAAACAAAAAATGTGCGGTGGAAAAAAATAAAACTTCTTTGCGTTGGCTGTCGTGTTTGACAGTCAGTCCGAAAGTTGTTGTCCCGATATCCGATTGTTTCATGTCAGTCAGTTTAATGGTTGCACGGTCGTTGTCCAGCATTGCAGGTAACACATTATTATACTCAACTGCAAATATACTAAAATATTAATAACCAATCAATTACGAAAATATTACTCATCTTTTTGGCTGGATTAACTCAATTTTGATTTTCATGATTTTTGTTGTTTTTATAACCCACTTGCAAAAATACAATATTATTAATAATATAAAAAAAATATTACTCAACTCTTTGTCTGGATTAACTCAGTTGGAGCTTTTTCATTATAGCCCTATTTTGTCTAATGGACTTTGCACCTTGCTGATTTGTTTTGTGCTCACATGTGTGTAAATAGCTGTCGTTTTTAAACTGGCATGTCCAAGCAATTCCTTTATGGTAATCAAATCAGTCCCCCCCTCTAATAAGTGAGTGGCAAAGCTATGCCGTAAAGCATGAATACTCCCTTTCTTTTTTATCCCTGTTTTTTTCTTTGCGTTCTTAATTATTTCCTCTATGCTTCGTTTACTGTATTGCTCTTTACTCTGTCCTTCAAATAAAAATGTGCTTGGTTTATATTCCTTAAAATATACTCTAAGTATTTCTAATAATTTTTCGCTTAACATTACTTGCCGGTCCTTTTTCCCCTTCGCTTGACGCAATGTGATTACCATCCTTTTGCTGTCAATATCACTAATTTTTATATTCACTAATTCACTAACCCTTAATCCACCGGAATATGCAAGGCATAAAATAGCCCTGTGTTTCAGATAAAACTTTATAATGATTTTTTTTATCCTCTTTTTTATAAATAGCAGGTTTTTGTTTTTCTTCATAAATTATTTGTTTAGCCCTATAATAAACCCTCGAAGATTTGCGTGTTGTTTCTTTTTGTGCCAATCTTAACTCCGGAAATAATTCCAATAATTTTTTATAAGCATCCATTGAATACGGTATATGCCATGTGGTTTTTGTCTGGCTCCACAACGTACCCGGAATAGTTCTTAACTTATCTATAAGATTTTTTTCCCTGGGAAAATGAACCGCAATGCGGTATTCCCCCTTGTGATGGATTTTTTCAATGGTTATCATAAGTGTAATGGTTGTGTAAATATTATTTCAAGCAAAGGCGCAAAGCACGCAAAGAATTAAGCCGCAGAGTAAAAAATCATTCATGATTTTTTTCTTTGCAAACTTATAGATTATTCACAATTCTCTTTATTCCTTGTTTTATCAATTCGACATTGAAATTGACAAGCAATCCCAATTTTAAGTTTGTCGTTCGTAAATAAGTGAGCAATATTTTGGGGAAAGTAGTTGACATCGTTTCAACTGATTTTATTTCCACTATAACTTTTTCTTCCACAATAATATCTGCACGAAATCCTAATTCTAATTTTACAGATTCATAAAATACGGGAACTTCTGCCTGACGCTTGTATTTCATTCCTATTTTATCCAATTCATAGCAGATAGCGGCTTCATAAACTGATTCTAGTAATCCTGGTCCTAATACTCGGTGCACCTTAAAAAAAATATTAACCAAAATTTTTGCTATTTCATTTTCAGTTAGATTCCTTTGCGTACTTTGCGCCTTTGCGTGAAAACTATTATTTTGATGGATAATTACATTCTCATCTTTCGTTGAGATATTCACCTTCTTTTCCATCGGTCTTATTCCCGGAAATTTCTCTAATAATTCCTGATAGGATTTTAAAGTATAGGGTATATGCCAGGTACCCCGCGACATGCTCCATAATGAATCGGCTATTTTTTTTACTTTTTCGGTAAAAGATTGGTTGTTCGGAAAATGAACCGCAATGCGGTATTCCCCCTTATGTTGGATTTTTTCAATGGTTATCATAGGTGTAATGGTTATATAAAATTTATTTCACGCAAAGGCGCAAAACACGCTAAAAATAAAGCGCGCAGAGTAAAAAATCATTCATGATTTTTTACTCTGCGAACTTGGCGCCTTTGCGTGACAACTATTATTTTAATAAACGACTGCAAACTTATAAATCTCAAACGCCTTCCTTTCTTCTAAAGCTTAATAAAAAGAACTTCACGTAAAGGCGCAAAGAAAGCAAAGAATTAAGCACGCAGAGTAAAAAATCATTCATGATTTTTTTCTTAGCGAACTTAGCGCCTTTGCGTGACAACTATTGTTAGGTAATTTGAAGGCACAAACTTACATGAAATTTTTGAATTAAGGATTTGAGACGAAATAAGATTTACAGATAGAATGTTTTTACTCCGCTCCCTATTCATCTCCTCCCTCCTCCGCACAACTATACCGCCTCTCCCTCTTCGCCGGTTTCTGTGTCTTTTCACCGCTTTGCTTTGCCTCAAGCATTTTCTGAATAATCCTTGCCCTTTCTTTGGCAATTTCTTTTCTCATCATAGAATCTTTTTCCATATCAAAATACAAAATGCCATCTACAAAAGTTTTTTCGACTTTTGCATAAACCGACAATGGGTTGTCCGACCAGAGTACAAGGTCTGCATCTTTTCCGATGCGGATACTTCCCATTCTTCCATCCAGATGAAGAAGTTTGGCTGGATTTAGTGTCACAAATTTAAGCGCCTCTTCCTCCGAGATATTTCCATATTTAATAGCTTTGGCGGCTTCCTGATTCAACCGTCTTCCCATTTCTGCATCATCCGAATTAAAAGCAGTAATAACTCCCATCTTGTTTAAAATAGCGCCGTTATAGGGAATTGCCTCCATTACTTCATACTTATATGCCCACCAGTCGGCAAAACTGCTGGCTCCTACACCGTATTCCTTCATTTTATCGGCTACTTTATATCCTTCCAGAATATGGGTAAACGTATTTACCTTAAAACCCATTTCACGGGAGGTTTTCATAAGCTGATTTATTTCTGACTGCACATACGAGTGACAGGTAATAAATCGTTTATTGTCGAGAATTTCATTCAGACATTCCAACTCAAGATCTTTTCTTGGGGGAATTATTCCTTTGCGGTTTGGAACAGGAATGACATTAAATTTACTCCACTCAATTTTGTATTCTTTGGCTCTCGTAAATGCATCTTTATGGATTTGCTCTACGCCCATCCTCGTTTGCGGAAAACGGACGTTGTAACGTTCTCCCCAGTTTGATTGCTTCACATTTTCACCCAGCGCTAATTTTATGAAACCATCCGCCTGCTGAATTTTCATTTCTTCCGGTGAAGAACCCCATCGCAGTTTCACGAGAGAAGATTGACCACCAATTACATTTGCAGATCCATGTAATAATTGAGACGCAGTGACACCCCCTGCCAACTGACGGTATATATTGATGTCATCGGGATTTATAACATCTCCAATGCGAACTTCCGCACTAACGCTTTGCCCGCTTTCGTTAACTCCTCCGCCAATGGCAATATGAGAATGTTCGTCAATTATTCCTGAAGTAAGATGTTTGCCGGTGATATCCACAATTTTTATTTCCGCCGGCGCTTTCAGATTTTGTCCTACCTGTGAAATTTTACCATTTTGAATTAATACATCGCCGTTCTTAATAATTCCTTCTTTTTCGTTGGTCCAGATAGTGGCATTTTTAAATAGAATGGTCTCAGCAACAGGTTTCTGAGTCCAACCATAACCGGCATTAGGAAACTGTGTAGAGGATTTTTCGAAAGTCGGTTTTTTATTTTCATCTTTTGATTTATCTTTCAACATGGAATCCCTTGTGGCAATCCAGGTGAGCCATTCTCCGGAAGGGAGTTGCCCTTTTCCCTGCCAATAGACATCAGCGGCATTGGCAGTGGTTCCTTTGCGGGTTTCGAAAATAATTCCGTTTAACCGCAGGAAGCCGGTTTTTTTACCGGGAGCAAAATAAAAAGAAATGTTATTACCGGAACGTTTTGTCTCCACTTTTATTTTACCGGTATCGGAAGATTGAATAGACAAGGAAAGAAAATTTTTATCCTCAACTTTCAACGTTAAATTTTTATTGAGTAAAAGAGAATCTGACATCTGTTTGTCTATGGAAACGCTTACCTGCATTTTCAATGTATAAATGCCCGAAATGTTTTTTTCGTCTTTATTTTTTATACGATACGGTTTTCCCTGAATCCAATTCTCATAAATAATGGATTCTTTATTGAAAATGTCACCGGAGGTAATTATGAAATTAGCAATTTTCCCGTTGGAAAGAGTTCCTGTGTATTTTTCCATTCTGATTAACTTCGCAGGAGTATAAGTCAACGATTTTAAAGCAGTATTGGGAGTCAATCCGTATTCGACCGCCAGGCGAAGGTTCTTTAAAAAGTCGTCCGGATCATCAAGACCGGAGGAAGTGATTGCAAATTCGATTCCTGATTTTTCCAACTCAGACAGGTTAAATTTTGCCATCTCCCAATGTTTCATCTCCCTCAGCGAAATGTAATTTGCCTCGTAAGGGTTTTCCACATCGTAGGGCTTTGGAAAATTCATCGGCACTATCAAGTCAGCCCCTGTTTCTTTAATTTCTTTCAGCCGTTGGTATTCATCGCCGCCCGATTTGATTATATATTGAAATCCAAATTCATCTCCGATTTTGTCGGCACGCAGGATATTGTATTTATCATTTGTCTCAAAAATCTGTGGGAGTGACACTAACCGGTTAAAGGACTCCAACGAGATATTATTTTCCGGAGCAGGTTGGTTAGGATTTTCCTGCCATGCTTTCGTGGCTTCTTTGTACCATTTTGCATCCAGATAGGTCTGCCGCAATAAAGCAATGGAACCCATGAGAGAAGACGGATATTCCATTTTTGAAGAACCTTTGCTGAAGGATAAATTCAGTGAGGCATCTTCTTTTAACACGGTTAAATTTTCCGGTTCATCCCCCAGCGTGGTAAATAAAGCGGAGCCCCTGACTATGCCATCTGCAAAATGCGTAAGCACACACCCAAATCCGGATTTTCTAAGAATTCTGGCTGAGGAGGAATCATTTTTAAAAATATTTTTTGCGGAGGTCTCCGGATGAATGGATTCATTCCACGACCATGCACCTTTTTTGGACGATGTATATGCCGGTTTCTGCAAATTTTCTCCCCAGTTCTCGTGTTTGTTTTGCATGGATTGTTTTGGCAATCCGTAGCCGGAATACAAATCAATAAATGAGGGATAAATAAATTTTTCGGTTAAGTCAATGGTCTGCGCGTCTGGTGGGATAGGAATATTTTTGCCGGAATTTTCAACGATTCCATCTTTTATAATTAAAGTAACATCCTCAAGTGTTTTACCGGGTTCCACTATAAGAGTGCAATGGGTAAACGCATAACGGGTAGTTTTTTTTTCGTTGACTGAGGAAATGGGAAATGTATTTTGGGCAACGAGGTTGCAGGTAAAATAGATTAGAAAAAGTGTGGAAATCTGGAAGTGCTTCATATTATTGTGAAATTAAAATCAATAAATGACAAATATATGGAAATTCAAAAGGATTTTATTATTTTTACGCTTTTAATATTGTGAATATAGTATCATTCCGAACAATTCGTAAATTTTATGAAAGGCATCCGGATTGTGAAACTGCTTTGAAAGTATGGTATAAAAAAGCCATAACGGCAAATTGGAAATCACCTTCTGAGGTTAAAAGGGATTATGCAACCGCAAGTATAATCGGTGATAACAGAGTCGTTTTCAATATCAAAGGTAATCGTTTTCGTTTGGTAGTGAAATTTAATTATAAATATGGTTGGGCATGGGTTAGATTTATTGGTACACACTCCGAATATGATAAAGTTAATGTTGAAACTATATAATTTAAAACTATGAAATTTGCACCCATAAAAAATGAAAAAGAATATCAAGTAGCATTAAAAAAACTTGAAAAGGTTTTCGATGCTTCACCAAATTCACCGGAAGGTGATATGGCTCAAGTTCTTGTATTGTTAATAGAGGACTATGAAAAAAAGCATTTTCCTATTGAAGACCCTGATCCTATTAAAGCCATTGAATATATGATGGAAGAAAGAGGATTGAACAAAGAAGATATAATCAATTTTATTGGTAATCGAAGATTAACGACAAAAGTCATGAACCGGCAAAAAGGTTTATCTCTTAGAATGATTAAAGCATTGCACAAAGGGCTGGGACTTCCATACGAAGCGCTGATAGCATAATTTATTTCAACTAATGAAAACCCCTCCCCCATCAGTCGTATTTCTTCACGGCTTCTGCGAAACAAAAAAAATCTGGAACTTTTTTCTTGAATCACTGTCTCCACACTTTAATGCCATTGCCCTGGATCTGCCGGGTTTTGGTGATAATACTATTTCTGTAAAAGGAATTTCCATTGAGAAAATGGCAGAAAATGTGCATAAACAATTAACAGAACTGAACGTTAATGAATGTGTGATGGTAGGACATTCTCTGGGTGGTTACGTATCGCTTGCTTACGCAGAAAAATATCCCGACTTCCTGGCAGGTCTTTGTCTATTTCATTCATCTCCCTTCGCAGATACTCCTGAAAAAATCACCAACCGGAACCGTGCCATTAAATTAGTGGAAGAAAGAGGGGTTTCTGCGTTGACTCAAACGTTGATGCCTTCCCTTTTTTCTGCAAACTCCCTTTCACGTTTAAAAAACACAATTTCAGAATATGCGCATACAGCTTCTCTCACGAATAAAGAAACCGTAATAGAAGTAAGCAAAGCCATGCGGGACCGAAAAAACCGCCGGGAAGTGTTAATGAGGTTTCAAAAACCATTTATGCTGATAGCAGGTAAGGATGATCCCGTTATTCCCCAGGAAGTGAGCACGGCGCTATGTATGTTGACTCCACAATGTTCTGCGCATTTTCTCAATGGGGTAGGACACAACGGAATGTTGGAAGCGCCTGAACTAACACTCAGGTTTATGCGAGATTTTTTGGAGAGGGTTTATGCGTAGGGACGTTGAATGCATGCTACGCTCAAATACGTTTGTGAAAATTAGTAAAAATGGGGCACTTTATAAAATTGAGAGGGTAAATTAGAAAAAAATAACTTATAAGGTAGCGGCTAAGCATCTATAAAAGTTGTCACGCAAAGGCGCAAAGAAAAAAATCATTTATGATTTTTTTTCTCTGCGGTCTTAATTCTTTGCGTACTTTGCGTCTTTGCGTGACTTTTATATTTGTGAGAAATAATACACAGCAGAATAGTTATTGTATAAGTTTTTTAAAGACATATAGAACAAGAATGATGTTTCAGAAATCAAGAAACGTTTATGAAAACCTTCCCTATATGTTACCCACTCATTTTTATTAAGAACCAAAAATGGTATAGGGGGATAAAGGTATAGGGAAAATACGATAATTACGCCCTTATACCAATTTTCTTTTAGTAAATACATCAATTATGGACTGAGTCATAAATCAATTTCTTAAACGCTGTTTTTTTCTGGTTTGATATTTTTAACAGGTAAAATCCGGTATCAGTGACATTAAAATAGTTATTTAATTCTATCATGCCTTTTCCGGGCGCAGAAGGAATAAACTGAAATTTATTTATTTCTCTGCCTGTAATATCATAAATATTGAAATAGAGAGGGGATGCCTCTTTTACATCAAAAGATAATGTTATTAAATTAGTACCGGGATTTGGAAAAATATCAAAAGAAAAATCGAAAAATTCATTTTCATCCACACTTGAATTAATATTGATTGAATATAACGAGGAATCCCTGCAACTGTCTTTTGAAAATACTTTTAATGCAACATTATAATTCCCATCCGCACTGTATTTATGGGTGGGATTTGAAACAGTACTGTAAGTACTATCCCCAAAATTCCATTTCCAGACACTTGTAGCCAAAGAATCGGAATGTTTAAAATTAACCGTCACAGCATCCCATTTCTGAGATTCAAACGATGCAGAAGGAGTTTTAAAAGCATAAATTAACAAATTAGCGCTATCTACACATTCAGGAGATGACTCTACAAGCGTAATTTTAAAAATACCTGCTGAATCAAATGTTAAGTTACCGTTTTTATAGGTGCCCCATTGTATCCCATTTTTTTTCCATGAATAGTTATCTTGTCCTGAATCCCAACTGTTAAACTGGATATTATATCCGGGAGTACAAAAGGATGTATCGGATGCAGAAAATTTTACAGGATTGCATTTTTTCCCACTATTGGATGTGTATAAAATAGCGCCATCAGCACCACAAATAACCCCATTTTGCTGGTTGGTAAAATATATTTTATTGAGCGAGAGATTTGTTGGTGAACTTTGGATAAACCAGTTTTCACCTTGGTCAATTGTTTTATAAATAAACCCATAACCCCCTGTAGAATAACCGGTACTGTCATTAACAAAAAAAATGTCACTGGGATAAGATGCAGTACTTGCTTTCCATGTAATACCCCCATTGGTAGTTTTATAAATTCCTTTGTTATAAACAGATATAAAACCAACGGTATCATTTATAAAATGGACAGCCGCAATCTGAGTTGAATCCGGAAAAGATAATTTAGCCCAATTCATACCCCCATCCATAGATTTGTAAATTTGAGAGGTGGTATAACCTCCAACGATATAACCGGTACTCTGAGTGGGAAAATCAACCGCCATAAAAAAATCTTTTGCAATTATGTTAGATGTCCAGGTAGCCCCACCATCTTCCGTTTTGGAAACCACCCCCAGAGAATCCTGACTGCTACCACCCACTGCAAAGCCACGGAGTTTACTTGTAAACGTAATATCACCAAGATAATAAGGAGTACCGGAATTCAGATTTGCCCAGTTCATTCCTCCATCAATAGTTTTAAGCAATAAACCCGCATACCCCGTAACAAAACCGGTGTCTTCTGAAATAAAATGTAAACTAACAGGATTGTTAATAAAATTAGTTGCATTCACTTTGTTCCATGTTAAACCCCCGTCCGTTGTTTTTAAAAATACATTGGCATTTCCCACAGCATATCCTACGCTATCACTTGGAAACGAAATATCAACCAAATCATTTACATTATTTTTAGATATAGGATCCCACTGAGCGCCACCATTTACAGTTTGCAATACAAGCCCTCCTTCCCCCACTGCAAATAAAGTATCTTTAGTTAAACAAGCAACGGAATACATGTACAAGTAATTCGGTTCGTAATAAGATAGCCAACTTACCCCTCCGTTAAATGTCCTGAAAATATATCCGTTCATAAAAATTAATCCGGTATCTTTATTTATAAAATAAATGGTCTGTAAGTTATTGCTTTGAGGAAGTGTAATTGTATCCCAGGAATTACCCTTATTTACTGTCTTAAAAAGAAAGTTGTAAGGGAAATTGTAATAGGAACCGCCAATAAAACCAACACTATCGTTAACAAATGAAATACTGGATATAACGCGGTTACCGATATTCAACGTATCCCAGATGTTCCCACCGTCTTGGGTTCTCAAAAAATATTTCTTAGTGTAATTAACATTACTATAACCGGATATAAAACCCAGAGTTGAATTAACAAAATAGATTTTGGAATAATACTCCCGATAGCCCGATTGAACGTCATAAGACAAGGTATCCCACGTCAAGCCACCATTGGTAGTTTTAAGGATTTTCTTCATATTACCGGTAAGAAATCCTACACTGTCATTAAAAAAATAAAGCGAATTATTATCTCCTTCATCTGAAAAAGATTCTGCGGTAAGTGTAACCCAAGTATTACCTCCGTCTGATGTTTTTAATAGCAGATTATTGGTTCCACATACATACCCGGTTGTAGAGGATGTAAAAACAATACTATTGAGATTTCTTTCAGTATTAAGTGATATTTTCTGTTGTTGGGTGCCTGAAAAATTATATTTCACCAGTGTACCTTTATCCCCAACGGCAAAAAGTTCACTTTTCCCGGGAACTATAGAAATGCTTTTTAAGGTATTTGCACCCAGAGGAGGATTAGACCAATTCCATTGAGCGGAGAGAAAATTATTGAAAAACAGGATGAAGGTAAATGGTAAAAACCAATTTGATATAAAATGATTTTTCATTTATTTAAATCAATAAGAGTTGAAATTTTAAAGTTAAAAAAAGTTTTTCTTATGTAACTTCCAATTTACCGAATCCTATCCATAGACCTCACTAATTTCTCATCTTTGCGAATATATTTGTTTGCAAAAAAGCCGAGGATGATGGAAATAGCAGGAAGAAAAGTTCCTATCTCATAGGATTTATTTATGATAGTTCCCGAAAGTTGTTTCTCGGCGAATTGGATTTCAAAAATCAGAGCCGTTAATAATCCGGCGAGGAGCAGATTCAGCAGATTTACCATTCGGATTTGCAACAACCTGTTTTTATAAAGAAAAATAATGACAATGGTTAAAAGGATGCTGACTCCGGCAATTACCTGCAAAAGAAAGGTAGAATGATTTAGTTGTGTTTGACCCTCTCCGGCTTTTATTATCGTTAGCGAATTCAGTGACAGCGTGCCCGTTTCTGTAGTTTTCAATGGTGCCTCAGGTCCAGGATTGAGATTGGTTTGTTCCCAGATCTCTACAAAGAAAAGTGCGGTGGTGAGAAAGAGAATTCCGCAAAGAAACAGGGTTTGGAGGCGTTGGAGCATGGGGCAAAGATATAAATTCCCATTCAATATCCATTTTTTTACTACCTTCGCATTTCAAATGAAAAAATCATTCATCCTCTCAGCCCTCCGCACGCCCGTAGGTAAATATGGCGGTTCATTGAGTTCTGTAAGACCCGATGACCTCGCGGCTATTGTTATCAGGGAAATCTGCCGGAGAAATTCCTGGCTGAACCCGGAAGAAATTGAAGATGTTATTTTCGGCGATGCCAATCAGGCAGGTGAAGACAACCGTAATGTGGCACGAATGGCTGTTTTATTAGCGGGACTCCCTGTTTCTGTGGCGGGTGTCACTGTAAATCGTTTGTGTGCTTCCGGTTTGCAGGCAATAATGGATGCAAGCAGGGCTATACAATGTGGAGATGGCTCCATATTCATTGCAGGCGGTGTTGAAAGCATGACACGCGCTCCCTTTGTGATGTCGAAATCAGAAAATCCATTTCAGCGGACAACTGAACTATTCGATACTACCATTGGCTGGAGGTTTATAAATAAAAAACTATCCGAAAAACATCACCCCTTCTCTATGGGTGAAACAGCAGGTAATGTAGCCCAGAAATGGGAAATTTCACGCAAAGAACAGGATGAGTTTGCCTACCAATCACAATTAAAATATAAAAACGCGTTGGCATCCGGTAAATTCAACGATGAAATTGTACCGGTAGAATATAAAAATTCAAAAGGGGAGTTGAGCAAGTTTGAAACGGATGAACATCCTCGCTTTTCACCCATTGAAAAACTGAGTCAACTCAAACCGGCATTTTCAACCAGTAACACTATCACTGCCGGAAATTCTTCGGGTATAAACGATG
Organism: Bacteroidetes bacterium RIFCSPLOWO2_12_FULL_37_12; assembly: GCA_001769655.1. GTDB lineage: Bacteria > Bacteroidota > Bacteroidia > 2-12-FULL-37-12 > 2-12-FULL-37-12 > 2-12-FULL-37-12. The sequence continues at coordinate 13,917 of MEPC01000024.1, read as the reverse complement.
GCGCCGCGGCATTGCTTCTTGCCGATGAAGAAACCGTTAAAAAACATTCCCTCAACCCTTTTGCCATTGTCCGTTCGATAGCTGTAACCGGCGTGGATCCATCCATTATGGGAATCGGTCCTATACCGGCAGTGCGAAAAGCATTAAAGAGGGCAAATTTATCTATAGAGGATATCGGACTGGTAGAACTTAATGAGGCATTTGCATCGCAAAGTATTGCTTGCATCCGTGAGCTGGGATTGAATCCTGACAGAGGAAACGTAAACGGAGGATCCATTGCAATTGGTCATCCTCTGGGAGCCAGCGGGGCAAGAATTTCAGTGACACTGTTGCATGAATTGCGTCGCAGACCGGAAGTGAAGTTTGGTCTTGCTACGATGTGCGTGGGCGTGGGACAGGGAGCGGCGGTGATTTTTGAGAAAGTGGGATAGTTTTTTTTAAACTTATAAGTTTTTAATTTTTTGATTAGTGTTATATGTTTTTTATAAAAAATGGTTTGTTTTGGTATGTTCATGCCAACAATTTCTTTATACAATAATAAACAATAAAAATGCCCCGCATCCTCACCGGAATCCAAAGCACCGGCACTCCCCATCTCGGTAATATTCTCGGCGCAATCCTACCGGGTATAAAACTTTCCAACAATACACGCAACGAATCTTTGTTTTTTATTGCCGACTTACATTCATTGACACAAATAAAAAATTCTGAGCAAGTCAGAAGAAATACATTTTCGGTAGCCGCCGCCTGGATAGCGCTTGGTTTTGATTATAAAAATGGGTATTTGTACAAGCAGTCCGATATTCCTGAAGTATGTGAATTAACCTGGTATCTTTCCTGTTTCACTCCCTATCCCATGCTGGCAAATGCCCACTCTTTTAAAGACAAGTCAGACCGGCTTCACGAGGTAAATACCGGTTTGTTTGTTTATCCGGTTTTGATGGCATCAGATATTTTATTGTATGATGCCGATATTGTTCCTATAGGAAAAGACCAGAAACAACATCTGGAAATTACCAGAGACGTTGCTTTGACTTTCAACAGGATTTATGGTGACACTTTTGTAGTGCCACAAGCAAGCTTTTCTGAAAACGTAATGGCTGTTCCGGGAACTGACGGACAAAAAATGAGCAAATCATACAATAATTACATTGATATTTTTGAGGATGAGAAAGCAATGAAGAAACGAGTCATGTCCATTGTGACTGACTCCAAAGGAGTAGCGGAACCCAAAGATCCTGACCAATGCATCGTATTCAAACTTTACTCTCTGGTGGCTGATAAAAACAATACCGAAGAATTACGGAAAAAATATTTTGCCGGTAATTTCGGTTATGGTAGCGCTAAAAATGAATTGTTTGGATTACTATTGGAGAAATTCAGAAATGAACGGAAGAATTTTAATGAATTGATGAGTGACACCGGAATGATTGAAAAAATTCTAAAAGAAGGAGCCATGAAAGTAAGAAATTTTGCAACGGCTGTATTGCAAAGAGTGAGAGGAAAATTGGGTTATGGGTAAAAGCAAGGGAGAGAAAATGATATTTCCAATATTTTAACTGATTATCGTAAAATAGTAACCGTTCCGTTCTTAACAATTTCTTCATTTTTACAATTCCTCGTTTTCAATAAATAAAAATAAACACCTTCAGGAAGATTTTCCTTCCCATTATAACCTTCCCATTCAAAAAAAGCTGAATTACTTGTAAATATATTCGTTCCCCACCGGTCAAAAATTATTATTTCTGATTGGATAGCTTTCTCTAATCCTTTTATTGAAAACCTTTCGTTGTAACCATCCCCGTTGGGAGTAAAAACGGTTGGAATTTTAAAATCATAGTCAGATTGTTCTACCTGATTTAAAAAAATACTATCAATCGCTATTCCGCATTGATTGGAAGCCATTACCCAATAAACTCCCGGAGAATTGGTCAGAATCGAAGATTTATTTTCTCCGTTTGACCATAAATAATTATATTCTGTAGAACCGGAATTCAAACTGACAATTTCACCCAAGCAAATGGTTGCATCACTTCCCAATTCAACTAAAGGTGGACTTAAAACTTTCAATTGAATAGAATCAGTTGCAGAGCATTTATTTGTGTCAGTAATGGTAAGCAGATAATTTATGCTTTCAGCGGGAAAAGCTAAAGGATCCGGACAATCATAGCAAGTCAAACCGGTTTTAGGACTCCAGTCACTCAAATAACCGGATGTACTTTTCAACTGAATTGTGTCACTCTTACACAAACTTGTATCGGGTTCAGCAGATACCGACGGAACAGGTTTCACGTAAATAAAATCCTTTTTAATTATAGAATCTGTGCCGGCAGAATTTGAAACGGTGAGTTTTACTTCGTATTGTCCTGGGAATGGGTAACAAATGCTTACAGGGTTTTGAGTAGTGTCGTTAGAAGGAACTCCTCCGGGAAATGACCATGACCATTTTTGGGGCAAACGATCAGTTTCGTCTATGAATCCTATGCAATCTTTCTGGCAGATTTCCGCTTTAGGGGTTTGAAAATTTGCAATGGGGGGATAACAAGAAAAATTTACTCCCGCTTTAATAGTTAATCTATAACCAAAATTAGAAATCGACCCTCTAACGGAAAATCCTTTTCTTAATTCAATTAGTGAAGTGTCATAAGCATTAATCTTTCCATAATTAACCATTGAATCAGCTCTTAATACCCCCCCATTGATTATTACCTTAGTGCCTGATTGAAAAGTAAAACTCTCATCAATGCATAACGTTGCATTCTTTTCAATAATCAAAGCTCCCGGAGGAGAAATGATAAGGGAAGTGTCATAAACAACTTTATGATAAATTATTATTGTATCGGTAGAAAATGGAATCTCATTTGTATTCCATATATTTTTATCTCTCCACTCACCATTCGATATGGTACTCACAGAACTACTGTAACCATTCAGAGAAATGCACAGAAATACAATTGTAAAATACCCCATTGCTGAACTTTTACCGGAAAACATGGAGCTAAGTTAAACAATTTTTTTGCAATATCCATCACTCTGGCACAGGCTTCTTAAATAAAAAATCTTTCAGGTAGAACGGTTCAAAATATGCAACATCTTCAAATTTATTATCTACATATTTTTTATATGCCAGAATTCCCAGGGTTTCAGCAGAAGGTAAAATATCAAAAACGATTTTAATTTTTTCATTCCCTTTGAAAAGTGGAATACACTTATTAACCCCATCTCCCATAAGTATTAATGTATATTCGGAAGTATAATCTTTAAAAATTTCTTCTTGAATTATTTCGGCAACCGGTGGACGAATACTTTTATTCTGTGAGTCGAAAATAGCATAAAATACTTCCATCCTGCGGGCATCTATCATCGGTACAAACAAAAAACCTGGTGTTGAATGTATTCTGCTGGCTCTCAACGCGAGGGCTTGTAACGTTGAAATTCCGATTAATGGAATATCGAGAGCATGGCAAAATCCTTTCGCCGAAGATACTCCTATTCTCAATCCTGTATAGGAACCAGGACCTTTGGATACAGCTATCGCAATTAAATCTTTTAGTGTCACACCGCAATTTTCGAGCAACTCTCTGATTGATTTATTGAGCAGTGAAGAATGAGTTTTTTCAAGATGAATATCTGAAAATCCTAATAGGATACCCTCTCTGTGCAGTGCCACCGAACAAACGCGGGTGGAGGTTTCTATGGAGAGTATCAATGACATTTTGTTACAGTTCTGTTCTATTTATTTTTTGCCGTGAATTTCAACGAATTTCTCATCCCTCTCCATTTTGGAGAGGGGCTGGGGTGAGGTCTTAAATCACTAAATCAAAAATTTTCTTAATAATTACAAAAATTAAAAAAATTCCAAATAGCTTTCTTAAAAATCCTACCGATGCTTTTTTAGCAAAGAAAGAACCTAAAGGTGCTCCTGCCAATACACCCACAACCAACCACAGTGAAATTTCAGGAATCAAAAAACCAATAGTATGCACACCGGCATTTTCCGGTTGTTTTATCTCATGGTGTTGAAAAAAATTAATCAAAGATATCAGTAAAGAAACAATGGTCACCATGCCGAGTGACACTGAACTTGCTTTTTTAATATTCAATTTCATCAATACATTCAGAACCGGTACCACAATCAACCCTCCTCCCAAACCCGATAACGACGTTATCAGCCCACCTAACGTGCCGGCTACTGAATACTGAAAGGGTGTAAGTTCGTCCTTATTGTTTTGAACAGTTTCGTCAGAGTTCATAACTTTTGGCGAGGGTCTTATTAATTGAATGGACATGGGTATCATCAGAAAAATGATAAGCAAGGTAAATACATCTTTTGAATACCATGGCTGAGGCAGTATAAAAAAATAAACAATGACTGCGGCAATGCAGGCATCCAATGACAACCATAGAACAGCACGGTAAAAAAAGAATCCTGAACGGATCAGCAAAATCACATTAATCAGTCCGGCGATGAAAGTAGCAAACAGTGAGTTGGTAACTATATATGGAACCACTTCGGAGTCAGCAAACCCTGCGTGTTGAAGCACCATAGGCAAAACAAGAATGTAAACTACACCACCTCCTACACCGAGCATTCCGGAGAGAATTCCACCGGCGGTGCCTGTGAAGATGAGGATGAATATATCAGTGGTTTCCAAGAATATACTAAAAGAAAATGGGTATAGGGAATAAGGTATAGGGTAAAGGGGCTCAATCTTTATACCCCATACCTGTTAATTTCCGTAAACTGTTTCAGCATGTGCATAATAATTATGTAGAAACATAGGGGTGCCCCTTGTTTATTTTCCTTTCAAGAGAGCACTATACCGGTCAGCATTATTCAAAATCTCCTTTGAAGAAAGTATGCATTGGTCGTTCTTGAGTGTTGCTTCCGTGTAACCCTTCTGATAATAATACAATCGTGCAATCTCTTCTTTCAATAGTTGTTTAATCTCTTCTTTATTGATTTCATACTCATCGTTTTTATTTGCTTTTATATTTTTCTCAAGGGTTTCAATAGTTTCTTTAACAACGTTTGAAACAGATAGTTTTTCCAGACGCGTTTTGAATTGTTCCACTTCCCTTTCCGGAATATTCTGATATTCAAATTTATTTTCCACGAGCCAGTTCCGGAATTGCTTGTAATCATTTTCATCCAAAACAAAATCTTTAACCGGTTTTATAGTGGAATGTTCTTTATGAAATTTTAATGCGTAATTAAATATCATTCTTTTCAGAATCAAAACACTTGCAAGATCTGATAACGGTTTTCTTTCAATAGTAATATCGGGCTCGATGCCGCCTCCCGAATAAACTACTCTGCCATTTTTTGTTTTGAATGGCACACGCAAAGAATCAGGTATTTTTCCTACACTTCCATCTTCGTTGCGGTGTGCATAATCTACAGCTTGTATGCAACGCCCGCTGGGAGTATAATATTTTGCAGTAGTTACTTTCAACTGCGCTTTATAACTCAGCGGTCTTGATGTCTGAACCAACCCTTTTCCAAAACTTCTTTCACCGATAATTATCCCACGGTCATAATCCTGAATAACTCCCGAAATAATTTCAGAAGCAGAAGCAGATCCCCGGTTAATCAATACAACCATCGGAATATCTATATCCACCGGTGTATTTAAACCCTCATATACTTTGTCCCATTCTTTGACTTTTCCGCGCGTGCTTACAATTTCTCTTCCCTTCTGTAAAAAAATGTTACTGATATTTACTGCTTCATGTAACAACCCACCCGGATTATCCCTCAAATCAAGAATCAACTTTTTTGCTCCGTTATCTTTCAAAGTAGTAAAAGCATCTTTAACTTCCCGGGATGCCTTTTGCGTAAATCCTTTCAGATTAATATAAGCCGTGTTTGAATCAAGCATACATTGATAAGCCACATTGTCAATTTTAATTTCTTCGCGGGTCACAGGGACTTTAATCGTTTTTTTATCAATAAATTTCTGAATGGTTAAAGTAACATCCGTTCCGGGTTGTCCTTTTAGAATTTTGCTGATATCATTTGTGGTTTTTCCTTTGGTGCTTTTTCCATCCACTTCCAGAATTTTATCCCCCGCTTCCAACCCTGCTTTCAATGCCGGTGAGTCCTCGTATGGCTCGAGAATTATTATGTCATTGTCCTGTTCAGAGATGACGGCGCCAATTCCGCCATATTCACCGGTGGTAACAAACCGGAAATCTTCAATTTCTTCTTCGGGAATAAAGTTTGTGTAAGGGTCGAGCGATTCAAGCATGGCATCAATCCCTTTCTTAATGAGTTTGTAGGGTTCCACGTCTTCCACATAATAGGCATTTACTTCACGGTAGAGGGATGCAAACACGTCTAAATTTTTGGCTATTTCAAAATAGGGGGAGGCATCGGGCTTTAGTATCAGTCCTGCCAGGATTCCGCAAAGCATAAAAATACCGGTTATGCGAACGGCTTTGGATTTGAATAGGGATAGGAAGTTTTTCATGTTATTTGTAAAGGAAATATGTTTGTAATACAATTGTAATACGATTGTAATACGGTTGTAATGCAATTGTATTGCGATAGTATTACCACTGTATTACTACTGAATTGCCATAGTATAACTACAATTTCAAAGATCTAACATCTTATATCAAATTTCAAATATCCCCTTCTTTCGCTGTATATTTCGAAGGGCATTTCATCAAAATCTTATCTGCCCTGAAAAAATCTTTTTCCATTGAACCAATGACCACAATTTTTTCACTTTTCTCAAAGTCCTGTGGCTTAGCACCGTAATATACGACTTTTTCTTTATTTCCCAAAGTATCTTTCAATAGAAATGTAAAATAATTGGGATCTTTTTCCGGGTCGTAAGAAAATTCTTCTATAGTTCCATCGGTTGCTTTTACCAAAGCACCTACTACGTGAACTTTCTGGCTATTGTTTTCTGCCAATAAATTTCGGGCTTCTTTAAATGTCACATACGTGCTGGCATCATTTGCCATCGTAATTATTACGGCAATGGCTACGGCAACTGTTATGAGAGCGATGAGGTGGGATTTTTTCATTCGTGAGTTAATTTTTATTCTTAGTATCTTCTTCCATCTTTTTAATCTTTCTATCCAATCGAATAATATAAATTATCAACCCCGCTAAAACCATCAATACAACCGCCAGAACTACATAAATCTTTCCGTTAGAGCGCATCAGATCAGCCATTTCAACATCCGAAGCGCTTCCGGTTGTGGAATCTCCTTGCGCTCCTATTAAAATGGATGAAAAAAGGAGTAGATGAATGACGCAAACCAATCGAAAAAATATTTTCATATTTATAAATTATTATAACCTAATCTGGACGAGCCTGAACCAAATAGTATCTTATAAAAGATATTGAATATTGAACACGGCAAAAGTCCAGAGGACTTTTGAGCGAGATAGTGCGGTTGAAGGCATAGAATAACGAATTTCGAAGTAACCATAACTTCAACATTCTTTATTCCGTGTTCGATATTCGTTATTCTTTATTTCCACTCCTCTCCACCCTTCTCAACCGCACCCACATCGTTGCTATCCAGGTTCCCAGCAGGGTCCAACCAATTACGGAAGGATAAAAAACGATTCTCAGCCAAAAGTCCATGTCGTAAACTTTAAATCCCGGATTACCACCACTTCCCGGATGAAGGGAATCGTACATACGGGGCACAATTACCAATAAAGGAATTAAGCTGGAAAATGCAAAGATATTATAAACTGCGCTGACTTTTGCTCTTAGGAAATCATTTTCCATAGAATTTCTCAATACGAGATAAGCGGCATAAATCAATAATGCCACTAAGGTCATGTTCTGCTTTACATCCCCGCTCCACCAATCGCCCCATGTGAAATTTGCCCAAACCATGCCGGTGCTTAATCCCAGGATTCCGAATAAAAACCCAAGGTTTGAAAATTCGACAGCCACATCGTCATCTTCCATTTTTTGAGTAATTAAGAAACGGATGGAAAAAATTAAAGAGACCGTTAATATGATTAATAAAGCAAACCACATGGTGACGTGGTAATATTGATTGCGGATGGTTTCATTCACAATAGCAATGCGTGGCACTGGCATTAATAATCCGCCGATGACGCTATAGGATACTAACAGAATAGATGTTATTTTCCACCAGGATAATTTCATGATTTAGTGATTATTAATAATAGTTTAATTGTAATACTACCCCCTCTTCACCCTCATCCACAACACCGCCCCTGCCAGCACCGCCAGCACAATCATTCCCATCAACCGGTATTTTTTATAGGTGTCGTAAAAATAAATCCGGTTGCTCTCAGCCGGTATCCGGTTATAGAAAACACCCAGGTCTGAGCCGGAAATGTAAGCATTTTTTCGGGTTTCACCGGTAACCTGAAGGGTATAATTTGATTTTAGTGTGTCATACCTTGCAGTGACCGGATTGAAAAAAATCCATAGAAACTTTTTGGAGAGTGAATAAACACCGGGTTCCACCGGAGCTAAATAATATGTGAACTTTTTTGAGCCCGTCACACGGTTATTTCCCCTGCTGATGGATTGATTTATATCAGGAGGATATATTTCCAGAGATGGGTCGGAAGGAATTTCCGGTTTTTGGATACCCGCAATATTTCCTTCTCCTTCTATGTTAAAATAATAATTGGTTCCCTGCTCAGTGGTTAATTCTTCTTTATTAATTTTCTCTGATAATCGAAAATTTCCAACTGAAACCTGGTCTTTCAATGGATGGGGTGGCAAGTCCTTGATCTTAATCGTTACAGGTCGTGAAGTAAATTCCGTAATCTGTTCTTTCCGGCTCTGTCCAAAAAAAGAATAGGACTTTGCCACATCGTATTTTATCATCTTCAGCGTAACCGAAGGGATTTTAACAAGATTATTTTTCAGGGGATAAAAATTTGCCTGATAAAAACAATACATAGTATATTTTTTACCATTAATCAGAACCGGTTGTGGTGACACTTCTTCAATGGCGAAATTTTCTTCCCAGCAATCTTTAGGTTTTATTTTCTTTAAAATATCAGGAAGTTGCCCTTGCAAATCATAAAAATTCATTTGTGCTTTATTGGATTGTGATACATAAAATGCCAATGTAAGATTAAATCCTTCGCCGGTAAATACCTCCTCTTTATTTGAAATAACCCCGAAGAATGCATCCGCTTCCACCGTTACATATTCCTGCGGTTGATTGCGGTTTCCAAAGAAATCAGCGAAGGGGTCATACGATGTTGAGGGTTGGGATTGTTGGGCAGGACCCACTTTAATAGTAGCGCCTTCCGAACGTACTTCCTTTCCGTTTACAGTCATGCTAAAAGCCGGTAATGTAAAAGTTCCTTGTCCTACCGGCAAATAATTGGCAATTATACTCTGGCTCGAACTGATTCTCCCATTGGAAATATTGGTAGAAGAGGAAGAGGATGTGCCTCTTTTGGTAAATCCCTTAATTTCAGGGAATGGGCTATAACTTTTTAAATTCTCATTGCGGACAACCAAAGTGATGGTATAATATTCATTGGAGGCAATGGTTGAATTGCCCAATTGGATTTCAATGTTTTGGGAAAAAAGGGAAATGTTACAAAGAAGTACTTGAACAAAAAGAGCCAGGCTGAGTTTCATTTAAAGAAAGAGTTGAAACGACAAATTTAGTGAAAAGTTTGAGTTCCACATAAACCTCGTAGAATAAAATAATCAATGAGGTAATCATTATAAAAATTCAACAAATTTTTCACCCCTCTCCATTTTTTTGGAGAGGGGCTGGGGTGAGGTAGGACTTTATTAGAATTTAGTGAAAAGCTGTGGTTCACAGCAACTCCAACGCAATTTTATCGGCTACCAGCTTTCCCCGGTCAGTTAAAATAATTTTATTATCCGAGATAACCACAAATTTTTTTTCTACGCAATCAGCGATTTGTTTTTCTTTATCTTTCAAAAGGTCTTTATTGAATTTTTTTTTCAGGTAAGATAAACTGCACCCTTCTGAAGTTCTCAGACATAAAAGAATATATTCTGCCAGAAGATTTTCGTTAGTAAGAGTTTCTGATTCTAACGGAAGAATATTATCAGATAATGATTTAATATAGTTTACATTATGAGGAATAACCCATTCACGAATATTTTTTTTATGCGAATGAGCGCCGGGTCCTACCCCAAGATATTCTTCCCCCGTCCAGTAACTCAGGTTATGTCGTGATTCAAATCCCGGTTTGCAAAAATTTGAAATTTCGTAGTGAGTAAATCCATGCTTTCTCATTTCAAACATTAACCATTCAAAATGAACTGCTCCGGATTCCTCTGAAATGCGGGGAGATTTTCCTTTATCAATAAAAGCGGATAATGCTGTTTTGTCCTCCAAGGTCAGGCAATAGGCGGATAGATGTTCAGGATTTAAGCGGAGTGCTTTTTCGAGAGTATTGTGCCATTGATTTTCTGTCTGAACGGGTATCCCGTAAATTAAATCAACATTGATGTTATCAAAGCCGGCATCCCGCAAGAGGTTAAAACCATAAACAGCCCTTTCTGAATTATGTATGCGGTTTAAGTATTTTAGAATTTCGTCTTCAAAACTTTGAATGCCGATGCTTACACGATTGAAAGGAAATATTTTCCAATTTGAGATAGTGTCACTGTCAATATCATCGGGATTAACTTCCAGCGTAATTTCTGCATTTTTTTTCAGTATAAATAACTTAGTGATTCTTTCCCATAAGATTTCAAGATGCTCGCCTTTCAACATAGAAGGGGTGCCACCTCCAAAATAAACACTGGAAAGTTCCTTTGTTTTCAGAAAATCTTTGCGTAAAAAAATTTCTTTTGTAATTGCACGGATTAAATCATCCATATAGGTCAAGGTAGTGCTGAAGTGAAAATTACAATAGTGACACGCTTGCCGGCAGAAGGGGATATGAATATAAAGAGAGGACATGCTATACTATTTTAAACAGGTTTATGAAAATCAAATAAGTGGCAGTTTACAGCGGCAGTAGCAGAATACAGTACTAATACTGCTACTGCTACTGCTACTTTTTTTGGATTTTCTCAAATCTATATCGGTTGAGTAAATTCTATCTAATTACCGTAAACTCTGAAACATGCGTTTGATTTCCCAACGAATATTTAACAAAATAATTTCCGGGTAATAATTGTAAATGATATGACTTGCAAAAAGTTCCATTAACAATTTCGGATTCTTCATTAAAAACGTTCCTGCCCATTACATCCACGATAGTGATAAATGTCTTTTCTCCTGCAGGAAGATTTTTTATCTCCAGCATAAATTTGCCAACATTCCTGTTTGGGAGAACCTTGATTTCTATGGGATTGGAGACAAAGTCATTTTGTATTCCCACCGATAAATCCCGCAAATCAGCCACCCATATTCCTCTTCCAAACGTTGACGCATATAATTTTTCTTCGGAATATTGAATTTCCAGATCAGTGACGATAACATTCGGCAGATTATTGCTATATAATTCCCAGGAAGTCATATCATCATTCAGATAGAATACACCCAGATCGGTGCCAATATAAACCGGATTTTTTTCGGTGCCACTATGTGTCACTATGCAATTTACCGGAAGGTTAGGAAGATTTAATGAAATATTCTGCCACGTAATACCTCCATCGGTTGTTTTAAAAATTTTCACACCATTGATAAACCCACCGCAGGAAACCCAGGCGACACCGGGGTCATCATCATCAGCCACCACGGATGTAAAATAAAGTGAATCCGGTAATCCGGTTGTAATATCCTTCCATGTAGCACCATCGTTTTGTGTCACCCACAGTTCACCGGGTTGATTATACAAATGGTAAACCCGCTTGGCAACGTATATAACACTTGGATTAGCCGGAGAAACAGCAATTGAGGTGATAAGGTTGGGATATCCAAAATCAGGAATAATCGAAAAATCAGAAATCCTATTCCAGTTTGTACCGAAATCATTCGATTTCCATAGATTTCCGTATCCTATATATACAGTGCCGGAATTTGCCGGGTCTAAAACCACCGGCGTGGTCCATTCTCCTCGTTCTTCCTGGGTGGGAGTAAAATAATTAAAATTTAAACCCCCATCGTAAGATATATAAAACTGCCCATACTGGTAGGAAACACCCAGTACATCCGGATCATCAAGGTCAATGAAATTATCCATGCCATCCCCTCCGAAGATATTCATCCAAAGCTGAGTATTGTAAAAAGAAGTGCCATTATCCTGTGCACCCGAAAGAATATATCCCGGTTTATTCCGGCAGATTGCTACTCTGTAAAACGAAGTTACCGGCAGACCGCTGGTAATATTTTTCCAATTTGTAGGAAACCTGTACTGTGGATTATTCATCATTTCACTCACCGAACCCTTAATAATATTACTGGTAAAATAAATTCCACCGTCATTGCATACGTAATAGAATTTATTCAAAGGATTATAGGCGAATTGATGCAAGTCGGCATGCAAACTCTTTCCGTTTTGTCCGGTCCATTCCGAAACAATTTCCCATGAAATGCCACCATTTTCTGAAGTCCACATATTGACTCCTCCTGCGTAAATTATATCCGGATTTTCAGAATTGACGATCAGGGCAAGGTCATAAAGCCCTTGACCGCCGCTGTTATTTCCATCCCACCATTCAAGAATATTGGGAGTTTGTGACTGTAAATTCCAGGAATCGCCATTGTCAGTTGAAAGATATAAACCATAAAAACCGCTGTTAATGTCACAAGTTATTGCATATACAAAATTTGTGTCAGAGGGAGCAATGGCTAAAACAACCCGTTGAACTTCTGAACGAGGAGGAATCCCGGCATTCAGCAAAGTCCAGGTGTCACCGAAGTCGGTTGATTTTAAAATACAGGCATAACCTTTTCCCAAACGTTCTACGTAAGCACCCGACGCGTAGAGTGTATTTGGATTCAAGGGATTTTTCTGCAAATCACCTATGAGTGTATCAAGAATTTTATTCCATGAATTTCCAGCATTAAAAGATTTCCATACTCCACTGGTGCCTACAGCTATTAATTCATCGGCATCAAAGGGATTAACAAAAATCCGGCGGATTAAAGAACCGTCAAAGTCGGTCATATTGAATGCCAGACCGGTCGGAAACCAGGTAATGCCGCCATCCGTGGTTTTATATACACCCATTCCGTAATGGGTATTTCGTTTCCGCTGATCATTTTGAAGTGCGGTACCTATATATTCAAAATCACATAGGGAAATATAAATGGTATCGGGGTGAGCAGGGTCCACAACAATGTCACTGATTCTATAAATAGGAAGGTCATTATTGAGAGAAATCCAGGATTGTCCGTTGTTAACAGATTTCCAGATTCCACCTTGTGCCACACCTACCCAAAGTATGTTAGGATCTGTAGGATGGAACGCCACACAATTTATTCTACCCAGCCCATGCTGGGAGGTAGTATCATAGGAACCGGGTAAATCAAACGGACCAGCCGGAGACCACTCTCCTGATTGAACGCCTTTCACTAAACGATCCCTGTAGAGTTGCGTCCTTTTTTGTGCATAGGAAAAATAATCATCATAATTTGCAAAATTCCCTTTACCGTCAGCTCTGATAACTTGTTCTGTTTCCCAGCGTTTGTAATATTTCCATCCTTTCGCATTTTGTAAATTTTTCCCATTGCTCCATTCTTCAAATGACTTTTGCAATTGAAGTAATAGGTTTGAATTTGAGGGGGCAGGCGTTTTTAGAAACGACTGCGCATGGAGAGTGCTTACGGTAAGAAAAACAAGAATAAGAGAAAGGATTTTTGACATAACGTTGCTGGTTCTGACATTAAAAACGAAAGGTACGGAATTATGAACAAAAAGAGTACTGTTCAGTCCAAAATGAAAAAATAAAATTTTGCCACTGATTACACGGATTAATGTTATAAAAAATCTTAAAATCGTGTTTAATC
>MEPC01000023.1 GCA_001769655.1 Bacteroidetes bacterium RIFCSPLOWO2_12_FULL_37_12 | reverse complement strand
ACTTATTTGTGGAATTCAGGAGATATTACTTCTTCACTTTCTAATATCAGCGCCGGTACATACAATCTTACTATTACTGATAATTTGGGTTGTATAACTACCGGAATTGTTTCTGTAAATAACATTGGGGGTCCTTCATTAACTTTAAATAACACAAATGCCACTTGCGGGAATAGTAATGGCACTGCCTCATCCACTGTTTCAGGTGGTACTTCTCCTTATTCCTATCTATGGAACACAGGAGATGTTACTTCTTCTCTGTCTAACATGGGTGCCGGAATTTATGATATTACTGTCACAGATAATAATGGTTGCATAGCAACCGGAAGTGTCACTGTAAATAATGTTGGTGGTCCCACTTTATCACTTAGCAGTACCGATGCTACTTGCGGGAACAGTAATGGAACTGCAATATCATCTGTATCCGGTGGTTCTTCTCCTTATTCTTATATCTGGAGCAATGCTGATATTACTACTTCTCTTTCGAATATCATTGCAGGTTCCTATAATCTTACCGTCACCGATAACAATGGTTGTTCAACATCAGGAAGTGTCACTGTTAATAATATCGGAGGTCCTTCTTTATCACTTACAAGCTTTGATGCCACTTGTGGAAACAATAATGGCAGTGCTACAGTAACGGTTTCAGGAGGTACAGCACCTTATTCTTATGTTTGGAACACCGGAGATAATATTTCTTCTCTCTCCAATATAATTTCAGGTACATATAATGTTACTGTCACTGACAATAACGGTTGTGTGGCAAGCGGAAGTGTTTCTGTCAATAATATCAGTGGCGCAACATTAACTATGAGTAGCACTGACGCTACTTGCGGTAATGCAGATGGTAGCGCTGTGGTGACCGTTTCAGGAGGAACTTCTCCTTATACTTATTCGTGGAATTCAGGAGATATTACTTCTTCCCTTTCCAATATCAGCGCCGGTACATATAATCTTACTGTTACTGATAATTTGGGTTGTATAACTACCGGAAGTGTTTCAGTAAATAACATTTGGGGTCCTTCATTAACTTTAAATAGCACCGATGCCACTTGCGGGAATAGTAATGGCACTGCCTCATCCACTGTTTCAGGTGGTACTTCTCCTTATTCCTATCTATGGATCACAGGAGATGTTACTTCTTCTCTTTCTACCATTGGTGCCGGAGTTTATGATCTTACAGTCACTGATAATAATGGTTGCATAGCAACCGGAAGTGTCACTGTAAATAATGTTAGTGGTCCAACCTTATCATTTAGCACTACCGATGCTACTTGCGGTAACAGTAATGGAACTGCAATATCTTCTGTATCCGGTGGCTCTTCTCCTTATTCTTATCTCTGGAGCACTGCTGATGTTACTTCTTCTCTTACAAATATCAGCGCAGGTTCCTATAATCTTACCGTCAATGATAACAATGGTTGTTCAACATCAGGAAGTGTCACTGTTAATAATATCGGAGGTCCTTCTTTATCACTTACAAGCATTGATGCTACTTGTGGAAACAATAATGGTAGTGCTACAGTAACGGTTTCGGGCGGTACAGCACCTTATTCTTATATTTGGAACACCGGAGATAACATTTCTTCTCTTTCTAATATAAGTGCCGGTACATATAATGTAACTGTCACTGACAATAATGGGTGTCAGGCAAGCGGAAGTGTTACTGTAAATAATATCAGTGGTGCAACATTAACTATGAGTAGTACCGACGCTACCTGTGGTAATGCAGATGGTAACGCTACTGTGACTGTTTCAGGAGGAACTGCTCCATATTCTTATTTGTGGAATTCAGGAGATATTACTTCTTCACTTTCCAATATCAGCGCCGGTACATACAATCTTACTGTTACTGATAATTTGGGTTGTATAACAACCGGGAGCGTTTCAGTGAATAATATCGGGGGTCCTTCATTAACTTTAAATAGCACCGATGCCACTTGCGGGAATAGCAATGGCACTGCCTCATCCACTGTTTCAGGAGGCACTTCTCCTTATTCCTATTTATGGAACACCGGAGATGTTACTTCTTCTCTTTCTAACATTAGCGCAGGAGTTTATAATCTTACTGTCACAGATAATAATGGTTGCATAGCTTCCGGAAGTGTCACTGTAAATAACGTTGGCGGTCCCACCTTATCACTTAGCAGTACTGATGCAACCTGTGGAATTAATAATGGAAATGTTATTGCTACAGTTTCGGGCGGGTCTTCTCCGTTTAATTATTCCTGGAGCAACAATTTAAACACAGCTATCATAAGTAATCTTAACCCTGGTACTTACACTATTACTATCACAGATAAAAACGGTTGTTTGGCTAACAGCAGTATTATCGTTAATAATATCGCAGGTCCCGATGTTTCAGTTTCAACAACCAATGTCACTTGTGGACAAAATAACGGAACCGCCGCAGTAACTATTTCAGGTGGGCTATCTCCATACATTATTGCATGGAGTACCGGTCAGAATAGTGCCACTATTAATAGTTTGATTGCAGGTAGTTATGAGGTATCTGTTTTAGATAATAATAATTGCTTAGCTATTGGAAATGGAATTGTCGCAGGGCAATCTGCTGTTTCAGTAAATCTTAGTAAAACCGATATAGATTGTTTTGGCAATACTACCGGTATAATAAGTGCCACTATTTCGGGAGGAACCACTCCATACAACTCAATCTGGAGTAACGGTGCAAATTCAACGACTATTTCGGGATTAACAATTGGTACATATGCTATAACTATCACAGATGCCTCCTCGTGTACGGCTTCAGGTGCAATCACTCTTTCTCAACCGCAGTTGCTAAGTATAAATCTCAGTGTTTCCTCTGTAACTTGTTTTGGTTCCAATGATGGTGCTTTAACTACAATTATCACTGGTGGTAATTCACCTTATAGCTTCAATTGGTCAAATGCTCAGACCTCGCAGAACAATTTGAATATTAACGCTGGTAATTATACAATTACAGTAACTGACACGAAAGGATGTACGATATCATCAACGGGTACAGTGACACAGCCATCTCCGCTCAACATTGCATTAAGCGCCAGTGACCCAAGTTGTTTCGGATATAACGATGGGAAGATTTTCTTATTCCCTTCAGGTGCCAGTTCTCCGTATAGCTATTCATGGGCTGGAGGAGAAAATACTTCCTCTTTAACAAATCTTTTTTCCGGTAATTATAGAGTGACAGTAACTGATTCAAAGTCCTGTTCGTCTTCAACTTCAGTTTTATTATCCGACCCTATACAGGTTGTTGCCGGTGACACTCTTACTTTCTGTAAAACGACAGACGATAATGTAATCCTTGCAGGTATTCCATCAGGAGGTGTTTGGTCTGGTTCTGCTGGTGTTATTATTTATGGTAAAGACACATTGGATGTTGATGCCACTCCTTGGACTTTAGATAATAATTTCCATACGTTGACTTACAGTTTAAATGGATGCAGTGATAATTCAGTATTAATTGTCAATGGAGCGAAAGCGCCTGCTGACACTACTGTTTGTGCATTTACAGGTTTTTCGTTTAAATTACCAAAAGCATTACCTGATGGTGGAATATGGACGGGACCCGGAGTTATTGACGGCATTAGTGGCACTGTAAATGTAACCGGGTTATCTGGAAGTAAAAATTATTTCTATTCAAGCAATGGTTGCGCGGATACTATGATGGTTAACTATCAGAACGGTCTTGTAGTTAATTTATCTGCTTCAAATAATAATATATGCTTCAATGACTCCATTGAATTACAAATATCAACTTTCGGAGGTTCTGGTAATTATCTTGTAACATGGAATGCTCCCGGATTACCACAAATTTCCAATGGCACTATTAATCTTGCCCCTCAAGTTACCAGTACTTATAAAGTCAGCGTTTCAGACCCGTTTAGTAGTGTTTGCCCCTCTGTGGTTGATTCTGTTTCTATTTCAGTAAGAAAAATTTCCATTACAATTACTAATATTAAAAATGCCAGTTGTTTCGGTACAAGTGATGGGAGTATTAGTGTAAGCGCAGGAGGAACAGCTTCCCCTTATTCTTATTCTTGGAACACAGGAGATGTTACTACCACATTAAATACTATTACGGCAGGAACTTATTCTATAACTGTAAGTGATAGCGCAGGATGTAAAATGCCAGAGCAAATTACAATAAATCAACCGGATGAGATTATACCTGATTTTACTTTAGGTGATTCCATTTATGCATCATTAGACACAGTAAATTTTATTAACTTAAGTTCAGGAGGTACGAGTTATCTTTGGAATTTCGGTGATGGTTCAAATAGTACGTTGCAGTCACCCGTTTATGTTTACACTCATAGCGCAAATTACCAGGTAAAATTATTAGTAACCAATGATGTTGGTTGTTCCAAAAATATCCAAAAAACCATTTACATTCAGCCGGGGCTTTCTATAACTGAAATTGATGGGAATGATATTCTCACCATCTTTCCTAATCCAGCATCTGAATTTATTACTTTAGAATTAAATCATGCTATTAAATTACAGGAAATACAGATTATTGATTTAACCGGCAGAAACTTATCTGAAATGATATCTATGTACAATGTAGATGAAACCACTTTCAGATTTGATATTAAAGCATTATCAAGAGGAATTTATTTTCTGAGATTAAAGAAAGGGGATGCATACAGGAATTATATGTTTGAGGTGATGGATTAGGCATTGGGCATTGGGAATTGGGCATTATGCATTGGATATTAGGCATTAGGCATCGGTCATTAATCATAAAGTTTTTCGTTTTTCAAAAATTTCAATTACCTTTGAAATGAATTCGGGGTGTAGCGTAGCCCGGTTAGCGCACTAGACTGGGGGTCTAGAGGTCGCGGGTTCAAATCCCGCCACTCCGACATAAATATAGAATGTAAGAGCAAAAATAACAAAAAAAATATGGACCAACCAAACATTGCACAGAGAATACCTTTTGTAAAAGAAGAGAAGCCAGGAAAATATTACTGGTGCGCTTGTGGACAGAGTAAAAATCAACCTTACTGCGATGGTTCCCATAAAGGGACTAGTTTTTCTCCTGTATTGACAGAAATCACCGAAACAAAAAAAGTAGCATGGTGTGGATGCAAGCATACGGAGAATAAACCGTTTTGTGATGGTGCGCATAAAAAATTGAATGTTTGATGTTAGATGTTAGATGTTAGATATTTATGAAATTAAAAATACTTGCACCTTTTTTCTTTTTGGTGATTGTATTGATGTTTTCCTGCAAAAAAGAAGAAGATTTGGTTGATTTATCTGACGTAAATTGTTCATCTGTCACTGCAAAATATTCCGCTGATATCGTTCCTATTGTGAATGCAAGTTGCGCTAAGTCATCCTGTCATAATGCGGGATCATCAAAGGGAGATTTTACGACCTATGCCGGACTAAAAGTAAAAGCAGATAATGGAACATTAACTAAAGCGATAGTTACCGAGCAATATATGCCAAAGAGTGGTACATTAACCAAAGAACAGCGGGCAAAATTTAAATGTTGGATAGAGTCGGGAGCACCGCAGAATTAGAGGTTAAATATATAAGTTAGAATTTACCTTATAAAACCGTACCTTTGCGTTTTTTCAAAAATGACTCCCATCCGAAATATTGCCATTATCGCCCATGTTGACCACGGAAAAACGACTCTCGTTGACCGAATCCTACATCAATCAAAACTTTTCCGTGAAAATCAGCACGTACAGGAATTAGTGATGGACAGTAACGAACTCGAAAGAGAACGTGGAATTACTATCTTTTCTAAAAATTGCTCTGTACAGTACAAAGGGATAAAAATAAATATTATTGACACACCCGGTCACGCCGATTTTGGAGGTGAGGTAGAACGTGTGCTGAATATGGCGGATGGCGTTCTGCTTTTAGTGGATGCACTGGAAGGTCCGATGCCACAAACCCGTTTCGTACTTCAAAAAGCATTAGCCCTTGGACTTAAAGCCATTGTGGTGATTAACAAAGTTGATAAACCCAATTGCAATCCTGAAAAAGTACATGAAGATGTTTTTGAATTATTTTTTAACCTCAATGCCACTGAAGAACAGTTGAATTTTCCGGTTGCCTATGGATCGTCAAAACAGGGCTGGATGTCAGATGATTTTACCAAACAAACAATTGACATCAGTTTTCTGCTTGAATTAATCGTCAATCACATCCCCTCCCCTCCTGCTTTTACCGGAATCCCACAAATGCAGATTACTTCTTTGGACTACACCTCCTTTGTGGGTAGAATTGCCGTGGGAAGATTATTCAGGGGAACACTACGTGAAAACATGCCCGTTTCGCTTGTAAAAAGAGACAGCTCAATTGTTAAATCCCGAATCAAAGAATTGTATTCCTTTGAAGGTTTAAGCAGAGTCCGCACCCCTGAAATTAAAGCAGGTGAAATTTGCGCCGTCATGGGGCTGGAAGGATTCGAAATTGGTGACACTATCTCTGATTTTGAAAATCCCGCCGGATTAAAACCTATTGCCGTTGATGAGCCAACGATGAGCATGTTGTTTATGATTAATAATTCTCCATTCTTCGGACAAGAAGGAAAATTTCTTACTTCCCGTCAGGTACGTGACCGCTTATTCAGAGAAACAGAAAAAAATCTTGCACTAAAAGTGGAAGAAACAGATTCACCCGATTCATTCATTGTTTACGGAAGAGGAATATTGCATTTGTCCATTGTAGTAGAAACCATGCGCAGGGAAGGATTTGAATTACAGCTCGGACAACCAAAAGTCGTCATTAAAGAAATTAACGGAGTGGCGCATGAACCCATTGAAATTTTAACCGTGGATGTTCCCCAATCATTTTCGGGAAAAGTAATAGATATTGCAACACAACGAAGAGGGATGCTTGAAGTAATGGAAACCCGCGGCGACAGGATTCATCTTGAGTTCAGCATTCCATCCAGAGGGTTAATGGGTATTCGGAACATTTTATTGAACGTATCGGAAGGAGAAGCTGTAATGGCACATCGTTTTGAAGAATACGAACCCATAAGAGGAAACATACAGGGAAGAATCAATGGCACATTGATAGTCATGGAGGCAGGTATGGCGACCGCCTATTCCATAGACAAATTGCAGGATCGCGGAAAATTCTTCATTAGTCCGGGTGAAATGGTCTATGTCGGACAAGTTGTTGGGGAACAAATACGCCCGGGTGATTTGGTAGTAAATGTAGTAAGGGGGAAAAAACTTACGAACATGCGCGCATCGGGAAGTGATGATAATGCCATTATCGTTCCTAAAATCGAATTTTCCTTGGAGGAAGCAATGGAATATATTCAGGAGGATGAATTGGTGGAAGTGACACCAACTAAAATACGATTGCGTAAAGCAATACTCGATGAAAATGAGAGGAAACGGGGGAGGATGAAAATGGAAGTCGGAAATTAGAAAAACCCTTCAAGGTTTAGTATGGATTTGAGGCGAAGAATAACCTTGAAGGGTTGAATTAGTTTTGAAATTGGATGTTGGATGTTGGATGTTGGATGTTGGAAATAGTAAATTAACTTGCGCTACTTTCTCGAAATATCTTATCGCGGAACAAACTACCATGGATTTCAGTTTCAAAAAAATGCCAACACCATTCAGCAAGAGATTGAGAAAGCGTTGGCGATACTATCACGTAACGAAATTAAAATAACCTGTTCCAGCCGTACAGACAGCGGGGTTCATGCCATACAAAATTTTGCGCATTTTGATTTTGAAAATCCCTTACCGGAAAATTTAATGTATAAAATGAACTGTGTTCTTCCGAGAGACATTTGCATAAAAAATATTTTTCCGGTTACCAATGACGCTAATGCACGCTTTTCTGCTGTTTCAAGAACTTATAAATATGTCATAAGCACAATCAAAGATCCTTTCTTATCCGGATTATGTTATTACCATCCGGTGACATTAACTATTCAATGGCTAAATCTGGCTTCACAGGAATTACTTTCTCATACTGATTTTACTTCTTTTTCGAAAACACATTCTCAATCAAAAACAAATATTTGTCACATTAAAAATGCAGAATGGAAGAAAGAAGGAAATTTATTTGTATTCTATATTAAAGCAGACAGATTTCTTTGGGGGATGGTGAGGGCTTTAGCCGGCACTATGATTTTAGTTGGCGATGGGACGAAGACGGTGGATGATTTTAAAAAGATTATAGATGGAAAGAATAGAATGCTGGCGGGCTCCTCCGTTCCGGCTGAAGGTTTATTCCTTTGTGAAGTTGAATATCCTAAAGAGATATTTTTGAAATAAATGCACACCAAAAAAAATATATCCGGACGCGCCTTTGATATTAAGTTGATATTGCGGTTGCTTACCTACACAAAACCCTACCGTTGGACTTTTTTGTTCACTATCTTTCTGACTATCTGCCTCGCCGCTTTAGCCCCCGTGCGACCTTTTCTGATTCAACATACCATAGATAACCAGATTCACAATGGAAATTACAAGGGTTTGGTAATCATGGTCTGTGTAATGGTGCTTTTATTGATTGTTCATGCATTGGTTCAATATTTCCAGACCTATTTGCTCGGATGGGTAGGACAAAGCGCCATCAGGGATTTAAGACACCAGTTATACAATCACCTGCTTGGTATGAAAGTTAATTTTTATGACCGTACTCCCATCGGAACATTAGTCACACGTACTATTTCTGATATTGAAACACTGGCGGATGTATTCAGTGATGGACTTGCCTCTGTAAGTGGAGATATCCTTCAGCTTGTCTTTATACTTGCTGTCATGTTTTTTACCGATGTTAAATTAACCTTGATCAGCTTGTCTGTTTTTCCCATTCTTTTATATGCATCCTATTTGTTTAAAAATTATGTAAGAGCATCATTTCAGGAAGTGAGAAAACAAGTGGCACGATTGAATGCATTCATTCAGGAACAAATAACCGGGATGAGCATTGTGCAGGTTTTTAACCGTGAAGAAAAAGAATTTGCAAAATTCAAAGTCATTAATGCTGAACACACAAAAGCAAACATTGACACTATTTTTTACTACTCTGTTTATTTTCCGGTTGTGGAAATTATTGCGGCTGTTTCTACCGGATTATTGGTTTGGTACGGTACAAAAGGCGTATTGCATGATACGGTTTCTTTGGGTGTACTTATTTCTTTTTTGATGTACATAGCCATGTTTTTCAGACCTATCCGGCAAATTGCAGATCGATTTAATACCCTGCAATTAGGAATGGTTTCTTCCGAGAGGGTTTTCAGATTGTTGGATACTAAAGACACAGTAAAGGGAAAAAATAATTATATTCCCTCTCATATAAATGGAAAAATTGTTTTTAGAAATGTTTATTTCAATTATAAGAAGGAAGAAGACGTTCTTTATAATATCAGTTTCGAAATTGAACCCAATAAAACTACTGCTATAGTAGGCGCTACCGGAGCAGGGAAATCCACGCTTATCAATATTATTTTACGTTTTTATGAACCGGAAAAAGGGAACATTTTATTAGATGATATACCGCTTGAGGACTATCAACCTGAGTTTCTGAGAAAAAATATTGGGACAGTGACACAGGATGTATTTCTTTTTTCAGGGACTATACGCGACAATATTGCGTTATGGGATACAACGATTACAGATTCAGTTATTTTAAATGCTATTCGTAAAATTGGCGTTGATGACTTCATCAATAATTTACCAGGCGGACTTGACTGCCTTGTAATGGAAAGAGGCGCTATGTTATCTACAGGACAAAGACAATTAATTGCCTTTATCAGAGCCATGGTAAGGAATCCGAATTTAATATTATTAGATGAAGCTACTTCCTCGGTTGACTCAGAAACGGAAAACATGATTCAACATGCCATTAAAAATATATTGGCTAACAGAACTTCTGTTGTAATTGCTCATCGGCTGTCAACCATCATCCATTCCGATAAAATTATAGTAATGGACATGGGTAAAATTGTGGAAACCGGAACACACGCACAACTGCTGGCAATGAATGGAATCTACCATGAATTATATACTATGCAGTACATTGTGTAATCACCTCACCCCAACCCCTCTCCAAAAAATGGAGAGGGGTTATAAATTTGTTGAATTTTTACTTTGTTATGTGTAAATCAAAAATTTTCTTGTAAATTTGAAACTTAATATGAAAAAAAATTTTTTGATGTTTCAGGAAGTAAGAAAAATTTTTTCCGATTATCTGGAAAAGAAATCCCTGCGGAAAACTCAGGAGCGGTTTAACATTCTCAAAATAATTTACGAACGGGAAGATCATTTTGATGCGGAGGATTTATATATTTGGATTAAAAATAATAATTACAATATCAGCCGCGCCACCGTTTATAATACGCTGGAACTTTTAAATGATTGTGAACTTGTTACAAAGCACCAATTTGGCGGAAATCTTTCAAAATACGAAAAATGCTACGGGTACCGTCAGCATGACCATGTTATATGTATAGAATGTCGTAATGTTGTAGAATTCTGTGACCCCAGAATTTATCAAATTCAAAAAAAAGTAGAAGAACTTTTAAATTTTACTATTCACCATCACTCGTTAAATCTTTATGGCTTATGCCCGAATTGTAAAAAATTGAAAAATTGATAATTTATTTTCCATTCAATAATACAACTCCGCAACTTTTCAACTATGACTGTCACTGAAAAAACAAAGAACAAAATTACAATCCTTAGATTAAGTGGAAACTTAATGGGGGAAGAACATGGTACAACCATTCTCAATATGGTAAATAATCATATTAATAATGGCATAATACATTTTGCCATAGACCTTTCCGATGTTAAATACATGAACAGCAGTGGAATTGGCGTTTTGATTTCCATTTTAACAAAAGCCCGAAACCGAAGCGGCGATATGGCGGTCATTAAACCTTCCGAACACATTCAAAAACTATTGCTGATTACCAAACTCAATAAAATTTTTAAAATAGCCAACACCGAAAACGAAGCGTTGGAATTGTTGTCGAAGAAGTAGAGACACGGTGCACCGTGTCTCTACAAAAAACATTCATATAAATCGTATGAAAAGTTGCATAATCTCAAATTCGTTCAGTATCATTTATAATTTTCAAAATCCAAATTATTTAATCATTAACGCAAATTTATGGTAGATGTAATTCTTGGCCTCCAGTGGGGCGACGAAGGCAAAGGCAAAATTGTTGACGTTTTAACTCCTGATTATAATCTGGTTGCCAGATTTCAGGGGGGACCGAATGCAGGTCATACCCTTGTCTTCAATAATAATAAATTTATTTTAAACCTGATACCTTCCGGTATATTCAGGGAAAATACATTGAACATCATCGGTAATGGAGTGGTGATTGATCCAGTTACCTTAAAAAAAGAAATCGAAAAACTTTTATCGTCTGAGATTTCAGATGTAAAAGAAAGATTGCTTATCTCCAAAAGAGCTTCTTTAATCTTACCAACGCACAAAGCGTTGGATTCAGCTTCTGAAAAATCACAGGGTGATGGAAAAATCGGGTCAACATTGAGGGGGGTTGGTCCGGCTTATCAAAGTAAAATCGGAAGAACGGCATTACGTGTGGGTGATATTCTTACTCCATTGTTTAATCAAAAATATTCTGCAATAAAAAAACTACATCTCAAACTGTTGGAAGTACTTAATCCGGGTAGTGTCACTGAAATTTCAGAGGAAGAGTTTATGGAGTCAATTGAATATTTAAAAAAATTAAAAATTATTGACTCGGAATCATTTATTCAGGATGCTTTATCGCGTGGAGATAAACTTTTGGCAGAAGGCGCTCAAGGCACTTTGCTTGACATTGATTTCGGAACCTATCCTTTTGTAACTTCATCTAATACCACTATTGCCGGTGTTTGCAGTGGATTGGGCGTTAATCCCCGACAGATTGGAAATGTATATGGAGTATTTAAGGGTTATTGCACCCGTGTGGGAAATGGTCCGTTCCCGACCGAGCAAGACAATGAAACCGGTGAAATGCTTCGTAAAACAGGGAATGAATTTGGTGCCACTACCGGAAGACCGCGCCGGTGCGGCTGGCTCGACTTACCTGCATTAAAATATGCAGTTCAATTGAATGGTGTAAGTCACTTGATCATGACCAAACCGGATGTGCTGAGTGGCATGGAAACAATTCCCGTATGTACTCATTATTTGTTACATGATAATCAAAAAATTAATTACCTGCCTTACGATTTGGAAAAAGATATCAAGAATCCAATTTATAATAATATGCCGGGGTGGAAAAACTCTTTATCCGAGGTAGATTCATATAATAAACTTCCCACCGAATTTATTAATTATAAAAAATTCATAGAAGATTATGTAAAAGTGCCTGTATATGCTGTTTCGGTTGGTCCTGGAAGGGAACAGATATTATATGCGGAGAAAGGGGGCATAAGGGTATAGGGTATAAGGTATGGGGTAAAATTAAAGTTCTACAAATACTATATCAACACAGGTTTTTTAATAAACATATAACATAAAACAAGAAATGAAAAATTACTAAGTATTCTCCTACATACTCCTATATTTCATGAAAATCCACATAATCAACGGTCCAAACCTAAATCTTCTGGGAAAAAGGGAAAAGAAAATTTATGGTAAACACAGTTTTGATGTTTTTTTAAAATCAATCCAAAAAAAATATTCCACACACAAATTAGAATATTTTCAATCAAATATTGAGGGTGAAATAATTAATTATCTTCAAAGTATAAAAAAGTCAGATGGGATAATTATAAATGCTGGGGGCTTCACTCACACTTCCGTTGCCATACACGATGCATTGAAAATTGTAAAATATCCCGTTATTGAAGTGCACATCAGCAATATTACAGCGAGAGAGTCATTCCGGCATACCAGTTTGATTACTCCGGTGAGTAAGGGATTGATACTTGGGTTTGGTTTAAAATCTTATGAACTGGCGGTTTTGGCTATTATAGGCAGTGATTAATATAAGTATAAGGTATAAGGGTATAAGGTATAAGGGTATAAGGCAATTATCACCCCACCACTACCGAAACCATCGATCTTTCTCTCGCTCCCACTTTAAACTTTACCGCTCCATCTCTTAAGGCAAACAGGGTATGGTCTTTTCCCATTCCTACGCCATCGCCAGGATGATGAACGGTTCCGCGTTGGCGAACAATAATATTTCCTGCTATTACATTTTCACCGCCGAATTTCTTGATTCCAAGACGTTTTGAATGAGATTCTCTCCCGTTTCTGGATGAACCTGCTCCTTTTTTGTGTGCCATGTTACTAAGGTTGTTTTATTTTAAAATTATCGGTTACTGTTCAGTACCTATTTAATTGAGCCACTAATTGAACAAGAAAAAAAAATTTAGCCACTGATTTCACTGATTAAACTACAAACTTCTTGCAATCAATTACCCTGCAATCTCTATTTTCTCAATATTAATTTTCGTAAACTGTTCCCTATGACCTTTTAATTTTCTGTATCCTTTTCTGCGTTTTTTGTAAAAAACAATGATTTTGTCATCCTTGCCGTGGTCTAACACTTTGGCTGTAACTGAAGAACCTTCAATATGTGGTTTACCTATGGTTACTTTCCCCTCTTGATCGGCTAAGAGCACTTTATTAAACTGAATGGTTTCACCCACCCCATTTACAAGTTTTGGGACAAATATTTTTTGTTCAGGGCTAACCTTGAACTGTTTTCCGGCAATGTCAACAATAGCGAACATGGTTATTTATTTAGAGGGGGCAAAGATAAGGTAAATAATACAAAAAAAAAACTCCCATCTTCTGAAGGGAGTTTTTTCTGGTTACGGTATTGAATATAATTACATAATGCAATATATTCCGGGGATACGGCATGGGTCATATCCTGTAACAATGCACATTCCGGTTAATTGGTAGAGCATTTCATTACAGTTAATCCAAATACCTCCCTGCACAGCTTCCATTTGGTTTAAATTCAGTGTTTTCATGTTTGTTTTTAATTTTTTCGCAAAGATAATATAAACAGGGTGTGAAGTCAAAATTTTGCTTCGGATTTCCGTAAAATTTTTGAAACTTTTATTATTTAAAGCGATAGTAGGAATGCTCTAAAAATTACGTTACTACGTAGGAACTCATGCCCTTTCAGATATACACATAAACTTAAGAATTTCCTTAAGTTTATTCGTATGCTTTTCAGGGCTTAAAATATTAATTTTCATTAATATTCTACAAGTTTATATATCAATCGGACAACGGTGCTTAAAAATGAATATTTAAACCAAAAAACAAATCAAGACCTGATCCATCAGGGCGATTTAATTTATCAATTATAGGGTAATAGTAATTCCCTTTGATAAATTGATACGTT
This sequence comes from Bacteroidetes bacterium RIFCSPLOWO2_12_FULL_37_12, assembly GCA_001769655.1. Taxonomy (GTDB): domain Bacteria; phylum Bacteroidota; class Bacteroidia; order 2-12-FULL-37-12; family 2-12-FULL-37-12; genus 2-12-FULL-37-12. Next base: position 227,717 of record MEPC01000023.1, on the reverse strand, counting down.
ACAGTATTCCAGGTAAACCCGTATTGTAAAGAAAAATATTTTGAAAAATTAACCTCATATACCAATCTAATGTGCATTCCATTTGTCTTTTTATAATTCCAATTATCCGCTATTCCGTTGGGGTATTTAACTGTATATATGTATAAAACAGACGGCATAACATAATCTACGCCAATACCTATTTTTAACCTCATGAAATCACCATCCTGAATCGGGATTATACCGGATGGCGTAATTGAAATTGAATATCGCTCAAAAGAAATTTCTGCGTTTTCAACTTTAGGAACAAGTGTGCTCTTCTGATATTTAAAAATAGAAGTTATGTCAAACCATTTATTAATTTCTCTTCCAAGTAAAAACTTATAACCAAATCCGGAACCGAAGCTAATTTTGGCTTCGCCGCCATTACTATTTGTAAATGCCGTATATCCATCTCTACCATTTCCTGTTATAATATTTGCACCTATTCTGTTTTTTGGTCTAATTAAAATTTCATTTTTACTTTTCAATTTTTGCATTTTAACATTATTTATTGCTGGATAAGCAGATAAACTATCAACTAATAACAATTCCGGTGAACCTGACCAAAACCCAATTATAAAACCAATACACAAATAATATGTTTTATTTTTATCCACTGTCAGATGTAATTTTGAATTTTTATATCCTACAAAAGTGAAATCATACTCCCCATGATTACAATTAAATTCGTAATAAGAATTATTCCTTATTTTTATTGTTAACGTATCATTTACAACAACTTTATAAGAGATAGTTGAACTTTGTAAATTATTTGGTCTATAAATGAATATTTTAGATGTTCTGTTTTCCTGAGCATTCATGTTTAAAAACATCAAAAAGAATGAAATACTAAAAATAGATCGTTTCATTATTCTGAAATTATTGAAATTTTTAAAATTGTACACATTCCCCTCACTCTACAACAATTTTTCTTACCAACTACTGTGACTGCCCGCTGATTTTTAATAAATATCCGGTAAGATAAATGTTATTATTTTTATCCAACGCCATGGCTGTAGCATCGTCATTATCAGTGCCACCAAAATTTTTTGCCCATAATACATTTCCGGCTTGGTTATTTTTTACAATAAAAATATCGCTCATTCCCTTGTTATATAATGTAAAAGAGCCGAATGTCAAAGTGGGACTTGAAAAATAACCTTCTACGAACGTATTTCCATCGGCATCAACACAAACGCTACTGCTCACATCGGTGTCACTACCCACGGCGGTTTTTACCCATTGCAAAGACGGGGTTTGGGAGAAAATTTGATTTGAAAGGAAGAGCAGAGGAAGGAGAAATAAATTCTTGTTTATCATTTCCTTAATTCTTATTTTGAATTGTAAATGTTAAGATGTTTTGTTGCATGGTCTTTATCCATTTTTTACTTTAAGTTTTTTCCTGATTATTTCTTTATCGGCAGATTTTATCCCGCGTTCTATTTTTTTAATATCTTCTTCGGCAGGTAATTGTTCAGGTTTTATGCCGCTTTTTCCTAATAAGGCTCGTACATCAGTATTGTTTTTAATGTGTTCGCCGGTTATTTTATTTTCACCTTTTAAATCATTTTTATTTACGTTAAAGTTTGTAATTTCAGTGGCAAGATCTTTTGCCTTAATGGTGATAGCAGGAAGAAAATCGGCTAAAGGTCTATTATCGGGTATTCCTAATTTACGTTTCATAGCAGCAGTGTTATGCCCTCCGAATAAAGCACCGTCTCCTTTACTACGAATAATAGCAAAGCCATTATTATCAACTCCTCTTTCAAAAATATTTTTAGAAAGTTCGGTTTCGGTAGCAGCTAATTTTTCCCTTGCCTGAAGGCGTTCCATTAAGTTGATGCGTTCTTCTAACAATTCCTGCCTGCGGGTTTGAATGGCAAAATAACATTGAGCAAAAGCAATTTGTTCTTTTTTGGGGTCTCCGTTTTGCGCGATAAGGTAACAGGCATAACGGGTGAGCATAATATCATCCTGCTGTCTTTCAGCACCGGAGCCAATTTTGACCATTTTGGTGATGTCAACGAAATGGTCTAAAACCGCCTCACCAGTGGTTTGGCAACTAGCTTTAGCTCTATCAACTGCATTTAAAAAATTGCGCCAGTCGGAATAGCCCAAAAGCTCCTGTAATTCTCTTGCAAGCCAATAGTCAATACCTTCTTGTTGGTAAACACATTCTTCAAATGTTTTGTTGAGTTTGTTTATAATTTCTTTTTCCATAATAATTATCTTGAAATTGATAATGTTAAGTACTCAACTTTTCTCTGGTTAGGGATTATAGAATAAATCCAAGTGAAAATATTTCATTAGAATAATCAAGCCCTTTTAGCTCCTAAAAAAATACCTTCAATTCCCCAACACCTCAAACTCCGTCCTACGATTCTGCTGACGACCTTCTATATTATCATTGGAAGCAATGGGTCTGCTGTACCAATAACCTGCATATTTTAGCCGTTCTGCTTTAATTCCTTTTTCCACAAGATAGTCCACCACTGCTTTGGCGCGGTTTTCTGATAGAGTTTTGTTATAGTCCTCTTTACCGATGTTATCGGTATGTCCTGAAATTTCAATCATTAACTTTTTATTTTCATCCAATAACTCCACGAGCCGGTCAAGTTCATTCGTAGATTCGGGTTGACGCAATGTCCACTTACCCGTATCAAAGAAAATATTTTTCAAAACGATTTTCTTACCGACATCCATTTTCTTTAATTGTACATCTTTGGTGATTTCCTGATAATCGCTGTTTTCAGGTATATCAAAATTTTCGGAGTGGAAAAGATATTTTTCTTTCTGAATAGCAATACCATAATTTTTTCCGGAGGGAAGCATCACCATGTACTTACCGGTGGCTTCGTTTGCTTCAATTTCAGATAACAACTCGTTTTTGGCGTTATCTACTAATTGAATAGTGGCACCAATAGGTAGTTTTGTGTCAGCATCTGTGACAGTGCCTTTAACCATGGTTAATGGATTGTATGCTTTGGCAGAAGAAACTTTTTTGGGTACAATTTCATAGGGAACTCCTTCCGGTGTATAAGCTAATTCAGGTGCTTTTGTAGCCAATGCGGGTGGCTCAGGTGCACGGAATGGTTTTGGAAATTTAATCAAATAAATATCAAGGTTTCCTTCTTTTTCTGAGGCATAATAACCATGTTCTCCGTTGGCTGAAAGAACAAAGAATACGTCATTGTCGGGTGTATTAACAGGGTAACCGATATTTTTTGGCTCTGACCAAAAACTGTTGTCAGTCCATGTTGACTTAAAAATGTCAAACCCTCCTGAACTCTTATGACCTTCAGAACTGAAATACAACGTTTGACCATCCGGATGCAGAAATACTCCATCCTCATCATTATCTGTATTAATATTGGGACCCAGATTTACCGGATCCTGCCATTTTCCTTTTTTATTTTTTTCGGAAACATAAATATCTTTTCCGCCAAAGCCACCCGGTTTATCACTTACAAAATAAAACCTATTACCATCTGCAGATAAACAGCAGGATCCCTCCCAAAACTTGCTGTTAATTACATCATCCATTTCTTTTGGTTTTGACCATTCGGTACCTTTTAATTTACTTTCATAAATATCCCCGTTAATCTCATCTATTCCCTTATAAATAAAGAGGGTTTGACCATCTGCGGAAAGAGAGATGCAGGCATCGTGATCTTTTTTATTTATTTTGGGTCCCATGTTTTGTGGCTCTGACCAGGTGCCATTGTTATTATAACTTATGTAGATGTCTTCAAAAAATTCACCAAAGTCATCTGTTTTTTCGCCGGTAGATCCAGGACGGCGTGAAGTGAACATGAGCACTGATTCATCGGCTGAAATTACAGGATCATACTCTTTGTTATCGGTATTGATAGGTGCTCCGATATTGGAAATTAAAACATCTATGGGATCGTCAACTAATTCTTTGGCAACTTTACATTGTTCTATTTTCAGTGTCACTTTCTTGTACAATGAATCCGATGGTTTTACATTTTGTTTAAAACGGATATAGTAATTCAACGCTTCATCAAACTTTTCATTGAAATGTAAAGAGCGGGCAAGATAATATAAAAGATTCTGGTCAACCTTTTCATTTAATTCAAACGCCTTTTGGAGAAAAGTAAGCGATTTCTTCTTTTCTGGAGTGCGTAAATACATATCTCCGGTTTTAAAAAATGCCATGGCATTGGTGGGATCCTTGCGACTGGCACTCAGATAGCTGTTGCGTGCCGATTTGAGGTCACCATTTTCCAAATATTTATCTCCGCTCTTAACTAATTTTTCAGCTTCTTTTTTAGTTTTCTTTAGCTCTTTGGCTCGTTCTTTATCTTCTTTGGTTTCCTGTGAATAGACATTTATAGAAAATATCTGGATACACACTAGCAAGGTAAAATAAATTAAAATGGATTTTGGTTTCATGAATTGTTGGTTATTGGTTATTGGTTATTATTCTTTATTCTTTACAAGATCTTACATTCGGTTCTACGATTCAATTGCTTGCCTTCCTCGGTGTCGTTGGGTGCAATGGGTTTTGCGGAGCCGTAGCCGCGGTATTCCATGCGTTTATAACTGACGCCCTTACTAATTAGATGATCCACCACCGCCCTTGCCCTTGCCTCGGAAAGTTGTTGATTATGGTCCGCCTTGCCTGTAATATCAGTGTGCCCTGAAATTTCAACCCGCATAGTAGGATTTGATTTCAATAACTGTACAAGCCGTTCAAGTTCAAGTTTTGATTCGTTCCTTAATATTGCCTTATCAGTATCAAAAAACACGTTTCTTAAAACGGTAGTTGAACCTGTTTCAACTTTTCTTAAAGATATATTTTTGGATACTTCCGTATATCCTTTTGCCAATGGGATATTAAAATTTTCAGAATGAAAAAGGTAACCGTCACGACTTACAGAAATTCCATAATTCTTACCGGAAGGAAGTGACACAAGATATTTACCTGTTTTACTGTTTGAAACAAAGTTTGCAATAACTTCTCCCTTTTCATTATCAACCACCTGGACTTTTGCTTCGAGCGGCTGACTGTTTTCAGCATCGGTTATAATTCCTACCATCAACGTAAGAGGACTAAAACTTTCTGAAGTGGTTTCATCTTTCTCAGCACCTTCTTTTTTAGCGCGGCTGACAACGTAAATATCTTTTTCACCACCGCCCCCTTGTTTTACAGAAGCATAATACCCCCTCTCTCCACTGGCTGAAAGCACAAAGTATAAATCATCATCCGCCGTGTTAAGCGGATATCCCATATTCTTAGGTATTGACCATTTATCATTTTCCAGTTTGGTTTTAAAAATGTCAAAACCTCCCATGGTTTGAAGTCCATTTGAACTGAAAAACATGGTTTTGCCATCGGGATGGAAATAGGGTCCTACTTCGTCAAATTCGGTATTTATCACATTCCCAAGATTAGCGGGAGGTCCCCATTTTTCTAATGCGTCTTTTTCACTTACGTAAATATCTTTCTGCCCAAAACCTCCGGGACGATCGCTCACAAAGAAAAATTTATTTTCGTCTGCAGAAATTGCCGCATCGCCTTCAAAGTGCTCGGTATTAAGGGGAGCCGGCATTTTTATAGGTTTTCCCCACTTGTCGCCTTTCAATGTACATTCATAAATATTCCCATCTCCATTGTCATCTTTATAAATAAAAATTTTCTGCCCATCAGCGGTAATAGCAAGGCATGCCTCGTGTCCTTTCGTATTTATTGGTGTACCGAGATTCTGAGGAGCTGACCATGCGCCATTCAATTTATAACTTATATAAATGTCTTCAAAGTAGTCATCATTTTTAATGTACTCACCTCCAATAGAACCGCTTCTTCTGGTGGTAAAAACCATTACGGCTTCGTCTGCAGAAATAACCGGACGATATTCAGGGTAAACGGTATTTAAAACAGGTCCAATATTATAGATGTTGAAGTTTCTGGGTTTTGCAATCAATTTTTTGGCAAACTCACATTCCTCAATATGTTTACGGGTAGCCATGTTCCGGTAGTCATAATTACCAAGAAACTGGGAATACTCATGAAAATTAGTAATTGCTTTATCAAACTCGTGATTTAATTGATATGCCTGTCCCAACAAAAAGCGGATGTCCGGAAAATCACCGGGCTTTGTGCTTAGTACTTTTTCAAAATAGGGAATAGATTTAGTTTTATTTATAGAATTGAGATAACATACTCCCATCCTATAGTTTAATTGTGTTTCGTTACTAAAAAAATCGTATGCCTCAAGGTAATATTTAAGTGCTTCGGGGTAGTCAGCGCCTTCGAAAAACTCATCCCCCCTCATGATTTTACGGTCAGCCGCATTCTTTGACAGTTTTTCTTTCTGCGCAAACGATGGCTCCGGTAATTGGATTAAAAAAGTCAGTAAGAGTATGCAGGTAAAAATTTTTTTCATTATTTATTGTTACCATCTTTAAAAATAAACTGCAAAGGTAAAAAATATCCTGTATTTTTGCTATTTTTACGTAAATATACTAAAAGAAAATGGGTATAAGGTATAAGGGTATAGGGTATAAGGTTATAATTATTGTATTTCCCCTATACCATTATACCTTTATACCCCTATACCATTTTTACTAATTTCCGCAAACTCATTCAACATGAGTATATAAGACAGTGAAACACTATTTGAGTTTATTCCTTTTATTTGCTCTTCTTTCCAATCTGGCTGAAGCATCGCATAACCGGGCAGGAAATATTTTATTCCGTAAGAAAGATACCGGTAAATATGTCTATGAAATTACTTTAATAACCTATACCAAATTAACCTCTTATGATGCCGACAGGCCTGAGGCGAAAATTGCTTTTGGCGATGGGACCATCGGCATTGCCCAAAGAATTGTGGAAGATAGTTCGTTAGGAAACAATACCAAACTGAATGTGTATGTATTTGAACACCAATACCCCGGGTTAGGCACCTATATCATCGCCTATAATGATCCAAACCGGAATGGAGGTATTAAAAACATGGATAATTCTGACCTGACTTCTTTTTATCTTCAGTCCTTGTTAATTATCCATCCTTTTCTCGGCGCTAATAACTCACCCATCTTATACAATCCTCCCATAGACAATGCAACCGTTGACCAGCTTTTTGTGCATAACCCAGGTGCTTTTGATACCGAAGGAGATAGTTTGTCCTATAAAATGACTTTACCCATGCAGGTTTTTGGGAATGATACCGTTCCGGTTGCCAATTATAAATCACCTGCGAGCTTTAATCTTGGTAAAACAAGCACGTTAACCTTAGACAGCTTAAATGGAAATCTTCTTTGGGATGTGCCGAGAGATACCGGCGAGTACAACGTGGCTTTTATCATTGAAGAATGGAGAGGAAATTTTCTGATAGGATATGTAGTAAGAGACCTTCAAATCCGGGTTTTCGGATTTCCAAACAAACCCCCTGTAATCCATCCAAATGCCGACAGCACCTTGACAACTTTTGTGGATACCTGCATCACTGCAGGTGATTTCATGTCCTACCCGGTATCAGCTACAGACCCCGATAAAGATGAATTGACGCTTTCTGCACTTAGCGGACCTTTCGTACTGCAAAATTCACCCGCTTCTTTTACTACAGTGACAGATGTAGGAAAAGCCGTAAGTTTGTTTACATGGCAAACTAACTGTAATCATGTAAGGGAACAACCCTATCAGATCTTGTTCAAAGCGAGAGATAATCCTCCTAATAATCCTCCTCCTCCTAAAGATACATTGTCGTTGACTGACTTAGAAACCTGGAATATAAGAGTAGTAGGTCCTGCTCCTAAAAATTTACAAGCGGCTGTCAATCAAAATTCCGCAGACCTGAAATGGGATACGTACACTTGTGATAATGCAGTTGGTTTTTCGGTTTGGAGACGTAAAGGTGCTTATGGCATTCCTCCTGATAATTGTGAACTGGGCGCACCTCCAAAAACCGGTTATGTAAAAATTGCCACCGTTACTTCTATATCCATCACTTCGTTTACTGATGACAATAATGGAAATGGTCTTGCCCGTGGTAACATTTACTGCTATGTGGTTGTAGCAATTTTTAATGATGGCTCCGGCGTTTCAGAAAGTTACCGTTCCAACGAAGCATGCATAGAACTTGAAAAAGTAAATCCGATTCTTACCAATGTTTCTGTAGAAAAAACCTCCCTTACCAATGGAAAGATAAACGTAATATGGACTCAACCATCTGAATTTGATACAATAGTATCTCCGGGTCCATATCAATACCGGCTCCAGAAAGCCGTTGGTATGAATGACACTAATTTCACACAAATTTATGTGTATTCAACCCCACGCGCGTTATCTTCTTCCAATGACACTACCTTTCTTGATACAGTCGATCTAAACACGCAATCATTTTCGTACCGTTACAGAATTGATTATTGGAATGTCACTCCTGGAGATACATTCCGTTTTCAGAATATTAATTATGAAGAGTCAGCTTCAAGCGTATTTCTTTCTACTGTACCGGAAGCAAATTTTATAACTTTAAAATGGAGATTCAATGTACCCTGGCAAAATATCATGTATCTGATTTACAGAGGAGATCCTCAGGGAAATTTTATATTGGTTGACAGCACCACTGAAATTACTTACAAAGACGATAGTTTGGTGACAGGGCAGAAATATTGTTATTACATAAATGCCATTGGAACTTACGGTACCCCAGGAATATTGGCACGACTTGAAAATAAATCAGAAATTACCTGCGATATTCCTTCCGATTCAGTGCCACCCTGCCCACCAATTCTTTCTGTAGATGCACAGTGCGATGAATATCAAAATTCTATTATGTGGAGAAATTCTATGGAAGACGCTTGCGAATCGGTGTTGGCAATTAACTATTATACGCTTTACTGGTCGGCTGCACCCGGGCAGTCAATGAGTGCGCTGGATACAATTAAAAAAATTACAAAATTTCCCCCCGATACTTTTTATCTTCACTCCAACCTGACCACTTCTCTTGCGGGTTGCTATGCTGTTACAGCTACCGATACTTCATCTAATAAAAATGAAAGCAAATTCAGCAATATCGTTTGTGTTGATAATTGTCCGTTTTTTGAATTACCCAACGTATTTACTCCCAATGGTGATGGTTTCAACGATATTTTTACACCTAAGAAAACACCCCGTTTTGTTACCAATGTAAAATTTAAGGTTTTCAACCGATGGGGAGTAAAGGTTTTTACATCTACTAATGATATGTTTATAAACTGGAAAGGTGTCACCGATGGTGGAAAAAATTTATCGGATGGAGTTTATTTTTATTTATGTGAATATGAATTGATTCATCTCGGTGGGAATGAAAAAAAGATTCAGACGGGATGGGTTCAATTGGTGAGATAGGGTTTCATTTTTCCTCCATCGCTTCCCGTATGTAAGGAACAGGCGCAGAACCGTAGGAAAGAAATTTTTCGTGCCATTGACGGAGGTTAAATTTTTCTCCATGCTTAATCTTATGGTCTTCCCGCAACCGGTAGATTTCGGTAAACCCTGTAAAATAGCTTGCTAATTGAACGGAAGAAAGTGTGGCTCTTCTCCATTTACCTTCAGCTTCTGCTTTTTCCTGAAATCCTTCTTCCATCAATAATTTCATTGCATCCTCTTTTTGAAAATTTAAAACATGCACCTGATAATCAAGTATTGTATTTAGTGTCACTCGCAGAGACCATTTATAATACATGAGCCACAATTCCGGTTCATTGTTTCCATACCCTTCTTCGAGCATCATCCGTTCTGTATAAACTGCCCAGCCCTCCACCATGGCACCGTTGTCAAGTATGCTTTTTATCAAAGAAGGTGCTTTGTTACTGTAAACCAACTGTACATAATGCCCTGGGATTGCCTCGTGAATATTAAGAACCTGAAGGAGATAATGATTGTACTCCCGCAAGTAACTTTCCGCATCCTCCGGAGAATAATGATTAAGCAGTGTGACATTATAATAAGTGTCAGCATTTTTTTCGTAGGGACCTGGAGAAGAAATCGAAGCGCCTGCTACACCTCCCATATAACTTGGTGTTTCTCTGACCACAAGCGGTTTGTCAGCATCCATGCCAATCAGATTATGCTCCGTGATAAATTTTAAAAGTTCTGGGATTTGCTTTTTAATAGCTGTTAGAAAAGAATCTCGATGCGCGTGTCTTAGCGCAATTTTGTCAATTAATTTTCTTATGTTTTTTAAATCTGAATTGAATGGCTCATTCGGAAAATATTTGGACCATATTTTTTCTGAAAGCTCTTTCATTTTCTGGTGGGTTTCTTCCTTCCTTTTAAGAGCAATTTCATAAACCGTTGATGCCTTATGTTGTGACACTATATCAAAACCAAATTTTTCCTCATATAATTCTTTGCCAATCCGGAAACTACGGGTTGCGCCTTTGTCTATAGCTGGTACTATTTCTTTTTCAAGAAAAGTTGTAAAGTGATTCACAGCATTTTTTGCTTTTTCCAACTGTGCTGTTATTTTATTTTTTTCTTCACTGCTGAGTTCGGATTTTTCCAATGTGTCTTTAAATTGAATGCAAAAATCATTGAGAGAATTTTTGTTTTGTTCGATGGCAAGCAGGGTATGTTCTCGGGTGGGATTTTTAATACTCAATTTTGCAACTTCGTAATACTTTTCCACCTGACTTAATTTGTTTGTAATTATTCTGATTTTCTCCTTAGGTGAACTATAGTTTCTTTTCAACACCTTGAAAAATGCCTCTCCGACATTGTACATGGATGGATTCCATTCGTATGCCTTATAACGATGGATATGCCACAAGGAAGCGTTAATGTAATTCTGAATCAATTTATGGTCAATGCGATTTAACACGGAAAGTTTTTCCAACGGAAACCCTTTTAATTCATTTTGCCAGATTTCGTACTGCGCAATTTGTTTTTTTCTGTCTTCGGGGGTTTTGATATCGAGCAAATCGTCGTATTTGGTATAACCCTGATGGGAAGCCCATCCCGGGTTCATTTGCCAGAGTTGCTCTATAAATTTTGATTTGTAGGAATCAAAATTCTGATCAGCGGTTGATACATTCATTTGACAAGTTGCGGTTACTGGGATGGATAAATAAATTAGTAGAAATAACGGGTAAAATTTTAAGATTTGCATAGAGATTTTTTGTGAAATATATGAATATTTTTGAAATTAGATCTCTTGCTGAATCAAAAAAATAAAAGAAAATTTCAACACGAGGACACAAAGAAGCATTAAGTAAACTCTTTGTGTAACATTTTTTCTTAGTGTCTTTGTGTTAATAAAAAAACCCGCCTGATCAAATGACCAGACGGGTAGTATTAAAAACGAACCTGATTTTTACTTCACTTCAATCTGCTTGATTTCCTTTTTTGACTTCTCTTTTTCCAGATTCAGTTCAAGGATGCCGTTTTCATATTTTGCGTGAATGGAGTCCTTTTTAACATCCACTGGAAGGCGAAGTATTCTCGAAAAGGAACCGTACTGAGTTTCTACCCTGTGATACCGGTCGGTTTTTTCTTCTTTATTAAACTTCCTTTCACCGCTCACGGTCAGGGTTCCATCGTCTTCGAGGTTAATTTTGATATCCTCTTTTTTAAGACCCGGAACCGCAAAATGGATATCGTAACTTTTTTCGGTTTCCTTTACATCCATGCGTGGAGTGATTGTGTTTTTGGTGGAAAAGTCCTCTTCAAAATCGTCCCAGAATTTCCAGGGGATGTTGAAGAAATTATCAAAGGTAGAATTGAAAAGTGCGGGTGCCTCAACTTCACACCGGAAGTTGGTTGGCGAAAATTTTGTTATTTTCATTGTTTTTTTGTTTTTGATTTGTTGATTGGCTATCGTCAAAATTAATTCCAAAACAATTTTTACGCCATTTTGTCTTATAATTATTAATTTATTGATTTGTGAGTTAATTTAATGCGCCATTTTGTCCTATATATATTTTTTTATTTTTAGCTGGAACTAGGTCTTACTCTGAACTATTAAGTAATTTTCCCAGCAATCGTATTGCGTTCTGATTTTCAGGATGATGTATGGATTCAATAATATTTTTTTTCTCTCTACGGGTAAGATGCCAGCTCAACGAAGCAGTTAGGGCTTCTGTCTCAGGAATATATTGAAACTGTACTATCTCTAATTTCCCACCAAACCATGTATGAGCAAATTCCAGTGCTTCGTCATCTTTAAAATCCTTTGCTGAGGTAATACTATGATAATAACCGCCAATAGGATTTGTAATTTTCTCAAGTACCGTCATAGCGGCTGATTTCTCTATTTCTTTTTGTTGTTTGCTATCGCGTATCTGAAGAAAAATGACTCCGCTTGTGTGGTCTTTTATCCAATCTCTGAATACGTACAGGAATTTCAGCGATGTTTCAGTGCCATAATTATCAGTAGCGCCCGCATCAATCACTTCCAAGACCGGTGTGCTGTTCATGCGTACATTGGGTAAGATGTACGGAAAAGTGGCATTCATCCTCAAAGCAGTTGTAAAATATAAATTCTCAGGGTTCTGATTTGCAAACATACGTGAAAATTCAACCCCGCTGATTTCATTTTTATATTCTTCATTAAACTGAAATGATTTTACTAAGAATGAAACTGGCAAAGAAGATATATATAGTTTTCTTCCATCGTTAGCGGAAGTTGGTGTCATGATAACCCAGGGTATAAAAGCCGATTGTTCAAGTTTGGAATAATCTTTCAATTTTTTATTTTTGAATAATCCCGTATTCTGAATCAGTTGTGACTCAAAAGCATAGCCCCTGTCCATTGGGTAAGAGTTGTTTCCCTCCTTAAAGGAACGGGGTGGAACTATCATCGTAGTAGTGATGTTAAAAAAAATTCTATTCAGCAGGTCCGAGGAAAGTTTATCAATAGTACTTTGTCCATTTAGCCATGGCTTGGGATTTCCAAGCATCAATTCTCTGTAACAAGCGGCTCCAATCATACCGCCTGATGCGCCACAAATAAGAAATGTATGTTTCGATATTTCACCATTGAAAACACTATCGAGGGTAATCAAGGTGTTGAGTGTCCAGACCGCAGAACGTAAACCGCCGCCGGAAGTGTTAATGAAAATAATTTTTGGTTGAGATAAAGATGAATAACTATTTGTATCGGTAGGATTAAATCTTTTTACCCAGTTTTCCAACACGTTTGTTCCATTTTTTTTGTCTGCATTAAAATTTTCATCAGAGGCAAGCTCCTGGATTTTATTTCTGGAATAATCTGCAGGTTTTGATTCATAATTAATACCAAATGCCTTGTTTGTTTTCACATACCAATCCTGGCGGTTGGCATAAAATAAAAACAGCAAAAGAAGGAAAAGCCAGGCGCCCCCTGATTTCTGAAGAAAGAAGTTAATGGCACCGGCGAGCATCATAAAAATTGAAAAAAGCAAAATCAAACTGGCGCTTGCCGGAATCTGAATAAAATTCACTTCCTTAAAAAGTCCAAGTGAAATAAATATTACAAGCGTAAGCAGTACCACCAATCCGGCGTTAATCTGATTGCGGTCAATGGTATCTTTTATTAATACATAGTCAATGTTAAAATTATAACGCACTTTACGCACTTTAAAAAAATCCGATAAAAAATAGTCCACCCGTTGAACCAACCCAAGCCCCATTTCATCGCGAGCGCGTTTCTCGAGTATTTTTCGTTTCACATTGTCAACATACTTGTTTTTAAACCGGAATTGCTTTCCGAATTTCTGACGGAAGTTAGTAAAGAAATTTTTTTCAGTATTAAAAAAATACAGCCCAAAAATAAAAATTGATAAGAATGCCCCAAAATAAAAAGCAAAAAGATACAATACAATTTCAAAGGGTTCAAGCATTGCCGATTGAATCTGAAAATCGAAAAAATACCATGAATAAATTACTAAAAAGAGAAATGGAACCATCGAATTATTTAAAGAAAAACGGAAAAAAGGGTTTTTCAAAAAAATCAGAAAGTGATAATGAAATCCATCCAGAATATAAGCAGTGATGTGATAAGCGGTAATAAAAATTCCTATGGCAAGACCAAATAATAACATGCTTAACCCATTAACTTTTCCCAGATATTCAGGGTCTAAAAAGAGATAAGCCCCTCCTAATTTAAATCCAAAATTATATGTAACGATGCCAAATAAAATTGCCCAGAATAATAAAAGTATTTTATGGTTGCGGACCTGACTGAGAAAAAGCTGAACAGGAAAGCAAAAATAGATGCGATTACCGAACCGGTTTAAGAAATACCAAAAAATTCTGAGAGGTCTTATCATTTTGAAAAACCGAATGACGATAACATTTTATAGAAGATGTCTGTGTTCTGATATATTCCTGAGAAATTTTCCGCCCCAGGACCATAAGCAAACACTGGAACCAAAGCGGCTGTATGGTTGCCATAAATGAATGAATTTTCAATTTTTTGATCTGGAAATTTACCCCCTGTAATTGCCATGCCGCCTGTTTCGTGGTCTGCCGTAACAATGACTAATGTTTTTCCATCTTTTTCAGCCCAGTCCAATACCTTTCCAATGGTTTCATCAAAATCAAGCGCTTCGGCAATCACATATCCTGCATCTTTCGCATGCCCTCCCCAGTCAATTTGTGAGCCCTCAATCATCAAAAAGAAACCTGTATTTTTTTTATTCAGTATTGAAATGGCAGTCATCGCAGATCTTCCCAACAGATCTCCTCTGCCTTCAGACATTTTCATAGGATGTTCAAGGGCTGTAAAACAAGCAAGTTTTTCAATTTTTCTATCTGCAACATTTTCAATGCCATTTAACACTGTATAATTTTTTGACTCCAGCAATTGTACCAGATTTTTTCCATCGGAACGATTCTCAAAAAATTTTCTTCCACCACCGATAAAAACATCAATATCCGTAGCAAGAAAATCCAACGCTATATTTTCATCTTTGCTTCTCGAGTCCTGATGAGCAATGAAAGAAGCGGGTGTCGCGTGCGTGATAGAACATACAGCCACTAATCCGGTAGCGCGATTATTTTTTTCAGCTATTTCAAGGATTGTTGAAACAGATTTTTTATTTTCATCCACACCTATCGCTCCATTAAAGGATTTTTGACCTGTGGAAAATGCGGTAGCGCCCGCCGCAGAGTCAGTAATCAGGTTATCTGAAGAATGGGTTTTTATTAAACCGATTGTGAAAAAGCGCTCCAGATTCAATTTATCTTTTTTGGAATACATGGCAGAAGTAATTTGAGTCAACCCCATGCCATCGCCAATCATAAGAATGATGTTTCGAGGTTGACCTGTATCATTCTGTCTTTTCGCTTTTTCAGAGGGGATGTTTGGGTTGGCTGAAAAGGTAAAAAAAGTAAAAAAAAGGAAGGTAGAAAGTATTTTTGATCGGGAATGTGTGTTCATGTTATTGGAATTTGGAAGGAAAAGTACGAATTATTTTATATATTTGCGGATTCAAATTCCTCGGTAGCTCAGTTGGTTAGAGCAGTAGACTGTTAATCTATTGGTCGCAGGTTCGAGTCCTGCCCGGGGAGCGGTGATTGTAGCTCAGCCGGTTAGAGCATCAGATTGTGGATCTGAGGGTCGTGGGTTCAAATCCCATCAGTCACCCTTTTTATGGAAACAGTGAAAGACAGCAACAAATTCAGAAAAAATATTAGTATTATTGATTAAAAATTTAAGCTATGACAAGAGAAACTTTAATTCAACGAACTTTGAGTGTTCTTTCTAAACTTCCACAAGACAAAGCCAGTGAAATTGCTGATTTTGCTGACTTCATTTTTAAAAAATATGACGATGACATTCTACAAAGGGGAATAGAGAAAATAATTAGTAATTCTAAATCCTTTGATTTTCTTAAGCATGAAGAAAACCTATATACTTATGCTGACCTTAAGGAAAGATATAAATGAAAAAAAGTGATATTGTACTTATACCCTTTCCCTTTTCAGACCTTACGGGAAATAAAAATCGCCCTGCTTTGGTTCTTGTTGGTAATGAAAAAGATGTAACAGTAGCGTTCATCTCTACTCAACTTCACAGGAAAGAAGAAACAGATATTTTGCTACAGCCTAACACTGAAAACGGATTAAAAAAAGAATCTTTACTTCGGCTTTCAAAGCTTGCAACCATTGATAAAGACCTTGTTATTGGACGTCTTGGGATACTTGACAAAATTGCTATGTCTCTCGTGAATAAGACATTAAAGATACTATTGAAACTTGAAGAATAATAAAAATGAACATACTTGTAGTCGGAACCGTTGCCTTTGATGCCATTGAGACACCCTTTGGAAAGACCGATAAGATCATCGGCGGGGCGGCTACCTATATATCTCTTGCTGCATCTTATTTTGTAAAACCGATAAATATTATTTCTGTCATAGGGGATGATTTTCCTTCCGAGGATTTATTAAGATTTAAAAATATGGGTTTGAACCTCGATGGTTTGCAAATAAAGAAAAACGAAAAATCCTTTTTCTGGTCCGGGAAATACCGTAATGACATGAACACACGCGATACCCTGAAAACAGAATTAAATGTGTTAGCAGATTTTAATCCTATAGTGCCGGAAAAATTAAAGGACTGTGATTATCTAATGCTTGGAAATTTAACTCCTTCGGTTCAACAGAAAGTAATTTCCCAATTAATAAAAAGACCTAAATTGATTGTAATGGACACCATGAATTTCTGGATGGATACTGCTAAAGAGGAATTGCTGAAAGTAATAGCGCAGGTGGATGTTCTGACCATCAATGACGAAGAGGCACGGCAACTTTCCGGAGATTTTTCTTTGGTTAGTGCGGCAAAAAAAATTCTGGGAATGGGTCCCCGGTTTCTTGTTATTAAAAAAGGGGAACACGGCGCCTTGCTCTTTCATAAAAATGATATTTTTTATGCCCCTGCCCTTCCGTTGGAAGAAGTGTTTGACCCAACGGGAGCCGGTGACACTTTTGCCGGTGGTTTTATAGGATATCTGGCGAAAAAAAATGACATCACTTTTGAAAATATGAAAAGAGCGCTGATTTATGGTTCTGCACTCGCATCGTTTTGTGTGGAAAAATTCGGACCTGAAAAATTATTTGACCTGTCTGATAAACTCATCACCGCGAGAGTAAGTGAATTTATTAATCTATCGCAATTTGAAATGGATTATTTTGGGTGAAGATAAAAAACTCTAAAGAAGAAATTACAATTTCAAACTTGTTAATTTCAACGGATTCTAATAAAATTTTCTTCCACAATCCATAAACGATTTTTTATTGTTTCTCTTTCAAATTTGAGCATTAATAAAGTTACAATATCAATTAAATTTTTCTTTGATTGATTATGAACTCTGATTAATATAATACCTGCGGAATTCTGTGGTGGATAGGTTCTTATATCTCCAAAATCCGAATCAAGAGTAATCAGGATTCTATTTTCATTTTGACATACCTTGTACAAAGCACTGTCAGAATATCCTTTCATCCTCTGTTGATACACAGATACTGCATCGTAACCGCTTTTATTTAGTATTTCTGTAATTTCTTCAGGTAAATTTTCATCAATTTTGAAAAGCATGAATTATTTACGCTAATTTTAAAATGCGTTCGTGAGAAAGTTCCGCGGCATAAGCCATCGCGGCTTTTATATCCAATGATTCTAAAGTAGGATAACTTTTCAAAATTTCCTTTTCTTTGATTCCCATAGCAAGATTATCAAGAATTACTGAAACCATTACTCTCGTCCCTTTAATACAAACCTTCCCGTGACAAACAGATGGAGAAACAGTTATTCTTTCTTTCCAGTTCATAATTAAGCGATATTAAGAGTCCAATTTTACGAAATTATTTCGGAAAAAGCAAATATTGATTGTAGGGAACGCCGGGTTTTGTGGAAATGATAATTTTAATGTTAGTTTCCCCTATAAATTCGACCTCACCCCAGCCCCTCTCCAAAAAAATGGAGAGGGGTTAAAAAGCGCCTGGATTTTTATACGTCCGTGTGTAAATCAAAATTTTAATGTAAGTTTGTGGCAAGTTTAATTTCATAATCTACCATGAACTCTAATGACACACTCTACCGTCTGGCGCTTGGATTAGTGCCGGGAATCGGAAACATCACCGCTAAAAATCTCATCGCCTACTGTGGCACTGCGGAAAACGTTTTCAAAAGCAAAAAAAAACACCTGCTGAGAATACCGGGTATTGGAAACAAGACAGTAAATGAATTGTCTTTAAAAGAACCCCTTGAAATCGCTGAAAAAGAATTAGCGTTTGTTCAGAAAAACAATGTCAAATTATTATTTTATACGGATGAAGAATATCCCATCCGGTTAAAAGATTTGTATGATGGTCCTTACATGCTATTTCTGAAAGGGAATGTTTCCATCAACAATTTTTCCAAGACCGTAGGAATTGTGGGAACCCGTTCCGCCACCGATTATGGAAAAGGAGTGGTGGAAGAATTGATTTCCGGGTTGAAAACACATAAGCCAATTATTGTAAGTGGTCTGGCTTATGGAATAGATACGCAGGCACATAAGTGTGCCATTCAAAATAATTTATCAACAGTTGCTATTATGGGAAACGGCATGAAAAATATTTACCCATATCCGAATTTAGGACTTGCCAAAAAAATAGTTGAACAAGGAGGGTTGCTCACTGAATTTTATTCAGATACCAAACCGGATGCTCCGAACTTCCCAGCCAGAAACCGCATTATCGCAGGTTTATCGGATGCATTGATAGTAGTGGAATCGGATTTCAAGGGCGGAGCTATGATTACTGCAAAATTTTCAAATGGGTATAACCGGGATGTATTTGCGGTGCCGGGAAAATTGGGCGATCCCTTATCTGCCGGGTGTAATCACCTGATAAAATCACATCAGGCAAATTTATACACCAAGGTGGAGGATATCGAATATATTATGAATTGGGATACAGGAATTACTAATGGAAAAAAAGTGGTACCGGTCGAGCAATTATTATTTGATACCGCTACAGAAGAAGAAAAAAAAATTTTGAACATTCTTAAAGACCATCCTAAGATTTTTATTGACGAACTTATCTGGAAAACTGGATTATCTCCACAACAAACATCTACCGCTTTGATAACTATGGAATTTGATGGAAAGGTAAAAGCACTACCGGGGCATCATTATCAGTTGACGGGGAGGTAAAGGGAAAAAGGTATAGGGTATAGGGTATAAGGGTATAACAATTTTGAACTTCAATTTTTCCTTATACCCAATACCTCTATACCCCTATACCCCCTTCTCCCATTTCTCCTTCAAAAAATAAGCTGTGTGATTCTTTTTTACACTAAGCATCTCTTCCGGTGTGCCTTCAAATAAAACATACCCTCCCTCCTCCCCTCCTTCAGGCCCAAGATCAATAACCCAATCAGCGCATTTTATCATATCAAGATTATGCTCTATAATAATGGCTGTGTTACCCATGTCCACCAGCGAATTAATTGCTTTCAGAAGTTGGGCAACATCTTGAAAATGCAAACCGGTGGTGGGCTCATCAAAAATAAAAAGACGTTTGCCGGGATTAACAGTGACATTAGTATGAATCCTGTCGGTGTTTGCATTGAGAAACGAAGCTAACTTTACCCTTTGTGCCTCTCCTCCGCTTAATGTATCTGTTGATTGCCCGAGTCGCAAATATCCTAATCCAACATCCTGCAAGGGTCTAATTCTATCAACAATGTTCCGGCATAACGATGAAATATGCCTGTTATACAAAGAATTTTTTTGCTGTTGTGGCAGTGTCACATCCTTAAAAAATGAAAGGGCATCCTCAATGGTCATTTCAAGTATCTCATATACATTCTTTTCAGAAAATTGAATTTCAAGCACTTCGGGAGTAAACCGTTTGCCATTGCATGTGTCGCATTTTAAACGAATATCCGCCATAAATTGCATTTCAATAGTTGTAAATCCTTCCCCTTTACAATCGGGACATCGTCCTCCATCCACATTAAAAGAAAAACTTGATGGTTTCAGTCCTGCATTGATTGATTGAGGAAGTTCTGCATAAAGCTCTCTGATTAATTCCCACGCCTTTACATACGTAGCCGGATTTGATCGTGACGATTTGCCCAATGGGCTTTGTGTCATTACTTCAATGGCGTCTATTTGTGAAATATCTCCTTTGAGATTTCCATACATGTTTGATTTTTCGGATTGGTAGTTCAGATATGCACTCATTTGTTGAGCAAGAATATCCATGACAAGCGTTGACTTTCCCGAACCACTTACTCCTGTCACCACATTCATGCAATATAATGGAAACTTAGTCCTGATATTTTTCAGATTATGCTTAGTACATGAAAAAACTTCAATAAAACTATTGGACTTCCGGCGTGACCCGGGGAGTGACACTTTCATGTTTCCCGACAGGAATTTTCCGGTTAAACTTTTTTCGTTGGTGAGAATTTTTCCAATTTCACCCTGAAAAATTATTTCACCACCTAACGAACCTGCGCCCGGTCCCAAATCTATGATCTGGTCTGAAGAACGTATTATGTTTTCATCATGTTCTACTATGATAACGGTATTTCCAAGAGATTTTAATTTTTTAAGTGCTTGTATCAGATTTTGAGTATCTCTGGGATGCAACCCTATGCTGGGTTCATCCAATATATATAGTGAACCAACCAAAGAACTTCCTAACGAAGTAGCCAGATTAATACGTTGCGATTCTCCTCCGGAAAGAGTGGATGACAGACGATTTAAAGTAAGGTAATCCAGTCCCACATCAAGTAAAAATTGCAAACGGTTTTGAATTTCCAAAAGAATCCTTTTTGCAATTTTTTTTTCTTCATTATTCAACATAATGTTCTTAAATAATTCAACGATTTGAGTCACAGGTAATTCATTTATTTCTGAAATGGATATTTTATGGATTTGCTTATCTGTAGAAAATAATAGCTTAACCCAACTTGCTTCCTTCCTGAGACGCCCCCCTTTACATTCATGACAAGTTGTTTTTCCGCGATAGCGCGATAGCATAACTCTGTATTGAATTTTATAGGATTCCGATTCCAGATAGTTGAAAAAATCATGTAATCCCTTAAAATATTTGTTCCCATTCCAGATTAAGTTCCTTTCCTCTTGTTTTAATTCCTGCCAGGATCTATGAATTGGAAAATTAAATTTAGTGCTGTTGCGAACAAGCCGGTCATTCCACTCACTCATTTTTTCACCTTTCCAGCAGGCAATGGCGCCATCGTAAATTGACTTTGTTTTATCAGGAACCACCAGATCCTCAGAAATTCCCAACACGGAACCGAAACCCTCGCAGACCGGGCATGCGCCATAAGAAGTGTTAAAAGAAAAAAACTGAACGGTTGGTTTCTCAAAGTTTATCCCATCACATTCAAAACGGGATGAAAACCGGTGAATGTTTCCTTTATCGTGAGTAACCGCACAAAATCCATCTCCTTCATAAAATGCACTTTGGATGGAATCGGCCATCCGGATGTTCAGGTCTTCATCATTTTTTTTAACAACAAGCCGGTCAACCTCAATAAATAATTCATCCGGCATGGGAAAATTAATTTTATCCGTAATTTCATGTATCAGATAACTTGTATTTTCTAACATTACCCTGGAATATCCTTTTTGCTGAATTAGTTCAAGCTCTTTTTGTTTTTGTTTCTTATTTTTAAACAGGTATGGACATAAAATTTTAACTGTTTTATTTTCTTCCATGGATAAAATAAAATCAACAACCTCTGAAATGCTATGATGTTTTACTTCCTGCCCGGATACCGGTGAGTAGGTTCTGCCAATCCTTGCGTAAAGTAATTTCAGATATTCATAAATTTCAGTAGAGGTGCCAACGGTAGAGCGTGGATTCCGGTTATTAACCTTTTGTTCTATGGCAATTGCAGGTGATATGCCTTGAATGAAATCAACATCCGGTTTGTCCATTCTCTCCAAAAACTGGCGTGCATAAGAACTCAAACTTTCAACGTACCTTCTTTGTCCTTCGGCATACAGCGTATCGAAAGCGAGTGAACTTTTACCGGAACCGGAAAGTCCGGTTATTACAATTAATTTATTTTTTGGAATAGAAAGGGATAGATTTTTAAGATTGTGAACCCGTGCACCACGGATGAGAATTTCTGAAACTGACATGGAAGGGATTTGAAAATTACTAATTTTAAGGTTTAAGTCGCTAGCGCACTCACCTGGCTACAGACTTAAACCAGAGTGTAACCAATGGCCAATGACTAATGACTGATTCTATATTTATCTTGAAATTCCTGAATCCTTTTGCTGATATAATTTTCAAACAATTTCAATAAATGTTTTGAATTCAAACCCACTTTACCGTTACCGATTTTTAATTTATCTACCATTACCACAGGTAACACTTTTTTTGTTGTACCGGAAAGAAATGCCTCTGTTGCCGCATTCAATTCTATCAGAGGTAATTCTCTTTCCTCAATTTTAAATTCTTTAGAGGCAATTTCAATAATGATTTTTCTGGTAATTCCATGGAGAATGTCATCTTTGGGAGTGAGCAGATTGTTTTCCTTAAAAATAAAAAAATTACTCCGTGTAACTTCCAGAATATGGTTATTAAAATAATAGAGAACATCATACGCATTTTCTTTTTTACAAACATGAAAATTGCGGATAGCGGTTAGATAATTTATGGATTTGGCGGAAGAAAATTCGCGTTGGTGTTTCAGGGTAATCAATTTAACGCCTTTCCTATAAACATTCTTTTCAGGAATTTTTAAGGGTTCTATCAGTATAATGAAATTTGGCTTGCTTACGGTAAAAGCGTCCTCGGAATATCCTCCGGTAAGAATAAACCGGATTCCCGCCTCGGTTATGTTATTTTTTTTTAACAAATTCATTACGATTTGAACAATCTCATTTTTTTGATAGGGTAAAGGAAGATCCAATTCTCTGGCTGAATTTTCAAATCGTTTCAGATAGTCATCAATTAAAACAGGAAGCCCCTTATAGGTGCAGAAATATTCAAAACAACCATATCCACGCAGAAGCGCTAAATCATTTACCTGAATGAACGCTTTGTTGAATGGAATGATTTTTCCGTTGATGAAAGAATAGGGATACATACATTTAAAATATTTACGAAAGTACAAAATAAATACAGAACGAAAAACTGCATTGTAATACGGTTGTAATACCATTGTATACCCATTGTATTACCATCGTATTTCCACCGTATTACTATTGTACTCTCACTTCCTATAAATCCTTCCATTTCTCTCCGTCACAAATCCGAAAGGTTCGTCTTTTACAACCAGAAATCCATCGAGGTCAATGTAGTCAGCCAGCGAAACTAAGTTGAGCGCAGAATAAATACCTAAGGAAGTTTCGACCATGCACCCTATCATAGTTTCAAGATTAAAATGTCTGGCTGATTTAAGTATTTTTATGCCGTTCAGATAACCGCCGGCTTTCATTAATTTCATGTTAATACCATTAAATTGCTCGGAAATAAGTTCAACATTCATTTCGTTGGTAATTGATTCGTCAGCAAATAATGAATACGGGCAGTTCTTTCTTAGCATTTTATAATCATCACTAAGATTAGAGGAAAGCGGTTGTTCAATAAATTGTATGTTGTAAGGATGCAGTTTATCAATAAACTCCATGCAGTTTTCAAAAGAGGTGAATGACTCATTTGCATCTATGCGTAAGGATTGTTTGGTTAATTGGCTAAGTTTATTTACCAATTCAATTCCCGATTCTTTATTAATTTTTAATTTTAGCGCTTTAAATCGATCTAATTTCCATTGTATAAAAAACTTTTCCAGGTTCTCCGGTTCCATAATGGGTATGGAAAAACACGTATCGGTTTCATTGATTGGTTCTGTTCCTAAAAAATCGCAAACATTTATATTTTCAGTTTCACAGAATAAATGAATAAAAGCCGATTCAAGTCCAAATCTGAAACTTTGAGATAGGTTATACTGGTTTAACCAATGTGTAAAATCATCTATAGGAGGAAGAACATTTGTAAACTTGTTTTGGTCAAGTTGTTTGAACTCCTGCATTATTCTCTCGGGTGTTTCATCATAGCGAATATTAGGCGCTACTTCTCCTAATCCGGTTTTACCATCTTGCTCCATGCAAACTATGAAATTTGTTTTTTGATAGGAAGTATTCCGGGAGATTTTCCATGGATAATTCAGAGATAAAAGCTTTTTCTCAATGGATATTTTCATTTTTTTCTATTTCAATTTTTTAGAAGCGCTGATAAAATTTATCATGCACTTTTAATTTATCAGAATGCAAATATAGAAGAGTTGCGTAACACTTAAAAATTATTTTACCTGAAAAATAAAAATTGTTACCCTTAAAAAACTTATTAACATTCGAATGTTGAAAAATTTATTTAAAAAAACTTGTTTATAATAAAAATGATAATAACTTTGTACTATTATTTTAATTAAACCATTTAATCAATCAACTACAACTATGGCTAAGAAAGCTGCAAAAAAACCCGCAAAGAAAAAAGGCGGGAAAAAGAAGAGATAATTATTTTTCTCTTCATTTTAAATCTCCTGTTCCGGTTGGAACGGGAGATTTTTTTTTGTACTGATTTCTCCTCTCAAAAATTATAAAATAGTCAACATTCCATTGTGGAGTAGGGACACGACTCACCGTGTCTCTACATGATTTGTATATCTAAAAATTTTATATGTCACTAACACCTGCTGAACTTCTCCGTCAATTAATCCGTTTTCGTACTGTGAATCCACCGGGCGATGAAAAAGATTGCATTCTCTTTTTAAAAGAACTCGTTTCAAAAATTCCCTGTGAAATTACCATTCTTTCCAATGACAATTCAAGACCGAATTTAATTTGCCGGTTAAAAGGAAATAATTCTAAATCCCCCTTATTGTTGTACGGTCATGTAGATGTAGTTCCCGTGGAAGGACAATCATGGAAACATGATCCATTTGCGGGTGAGCTGATTAACGGTTATATCTGGGGAAGAGGCGCATTGGATATGAAAGGGGGTATAGCCATGCTTGTTTCTGCTTTCCTAAGAATTGCCGAGAATAAAATTCCTTTAAATGGTGACTTGATTCTTGTTTTGCTTGCCGATGAAGAAGCCGGTGGTGACTTCGGCGCAAAATTTCTTGTTGAAAAGCATCCTGATATTTTTAAAAATGTAAAATATGCCATTGGGGAATTCGGAGGTTTTAGCTTTTACATCGGGAAGAAAAAATTTTATCCCATCATGCTGGCTGAAAAACAAGTTTGCTGGCTGACATTAAAAGTTACAGGTCCGGGCGGGCATGGTTCTCTTCCTGTTAAAAATGGTGCAATGGCAAAAACAGGAAAAATTCTTACCACATTAAATAAAAAACAATTACCGGTGCACATTACTCCCATTGCTAAAAGCATGATTCAATATATTGCAAAGCATCTTTCTTTTCCAAAAAACATTTTAATAAGATTATTGTTATTCAAACCTTTGACTGATTTTATACTTAAAATTTTTGGGAATAAAGGGGATATATTCAAGCCAATACTTCATAATACAATTAATGCAACTATATTTAAAGGGGGTAGCAAAATTAATGTAATACCTTCTGAAGTTGAGATTTCCCTCGACGGAAGAATTTTACCTGGGTTAACCAAAGAGGATTTCATTTCCGAATTAAATGGCTTGATTTCAGATGAGGCGGATAAAATTGAAATAGTAAGATATGAACCCGGACCAAAAACTTCAACCAATGACTTATTTCCCATGCTTTCAACTATTTTAAAAGAAATGGACCCCAACGGCATTCCCATTCCTTTATTGATGAGCGGTGTAACGGATGGGAGACATTTTGCCAAACTTGGAATTCAGACGTACGGATTTCTTCCTATGCAATTACCCGATGAATTACATTTTACAAAATTAGTTCATGCCGCAGATGAAAGGATTCCGGCAGATACGCTGGAGTTCGGGACAGAGGGAATTTACAGGGCTATTGTGAGGTATCAGGGTGATATTTGAAAATAGAAGTTGAGAGAGTGAGTTATCTTCGCATATGGGATTGTTGGTCGAGTGTTAACTTTTTTACTTCTGTGGCACATTAACAGAATCCGCCGCCGCCTTCTTTATCTCTTCCTCCAACGCAAACTCATCTCCTTCCACATATCCCTCATGCTCGTAGATGATGTTTCCGTTTTTATCAGCTAACAATGAAAACGGAGAAGAGGATACACCCAACGAACGCATGAGTTCTTCGTTGGGGTCAAGTAAAATATCAAACTTCCATTTTTTTGATTTCACAATTGACGGCACACGCAAAGTGGTTTTTGCGTCATCTACCGAAACCGCGAGTAACTGAAGATTATAATTTTTTGTCCATTCTTCATAATGTTCCGCTATATTGCTCAATTCTTTTATACACGGTTTGCACCAGGTTGCCCAGAAACATATAACAGTAAGTTTTCCGTTTTTTCCATATTCAGATACGTTCAATGGTTTTCCATTCATGTCCTTTAAGGTCAAGTCCGGTAAGGATTTATTTCTTGACTTGTCCGTTTTAGTGCGGTGTGACGATTTTTTCGATAATTTTTGTAGGTATGCCGGAACCTTCGCCCGCATCCTGAACTCCCTTTTCGTGACTTTGTTAAGAAGTCGGGCATCGGTAATCTGTTTGCAATGGGTTAAAAAAGATCGGATAGATATTCCTGCCTTTTGTTCTATATGCTTAGATACTACTAAAGCCATAAAACAAACAAGCATATGCAATTATATAGATTCTTCCTTAAAGTGGAATATCGGGCGGGTTTGCAGATCGTGCTTGGATATCCTAAATGCTTTTTCTATTTTATATAAATTGTGATAACGGCTAATTATAGTCGTATTACTTGCAACTAATTCTTCAATGTCTGTGTAATATCCTTTTATATCCAACAACTTCATTGTCTTTTCAATAAGCTCCTCATTCAATATGGTATTGCGGTTGTTGTGATTTATTGTCTTTTGAAAATCCTGGTTGCCGCAAAGCATCCGATTGGAAGGTCTCAAAATACAAGGTAGTAACATCGTAGAACAATAATGAAAAATCAAAACTATATTCTTTTCCGGCTAAATGAAGCGTTTGCTTTTCTATACTTTCAGCAGTATGTCAGCCAGCAACATATATCCTATTTTATGTTGTACTGATCGCAGTATATCGTACAAAAAGGTGTGATAAAAGCCAATGTAATCACATTGACTAATCAATACAGCTTTCTCACCGGGTGCTGTATCTTCAAACAAATAAGATTGCTTTGTGTAATCTGCAATGAATGCTCTTGCCATCTCCTGTAATGAAACTATTTCTTCATCAGTACTTCCCAAACTGATATGTTTTAAGATGATACGTTTACTATTTTTATAATAGAATACCTGAACCGATCGGGATTTTCCCTTGGTTTTTATGGCTCTGATATGTAGCATTTACCACCAGTTAGTGCGGCAAATTTCATTTTTTTTAGCGTAAATCCTTGATAGTGAAGGATGCTAGTTTTGAGACATTCAAAAGCGGACAAGTCAGGAGTAGAAGGTAAGAGAGTGAGTTATCTTCGCATATGGGACTGTTGGTCGAGTGTTACTTTTTTTACTTCTTCGGCACATTAACAGAATCCGCCGCCGCCTTCTTTATCTCTTCCTCTAATGCAAACTCATCTCCTTCCACATATCCCTCATGCTCGTAGATGATGTTTCCGATTTTATCAGCTAACAATGAAAACGGAGAAGAGGATACACCCAACGAACGCATGAGTTCTTCGTTGGGGTCGAGTAAAATATCAAACTTCCACTTTTTTGATTTCACAATTGACGGCACACGCAGGGTGGTTTTAGCGTCATCCACCGAAACCGCAAGCAATTGAATATTATAATTTTTTGTCCATTCTTCGTAGTGTTCCGCTATGTTGCTCAATTCTTTTATACACGGTTTGCACCAGGTTGCCCAGAAACATATAACAGTAAGTTTTCCGTTTTTTCCATATTCAGATACATTCAACGGTTTTCCATTCATGTCCTTTAAGGTCAAGTCCGGTAAAGATTTATTTGTTATTGAGTGGTAGTTGGTAAAGGAAGTAGATAAGAAAAGGATGCCTGTCAATAAGATATGGGATGTTTTCATTTAATATTGGTTGAATGGTTATATGGTTGAATGGTTGAATTGTTAAATGGTTTTCCTGTAACCATCTAACCATTTAACCATCTAACCATTTGACATTATTATACTATTACACTCAGTTACTCAAGATCCAGATTACTATTGAAATACAATAAACTTTCTGACGCTTGAAGTATTCTTTTTACTGATGATTTGCAGAAAATATATGCCTGCTGGAAGATGTTTGATGTTTATCCATTGATTATTAATCAGGTTAATTCTATATTGGATGCCTTGCGTGTTAATTATTTTCAATTCCTTAATTTCAGAGATTGTATTCGGGTTAAGATAAATTTTATCACCCGATAAATTCTGAATAAATCTAGTATGATTGTCAGAAAGATTTTCTGAGACAGCCGAAACCAATGCTTCTCCATAAAATACTGCTTTCACTTTGGATTCAGGATATGCTGTTTCCCAGACCGTATAAATGGCTGAATCCTTTCCGGTTTTGGAATATGGATTAAAATGAATCCAGAATCGGGCGCTGTCTTGCTCCGGTAATAACATAAAATTAGAACTGTCTTTAGTTGGGTTCCAGCAAATAACAGGGTCACACATGGTAGTGGTCCATGGAGATGTGACATTTTTTATTCTTTTCCATTTCATAAACAAGGTATCCGATGTAAGATTTTTAAGCCATGAATAACAAACTGCATCGGTTGTATCTTTGGAAAATGTCAACGAATTCGGATTAGGGCTTACCTGAAAGCGTTGCTGGCTGATTGCGGTAGATGTAATAAAGGCGGTTACGATAAATAGTATTTTAAATTTCATTTAATTGAGATATGAAAAAACGTTTTGGTTTCCGAATTTTATGGAGAAAAATGGTTAAATGGTTATATGGTTAAGTGGCTATATGGCTAATTGAAAACCATCTAACCATTTAACTATTTAGATATATAATTAAAATCTCCTAACATCAGAATGATTAACTATGATAAAATTCATCTTACATTAACTAATTTTAACGTGTAAGGCGCTGAATCGGAAAAAACAAATTGCACAAAATAAAAACCAGGTTTCAAATTTTCTACCTTTATAATTTTAGATGACTTTCCGGTTGGGAAGACCGCTGATTTTTCATTCCAAACCATCTGACCATGCGCATTAAACAACTTTATTCCAAAAGTAGCCGGCTGTTGCACCTCTGTATGAATAGTTAAATCCTGATTCTCTGTAAAATTTGCAGAAATTTTCAATTTGTCGGAGGCAATGTCATCATTTATTCCCGTTGCCCATACTCCCACCTGCTTTGAGATAGTATCGGTGCCACAAGTGCTGTAAACAACTAATTTAACATCGTATAATCCGTAGGAAGGATATGATTTTGCCGTGATTGTATTTGCAGGAGTGCTATTAATAATAGTGCCATCGTGAAATATCCATTTGCAGGATGTCCAGTTTTTAGATGTTTTTGAATCAAAGCTTACATATTTACTTCCTTTTCCTCTTGAGTATGAAAATGCTGAAACCGGTTTAGAATCTTTAACAATATATACTGAATCAATAACGGTTTTTCCTGAAAAATCAGTAGTGGACAAAGTATATTTTGTACTGATTGCCGGATCAGCGGTAGTGGCTGAATCAGTGGGATTGCTTAAACCGTTTGCTGGAGACCATTGGTAAGTGAAGGGTCCATTTCCCAATCCGATTTGTTCAATGGGACCTAACTGTGTTGGGTCGTTTTCACATGAATTCGTAATATATTCAACCCATTTGGGAACATAAGTTGCGGCAACTTTTATTACCTTAGTACTAATATTTTGAATAAAAATAACCATTTTAAGGTTTTGAATATCAATAGTGTCACTGATTTTGTAATTGAAATTATAAGAACTGACCGTGCCTGCCTGCTTTTCACCAATGGTTAACCCATCTCCGTTGGGTAATGTCTTCCTCATGACAAAATAGAATTCTTTTTCTCCGTTGGAACCAGGGGGAGCGCTGTATAGAATAGGTTCTTCAGTTACTATGTAGAAAAGTTTTAGAGCATTTCCTTCATTGGCTGAAATAGCAGTTTTATTTTTGACATTTACGGTTGCATCAATCGAGTTGTCGCTGAATTTCTTTTCCCAGCTTTCAATATCAAAGGATGTATCCATTAACGTCGCCGCATTATCCACCATCTGCGCATCAAAATCACTTATGTTAAAATCTTTTCCATTCATATCTGTATGAGGAACACCGCTAACATCATAAAGCCCTGCACGAATATGTACAGGAGGTTTATTGAAATCATACATAGGGTCTTTTCCGGGCCACCATACCTGATATTTAACCACAGCTATTTTATTTACATTTTGTAAAAGCAGGGGATTAAACGTGGCATTTTCTGCCGCACATGGATTGCAGGATGCGTTGGTGAATTGCTCTACAAGCACCGTTCTTTTTGTTCCGGAGTAATAGTTAATTAAATCTCCGCCACCGGAGGCAATCGTTTTAATTGGTGAATAAAAACTCAAAGCCGTGAAAATTAATATAAGTCCGTTTGTTTTCATGTTTTTTTTGGTTTTAGCAAGCCAAAGGTAGAAAAAGGAATTGAAACAAACAAATTTGCTTAAAAATTTTATACATACACAAAATAATTACATTTGACTATTTTTAATGACCTTTGCATTTTCAAAATATATGGCACATTCATAATGAATAAAAAAAAATTTCCTTTTATACTTCTTCTTATTCTTACCGAAATTTCTTTTGGGCAAGGTCGTTTTTCCGGTGACCTTATGCTCAATTCCAATTTCTATAAAAAAGATACTTCCATAGGAGCTACTACCACCCAATATCTTCGGGAACTATATTCTACCGATGCCTGGCTCCGCCTGAATTACAGCATTAACGATTTTGATTTTTCACTCCGTTATGACCTCTTTCAACACTCTGCCTTGTTTAATCCTAAAGCGGCTTATACAGGACAGGGATTCGGATTCTGGTCTATCCGGAAAAAAATAAATAAACTACAAATTACCGGAGGATATTTTTATGAACAATTCGGAAGCGGGTCGGTCTTCAGGGCTTATGAGAACAGGGGACTGGGAATTGATAATGCACTCCAGGGAATTCATTTGAAATATGAACTGACGGAAAAATTATCCATGAAAGCATTTACCGGTCAACAAAAAACTAAATTTTCGCTTAGAGAGTCAGTTATTTCCGGTGGAAATATTGAAAAATTTACAATGATTAATGAAACCTTTGATTTGCTGACCGGTGGTGCATACATTGACCGTACCATGGATGATAATTCTTTTAATATGCTTATCAGTAACATAGAATCCATGCCCGATACCAATGACAGATTCATTCCCAAAAAGCATGCGGGTTTTTACACTTTTTACAATACACTTCGCTTTAAAGATATCAGTTGGTATGCAGAATATTCAGGCAAATCAAAGGAGGCAATTCTTGATTTAACTAATAAATTGGTGAATAAAGATGGTAATATGCGTTATACTTCTTTAACGTATGCACGCGAAGGATTTGCACTGGACTTCCAATACAAACGCACAGAAAATTTTATTTTCCGCACTTCTCCTGACCAATTGTTATTGGATGGTGTTATTAATTTTCTTCCTCCGATGAACAGAACAAATTCTTATCGTCTGCTTTCCCGTTATAATCCGGGTACAAGACCTTTGAGTGAAAATGCTTATCAGGTAAATCTTGCAACCATGCCTATAAAAGGTATGGGTTTGAATTTTAATTTTACCGATATATATGATTTGAATAAAAACCATTTGTTCCGGGAAATTCAACCGGAAATTGAAATAAAAAATTCCTCACAGCGTGTTATTTTCGGCGTTCAGTTACTTCAATATAGTCAGGAGGTCTATGAAGGAGCAGGAAAGGAACCCTGGATAAGAGCTAATTCTCCGTTTATAGAATATATTTACCGTATCACTAAAAAACATTCTATCCGTTCAGAATTTCAATATATGATGACTAAGGAGGATTATAAGGACTGGGTTTACGGTTTGCTGGAATACAACATTTCACCAAAATATTCCTTATTTGCAAGTGACATGTATAACAATAGTGATAAGAATAAAAACAAAACGCATTATTATAATTTAGGGGGGTCGTTGACGCTCAATGCCACAAAGTTTTATCTGGCTTATGTGCGGCAGGTGCAAGGGATTGTTTGCACAGGTGGGATTTGCCGGCTTGAACCGGCTTTCAATGGGTTGAAGTTTTCGTTAGTGAGCAGTTTTTGATTTTTTTGTTATAGTTCAGTTCTAATTTAACTATACCACTAATTAAACAAGAAAAAAAAATTAGCCACTGATTACACTGATTAAACACGATTTTAAGATTTATTATAACAATAATCCGTGTAATCTGTGGCAAAATTGTATTTTTTCGATTTGGACTGAACATTATCATTCTTTTAAAATAAATTTGCTAATCATGCAAAAATTAACTCTTTTTCTCACAATATTTTTTCTTATATCGCTCTTTTACAGTTGCGAAGAAACCCCACCCACCGTAAACCTCCATCCCGTTACTATTGATTCTACCTGGGTGGATTCTACCAATTTAGTGACACAAAAAACAACGGTAGTCATTGAAGAAATGACCGGAGTAAGATGCAGTAATTGTCCGGAGGGTCATGAAAAATTACTGAATCTTGTAACCTCAAATGCAGGCAGAGTTATCGGCGTTTCCATGCATACCGCCAAGGAATATTACACTCCACATCCGCAAAGCAAAGATGACTTCAGAACACAGGAAGGATCGGCTATTGTTGAAAATCTGGTAGGGGATCCCGGAGGCACTCCCTCTGCCTATATAAACCGCGTCTATCATTCTACTGAATATAAAAGAGGTATTTTTCTACAGGATTGGCAATCAGTTACCGATAGCTTATTAAATATCAATGCTCCTTTAAATATAAATATTATCAGGGAATATAATTCCACAACCCGTGCTTTGTTGGTCGGTGTTAAAGTACATTTTACTAAATCTTCCACAGGTCCTTTTAATTTAAGCATTATGATTACACAGGATAATATTATAGATGCACAAACATTGACCAACGGAAAAGTGGACACAAATTATGTTCATCATTACGTTTTAAGAACCATGATGACTCCTTTTAACGGAATTACAATGGCAACTTCTGCAGAAAGAGGTCGTTGGTTTTATAAAGAATTCCGGAAAACCCTTAATTCAAAGTGGGATGCCTCCAATTGTTATATAATTGCGATGGTGCATTATTCGGGTGCAAAGTTAGAGGTGTTGAATGCGGCGGAGGTGGGGGTGGAAAAATAGCTACTCCCCTACCCTTTTCACATTATCATCCGGAATCCTATCTACGAGATAATTATAAGGGTCAATACCCGCCTGATAAGGTTTTTCCTTTACAAGGAATTTAAAGGTATTATTCTTTCTCTTGATTTTCATTCGTTGGTATAAAATGGGTTTGCCAAGATTTTTATCTCCATCGGATTTTGCAAAGAGTCCGATATCTATATAATCACTCAGGGGAATCGCTTTTTCTTTTCCCAACGAATCCGCTCTGAATTTTTCAGAACTGCAATTTAGTGTCACTTCATATAATGAATCCTTCATTTTATATTCAGCCGTTACCATGCGATTGGAGAAAACGGTAATGTTCTCAAACAGGTCTGAAATTAAATATTGCAATGAATCCGGTGTCACTCTTTTAAAGGCACGAATGGGGGAAAGAGAAGTCGGATACGGGGGTTTTTTATAAGCAAATGAATCAAGCAGACATCTCAACGCTGAGTTCACTTTTCTTTCGCCAATCATTTCTTTAAGATAATACAATACCACACTCGCCTTTTGATAATGGATATACCCCTGGCTTTCCGTTTTCATAAGCGGACGTTCCGCTTCAAACTCCCTGCTTCTGCCACGTAAGTAACCATCCATTTCGTATTTCAAAAATTTCTTCATTTTATTTCTTCCGTATTCTTTTTCCATCACCATCAATGCCGAATATTGCGCGAATCCCTCACTCATCATTTCACTTCCCTGCATGTCAGCGCCGCAAACCTGATGCGCCCAGTATTGGTGTCCCATCTCGTGTGCCACTATATAATAAACTTCGTCAATATCATCTTTCGTTACCTCTCTTAAATCCACAATAAATCCAATGCCTTCACCATAAGGCATAGTACCCGGAAACGCCTGCGCAAACGATTGATAACGGGGAAACTCAATGATACGGCATTGTTTATGGGAATACTGACCGAAATTCTGTAAATAATACGAGAGGGATTTTTCCAAACTCTTCATCATGTTTGGAACATTGTAAGCATGTTGAAGAATGTAATACACTTCAAGGTCTATTCCATTCCATTTTTTTCGTGCCACTTGGTAATTTGCCGAAATGAATGAATAAAAATTCAGCGAGGATTTATCGAGTCGGTAATTAAAATACTTTCTGCCATTTTCTTCCCATGATTTTACTAAACTTCCTGGCGCCACTGCTATCTGATCATTGGAAGTGCTGATGGTAGTATTAACTTCCACCCAATCAGCGTCATAAATAACATAGTTATTAGCGCGAGATGTAAAATTACGTTCGTCCAGCGCCGGCATTCTTTTCCGTTTCGGTAATTTATATTTCTGTCTTTTGTTTTTATCTTCCAATTCTCCCCTTTTATTATATCCTATAGAAGGCACTATGTCCGTGTTGTTGAAAAACGTTCCATTCTGAGTCAGTTGAGTAAAGCTAACATCGTTTTCAAATCCTTTTGTAAATTGAAAGTTATCAAAACGTATTAACAACGAATCTCCCTGTTTCATGGGTTTTTCAAGTTTATAAATCCTGAAACCTGATTTTTCATCTCTTAAATTAAGCGTGCCACCCGGAATTGATATAACCAAACTATCTGACAAGGTAGGCATGGTAAAAAATAATTTTTCTATTTTTTTCACAGAACCATTACGTATCCATGCAGAAGTACGGGCTATGAGACATCTTTCCTCAGGCATGATATCAATAGAATAATCAATTTTGTAAAAACGGGGTTGCGCAATTTTTTCAAATTTTTTATACTTCTTTTCATAGTCCACTTGCCTTCTTTCTTCCTCATCTGAAGAATTATATTTATTTAAAACCTGGGTATTGTAAAAAACAAATCTGCCGCATGCTAAAAATACTATTAAAAAAAATGTAAGGATTATTTTATTTTTCTTTAAAGAAGCCAAAGCCATTTTCCAGCGGAATTTGAAATTTTCTTCTTTTCCTCTGATATAAAAAGCAAAAACCAAAAATCCCAATACCGTGCAGAAGATTGTCCAATAAACGTGAAACCAGGTAAGTGAAAGAACAAAAGGACCAAAACCGTTCATGTCCGAATAAATAACGTCCGGTGTGCCGGCAAATTTGAGCATATTGGTATTTACTTCGAGCACACTCCATATAAAACTGTTTACAATAACTATGGCAACAAATGCAAAATAAGCAATATAGCGGTTATTTATCAGGTAGTGACACAAAAGTGCCAGAACAATGAGATAGGAGAAACCCAGAAAATCATGTAGAAGAAGTGATTTTATGTAAACACCAATTTCATAGGTTGAATATTGATAAAAAGTTTGTGCAATAATGCCAACCACCATGGTAGATAATAAAATAATTTCAACTACTGCAAACATGGCAATTAATTTAGAAGAAAACAGTAATCCGGATTTCACAGGAGTAGCATCCTGAATCTCATTGATTTTGGCATCCCGCTCTTTCCATACCAACACACCGGAATAAAACGTGATAATGGCAATGATGAAAATATAAAACGAGTTGCGAATGGAATCAATCACATCATACGTAACGGGATATTGGTCGGAGCCATAACGTCCTGTAAAACTGGTTAAGCTGGCAATCAGATTTAAAATTCCAAGCAGGAGGATTATCAGAAAAGTAGGATTTTTAATTATCGCTTTTGTTTCAAAAAGAATAAGACGGTATATTGACTTAAGTGAATAACCATTTCCGGAATCAGTTTGAATTTTTATTTCATTTTGGGATAAAACAATTTCTGTTTCAGGTTCATCTTCCGTTTTCTTGCTTTTTTCTTTACGTATAGAAAAGGAAAAACGAAAATACATTCCGATCAAAATAAGTAAGCTAAGTGACACCCAAATCAAACGGTTCATCAGAAAACCACCCGCCAATGGAACTACCAATGAATTTTTTTCATCCACGGTCATGTACTTTGCAATTATTCCTTCGGGTCTGAAACCGAAGGGATCTAAAAAATTGGCAAGCCATTCTTTCTCCATATCACTTAAATATCCTGAAGAAATGGCGTATAGAACCAGAATAACAATAGCGCCTATGTATGAAACCATAGCGCTTCTGAAAATCATAGCGAGTGAAAATAAAAGAGTTCCTGCTATAAGGGTATTAGGAATTCCAAAAGAAAGCAACCCCCAACAATGACCTGACCAGTGGAAAGCGCCATATCTTTCAGTTTCCACCCAGGGCATTAAGGGTCCGATGATGCTTCCGATGGAAACACCCAATAACGGAATTAATGAAATAATAAAAGCACCGAAAAATTTTCCAAAGAAATAATCCTTTTTCTGAATAGGAGATGAAAATATAAACTGATGCATGCCGTATTGAAAATCACGGTTGGCTGTGGCATTCATAAAAGCGGTTGTCATCAATAAACAGATCAGCGACATTACCCCGTAATAATTCTGAATTACGTAAGGGGAATTTTTATGAATGCTTCCAACTCCGCCGCCTATCACCACATTATCGGATACAACGGCGCCGAAAATAAGCAGGGAATTGATGAGGAGAAATATCCATATCATAGGTGAACGGAACCAGAGTGAAAGTTCGTGGCGGATAAATTTGAGCATGTACGTGATAATTTGTGGCTACCCAATCTGGTTTATATCGGTCTTAAACAGGTTTGTGAAATCACCACATAATTTCAAGTTTTAAGTTATGATAATACTTTGCTATAGGTGAAAAACTTTTATCTTACAGCAACTTGAAACATGAAACTTAAAACTTAAAACTTAAACCCTCACTCAATCCCATGCAATTTCACAAAAAACACATCTTCCAGATTTTCTTCCGCTTTCGTAAATCCATTTCCCGGTTCGCTTTCTGAAAACGCATGAATCAACGGTTTGCCTCCCACTAACTTATGAGAAATGATTTTATGTGATTTCTGAAATTCCATCAATTCATTTTTTTCTACCTTTCTTTCCCAAACCTTTCCTTTGATTTCTATTAAAGCAGAATCCGTATCACCGTTAAACAATACTTTCCCTTTATCCATAATTGCCATTTGCTGACAAAGTTCTCTGACATCCTGAACAATATGAGTAGAAAGGATTACAATGGTATTTTCACCTATTTCACTGAATATATTGTAAAACCTGTTCCTTTCTCCCGGGTCCAATCCGGCGGTGGGCTCATCCACAATAATAAGTTTAGGATTGCCAATTAAACACTGTGCAATACCGAATCTCTGTTTCATTCCTCCGCTGAAACTGCTAACATGCTTTTTCCGATATTCATAAAGATTTACTTTTTGAAGGAGAAAATTCACCAACTCTTTCCGTTCTGTTTTATTGTTAAATCCTTTTAACAAAGCAAGGTGATCCAATAAATCAAAAGCAGATGTTCTCGGATATACGCCAAATTCCTGAGGAAGATAACCCAAAATTTTACGAACTTCATTCTTATTATTCAGCACATCGAGTTCTTCGAGATTAACTGTACCACTGTCTGCATCTTGTAACGTAGCGAGCGTGCGCATAAGAGTGGATTTACCGGCTCCGTTGGGACCCAAAAGACCAAACATACCTTGATTAATAGTCAGAGTGACATTATCCAATGCAGTGACACCGTTGCTGTAACGTTTAGTGAGATTTTGGATGGTAAGATGCATAGTATAGCATTACCGGATTATTTCACAAAGCCCTTTTCCTTTGCCCGTTTCAATGCTTCGCTGATACCAATTTTCCGGATGGTTTTTAATCCATTGACGCTAACTCTTAACTTAACCCAACGGTTTTCTTCCTGAATAAAGAAACGTTTGTCCTGCAAATTGGGATAAAACTTCCGTAGTGTTTTATTATTTGCGTGGGAAACCCTGTGACCATTCAGTGGGGTTTTTCCGGTGATTTGACATTTTTGAGCCATGGTGTTAAGGAATAAATTTCAGTGAGAAATGTAAAATTTTTTATTTGTAAAGACGGGTTTAAAACCCGTTTGTACAGTTATTAATTCAATATTTTTGTTTTTTTTGATTTATTCACCCTCTTGTAACGAACTCCTGATTCCTTTAATCGTTTTTGCGTGTTGCTTTTGGAAAGTAATTGTTCCATCATTTCAATGATTTTTTTTATATGAGCAAATCCTTCTTTTATAGCAACCACGGAATCCAATTCCCTGTAATAAGCACCTATGTGAATGATTTTATAAACTATACTTAAAGAAGCATGCAACCTGCCATTTATTGGAATGTATTTATTTACTGCATCCCAATATCCCTCTATGGAACTTGGGAGATTAGAAGAAGAAACACCTTTTTCAACCAAATAACCGTTTATAGCTTTTAATGCGGCTAAATATCCAATTCCAGCCGCTTCAGATACGTACTTGGGGTCTGTGTACCTTTCATATTCTATTGGGGATTTCAATAACGTTTCTTTTGCATTAATCAAATACCTGTTTGCTTCTGATATGTATTCAAGTGCTACCATTAAGTTGGATTTAAAAAAGAATCGCAAAGGTAGCCAAAAATCCCTGCATTTCAAAACTTTTCAATAATTCTAAGTATCTTTGCCTAAAAAATTTTCAATCATGTTTAAAACAACTATTATGAGTGACATCTCCAGCAAGGAAGCCATGGAATTAGAGAACAGTTATGGCGCCCATAATTACAAACCTATTCCCGTAGTAATTGCCAGAGGAGAAGGAGTGCATGTATTTGATCCGGAAGGGAAGCATTATTATGATTTTCTCTCTGCTTACAGTGCACTGAATCATGGTCATTGTCACCCGCGTATTGTCAATGCTTTTACCGAACAAGCAAAAGTATTAACGCTTACCTCCCGTGCTTTTTATAATAATCTGCTCGGTGAATGTGAAAAATATCTTTGTGATTATTTCGGATATGAAAAAGCGTTGATGATGAATTCAGGCGCAGAAGGTGTTGAAACTGCACTAAAATTAGCCAGAAAATGGGGGTATGAGGTTAAAGGCATTAAAGATAATAAAGCAATTATCATCGTAGTTGAAGGAAATTTTCATGGTAGAACAACAGGAATTATTTCTTTTTCCAATGACCCTGAAAGCAGGAAAAATTTTGGTCCTTTTATTCCCGGGTATAAAATCATTCCTTATAATAATACAAAAGCGCTGAAAGATGCTTTAAAGGATAAAAATGTTTGTGCATTTATGGTGGAACCCATACAAGGAGAAGCCGGAGTGGTGGTCCCCGACGAAAAATACATTAGCGATTGTTTTAAACTATGCAAACAAAATAACGTTTTGTTTATCGCCGATGAAATTCAAACTGGACTTGGCAGAACCGGAAAGATGTTGTGTTGTGATTATTCAGCTGTTAAACCGGATATTTTAATTCTTGGGAAAGCATTATCTGGAGGAGTCATGCCTGTATCTTCAGTTCTGAGTTCAGATGAAATCATGCTTACCATTAAGCCGGGGGAACACGGATCCACCTATGGTGGAAATCCACTTGCCTGCCGTTTAACCATGACTTCTCTTCAAATTTTGAAAGATGAAAAATTAGTTGAGAATTCATTCCGCATGGGTACTATCTTCCGCAAAAGGATGAATGCCATCAAGTCACCCTTAATCAAATTAGTTCGCGGAAAGGGACTTTTTAATGCGGTCGTAATAGCAGAGAATCCAAAAAAGATTACTGGATGGGATGTTTGCGTTGCGCTTAAAGAAAACGGATTGCTTGCCAAACCGACTCATGAAAGCAATATCCGGTTTGCTCCACCTCTTATCATACGGGAAGAAGAATTACATGAATGTTGCGATATTATTGAGAGAGTTTTTTCGAAATTGTAATTTACTGAGATTTATTATTTTTGCAAATTATTTTATACCCATAAGCGGGAGTAGCTCAGCTGGTAGAGCATAACCTTGCCAAGGTTAGGGTCGCGGGTTCGAGTCCCGTCTCCCGCTCAGAGGGTGGTAAAGGGGTATAAGGGGTATAGGGGAATAAAGGTATAAAATACGAATGTCCCCTATACCCTTATACCTTATACCTTCGCTCAGCCGAAGTGGTGGAACTGGTAGACACGCAAGACTTAAAATCTTGTGGGCGTTGAGTCCGTGCGGGTTCGAGTCCCGCCTTTGGCACTGTGAAACAAGTATAGAATTCCTACGTCTAAATCCCCCAAAAAAAATTTAACACTATGATGGTTTCAACTGAAGCACCGGCAGTCATCCAACATACCCGGATAAAAAAAATCTACGATGAAGTCAATAAAGTTATTGTCGGGCAACACTACATGGTTAGCCGCTTATTGATTGGACTTTTTACCAACGGACATATTCTTCTTGAAGGCGTGCCGGGTCTTGCAAAAACATTAACCGTAAGCACACTCGCAAAAGCATTATCATTACATTTCCAACGGCTACAGTTTACTCCCGATTTACTGCCCGCTGATATTATTGGCACCATGATTTATAATCAGAAAACCAATGTATTCGAAGTAAAAAAAGGACCCATCTTTTCAAATTTTATTCTTGCAGATGAAATTAACCGCTCTCCGGCAAAAGTGCAATCTGCCTTATTGGAAGCAATGCAGGAAAAACAAGTTACCATTGGTGAAATCACGTACCGTTTAGACCCTCCTTTTC
Source organism: Bacteroidetes bacterium RIFCSPLOWO2_12_FULL_37_12 (assembly GCA_001769655.1). Taxonomy (GTDB): domain Bacteria; phylum Bacteroidota; class Bacteroidia; order 2-12-FULL-37-12; family 2-12-FULL-37-12; genus 2-12-FULL-37-12. Next base: position 186,726 of record MEPC01000023.1, on the reverse strand, counting down.
TTGTAATGGCTACTCAGAATCCTGTGGAACAGGAAGGAACTTACCCTTTGCCCGAAGCGCAGGTTGACCGGTTTATGCTGAAAATAAATATTGATTATCCAACGAAAGAAGAAGAACTCGAAATAATGCGCCGTATGTCGGATATAAATTTTACGGCGGATATTAATCCTGTTTTGGGCAAAGAAGACATATCACAAATACGTAATGAAATTAATCAGGTAAAAATATCCTCTTCCTTAGAAAATTATATTGTGGAGTTAATTCATGGCACCAGGCATCCGGCTGAAATAGGGTTGCAGGATGCCGCCAAATACATTCAATACGGCGCATCTCCAAGAGGAAGTATTTATCTTAATCTCGTATCCAAAGCATTAGCTTATTTAAATGACAGGGAATATGTGTTACCGGAAGATGTAAAAGAAGCGGCTTACGATGTGCTCAATCACAGAATAATTTTGAATTATGAAGCGGAAGCAGATGGTGTTAATACAAGGCAGATTCTGGAGATGATATTGAAGAAAATACGTCTATAAACTTACAACCGTATTACCACTGTATTACAACTGATGCGGCACGGAGCACCGTGCCGTTACAAATTGAGATAGATTATTTCCTGATTTCCAACTCCGCAATAATCTTTCTGTATCTATCAATTTTTGTATCGTGAAGATGCTGGAGGATTTTTTTCCGTTTGCTCACCAAATTTAATAGACCCTTTTGGGAGGAATTATCCTTTGGATGGGTTTTTTGATGACCGGTAAGATGATTGATTCTTTCGGTAAAAATAGCTACCTGTGACTCAGAAGAGCCCGTATCTTTTGCGCTTTTTGCAGGGCTGAATTTCTCAAATAAACCTTGTTTTAATTCTTTTGATAGTTCCATGATTTTATAAAATGAGGTGCAAAGGTATGGAATAAAATTTAAAGAACAAAGCTTCAATTTTCAACCTTTAAATAATTTCTTTAAAAACGTCCAATTAACCAACGGTCTGTCATTCATAGCAACATACAAAAAATACAACCCTATAGGTAATAGTAAAATCGAACCGAACCACATGCCCGAAGGCACTGTATAAATGGCTTCCTGCGCCCACTTTTTGCCCATGATGGATAATACATAGTATAAAATGTAAAAAAACATGGAAATAATTACAGGAACACCAAAACCGCCTTTTTTAACAATGGCTCCCAGCGGCGCTCCTATCAAAAACATTAATATGCACGCTACAGACATAGTGTATTTAAAATGATATTCTATTCCTATTTTCCGGAAGTCCTTCTCCTGTTGACTTATGATTTTGCCATACACTGAAGTAAACGATTGAGCGCTTCTTACCTGCGCTAATGCATTTTTAATAATTTGCCTTTGTTCATCGGGACTGAATAATCCAAAGAGCGAACCTTTGTAAGAAAAATTACTATCCGTTTTTGGTAAATGGGTCGAAGTATCCCCAGGCAGAAAACGGTAATATACTTTTATTTGCCCGGGATAATTATTCCGTTGATTTAATAGATTCGCTGACATTTTACCAAGTGTATCGCTTAGTTGTGCCACATTCAACATGCTTTTATTACCGGCAAATAATTCCTCCTTGGTTCGTTGGAGATTAAAGGAAGATAAATCAAACATCAACTCACATTTTTCAAACCAGGTTCGCACAAACTCATTGGGTTTTTCCATACTGCTTCTACCACCTTTTTTGGGCAATTCAGAATAAACCACTCCGTTGAATAAAACTACTTTCAGATATTGATATTCCGGTAGTTTGTACATCACTCCTGAATCGGCAAGTATTACATCATTATTTCCCCTGAAATCACTGTGATTATAAATCATAATCTGTTTGATTTTATCATCCGATGGTTTCTTTTTGATTACCCGGATGCTATAACCATCAATGGCGTTATAAAATACTCCTGATTTGATTTCCATAGCCGGTTTCATTTGCTTTACATCATACAGTAAACTGTACAATTTAAGATTACAATACGGAATAATTTTATTATTTACCTGAAAAGTGACCCAGGTGAGGAAAATAGAAATGATAAAAACCGGAATCAACAGTTTCTGAAATGAAACACCCACCGATTTCAAGGCGGTAAGCTCATTTTTTTCTCCTAAATTGCCGAAGGTCATCAGGTTTGCCAGCAATATGGCAAGGGGAATGGCGCCGGCGGTTGTTTGAATGCAGAAATAAAAAATTAAACGAGCCATCACCCAATAATCCAACCCTTTGCCAAAAATGTCATCTGCGTATTTTATTAAGGGAATCATAAGCAGAATAAAAACAGCTACGGCAAAGGTGGAAATAAAGGGCCAGAGGAAGGATTTGAGAATTAAAATATAGACGCGTTTCAGCATTGAAAATTGATTGATAGCAGACAAAAGTACTAATTAGAAATTACAAATTTTCGTAACTATTCAGTCAAAGATGAAAAAATAAAATTTAGCCACAGATTACACGGATTTATGTTAAAAAAAAACTTAAACCCATTTTTAATCAGTGTAATCAGTGGCTAAAATTTTTTATTATTCTATTTATGGTTTATTGAGTGGGTACTGAAAAGTAACAAATTTTCTGGAAATTTACAAATTCAGCATTTTCTACTCATATTTGTAAACTATAACACATTTTTCTAAATGGAAAAAAACTATTTTAGCAAACACGAATTTGAGGTACTTTCTGATAAGGACTTTTTCTATACTAAACGTGCCGTAAACGAAAAATTAATCGCATTGTTGGAAGTGACACAACGTAAGATAAGTGAATATATTTCATCCTCCGGTTTTCCTTTTCCGGAAGAATGTCATCGTAAAAAAGGTAAAATATCAAAAGGTGAAAATTACAACATGCTTCCGTGGTTTATGCTCGATTATCCGGCTTTTTTCACACAAAAAGATATTTTTGCATTCCGGACTATGTTCTGGTGGGGTGAATGTTTTTCCTGCACTTTCCTGATGAGCGGAGAGTGGATGAAAAAATTTCAAATCTGTTTTAAAAAAAACTATTCCATGTTGAGTGGCACAGGTATTTATTTCTGTGTGAATGAAAGTCCGTGGGAGCATCATTTTGGTGAGAATAATTACAAATTATTGGAGTCATTAAATCCGGAATTTGTTTTTAAGCAGATTGAAAAGGCAGGGTTCTTAAAATTATCAATAAAAATTAAACTGGAGGAATACGAAGAGGTGCCGGACAAGGCGGTTGGTTTTGTCGGGAAGATGTTGGGAGTTCTCGAGGGTAAATATATTTAGGACGTAGGGTGCAAATTTGAAGTTTATATATAATTCGTATTTTTGTAATTATGCTCAACTATACGTATAAACCACAACTTTCTAAAAAAGTTTTTTCCATTTCAACATTTTATTTTTTTCTCGTTTTTACCAACTTCCCCCTCCCTACCGCCTATTGCCAACTCCAAAAAATCGATTCCCTCCTCTCCCTTCTCAAATCCGATAAAGAGGATACCAACAAAGTAAACCACCTCAATGCAATCGCCTGGCATTTTCGAATCGTACAATCCGGAGAAGCCGGGAATTATATTGAAAAGGGATTCTCACTCACAAAAAAAATAAATTTCAAAAAGGGAGAAGCAAATCTACACCATACCAATGCCAGTTTATTCTACAATAAAGGTGATTATGGGAAAGCGCTCGTTCATAGTAAGAAAGCATTAAACATTCGTCAATTAATCGGAGACAAAGCAGGTATTGCTACCTCCTATAACAATATCGGAAACATTAATAAAGATTTGGGGAACTTTCCGGTGGCACTTAAAAATTATAAAACCGCTCTCAAATTCTTTACAGAACTGAAGGATAAAAAAAATACTTCCAACACGTATGGTAATATTGGAATTATTTACTGGAGTCAGGGAAATTACCCAGAAGCATTAAAGTATTATTTTATGGCACTAAAGAACTTTGAAGAACTAAACGACCGGCAAGGTATCGCATCCTCACACAATAATATTGGCGGCATTTACTGGAGTCAGGGAAATATTGATGATGCGCTGAAAAATTATCTCATCACATTAAAATTATACGAAGAAACAGGTCAGAAAAACGGAAATTTATATTCAAATACCCTGAATAACATCGGACTTATTTATTGGAACAAAAGCAACTATACAGAAGCGTTGAAAAATTACGGATTATCTTTAAAGATAAGTGAAGAAATGGGTGAAAAAAAAGGTACCGCCAATACATATAATAATATTGGTCTCATTTACAGAGACCTGAAAAACCACTCAGAAGCTTTGAAAAATTATCATCACGCATTGGAAATCCGACAAGAGATAGGAGACAAAACAGGTATAGCTAATACATACAGTAATATCGGAAGTATTCTTGCCTCACAAATCAGGAATCTGCCGGATGCTAAAACCAGACAGGTAAAATATTCCGAAGCTAGGAACTTTCTTCAGAAAGGTCGTGAACTTGCCATTGAAACCGGAAGCATGGAATTTTTACGTGACGATTACAGCGGATTGTCCGATTTAGAAAAAGAAATCAGCAATTACAAAGATGCCTATCTTTATTTTAAATTATATTCACAAACAAGGGACTCGCTTTTCAGCGAAGAAAAAAGTAAAGAAATCGGAAAATTACAAGCTAAACACGAATATGAACTGGCAGAGGTGAAACGAATTCAGCAGGATGAAACCAGTAGAAGACAGAAAATAGCGGAAGTCAGCAGGAGGAATACTTTGCAATATTCAGGTATTCTGATTTTTCTGGTGTTCATATTTGCAGGAATTTTATTTTCCGGAAAATTACACATCCCTCTACGGGTAGCTGAAGGGCTGATCTTTTTTGTTTTTCTGCTGTTGTTTGAATTTATTCTTGTCTGGATGGACCCTTTTATAGAATCGCTGACAGGTGGAGAACCTTTGTACAAATTACTTATAAATGCACTAGTGGCATCTGTAATTTTTCCACTACATAACTTGTTGGAAAAATTGATGAGAAGGAGATTGATTTAAGGGAGACATTTGGTTGAATTTTTAGAAGTGCCTTAGTACCCCTGAAAATCACCCAAGCAAAATTCCCGCTATTGTAGCCGTCAACAGTGTAGCCAGCAATCCGCCCAACACTGCCCGCAACCCCAACACCGCCAGATCGCTCCTACGTTCAGGCGCCATAGGACTTAACCCTCCGATTTGAATGGCAATAGATGAAAAATTTGCAAATCCACATAAGGCAAATGTAATCATGGTGATCGTTTTTTCGTTAATAATTTTTCCCTGATTTATTAAATCAGAAAGATTCAGATATGCCACAAATTCATTCAGCACAACTTTAGTTCCTAACAAACTTCCGAATGTTCTTGCATCTTCCCATGGAACTCCTATTCCTACTGCTAAATATTGCAACACCAATCCCATCATTAATTCCAAACGTAATGGTGAACCATATTTGTTCATTAAGAAATCATTCATCCCAATCAAAGACCCGATTTTTTCCAGCCCCCAGTTGGTAAGTGCGATTAAAGCGATAAATGCCAACAGCATGGCTCCCACGTTCATGGCAAGCTGAAGTCCGTTGCCGGCGCCTTCTGCGGCCGCTTCTATGACGTTAGTTGACGTTTTTGGTATTTCAATTTTCACTGACCCCTTCGTTACCGGTTCTCCCATTTCGGGCCATATCACTTTAGAGAGAACCAATGCCGCCGGCGCCGCCATGATGCTTGCACCCATTAATTGCTCGGCAAATTTGATTTGCCCTTCCATGATACTTATCCCATGAGTAAGTGCATACGAATTTCCGAGCATCTGTATGTATGCCGCCATGACTCCACCTGCAACTGTAGCCATTCCTCCTATCATCACTGCCAGTAATTCAGACATAGTCATTTTTGCAAGGAAAGGTCTTACCATCAAGGGCGCCTCGGTTTGTCCGAGAAAAATATTGGCAGTGCAGGATAAACTTTCCGCTCCGCTGGTTCCTAAAATTCTCAACATTACCCAAGCCATGCCCTGAACTATTTTCTGCATGATTCCAAGAAAATACAAAACAGACATTAAAGCAGAAAAGAAAATGATGGTTGGCAAAACCTGAAAGGCGAAAAAGAAACCGATAGATTTAGGACTTCCCGGACTCAATGCTAAGTCACCGAAAATGAATCTCGCTCCATCGGTTGTAAATCCTAATATTACTACAAATGCTTTACTGCACAATTCAAAAAATTTCAAAGGCCATGCAAGTGGTGACCAATAGGCGCCAAGTTGATGGCCTTTCAAGACAAAAACCGCAAAGAAAAATTGAATCAGCAATCCGTAAAGCACCATTTTCCATGGTATTTTTTTTTTGTTATTTGACACTGCGTAAGCAATAGCAAATATCAAAAGTATTCCGAAAAGTCCGTTGAGGGTGTTAAACATTTTTTTGGGGGTTATTATAAAATTATTGTAATACGATTGTAGTACCACGGTATTACCACTGTATAACTATTCCATCTCACTTCCCCCTCTTCTTCAACTCATCCCTCAATTCCGCCGCTTTTTCATAGTTTTCTTCATCTAATGCCACTTTAAGCATCTGCTTTATTTCATCCAGAGAAAATGCGGCTAACGGATTTCCGGTTTGTTCAATGCTTCCTTTTTGTTCTGTTATTTTTTTAGGTTTAACAGACGCTTCCTCTTGTTTTGTCTCTTCCGGATAATCGGTAAGCACAATACCGGCTTCAGCCAACACGTCTTCGTAAGTGTATATGGGAGCATTAAACCGAACCGCTATAGCAATAGCATCAGAGGGGCGTGAGTCAATTTCATAAATAGTTTTTCCATCAGAGCAAACAATTTTTGCATAAAAAACACCTTCTTTCAATTCGGTAATGATAACTTCATGCACATTTATTTTAAAGGTCTTGGCAAACGTTTTAAAAAGATCATGAGTCATAGGGCGGTTCGGAGTGATTTTTTCTATTTCTATGGCTATTGCCTGTGCCTCGAAAGCTCCTATAATAATCGGAAGGCGGCGCTTACTGTTTACTTCCCCTAAAACGAGAGCATAAGACCCCGTCTTTGATTGACTGTAGGATAATCCGAGAATATCAAGCTGTATTTTTTTGACCATAAATTGTTTCTATTTCAAATATAATAATAATTTCTATTTTCGCAAATCCAAACCTTCAAGGTTAGCCGGCGCCTCAAATACATGCAAAACCTTGAAGGTTATTCTCTTTTTTCTATTTTCTTTTTTCTATTTTTCATTTTTCTTTATCCTTTCCTAATTCTTCCTTTCCTTCAACGCTTTAATCAATCGCGGTACAACCTCAAAAGCATCTCCCACAATTCCAAAGTCAGCCGCTTTAAAGAAAGGCGCTTCCGGGTCTTTGTTTATTACCACTATCGTTTTTGAAGAATTTACGCCCGCAAGATGCTGAATGGCGCCGGAAATACCTATAGCAATGTATAAATTTGGACCTACCGTAATACCCGTTTGCCCGACGTGCTCGGAGTGAGGTCTCCATCCCATATCCGCGACCGGCTTCGAACAGGATGTTGCCGCTTTTAGTAATCCCGCTAATTCTTCAATAATTTGCCAATTTTCGGGTCCTTTCATTCCTCTTCCGCCGGAGACAACTACATCCGCTTCTTTCAGTGACACTTTTCCACTTGTTTTTACTAATTCTTTCACTTTCACCGAGAAATCATTGCTATCGAGTGAAGGATTAAAATCTACAATAGAACAATCCACCGGTGATTTTTTAACTTCATGTGAATTACCCTTTATCGTAAGAATTTTAACCGGTCCTGTTAACTTTAATCGAGAGAATCCTTTGCCGGAATAAACACCTCTTATTACACTAAATTCTTCTGCTGAGTCAGGTAAAGAAATTACGTTACTTGCAACCCCTGCTTTTAATTTTACTGCCAGCCGTGGAGCAATACCGGCGCCCGTCGAAGTATGCGAAAAAATTATCACAGAACTTTTTTCTTCTATAGCCGCTTTTTCCAAGAGATTGACTAACGGCACTACCGGTTTTGAATTCAATCGCTCATCTTTGCAATAAAGCACTTTGCTGGTACCATATTCACCAAGTGTCTTTAAATTTTCAGCGGATATATTTCCTGTACATAATGCTGTGACACTTTCATTTCCTTTTTTAGAAAGATCTACGGCGTACGTAAGCGACTCCAGCGTGGACTTCTTAAAAAATCCATCGGTATTTTCAGCATAAACGAGTATGGACATATTTTTATTTATTTTGATTTCATCCTAAATTCGTAACTGTTCAGTCAAAATGAAAAAATACAATTTAGCCACAGATTACACGGATTAATGTTACAAAAAATCTTAATACTTTTTTTAATCCGTGTAATCAGTGGCTAATATTTTTTTTATTTTGATTTCATCCTAAGTTCCACTTAAATCACTTTAACCTCATTTTGTAAAATATCAATTAATTTTTCTGCTTCATCCGGTATTATCATTCTGCATGACTCTTTGGGTTTTGGTAATAGAAATTCTGTCACATGAGTAAGCGTTTCAACACTCACCGGCTCCTTTTTAAGCAGGGGTTTATTTTTGGCTGTCATAATACCCCTCATGTTCGGAATTCTTGGTTCACAAATAGGTTTCTGGCAACCCGCCACAAAAGGCATAGGACATTCGATAATTTCCTTCCCACCATCTAATTCATGTTCCATGATAGCGGTATTACCTTCAATGTCTAATTTTACCGCTACATTGATGGAAGGTATTCCCAGTAACTCTCCAATCATAGAAGGAACCAACCCTCCGTTATGGTCAATGGACTCCTTTCCGCATAAAATCATGTCAAATCCTTTGGCATGTTGGGCAACCTGAAATGCAACATAATAAGCATCGGCTGGTTCGGCATCAACGCGAATAGCTTCATCTGCTCCAATAGCCAATGCCTTGCGTAAATTGGGCTCAGTGGATGATTTACCAACATTTATTACTGTGACCTTTCCTCCCAGTTTTTCTTTAATTTCGATAGCCCGTGTCAAGGCATATTCATCATAAGGATTTATTATAAACTGTACACCATTTTCATTAAATTTTGTGTTATTTTCAGAAAATGTGATTTTGGTTGTGGTATCGGGTACCTGGCTAATGCATACGAGAATGTTCATACTATTAAATATAAAGTTTAAAAATAGGGCTATACCCTATCTCGGTACAAATCTGTAAATAATTTATGAATTTAACAAGGATTAATCACCTAAAGTTATAATTTTGGGGTGATTAAGCTAAATTTCATTAATCATGAATCAATTTTATCGCAAAAAGATTATTACTAACCTTGTCATTATCGCAAGTTTTGTATTGCTGTTGTTTCTTTTTTTCAAACCCCTCTTTATAGAGCATAAACAACTTATTCAAAATGATATCCTCCAATCATTGGGTATGTCGAAAGAGATTAAGGATTTCAGAGTTAAATTCGGGGAAGAACCCTTATGGACAAATTCAATGTTTAGCGGGATGCCGGCTTATCAGATTTCCACACTTTACCCATCGAACTTTTTTTTAAAAATGCTGGTCGGGGTACGTTCTATTTTTCCTGAACCTAGTGGTATCATTTTCATAGGTCTTGTAAGTTTTTACTTAATGATGAGCGTTTTCGGATGCAAACCCATTATTTCAGGGCTTGGGGCTTTTGCGTTTGCCTTTTCTACAAATCTCCTTATCTATCTCGAAGCAGGTCATAATTCACAAGTGTTGGCAGTTGCATTAATTCCCCTTGTCACCGGGGGCATACACTACGCATTTTATAAGAATCGTACCAGAGGTGTTTGTCTTACTGCTTGTGGACTGGCATTGGAATTAGCAGTTAATCACCTTCAAATTACTTATTATTTATTACTGATGGTATTAATTCAAATGGGTATTTATGGTTTTTTATTTATAAAGGATAAAAAGTTAAAGCCGTTTATTACAACTTCTTTATTCCTTTTACTGGGCGCAATTATTGCGTCAGGAACCAGCGCCGGAAATCTTCTCACCACTTCTTCTTATTCAAAGTTTACCATTCGTGGGAAAACAGAAATCAACAAAAATCTAAAGGTGGAATCATCGGGGCTTGACCATGACTACGCCTTTGCATGGAGTGGGGGAATTTCTGAAACATTTTCCTTGATGATACCTAATTTTAAAGGGGGAGCAAGCAGTCGCATTCAGGAGCATAAATCATTTTTTAAGAATCTCAAAGTGGATTATAAGAACATCATTGGACAAATGGATTCTTATTGGGGAGATTTGCCCTTTACCAGCGGTCCGGTTTATCTGGGGGCTATTGTTTGTTTTCTTTTTGTACTTGGTTTGTTTGAAATCAAGGGAGCGATAAAATGGTTTTTACTAATTGTTTCCATTATATCAATCCTTCTTTCCTGGGGCAAACATTTTCCGATGCTGAACGATTTTGTGTTTCAGTATTTACCAGGGTATAACAAATTCAGAGCGGTTGTGATGTCACTATTTATTGCTCAGTTTACATTTCCTTTTTTAGCATTCCTTGCTCTGCAAAAAATATTTTTTGAAGATAATCTTGCCAGCATCACAAAGAAGAATATTTTTAAATCATTTGTTCTTACCGGTGGACTTTGTATTATTTTTTATCTACTGCCAAGCACATTCAATAATTTTTTTAAAGAAGGGGAAACAGAAGAACTTACGCAATTGCTTTTGTCTAACCAGTTTCCGCAAAACGAAATAAATGGTTTTTTGACGAGTTTGGAAGATACCCGGGTGGCTTTATTCAGGAACGATGTTCTCAGGACCTTGTTTTATATCGTAATAACCTCCCTAATTATTTTGGCATTTATTTATAATAAGTTAAAAAGAAATATTGCACTGAATCTAATTCTCCTCTGTATAATAGCGGATATTTGGTTTGTAAACAACCGCTTTATCAGCGATGATAATTATCAGAAAAATCTTTCTGAGAATTATTTCAGACCTACCCTGGCTGACCAGATGATTTTGCGTGACACTACACTTTCTTACCGCGTGCTGAATCTAAAAAATCCTTTCAACGATGCCCGTACTTCTTATTTTCACAAATCAATTGGCGGTTATCACGGAGCCAAAATGCGCCGTTACCAGGACCTGATTGAAAATCATATCAGTAAGAATAATCATCGTGTCATTAATATGTTGAATACCCGTTGGGTAATCACTGGAGATGAAAACATGCCGGTAAAAATTAATCCGACAGCGCTGGGAAACTGCTGGTTTGTACAAAACATCAAAAAAGTTAGTAGCGCCGATATGGAAATTGATGCACTGATTGATTTTGAACCTACTCTCACAGCCATTGTAGATACTTCCAGATTTAGAATTGATTTCAATGGCACTGCACAAAATGACAGTTCTGACTATATACGTTTAACCAATTATAAACCCAATCATTTAAAATATATCTGTAAGACCTCAGTTGAATCTTTTGCAGTTTTTTCTGAGATTTACTATCCTGAAGGTTGGAATGTTTCTGTAGATGAAAAACCGGCAGAACACATTCGGGTAAATTATATATTGAGAGGTATGAAAGTTCCTGCGGGGGAGCACGTAATTGAATTTAAATTTCACCCCTCAATCTATTTTACCGGCGAAAGGATCTCCTTAGCTTGTTCATTGATTTTATTGGTGTTTTGCGGGTGGGTGGGCTATGGGGCGTGGAAAGGGAAAATTTAAAAATTTTACGTAAGTTTGCTGAAACAAAAATGGAAAACAAATTAAATTTTTCTCCCAAAATTCATATCCTGAATCAGCATAGTTCTATTCTCAATCATTTTCTGGCTGAAATGAGAGATGAACATACTCAGAAGGACCCCATGCGGTTTCGTAAAAATTTAGAGAGAACTGCTGAAATAACTGCTTACGAAATTTCTAAGCATCTATCTTATTCTGAAATAAATGTTAAGACTCCCTTAGGTGAATCGGAAGTATCACTCATTTCAGAAGATATTGTGCTTGCCACCATATTAAGAGCAGGTCTTCCCTACCATCAGGGATTTCTTAATTATTTCGATAAAGCGCCTAATGCTTATATTTCCGCATTTCGCCAAACACATAAAGACGGAAGTTTTACTGTAAAAGTAGAATATGTTTCTTCCCCGGATTTGAATAATAAAGTTTTAATTTTAACAGACCCCATGCTTGCTACCGGTCAGTCCATGGTGCTGGCATATCAGGCATTGTTACGTTTTGGAATGCCCTCAAAACTTCACATTGCCTCTGTGTTATCGAGCGAAGCAGGTATTGAATACGTTGCTAAAAATCTACCACAAGCCGACATCTGGACAGGAGCAGTAGATGCTGAAATGACCTCTAAATATTACATTGTACCTGGATTAGGAGATGCAGGGGATTTAGCGCTGGGGGAGAAATTATAAAGGAATTACGATTTACGAATTACTGATTTAAAATCTCATACAATTTATCCAATTTTGGAGTAAGAATGATTTCCGTTCTACGGTTTTTAGAACGATTCTCTTTCGTGTCATTATCAACTACCGGCATGGATTCTCCTCTGCCAGAGGGAACAAATCGTTTTGGGTCTAAATTTCCGTTTTCCATAAGAATCCTGATAATGGCTGTAGCACGCAATACACTCAAGTCCCAGTTATCTTTTACCTGTGATGTTGATATGGGTACATTATCCGTATGACCTTCAATAAGAATATTTATATCCGGTTGGGTTTCCAATGCAACTGCTAATCCTCTCAACGCTTCTTTTCCTTTACTTTCCACATCTATACTCCCTGAACGGAAAAGTAATTGTTCTGACAATGAAACATACACTTTCCCATCTTTCACATAAACAGAAAGTCCTAAATCCTTAAAGCCCAACAGCGCATCGGCTATGTTTTGTTTGAGGGAATTTACCATGGATTTCATGTTTTCCAACACTCCTTCCACTTCTCTCAGTTTATTTTCTCTTGACTGGAGGTCGGTTTGGGTTGCTTCCAATTTCGAAAGCAACTCTTCTACTTTCCCTTTGCTTTGTGCTTTGGATGCTTCATAATTTTGTGTCATTTTAGTTAATTCCCCTTTTAATGAAGACAAATCATTTTGAAATTTTGTTTTTTGATCTTCTTTGTCTGCTTTTTCTTTGTCAATATCTTTCATTAACTGATTATTCTTATTTCGAACATTATCAAGGGACGCTTTTAGAGAGTCAGAGGATGTCTCACAAATTTTTAGTTTTGTTTTCAGCTTCTCACGGGCTTTCTCAGATTCTTCAAATCTTCCTAATGAAACACAGGAAGATAAATACAGGATGACACTGAATAATAAAACAAAATTCAGCGTAAATGGTTTTTGAATTGAAGTCAGAATTTTGCTTGAGTAATTTTTGGAAGATATTGGGTTCTGGAAGTTTTTCATTTTTTTAGTTTGTTATGGGTGCAAAAATATGAAATATAAATTAAAAATTTAAAATGCCCTGTTAATTCCCACAACCCACCGATACGCTACAAAGTTATCTTTGGCCGGCGGATTATTTAAAAATAAAGGCACATCGAATCTAATGATCAAAGGGGCAATGTTTCTGTCCGGAATTCTTATTTGCAGTGCAGTTCCTATTCCTGCATCCACTCTGATATTTGAAAAATGCTGGTTTTCTTTAGAATCCCTGTAAACCATGCTTCCTCCATCTCCAAATAAGTACATATCCATATAAAACCATCTCCTTTTTACCGGTGTCTGAAAAATACGTTCAAATCCCAACTCAAGATTTACACCTGCGCCACTCTGCCCCTGATAGGTAAAAATAATTTCCTCGTTGGTTCCTTCCTGAGGCGCAACATACCCTGCGTACCCGCGTAAATTTAATCCTCCACCCATCTGAAAATGATTGGTACCGGCTCCATATTCCGCCCATTCATCCGGGAAAAAACCGCGTGCACGGGTATATTTGTTTTCAGATAAATCTTCCGGATTGGCTCCGGCTATAAAAAGTTTTGACTCCCCTGGAAATATTCCCGCTCCATATTGTGCAAAAAACCTGGAACGCAACTCAAAATCTCCCAACTTGGATGTGTTTATCTGACTCATATTTATCCAGGAATATGACTCCGATTTCTCTGTGAATATAAATCCGGGTAGGCGCAAAGAAAAATTCCATGATCCGCTATTTTTAATCCGGCTATAACTTTTAATCCACCCTATATTGACACTATTGTTAAATACCTCCGTTGTCCAGAAATCTCTTTTAAGTAGCGTGTCACTATATACTAAATATTCCAGCCCTTCGCGGTTTGGTTTATACATACTTTTTAGCTGAAGATAAATTAAATGATTATTTTCATCCCATGAATCCTGTGAAGTGAACTTTTTTTCTAATTTTACACTGTTTTTAATAAGTTCCGAATAAGAAGATGACTGAAGTGTCACTGAGGAATTTTTCCAGTATTGATTCAGATGGGTTCTGAAGTGAAAATTATAAGAAAATATTTCTTTATTGTTTTTCAACTCTTCCTGGATTTTCCGGTTTAAGATATTACTGTTATACCAGAGTGTCATTGAAACATTCGAATACTCCTCAAAATAATTTCCATTTACATGGATTCCTGGTTGTAAGCCGTCTATGGCATTATACCAGAGTTCGGGCCGGTAATTTCTCCTCTTATGAAGCCAGTCAGGCGGTTCGAATTTTTTCAAATCCCATTTTCGTTTGTATGCATCAAGCCAGGTGTTGTCTCTCCGGTCTATGTCTGCTAAAAAATGTTCCCTGTCAATTTCAATGTTTTGTATTCCGTCAGGGATAGTAACAGTGGCGCTATGAACCGGATTCAAACGGTCCCAGCCAAACCATTTGGGAAGAACGGTTGTATTGGGATCGTTGGATTTTTTTACAAACCATGTATTTGGAATATGATAATTATGAACTTTTCCTTTCTTATCAGTGACACTAAAATCAATGGGCATTTGCATTCTTCCTTTTCTTTTGAAAATAATTTCATACTCCCCGGGATTTCCGGTCTTGTGATAATTTTTTATTCCATAGTCAATATATTTTGTGGTTTCGATCCATTGGTCAAAAAACCAGTTAAGGTCCACTCCCGTACTGTGAATGATGGAATTTCTGAAATCCTCCGGATAAGGATGAGCAATTTTCCAGGTATTAAAATAATCTTTCATCGCTTTTAGAAATAATTCATCCCCTAACACATAGCGGAGATTGTACAACATGGTGGCTGTTTTATAATATACCAGCCGATAACCGCCATCATGACCGGTGGCACCGTTAAATGCATCGGAATGTGTGTTTAATGGTTCATCATACCTTTCAATTACAGAGGACAGATACGGATTATAGATCCTTTCAAACCGGACTTTTTCATCTATATCTTTATCACTTAACGTATCTTTTTGCAACTCCTTGTTTTTGACTTCCGGCAGATCCTCATCCCTTTCAGAAATTACATCTTTTTTGTTTTTAATATAGGATTTCGACATACACCATGAAGTTAAAAATTGTGTGAAGCCCTCATCGAGCATGGCACGATACGTTTCATTATTTCCTACCATCCCAAAAAACCAGTTATGCCCGACTTCATGCGCAAGCAAGCCCTGATGCTGGGGATAAAACCCTCCATCTAATGTAAGCATGGGATACTCCATGCCGTCTTGTGCATCGGCTACTATCATTTTATGATACGCATACATTCCAAAATCTTCGGAGTATGTTTTTATAATCCATGCTGTATATTTAGCCGACTCCTGCCATTTGGAGGCATTGGGTTCCTGTGCCAATGCAATACATTTTATTCCATTCCATTCTGCTTCCCCTATGCGATAGGTTGGATCGGCGGTCCATGCAAAGTCATGCACATTTTCTGCGTGATAAATCCATGTCTTGAATTTTCCTTTTTCGTAAGGAGTAATTACAGATGGTTTGGAACCCAGCTTTTTATCTTTAAAATTAGAAACATCTAATTTCTTTCTGAGTTCATCAGGTAAAACCTGTGTACGGTTCTGCAACTCTCCGGTGGCATCGAGAACATATTGTTGCGGCAATGTTAATTCCACATCATAACATCCGAAGTCACCATAAAATTCTTTACCGAGATGCTGGTCGGTTTCCCAACCGAATTTCCGGTCATAGACGCAAATCCGCGGATACCAATGTACTCCATCGTAATGATTTACACCCCAACGATTAAACATTTTCATTCTTCTGCGCACTCCTCCCTGGTCAAAATAGGTTTTAAAATTTAAACTGATTTCTGTTTTAGCTCCCGGCAGTACAGGATTTTTCAACTTTACCTGCAGAATAGTGTTATCTAAGAATGTTTCAACGGGCTGATCATTCACTTTGATATTTTCAGCAATAGAACCAAGCTTTTTCCTTCCGTTTCTTCCATAAACGGGCTGATTTTTATTTTCAAGGTTTAATTTATCTAAGTAGGATTCAGGTTGAAATGCATTCTGGTACAGATGAAAATATAAAACATTCAACGTATCGGGAGAATTGTTCCAATAACTTAATTCCAGAGTCCCACTTACCTTGTCAGAAGAATCATCCAATTCCGCCTTAATTCTATAATGCACATCCTGTTGCCAATAACCTGCGAATGGCATTTTGTTTTTCCAGTAATAGGGATTGTCGGGATTTCTGTAAGTATTTGGAGGAGTAAGAGGATTAAAGTTTGAGGAACCCATCTCTTGCCCTTGTAGCGTAGTGACACAAAACAGAAAAATAAATATAAAAAACATTTGTCCCTTGGAATTAAAAAGGGCAAAGGTATTGAAAATTGTATAAAATCCTTGCCATTAGCTAATTGACGCATTATTGTATTAATTGTGCCATCAAAAAACAATTTCATTTATTTTTCGTAATATTACGTTTGCTTTTTCGGTTTTTTTGAGGTTCCTATAACTAAAATGAAATCATTTACCCTCATATTGGTTTTGTTTTTCATGCTGGTTGTCAATCATTACACGCTGGCACAAAAAACACCCAAAAAGGCATCTCCCCTTGTTCAGCAGTCAAATTATGATATTAATGACATCAATAAATTCTTATCAAAAAAGAATTATGTGCCTTATTCTGTCATCATCGTTGCATCAAAAAAAATTAGTTCTCTTGCTCAAATACCTTCTGATTCATTAATACCTATAAAACTTAAAACCATCGAGCAACACTATGCTCCATTTATTTCCAGTAAAAATGAAGATTTTAGCGATACTGTCCTGGTTTATCAACCTGATTCTCTTCCATTGAAAAAAACATCATTTACAACCTCTTTCAGTGACACAATTTCACCCACTATTTCAAAACAACAAGAAGAAAGTTTCCCAGTTACTTCTCCAAAATCAAAGGAAGAATTTGTTATAAAACCAGCGAAAACTAATGAAAAAACGGTACCAGCCGAAACCAGAATTGTTACTGAAATTACCACCGTTAAAGAAATAAAAACGATTACAAAAATTGAAAAAGTTCTATCATCAACTAATGGTAAAACATTAAGAGTAGATACTATTTCGGTGGATGTAACCGAAAAGGAATTAAAGGAAAAACCCAACGTAATTTCTGTTGAAAAAAGAACTATGAATGATAATTCATTCATTACATCAAAACCAATACTTTCATCAACAATTCCGGGCACTTTCAAAAAAAATGAGTCCAAACTTGCGGCGGAAACTGCTAATAAAAATATTCCACCCCCTGAAAATGAAAAAGCAACCAATAAAATCACTAAAAACAAAAAAAACGTAATTAAAAAAGAGGTCCCTGCAAAAAATTATGCATTGATGGATAAGAAAAGCAACATCGGATCAGACGAAATCAATGCATGGTTGAACCGCGGAAAAAAACCTGCGGTGGTGGAAGAAAAAGTAACAACAACACCTGAAAAAATCCTAACAGTTAACAAACCGGTTGTACCAATAAAAAAACCAATCTCACCCAAAAAAACGCTTCCTCCAAAGCCCATTGTACCCAAAAATTTAGCCAAAAAAAAACGTGTTCCGAATCCTGACTCATTACGACTTGCTTTAAAATCAAAAAATAAGATAAATCCTGCTAATAAGAATCCCAAAATATTACCTAAAAATCAGCGCTCTGCTTTCAATCCTAAACTTGCCGTAAATGATTCTTTCATTCCCCCTTCCACTGAAGTGAAAGTGAAAGTGTCAAACCTGAAAATTGATGAACAATTTTTATTGCGCCGTGAGATTGCGGCAACAGAAGATAAATTAAGAAGTGCAGAATTTGATTTAAAACGGTTGAAGGAAAAGGTGGACCGACTCGCAGTATTGAAAGAAACGGATGAAAAACAAAAGAACGATGTATCTAAGAAAAAAGGAAAATCAAAGCCAACAAATGACAAAATAAATGTTCTGGCAGAATTAAATAATGAACTGGCTATGGGATACGAAAATGTTGGAGAGCATAAAAAGGCAATTAAAGTTTTCAAGGAAGCATTGGCAATAGATAAAAAAAATCTCACAGCCCGGTTTCATTTGGCTCAAAATTATTCAAAAGTAGATGAGTACGGCGCCGCGATAAAAATTTATAAGACCATTCTCAAAGATAATCCAAAAGATACAAATGCTTTATGGTTGTTAGGCGATGTTTATGAGACAACCCAATTAACTGACCAAGCCATAGAAGTGTATAGCAAGATGATTCGCTCAGGAGTTAAAAATCCGCTTATATATTTTAAGCTCGCCATGGTGCATTTAAAAGATAATAACTTTAAATTGGCGGCTCAGAATTTTAGAAGAACTATTGATTCGGATCCAACTTACGTAAACGCATATTATAATCTGGGATTAACGTATGCTTATGATAAAAAAATTGACCTCGCTATAAAGTCATTCAAAGATGCCACCTACCTTGACCCAAAAAATGCTGATTCCTATTACAATTTAGGGTTATTGTATTCCATCAAAGAAGACAAAGTAAATGCTTCGCTGTTTTTTGATAAGGCAAATAATGTGAGGGTTTCGTCGGGAAATAAAAAATAAACCCAATCTACAACCCCAACACATCCCCCTTCAAAACCAACGCATCCAGCAATAAACTTTCACTTAGAATACCTGAAAGAACAGGATTTTTGAAATAGTTCTCAGAATTAAAATCTTTACAAAGATTGATGATTGATAGTTGTATATAGGATAGTGCATGAGATTGTTCCTTATTAAATGTTTTTTTTTGTTTATTCATTTCCAGATTTGCCAATAATAAATAATTATTCCCTATGTCCGGGTGTTTCCATGGGAAATTATTGTTCAGAATTCGCAATGCATTTTGCAAATATTTTTCTGATGAATCATGTAGTCCCATTTTCATAAAAACATCTCCCATATTTTGATAAGTAGTTGCAAAGTGTGAATGTTCAGGTAAAAGTGTTTTATTTTTAATTTTTAATGCAAGCCGGTGGTAATATAAACAGGAGTCATTATCATTTCTGTATAAATAAAGGTTTGCTAAATTGTTATAGATGGATGCCACTTCATGATGATTTTCTCCAAACATGTTGGTTTTGTTTTCCAGGGCAAGACGATAGTAATAGTATGATTTTTCCGGTTGTTCAATTTCGCGATAAATTATTCCTAAATTGGTATAACTCTCGCCTACATCATTGTGCTCTTCTCCGAAAATAGATAATCGTATCGCGAGCGCTTTATGATGGAATTCAAGTGCTTTCCCTGAATCACCCATAAGGTTATAAATCACTCCCAGATTATTAAACAACTTTGCCATTACAGGATCTTTTTCAAGATTCATTTTTAACCGTATTTCTATGGCTTTTTCAATCCACTCCTTTGCTTTGTGAAAATCACCTCTGATAATATTCAGTTCACCCATATTCAAAAAAAGAATTGATTTTTCTTCATAGAGTGAATTTTCAGATTTTTCAAAAATCCCCTGTGCATGATTATAATTTTTTAATGCAAGTTCATATAAACCGGCATGACGAAAATTATTTGCCATGTTATAAATTATTTTTCCTGTTTCCGCATGATTTTCACCCAAAAATGACTTTCTTATTTCAAGTACAAGTGCGTAATATTCATTAGCCGCTGAAAATTTTCCCTGAATAGTTAGAATATTTCCGAGATTGAGGTAAACATTTGCCAAATCCGGATTATCGGTGGCAGTGCATTTCTTTTTTAATGAAAGAGCATGAACGTAGAAAACTGTTGCTTCTGGCAGTTTGGTTTGAAAAAAACAGACATTCCCCTGAGAATTTACGAGATCACTCAGAATGAGAAAATAATTGCAAGTGTCACTTCCTGTATAAAAATTCTTTTTACTTGATAAAGTATCAACGCCGAATGCTAAAATTTCCGCCGCTTTTTGATATTCCGCTTTTTTTCTGAAATTAATTCCTAAACTATTCTGGCATCGGGCATAATCCAACCATAATTTATTTTTTTCGTAAAGAGCCGCCGCCAATTGGATTTGTGTCACTGCACTGTCATATAGAGCTTTTTTAGAAAATTCAAGTCCTTTGCGATAATATTTTCCAGCAAGGGTAGTGTCAGATATTTGTTGTGAAAATCCTGCACAATAACTTCCCATAAATAATATAATATACAGAATTTCCTTTTTCATATATTTTTCTAAACTATTCAACAAACTAACATAAAAATATTGATTTTCATATAACCAGGATTAAAATACAAAAACATTCTAACCCCTCTCCATTTTTTTGGAGAGGGGCTGGGGTGAGGTATGATTTATAGAAGAAATATATTTATACCTATTCAAACCCTAACATACAAATAAAAATCCTGCATTAGAGAATAATATTAGAGAATCAATAAAGCATATATACAAAAACAAAATATAATTTTACTGAAAGAGAGTGACCCAAAACAAAATACTTCCTATTTTATAACAAGTTATCCACTTTAGTTTGATAAATGCTTTTTTTATTGTACATTTGGGGCAATAGGTGAGTTATGTCTAAAAACCATGTTAACGCTTGAAAAAAAACAAACCGTTGCCGACTTTTCAAAAATTGAAGAAGGAAACTATTGTCAATTAATAAACGGAGAAATATTTATATCCCCATCCACAAATCATCAAAGGATTTCAAGAGATATATTCAAACTAATATCCAAGTACCTTGAGCAAAACATTATTGGAGAAGTTTTTTACGCTCCATTGGATGTTTATTTGGATATTGAAAATGCCTACGAACCAGACATTCTTTATATCTCCAAAGAACGTAAAGAAATTATCAAAGAAGATGGCATCCACGGCGCTCCCGATATGATTATTGAAATTCTTTCACTCTCCAATTCGTACCACAACACCAAGACAAAAATGAAGGTCTATGAAAAATACGGAGTAAAAGAATACTGGATTGTGGACCCTTACGATGGAGAAGCAATTGGATACGTGAATGACGTAAATAAATTTAAAGAATTTTTTCATGGCACTGGGGAATTTACAATACAATTATTAAATTTGAAAATAAAATTTGAGTTTTAATTATGACCACCCTTAAAAAACAGAGTAATCCGAGACGATAAAAAAAAGTGTTTTTCAAGCGGTAAAACTAATTTTTTTGATTTGTATCTCATTCAATTTTTTAAAATCATAGTTCAGATAATTAATGCACCTCCCCGCTTTACATATCACCCCATTCAGATTTCTGTTGTTGGTATTTTTTGTTGTATGGTGTCACTATTCATTTCCGCAAACTACAGTCGGTCCTAAAACACCTAGTACAGTAGATATTGGTAAAATAGGTGTTGGAGGAAATTCACCTTGGGTAGAAACGGGTACTGTAACTTCCAATGATGATATTGATGTTGAAGTTACCGGTACAGCAACAGATGGTACTGAATTGTCTGATGGTGTATTGTTCAGTAATTTTGGATTTACCAGCGCTGACATACCCTGCGGTAGTATAATTAACGGAATAGAAGTTATAATTGAAAAATCTGACAACGGAACTAATTCTGAAGACGAGATAATACAATTGGTAAACTCAGCCGGTACTTTGGTTGGAAACAACAAAGCTAATGTTGGAGTGAACTGGCCTGATGCAGACGCAGATGTGACTTACGGAAATTCAGGGGATGACTGGGCGGCAGGTTTAACTCAATCTGATTTAATTTCAACTGGATTTGGAGTGGTTATTCAGTATCAAGGTATTACAGGCACTAATGACCATTTGGGTACCATTGATTTTGTTCGAATCAATATTACTTATACTGCTGGTGCCCCAACAGAAATTCAATCTGATGTGGCTGGTGCTGCTGAGAATTGGTCGTCAACTGCTGCATGGAATCCCGCCCAGTTGCCTCAAGCCTGTGATAACGTAACAATTTTAACAGGGGATGAAATAAATATGGATGCGAATCCCGGGGCCTGTAATAATTTGACAATTCAGGGTAGCGGTATATTAAATTTTAATACTGCCAACAGAACTTTGAATGTAGGCGGGAACTTGTCAATGGATGGAACCGCTAACATAGATGGGACCGCGGCAACCCAAGACCTTGTCGTTACAGGCAATTTCTCCGTTGCCGCCACTGCCACAGCCACTGACATTGCCGGAATTGATTTAACTATCGGTGGCACTTCAAACATTGATGGTGTTTTTACACTTTCAAGTAATACTGGAATTAAGACCTTTACCGGTGCTGTTACTATTGTTGGGGGAGGAGATAGTTGGACATCTTCGGCTATTACTACAACTGCAAACCTTGTTTTTAGCGGTGGAATCGCTAATAGTGGTACTTTTTCTGCCAGCGATGCCACTTTCAATGCTACACAGGGTATTTCAGGTACTTCTGCTTTAAGTTTCAGTGATGCTGTAACTGTAAGCGGTGCATTTGTTATAACAAATACAAACACTTCTACCGTTACTATTACCGGTGTTCTTAATGGTACCGCTGGCGGTTCTGAATGGAAAAATGATAATGGTAGCACATTGAATTACGGTAGCGGAACTGTACCCATGGCTACCGGTACCTTAAACGTTTCCACTTGCACTAATACTATAAATTATAACCGTGCAGGAATTCAGGATATAAAATCAACCACTTATTGTAATTTAACATGTTCAGGAGGAAGCACAAAGACCTCACTTGGATTATTAACCATTAATGGTGTTCTTAATATTGTTTCAGGAACCACCATAGACCCCGATAATTTCAACATTGATGCAAATGGCAATTGTAAAATCAACGGAACTCTCGCTGATGGAAATGCAGGAGAAACAGTGACACTTGGGGATGCAGTTGGAGATGACATTGATTTATTTGGAGGAACCATTGATGGTAGTGCCACAGGTACTGTAACTATTAATGGCACTGTTTCATTCAGCGGTTCCAGTACAACCAATATCGGGAGAGTGACATTAAACGTAAATGAGGCACTCACAATTCCTTCGGGAACAACTTTTAATTTTAACGCTAATGCCGATAACGGTGTAAAAACCTTCATTAAAAAAGTTACAATTAATGCAGGTGGAGGAATATGGACGTCAAGCAATGTGCCCACAACCGGAAACATGATTTTCCAAAATGGCATTACTCAAAATAACGGTGCAAATTTTACTGCAGGTGGAGCCACCTTTAATACAAATGCCCAGGCGGTTGATGGTTCCGGAAGTTTAAGTTTTGCAAATAATGTAACTTTCACCGGAGGGGCAGTTTCATTAGATGCCGTTGGTGGAATTACCTGGTCCACCACTGCTACTGTTATAACCATAACTGGAATTACTGTTACTAACAACACAACTGCCACTATGTCAAGTACTGCTGCCGGAACATTGACTGGTACTGGTACATGGACACAAGGAGCCAGTAGTACTTTAAATTATCAGGGTTCTACAGTTACAATTACAACTATGAATGCTTCTGGCGCAGGTAATACTGTAAACTACAATAGGGCTGGTAACCAAACTATTGAAAACACAGCATCTTCCCCGAATTATATTAATCTCACACTTTCCGGTGCATCAGGTACAAAAACAATGGAAACTGCCAATCAGGATATTAATGGAAATTTGTCCATACAAGGCGGTGCAATACTTGATTGCGCTGGGTTTGATATTAATCTTGCTGGAAATTGGGATGTAAGCTCAACTGCAGCAGATGCATTTGTGGATGGATCAGCTCTTGTAATATTTGATGGGGGCGCGGCTCAACAAATTATTAACACCAGTGGGGTTGCCAATGGTTCTATATTCGCAAACATAAGAATCAGTAATACCTCGGGCGATGTTACTCTAGTGAGTAATTCAGCAACAGCTACGGCGTCCCTTGATTTTACAAGTGGTAAATTAATTTTGGGAACCAATAACTTTACGTTAGGGCTAGCGGCATCTTCCGGCGTTTTATCGGGCAATTCCAGTTCACTCTACGTCGTAACCAATAGTACAGGTTATTTTCAGCGATATGCTGCTTCAGGAGTTGCCACTCAATACCCAGTA
The DNA here is from genome assembly GCA_001769655.1 of Bacteroidetes bacterium RIFCSPLOWO2_12_FULL_37_12. Classification (GTDB taxonomy): domain Bacteria; phylum Bacteroidota; class Bacteroidia; order 2-12-FULL-37-12; family 2-12-FULL-37-12; genus 2-12-FULL-37-12. Next base: position 162,346 of record MEPC01000023.1, on the reverse strand, counting down.
GGAATCTCTACTGCATCCGGTCAAAACCTTGCTACACTAACACCTGGGGATAACAGCACTTTTCAGGTGTTAGTAGATGCTTCTGTTACCACTCCAAATGTTGCGGCACGAGTTGTAAATGCAGAATGGACAATTACAAGAACTGGAGGTGCGGCGGCAACCACTATTAAATTAGGTTGGACAGCAGGCACTACTACGGGTGCCAGTTTTAATATTAATGATGCGAGGGTTGTTATAGGAAGATATGTTGGAGGTGGTTCCGTTTGGAATGAAACAACCAATAGCGCAAAAACTACTGCTGATCCTTTTGATGTTACCGCTACCGGGTTTACTTCCTTTTCACCTTTTGCTGTTGGTAGTGGCACGGCTCCATTGCCTGTTGATCTTTTGTTTTTTACGGCTAAATATATACAACCTGTGTCAGTAATAGAATGGGCAACCGCCAGTGAAAAAAATTCAAATTCTTTTTCAGTAGAAAGAAGTTCGGATAATTCTTATTTTGAAGAAATAGGGAGTGTCACTGCGAAAGGAAATTCTTCGGAACAGAACAATTATTCATTTACAGATAAGACACCCTTAAGTGGGATTTCTTACTACCGGTTAAAACAATATGATACAGACGGAAGTTTTACGTATTCAAAAACGGTTTCTATTGAGGTGAAAGGAAAAACGATTGAGATAAGAAAAATTTTTCCCAATCCTATGGGTGGAGAAACCTATCTTGATATATTCTCCGCAGAAGAAACTCCCATTCAGATAAATCTTATTAACCAGAGCGGAGAAAATGTACAGACACAAAAATTTAATTTGATAAAAGGGGATAATCTTTTAATAATGGATGTAAATGATATTGGTCCTGGAATTTATTTTATTAAAACGGATAAGACGGATGTTGAGAAGGGAGGGAATTTGAAGAAGGTGAGCGTGATGGAAAGGTAAAGACGGGTTTAAAACCCATCTTTACGGTCATTAGTTGTAATTCATCAATAAAACAATGGCACTCCCTTCTTATACAATTTCTTTAATGAATTTGTAATTCCATTCGTCCTCCATTGAAAATTTGCTTCTAAATTTATTCGTTCCAGTATAGGATTATTATCGTTAAGAATAAAGGCATCCGGTAAGTCATCCTTTCTGTAAGAAATTATTAATTTTTGCAAATCAAAATTTTTATTGTTAGTTAAACTGTCTAAGCGGACTTTACTAAAATCAGGATTATTAAATGATGCTTGCAGAATGCAATTCCGTGTGCTTTCTTCTCCAGGTGTTGGAAGTACGTTCACATTTAATCCCAATGCTTTGAATGTTTTAATTAATGAACGGGTTGATATACCCTGCTTCGATTGTAAGAAACCATTGAAGTTTACTAAGATCATTCCTCCATCATTCAATAAATTGCACGCCTGTTCAATACTTTCTTTCGTGAGTACGTGCGAGGGTGTATTTTCTCCATTAAATATGTCAAACACAATCACATCATATTTTTTACGGCACACATTTATATAATGTCTTGCATCATCAATAAAATAATTTACCGGAATATTTTTTAAGTTGAAATAATTTTTTCCAATATCAACCATTCGTTTATCCAAATCGCAAACATCGGTATGAAAACCTAATTTATGGAAATGATCCACTACTGCGCCGCCACCGGCGCCAAGAACCAACGCCTTACTACCCGCAGGATAAATACTTGCCATGGCTGATACTCCCAATACATATTCGGAATATTGGTTGCCTTTATTTTGAGGAAAAAAAACGGTTTGAGGTGTCCGGTTTATAAATAAAATTCGCACCCCTGGCATATTTTCATTCAGGTTGGAAAAATCATCCAGCACCATTAATTGCCCTAAAATACCTTCAGAATTATGAAGCACTTTATAGACATTTTTTGCCGGTTTATTAAAAAAACCAAAAGCAATGAATAGGGAACATACTATTGAAAGTAAAATAACGGTTTTTTTCTTATCCTTCCATAAAATAGAAAAAGCAAATAACGCGGATAAAATACCAAGTATGAGCATGTTAAAACGGATTCCAACGAATGGCATTAAAAAAAATCCAAACAGGAAGCATGAACATAATCCGCCTAGCGTTGAAATTGCAAATACCTGCCCGGACTTATTTCCTGAATTATTCAGGGTCTGAACTGACATTCTGATCAATGCAGGAGGAATGGTTCCCAGCAGGATCGTAAAAGGAATTATTAATAAAAATGAGCAGAATAAAATGGCAAATTGAATATTACGCACCGGAACAGAAAAAAGAATTTTTTCTGTGCTAAATGGAAATAAAAATAACAACAGGGAGATTGCAGAAAACAGATAAGCAAGTGATTTATAATTACCCGGAAAACTATATTTTCCGGAAATAAAGTACCCGATGGCAAGTCCGCCAACGGTAAAACCAATAACCGATGTCCAGGTAATTAAAGAGGATCCAAAAAATATATATAATACATGGCCTATAATTAATTCCAACGCCATTACGGTAAATCCTTCAAGAAACGCGGGGAGGTAGTATTTCATATATTCTCAGAATTTTCCAGATTTACAAATGCTTCAGGAATTTCAAATACTCCCCTGCTATTTTCCGTGATTGAAGGGGATGAAACATAACAGAGATATGTGTATAAAAACCGCCATACAATGATAGTTTTGCCTGCGGAATCAACTGGCACAGTTCTTTTGACATATTCACGGGAAGTGTTTCATCATTTTCAGAATGTTGAATAAGAACAGGTAAATGATAAATCCTTTTAAACATTCTCCTGAACCGCGATCTTTCTTTAGGCAATCCGTGCAATGCATACCAAAACCAATCATGAATTATTTTAATTGGGGTAGGATGAATAATTCGGTAAAACAAACGTTTAATGTAAAATGCCACTATTCGGTGAATGATGTTTAATTCCCTTTGGTATCTTTTAAAAATCATCTTACTGAGAGTCAACCGCCAGAGTTTTTTGTATATTTCTTTGTCGAGTGGTAAAATCCAATAGTCCTTCATCAATTCAAGAAGACGGATTCGTTTTTCGTTTACTGTCTTTAAATCAATCAAGCGTGAGTAGCAGAGATTAAACCAACCCCAGCCGGCAATGGATATAACTTTTTCGGGGTATTTAAGTGCGAATGCCTGTGCCACTAAGGTTCCTTTACTGATTCCATATAAATGTACTTTATCAATTTTATTTTCTGTCAATAACCGGTTCAGGTCATCAGCACATTCCCAGATTTCCCACCTTGGGTTGAAGGTCAGTGAATTTCCTGTACCGGGATAATCGTATCTCAACAGGCGATAATTAAAATCCTTGTTCATAAAAAAACCAAACCGGATAAAATAATCCCATTGATGAAGATGAAATACCGAACCATTTAATAAAACAATGGTCTCCAGATTCGGTTTGTCATTGGTAAAACAGCACGAAATCGTTTTATCACCCGAAATGGGAATTGTTTTTTTGTAGGAGCGGAAGCGGCGGAACATTTTTTATTGAATTACAATCGTTCGCGCAAATCCAAGCGGAATTTACGCGCAGTGTCTTTAGCAATATCATATCCGGCATCAGCGTGGCGAAATATTCCGGTTGCGGGGTCATTAAACAATACTCTGGCAATTCGATCATCTGCCTCTTTGGTTCCGTCACAAACAATAACAACGCCGGCATGAATAGAGTATCCAATACCAACTCCTCCTCCATGATGCACAGATACCCAGCTTGCACCCCCGGCAGTATTGATAAGTGCATTTAATATTGGCCAATCCGCAATGGCATCAGAACCATCCAACATTCCTTCCGTTTCGCGATTGGGAGATGCTACAGATCCGGTATCTAAGTGATCTCTACCAATAACAATGGGACCTTTTACTTTTCCTTCTCTGACTAATTGATTAAAAGCCAACCCTGCTTTATCTCTTTCCCCCAATCCCAACCAACAAATTCTTGCAGGAAGTCCCTGAAAAGAAATTCGCTCTTGTGCAACATGAATCCATCTGGCTAATCCTTTGTTATGGGGAAACAGTTCAAGAATTTTTTTGTCTGTTTCATAAATATCTTTGGGATCACCGGAAAGCGCTACCCAACGAAAGGGTCCTTTGCCTTCACAGAAAAGCGGTCTTACATAAGCAGGAACAAAACCCGGAAAGTCAAAAGCGTTTTTAACTCCTCTTTCAAGAGCTTGCCCCCTGATATTATTTCCATAATCAAAAGTAATTGCTCCTCTTTTCTGCAATTCAAGCATTTGTGTGACATGGAGCGCCATGGTGTCTTTAGATTTTTCTATATATTCTTTTGGGTTTGTGTCACGCAATATTTTTGCTGACTCCACGTTCATGCCTGAAGGAAAATATCCATTTAATTCATCATGGGCAGAAGTTTGGTCTGTGAGAATTTCGGGTGTAATATTTCTTTCCAACAATCTTTTGAGTAGATCTACAGCATTGCAAATTATAGCTATGGAAACAGCTGACCCTTTTTGTTTAAATTGTAAAGCCCAATCAATACCTTCGTCAATATTTATTGTTATTTTATCAAGATAGCGGGTTTGAAGACGTTTCTCCGCTCTCCATTCTTCCATTTCAGCCGCAAGACAAACTCCTTCATTCATAGTAATTGCAAGTGGCTGAGCGCCGCCCATTCCGCCTAAGCCCGCAGTGACACTAAGTGTTCCTTTCAATGTTCCATTAAAATGTTTGTTGGCAATTGCCATGAATGTTTCATACGTTCCCTGTACAATACCCTGAGAACCTATATAAATCCAGGAACCTGCCGTCATTTGTCCATACATAATTAATCCCTTAGCTTCGAGTTTCCGGAAATGATCCCAGGTTGCCCATTTGGGTACAAGCATGGAATTGGAAATAATAACACGGGGAGCGTTGGCATGAGTTTGGAGAATACCGATAGGTTTTCCCGATTGAATAAGAAGTGTTTCATCATTTTCCAGATCTTTTAGGGCTTTTACTATCAAATGAAAAGCGTCCCAGTTACGTGCCGCTTTACCGGTGCCACCATAAACAATCAGCTCCTCCGGTTTCTCCGCAACCTGTGGATTGATATTATTATGAAGCATTCTCAGTGCCGCTTCCTGAATCCAACCTTTGCAGGTAATTTTATTTCCGGTAGGAGTTTGGGGGATGAGCATAGTTGGGCTTTTGATATTTTCTATTTGATATTTACTATTTACTATTTTCTATTTAATCATGTTCCTTTAAGAAATAATATTGCCTCAATTCGAAAATGATCGTAGTCAAGATAATCAAGCGCTTTTTTATAAAATTCTCTTGCTTTTTTGGGTTGATTATCGGAGATGGCACACCGGGCTAACCCGGAATAGGCAAGTCCCATTATTCTTTTACTTTCCGTTCTCCTGCCTTTGGAAGCAGAAATAGCATTCAGATAATTATTTTTTGCCACAGAGAGATTGCGTGTTCCTTTTTCAGCTAAATAACCGGCTTGTAAAAGACCAATGGCTTTATAATAGGGTTTGTCATCTTTCATAAGTTTATTGATTATTTGCTGAGCTTCTTTAAATCGTTGCAAATATAGGAGCGCTTCACTGCAATAGGAAGCAAAATAGAGATTACGGGGATATCGTGCTGTAAGAATCCGGGCATAATGCAACGCTTCTGCTGGATTGTTTTCATTTCGTAAAAAAATTCTCATCAGATAAACTTCGGCTTCAGCGCGTGTGAAGAGCGCATTTTCCGTAGCCAATTTAATTTCGCTGATGCCTTTATATTTATCTCCATCGGGAAAAAAAATCATTAATGGTTTTGCCAGGGGTTGTATCTCTGGAAATTTAACGGCAAAATAATTATATAATCCACTTGGGAAAAGAAATTCTATGTTTCGGGTGGAAGGAAATATTCCTTTTTTAAGATAGAAATATGCTCTTTCGGCTTGTTTGACAGCCAGAAACAACTGATTCTCCTCTGAATATTTTCCGGCTTTGAAACCATGCGCGGCAGTGATGTAAAATAAATTTTCTATATCATTTGGTTCTTTCTGTAAATTTAATTTCGCTTTGTAAATAACTGTATCCATAAAATTATGGAACAATAAAATGCCCTCTGAATCATCCTGATCCGGCATCATTTTCCAATACAATGAAATACCCATTGCAAGCCAATAAGCTGGATTTTCTGGAAATTTATTTTTGATAAACTGGAAGCCCCGGGTTGCGCCTGCAAAATCCTGGTTATATAATTTATCAATAGATGAACGTATGGATTCAATAGTTTCTGTTTTTTCATTATATTGAAATATTTGAGCAGTGCTGAATGGATGAACCCATAGCAATATCAGATAAAAAAACAGTAACCTTTTTTTATGAAACATTTTCATTAAAAAAACAATACAGCGTGTCACTACCTATTTTTTTCCGGTCATATTCCTTCGCATTAAATTCCGGAGATTTAATTCCTTTCTCAATACGGTCATTACTTCTAAAAATTCTTATTTCATCAAAATAATTTTTGTCAATAAAATGGCTGAGCAACCGGGGTCCGCCTTCCACAAGCAGAGTACTAATCTGCTTTAAATTCATATCAGAAAGCATCTGATCCAAAAGGGGTTTTTTCTCGCTTAGCTTAATCCAGTTTATAGTGCTTTTAGATTCATTTCTTTTGAAATTATAAACCCATGTCCGCTGATTATGGTCAAAAATATGGAAATCTTCCTTTAATTTCAAATTTCTGTCAATAATTGCCCGGATTGGGTTGGTACCCTCCCAGTGACGTACAGTTAATAATGGGTTATCAATTCTAATGGTTTCTGAACCTACTAACACTACTTTTGATTCTGCTCTGAATTTATGGGCAATCTGTTGAGAGAGTTTGTTGCTAATCCATTTTTGCTTACCATATAGTGCCATAATTTTATTTGATGACTCAGCCCATTTTAAAATTACCCAAGGTCGTTTTTTTTCCACCGATGTAAAAAATGGGCTATTCATTAGCCAACATTCCCGCTCACAAATTCCTGTAATTACCTCTACTCCATGCGCTTTTAATTGTTTTATTCCTTTACCTTTTACCTTATCAAAAGGGTCTATGCATCCTATCACCACTTTCTTTATACCTGATTGAATGATTAAATCGGTACAGGGAGGAGTTTTTCCTGTATGACAACAAGGCTCAAGGTTTACATACAGGGTGGATTTCGGTAAAAAAGAGGGTGTGAAACATTGATCAATTGCATTTCTTTCAGCATGAAAACCTCCAAAAAATTCATGCCATCCTTCTGCTATTATGCGGTCTTCATATACTATCACACACCCTACTTTGGGATTGGGAAGCACTTTATTCCTTCCCCGTTCGGCTAACTCCAATGCCCTGTGTATGTATTTTTCGTGCTGGGAATTCATATTAATTCGTTAATGCTCAGTACCTACGCAATTAAACCATAAATTGAAAAAGAAAAAAAATTTTAGCCACAGATTACACGGATTAAAAATGATATTAAGATTTTTTGTAACATTAATCCGTGTAATCTGTGGCTAAATTGTATTTTTTCATCTTGGACTGAACAGTTAAAATAAAATTTAAATTGTGTTAATTTGTGTCAAAGGAACCATATAAAATTGATTTCAAAAACAAAAAAATATACCCTTCATAAAATTCATCATGAATTTTTAGAAAAACTCAGAGACATTTATCCGGAGAGAGAAATTAAATCTATTTTTTTTATTGTGCTTAAATCAGTATTAAATTTTTCAAATATAGAATATATATTTCATAAACACGAATCTATTGACGCAAATAAGCTACCGGAAATTAAAACCATTATAAACCGATTAAAAAAAAACGAACCCATTCAATATATTCTGAGACAAACGGAATTTTGCGGAATTTCTTTGTTTGTAAACAAGCATGCTTTAATACCCAGGCAGGAAACAGAGGAACTTGTAGAAATGATCATTAAAGACGTGCAAGAAAAAAGAAATCGTGTAAATATTCTGGATATTGGTACCGGCTCAGGTTGCATAGCTATTGCTTTAAAAAAGAAATTACCTAAGAGTCATGTAACAGCCGTTGATATTTCCCGGCAAGCGTTGAAGGTAGCCATAAAAAATTCACACTTATTAAAATCTCGCATACTTTTTAAACGGGTTGATATATTAAAAAAAAATCATCCATTATATAAGCAGAAGTTTCACATCATAGTAAGTAACCCGCCTTACGTATTATCTTCACAAAAAAAAGACATGCATAAGAATGTGTTGGAGTACGAACCTGAAAAGGCATTATTTGCCCCCGATAAAGACCCAATCATTTTCTATCATAAAATCCTTGAATTCTCGAAAAAACATTTAGCAACCGAAGGAAGCATTTTTTTTGAAATAAATCCTATGCTGAAAAATGAAATCATAGATAAAGCAAATAGCTTGGGATTCAAACAGCTCCGGGTAGTTAAAGATATGAACGGAAAAGAAAGATTTATAATAATACTGAAAGAAAAAGGGAACAGGGTATTGGGGAGGGGTATAGGGGTATAAGGGGTATAGGGGAATAGGGGTAAGGGGTATAGGGTCTATACCTCTATACCTTCTAAAACTGCCCGGTAGAAAGAAGGACTAAGGTACAGAACTCAACTGCCTCAATGCCTTTGTCTTTTGCACGTTGTAATAAATCGGGATTTTCTGTGCCGGGATTGAAAATAATCCGCTTTGGTGTTAAAGAAAAAATATAATCGTACCACTCCGGCTGGTTTGAAGGTCCTATATACAAAGTTACTGTATGGACATCCTTTACCACGGGTTTTCCGGTAATAATTTTATGTGTTCCTATCATTCCATCCCGTATGCCGACTGGGATTACTTCATGACGTGCATGGTTCAATTTTTCCACCGCCAGATAGGAAGTGCGCGAAGGGTTAGGAGATGCCCCAATGACAACTGTTTTCATTATTTATTATACATTAAGTGTTATATGTTTTGTGTTAAGTGTTATTCATTTTTAATTTACTTTTTAGTTCAGGCTTTTTCACATCAGCACAATTAACTTAAATCTTTCACATTTTCAAGCACTCTATAAATTAACTCATCCATTGCCTTTGATCCATTTTTAGTAACTTCTCCCGAAATACGGTTGGCAACAATCGCTGTTACAGTACACGTCTTGTGACCTAAAATTTTACCTAATCCATACATGGCTGATGTCTCCATTTCAAAATTAGTAATTTTATGATCTCGCCAATTGAAACCATTCATCTTCTTTATAAAATCTACCAGGGTAAGTTGATAACGGAGTATTCTTCCCTGAGGTCCGTAGAATCCACCACACGTTACTGTGATACCGGGTATAAATCCGTTAGAAAGAAAGGACGTTCCATCCAGTGTTGCTTCAACAGCATAAGGTCTCGCAAAAATACCTTTTGTTGGAAATTGTTTAATAAATGCGTTGCAAAGTGATTTCTCATTTCCATTATATTTTATTTTATAAAAATTCAATAGCCCATCCTGCCCAATGCCATGAGTGGAGAATACAAAAGAATCGGGAGGTATATTTTCCTGTAATGAGCCGGAAGTTCCAATCCGGATTATTTTCAATGTTTTATGATTGGGCTTGGGTATTCTTTTTTGAAGGTCAATGTTTGCAAGCGCATCGAGTTCATTAAAAACAATATCAATATTGTCGGGTCCTATTCCGGTGGAAAGGGCGGTAATCCTTTTCCCTTTGTAATAACCTGTATGGGTTACAAATTCTCTTTTTTGATTTTTAAATTCAATGCGGTCAAAAAAACGGGAGATTTTTTTTATCCTTCCGGGATCTCCACCCACTAGAATAATATCAGCTATTTCTTCCGGTCGCAAATCAAGGTGATAAATGCTTCCTCGTGAATTCAGAATCAGGTCGGATTCGGGGAAAGGTCTTGGCATTGGGGTTTTAGAATATTGTAGAGACGTACTATAGTGCGTCTCTATTTTTTTTTATCAATGTGTATAAAAATTCGGGTGAAAAATCAGCTCCATTTTCCCAACCTATTGTCCATGAGTCTAGTGAAAATTTTTTAAAAATAATCCTGATTTTTTAATGGCTTAAAGATTTCTCCATCCAAATGATTTTTTAGGTCAACCATTCCGGTCACCCAATCATTAAATTTTAAGAATATTTTAAATTCTTTCCTGTACTTAGTATTAGTAATTGTTACTAGTTTCACAGAGTTTTTTTTGTTTCTCTTTCCAATGCAAATATATAACATTTGAGAAATATATCCTCAAAATCCGTATCTTTCGTAATTTTCAAGAAGCTAAAACCGTGTTCCGCATATTACTTGGGATCCAAAAATATCTGTCTTTTATTAAATTCAGTCACTCTGTATTTGCATTACCTTTTGCGTTAATCGGATTTATCACAGCCATCTGGCTGAATGCAAAAACTATAAAAACAGAGCCCACTGAAATTATTTTTATCCTCTTTAAAGTTATAGCATGCATGGTATTTGCCCGAAGTGCCGCCATGGGATTCAACCGGCTTGCGGATAAAGAAATTGACCGTAAAAATTCCAGAACACAAATCCGTGAAATACCATCCGGAAAAATTTCTGTTTCATCGGCAGTTTATTTTGTGATTATCACCTCCATTGGTTTTTGTCTATCTGCTTTGTGGATTAATTCACTTTGTTTTTACCTTTCACCGGTGGCTTTACTGATTATTTTAGGATATAGCTTTACAAAACGTTTTACCTGGCTAAGTCATTTCATTCTCGGTTTAGGTCTATCCCTTTCACCGATAGGCGCATATATTGCTTTTACCGGAAAATTTGATGTTAACTTTTTAATAATCATTAACTACTCTGTAGCAATTCTATGCTGGGTATCGGGTTTCGATATTATTTATTCATTGCAGGATACTGAGTTTGATCGAAAAGAAGGGCTTTATTCTATCCCCTCAAAATTTGGTATCCACAAAGCATTGTTAATTTCCAGGATTTTACATTTGCTTACTTCCTTTTTCCTTATTACAGCAGGATATTATTCAGGTTATGGAGTTATTTATTGGTTAGGGACATTAATTTTTATCAGTATGCTTTTCTACCAGCATACCCTTGTAAAACCAAATGACTTAAGCCACGTTAACGTAGCTTTTTTTACTACTAATGGGATAGCTAGTATCTGTCTGGTTGTTTTCTTGATATTCGATATTTTTATTTCGTTTTGATGCAAAAAATACTTATCATATTTATCATCCTTTTTTATCCTTTTCTAATTCTTTTTGGACAACCTCGCCCTATCCAATTCTCCGGATTGGTAGTTACGGGTGATAGTTTGTATGGAATACCAAATGTAAATCTTTCTATCCGTCAAGCTTACAGGGGAGGTACTACCGACCGTTTTGGATTTTTTTCGTTTGTGGTACTCGAGGGAGATACTGTTTTTATCTCCTGCGTTGGTTTTAAAACACAAAAAACCATAATCCCAACGGGGAATATAAACCAAAGCCATGCTCTTTTTGTAGAATTAGAACAGGATGTCACACAATTACAGGAAGTAATAATTTCACCTTTACCTCCTAAGGATAAGTTTGTACAAGCTTTTCTTGCATTGCAATTGCCAAGAGAAACATACGATAATTTCGAAAAAAATTATTCTCAGAAAATTTTAAAAAAACTTTTCAACGAATATGCCATGGACGGTTCGGAAAACTACAAAACATGGTCAGCTTATCAGTTTGAAAAAGTGTCGCATAAAAATGAAGTTATCATGAATCCGTTATTGAATCCTTTTGCCTGGGTTAAGTTTATTCAAGCAGTTTCTGAAGGCAAATTCAAGCGAAAAAAGGAAGATGAAGATTGAAATTGAATGTTTTACTAAAAGGCACTTTTATACTGTGATCGGTATAAATTTTCATGTACTCTGGATGATTGTTATATGGTTATATGGTTATATAGTTATTTAGATTTCTGCTGAAATTTGCTCTGTTTACATTATAATAGCATGAATTCAAATGAAAATACTTATAATTCGATTTTCTTCCATCGGTGACATTGTGCTGACAACACCCGTTATCCGTGCCATTAAAAAAAAATATCCATCTGCCGAATTGCATTACTTGATAAAAAATAATTATCTACCGGTTATTCAGCATAATCCCTATATCCATAAAATTTTTACATACAGTGGTACTTTGAAATGGCTGTTGCTTGAATTGCGGAAAGAAAAGTATGATTATCTAATTGACCTACAGAATAATTTCCTCTCTCAATACATTTCATTCAGGTTAAACATAAAATGTTTTCATGTCAACAAAATAAACATCCGTAAATGGTTGATGGTGAATTTTAAAATCAATTTTTTGCCTGATAAACATCTGGTAGAACGGTATTTTGACACGTTGAAAATATTGAATGTCTATCCGGATATGGATGGTCTCGATTATTTTATCTCAGAGCAGGAGCAGGTTAAACATGATTTATTACCAGATGAATTCCGCAATGGATTTGCGACTTTTGCCATTGGAGGTGCGCATTTTACCAAGAAATTACCACCCGAAAAAATTGCTGAATTTGCCGGTTCATTGTCTTTTCCTGTTCTATTTTTGGGCAGTGAAGAAGATAGAAAACAAGCAGATTTGGCTATGGAAATAATTTTTCAAAAGAAAAATAAAAATGAAATAAAAGTTTCCCGAAATTTTTATAATGGTTGTGGTATTTTTTCTTTAAATCAGAGCGCTGATTTGATTAAACAATCAAATTTTATACTCACACACGATACCGGAATGATGCATATTGCCGCGGCGTTTAAGAAAAAAGTAATTACGTTCTGGGGAAATACGACTCCTGAGTTTGGAATGTATCCTTATAAGACCTCATTTCTGGCTATAGAAAATAATTCGTTACCCTGCCGACCTTGTACAAAAATAGGATATAAGAAATGTCCAGTTGGTCATTTCAAGTGTATGACTGAACTGAGGGTAAATAGTGCGGAAATTGATAGATTTATTAGACCTCCAGCATAATCCAAAAAAATAAATTTTCAACACGAAGACACAAAGAAGCACTAATTAAACTCTTTGTGTAACTTTGTTTCTTAGTGTCTTTGTGTTGAAAAAACTGCATTATGCAAGATTTCTATTATACAAAAGATAGTTTTGTCAAAATCTACTTATAAATCCAAAATGAATTTTTGAGAAATCTAATGACAGGGGCTGTTCCTTATCTTTTCCAAAAGCATATATAAAACTAAAAACGCCTGCCGGTGTTTTAAAACTTAATCCTGCTCCCATTCCGACAGGAGTGTCACTTACAGGATTGCCTGCCAATGTAAGCCCTTTGTAATTTCCCGACTCTCCAAATAAAAATAAATAAGAATTTTCTTCCAAATAATATTGAACTTCCAAAGTATAAATAAAAAATTGCTCCGCCGCAAATTTTTTTTCCTCAAAACCACGTAACGTTTTAAACCCGCCAAAGCGGTAAAGATCATTATAAAAAAATTTATCTGCTGAAATTTTTCCAGCTACTAATTGATTTTTTATTGTAATATTATAAGAAGGCGAAAAAAATAACGCTCCCTTGTATTGATAGTTATAAGTTGTGGTAGTTGCAGGAATTTCAGTATAGACCTCAGGATTAAAAAAAGTGTTCTGTACTAATTTCTTTTTGCCAGCCGATGCTGTCAACAAAGAGAAAATGCCTTTCCGCGGATAAAATACATCATTGGTGTTATTCCACTCCGCTCCTATCCCATAAGCATCTCTGTCGAAATCGGTGTATGCAGGTAGAAAGTTTTTATCGAGTCCGTTAGTAGATATTATTCGGGAACCAAAAAATTCTCCAAAAATGCGAATGTTCGTATTTAATCCTGTTTGTTGAACAAACGTCAGTTTCCGTAAAATATCATTATACAATGTATCGTATTTATGAATTGAAAAATCAATATCCACTTCAAGCCGGGGTGTTAAAAACTGAGGGTGTTTGTATCCCAGAAGAAGTTCCTGTGAGTAACGATTTGTTTTTCTCCATTCAGCATCTATTGATTTACCTGTGCCGCCCATGTTTCTGAGACCGAGTGTCACTTCACCGGTTAGTTGAATTCGTTTTTCAAGCTCATTGGAAGGTGCAAAACCTATGATGCCGTCAAAAAAATTTGAGGGAACATCTTCCACCCTTAAATGGATGATGGCTCTGTCCTGATAAAAAGAAACCTCCGGCTTTCTATGCAATTTTATAAAAGAAAGTTTTTTAACAATGAGCGGAATATCCCTGATTTTTTTTTCCTGATAAACTTTGTCAGGAAAAATCCCTAATTTTTTTATCCAAAACTTCTTTTTGGTTTTTGAAGGTCCCTGTACATCCAAAGAATCAAAAGTGATTCTTCTTCCTGAAGAAAATTTAATTTCCATGGAGATGCTTTTTCCAGCGACGCGAATTGAATCGGAATTGATTTGAGCAAAAGGGTACCCTTGATTCTCAGCAGAATTCAGTAGTTGGTGTTCCAGTTTATTTAAACGGGAAAATTCAACGAATTTACCCTCCAATTTTTCGAATTTTTTTAAAAAAGAATTAACCCTCAAAGCACTGTCTTTGATTATCCGGAACTTTCCCCAACAATACATTTTGCCAGGAAAAAAATAGGCATTTACTTTAATCCATTTTTCTTTATTGATGCCAGATTGTTTTGGTTCTGATTTTTCAGAAATGGAATCAATATTAGCAAGCACAAAACCCTGCTTTCTGAAACTTTCAATTTGAATATTCAATGCTGTGTTCAGTTTTTCACGACTTGTAAAAATCTGATTATCTTCTTGAATTTTTTTTAATTCGCTTGGAACAGTATCAGGCAGGATAATATGAAGAATGTATTGAAGAGAATCCTTTTGGGGCGGAATCAAATTATGTTTAACATGAGTGCATGTTATCGCTTTCAATGATTTTGCTAATGAAATGCAAGACAAAAAAGTAAAGAAAAAAATAATCAGGTAGATTTTTTCAACAGCTCGCTTTGCGAGTTTATCTCTCAATCGTTTCTTTAAATATAACAAGGAGAAATCATTTAACAACCTTAGCAGTTTGTGTGGTATCACTCTTTGAGAAATACACTTCAGACATATCACGGTATTGCATTGGGTTGTTAGGGAAATTCAAGACATATTGCTGTAAAATTCTATAGCTTTCATCATACCAGAGCACGAGAACCGGAGCATCAGCCATTACCATATTTTCTGCCTTCATAAACAAACTATAGCTTTCCTGTATATTAGGTGCCGCTAATGCCGCCTCATAAATTTTGTCAAACTCAGGATTTGAATACCGGCTGGAATTAGGGTATGACATTTCGTTTATCTTTTGAGGAACATCTTTACCATAAAACAACCAAAGAAAATTTTCAGGACTTGGAAAATCAGCAATCCAACCTTGACGGGCTATGTCATAATTACCCATAGAAACTTTTTCAACTTTCTGAGCAAAAGAAACAAAATTCAAATCCAAATGGATATTTAATATTTCCTTCAATTGTTTTTGAATTTCTTCAGCAACTCTTTTATGAATTCCGCCCCCTTCATCGATATCCAATACAATTTTCGGAAATCCTTTCCCACCGGGGAATCCTGCTTCTGACATTAACCTTCTAGCTTTTTCCTGGTCATACGAATATCCTGAAATTTTACTTACATCATATCCTTTAAAAGTAGGTGGTGTTATGCCGTAAATTCCGGGTTCAAACGCTGAACCATTCAAAACAAAATCAACAATTTTTCTTTTATCTATAGCATAAGAAAATGCCTGACGGATTTTTTTATTGTAAAAAGTTTTTCCAATGCATAAGAAATCATAAAAGAAAACAGACATTTCAGGGTTTCTTTGCAGTTTATATTTTTTATATTCCCCCTGGAGCGTAGAATTTTCCGAGCTTAAAATATCAATTATGTGCTCGGTAGGTAATTTATAAATTATATCGAGATTGCCTTTTTTAAATTCAAATAATTCCGTTTTCTGGTCTTTAATAAATGTAATTTTTATGGCATCGAGGAAAGGAAGTTTATTTCCATATACATCCACTCCGTGATATTTCTCGTTTTTAGTTAAGATGACAGATATATCCTCATCAATATTTTTAAGAATAAAGGGACCCGTTCCAATTGCCTTTGCCCGTAAACCGGCGGCTCCGTACTTTTCAATCGCTTCTCTCGGAAAAACAAAAGTAAAAGGAGATGCCATAACATTCAGAAATGGCAAATAGGGCTTTTCGAGCTCAATTTGCAGTGTATAGTCATCAACGACTTTGATACCCTCCACCCCATTTTCAGTTTTTCCGGTATCATAATATTTAGTTGCTCCAACGACCTTATTTTTAAAAGTGCCTGAAAATCCCTGATTATTAATGTCTTTCGTGCATAATAAATCAAAGCAGAATTTGAAATCCTTTGCTTTTAGTTCTCTCCCGACACCATTAGGAAAACAGGGGTCGTCGTGAAAATAAACACCTCGTTTTATTTTAAAAATAAAAATTCTCCCGGTAGAGTCAACGCTATAGGTTTCTATTAAACAGGGCTTGAGTGAGAGGTCTTCCTGACTATATTTAAAAAGGCCTTCGTAAACCTGGTTGGCAATACGATGTGCATAAACATCTATAATGTTATGGGGGAATAAATTTTTAAAATAGGAAGTTTCGTTAATTCTGAAGACACCACCATATAATCTACCACCTTTCGCCTGATGTATAACAGTTTCTTTGTTATTATTTTCTTCAGATTTCTTTTTACATCCTGAAAAACAGAGTATTAAAATGAGTGGTGTTAAAAATATTTTTTTCATAATGGAAGGGCCTGACTATAAGTTTGGTATTAAAAAATAATGTACTCTATATAATCTTTTTTATATAAAAAATTCTCTCTGACTTTCTATAAAACTCCTAAAATCAAACAACAAGATAAATTTTATTTAGCGGGCTGTTGGGTTTTTGTTGAGTCAGTAGGAACCACTTTAGTGTTTTTATCTAAATAAACCTCGGAAAGATCCCGGTACTGCATTGCGTTATTAGGAAAATTTTTGACGTACGATTGAAGAATACGATAACTTTCGTCATACCATAAAATCATGTGTGGAGCATCTTCAATCACAATTTTTTCTGCTTCCAGAAATAATTTATAGCTTTCCTCAATAGTTCTGGCAGTAAGGGCGGCTTCGTATAATTTATCAAACTCGGAGTTTTTGTATCTGCAAGTATTGGGATAAGATACCTGTCCTATTTCTGCCGGAACATCTTTTCCATACATCAACCAAAGAAAGTTTTCCGGGCTGGGAAAATCAGCAATCCATCCGGCTCTCCATAAATCTGACTTCCCTGTTTGTGATTTTTCTATTTTTTGAGCAAAGGATAAAATGTTTAAAGATATGTCTATATTTAAATGGTCACGCAATTGTTTTACAACTTCCTCAGCCACATTTATATGGTATCCACCTCCGGAGTTAATATCAAGCGTAATTTTAGGAAATCCCTTTCCGTTAGGAAAACCGGCTTCCGATAAAAGTTGACGTGCTTTATCTACATCAAGATGGTACGCAGGTAAAAGATGTACATCATATCCTTTAAAAGTAGGAGGTGTTATGCCAATACCGGCTTCTTCTGCCGCTCCGTTCAAAACAAAATCAATAATTTTCTGCCGGTCAACTGCATAATTAAATGATTGTCTTACCTTTTTGTTTTTAAACACACCACTTGAGTTTAAAAATTCATAAAACTGAGTACTCATTTCAGGACCTCTCTGTAATTCATATTTTACATATTCTCCTTTCAAATTTGTATTTTCAGTAGTTAAAATATCAATAATATATTCGGTTGGCAGACGATAGATCATTTCGAGATTTCCTTTCTTGAATTCAAATAATTCTGTTTTTTTATCGTGAATAAACTGAATCTGAACAGCATCGAGGAAGGGAAGACGATTTCCGAAGGAATCGTTTCCATAATAATTGTCATTTTTAACTAAAGAAACCGAAACGTCATCGTCAACTGATTTTAACCGGAAAGGACCTGTTCCAACAGCATAAGCTCTTAAACCAGAAGGACCATATTTGTCAATGGCTTCTTTTGGGTAAATTACCATTGTAGGAAGAGCTAAAATCTGCAAAAATGGAGAGTATGGTTTTAATAAAGCTATTTGAAGGGTATATTCGTCTATTACCTTGATACCTTTTATACCTTCTGCATTTGGACCACCATCATAGTACTCGTTTGCTCCGGTTACCCTATCTTTAAAACTTTGAGTAAATGCATTATTATTAATATCTTTTGTAGCTACACGGTCAAAGCAGTATTTTACATCCTGAGCTTTTAATTCTCTCCCCTTACCATCCGGGAAACATGGGTCATCGTGAAAAAACACACCCTTTTTTATATTAAATGTATAAAGAATACCGGTTGAATCAACAGTATAACTTTCCGCCAGAGCCATTTTGGGGGTAGTGACATCCCCCTGATTGAATTTTGTAAGTCCCTCATAAATCTGAGAGGCAATGCGTGCCGCTATGGCATCTATGATATTCAATGGATACAGATTCTTAAAAAACTCTGTTTCATTTAATCTGAAGACACCGCCATAAATACGGCCACCTTTTGCCTGTGGGATTTCCTTGCTATCCTTCGATTTGTCTCCTTCGCATGATGATAGGATAAATGCTAAAAGACAAAAAGATAAAAAGATTTTATCGAGGTATTTTTTCATTTTAATTAATGGATTATTTTGAAATTTGGACTGATAAAAAGTTAACTATTGGTTATACAACTTGAAATTAACATTTCTTGGAATAAGGGTGCAAATATATGAGTATTGCATTAATTTTTGCAAAAATATTAAAAATTTTTATATTTTCAAATTAATCAGATATTTCTACCATCACCGGGCAATGGTCAGAAAAATGGACTTCTTTGAGAATTAACGCCCTTTTAACCATCTTTTTCAGCGCTTGACTTGCTACAAGGTAGTCAATTCTCCACCCTAAATTACGTTCTCTGGCTCCAACGCGGTAACTCCACCAGGTATATTGATGGGGTTCCTGGTTAAACATCCGGAAAGTATCTATAAATCCATTTTGAAAAAAACCTGTGAACCATTCTCTTTCTTCAGGAAGAAAACCGGAACTTTTGGCATTAGCTACCGGGTTATGTATGTCAATGGGTTTGTGGCAGATATTAAAATCTCCTCCAATTAGCAAAAAGGGGAACTCCTTCCGGATTTCATTGGAATATTTATAAAAATCTGAAAGCCATTTCATTTTAAATGCCTGCCGTATTTCCCCGGTTGTACCCGAGGGAAAGTAAACGTTCATAACAGAAAAATCCTTAAAATCAACACGTAAAATCCTGCCCTCTTTATCATACTCCTTTATGGAACATCCATACGTGATTTTTAGTGGTTTATTCAGAGTAAAAATAGCTACCCCACTATACCCTTTTTTCTCAGCCGGGAAAAAATAAGTATCATATCCCATTTCTTTAATTAAATGAAGCTCGAACTGATCTTCGGTAGCTTTTACCTCTTGAAGACATAATATATCGGGTTTGGTTTTCATTAGCCAATCCAGAAATCCTTTCCTGATAGCAGACCGGATCCCATTTACGTTAAATGAAATAATTTTCAAATTGCTTTTGTGAACAGTAAAAAATTTCCGAAAATTAAGTATTTTTGTGGGGAAATGAATGGGTGTTGGGAGTTGGATGATTAACTTCATGGGGATATAGCTCAGTTGGCCAGAGCATTAGCATGGCATGCTAAGGGTCGCGGGTTCGACTCCCGCTATCTCCACGGAATACAAGGAGAAAGGAGAAAGGAGAAAGGAGAAAGGAGAAAGGAGAAAGGAAAAAGGAGAAAGAAAAACCTTCGAGGTTTTGCGGCGCCGGATAACCTTGAAGGTTTGAAAAATTATAGAAGAATAAGGAAAAAAAATGAAGAAAAAAAAATTATTATCCTATCTGTTAACTATTTTTATCAGCACCTCCGCATTCTCCTGGGGATTTTGGGCGCACCAACGGATAAACAGGTTGGCAGTTTTTACATTGCCTCCGGAAATGACCGGCTTCTACAAAGAAAATATTGTCTTTATCACTGAACATGCAACGGACCCCGACGACCGCCGGACCGCTGTAAAAGATGAAGCACCCAAGCATTATATTGACCTAGATATTTATGGACCTAATGCTTTTGAAGTTCTACCGAAAAAATGGAAAGACGCAGTTGAAAAATACACAGAAGATACTTTGCAGGCATACGGAATTGTACCTTGGCATATTAACTATATGCGTATTCAATTAACAAAGGCATTTAAAGAAAAAAATGTTTACAGAATTTTAAGATTATCAGCAGAAATCGGTCACTACATAGCAGATTCTCATGTACCATTGCATACCACAGAAAATTATAACGGACAAAAGACCAATCAACATGGGATTCACGGATTTTGGGAATCGAGAATTCCAGAAATGCTTGGGGAAAATTTTGACCTTTTTACGGGAAAAGCAGAATATATTTCAAACCCTACCGATTATGTGTGGGAAACAATTAAGCAATCGCACGCTTGCTTAGATTCCGTTTTTGGTTTTGAAAAGAACCTGAATGCTACCTTCCCGGAAGACCGAAAATATTCCTTCGAAAACCGCGGGAACGCCGTCACCAAAGTATATTCGAAAGATTATACAAAAAAATATGCAGATATGCTCTCCAATCAAGTGGATCGGAGAATGAGAAAATCCATCGGAAGTGTGGGAAATTTTTGGTACACCTGTTGGGTTGATGCCGGACAACCTGACCTAAGTTCACTGTTAAAATACAAATTTTCTGAGGAAGAAATAAAAAACATCGAACAAGAAAAAGAAGAGATAAAAAAAGGTCAGGTTAAATTTGTTGACAGGGAAAAGTAAAATATTCCTATAACCTGAAAATTTAATTTGCGTTGAATGTTCTTGCAAAAAGAAATCATGCAAAATATTTTCAGAGCAATTGTTGTTTTTCTCATATTTATAGTTACCTTTGGGGTACTGAAAGCACAGGATTCCAACTACAACCGGATAAATGACATTAATCTAATCCTCGGAAAAGACAGCGTTGAGCATATAAGTATTAATTCATGGTCGGGTTACCGGATTCAGGTATTTTCAGGTTCCAACAGAAGTGAAGCTATGTCGGAAAAGTCGAAAATATCAAAAACTTTTCCTGCTCTAAATTGTTATCTTGTTTACGTACAACCCTTTTTCAAAATCAGAGTAGGTGATTATTTAACCCGGCAGGAAGTATATAACGATTACGCAACTATAAAGAACCTTTATCCTTATTCTCTTATTGTAAACGACCAGATAAATTATAAATAACTTTTCCATGATTAGAAATCT
This sequence comes from Bacteroidetes bacterium RIFCSPLOWO2_12_FULL_37_12, assembly GCA_001769655.1. Classification (GTDB taxonomy): domain Bacteria; phylum Bacteroidota; class Bacteroidia; order 2-12-FULL-37-12; family 2-12-FULL-37-12; genus 2-12-FULL-37-12. Next base: position 141,017 of record MEPC01000023.1, on the reverse strand, counting down.
TTTCCGGACAAAAGAAATCATGGTATGTTTACTTTTGCTTATTTTAGGATGCGCCGATGAGCAAGTAATTATACCTGCCAAGAAAAAAGAACCCACGCAATGCCAGGGGGTTGCATCTACTTATACCAAAGACCTTAAACCCATTTTTGAGTTGTATTGCGATGGATGCCATGTTGATCCTCAAGGAATACATTTTTCCACGTATGTTGACGCCAGAAGAATAGCTCAAGATGGAACCCGGCTTTCAGATGCTATTAACCATAGGAATAATTATAAAATGCCCAATGGTCAGCCAAAACTTCCTGATTCATTGATTTTGAAAATTGATTGCTGGATATTGAATGATACTCCGGAGTGAGATAGAAATTGGGCATTGGAAATTGGTTATTGGATGTTAGATATTAAATATTAGATATTTAATGTTAGATATTGGATATAATAATGAAAAACATGAAAACAAAAATCAGATTAATGTTAAAAATGATGTTAACCAGCATTTTGACAGTAGGATTTCTACAAGGATTTGCACAGGATAAATACTTCACTAAAGAAGGATTTGCCAGCTTTTTTTCTCACGCTCCTTTAGAGGATATTAAAGCCGAACACACCAAAGTAGGAGTTATTCTTAATACCAATACCAATGAACTTAAAATCAGAATGGCAATAAAGGGTTTTATGTTTGAAAAGGGTCTTATGCAGGAGCATTTTAATGAAAATTATATGGAGAGTGACAAATATAAAGACGGTAGTTTTGACGGAACTATTACCGAAAAGATTGATTATACAAAAGACGGTACTTATTCTGCAACGGCTAAAGGCAATATAAATATTCATGGAGTAGAAAGACCCATCGAAATACCTGGAAAATTAATAATCGAAAAGGGTGTTATACATCTGACTACAGAATTTCCGGTCAAAATTAAAGACCATGATATAAAAATTGAAATGTCGAAACTGCAGAATATTTCAGAAGAAGTGAAGGTTAGTTTTAAGGCGGAGTTGAAGCCGTATGTTATTAAATAGTTAGATGGTTAGATGGTTAAATGGTTAGATGGTTAGATGGTTAGATGTTGGATGATGAACGGTTAATTTTTTCCTCATATTAAATGTATTTTACTTTAAATATCATTGAAAATGATTTTGAAAATTAAATCCTTACTAGTTATTTTATTCTACTTTATTCTTGTTCCGGTATATTCCCAGAATGACGATGACATTTTAGGAAGTGAAGAAAAAACAAATGAACCGGTTATCGCCACCTTTAAAACCTCAAGAATAGTTAATGTACATTCCATAGAAACTGTTCATAAAAGCGAACTTGACTTAAGAATTACTCACCGGTTTGGAAATGCCGGTGGAACTGCGGGTGGCATCCAATCTTTTTATGGATTAGACAATGCTTCAGATATTAGAATAGGGTTTGAATATGGTATTACAGACAAATTAAATACATGTATATCGAGAAGCAAAGGAAATATATATGACACCTATTTTAAATATAAATTCCTGCAACAAAAAGAAACTGGCATACCTTTAACGATGGTATATCTTGCTGATATTGCCATAACTGCCGAAACTAATCCGCTATACGAAATGAATTTACCCAGAAGGTTTTCCTACTTGCATGAATTATTATTAGCCAGAAAATTCTCTAAAAATTTTTCATTGGAAATTATCCCGGTTTGGTTGCATAGAAATTTCGTGCAATCATTCATGTTCGATACTACCGATACAAAAGAAGCCAAAGATGAAAATAATTTATTCGGTATAGGAATCGGTTGCCGTTATAAATTCAGCAGAAGGTGTGCTCTACTTATAGATTATACTCATTTATTTTCCAAGTATCGAACAAAACTAAGTGGCGGAAGAGCTGATGTTTTTGAAGTAACTAAATTTTATGCACCGCTGGGTGTCGGACTTGAAATTGAAACCGGTGGTCATGTTTTTCATATTACATTTACTAATGCTACTTCTATTCTTGAAAATCAATACCTCGCTTTTACCAATGATAGTTGGATGGAGAGTGAATATAAATTTGGATTTACAATTTCAAGGACTTTTAATATAGGAAAGAAATAGGGCATAGGGGTATAGGGGTATAGGGGTATAGGGGTATAAGGGTATAAGGGTATAAGGGTATAAGGGTATAGGGGTATAAGGGTATAAGGGTATAAGGGTATAAGGGTATAAAGGTATAAGGGTGTAAAATTCATGTGGTGATTTCTTTCATAATTTCATGTTGATTTGCGCTTTGTAATTGCTCAAATTCCTTCAACTGCCTCCAGAAATCAGTATCGGGTAATGGCGCTTCTACCACTATAGATGTTTTTTTTACCGGATGAATAAATTCAATCCTTTTGGCATGAAGGTTTATGCTTTTATCGCGGTTTGCCGATGAGAATCCGTATTTTTTATCCCCGCGAATTGGACAACCAATGGATGCCAGTTGTGCACGTATCTGATGAGGTTTTCCGGTCACAAGATTTACCTCCATTAAATAATATGGCGAAAAACTGTAAATAACTCTATAGGATAGTTCTGCATACGAAGCCAATGACACTTGTTCATTAAATAGTGTCACTATATTGTTTTCACGGTCTTTCAATAACCAGTGACACAACTTACCCACTGGCTCTGCAGGTAGATTTTTCACAACCGCCCAATAAATTTTTTTGATTTCTTTATTCTTAAATAATTCCGTCATTCTCTCAAGACCTTTGGATGTTTTTGAAAAAATTACTAATCCGCTGACGGGACGATCAATGCGGTGTACCAGCCCGGTGAAAACATTGCCTGGCTTTTTATATTTTTCCCGGATATAATCGCGAACCATTTCTACAAGGGGTTTGTCACCCGTAGCATCTTCCTGCACTATGATCCCAGTTCTTTTGTTGATGACAATAAGGTGATTGTCTTCGTAAACGATGTCAATATTTTTTTCAATATCTGTCACAGATGTTCAATAACATTCCTTTTTATTTGGGAAATCTAATTCTTTAATGTTTTTTATATATTTTTTAACGGCATTGTTAATGACACTATATAAATCGGCATACTTTCTCAAAAATCTGGGTTGAAATTCACGGTTTAAGCCCAGCATATCATGGGTAACCAACACCTGACCGTCGGTGGAAGGTCCTGCACCAATGCCGATGACCGGTATGGTTAACGTTTCACTTACTTTTTGGGCTAAGACAGCAGGAATTTTTTCCAATACAATGGCAAAGCATCCTAACTCCTGAAGCAATCTGGCATTTTCTATCAATTGATTTGCTTCTTCTTTTTCTTTTGCACGTACTACGTAAGTACCGAATTTATAAATGCTTTGGGGTGTCAATCCCAGATGTCCCATCACGGGAACTCCCGCACTCAAAATCCGGGTGACAGATTCTTTTATTTCGCTTCCACCTTCCATTTTTACGGCATGAGCGCCTGATTCTTTCATAATCCTTATGGCAGAACGCAATGCCTCGGATGAATTTACCTGATAGGAACCGAACGGCAAATCAACTACGACCAAAGCTCTCCTGACGGCTCTGATTACAGACGATGCATGGTAAATCATCTGGTCCAGCGTGATAGGCAACGTTGTTTCGTGCCCGGCTATTACATTGGAGGCAGAGTCACCCACCAGAATTACTTCTATTCCTGCATCGTCTATGATTTTTGCCATAGTAAAATCATAAGCAGTAAGCATGGTTATTTTCTCCCCTCTCTCCTTCATTGCCTGCAGGACATGAGTGGTTACTTTTTTGACATCTTTAATGTTGGCTGATTGTGTGGACATGGTTTGTGATAAAGAAGCCGGGTTGATAGTTTACGTAAGGGGCGTAAAAGTAAAAAAAAATAGAATAGAAACCTAAGCTGGACGAGACAGAACAAAAAAATATAAAAAATAACCACTAATTGACGCTAATTATTCGCGAATATACGCGAATAAAGAAATAAAAAAACTAACCGATAGTTAACGTTAATTATTCGCGTGAATTCGCGATTAATTTATTTATTCGCGTGAATTAGTGGTTAATTTTTTATTTAATATATAATAATCTTTCCCGTGAATCCAATTTTTTCTTTAGACAACACTTTGACAATATACATCCCCGAAGGTAATTGGGAAACATTCTGTGTAATTATCAATTCCTTTTTTGAATTTGGAAAAGCGTTTGTTTCATGAAAAGAATAATCATATCCTTGCAAAATTATTTTTATTCCTGTTAAATCAATTATTTCAACTTTCAATCCGGGAATTTCCTGCTGATCCACGCCGTTGATTTGAATTTTGATAAAATCATTGGATGGATTAGGCAAAATTACTACTGAATATTTATTACCAAACAGTGATTCGTTAATATCAGTCACAGAAACGGTAACTGAAGCTGAATCTTTGCATCCTGTTTCATTTTCTACTATTAACTTTATCTGATAAATCCCTTTTCCTGAAAAATTGTGAACCGGTGAGTCATCCGTACTTGTGGTTCCATCTCCAAAATCCCATTTTAATGATGAAATATTCTTGCTGTTATTTTTAAAATTGAAGGTATTTGCCTGAGTAGAAGATGGTAAAAAAAGGATGGTTGCCTTAGGACACGTTTTAAATAGTTTGCCTTTTGTATTTACCGAATAACAAACATAGACATCAGGAACAGCAAGAGAGAGAATATCCTCCGTGATATTCAATGACACATTTTTCCATAGTCCGTCATTTTCTTTATAAAATATATTTCCATTCTGAGAAGCAAGAAAGCAATAATTATCAGTACATTCCAAATCATATAAAGTGCCATTAATTAATAACGTATCACTTCTCCAGGAAAGCCCCCGGTCGGTAGTTTTCAATAATACTCCAGACATTCCGGTAACATATCCTTTGCTCTTTGTAAAAAATATAGATGTCAGTAATTCTGATGTATTCAGGTTAATGTTTGTCCACGAATTTCCTCCCTGAGTTGTTTTGTAAAACGTTCCTTTGCTTCCTGCAACAAAACCGGTGTCACTGCTTAGAAAAAAAATGGAAGTCAGATAATATACAATGCCGGTATTAATAAATTCCCAATCAAAACCACCATTAACGGTTTTTAAAAAAAGTCCATTATCTCCGCAAATAAATCCGTTTTGTGTGTCGGTAAAAAAAATATCATTCAAATTAACATTATTGAAAATAATCCGGTTGCTCCAGGTATTTCCGCTGTCGGTGCTTGTTAAAAGAATTCCTTTGTCTCCGGCGATGAAACCGTTTTTTGGATTGGTAAAAAAACATTTGTTTAGCCGTTTAATGGTACCGGTATTGAGCTTTTGAATGTTTGTTCCTCCTTGTGTCACTTTTAATAGTACGCCGCTATCTCCCAGTACAAAGCCGGTTTTTGAATTGATAAAATAAACCGAAGTGGCGCTGAAGTTATAAGGGTGAACTAATTCTCCGAATTGGGCATAAACGGAAGATGAAATAAATAATAATAACAGGTAAGATTTGATAAATTTCATAATTTACTTTTTTTACATCGCTAATTCTGCTTTTTCCTTTTTGGAAAAGGTGCCTGCATATCTATAATTTTGTTCCTTACCAAAAAAATCCTGAATGTGATAAACAAAATCTGAATATTTAAACATAATTCCTTCATCTCCAATGATGGTATAATATCGTCTTTGTATAGTAGAAAGCTTTTTTATGGAAGGAAAATATTTAAGAGGAACAGAAATAACCCTTCCATCTGTAAGTATAATTGACATTTTACCTTTTTCTATAAATGAAAGTTTTTTTATGGAAGGAGTATTTTTATAAAACCCTTCCATCTTTATTTCTTCTGTTTTCATTTTAATTTAAGCGTTAAAGTTCTTTGTTTTTTGTTTGAAGATTTATAATTATTAAATATTTCAATAAATTGCTTTTGATATTTATGAACAAGTTTTTCAATTAAATTCAGTTCGTGATCACTAAAATCACCTGTTTCTGCAAACTTCAATGTTTCCAACCAAATCTTCCCCGGCAACCCATAATGCTTCCCTTTAACAAAATGCAGATGTGGTTTTTCATTCTTAAAATCATACGATAAAATAAAAAATGTAATATAATTGTAAATGGCTATTTTGGGCATAATGCAAAGTTACATGATAAAATTTATTTTTCCTACATACTCCGTAAAAAAACCCACTGCCAACGCACAAACCCACTATTTAGGTTTTGGAAAAAAAACATATAACATTAAACAAAAAATGATTAATTTCCAAGTATTCACACCCTATACCCTACCCTATCACTCCTTCAAAATAAAAATCCACCCGTTCTTAATTTCTGAATTGCAAATTTCCAAAAAATAATAATAAACCCCACCGCTCAAGTTCCTTCCATCCCAATCATTAGCATAATTATCCGATTGATAAATTTTTACCCCCCAGCGGTCAAATACGTTGAATTTAGAGCCCGGAGGCAAGCCGCTTATTTTATAAGTATCATTGATTCCCGGCGAAGATGGATTTGGAGTAAAAACGTTGGGAATGATTATATTTTCCGGTTTGGAAGTGAAACGGATTGTTTGTGTCACTGAGTCCATGCAAATATTTTCAAGATCTGATACCCTCAGTTTAACATTGTACTCCCCATCATTCTCAAAAACATGAACAGGATTTCTATCTGTTGAAACATTTCCATCCCCAAAATCCCAAATACTTATGGTGCTATCGTTGCTCTTATTTAAAAACCGTACGCCCGATGTTGCATCACAGGGTAATGGTAAAATAAAATTATAATCCACAGTAGGTTTTTGTTCAACGGATACATTAAAAGGTATTTTTTCATTGCAATTCCCATCATCGTAGCTGTAGTTTAGCTGAATTAAATACTTTCCGGGATTAGCAAAAGAAACAGTCGGCTCGTATTCAGTGTTTGTCTTTGTACTATCACCAAGAAACCAATTCCAATTCTTCAATCCTTTACCGGTGGTATCGGTTAATACCGTTGTTTGAATATCAGCCGGAGCACACCCCACAGAATCGGCATTTATGGAAATAAAAATGTCCGGCGATTTTCTGAGTTTGAGAGAATCGGTTTGAGAAAAAATACATTTCCCTCCGGCAAACAGTGTTAGTTTTATAAAATAATTTCCGGAAGTATCATAAACATGAGAAGTGAGCCGGCTTGTATCTGTTTTGTTATCTCCGAAATCCCAAATTACATTGGTTATAGATGTATCAATGGGTGACATTAACATAATAGTGTCACTACCGCAATAATACCGGTTTTCCATTTTAAAAGTGTCATTCAAACCAATGGAATAAACCGGAATTATACTGTTAATATCAAAACTGCAACCCATCAGGTTTTTTATAACAAGGGCGGGATAAAAATTTCCTTTCCGGTCGTAAGGGTGTTTGAAAATAGTATCCGAAGGATTAACTGCTAAATACGTGTTTCCGTCACCGTAATCCCAGATATAATAATAGGCATTGGAAGTATTTACAATAAAGGAAACAGTGTCCGGAGCACAAATAGTATCCGGGTTTATTGAAAAATTTCCATAGGGTCCTGAAATTTTGATAAACCCCGGAATAAGAAATGTGTCTGTACACCCGGCAACATTATAAGCGATGAGTTTCACATCATAATTACCTGATTTCCCATACGTTTTTACAGGATTAGCAAGATCTGAAGTACTACTATCGCCAAAGTCCCATAAATAACTGTCAGGGTTTCCGGTAGAAAGATTTAAAAAATTTACAATCAAAGGAGGACAAAAAGCAGAAGTAGTATCTGCTTTGAAATTGGCAGATGGTTTTTCCTGGACAACCATTTTTTTATCGGTAACAGAATCGCGGCAACCATTTATATCGTTAATGAACAAATCCACCTCATAATTTCCCTGCAACAAATAGGAATGAAGAGGAGAACTTTTATTGCTTGTAGAATCATCCCCGAAAAACCAATTAAAACTTAAACTGTCTCCTAATGATGAATTTGAAAACAATACAATTTCCTCTTTGCAAACGGTGTCTTTCACTGTAAATTTCGCTATTGGATCAGTGACATAAATATAATTATTTTTCCACAACCTGCCGGTACATCCCAAGTCATCCGTAACGAGAAGTGTCACATCATACAACCCAGGTTTTGAAAATACTTTCTTAGGGTTTGGTATGATTTCATGAGGAGTGTTATCATTAAAATCCCAATCATAAGAAATAATATTTCCTGTACTGTAGGATATATCGGTAAACTGGTATTCATAATCAAGACACTGGGTAGAGTCACTTACGGCATAACGGGCTTTTGTGCCCCGCAAATAAACGGTATCAACTAATTCATACTTGCAATAATAATAATCAAATTTACTCGCGCTATTCATTCTGCTTGGAACTTCTACCGAAAGAATAAGACGTACTATGAACATACCCGTATCTTTATATACATGAGTAGGTTTTTTATACAAACCTGAAGTATTGGCTCCCCATCCATGTTTGGGTAAAATGCTATCGGTAGGACCGTGTATAACGGGACAGGTTTTCATGTAAGCAGTCCAATTCAATCCATGATCATATTTGCTTTCAATAGTTGAGGCAGAGTCACCGTCTCCGAAAAGCCAGGTCATGGCATGAATTTTACCAAAATAACTTTTAGATGTATCGGTAAAAGTAAAACGGTTTTCGCTAAGGCAACTTGAAGGAGGGTCAATAGTAAAACCCGTAGTGACACTATCAATGGTTATAAGGCGGTTCCGTATATCCGTGCAATTGGTTATTGTATTATGAACTGAAATAAAAATTTCATATTCCCCTGCTCTTGTAAAATTGATAAATGTTTTCTTCATTACACTGTCACGCGTGGTTGTAGAATCCCTTTCGTGAAACAATGGATCATCCAACGAATCAAGATTCCATTCAAAATCATATTCCGTTTCTGATTTTTTATGTTTGATGCGAAAATAAACAGTAGAATCAAATTCAACGCTTCCATTAAAAAATCCAAATGTCACGGGAGGACTGCAGGAAGAGAGATAACAACGGCTATCATCAGGAATATAATAACCGGGAACGGCGGTAGGAGGATGCTCAAAAACCGGCTTTACAATTGAATCATAACATCCATTGTAACCGGCATAAAGCAGGACCGAATCCAATCCATATATAGCGGTGTTTTTTACCCAACTGAATGAATCTTCCGGAACTAACGATGAATAACAATTCGATTCATATTCATCAAAATCATGGGGTGGATTTTGTACAGTTGCGACAGAGGTGTGTACTTCTACAAAACCGGAGTCCTCGCAAATAACAATAGGGGGAACATATCCGGAGTCATTTAAAGAATCCGGATGACCCATGCCTCCTGCGTAGTGAAAAATCCAACACCAGTCATTGATGGGGAAATCTGCTCCTGAAGCGACTGAGAGATCATTAAATTGTAATATGTTATGATGACAGAAAGTGTCATTCGGTAAGATTCCAAAATCAACAGACAAAGGCAAAGCGCCTGCACGGATATATCTGTATTCTAACGTGTCGCGGCATCCCGTTTCGTTTTCTATAATTAATTTTACAGGATAATAGCCGGTCGTGTTATAGGTGTGAACTGGGTTGTGTTCGGATACAGTGGCACTGCCATCTCCGAAATCATAAATCCGTTCTGTAATTGGAGAGATGGAGCGAACACTGTCACTGAACTCTACGGTAAGCGGTGTACATCCTTTAGGAGGGTCTGTGACTAACGAAAGAATATTCCGGATAACATATACCGAATCTTTCGAAGTGTCACTGCAACCGAATTTATTGTAAGTAATTAAATGAACATAAAATAGTTGGTCGTAAATTGAGTCGGGAATGGAATAATAGATGGAAGGATGAATGCTATCTGTGATAACACCGTTTCCCATAAACCATTTAAAATAAATGGAATCACTGCCGGTGGAAAAATTTTCAAAGTCAATCAATCCGGGATTAAAACAAGTAGAATCGGGAGTGGGCTCAAACACAGCACGGGGGGGACTGTATATTTTTCGCATCGTGTCACTGCATCCGGTAGAAGAACGGGCAATCAATGTAATTTCGTAACTGGTATCGCGGATATAAAGATTGTCCACATTCTGAATAGCGGCTTTTTTCCCATCTCCGAAATCCCACTGCCAGGCGACAGGTAAAGGAGAGGATATATCGTTGAAATCCATAAGAAAAGTCGTGTCATATTCATCCTCAAAACAATTGACGGTGTAAGTGAAATCGGCATTAAAGTCGGTGATGGTAATATTTTTCAATGACGAATCTCGACAATTCAGTTTATCGGAAATAAAAAGTGAAATGGAATACGAGCCCTGTGAAGGGAAAGTATGTTCCGGAAAAGGTAGCGTGGAAACAGGACTTGCATCTCCAAAATCCCAACGAAAAGTGATTTCTTCACCTGTTGATTTCTGATTTAGTGTCACTGTATTATTGTCGGCACAAATAATACCGGGAGATGATATTTCAGCATGGGGCTTATAAACTTTTACATAATTTCCGATAGAAAAATAATTATTGCACCCATTGGCATCGGTTGTAATCAGTGCCACTGTAAAACTTCCGCCGGTAGTATAGCTATGCTTAGGGTTTCTATCATTACTATAATTACCGTCACCAAAATCCCAGTACCATGTCACTATGGCGCTGGAATTAGGCGAGGAACGGTCAGTGAACGTTACCGGCAGGGGAGCGCAACCTGTTAGTGGAGTAGCAGAAAAATTGGAAGTGGGAGGAGAATAAGCAATTATAAAAGCATTGCGTATGAGAGTGTCACTCATTGTATCATTGGAGGCAATTAGTTTCACGGTATAAAATCCGGGTTTCAGGTAAACCGTACTTGGGTTTTGGAGAACGGAGGTGTTGCCATTACCGAAATCCCAGAACCAGGCAGTCGGGATTCCAGTGGATTTGTCGGAAAAATTTATCAGCAAAGGAGAGCATCCGTAGGAAGTGTCGGCAGAAAAGTCGGCTATGAGTTGGGCGTGGGTGGTGAATGGGAGCAGGAAAATGAATCCGGTGAAAGTGAGATGTTTGATGTTTTGGGGGTTGAACATGGGGGGAGATGGGGAGATGGGATGTTGGATGTTGGATATTGGATGTTAGTGAAAATTCAAAATTACTCTCAAAAATCGTAAGTTACAAGTACAATTAATGGCTTTTGTCGGGTGACTGAGAGTTTTCACAAACTGATGTGACAATTAATTCATAACTTTATAGCCATGGATCATTCAGAAGAAAAATCAATAGCATTGTTCAATAAACTTTTCCCTCAGGGATTTTCGGGAGATGATGTATTTGCATTGCTGGCGCCAGAAGGTTGGGAAAAAACGGATTTGTATTTATGTTTTCATCCAACCCCTGAACAACAATTTGAAGAAGCGATGCGTTTTCATACTAATTTAAGCGCTTTGAAAAAAGGAAAAGCGGGGCAACCAGATCCTCCTCCCACCTTGGAGAAAATTAAAAAAGAATACAAACCCAGTCCTTTTGAACCCAAAAGAGAAATGCAAGAACTTATAGGATATTGCCTCTGGGATATTTTTTCTGACAATCATGAGGTAATAGACAAAAAAGGTATTTATGAAATTGGTTCCTTCAGAGGAGCCGCTGGATTTATTGCCGATTACCTGAACATGGGATCTGAAGAAAACCGTTATGACTACATGGACTTTTACATGGGTTCAATATGGATCCATTCACGAGCAGATTTAACTCCGGTTTATCGAATGATTTTTCAGCGATTGAAAGCCGAGAATTGTTTTTGGAAATATTATTATCCACGAATGGGATTAGTAGATTTTAGTGGGTTAAGGGAAGAAAAAGAAGACATCGCTAATTATTCTCCTGAAAAATCGTTCTTGCAGGAAAAAGAAAAAGAAGAAAAGCAAGAAGGGATACGTAGGTTACAAAATGAATTTGATAAAATATACGAAGAAGAAAAAAAGCACTTGAAGTCAAATCCTCCTGCAAAAGTAAAAGCATACGTGAATGTTTACGGCAAATACCCTTTGGGCTGGTGTGAATAGATACATAAATACTTCCTCTCTAAAAGCACAACATTTAACATAAAGCACTTAATTTAAAAGGGATTCTTCCGGTCAGAGAGGAGGTTTAATGGTTTCAATTTTTATTTGGAATGGTGAAAAGCTTACTGTCAATTTTTAGCTGAGTAACTGAAAAGCCCATCTTAATTATTATTAGCTAATTTGAAGCATTAAAGTTCAATCCTTTGTAAAATGGATTTTCGACCACTTGGTTAAATGTCGGCGACAGTATTATCCGGAAATATATTCTTCAACAGCATTTTTTACAATTCTTGATCGAATTGGCCCAATGTAGCCGATTTCCATTAAGTCAGTTTTTGTTACTTGCAGTAAATCACCAACCTTTGGATAATATTCCTTTACCCTCTTTGCAATTCCATAACTAATCGAAATTTGCTCTATTGAATCATCCAAAAGTTTGCTTATTAATGAGGTTCTTTCAATTTGTTCACCACAGTGAGAACAAAATTTAGCATCTAATGCTACTTCTTCCCCACATTTTCCACACAAATCACCACCTTCCTTTATCTTCAGTGAATACTTTACAATATTGGAATCTGTACTGCTGAACTCTCGATAATCAGTTAAACTTAATGCATTTACAGCATCTATAATGTTATTTGTGGTAAATGCTTTTTCCGTAATCATAAGTGCTAAATGAACCATATATCTTTGACCAGTTCTCTTATATGCGATTTTTACCGTACCCTTCTTAGTAAGAATACCTGAGTAACAAAGCAAGTCCAAAGAGATTTTGAAGTTTGGAGAAATATCACGGTCTATGGTGAAGAAAGCTGACTGATATCCGGATTGTTTTTCCCTGTCATTTTTATTTTTAATTTCTTTAATTAGATAATTTCTAGTTAAATCAAGACCATTTGATACATGATTAGCAAATCTTGGAAGTCTTCTTGCAACTTGATTGTGGTATGGAATTAATTCCTCATCAACATATTCTTGTATGGCTGAATTTACACCATAGACATTGTAACCCTTATCAATTGCCCTTAACAGAATATGCAAGAATGCCCTTGGGTTTCCAGAAGACATGTAAATACACTGATCTAATAATTCACCCTTAGAATATATTCGTTTTCTTAGATTACTATTTTCTTCAGTTCTTTTATTAAATAAATTTCTGAATAATTCACGCATCTGAAGTAATCCTGTCCCTGTTTCAAATCGATCGAGTGAAATTAATATTGCATCATGTCCAATTTCAAAATTCTTACCATACGAAGTAACAGTAGGGTAAACAGCTGCTTTGACAGCAATTGAATTGCCATGTAACAACTTGAATATTTCAAAGAAGATTTCTTGTTGGGCGGGAATAAAAGTGTGTGCGACCTCATCAAATAGGAAAATTACCCTATCTACGTTAAGCTTACTAACCAATGTTACAAGTGTATCCCTTATGAAATTGATGTCATTTACCTTATCAATAAAATCACTACCAATTTTCTTAGATTCTAACTCTTTGTCAGCTGCAAGCGCATAGTTTTGAATTTGGTGAATTTTCTCTGAAAGAAATTCTTGAGTAATATTTGCACTACCAATATTAAATATTTTTTGATACGGATCGTCAGAGTTTTGAGAGTTGATCAAATTTAAAAATTCCAATTTTTGATGTACACTCTGTAAGATTTTTGCGCCAACCCACACTTGGAAGGCATTCTTATCATTAATACTGATACCCTCTAACAACGGACTTGTTTTAAAATTTATGTATATCGATATTTTTTTTTCTGTATTAAAATGCTCATCTATCTCTATTTCGGCTTGTCGTAATAATTGCGACTTTCCAACACCCCTTGCTCCTTGTAACAAGTGTGCTCCTGGCATTTTTAATTTATCAACGATTTCTCTTTCATAATTACTCAGAACAGTTAAGTTCTTTATTTCATCATACTTAAGATCCTCGCATCTAGCTGCTTGAAGCAAATCAAGATCTTTATTTGTATCAGTAATCATAGTTATATTTTGATATTGCTAATAATTCTTTTTCCATCTTAGAAAAGTGGATAGGAAACCGGGCTTTCCATATGGATAGAAGTATATTCTCAATTTTAAGTGTATAATTCAATATATGTATTAAGTCTTCTTTTTTATGATTGAATCTATCGGGATTGTTAGATTCGAAATTCTCTAACTTTCCATGAATAACATTACTTAATTCACGATAAACTTTATTTATTACATTTTTATTGATAAATTCTGTGATTGAAGAACTGTTTTCATAATTCACAAAATCTATATATCCTGCATTATTTAGATAGTCCAACATTTCTTTGAAATTCAAATCATTATTGTAATCGTCATTCTTTTTCCAATTCCAGTATTTATAAGGCATGTCCCATAAGTATACTATCGCTATACCAAGTTCTAAAACACGCCTAAGTAAAATTTTTGGAGAATTGTCGATTGCACAACAGCTTAAGTAAATGGAGACACTTAAGTCAGTAAATATTTCTGGGTAAATGGCGGTGATTTCTTTTTGCGTGTCAGAAATATCAATGTCACCATGAAACATCTGTCCTAATAGATAGGATGCCCTTGACTTAATCTCTACCTCTTCGAGCATGGTAATATCATCAGAAAAGCATAGCTTTAAATTATCCCCGAACTTTAAGTGTAGTGATTTAATTATTTCTTCGGTTAATCTTTTCATATTATTTCAAATATTGTAATAAGCGTCAGCTTTCGAAAAAACTTACTTTAATTTGTTGCCAAAATTACTAAAATAAATCATATTCCATCATTCAGCAAAGTAATTTTACTCAATGAATTATTTATAACCTTAAAATTGAAATTATAAATAGATGGGTACCATGGATATGCTCATTTCCGTTTGACAATGATGTGCGTATCTCTCAAATATAAAAAAGTAATTAATCAAAGAAAGAAGAATTGTTATTGTAAAAAAAACTTTACAACAAGGTATTAATGCTATTGAAATATTCTTTTCGTCATGTAAAAAAAAAGAATCACTAATATAGTTCATAGTACATTTAAATGTTTTGAAAACAAAATTTGGCGGATATAATTTTTAAAAGTATGTTTTTTTTAATCATATTGTTTGAAATTTGTGTCATTTGAGTTCTTTGCTATTAAACTTTAAATGACATAGCAATTTCTCGAATCTCTGAATATTTATCAGATTTCCATTTCTTAATCACACTGGTAGTAAATTCTGGAATTAGAGCATAAAATTTAGGTATTGAATATCTTATTGTATTTTTAAGCTCAATTAATTCACTTGATTTATATGGAGGAAGATACTCTACCCAATCTTTTACCTTATATGTTTCCGACATATTAAAAATACTAAGGTCGCCTTTCAAAACATTAAAAATTAGGGGCAAATTAGCTAACCCAGTTCTCCTTAAAAACTGTCCAACTTTAGTAACTTCAGGTTTATCTATATTACTATAAATTTTATCATACTCTCTTATAGTTACTGTTCTAAATTTAATACAAAGTATTGGTTTTCCATCACTTCTAATTCTTATCTGTCTATAAATGGTCGGACCTTTACTTTCAAGCTTAATCAATATTCCAATAGACCAAATAAGAGGAGAAGTAAAAGATAAAAAAACAAAAACAAGAGGTCTTACAAGAAACATATCAGTAAATTTTCTCAAGTAGTATAAAGAAAAAATATTTCTTTTAAGATAAGGATAAAGAATTAGTTTTAAATTAGAAAAAATCATTTCTGTTTCTGTTAAGAAATTATCACGTATACCTTCACTCACACCTTCTAAATAGTTAGAATGTCTGAATCGGATAGTATCTGAAACAGTTACAAAATGTGATGTCATGTTTTTTAAATCATCAATTCTTATTAGATTTAAACTAATATGCCTTTCTTTTAATTTTTGGACGAGTGCAGTATAAATAGCATTAAATATTTTAGGTTTTATTCCCTGGAAGAAATATATGAGTAAAATAAATACTTTTTTATTTATATCTAATGTTAAAAACCAATTTTTTGCTTCACGCTTTATATGTTTAGCATTCTCTATTGCTCGATCTATATCTACTTCACCTTTTGAAAACTTACTTAATTGTTCTCTAACGAATAACTCATAATTGTGTGGGAACCTCAATTCAGATATTATTCTTTCTTTATTCCTAAAAGTAATTTGAGTATCGCTTCTCTTTATAGTCCCATTATTAACATAGTAATTAATATGATTTTCTAATATATTTTTCAAATCCATATTAGAATAAGTACCCTCTTGTTCTAATTTTATGAAATAAGGTTCTAATTCAGAATTTGAGTATTCACTAAATCTATTTCTCGTTCTTGTTAATTCGAGCAACAAATTCTCTCTTGAAGTTAAGATTACGAAATTATTTTCTTTAAGTCTTATAATTGCTTCAAAATCATTTACATAATTAGTTTTTAATTCTGATTTTCCGAAAACATCATCTAATATTATTACTGAGTTTTTGATATTTTTTATATTAAGTATATGCTCATTTTCAATTTTAAAGATACTTGATAGATTGAAGTATTGTAAAATCTTGGATGAAAGAAATAATGCTAAAGATGTTTTGCCAATATTCGCAGATCCAATAATTATTAAAAATTTATTTCTTTTAATAAATTCTTCTGCAATGTCATATTGTTTTGGTTTAACATATACTTCATTTATTCTTTGAAATTCTGAATCATCATCATAAATATAATATTTCCAAAGGTTTTCTGGAATTCCATTTCTTTGATCATATTGACGAATTCCGCTTATTAATTTCTCATAATAATTTATAAGTGACTTGTATGGTTCAAATTTTATTGATTTAATTTTTCTATAAAACCAAATCAATTCACTTTCTGTGATGAATAGTTGTAGTTCGTGACAGTTTATAATTTCTAATTTTTGTTCGGATAATTTATTATAGTCTTTTATAAACACAAGCATTTTTTTATTTTCTTTTACAGCTTCTTTAAACTCGTCGAAAACAGCAGCAGAAAGAGTTTGATCTAAGATAGAAACAAAAAAATCAGATTCTTTAATTTTCTCACGCCACCAGTTAATAATATGTTTTGAATCTGGAGGTTCAGATTCAAATAAAACAGGAGAATAACCTTCGGTTCTAAAAACCTTTTCAGCAAATAATCGTTCTTCTTGACACTCGTAATTCATGCGGGAACTTATGAATATTTTAGATTTCATCTACTTATATAAGTTTTTAAAAACTTAGAATACATATGTTAAGATGCTTTATTTATTGGATGACACATATCGCAAGTTTTTGAAAAAACGCACATTAATTTGTGGTTAAAATTAATAAAAATAACACAAATCTCATTAATCAAAAAAAAATACTTTTCAAAGAGAATTATTGTTAACCTTAAAACTAGAAATTAAATGGTGTGTGTAGCACGGATGCGTTGATTTTCAATATCACATTTCCCCAATATTCCATTTTCCCATTGTTTTAGATTTTTTAAAACACTCAGATATTGTTCCTAATTATTTGTATTTTTTCCCAATATGCCCCAAGTTTAAATATAGGACTTCTGGCAAGATTGCAGTGTAATTATAAATTATTTAAGCATTAGTGAAATTTTTCATTCAGCTTTATGTATTCTCAAAAAACAAACTATCTTCATTGATTTTACTATTGCTCAGACATAAAGTATAAATATTAAAAGTAAGTAAAGTTTACAATTTATAACCTTACTAAGAAATTACACACTCGCCTTCACAAAAGCTTTGGACGTACTTGGTTTCTTCACTTAACACTTTAATTATGAATTGGATTATCTCCGTAAAAAGCCACTTGTCTGTTCAACTATCTAAAAGTTTTTTTCATCCGTTTGTATTTTGCTTTCTGTTCAAATAAAACATACTGCCGTTCTTGTGCAAGTTGTCGGGGTAACTTTGCCAGGAAATTGGAAATAAAAAGTTCTTTTCCTGTCTGGTCAGAAGTTTCTGTCTGGTTACGCATACCATAAGTCAAATCCCAAGGAATAATATTAGCAAACGAAAACAATTGTCTGATATAATCGCTGTCGTCATAGGTGATAAGCCACTTATGATTACAGTTCTTCATTGTCTCGGCAAAACGAATGTGATCAAACCCTTTATGTAAGTTTCCGTTTTTTCCGTAGAGTGAAGATTTTGTTGCAGAAAAGTAAGGCGGATCCAAAAAAAGGAAAACATTTTCTCCTTCTTTCTCAATTACTTTTTGAAAGTCGAGGTTTGTAATTTTTGTTCCATTGATTACCTCACCGAATTTTCTCAGTCGGTAAATACTACTTTCAGTAAAACGTCCGTGAAATGCTTGTTCGCTGTAACCACCGCTTTCACTTGTTCCCGAGAAAGTAATCCTATTGAAAATAAAAAATGCTGCCGCTTTTTCCAAATCATTAAAACTTGAAATGTTGTATGTAAGAAATTTATGTAATTCTTTTCCGTTTACAAATTGGTTTCTCCATTCGTAAACTTTGTCAATGACCTCATTGACATCTTTCTGACACATTTCCCAGAACTTGAAAAGATTAAAGTGTAAATCATTCACCCAAAATTTTTTCTTTGGAAATCTTTGTTTGAGATAAATGAATATAGAACCACCACCCAAAAATGGCTCTCTGAATTCGTCAAACTCTGGAATAAGCGTAGAAACCAAATCAACTGCTCTGCTTTTTCCTCCAGGGTATCGTAACGGACTTTTTATCATTTTACTTGTTTTATATTTACCGTAAAATTATTTGTTTTTGCTTCGTCAAACAATCGTATCAGGAACGTTTTTCTTTGTTTACTAAACGCGTTTTTTTCAAAATATTTTGTAATAGCAACATCAGAATCATCGGAACAGATTGAACCGGATAATTTAAACGAAGTCAGTTCTAATACAGAAGTATAACTCACATTAATGTTATTTGCTTTCACTTGGATTAAATTGCTGAATAAAATCATCTTTACAACACCGTCAATAATATCACCTTTTGCAGGAAGTAAACCTTTTTTACTATGCTTTTTTTCTTTCAATTGTAATTTACCATTGATAAGTATAACCTCATCAACAGTGAAAAAATATTTTCCTCCAAGATAATTTGTAATAGTTATTCTTGCTTTTGTTAGCGATGATAAATTTTCTTTTGGCTGAACAGTAACCAATTCACGCGACTGAGCTTTTTGTGCCTTGTTTCGTGAAAATTCCATGAACGATGAAACATCCTCTCCTATTTCCTTTTTAAATTTATCAATTCCTTCAATCCCGTGCATCCTTATATTCATTAATTTTTCAATCCTAAGATAAGATTTTTTTACATTATCAATCACATGATGCAAATTAGTTTTTAATTCATTCAAATTCCAATGGAGTGAAGAACTGTGATACTCTTTTATTTCACAAATCTTTGATAAAATATAAGTGTTGTCAAATTTCTGTTTCTTAAGTTTACTGCCGTTCCTTGTTGCCGAAGTATAATAGGCAAGAATTACATATACATCAAGTAACGACATGAGAGAAATGCTATCCCATTGAAGAAAATCTCTATCCCCGTCAACCCCTTCATCTTTAACAACTGGAATTATGGTAATTTTTTTTGATATGTTGAGCGTGTTGTAAACCCTTTCATAAGGATAGGAACGGGTTCTTTTAGGAGACACCCACTTAGAAACTGCAAACGAATTTTTTCCGTCATTAACAATAAATGCTGTGGGAGAACTATTTACATCAAATCCTTCAAGATTAAATGTCTTCAATTCTCTAGCTAAAGAAACTTTGTATTTGATACCGGTAATTTTTCCTAAGATATTCATAAAATCAAATTTCGCTCATATCATAAAAAAAATATTCAACATTATTTGACTTTTTAATTTCTTTTATTTTATTTTTCTAAAGTAAATTCCACTTTGGTCAAACCATTCAAATTTCGAAGAAGGAGACCACTTCAACATTCGACATTCATTGTTCGATATTCGTTATTCCTTCATTATTGATATTTTACAACCTTATCCTTGTGCCATTCCCCCCCTACTCCACCCAATTCTCCGCCACTACCTCCTTTACTTCCGGTATCATTCGTGTCATCAGCCCTTCTATTCCTGCTTTTAGTGTTACAATAGAGGATGGACATCCGCTACAGGCACCTCTCAAAATCAACGTAACTTTTCCGTTTTCAAATGTCTTGAATGAAATTGCCCCTCCGTCCCTTTCTACTGCCGGTCTTACATAATCATTAAGTAGCATTTTAATTTTACTTATCAAAGGGTCTGCCTCATTTTCCGGTTCCTGAACCGTTGCATCTTCTATTACCGTTTTCCCTGAATTCAAATAATCAGCTATAATTTTTTCAAGTATAAGAATTATATCATCCCATTGAAAATTTTGTTTTTTCCCTATTGTAATGAAATTATTCCCCAAAAAAACAGAATTTACGAAATTTAATTTAAATAACTCCACTGCTAAAGGGGATTTTGTGGCTGATTCTATGGTCTCAAAAAAATACGTGTTACCGGAATAGACAAGATTTTCTGACACCGAAAATTTCATTGCCTCCGGATTTGGGGTTTGCTCAATATGGATGTGTGGAAACATGGTTTAAAAATATTTTGAAATAAAGTTGCAAGTTACAGAAATATTCCTTAATATCGTCTTTCCTTTCGATGATTTTTAACAGTTTGGACCTGTAATTTACAAAAAACATCATGAAAAAACTACTCTTTTTTCTATCGGTACTGATGCCGTTAGAAGTATTTTCACAATGCCTGATGCAAGAAGTTCCCTTCGAGCGCAGGATTAACAATTCCTCTATTGTGGTAGAGGGAAAAGTGATTTCCCAACAAAGTTTTTGGGATAAAAATCGCATACATATTCAGACCGCTAATGTCATTGAGGTCTTTAAAGTTTTTAAGGGAGATGTGACTGGAAATCAATTGGCGCTGCTCACGGAAGGAGGCGTTGTGGGAGAAGATGCACAGGTGGTAGAACCAAATCTTCATTTGAAAACAGGGGATGTTGGTACTTTTTTCGGACAATCTTCCGGAATTACTGTGCCGGGTTTAACAGGAATCAGCACCGTGATTACTCCCTACGCAGGCGCTCAGGCATTCATACAGTATGATGAAATTAAACAACAGGCGAATGACCATTTTCATAAATATCAGGACGTGGACAAAGATGTTTATAAAAAAATCACTACAAAAACCGGCAGAGATTTTAGAAATCTTAAAGCATACAGTGTGGCTGATTTCAAAAGACAATTTTCCGCCCAACGCGGTGGAGTGACACAAATCAATAGTTATACTCCACCTACATCCACAGCCGGTACTAAAACCGTTCTTCAGATTTCCGGCTCAGGGTTTGGTACCCATACAGGTCCCGCTAAAATTGAATTTACCAATGCCAGTTCGGGTCCTGAGACCTATTCTGCCGCCGGCGTCTCCGAAATTATTAGTTGGGAAGATTCAAAAATTGAAGTTCAGGTTCCTGCCAGTGCTGGCACAGGTAAAATCCGGATTACAAACAATACGGGTTCAACCACGGAAGCCAGTCAAAGTATTACAGTGCCTTATTCAATTTTAAATACAGAATACAAAAGCAATTTTTACGAGCGGGATTTGGTGGATGATAACAACTCCGGTGGATATACTTTTACACCTTCCAAAGGGTTTGAGAGCAACGGACCTGCCTTAGCCGCATTTAAAAGAGCGTTGACTAAATGGGTTTGTGCCACTAGAGTAAATTTTATATTAGGACCTTCCTCCGATGTTAATGCAGATAAATATGATAATGTAAACATCATACGGTTTGATTCGGGAAATGAGCTTCCGGACGGGGTATTGGGCTGGGCGCGAAGTTATTCTTCCGGTTCCGGTGACACCTGGTGGATAAAAGAAATTGATTTTACTTTCAACGATAATTTTTCCTGGCAATATGGACCAGGCAACCCATCAAACTCTCAGTATGATTTTGAATCGGTAGTTTTGCATGAAATGGGACACGCTCATGAATTGGGACATATTATCAATAATAAAGAAACCATGAACCGTTCCATTTCAAACGGAGTGGCACATCGTGACTTAGGTTCCTTTACCGACATTGCCGGAGGAAAATATGTGACTTCGAAAAGCGCCATTGCCAACACAGTGGGTCCTGCTCCGATGACCCTTGCCGATGTTTCAGCTTGCAGTGCTAATGAAACAACCACCGGAATAGAGCCGGGTTCTTTTGATGGTGCATTATCGGTAAGTCAATATCCAAATCCGGTGGCACCAGGATCCAACACAAAAATTCATGTGAATCTTCCCTCCGACGGTGCTGTCACTTGCACTATTTACAATATGATGGGACAAGTGGTAAAAGAAGTAACGGAAGACCGGTTAGCCGGTCCCTCAACAATAGAAATTCCTTCAGAAAGCATGGCATCAGGTCAGTATTTATATACGGTTAAGTTTAACCTTAAAACCCTTAGCGGAAAATTTACCAAACTCAGCACAAAGGATAAGGATAAAGATAAAGATGACAAAGACAAGAAGAAAGGAAACGAAGAAAATGATGAGGATAAAGAGGGAGGGATTTTTGAAAATGATAAGGATTGAGGAGGAGAAATTAGATGTTAGATGTTAGATGTTAGATGTTGGATGTTAGATATTAGATATTAGATGTTAGATGTTAGATGTTAGATGTTAGATGTTAGGATTGATGGCGCTTTAATTCTTGACAAATTCTTTTTATGAAATATTTTTCCTTATGCATCCTCCTTATTTCAACGATATCCTCCATCGCTCAAACTACTTTTAAAAAATCTATTCCCATCGGCGTTCAGAATGAAGTCGGCTATGATGTTATTGAAACTGACGATAAAGGTTTTTTAATTGCCGGATTTAATACAGTGATTAAAGACACTATCTGGAGAACCTGTCTTGTTAAATTAGATTCTACTGGTAACTTCATAGCAAAATACGATTTGGGAACCGGCATCATTAGCGGCGCTTACCGCATCAGAAAAACACTTGACGGCGGTTATGTCCTGGCGGGTTTTGACCTGGAACCGTTTCTGGAAGAATATCACATCTACGTAATTAAAGTTGATTCAAACCTGAAATTGGAATATGAAAAACAACTACCTGCTGTTCTTGGAAGTATTGATAACTGGTCGTTAAATCCGGCAGTAGATATATGGCAGAAACCGGATGGGAAATACATTATTTGTGGTTCAGACGGAGTCAACACTAATGAGAAAAAAGGATTTATCGCCGAGTTGGATCTAACGCTGAATATTTCATGGTTCTCTTATATAGAAGACCCTGATTTTACATTTAGCATACATGCACTATCACCCACTCCCGATGGTGGGTTTGTGTTTACCGGATTTGCACGTATGAAAATTGGCTCAAATAATAATGCTTTCCTCTTAAAGATTGATGAAAACGGTTTTCAGGAATGGCTGAAAATTATCGGAGATTCATTCTGGAACAAATTTACTAACGCAGTGCTCGTTGAAGCTAATGGATATATTCTCGCTGGAAAAAAATACAGTTTATGTTGTGGAAAAGATGGTGGCACCTGGCAATCCATGCTTATGAAAACCGACCTCTCCGGAAATTTCCTCTGGGAAAAAGTTTATCCATATATAGACGGAGGAATAAATGACGATTGGGATGATATTTTTGATTTAGAACGCGCCTACGATGGAGGATATCTCTTAGCCGGTTATCTCGGAGGGGATGCCAACAATAAAGAGTTTGCGATTATTAAGACCGACACTTCCGGAAATGAACTATGGAAAAAAATTTATGGTTATCCATCGGAAGAAGTGTGTTTTTCATTCAGTAAAACATCCGACAGTGGCATTGTTATGACCGGTTATAATACGTTTGGTGCTGACTGGAATTTATTTGTAGTAAAAACCAAAGATGCGCCTGCTGAACTCTGCCCCGACCGTCCTGTGGTCTCCTGTTTTTCAGATACCGTTATGAACGGTGACACTATTTCTTTTACTGCTGTTGTAACGGGTGGCGCTCCTCCCTATTCCTATTATTGGACTGGTCCCGGCGGCTTTGCATCCTTAGAGCCAAATCCTGTGTTTGTTTATCCTGAGCCACGGACTTTTTATTTTGGGTTATATGTTACCGATGCGAATGATTGCATTGGTATTTGCGAGAATTATGCAATAGTAGTTGACCCTTGTGATAGCTCCGGGTTTCCTGTTGTATTTGCCGCATCAGATACGGTTCTGGTGAGTGACACTACTTCTTTTATAAGTAGTGTACAGGGAAATGCCCCTCCTTTCAATTATTTCTGGAGTGGGTTAGGGGGGTTGGAGGATAGCATTCCGGAACCAAAACATGTCTATCCGCAAGCCGGAATTTATTATTATCAGCTGATGGTGACAGATACAAATAATTGCCTGACCCGTTTTGAAGGATATGTATTAATCAGTGACACTTGCACGAACAAGCCCATCGTAACAACTTCCGCCGATACGGTTTTAGTAAAAAAGTTTGGTAAAAACATTTATCCTACCCATTTTACCTCTACGGTACAGGGAGGCACGCCACCGTACTATTATACCTGGTATGGTGATAATAATTTTAGAGATACTGTTGCTAATCCTGAAAATGTTTATTTCTGGGAGGGGAAATATTTTTATGGACTCACGGTAAGAGATAATCAAAATTGCTTTGGATATAGCACCGGCATTGCTGAAATTATGAATAAATGCGACTACTATGGTTCGCCGGTGGCTGTTTGTGAAACCGATACCGTGTTGCAGGGTGAATTTGCATATTTAAAATTAAAAGTGGATGGTGGCAGTCCTCCTTACAGGTATATGGCGTATGATGATTTTGGTAATTTCTCCGATTCGCTTAAACCGGTTTTTTACTATCCGTTTCCGGGAGTTTATACGTATTATTTCTGGGTGAATGACACAGCGATTTGCTTTGATGAATGTGAAGGATACACTGTAGTTCTGGATACGCTTTCAATTTCGAAGGGTGAAGAAAGCCACGATTATGAAACTGTAAAAATATATCCAAATCCTGTTTCAGAAAAATTTTCAATTGTTATAAACGGAAAAACGCAGGGTAAGATGACTTTTGAAATTACAAATTCGTTGGGAAAAGTTGTATATTCCAAGGATTTTGATTTCTATAAATCAGAGGAAACCTTAACTATGAAATTACCGGCAGGAATTTATTTTTATCATCTGAGAAGCAAGGATGGTGGAAGCATTGTATATCGGGGGAAGATGGTGAAGTTGTGAGGGGGGATGTTCCTACGAAGGTTATTCCTTCTTAATAATTTTTTCGGTAAACACTCTTTCTTTTGTAATTATTCTAAGCAGATAAACGGAAGGCGGGTAATCGCTTATATTGAATCGCAGGATGTTTGCTGTAATTGCCGACTCCTGAAAAATAATTTTCCCCAATACATCCTGTATCTGGATTTTTGATATTTCATTGTCTTGTTCTCCCAAGAAGACCAAAAAATTTCCATTATTTGGCTGGGGGTAAATGGTGATGTTGGAATCATCACGAACCTGCGGGGTATTTAATTTTTGGTTTGTAAAATTTTCTTTTTTGTTTATTTCTTTTGGATTTTTTTCCGGTACTGTTTGTTTTGCAGTTTGTGTGGGCACTTCATTCCTTGCAACTCTTTCATTGCAAGGAGGACAAGGGGCTGGCGCTAATTTCTTATAAGGAAAATTCACACAATCATCGCCGGTATTTACTCCTGCCACAAAAGTAGAACCCTCTTCTACTTCAAAGCCGGGTAATAATTCTATAGAGCGGCATGCAGTTAAGGACACGTTGCTGTTACCGGAAATTTTACTATTGGCAGTAATGTCTAAATCGGAAACCTGATAGGGGTCTGAAACAGTGCCACTGGCAGTAAGTGGGGCGGTAATATCTGTTTTTGTTTTATAATAATTGGGTTGTTTAAAAACGAGAAAATACAGGTTGTGTAAGAGCATGTAATCAAGACCCGCAAATTCTGCATTTGGTTTCTCGTTGAGCTTTTCGGGCCATTGCAACCGGGAATCGTTGGACCATAATTGATTATAGGTGCATGAATTAAAACTTGAACCATGGGGTCCATCGCATGGTGCTTTGTTGAGTAAATTTTCATAGTAAGTTTTTTCCATATTATAAAAACTTTTAAAAAGCAATTTCCAAGGTTCATAAATATCTAAAATATAGTTATAAGAATTAAAATCAAAATTACCTCTATTATGAAGTAAAACATAAATTAATGGAAAATGTTCGAAGGGCTTGTAATCAATGGATTCACGTCGTTTTGAAATAAGATCAATGTATATATCCCTCTCCCAGCTATCCATACCTGCGATGGTGGTTAAAGCTCTGTAAGGGTATGGATTGTAATGAGCTATCTCATAATCTTTATCAGTAAAAGGGATATCAAGCATGATTTTACCACTTGCATTATCGTAAGCTTGCATAAAATGAATTTGTCTTAATAATGAATTCTGATAGTGTAATGTTCTGCCATCATTTTGTGGGATGCCAAGAAGAAAATCACCAGCTTCAGCAAAACCATAAGAGAAAAAGAACTCATTATCCCAATCATCTCCAGAACCTTCTTCTACAAATTTATGTGTCACAGGATTTTTAATATACCAAAAATTTTTTGCATAAATATGTAAAAAATTTGCTGATGGATATGTTTCTGAAAAAAGGGCAAAAAGATATGGATTGATTACAGGATTAACATGCTGCATCTGCGTTACAATTCTGTAAACAATATTTTGTGCCATTGCTCTGAAAAGGACTGTTTGTCCATCCACTACCTCATCATCTACTAATCCTATTACTAAGGACAATCCGACCATCAAATTCCATACATTGTCCTGGCTCATCTCTTTGGGGCGCATCTTACTTTCCTCTTCATTACCATCACCATCGGGAAATAATGTTGAGGAGAAATTAGGTATATTAAAATGAGTTTTGTTATTTTTGAAAAAAGTTTTAGTTACATCATCTCTGATAAAAAAACCATTATAAACAGGAGCGCCATCATTATTATAAGCATCTTTAAATTTTGTTTCCGCAGTATAATCCAATCTATTAAAAGCCCTAATTGCATATAACAGTTCCTGTATCGTAACGGTATAATCCTGCTTATTATCTTTCAAAAGACGGTATTCGGTGGCTAGTACACTGAAATAATGGTCCAAGTTGGCATTACCATCTCCCCAATCAATAAAAATTTCACCCGCTCTATCCCATCGTGTCTCCCCACGTGCAGTTGCAGGAATATTCGTACCTTCACCATTATTCGCGTCAACAACAATAAACTTATCTCTTAATCTTTGTCGGTAATTCCAATATTTTTGTAGATTCTCAGAGGGAGTTTGTGAGAAAGAATCTGAAATCGAAGAGTTGCTGAGAATAAGCATTGCAATTATAAATGAATTTTTCATGTTTTTTAAGAGTTATTTTTCAATATTAAATTTTGATCAAAAAAAATTTATTGTATAACATTGTGTCTTTTCAATACATAAGTAGTTTTAAAACTATCATAGCTCATTACTCTTTTGATAATTCCGGTATGTTTTGCTACCCAAAGTTCAATGGTATCCATTTTTGATGAATCGGAAACACCGCGTATTAAAATGGAAACATCTTTGCAGTATACAATATCTTTGTATGTTTTACCAAATAAATTCGAAGTTTCTATTTGAGTTAATGTATCAACTTTATTATTGTAACTGGAAGGTTCTAAAATAAACTTACCATTATCGAGGTACCAAAAATCGAGACCATGAAATGCTTCACCCTCCCAATTATATTCATAACTAATGCCTCTACTTCCAATACCTACATGAAAAAATTCTTCACCTTTTTTATTTTTTAAATCACTACTAATGTAATGCCTAATTTCCGAATATTCGTAATTTTCATCGCCTTCATCAAAAGTTTCCCCTTCCTTATAATCAGAAACAAACACACTATCTTCCACTTCCGTAGAATCAATGGAGTAAATCCAGTAACTTCCCGGTTTATAAGCGGCATAATCTTTTACAATTTGCGGGATATAAAAATGAGTTGGTTCTTCCTTTTTGCAGCTATAAAACATTGGAATAAATAAGAACAGTAAAATGAATATTCGTTTGAGCATTTTTTTATTTTTTTTGTGTAGCCAAATAAAGATTTCTACAATTTATAAAAACAATAGTTTCTGAAGTGTCACTGTGACATCCTGTCCATGAACATTTAACGCTATCATCTCATATCTTTTTTTTTATAAGCATCTCTGGAGTATCTATCTGTAATAGTAAACCATACCCCGAAGCTAATCACGGCATCTACAAAGCGAAGAACGGGTTCAGATAAATTATTTGATAATTGTATCTGTATTTGCAATTTTATTTTTTTCCACCCAAGACGAGTGGTTAGCGCCGTTTCATTTAAGAATGAATTTTTGTTTTTTCTGATCATATCAATATTATATGATTCATACCCATACCTATCACCGCCTGATTGCTCTACCTTGTAAAAATTTAAGTTAGAAATTCTTTTAGAAAAAGCAATGTCTAATGCATTAAATGTAAAACCAACCGAGGGCTGAATAAATATTTTTGTAAATTTAAAATCAGCGGCGCCTAATTCATATTTATGGTGTTGATTACCATTGCCAAATCCACCATAAATTTCAAATACTACGTGGCTATAAAATGGTTTGTAATATCCGCTAGCTAATTCAAGATAATAATCACTTGAATAATTAGCACTATAAGATTTATCTCCAAAATATGCATAACTGAAGTTTGTCATAAAAGCTAAATTTTTTGTCATGGAGTATGCGACATTCGCCTCTGTGTTTACAAGATTTTTTTTTTCTCCGACACCAATTCCTTTAGAAGCTGAAAACCTAAATTCATTTTTTTCAATAAATAATGGAACATGTTGAATGTTTGGCATATAATAATAATGACTGCAACTACTTATTGAAAGAACAAGAATGAAAATTACAAATAAAATTAACTTTTGTTTTAACGTGATAAACATTTCATAAAATTCAAAAAACTATTTCTTCCTTTTATTTTCCATCACATCCATCCTCTTCATTAACCCTTCATTTTGCTTTATTAATGCTATAATCTGTTTTTGCTGTGAAATACCATGCAACGTTAATTCTTCAATTTTTACCAATAGTTTTATGTTCATCTCTGCCAGGTCAAGCCCTTTTTCCTTCATTTCTTTGGCAGAAGGAATACCGCGAAGATGTTTGTTTTCCTCAATGAATTTTTCATCTTCCAAAAGTGATGATAGCCGGTAATCAGCACCGAATACATAATCACCGCCGGTGACACTCGAAACTTTTATTTTATTTT
This sequence comes from Bacteroidetes bacterium RIFCSPLOWO2_12_FULL_37_12, assembly GCA_001769655.1. Lineage (GTDB taxonomy): Bacteria > Bacteroidota > Bacteroidia > 2-12-FULL-37-12 > 2-12-FULL-37-12 > 2-12-FULL-37-12. The sequence goes on along the minus strand of MEPC01000023.1, from coordinate 111,668 downwards.
TTACTACTACAACATCATTAAAATATGCAAATCCATCCTGGGTAATTGAAAAAGCAGGAATTGATTTTGAAGTATTATAAATACTAAAAATTGCTCCAAAATTTTTAGTTTCATAATCATCATATAAAAAACGCAACCACTCGTATGCATATTGGTTCCTATATTGTATATCATCTTCATTCATAGACATAGCCCATTGAGTGCCACCGCTATTTTCAAGTATTATACCTGCATTTACGGTTTTAGCTTTTATATGCAACCAACTTGTATTGGTTGCATCATCGGGCGAATGTCCCAGACATGCTCCAAATTGACACATCGTACCTATATGCATGGCTCCCGAAGTAGATAAATTCCCGAAAATATTTACATTGACTTCCTGAGTTGTTGAACCGATTGTTACATCACCTGTAACATCCATTGTTCCATTAATCCTCGTATTCCCCGCTACATCCAACCTATATGCATCAACCGGATATTTTCCTATTCCCATCCTGCCTTCATGATCTATCCCGAAACCAAATCTTCCATCAGGTCCACCATCATTGTAAAAAGCCCGTAATGTTCTGTTATTGTTATCTAAGGTCCATGATTTTAATTCGCTTGCTACAGGTTGGTCAGGATCAGCTAAGATGATTTCACCCCCTGCATCTCCTGTGCCGCCTTCAACTCCTACCGAAGCAATGACGCCACGCGATATTATTCCTTTTGATTTTACTTTTCCGTTCACTTCAAACTTCTCACTAAGCGCTGAAGTTGTTCCTACCCCAATTTTTACATCCGAAAAATTCGTAATGTTCAATGGATCCCCTTTTCCAAATAATAAATTTCCGGTTGTAGTGTAAATGGTATTATCCTGATTACCTCCTACCTGTGTCCCATCTATATATATAGAATTCCCGCTCTTCAAATACCCCCCGGTACTTACAACATTCCCACTCGTACTAAAATCACCGGTATTTGAAATTCCAGCAGGTAAATTTAGTTTTCCAGTTAACGTTAAATCGCCGTTGAGTTTTGTATTACCTGATACATGAAATTTATACCCTGTCTCCGGTGTGGCTCCTACGCCCAGACCCCCTTTTATTTCTGTTAAATAATTCTGCCCGTCTTTGGATAAAATCATTGCAGGGTCTCCATCACTGGGTTTAAAAACTAATTTCCCAGCTCCATAACTAAAACCGGAGCCAGATGAAAGAATATTCCAATACCGCGAAGTACCGGCAGACATCGCTATCTGAGAACTACCCGAGCCCGTATTTCTGATAAAAACGGTAGTAATACCATTAAATAAACCCGGAGAACTTATGTCTATTTCACCGGAAGGAGTATTTGTTCCAAATCCTAATTTCTGATATCTGTTGCACAAGCTAATTATATTGGTATTTGTTGAGTTTTCCATCCACGCATTTTTTGCGGCGTTATCTCCTTTACATTCCACCCCGCTTGTTGGCGTTCCCCCATCTCCATCTCCCCCACCCACTTCCTCCCTTTTTAAACACATAATAAAATTTGCGGCTTCTGTAAATGTCTCCCTCTCCGCCTTCACTATATATTTCTGTCCTACAATTAATTGCTCTGCCCGCATCCTTGGTAGTTCTGGCGGTTGTGAGGAAACTTCTTTACGCAAATGTAAATCCGGGCATTTGTTTTCAAAAAGTTTAAGTTTGGTAATTTCCGCATTGGGCTGTGTTTCAGATGGCGATACAATTATTTCATGTTCGGGTGCATTCGCAGTAAATTCAAACCACATCTCCGCTTGTATTATTCTGTATTCATCTTTATTGCAAAGTTCAGCCGCCAGTGGTAGAATGATTGCTTTCCCACAACTACTGCCATCATTTTGTGAAAAAACTTTCAACGATAAGGGTGGGGAGAAAACGAGGGAGAGAATCATAGAACAGAAAATTAAAACTTTTGATACACGGAGCTCTTTAGATACACGGTGCACCGTGTCTCTACGACACTTTAGTTGTCTAAATTTTCGGGGGGGTAAATTGAAAGGAGACGTCCAATTTGGGTGTCTGTATCTTTTGGGGTTCTCATGGTAATCGGGTTTAGTTGAAAAAAATTGATAAATTCTTTACAAAGATATGGCATAATTTTGAGAAATGCAAGTTTTTTAGAAAATAAACAGGGGGTTTATGAAAAAAAAAGAGTCAAAACTGTTAAGGATATGAACCGTGCCTACGGCACTTATTTATCTTTATAGTTGTGCATGAAGGACGGACTAAAGTCCGTCCTTACAAAAAATAATTGTGCCTACGGCACTTATATACCTATATGATTACGCTTGAAGGATGGACTAAAGTCCATCCTTACAAAATAAAATTGTACCTACGGCACTTATGTACCTTTATGGTTGCATTTGAAGGACGGACTAAAGTCCATCCTTACAAAATAAAATTGAGCCTTCGGTATTTTAGACCATACTAGGCACTTTACGTTTTTGTTAGCAAAAATTGGTTTAGGTGCTTGGAGAAACAAACTTACCAACAAGTTGTCGTTAATTAATAAAGAAATTTTTCCGGAACAGAAACTCATTTTGTATGAGAACAATTATTTCAAAAATAGCATATTTATGTTGTTTTTTTGTATATTATAACATAATTTTGTTATATTTGCACAATCCTGCATAGTCATGTTGTTTAAAAGAACCTTAAATCTCAATATTTTCTCCTCATCCTGCTTTTTATTGGGTCCAAGGATGACCGGCAAGACCTATTTACTTAATGGCTTAAAAAGTCAACTCTATTTTGATTTATTAGATCCTATGCTTGAACTGGAATGGAGCCGTGAACCAAGTCATTTTTGGGAGGCGTTGGGAAAGAGTTCCCCTGGAGACCTGATTGTAATTGATGAAATTCAAAAAGTACCGGTTTTACTCAACTATATACAGAAAGCGATAGAAGAGCGTCAGTTAAGATTTGTTCTATCCGGTTCCAGCGCAAGAAAATTAAAACGTGGCTCGGCAAATTTGCTGGGTGGTAGGGCGCTGGATATGAAACTATATCCGTTGACTTATGAGGAATGTGGAAATGATATGGACATCCTGGAAATTTGCCAATATGGAACTTTGCCTAAAATCACAGACCTGCTACAAACTAATCGAAAAAATGAAATTGTACCCATCTTAAAAAGTTATTATTCTGTTTATATAAAAGAGGAAGTTCAAGCTGAAGCGATCACGCGAAATATCGGTGCATTTCAACGGTTTCTACAAATTTCAGCTCAAGCAAATGCCCAGATCATTTCCTTTAGCAATATTTCACGAGAAAGCGCAGTGCCACAATCTACTGTAAAAGAGTATTTTCAAATTCTTGAAGATACCTTGATTGGGAATTTTTTATATCAATGGGATAAAAGCGAACGAAAAAAAACTCATCCTAAATTTTATTTTTTTGATTGCGGTGTGGTTCGGGCAATACAAAACCGTCTTATTGATCCGCCGTCTCCGGATGAATTAGGATTCCTTTTTGAGACCTATTTTTTTCATGAGCTTATATCGTTAAGCCAATATCATCAGAAATATTTTGAATATTCATACTGGCGAAACAGAAACCATGAAATTGATTTTATAGTCAGCAGAGGTGGGAAAATTTTTTGCGGGATTGAATGTAAGAGTTCAAAGACACAATTATCAGATAGTACTATCAGTTTATTTAACAAGACATTTCCGGGTATCCCGCTCTACATTGCCAGCATGGGCGCTCACTATGGCAGAAAAATCAAAGAGGGTGTGGAAGTATTACCATGGCGTGCAGTACTTGAATATTTGAATGACTTGTAAGACGGTGATATCCCTAAAAAGATATTTATATAATTTATTTAGGGTAACTTCGTACCCGCAACTATTTACATCTGAAACCACGCCCCCCCTTCATGCCTGCCCTATCCAAATCCCTTAACATTTCCGGCAAACTATTCACTTTTGAAAAGCCAAGAATAATGGGAATTCTCAATATTACTCCTGATTCCTTCTATGATACAAGCAGGGTATTTTCTGAAAAAGAAATCTCGCTACGGGCTGAAAAAATGCTTAACGAGGGTGCCGATTTCCTCGATGTGGGTGGATATTCGTCCCGTCCGGGTGCCAAAATAATTCCCACAACTGAAGAATGGAAAAGAGTTGGTCTTGGAATCAAAACTATTGTAAAACAATTTCCAAAAGCGCTCATTTCAGTAGATACCTTCCGTTCTGAAATTGCCAAAAAAGCAGTAGAGGCAGGCGCGTGCATGGTTAATGATATTTCCGGCGGTTCGGCTGATAAAAAAATGTTTGATACCGTTGCTCAATTAAAAGTCCCATATATTCTTATGCATAGCAGAGGTAACCCGCAAACCATGCAAAAAAAAACTAATTATAAAAATCTATTAACAGACCTTATGTCGTATTTTAACACGAAAATTAATCAGTTGGAAAAACACACAATTTATGACATTATAATAGACCCGGGGTTTGGGTTTGCAAAAAATTTATCTCAAAATTTCTTGATTCTGAAAAATTTGAATTATTTTAGCATACTCAATCGCCCCGTAATGGTTGGGCTTTCGCGGAAATCCATGATTTATAAATTATTAAATACGACTCCCGAACACGCTCTCAATGGCACTACGGCAGTCAATACAGTGGCACTATTGAATGGCGCTGATATTTTGAGAGTACACGATGTTAGAGAGGCGAGAGAGGTGGTGGATGTAGTATTGCAAATTGGAAATTAATAGATAGAAAATAGAAAATAGTATATAGAAAATAGAAAATATGGAAAAACCTTCAAGGTTTGGTAAGGATTTGCAGCGCTGGCTAACCTTGAAGGTTTGGTAAGGATTTGTAGCGCTGGCTAACCTTGAAGGTTTAGTAAGGATTTGTAGCGCTGGCTAACCTTGAAGGTTTAGTAAGGATTTGAGACGCCGGTTAACCTTCAAGGTTTGAGTTATTTAAATAAATCGTAATTCGTAAATCAAAATTCGTAAATCAAATATGCTTTATCTCTTCAAGGTTGGCTTTATTGACATAACATTTCTCGATATAGTAGATGTGTTATTGGTTTCATTGCTGATCTATCAATTATACAAACTGCTCACGGGCAGTATTGCAGTAAAAATCTTTGGAGGTTTGTTATCGCTCTATCTGCTTTATCTGCTGGTAAAAGCCGCGCACATGCAATTGCTCACTGCCATCCTTGGGCAATTTATCGGAGTAGGAGTGCTGGCTCTTATGATTGTATTTCAACAGGAAATCAGAAAATTTCTTTTATTGATCGGCAAAAACGCTTTATTCAATAAATCCATTTCCGGTTTCCGGTTTTTCTGGCAAAAAAATACAGGGTATCACCGGCTCGATTTATCCCAGGTGATTGAAGCGGTTAAAAGCATGGCAGGAAGCAATACGGGAGGCATATTGGTTTTTTCACGTTCCACTCCTATGAAGTTTTTTGCTGAGTCGGGCGATTCACTCGATGCCATTGTTTCAAAACGATTGATTCTTTCTATTTTTAATAAATACAGTCCGCTACACGATGGCGCCGTGATAATTTTTGAAGACCGGATAAAAGCCGCCCGATGTATATTGCCTGTCTCTGAAAATACTGATATTCCGGCAACACATGGTTTAAGACATAGAGCCGCGCTGGGAATGTCGGAATTGACCGATGCGGTAGCAGTAGTTGTCTCTGAAGAATCGGGACAAATTTCACTTGCCTTTAATGGAAAAATGGGCATTAATTTGTCTTCCGCAGAATTGCGCTCACAACTGATTACGTTGCTATTTGAAAGAGCGCCGGCGTTACAAACAGAGGAGAATATCGTTGAGAAAAAGGTTTATGGTTAGATGGTTAGGTGGTTAGATGGTTAGATGGTTAAATGGTTAGATGGTTAGATGGTTAGATGGTTAGATGGTTGAAGTTCAACTCAGGCATTTTAAAATCTCTTCCATATCAGTTTTTCTCTCTTCATCTCCTTTTTTTTCATAAGCAACGATTAAATTTCTTAACACCCGTTTTAAAATAATCTGATAATCGCAGGGTTCAAAAAATTCGGGCTTAGCGGTCATTTTTAGTTGTTGCAGATATTGTTCAATATCTTTTTTGGCAAAAACGACTCCTTTATTAAAAACGTTAATATAAAATTGCAAATCATCTTTCTTATAAGTAAGCACAAAAAGATTTGGCAGGTTGACGCCATACACCGGTAGTTTTAAGGTTTTTGCTACAAGCATGTAAATAATACAAAGAGAAATAGGGTTGCCTTTTTTTTCTTCAAGAACTTTATTTAACATGTAATTTTCGGGCTTATAAAATTGAGCTGTATTGCCTGAAAATTTAAAAACATTAAAAAAAACAAAGTTCAAAACCTTTATTTGTTCGAGGGCAGTAAGCTGGTCGTTGAATTCCAGAAATACGGCGCAATAAATTTCAGCAATTTTTTCTCTTAAATATTGCAAGTCTGTTTCGGGGTATTCGTATTTGCAAATCAGCCACATTCCTTCCAATAAATCCTTGCATCCCCCCTCCTCCCATTCCTGTATTTTTACCTTAGTGGCATTAAAATTAATTCTCTGTTTCAGAAATTCAATTTTCAAATGAAATTCCGGATCAAATTTAGCGTCGTTAGCTTCGTCTAAATGGGGAATGATGGTTTCTCCCAATAAAATCAGGTGGTTTTCTATCTGATGCCTGATTTCATTATCCGGATCATCCAACAGGGAAATCATTGCTTTTATTTCTTTTTCAGATTTCATGGATGTGAGAAAGTAATTTTGTGAAAAATGATAAACAATTATTCAATTAAAATCCAATTCACCTGCATTTCCTCAACCGGTTTGTGTTCCTCATCTTTTTGAACAGTACAAAGGGAATCGAGCACATCAGCTCCTTCCAATAATTCTCCAAAAATAGTATAACTTCCATCAAGTTTAGGTAATCCACCCACTGTATTATAAATGGTTCTTTGTTCCTGTGTATAATGAAATTCTTCTTTAAATTTTAAAAACTCCCGCCGGTATTCCCCGTCGTATTCGTTTTTGTACTTTTTTAGATTCTCTTCCGTTGGATTTTTGACGGTATCAACTCTATAAGGATGAGTACGAATGAATTTCTCATAAAATAATTGCTGATTTGTTTTTTTTTCTACCAGATCAAGGTTAAAATCAGTTTGCAAACTTCCTAAAACAATATAAAACTGAAAAGGATCAGAGTATTTTTCAGGATTTGATTCGTTGGGAAGGCGTGATGCCGCCAATGTCCCTCTTTTATGAATAAACTCCGGGAATATTTCGGGTGGAATTTTCTTTCCGGTAAATCGTTGTAAGTCATTGTTTCTAATCATCTTTTTCTTTTTATACTCATAGCCACATTGAATTGTATAATCCGGAATAATAAGATGTAATTTGCTTTTTGTTAATAATCCTGATTGAATAAGTTTTATAAAATGTTCTTTGTGTATGGGTGTCTTATTGTATAAGAGGAATCGGATATCCCCTTTGGGTGTTGCCAATATTACTTCGGTATTATCGGTTTTTTTCTGATATTTTTTGTTTTCAAACGGATATTGATTGCAGGAAATTATAAGAAAGCCAATACAGCTTGCTATGAAAACTTTTCCGGGTATTAATTTGGGCATATTCAAGCTTTTATGTATTTCCGACCTCACCCCAGCCCCTCTCCAAAAAAATGGAGAGGGGTGAGAGATAAGATGTCATTCCTTCAAGACCTCACCTAAGCCCCTTTCCAAAATACAACAATATCTGTTCTTTCAAAATCTCTTCCTGTTTCATCAGGTCAGCCCAGGGAAGTTTTTTGATGTTTTTCCAATGGGGCCATCCTTCTTCATCATATCCTTCAAATTCATAATATCCTTTTTGACTAAACAAACGGCACACGGCAATATGGAGGAGGTCTGTTTTTTCTTCTTTTGAAAACGAACGAACCCCTTTTCCCAATTCCTGCACTCCAATCAAAAAAAGAATTCCCTGTAAGTCGGGATTGATTCCAACTTTGCTTTCTAATTCCTTACGGAGTGATTCCCATGCGATATTTTCAGAATTATTCATTTTATTTCTTCTATAAATCCGACCTCACCCCAGCCCCTCTCCAAAAAAATGGAGAGGGGTTAAAAAGCGCCTGGATTTTTATACGTATGCGTGTAAATCAAAATTTTAATGGATTTTTGAATAAAAATCAAATATACCACAAAATACTGTAATTTCGCTACATCAATTGCCAGAATTAATCCTTTACTATTCATGCAACAATTTCAAAAATATCTTTCTCTCATAGAATCTGCCATTAAACGATTAAATTTTGATACAACCCCTGCAACACTTTATCAGCCAATGCGCTTTGCAATGAGTTTAGGTGGGAAACGGCTAAGACCCTTGTTTGTTCTGCTGGCTTACCAACTATTTTCAAAGAATCTGCGGAAAGCTATTGTTCCTGCTTTGTCAGTAGAACTATTTCATAATTTTACATTACTGCACGATGATATTATGGATCAGTCCCCTACGCGTAGAGGGAAGCCAACTGTTTATTCAAAATGGAATGTGCCCACGGCAATATTGGCGGGTGATCGTATGCTTATTACCGTATATGAAATGCTGGAAAATTTACCTCCAGAACATTTCCATAAAATCATTCCATTATTTAACCGTTGTGCCGCCAGAGTTTGCGAAGGTCAGCAATTAGATATGGATTATCAAACTCAGCGGATTATTTCTACAGAAGATTACCTAAAAATGATTCGCTTTAAAACCGCTGAATTGTTTGGTTATTGCGCTGAACTGGGTGCCACTCTTTCCGGTGCCACTGAATATGAATGTCATGAATGTTACCAGTTCGGTATAAATATCGGAACATCTTTTCAAATTCTCGATGATGTACTTGATACGTATGGAGATAAAAAATTAACCGGAAAAGAAGTAGGGGGAGACATAAGTCAAAATAAAAAAACATTCCTTCTGTCACGGGCTTATGAAAAGGCGGATAAAAATTGTTTCCGACTCTTAAGAAATACTGAAAAGAAAAAATATTCTCAATTACAAACGAAAGTTACTGATATAAAAAAAATCTTCGATACGTTAGCTGTATTGAAAGATGCCACTATTGAAATTGAAAAATACCGGAGCAAGGCGATGAAACATTTATACAACCTTAAAAAACCGGAGTCACGGCTTAGACCTTTTGTTTTGCTTTCAGATTTTATTATAAAGAGGAAGTATTGAATTGTTAGAGGGTTAGATGGTTAGATGGTTAGATGGTTAAAAGCTAAAAATTCAAATGAATACTTTTTTTATCCTTTCCGCGATGCCACTTTCCAATGATGTGACTATGTCAACACCGGTTGGTTGGATTATACCCTTTTGCCTCCTTCTATTATTAATTGCCACAGCCCCCTTGTTTTTCTCTTTGTTGTGGCATCGTTCATATAAAGGAATTTCAATAGGATTGGGATGTCTTGTATTATTCTATTATTTTTTTATCCGGAAGGAATTTTTTACACCTGTCGAAACACTGTTAGAATACTTCTCTTTCATATCCCTTTTAACTGCATTGTTTATCATTTCAGGAGGAATTTTTATAGACATAAACAAAAGTGGCACTGCCGTCATTAATACCTGTCTTCTCCTTTTTGGCGCTGTGTTAGCTAATATTTTCGGTACCACCGGCGCCTCCATGCTTTTAATCAGACCATTCATACGCATTAATCTGGGAAGAATAAAAGCATACCATATTATTTTTTTTATATTTATATTGAGTAATGTGGGGGGAGCATTGACCCCCATCGGAGATCCCCCTTTATTTTTAGGTTTTCTGAAAGGGGTTCCTTTCTTCTGGGTGTTGCAACATTGCTGGTCACCCTGGCTTTTTACTTGTATAGTTCTTGCCGGAATTTTTTTCGTCCTTGATAAGAACAATTCAACCCCATCCGAACATCTTCCCAAACATAAAAAAATGATAACCATTACCGGAAAGCAAAATATCGTATGGTTACTTTTAATCCTTGGTTCTGTTTTTTTGGATCCTGCAAAAATTTCATGGCTCCCGGCGATTATCATTGAGGGTAAAAAATATTCTTACATCCGGGAACTGATTATGCTAAGTGTTGCATGGGTGGGATATAAAACAGCAAATAAAACAACGTTGAGGCACAATGAATTTTCCTTTGAACCCATTCGAGAGGTGGCATACCTTTTCTTCGGAATTTTTTGCACGATGATTCCTGCGCTTGCAAAAGTCAGCGAATTTGCGTCATCCCCCGAAGGACATTCATTTATTTCCACTAATTCACTTTACTGGATGACCGGTGCGTTATCTTCGATTCTTGACAATGCCCCTACGTATCTGAATTTTCTTACTGCGGCAATGTCAAAAGCCGGATTTGATATAAACATTCACGGGGATGTAATAAATTTCTGTACCATAAACTCTCACGATTTAATGGCTATTTCCATTGCGGCTGTTTTTTTTGGTGCCATGACGTATATCGGAAACGGACCTAATTTTATGGTGAAATCCATTGCGGAACAAACCGGAATCAGAATGCCATCCTTTTTTGGTTACATTCTGAAATATTCATTGGTTTACCTGCTTCCGGTATATGTAGTTGTGTGGTGGCTGTTTGTATAAATTTTAAATCTCATTTCTAACTTTAATTATAATGAAACACCCCGGAAAATTTTTTGCCTTTATTTTACTTCTGCATACTGCCATTTATTTACCATCCTGCATTTCCAAAAAAATCTTTCTCGATCTACAATCACAATTCAGTAATATGGCAACACATATGAACTCAGTGGCAGAAGAACTTTCTACAACAAAAAAATCAGCCGAGGAATTACAAAACAAATTAAAACAACTGGGAAGTGTCACTATCGAAAATGAATTAAATGAAGAGGAGACCCGCATGTCCAAGGCAATCTTTAAATCGAATAATTGGTTTAAAGAAAATAACGCAGATTATTATAAAGATGATTTACTGAGCGGATTAGGAAAAATATGGCTCAAAACAGACAGTGGATGGGTCGAAGGCGGTGTTATTAATTCGGGAGAATTCAGCACTGAACCGGTCATACGTGATAAGGGAACCACGGTATTCGAACATTTCTGTGACAGAAATTTTAACGCCGAAATTGATGCCTTCCGGTTAATCAGAGGAAAATTGAATGGTGATTGCTATGTGAAGTTATTGTATCAGATAAACGGCACCAGTGAATTAAAAATATTACAGGATAACCTGCAAAAAATTGCATCAAAATATTCCCGCAGTTACTCCGATAAAAAAATAAAAGGCGTGTTTTTATGTACAGGGTATCATGTGAAAAACCTGGAATGTATAAAATACAATAAAATTACAGCCGGCGCCGGCACGAATACTCCTTTTATCAATGTGAACGGCGAATTTTATAGTGAAGATAAAACCAAAATAAATTCATGGGAGGTGTACAGGCAATTGGTTGACCTCTCCTTGTTTTTTGTGCCTGTAAAAAAAGATAGTGTCACTAAAGAGATTTTCACTTCGCTTCCTACCGGAAAAACCATCTATCAAACACTAAAATCAACTACTAAATCCCGCCTCACGGATGAAGATATCCTGATGGTAATGAATTTTCCCGAGTTGCTTAAAGGTGAAAATCTGGATTCATTAACCATGCGAAGAAACATCATTCTCGATAAAACTCAAAAGGAAAAACTTGCCAGGATTTCAGATTATCTGAACTCTGTAAAAAAATCTGCGGATATTATTCCAGAAAATGAAAATTAATGAAATTTGGTTACTTCTTGGTATAAATTATTTTTGATAAATCAAATCCCTGATAGATTTCAATAATTTTTCTGCCGTATATGGTTTTTGCAAAAACTTCACTGTTTTTTGTTTAACAATATCACTTGATTGTTTTAATCCGCTTACTGCAAGAATCTTAACCTCAGGATTTAGTTTCTGGAGAGCGCGTATGGTAGCTGTTCCATCCATGTAAGGCATCATCATGTCAGTAATGACAAGTACAATTTTTTTTCCATTCGAGGCATATTCCGCCACCGCCTCCGTGCCATTTGAGGCAGTGATAACTTTATACTTATTTGCTGACAACGTTTCTTTCGTAATTTCACGAATACTTTCCTCATCATCTACGAAAAGAATAAGTTCACCATTTCCGGTTAATATTTCATCAACTTTTTTTTCTGTGAAAATTTGTTCACCATGCACGACCGGCAAATACACTTTAAATACTGAGCCCTTCCCTACTTCACTATAAACTTTAACAAAACCTTTGTGACTTTTTATAATTGCCTGTACGGTAGAAAGTCCCAAGCCCGTGCCCTTACCAACCCCTTTTGTAGTAAAAAATGGCTCAAAGATTCTTTCAAGATTAGATGCAGGAATTCCTGACCCTTGATCTGAAACAGTAATAAGCAGATAGGGACCGGGTCTTGACTGTAAATTCATTCGTGCATATTGTTCATCAAGAATGATTGATTCAGCCGTGATTTCTAATTTTCCACCGTTGGGCATTGCATCCGAAGCATTCACACAAAGATTCATTAATACCTGATGAATTTGGGTTGCATCGGCATTTACAGTTGGTAAATTTTTTGACACTTCCGTTTCAAGCGAAATTGTTTTGGATAAAGTTTGCTTTAAAATAGAACTGACTTCATTTATAATATGGCTCACCTGTGTAGGCGACCTTTCTCCTTCAACTCCTCTGGCAAACAAAAGAACCTGTTTGATAAGTTCTGCTCCACGTTGGACACTTGACTCAACCATTCGTAGCATCTTTTGACTTTGTTCATCCGGAAGTTTTTCTTTGAGGATACCCACAGAAAGCAGAACGGGTGAAAGTACATTATTAAGATCATGAGCAATGCCACCTGCCAGTGTGCCAATACTTTCCATACGCTGTGCATGTAAGAGTTGTTTTTCCAGATTTTTCCTCTCCGTAATATCTTTTGCTATACCACCCATCTGATATATTTTTCCTTTTTCATCATATAAGATTGATTTTCTATCCAGAATCCATTTTATTTCTCCATCCGGTCTTACAATGCGATATTCAGCGCTGGCTGTACCATTTCGTTTCAACTCACTGGAACTTTCTTCAGCGATTTTTTTATCATCGGGATGAACCATTTCTAACCAAAGCAGTGGATTTTTTTTGAATTCTTCTACGGAATACCCATACACTCTTTCAAACGAATCGTTAATATCTATAAGTTCAGAACCGTCAGAAGATGCTGTCCAAACTATATCATTTAATTGTGACACTAACCTGTCGAAACGATTATTAATGTCTTTTAATTGCTTTTCTACTTGTTTGCGCCCGGTAATATCTATAGATAAAATAAAAAGACCTTCGGGGATGGGTTCAACGCGCAACTCAAACCATCCTTTTTTTCCATCAGGATAAATGAATTCTGTCTCTGTACTTTGAATACTGCGCTTTTCCATGCATAAACGCATCACTTTGTACACTTCTGTCTTTTCAATTCCGGGCCATGCATCCTTAAAACTGTGACCAATAAGCTCTTTACTGGAACGCCGATTATGCTTTTCAGCCGCCGGATTTATATATAAATAACGCCATTTTGAATCGAAAATCTGGCAACCTTCGAGCATATTGTCAAGAACCTGAAGGCAAATTTCATAGTTTATTTTTTTAAGTAAGAGAGGAGATTGAATTTTGTTTTTCACTTTCATGGTCATGGCAATAATGCTATATTTGTGAGCAAAAGTAACGATTATTATGAATAATTACAGCAAATTATGAAATCCCCGGCTCCACGAATTCTCCTTCAGCATGACCGAACCGATTGCGGAGTTGCCTGTCTCGCTTCCCTCATTGAATATTTTGGGGGAGAAGAAAGTTTTGAGAAGCTTCGCACGCTCAGCGGAACTTCCACGCAGGGTACAACCTTGCTCGGATTATACCAGGCGGCTCTATCCTGCGGGTTAAAAGCGGAAGGATTGCAGGCAGACATTGCTCATCTGAAAATAGTAGGTACGCCCTGCATTTTACACGTCGTTCAGGATAGGAAATATCAACATTATGTAGTTTGCTACCGGTTCGAAAAAGATCATTTTATCATTGGAGATCCTGCAAAGGGACTTACAAAATATACCGCTGATTCACTGGAAAAAATCTGGAGTACCCATACCTTGTTAACCGTATCACCTGCTGAAAACTTCCCATTGAAAAAAGCTAAAGAAAAACAAAAATTTGCGTGGTTTAAACAACAATTAAAGCAAGATAGTTCTCATCTGATTTCCGCACTTGTCATCGGATTAGTGGTGTCACTGCTAAGCATTTCCGTTGCGATTTTTACGCAAAAGCTAATTGATGATTATCTACCGGATAAAAATTCGTTGAAAATTTTTTCAGGTCTGTCACTCTTAGTTTTTATTCTGCTTGTACGTTCGGTATTAGGCATAGCCCGTGAGAATTTTTTATTAAATCAATCCAAAGATTTTAACTCCCGGACTCTGCGTTATTTCTATCATTCTTTATTACAACTCCCCAAATCATTTTTTGATTCACGCCGTACGGGTGATTTTGTGGCACGCATGAATGACACCTACCGGATACAAAATGCGGTTTCTTTTCTTGTGGGTCAAACAGCGATGGATGTTTTAATCACGCTCCTTACAGTAGTTTTCGTTTTTATTAACTCATTTACATCCGGTTTAATCTTGCTTATTTCCATACTGTTGAATTTCGTGCTTTTAATACGGCTGAAGGAAAACATTGTATCACGTCAAAAAAATGTTATGGGAAGTTATTCCATGAATGAAAGCAATTTTATAGATTCCATAAAAGGAATTGATGCCATTAAATCATCCGGAAAAGAAGAGTTTTTCAGCCAGCATACACAGAAAGTATTTCAGAATTTTCAATCTGCGCTGGTAAATCTTGGGAAGATACGCATCCGTTTAAATTTTTTTACGGAATTAATTGCCACGATAACATTAGCTTCCATACTTGGAATTTGTTCATGGCAGGTGTTGAATCAATCCCTTAAAATGGGCGAAATGATGGGTATATTGAGTTTAACGCTTGTGCTACTGCCTGCCATTTCCCGTCTGGCTTTGGTTTCATTGCAATTAGAAGAAGCAAAAGTTGCGGCGAATCGAATGTTTGAATTTACAACCGTTAAACCGGAAGATTTTGTTTCGGTTACAGACCTCAACACCTTGCCGGAGATCAATTTCTCAAAATTGGAATTTAAAAGTATTTCCTTCCGGTTTCCGGGACGAAAACAGCTTCTGCATGATATTAATTTAGAAATAAAAAAAGGGGATTTAGTGGCACTGTGGGGTGAAAGCGGTTCCGGTAAAAGCACTTTGATGCAACTGGCAGAGCGATTTTACTTACCCGAAGAGGGAAATATATTTATAAACGACGTACACTATTCTGAAATTCCCCTTGAGAAGTGGAGAAGTTTAATTGGTTATGTCCCACAGGAAATTAAAATTTTTAATGGCACACTATTATTTAACATCACCCTTAATGATAAAGAGGGAGATCAATTGCATGCGATATCATTTTGCAAAGAATCGGGGTTAGAATCATACATACTTCAACTTCCGCAGGGTTACCACACCCTCGTCGGAGAAGCGGGAATAAATTTATCAGGTGGCCAAAAACAATGGCTCGGAATTGCCCGTGCCTTATTTTCAAAACCACCTTTAGTGTTATTGGATGAAGTCACCGCCGCTATGGATCGTAACACGGAATTGTTTATTTTTGCGCTGTTGGAAAAATACAAGCCACAAACAGGTATTTTACTTATTTCGCACAAAATACAAAGTGTACGTAAAGCAGACAGGATATTTTTGTTGGAAGCCGGAACTATTAGACAATCGGGAACACACGAAGAATTGATGAGCCAGGAGAATTCATATTCAAGAGCATGCAGGGAGGTGTAAAGGATTTAGAATTAAGAATTAAGAATTAAGAATAAGAAACATATAACACTAAACAAGAAATGAATAATGAAAAAGTGCAACTCCTTAGACATTTTTTATTTTTTGTTTGTGTTATATGTTAATATTATTGAAAGTTAATACTGATTAAACTTTATCAATTCAATGAAAAAACCTCTTTTTATCGTAATGGAAGGTCTGGATGGAAGCGGAAAAACCACTCAGATAGAACTTCTCAAAAAAAAATTTCACGCTCACGGAATGAATGTTACCGATACGCATGAACCTTCCGATGGACCCATTGGACTGCTGATCCGGAAATTTATGCGACATGAGCTATCTACTCATCCTGCGTCTATTGCCGCCCTATTTGCGGCTGACCGTCTCGACCACATAAAAAATTCTGATTATGGAATGTTAAAGAAATTACAAGATGGGTTTCATGTGATTTGCAGTCGTTATTATTTTTCAAACTATGCTTTTCAAGGGGAATATGTGCCACTCGATTGGTTAGTAAATGCAAATACATTGGGAAAATCATTTTTGAAACCGGATTTTATTTTTTATGTGAATGTGCCACCGGAAATTTGCATTCAGCGGCTTTCAAAAGGCAGAACAGGTATGGATATTTATGAAAACCTTGAAAAATTACAAAACACACACCTTGAATTTCTTCGTGTTTTTGAAAAATATGGGAAAGATGAGAATATTCATTTGATTGACGGGAAAAAATCTGCGGATGAAATCAATGAGGCAATTTGGAAGATTATTGTTGGGAATTGAATTGGATGTTGGAAAACCTTCAAAGTTTTGAGTGGATTTGAAGTGTGGGCTAACCTTTAAGGTTTGAGTTAGTCAGGTTGTTGGATGTTTAAAATTCGGGACAATCCAAAGGGGAATTTAATCCTAATTTGTAATTGAAACCAATAGTCATTCCTACCAGATAGTGCCTGTATCCGGACAAAGATTGGTCTTCAAATTTTATAAATGGATTTAACCCAGCTATAAAGTTTAGTTCCATGATGTAAGAGATTCGTTTAGTACTTACAAATTCGAGTCCTGTACTACCGTGTAATGCAAAATCTGCCACCTGTGTACGTTCGCTCCAATCAATTACTTCCTCTTTTTCGTCTGAGTAATGAATTGTTTCGTAGCTCGTTAACATAGTTCCTACGCTAACTCCAGCACTTAAGTAAAATCTTAGTTCATTCTGAGGAGTATGAAATTTAACAAATACCGGAATGTTTATGTATCTGAATGTTCTTATGCTATATAGGGCTACTATCGAAGTATCAGGCACTAAAGTAGAGGGATGGATACCGATGTATGACCCTTTTCCTGCATAACCCAGCCCTCCTTCTAAAGATATCAACGGGCTTAATCTTAAAATCATCACTACAGCTCCATTTAATACCGGTTTCAACGTGGCATAGTCGGTTCTGTATTTTCCTTCAGTAATATAGCTTAAAGAAAATGGTTCCTTACTGGTAAAAGCGCCTTGAGGACTGATTCGCAATCCCCATGAATAATTTAATTTTTTGTTTTTTAGAAAAAATGGCAACGATAAATCATCTGTAGTTAATTCATTATCAGTTCCATGCAAAAATTGATTGGCACG
Organism: Bacteroidetes bacterium RIFCSPLOWO2_12_FULL_37_12; assembly: GCA_001769655.1. GTDB lineage: Bacteria > Bacteroidota > Bacteroidia > 2-12-FULL-37-12 > 2-12-FULL-37-12 > 2-12-FULL-37-12. Next base: position 94,135 of record MEPC01000023.1, on the reverse strand, counting down.
GTTTGATCCAAAAACTTGTATATTCCCAATGCTAATCAGTATCCCGAAAATCAAAACAAATTTTTGAATATTTTTATAGAATTGTCCTGTGTTCATTATACATACGTCTGTGAGGCATGACAAACTAACATAAAAAAATACTCTTTTGCAACAATGGGCTGTCTGGTTTTAAATACATGTTTGTTGGAAAGTTGAAAAAAATGTCGTAAATTGGCTTACAATTCAATGATGAATACCATAACATTGTGATTGGATTAGGGGGATGGGGTATAATAAAAAATATGAAAAATCTAAGTCAAAACTGGTTTATTGACGGATTGATTGATACCGAATACAAACAATATGTTTTATTGGCATATTTGCAGGAAGTTGAAAAAGTATTTTCAAAGTATATGTTGTTTCCTGTCTATGACGAACTACAGAGTCATCAAAGAACGTTGAGTGACTACAAAAAGAAAAAAGAATTGATGAAAAATAATTTTCCACAGGTATTAAAAGAAATTGACTTAAAAAATCATAATCTCATATATAAATCACAGATTATTGAAGATACGTTTTTGAAAACAGTGGATGAAATAGTAGAATGGTCAATGCCGCAAATCAATAAATTTGTTGATGAAGGAAATAAAATTTATTCCAACATTCATGAAAACATTGAAATAGAACCGGTAGGTCTGATGCCGTTTAATCTAAGTGTTGGTTTTTTACTTTTGCCTGACCGTAAAACAAAAAAAATTAAAGTTTTTAACTATTCGGTCACCTTGTATGCCAATTCCTACGGAGTAAAGGAAGTACATACCCGTTATATTACTTCTTTTAATCATACCATAATAAATACGCCGGAAAAAATAAAAACCGAATTGATATTGCACCCAAAACATAAATTTATGGAGATACCCGTTGTGCCTGCCACTTTTTTTGTCTTAACAAATTATTATTACCCTGTGGAAAGCTCGCTGTTACCGGTTGTAAAAAATAAACTCCTCGAAAAGATAGAGGGTAAATAGTGAGGGGAGTTAAAGTTTTATTTACCCCAATACTCCTAAACCCCATTACCCCGATACTTTTTTTTCGCATTATTGTGCAATTAAAAAATTTATTGTATATTTGCGTCCCTTGCTCCTTCCCCTATTTTATGTATAAAAAAATTTACCTTCTTTTTTATCTTTTTCTTAGTTCCGGCTTTTTAATCGCCCAGCCCATCGCCGATTTTTCCGCATCTGCTCTTGCAGGATGTGCCCCTACCGTTATTAATTTTACTAACCTTTCAACCGGCGCCCAATCCTACAGTTGGAATATGGGAAACGGTACCTCATCAAGCGAAACAAATCCCTCCGTTCAATACATTAAACCTGGAACTTTTACCGTGATACTTACTGCTACCAATGCCCAGGGAAGCGCTCAAAAATCCATTCAGATAACTATCTATAAGCCCCCTACGACTCTTTTTACCGTGGATGATTCGTTAGGATGCAGACCTCATACTGTAAAATTTTCTGACCTCTCCGTACAAGGAACCGGCGTTCTAACAAAATGGCGCTGGGACTTTGGAGATGGTACTATTGATTCAACCAATCAATTTCCTCAACATACTTACAACATACCTGCGACTTATTCCATTAATCTTCAGGTTTATGATGATAAAGGATGCCGGACACCTTTCGAGAAAAAAAATTTTATACAAGTAGGAGAACCCCCTACCGTAAGTTTATCGGCAAGTCCGATTCACGCATGCGCACCACCACTTACGGTAAACTTCACTGACAAATCTGCTTCCACCACCGGAATCATTAACAAATGGGAATGGGATTTTGGTGACCTGGGAACCTCTACTGATCAAAACCCATCGCACACTTACAATGCTTACGGCATTTTTAGTCCCAACATTAAAGTGACAGATAATTTAGGATGTGTGGGGAGTTATACAGCAAGTAATTATATAGAAGTTGTTGATTTTAAATCCGATTTTTCCATAGATAGTGTGAACCTTTGTAATCGTCTTCAGGTAACTTTCAACGACCTTTCCACTCCTAAACCAGCCGTCTGGAATTGGACTTTTGGAGCTTTGGGAACCGGTGCAGGTCAAACGGTCTCTTATCCTTTCCTTAGTTCTGGAACTTACAAAATCAATTTAATTTCGTCTGATAATTACGGTTGCACAGATGACACTTTTAAAACATTTACTTATCTAAAATTAAAACCCGAATATTCTATTGACACAAGTTATGCCTGCAGTGTACCATTCCCTGTTACATTTACTAATTCTTCAATAGGAGTCCAACCATTAAGTTATAACTGGATTATGGGGGACTCGACAAATATGGTAACAAAAAAAGACACTGTTTTTCCATTCACTACTACCAGAGATGTACCTAAAAAAGATTTTCCAATAAAATTATATGTGACAGACGCTTTTGGATGTGTGGATAGTATTGTTAATCAAGATGTCATAAAACTGAACCTACCAAAAGTTACTACTTCTCAAACCAGAGTTGATGGATGTATTCCGGTTATATCAGATTTCTCTTTTATTACCGAATCGTTGGAACCCATAGTTGATGTCAAATGGAATTTTGGAGATCCGGTATCAGGAGCCAATAATTTATCTTCGCTAGATGCACCTACCCATTCGTATGATTCCGTAGGTGTCTTTACAGGGAAAATAGTTATAACTAACTCATTGGGATGCAAAGATTCTGTAACGTTTGACACCAGAGCTGGTATTAAGCCCGAGTATAAAAGTTTTCAGACATTAGATCCTTATACAAAACTATTAGATACTAACTTTTGCTACAAGGATTCTATATACGTTCAGGATTCTTCCGGTTGGATAACGCCAAGATTTATTGGAAATCCACTTTATACGTTGAATTTTTTTTCCTACCAGTTTTATGCCGGTGACACAATGGATTTTTCATACAATGCCACTTTTCCTAATAGTATTGACGCACCTAATGGTTATTTCTATTTTGACGATGGAATTGCAAGAGACCAGGATACCATAGGATACACAGTCGGGTTGAATGGTTGTTTTGTTGATACTTTTAAAGTCATTGATATTTTAGGACCCGTCGCCATTCCAGCTTACTCTGACCTTGCCAGTTGCACTTTTCCATATAAATTAAAATTTTCCGATTCATTATCTTATGGTGGTGGTACTTTTTCCGGTTGGGATATAACCTATCTCAAAGACAATTCCAATTCATTTTTTCCGGCAAATGATGACTCGATTAATTTATCAAAACCCGGTTTATATACGGTGGAAATGTCTTACAATGATGCCTTAGGCACTCAATGCCAAAACACACAAATTGACACTTTCAGGGTAGATAGTGTTTATATAAATTATACCGTTAACCCTTCCTATAGTTGTCTTCCAAATAACCGGTTTCAATTAAACGATTTATCCACTTCTTTAATCGGGGATGTGACCAATTGGCTTTGGACTTTTGGAGATGGAAATACCCTATTAAACGTTAGTACCCAAGGATTTGAAATGTTGACGGCTGATGACCAGAAAGGAGGCATGAACGGAGGAACATATAGTGCCCCGTATCATGTTTATTCTGATACCGGTAGTTATATTATAAAACTCGATGTTACCACTATTATAAATAGACCCCCTTTTCAACCTATTGTTAAAAATTGTTATTATTCATTTTCTGATACAGTGGAGGTTCAAAATGTTTTTCCTGCTTTCAGTATGAATGACTCACAAGGAAATGTAGATTCTTCAGGATGCAAGCCATTTGAAGTGACACTTCTTGACACTTCGGTTTTTACATCTAAAATAGAATATCAAATCTGGAATTATGGGGATGGCTCATTACCTGATACCTTTGATGTTATAACAAGCCCTCCACACATTTATAAAAATTTAGGAACCTATCCGGTTAAAATGGTTTTAATTGATACAATGGGATGCCGGGATTCATTGACTAAATCTGCTTACATTGAAGTCACGTATCCGTACCCAAGTTTCTCTTCTCCAAGATATGGATGTGATAGTGCAACCATTAATTTTACAAATACTTCTTCTCCATTGAGTCAATTAAATTATCTCTGGAGATTTGGTAACGGTGACACTTCCATTGTAACTAACCCTTCTCAGATTTTTAATGTAGCCGATACAATGCAAGTGACACTTTATGCCATTGATAAAAACGGGTGTGACAGTACTTCGGATCCATTGGATTTGTTTATTACCGATCTGCCAAAAATAAAATTCGGGGTGGATAAAATTGAAGTGGACTGCCCTCCTCACGAAGCGCGTTTCTGGGATTCTTCTCGTACATATCTAGATGCTGCGCGCTATTACTGGACCTTCGGGGATTCAAGTTTTTCTACGCAACCCAGCCCGGTGCATGTATATTACAGAGCCGGTTTTTATGATGTAGCCCTGATTATTACGGATACAATCATTGGTTGCTCCAACACATTATTGCAGGATAGTTTGATTATTGTGCATGGTCCCAGCGGAAAATTTGATTATTCTCCTAAAACCGGATGTGCACCGCTTGATGTAACTTATAAAGCTACTGACACTTTAAACGTGGCTTCTTTTATATGGGATTTCGGAAATGGAAATGTGGATACAACAACAGCGGATGAACTAACATTCACTTACGAAACCGGCGGGCTTTTCTATCCAAACTTATCGCTTGACGATGGCATTGGTTGCAAAGTTCCCATGCAACATGATTCCATTCTTATCAACATGCCCATTGCTGATTTTACCCGTGATTCAGCCACTAAAGGATTCAATACCCCCAATGTTGACTTTGTAAATCTCAGCAAGAAAGCGGTCACGTATGAATGGGATTTCGGAGACCCGGCAAGCGGTTCTGAAAATACTTCCACTGCCACACATCCGAATCATACATATCACGAGTCGGGCACTTACTTAGTTCGTCTGATTGCCTTAAATCAGGATGGTTGCCGTGACACTACTGAAAAACCAATTGAGGCATACGTGAGTGTCACTCCACCGAGTGCCTTCACGCCGGACGGAGATGGAATCAATGATTTATTTTTTGTAAAGGGCTTAAATCTTAATTCCACCTTGTCAATCTTTGACCGTTGGGGGGTTAAATTGCTGGAGAAACCCGATTATACTAATGACTGGGATGGCACCGATGCCAACGGTAAACCGCTTACCGATGGGGTCTATTATTATTTATTATTTGATGCAACAACCAAAGAAAGCAAGGGGGGGTATTTGTTGTTGATACGTAAAAAATGAGATTTTTTCCAAAGGTAAACAGGTTACAGAAAAAATGAATAACATTAAACACAAAATAATTAATGTTAAAGGAATTGTACTTAAGAATTATTCATTTTTTGTTTAGTGTTATATGTTATTTTTTTTCTAAAAAAAGAGAGCGTTTTCTATATAACATCTGTGTTTAATTAAAATATATGTACCTTCGCAAACTTACAATTTAACTTCTTCAGACAAACATGCAATATTTCAACCGTTTATTACTTCCTGTATGTTTATTACTATCAGGAACTACCAATCTTTTTTCCCAATCCTTTACATTAAAAGGTAACATTAAAAATGCTAAGGGAGATACCATTGAATTGAATTATACCAACAATTATCTCACGTATGACAATACTTCAATGGGTAAATTGAAAATTAATGAAGACGGAAGTTTTAAACTCAGCAATCAATTGGATAAACCTCATTGGTGCAGTTTGGAACTCGGAAAGCGAACTGCTTATTTGTATATTAGCCCGGGGGATGAGTTGACCGTTGAGAGTGACACAGCAGGATTCAGCCGGAAAATGAAATTTTCGGGCAAGGGTTCAGAAATCAATGAATTTCTTAATAAAAATTATTTTACGTTCGAAAAATCCAACCGGAAATTAAACAAACTCCAGCGGGAGGTCTATTATGACACCACAGGAAAGATGGCATCATCATTCTATGTGTTTCTTGATTCTACCTTTGATGCAAAATTAAAATACGCTGATAAATATAAAGATCATCCCATGATTCGTTTTATCAATTATAATCGTTTGAACTACCGATTGAACGTTCGCATGACTGAATTCGGTGAAAATGAAACTCCCGATTTTAATGTCATTGAAAAAGAAGTCAACATGTGGCTGGCTCAATATAATTTGCCATTGTTTAACCCCGAAGGGTTAGCTAATTCTTTTTACACTTCATTTTTGACTACTTATTATGGCACTTTGCAACAAAAATTTATGCCCCAAGCCGAAGACCCCAGCGATCAGCAATTGGATGAATATATTAAAAATTGCTGGACTTTTCTGGATGGAATAGATGACTATGACATTCAATGTTATTTGAAAGCGGCGTTGATCAATGAAAATTTATATTCATCCAACGACCAAAAAAGAATGAAGCCCTATCTTGAATTGCTGATGAAAAACCAACCTCAAAATAGTTATTCATTGTTGGCACAAAAAGAATTTAATGAAAACATGAAAGTTTCAGTTGGTTCCATGGCTCCTGAATTCAGTTACAAGGGCTCTGATAACAAGACCTACACCATGAAAGATTTTTTTGGAAAATATGTAGTGTTGGATGTGTGGGCAACCTGGTGCGGACCGTGCAGAAGGGAAATTCCTCACGTTCTGAAATTATCCCAGGAATTTAAAGATAAAAATGTTCAGTTTATCAGTATTTCTGTGGATCCACAGGAAGAAACCTGGAGAAAATTTCTGGAAAAAGAAAACATGCCATGGATGCAATTATGGTCACCCGGGAATTTCAAATCAGATATCACAAAAAAATATAATGTAAGAGGTATCCCATTTTTTGTAATGGTGGACCCTCAGGGTAAAATCATTGACTTGAATTCGTACCGTCCCAGCGGAAGCATGAGGGAGAAATTGAATGAGGCGATAGAGGGGAAGAAATAGGATAGTTATACCCATCAGTTAAAGTTTTGTGAAAATTGTTTCAAGTTTCAAGTTACCATTAGAAAAAGATTTTCACATATAATAAAGTTTTATCATAACTTGAAACTTAAAACTTAAAACTTGAAACTTGAAACTATGTGTGGTTTCCCCAACCTATTTAAGATTGGTATAATACGCCCCTCACTCCACATGATCAATCATTAACTTCCTTTTAGTTTTATCTGCCAAGGATTTATCCAGTTCCAATGCCTTGTTGAGATATTTTTTGAATAATGTTTTATTTCCAACATTTCTATAACATTCGCCTATAAAATAATAAACCAATGCATTCTGTGGGTTTATAAAAATAACTTTTCTATAATTCTCAAGCGCTTCGGTGAAGTCATCAATTTTAAAATTCAAGTCGCCAAGATAATGCAGTGTATATTCATCATTGCCGTCGAGACGTAGAGATTTTTTGCAATATCGGATGGCATTCCGGTAATCCCCCATTTTGTAATAACAAGCGGCTAAATTTGAAAACGTGTAGGGTTCGTCCGGATTAATCTTAACGGCTCTTTCAAGGACTTCAATGGCGTTCTTATATTCATGCCTGTTAAAATAAGCATCTCCGATATTTAAAAGCGCCTTATCATAATTGGGGTCTAGTTCCAACGATTTTATATAATAATCAATAGCAGTATTGAATTCCTGAAACTGTTCGGCATAAATGATTCCAATATTGCTGTAAACCTCCGGATCTTTTGGATCTATTTCTAATGCCCTCTGATAAGAAGTAATCGCATTTTTAAACAAACCTAATTGCTCATAGCAAAGCGCGAGATTATTGTAAAGTCCTGTTTGATTGGAATCGAGAGCTATGGCGCTTTCGAGATGAGTGATAGCTGTAAGATATTCATTATTTTTCATGTAGGTATTAGCCAAACCGAAATACGCATTTATATTTTTCGGCTCTAATTCGATTACCTTCTGATAATAACTCAAGGCAATTTTCATATTTCCGGCATTATATGCTGAACGTCCTTTCCAATAAAAATTATAAGCATCTACCTTAATTTTATCCTGATAATCCACCTTATCAATTTTGATTATCTCGTTGACAGCAATGGCAAAATTCAGATTTTGTGAACCTTCAATGGTCTTGGTAGTGACACCTATCAGCTCTCCTTTTTCATTTACAACGGCTCCTCCGCTGGAGCCAGCCGAAATGGGAGCAGTAATCTGGATGTGATTGGTGCCTCTTTCATCGACTGCTCTTAATCCACTGACTAAGCCCGCCGACATGGTATTTTCATATCCTAACGGAGAACCAATGGCATATACTTTTTGTCCCACAATTAAAGAATCGGAATTTCCTAATTTGACATTAGAAAAATATTTAGGCAGTACTTTTAATAACATCAGGTCCATTCCCTCGTCAACCCCAATAATGTCAGCATTTGGCAGTAACCTATCCCCATGTTTTACCATCATACCCTCTCCCCCATTGAATACATGAAAATTAGTGACAATCCATCCCTCTTTATTTAATACCACACCGCTTCCCTGTTGAAGGGTTTTCCCATTAAATCCGATATTAAAAATAGTAACAACCGCAGGATTGACCTGCTTATAGATTTCAACAGGGGTAAGTTCCTGACTTAAAGCGTTATTAATAAAGAAAAAAAATAATAAAAACATTTTTAATTAAAATTTAATCTGCACCGGTTATGATATAATACATTTTTTTACGATAATTCTTAATGTAACGTCACGGTGCGCCGTGACGTTTCGATATGTTTTTTATCCCTTTTATGATTATATAGTTAAATGGTTAAATGGTTGAAATGGTTAATCAAAAGCAAAAAAAATGAAAAAATTTTGAAATCTCATTTATTTTACATAACTTAACGGGGATTTTGCAAACTTAATCGATTTCAAATATACAAAAAATGAAAGAACTTTCCTATAGAACGTTAAAAAAATTACTTTTAACGGGACTTCTGTTTTACACATTGCCACTATTTTCCACTGATTTTTCCAGTGTGCAAAATGGCGATTTCAATGATGACAATACATGGTCAGGGGTAGGAACACCTGATGCAGATGATAATATTACCATTACTCATACGATTACGTTAACCGCTGATGGCACTGTGGATGATATAATTATTAACGGGGGGAGTTTGAATTTAGGTAATTTCGAGTTAACGGTGAATGGTGATTTAAGTGGCACTGCTCCCGATAATTTTTTTTCAACCTCGGCTTCTTCACTAAACATAGCAGGAGCAGGAGCATTATTTACTTTTCCGGCAAACATAATTAATTTAAAAAAACTAACACTAAACAGAGCCAATGGCGCTTTTTCTGGTCATACATTGGATTTGGATGATGCAGTTCCAGCCGATAGTATTGTGTTGGTATTAACCGATGGCATATTAACCATAGCCGCTGGTTTCGAACTCCAGATGAAATCCCACGCAGTTAAAACATACATTTCAAACAGCAATTCCTCTTTTGTGGATGGGAAAGTGGTACGATTTATTAAAAAATCAAACGGATGGCACTATTTTCCTGTGGGTGATGGGAGCAAAGCAAGAATGGTAGGAATTAAAATAGAATCAGGTGGTGAAACCGCAGATAACGAAAATTCAATTCAATTTTTTAATTTAACTACTCCTGACTATACCGATTATGATGCCGGAAGTTTACCCGGGGGTGTTTTTAAAAAATATTATTGGGAACATTTAAAAAGCGGTGCGAATGTTTTTAAACGATTATATTATGCAGATGGAGATATGCCTGTCGGTCTGGATGAGAATGACCTGAGAATTGCCGACTACGATCTCACTTCTGATGACACCTGGGATATTGCACAGGCAGAAACTCAGCAAACCGCAAGCCCGGCAGGTAATTATGTGGAATTTAATACTGCCAATGCCTCCATAAAAAGCGGATGGACGTTTGGCTCCATTGATGCCGCATCTCCCCTACCTGTTGAGTTGACAAGTTTTACCGGAAAATACGATAATGGAAAGGTTTCATTAGAATGGAAAACGGCAAGTGAAAAAAATTCAAAAAATTTTACGATCCAACAATCTACTGATAATAAAAAATTTATAGACCTTGGTTCAGTTCCTGCTAAAGGAAACTCAAAAAAAACTTCTTCATACTCTTATACTGATATTTCTGCCAAATCCATTCAAACTTATTATTATCGTCTGAAACAAACAGATGCCGATGGCAGTTCAAAATTTTCAAACACCATAAGTGTCACTAACGATGTGGAGATGGGTGAGATGGAAGTATCTTCCGTTTATCCTAATCCGGTGGCACCAGGCGCCTCTTCCACGAAAGTAAATATTACACTTCCAAGCGATGGAAAGGTGTCCATCATGATTTACAGCATGACAGGCCAATTAGTAAAACAAGTGGATCAAGATATGTTAGCAGGAATTTCGGTGCTTGAAATCCCAACCGATGGGTTGGCATCCGGCAATTATGTGTATTCCATAAAATTTAATTTGAAATCAATTTCTGGTAAATTTACACGCTTAAGCAAAAAACCGGAGATGGAGAAGACAGATAGTTTGGATGTGAATGTGGATAAATAGAGCAAATAGAAAATAGAAAATAGAAAATAGAAAATAGAAAATAGAAAATAGAAAATAGAAAATATAACATGAAAACAAAATTTATTATCCGTACCGCATTAGTATATATTGCTTTCATAGGAATATATAGCAATCTATTTGCCGCAACAACATATTATTCCAGAGCTAATGGGGACTGGAACACCAATTCCTCCTGGTCAACCGTAACGTATGGAGGGAGTGCCGCCGCTAGCCATCCTGTTGCAGGCGATATTGCAAGAATAAAAGGACATGATATTGATGTTAATGCAGGAGCCGCCGCTTGTGCTGATATATATATGTATGGAGATGGAGGTAATGATTCAAAGCTTGATATAGAAAACAGCAATTTGCTTTCCGTTTCAGGTAATGTCACCTTGGATGCAAACGGTGGTTCTAAGAAAGTACACCTTCACTTAAAAAATGTGGGTGGCACCGCGGGTGATTTAACTATTGGAGGGTTTCTTCTGGCAACCCGGGCAGGAGGGTCAAAGGAAATTGAAATAAAAATAGATGACGATGGAATATTAACAGTGAATGGAAACATGACGCTTAATTATGACGGGGGTTCAAAAGATATTGATGTGGAATTAAAAGACAATGGACAACTTATTGTAAACGGGGATTTAACTCTTGACTATTCGGCTGGTACCGAAGATATTGATTTTAATGCAATGAATTCCAGCATAGTAAATTTGAATGGCGATCTGATATTTGTTGCTACCGCTCAGTCAAAATCCATGATGTCATTTGATAACAGTTCTAAACTATATCTGGCAGGAGACCTTACAAGAAGTGCCTCTCCAAATAATTACGGGTACCTTGAATTTAAAACAGGAACAAGTATGTATTATGACGGAAGTGCCCGGCAAAGTTTTGCTGAATCCGGTGGAGCGGGAACAGATGCGATCACTTACATGGATGTAACTCTGGCAAATTCTTTTGCAACAGCGCCTCAGCTTGCACTTGAAAATAATGAAGGAGGCGGTGCCACTATTAATGGAACATTGACTTTTTCAGATGGAGTTTTACAATTAGGTTCACAAAATCTTATTATTGCCGGAAATGGTACTGTCACTGGTGCGTCTCAAAACAGTTATGTGGATGCCACTCTTTCAAACGGTGGTGTTTTTCAAAAAAATATTTCCGGTGTCATGACGTTTGCATTTCCGGTTGGCGATGATAATGAATTTTCTCCTTTTACTTATCAATTAGCGAGTGTAAACGGATGTACTTATTTAACACTTGCAGTTGCTGATGCCACTCATACAAATTTAGCGGGTGTAGGAGACCCAACTTCCAGTTACACTTCCAGATATTGGAGGGTTAATTCTAGTGGTTGCACTTCAGCTAATAATCACAACGTAAGTTATAATTATACAGATGCCGATGTCATTAATAATGAAGCGGCAATAGTGACACGCCGGTGGAATGGCACTTCCTGGACGGGGTTTAATCTTGCAGTTACAGGAACCAATACCTTATCCACAAGCGGTGGACTTGGTTCTATTCCGCTCGGTCATGATTTTACAGGTGCCAGTTCTTCTGCACTACCCGTTGAACTCGTTGAATTTACAGGAAAATTCAATTCAGGAAAAGTGGTTCTTGAATGGAAAACTGCCTCGGAAAAAAACAATAAAGGATTTACAGCGCAGATTTCTTCCAATGGAAAAGAATATCAGGACCTTGGTTTTATAAAGGGTACAGGTACAAGTTCAAAAGTTAATTCTTATTCCTATACTGATTTAAGTCCAAAAAATGTCAATGTATATTATTACCGTTTGAAGCAGGAAGATAATGCGGGTAATATGCGGTATTCAAAAGTTATTGATGTAGTGAATGAAACTGAGGTGGGACAGATGGAAGTATCAAAAGCATATCCAAATCCCGCCGCTGGAAGTGGCACTACTAAAGTAAATATTACTTTGCCGGCAGATGGAAAGGTTACTGTTCAGGTGTATAATATGATGGGACAGATGGTGAAAGAAGTTGAACAGGAGATGGAAGCAGGAAGTTCAATCCTTGAAATTTCGGATGATAATCTTGCTTCCGGCACGTATGCTTACACCATCAGTTTTAACCTAAATAAAATCAGTGGTAAATTCATGCGGCTTTCTACTAAGACAGATTCCACGAAATCAAAACATAAAAAATCAGAGGATGAGGAAGAAGAGGAGGATGAGGAAAAAGATTAGCCCTAATTCTACCTCTTTTTCTTAAAAAACTCTTTCAACAATTTCCTTGCCTCTTCTGCCATAATTCCTTTAATAACTTCTGTTTTTGGATGTAAAATTTTTTCTGAAAATAACCGATAGCCCAATTTTTCATCAGTGGCACTATACACCAGTGTTTTGATTTGCGCCCAGCGAATAGCTCCAGCGCACATGACGCATGGTTCGAGTGTCACATAAAGCGCGCAATCCGTTAGGTACTTGCTACCAAGAAATGACATGGCAGATGTTATCGCTATCATTTCTGCATGAGCAGTGGCATCGTGAAGCATTTCGGTCTGGTTGCATCCCCGACCGATAATTTTATTATTGCAAACCACCACGCATCCTACAGGAACCTCATTTTTTGAGAGTGCATTTTGGGCTTCTTTCAATGCCTCTGATATGTATTGTTCGTGAGTCATTGTTATTTACGATTTACGATTTACGATATACGATTTACGATTGAATATGGAAGTTCTTTGTTTTGCCTGATAATATCAGGAGTGTCATGTCCCCCGCTGACGGCACATCGCTCGTCATATCCCCCGCTGGCGGGGGTAGGGGATGGAATTTTCCACAAAATACATTTCGATTTTCCCTTTGTTCTTTGCTTCAATTTCTCCTCTAAAGGTGAATTGTAATGGCAAAATATTTTTCGAATCTATCAATAATTTATACGTCTCCCCAGAAATATTTACCTTCCCCGCCACCCCACTGCTCTCCATTCGGCTCGCCGTATTCACCGTGTCACCCCAAATATCGTAGGCAAATTTTTTGTCACCAACTACTCCTGCTATAATACTGCCGGTATGGATGCCGATGCGGACTTGGAAAAGGGGAAAGGAAGAAGGGGAGAAAGGGAGACGGCTCTCACTCTCATATTCTCCTCTTTGTTTATTTTCCGGTTCTTCTTTTTTCAAATTCATCTTTTCTCCCCATCCCCCCTTCTCACTTTCCCCCTTTCCCCCTTTCTCCCCTTCTCCCGCTCTCCCCTTCATCCATTCACAAATCTCCAACCCAGCCATCACCAAATCAACCGGATTCGTTGTATTCGCAACAGGCACCCCCCCTGCACACATATAACTGTCACCAATCGTTTTAATTTTCTCAATGGGATATTTAGAAATGATTTCATCAAACTTTTTGAAAATAAAATCTAATTCGCTGACTAATTCTTCGGCACTCATTTTTTCAGCTATTTGAGTAAAGCCCTTGAAATCGGTGAACATAACGGTTACTTGTTCGTAATATTTTGGCAATGCTTTTCCTGTGAGTTTTAATTCTTCAGCAGTTTCCATAGGTAAAATATTCAAAAGTAGTTTTTCTGATTTTTCTCTTTCCGTTTCAATGACTTTCTTTTGTTTTCTAATGAAGATAAATCTGTTTATCAATAAAAATGAGAATAGCAATACAAGTATAAATCCTCCGGCTACTGCATTGCGGATTGTTTTTTGCCGTGCTAAATCTTTGATTTGTATTTCTTTGTCTTTATTGAGTAATTTTATTTGTTGTTCTTTTTTTTCGGTTTCGTATTTGGTTTGCATCTCGGTGATTTGTTTGGAGGAATTTTCGTTGAAAAGGGAATCTTTTACTTGAGCGTATAAGAGGTGATGCTTATAGGCGTTTTTATAATCATCAATTGTTAAATAAATATTAGCTAAACTTTTATGGGCTAAAATAATTCCATCTTTTAATCCTAATTCCATTAAACCTTTTAAACTTTTGGAAGTATAATAAATAGCTTGTGTATAATTCTTTTTATAAAGATATATTCCACCAATATTACCATAGGTTGCCGCCAGACCATATTTTTCATTTTCATCTTCAAGTGTTTCTATTGCTAAAAAATAATATTTTAATGCTTCATCATAATTTTTTAACTCTTTATTTATAATCCCGATTTCGTTATAGGACAGACCTACACAGAGATTATCATTAATTTCCTTAGCTATTTTTATTGATAACTGTTGATTTTCCAGTGCCAAAGCATATTCATGCTTTTCAACATAACAATTACCAATCTGCCTGTAGATAGTCGCCATTCTCTTTTTGTCACCCAATTCTTTGAGTAGCTGTAATGTATTGTGGAAATAATCAAGCGCTTTATCATAGTTGTTTTGAGCGGCAAATAATCCTCCAAGCAAAAAATAATAAGTGGAAATCTCCTTTTTATTATTTATTTTCTCAGCTACTTTTAAACCCGCAAAGAAATACTCGTACGCCTTTAAAAAATTTCCTTTTTGCTGGTAAATTGTTCCTAAATTTGTGAAAGATTGAATATATCCTCTATTAAAAGATATTTTTTGGGCTAATAATAAAGCTATTTTAGCATAATGGATACTACTATCAAATTGATTTATCATTTTGTATTGTCTACTTAATTTGTTTAACAAAAAAACTTTATCCGTATCATTATTAACCTTAATTATAATTTCCTTCAAGGAATCAATTTTGTACAATTGTGCAAAAGAGACAGAACACATAATTGTTAAATTAAAACAACTACATACAAAAAATAAAATAATAGGTTTTTTCATCATTCAATTTATTGGATTTATTTGATGATATGTTTACAATAAATTTACAATTATATTAAAAACTAAAATAAAATATGAAACAATTTAATATTTCATAATTTTCTTTCTACAAAATACATTTTAATTCTCCCTTTATTCTTTGCCTCAATTTCTCCACGATAAATCATATTTAATTTTTCGGAAGTATTAATTAATTTATAGGTTGTTCCAGAAATATTCACTTTTCCCACTTTCCCACTGCTCTCCATCCGGCTCGCCGTATTCACCGTATCACCCCAAATGTCATAAGCAAATTTTTTATCACCCACCACTCCCGCGATGACACTGCCGGTGTGGATGCCTATACGTACTTGGAAAAGGGGAAAGGGAGAAGGGGAGAAAGGGAGACAGATCTCACTTTCACATTCTCCTCTTTGTTTATTTTCCGGTTCTACTTCTTTCAAATTTATCTTTTCTCCCCTTCCCCCCTTCTCCCCTTCCCCCTTTCCCCCTTTCTCCCCTTCACCCGCTCTCCCCCTCATCCATTCACAAATCTCCAACCCAGCCATCACCAAATCAACCGGATTCGTTGTATTCGCAACCGGCAATCCCCCCGCACACATAAAACTGTCACCAATGGTTTTTATTTTCTCAATGGGATATTTAGAAATGATTTTATCAAACTTTTTGAAAATAAAATCTAACTCGCTGACTAATTCTTCCGCGCTCATTTTTTCGGCTATTTGTGTGAAATTTTTGAAATCTGTGAACATGACGGTTGCCTGTTCGTAATATCTTGGCAATGCTTTTCCTGTGAGTTTTAATTCCTCAGCAGTTTCCATAGGTAAAATATTCAAAAGTAGTTTTTCTGATTTTTCTCTTTCCGTTTCAATTACTTTCTTTTGTTTTTTTATCAAAACAAATCTATTTATCAAAATGAAAGAAAATAACAAAACCAACACAAATCCGCCGGCTACTGCATTGCGTATAGTTTTTTGTCGGGCTAAATCTTTGGTTTGTATTTCTTTGTCTTTGTTGAGTAATTTTATTTGTTGTTCTTTTTTTTCGGTTTCGTATTTGGTGGACATCTCGGTGATTTGTTTATTGCTTTCTTCGTTGAAGATGCTGTCTTTTATTTCGGAATACAGCTTGTGGTATTCGTAAGCGCTTTTCCAGTTGCCGAGGGTGCTGTCTAAAGATGATAAGCCGCTACAGCTTAATTTCATACCCTCTTTACTCCCGATTTCTTTTGATTGTAAAAGCCCGCGTTCTAAGTATTTTCTTGCTTCTGTAAATTTTTTAAGTGATTTATTTAATGTTCCGATGTTGACGTAAAAAGCTGCCATTCCTTGTTTGTCACCGTTTTCTTCGTTTATTTTTAAACTCTTGGAATAATATTCCATTGCCATGTCGTAATCACCTTTGTTTTTGTGAATATTTCCGATGTTGTTGTAAAGATCAGCCATTCCTTTTTTGTCACCTATGTCTTCTTTTAATATTAAACTCTTGAAATAAAACTCCAATGATTTGTCATAATTGTTAGTGTTTTCGTGAATAATACCGATGTTGTTGTAAGAACCAGCCATTCCTTTCTTGTCACCTATTCCTTTATATTTGTTAAAACTCTTGAAATAAAACCCAAGTGCTATGTTGTAATCGCCTTTGCTATCGTGAATAATGCCAATGTTGTTGTAAGAATCAGCCATTCCTTTTTTGTCGCCTATTTTTTCTCTTATTGTTAAACTCTTAAGATAAAACTCCAATGCCTTATCGAAATCGCTTTTGCTATAATAAATATAGCCGATGTTGTTGTAAGAATCAGCCATTCCTTTTTTGCTGCCAATTTCTTCTCTTATTTTTAAGCTTTTGAAATAAAACTCTAATGCTTTGTCATAATCACCTTTATTATATTGAATATTACCGATGTTATTGTAAGAACTAGCTATAACTTGTTTGTCGTCAACTTCTTCATTTATTTTTAAACTCTTGAAAAAAAATTCCAACGCCTTTTCGTAATCACCTTTATAATCGTGAATAACTCCGATGTTATTGTAAGCGCCGGCAATGCCTTTAGGAAATTTTATTTTTTCACCTAATTTCAGCACCGCATTTCCGTATATTAGAGCGGTGTCATAAATGCCAATATTTTTGTATTCCCAGCAAAGCTGGTTGAGTGTATTTATTTTTATTGTGTCGTTTGAAAAGGAATCAGGAAGCCGGGAGAGGGAGAATAAGACAGATTTTAAACTATCAATTTTATTTTGAGCAAAAAGGGAAGTACAGGAAAGAAGAACGACAGGAAAGTATATAAAAAGGAAAAAAGAAAAAAAAGGAAGGGAGATGAAAAGGGGCTTGCGCATGGGGGGGGGGGGTTTTACATTGCAAAAAAAAGGGGGGGTGAAAAAAATGGCAGGTGAGATTTTGAGTTTTTAAACGATGGTACCGCTTTCTTTTTCTATAATCCGCTTAAGTTCAGCATTAACTTCAGGAATGTCTAACTGAATAGTGTTCCAAACAATATCATAGTCAATACCAAAATAAACATGAATCAATATATCCCGCATACCAGCCCAATCTTCCCATTGTATTTGGAAATACTGTATACGAAAATCATCGGGTAATTTTTTATTGCTTCACCAATTATTTCTAAACTGCGTACCACAGCTTTACAAACCGTTTCATCACCAATCACCTCATCACGGTTTTTACCGGCAGTTACACGAAGGATGTAACCACATTCATTTTGAATATGATGCAGAAAATCAAGCGGTGAAGGGGACATACTCTACTTCTTGTAAAATATATTTTCCGATAAACTTGTTGAGCGATTGAGGAGTAACAATTTCCACTTTTCGCCCCAATAAATTTTTTAGATACCGGTGAAGTGCTAAAAAGTTGTTAAGTGTTTTATATTCGCTTGTTATCTCCATAAAAAAATCTACATCACTTTCCGCATTCATTTCATCTCTCGCAAAAGAACCAAAAATTCCTAACCGCAGTACACCAAAAGAACGAATCTGCTTTTGATGAACAAAGATTTGTTCTATGAGTTGCTTTTTATTTTGAATAGGGGAATCCACAATACAAACTTACTTCAAAAATTTTGAATTACACATAATTATTCCCATCAGACATAGGTTTTAAA
Source organism: Bacteroidetes bacterium RIFCSPLOWO2_12_FULL_37_12 (assembly GCA_001769655.1). Classification (GTDB taxonomy): domain Bacteria; phylum Bacteroidota; class Bacteroidia; order 2-12-FULL-37-12; family 2-12-FULL-37-12; genus 2-12-FULL-37-12. The sequence continues at coordinate 75,753 of MEPC01000023.1, read as the reverse complement.
AATACCCTCTTTTAATTTATCCTCCAAAAAATGATGCAGCGGAAATATAGCAACAGCCAAAAGTGTATTCGCTAATAACTTGTAGGCAGGCGCCCCCGCGGTTAAATCTTCTAAAAAAGGGTCCAACAAGACCAAAATAAATTCAAAAAAGATTAAAAACGAAATAAACAATACCCCTGCTGAAAGACGTATATATTTGGGGGTTAATGCGGTTTGATTCTGCCTCAGGAATTTACGGACAAAAAGAAATATTCCCATAAACAAAACAAACAATCCCAACATAATACCCGAATACTGTAACTTATTCCTCCTGCCAACTGCCGCTACCAACTGCCGCATTATTTCCTTCTCTTCCTGTGCTTTTATGATTTGCGCTTTTTCGTATTCATATTTCATCTCCGTACGCGTTTGCTTTTTGGTGTTTTCTTCGTTGTGAATGCTGTCGCTGTAAACAATGTGCATTTTATAAGCGGCAAAAGATTCTCTTACATTTCCAGTACTATCGTAGAGTGTTGACAGGTATCTATATTGGTTTTTTATTTGTTCTTTCGCTCCAAGTATCTTAAAAAGAACCAACGCACTGTCAAGAAATTGTTTTGCTTCCTTGTATCTGCCCAACGTTGTATAAAGCGAACCGATGTTACCGATATGCCTTCCAATTCCTATTCTATTTCCGAGTTCCTCATCTAACTTCAATGCCTTGAAATAATATTCAAGACATTTGTTATAGTCACCCTGGCTTCTATATACAATTCCGATGTTGCCGAGATGCCTTGCTATTCCATTTATATTTCCAAGTTCTTCATCCGATTTCAATGCCCTTAAATAATAATCCGGTGCATTTGATAAATCTTCTTGTTCATTATAAACATTTCCAATATTACCAAGGGTAGTGGCAATACTATTTTTTTCTCCCAATTCCTCTTTTATTTTTAGTGACCTGAAAAAATAGTTAAGTGCTAATGGATAATTGGTTTGCAAGTAATAGATAATTCCTATGTTTCCGTGATGTCTTGCAATTCCATGTTTATTTTCCATTTCTTCATCCATTTTCAATGCATTGAAATAATATTCCAATGCTTTTGGATAGTCGCCCTGGGAACCATAAACATTTCCGATGTTACCAAAGCTGGTTGCCATTCCGTTATTGTTTTTCAACTCTTTATAAATTTTCAATGTCTTTTTATAATAGTCAAGCGCATTGAAATTGTCACCTTGATACTGATAAATATTTCCAATGTTGTTGAGAATAGTGGCATTAGTTGTATTATCATTTAGTTCTTTATTGATTTTTAATGATGCGAAAGAATAATGCAACGCGTTAGGATAATCACCCTTTGTATAATAAGCCCAACCCAATTCTCTAAGTGCCTTGACAACTCTTTTTCTGTCATTTATTTTCTCGGCTATCTCTTTTGCTTGTGTTGAATACAGAACGGCAGAGTCGGGATTTTGGACAGTATATATATGAGATAAATAGAGGAGTGTATTCACACGCGAAGTATCCGCTATGTTTTTTTGGAGTTCTGCTTTCAGAGAATCTTTTTTATCAATAAAAGATACATTGAATAGGGAAATAATCATAAACCCAAACAGAAACAATATTGTTTTAAAGAAAGTGGAACTGGATTTTACACTCAGTTTTTCTTCATCCGTATTGAAGATACCTGCTTTTATTTTTGATTCCAGAAATTGATGCAGTGGGAATATTATGACAACCAAAAGTGTATTCGCCAACAATTTAAAAGCAGGCGCACCTCCTGTAATTTTTTCTAAAAATGGGTCTATCAAAACAAGAATAAATTCAAAAAAAATCAGAAATGAAATAAACAACGCACCTGTAGTAAGACGCATGTTTCTGGTGTTCAAAGCTGACTGAACCTGCACTCTTATTCTGCGGACAACCAAAAATATTCCCAAAAACAATACAATCATTACCAATAGTATTCCAGAATACTGGAGTTTATTTCGTCTGCTTACTTTTTCTTCTTCCATCCGTTTTTTTTCTTTCTCTGTATTTTCCTTTACGATCTGCGCTTTCTCGTATTCATATTTCATTTCGGTGCGGGTTTGCTTTTTGGTGTTCTCGTCGTTATGAATACTGTCTCTTGCCACGATGTATTTTATGTAATGGGCAAAAGCTTTTAAAGTGAGTTCCTTTGCTGTTAATCCTGAAATGGTTTTATATCCTGACAGGTTTAGGTTTTTCCCTGACCTTGTCAGAATTCCCAACGTATCGTAAAGTTGGCTAAGCCATTTCTCCCTATACATTTCTCCCTCTTTTGCTCCAATTTCTTTATCAATATGCAATGCTTTGATTAAACATGCTTCTGCTTTTGCGAATTTCCCTGTTGTTATATACAGCTGTCCTACATTGCCTAAAAATATTGCTAAATGATTTTTATTTCCTATTTCTTCATCAATTTTAAGTGCCTTTAAATAATAATTTAATGCTTTAGTATAATCACTTTGACCATAATAAACACTACCTATATTACCAAGAATGGTTGAAAGTCCGTATTTATCTCCAAGTTCTTCTATAATTTTCAAAGCTTTTAAATAATAGTTGAGCGCTTTTGGATAATTAGCTTGGTAAAGACATAAGTTACCTAGGTTGCTTAAAGAGTTTGCTATACCATTTTTATTATCCAGTTCTTCATTAATATTCAGCGCTTTTAAACAATAACTGAGCGATTTCGCGTAATCCTTTTGATAAACATAAATAAGTCCTATTGAGTTTAACGTTCCTGCAATTCCGTATTTATTTCCGATTTCTTCGTAAATTTTCAATGTCTTAAAATAATATTCTATAGCTTTAGGATAGCCGGCTTGATCCGAATAGACATCTCCAATATTGCTGAAATGTCTTGCAACATCATTCTTATTTCCGAGTTTTTCATCAATGCTTAAAGCTTTTGAATAATAATCCAATGCTTTTGTATAATCGCCTTTATTTGAATAAATATGCCCGACGTTGCCAAAACAAGTTGCAGTTCCTTTTTTATTTCCGATTTCTTCGTAAATTTTCAATGCCTTTAAATAATAGTCCATTGCTTTGGAGTAGTCGGCACGATCCGCATAGTTGTTTCCAATATTAGCAAGACAAGTTGCCATACCACTTTTATTTCCAATTTCTTTATAAATATTAAACGCCTTTAAATAATAATCAACTGCTTTAGTTAATTCGGCTTTAATCCAGTAATAAACGCCTATATTGCTTAGAGAACGCGCAATGCTTTTTTTCCCCCACACTCTTAATTTATCTTGTGAAGAAGATGCTATTTTTTGTGTCAATTGAATAGCTTGGTTTTCTATGAGAATGGATGTATCAGGGTTGCTATCCTTGAGTTTCCATGCAAGGGTGTTAAGAGTATTTACTTTATTAGTATCCTGTTTTGCTGTGAGAAGAACTTTTTTGAGTGAATCAATATTTGCGTTTTGGGTAAATGCGGAACTACCGGAAAGGACGGAACCACAAGAAAGGATATAAAAAATAAAAATAATACGCGTGACAAGGATTAAGCGGATTTGCGCGAATAAAAATTTCGTGTATATAAGTCGTATCTGTGTCATCCGTGTTCTTTTGTAAAAATATTTAGATGTTGAAATCAGAAACAGGAAAAAATTTTACCGCGAATTTACGCGAATTGTTCGCGAATAAATAATTTACGCTTATTATTCGCGTGAATTCGCGGTTAATTTTTTATTTGATAAAGTTCGTTCCACAAAATACATCTCCACCTCTCCTTTATTTTTCGCGGGAATTTTCCCTCTGAAAGTGAATTGCAAGGGCGAAATATTTTTATCACCTACCAAAAATTTATATGTCTCCCACGATATATTCACCCTCCCCGCCTCCCCACTGCTCTCCATCCGGCTCGCTGTGTTCACCGTGTCACCCCAAATATCGTAAGCGAACTTTTTGTCTCCCACTACTCCCGCGATGACACTGCCGGTGTGGATGCCGATGCGGACTTGGAAGAGGGGAAAGGGAGAAGGGGAGAAAGGGAGACGGCTCTCACTTTCACATTCTACTCTTTGTTCATTTTCCGGTTCTTCTTCTTTCAAATTCATCTTTTCTCCCCTTCCCCCCTTCTCCACTTCTCCCTTTCCCCTTTTCTCCCAATCCCCCGCTCTTCTCCTCATCCATTCACAAATCTCCAACCCAGCCATCACCACATCCACCGGATTCGTTGTATTCGCAATTGGCAACCCTCCCGCACACATATAACTGTCACCAATGGTTTTTATTTTCTCAATGGGATATTTGGAAATGATCTCATCAAACTTTTTGAAAATAAAATCCAACTCGCTGACTAATTCTTCCGCGCTCATTTTTTCGGCTATGGTAGTAAATCCTTTGAAGTCGGTAAACATGACGGTTACTTGCTCATAATATTTGGGAGTTGCTTTCCCATTAACTTTTAGTTCCTTAGCGGTTTCAACTGGCAAAATATTCAATAATAATTTTTCTGATTTTTCTCTTTCTGTTTCTGTTTCTATGACTTTTTTCTGTTTATTGATTAACATAAATCTATTGATTAAAACAAAAGAAAATAACAATACCAACACAAACCCGCCGGCTACAGCATTGCGGATTGTTTTTTGACGTGCTAAATCTTTGGTTTGAATTACTTTGTCTTTATTGAGTAGTTTTATTTGTTGTTCTTTCTTTTCGGGTTCGTATTTGGTGGACATCTCGGTGATTTGCTTGTTGCTTTCTTCGTTGAAGATGGAGTCCTTGATTTCGGAATATAGTTTGTGGTATTCGTAGGCGGCTTTCCACCTGCACAATGAACTATCTAATTGGGATAAAGCGTTATAAACATTTTTTATCCATTCTTTTGCACTCATTTCTTTGGACAATTGTAAACATCTTAGAAAATAATTTCTTGAATCGTCAAATTTTTTAATAGATTATTTATTGTCCCTATATTGATCAAAGAAGAAGCTATCCCATTTTTATCTCCAATTTCTTCTTGTATTTTTAAAGCGGCATGATAATTATGCAATGCTTTTGAATACAACAAACTCTGAAAAAAGGCGCTATCAGAACTCAGTAAAACAGCTTTTCCATAATAAATATTACCGATAGTAACGTAAGAATTGGCAATTCCTTTTTTATCATCTATTTCTTCTCTTATTTTCAATGAATGGAAATAATTTTTTAATGCTTCTTTGTCGTTGTTCTGGTGATAATAAATATTTCCAATATTGTTGTAAGAAGAGGAGATTCCGGATTTATCCCCAAATTCCACTCTGATATTTAATGCAGAGAAATGATTTCTCAATGCTTCATTGTAATTGCCGTGTGCGAAATTGATGTTTCCTTTGATGTTATAAGCATTTGCAAGTCCTTTTTTGAGAGTGGTTAAATTCGTTGTGGGATTACCTTTCATCTGTTTTTTTGCCTGTGTTATAGCTTCATTGACTTTTTCCATTGCTTTATCATAATTGCCTGTAACCAATAGTTCACGACTTAACATAATTAACATATTTATTTTGGTAGTATCGTTTAAGAAGGAATCGGGGCGGCGGGAGAGGGAGGATAAGACAGAATTTAAACTATCTATTTTATTCTGAGCGAAAACGGAAGAATAGGAAAGGAGAACGACAGGAAAGTATATAAAAAGGAAAAAAGAAAAGCCAAGAATCTTATAAGAACTGATGTAGTTAAGTGAACACCTGGTTTTAGGACGTGTTTGCGTCTTATAAATTGAGTAATCGTCCATGTTTATTATTTTTTTCTTTTTTTTTCTTTTTTTATTTTTTTCTTTTTTTATTTTTTACATATTTTCCTGTAGTTCCGTATTTTCCCTTTTTCCTTTTTACATATTTTCCTGTCGTTCCGTATCTTCTTTTTTTCCTTCTTTCCTTTTTATATATTTTCCTGTAGTTCCGTATCTTCTTTTTTCCCTTTTTCCTTTTTACATGTTTTCCTGTCGTTCCGTATTTTCCTTTTTTATTATCCAATAAATCTATAATCCATTTTCGTGCTGTTAAAATTAAACAACAAACCTTTTTTACATTGATAATGTTTTATCAAATTAGAAAACACGCTTATCGTTTCATTTTCTATTGATTTTATCGCGTTTATTGATATCAACAGGTCATTTATTTTAAATAACCGTATGTCCTTTGATCCATAAAGCTTACCGTTATAATTCAATTCAAGATTTTTTATTAATACAAAATCAATATCACCTGCTCGTAGCTCATCCCAAAACGCACGTCTATATACTTGGTGAAAAAAACCTGGTCCAAGATTTTCAAGAACTTCTTTACCCATTTCTAAAAAAGGCAAAAGAAGTTTTTTATCTTCGTTTTTGAGAGAGGTCTTATTTATATCAAAGTTAATAGTGAGTATTTTCTTATTACTTACCATGTTAGGAAATCCTTGCATATAAACTTTGGACCCACCAAAATTAATAAGTAGCCCTAATTGTAGTCCTGTCACTTTCAAATATGAAATTAGTTGTGCCTGATGTAGAGGTAAAATTTCAGTTACTACCTTAAGTTCAAGAACAACTTTTTCTTCAACAACCAAATCCGTTCTATATTTACCTACAATATTATTTTTATACAACACCGAATATTCTTTCTGCCGTTCCACTTTATAGCCCTTAGAAATCATGGAATCTGTTAAGATATCTTCATATATTTCCTCTTCCCACTTACCGGGAACATTAGCAAAAACATCAAATATAATACCCCTGATACTATAGGTTAAATCCTTATATATCAAACTCATGTTTTCTTTTTTATATATTTTCCTGTCGTTCCGTGTTTTCGTTTTGATACGAAAAAACTTAACGTTTTACTTTTTCAATACTATCGTCCCTATCATCCTCTCTGTTTTCTCCTCCCATTCATTTTTAATATTAAACGGACAATAAAATGAAAAAACAAGTAGTTCCTTCCCAATAATAAAATACCGCTGTGACACATACTTTTCAATTAAATTTATTTTCCCCGTGACACTGCGAAATCTTCGTATGGTCTTGAGATTAAATTTACCAGATTTTTTTTCATGATGTATCAATACTGTGTCACTCAAAAATTTTACCGTATCAAATTGTTGTATCAACGTTGATTTAATAAACTTCATCAATAATTTCATGTCTTTTTCTTCAAATAAGGTAGGATGCATGGTTAAACCAACTTCCACTTCCTGCAACGAGTCAGTAAACATGATAATAGGTCTCCGCTGAGCCGGGTACTTGAAAGCAATCATATCGTCATCCATTTCTATGAAATTATTCGGAATCTCCATCGTACCATAATCACCCAAAGATACCTGCTTCATTCCAGGTATTTGCGCTCTTAATCCAAACCCACACCCTATCCAAAAAAATAAAATAAACAATACGAATCTGTTTTTCATATAAAATTGCGTTGTTTTGCCGTATTTTTACACCTTGTAAAAGTATAATTATTTTTTCAATTAACCATTTTAACCATATAACCATTTAACCATTCAACCATTTTACCCATTCAACCATTAATCCATTCAACACCTCATGCTAAACCTCACAACCCACCATCGAACCCATACTTGCGGAGAACTTTCTCATGCCGATATAAACAAAGAAGTCACCTTGTGCGGCTGGGTTCAACGTGTTCGTGATAAAGGGGGGATGTTATGGATTGACGTGCGCGACCGTTATGGGGTAATCCAAATTGTTTTAGAGGAGTCATCTACCGAAATCAATTGCATGCAAAATGCCAAATCACTCGGCAGAGAATACGTAATTAAGGTTACCGGCGTGGTAAAAGAACGCATGTCTAAAAACCCGAAAATGAAAACAGGTGATATTGAAATAATTCCAACCACAATTGAAGTATTAAATCCTTCTCAGGTTCCTCCTTTTACTATTGAAGATAATACGGATGGAGGTGATAATCTTAGAATGAAATACCGCTACTTAGATATAAGACGAAATCCGGTAAAACACAATCTCGAATTTCGCCACAACGTGTCGCATCAAATCCGGAATTATATGGATGAACAAAATTTTGTGGAAGTTGAAACACCGGTTCTTATAAAATCGACACCGGAAGGCGCCCGCGATTTTATTGTTCCATCAAGAGTAAACCCCGGAGAATTTTATGCACTTCCGCAATCCCCTCAAACGTTTAAACAACTGCTCATGGTCGCCGGATTAGACCGCTATTACCAAATAGTAAAATGTTTTCGCGATGAGGACCTGCGTGCCGACCGGCAACCGGAATTTACGCAATTGGATTGCGAAATGTCATTTGTCACACAACAAGATATTTTGCAAACCTTCAGCGGACTTGTAAAACACCTTTTTAAAAATATAAAAGGGATTGAGATTTCTGAAATTCCACTTATGACCTATCAGGAAGCAATGCATTCTTACGGTTCCGATAAACCAGACCTCCGTTTCGATATGAAGTTGGTTGATCTTACAACCCAACTCAAAGGAAAAGGATTTCTTGTTTTCGATTCTGCCGAATGGATTGGAGGTATTTGCGCAAAAGGATGTGCAATTTACACCCGAAAACAGATAGATGAACTCATTGAATTTGTGAAGAAACCACAAATCGGCGCCGGGGGTTTGGTCTATGTACGTTACAATAGCGATGGAACTGTAAAATCATCTGTAGATAAATTTTATACGGAAGATGAATTGAAAAAAGTAACTGAACTTTTTAAAGCCGCTCCAGGTGATTTACTGTTGATATTATGTGGGAAAGAAAAACATACCCGGAAATGTTTAAATGAATTACGCCTTGAAATGGGCAATCGCCTTGGATTACGGAAATCCGATGAATATAAACCGGTGTGGATAATTGATTTTCCACTACTCGAATGGAATGAAGAAGAAAAAAGATTTTATGCCATGCATCATCCTTTTACTTCCCCTAAAACCGAAGACATCCCCTTGTTAGATTCCCAACCGGAAAAAGTAAGAGCCATTGCGCACGATTTGGTGATAAACGGAACAGAAATTGGCGGCGGTTCTATCCGTATTCATCAAAAGGAATTGCAGGAAAAAATATTTCATGTGTTGGGATTTACCAAAGAAGAAGCCAACGAAAAATTTGGTTTCTTAATGAATGCCTTTGAATTTGGCGCCCCACCTCATGGTGGAATTGCCTTCGGCTTCGATCGCTGGGTTGCCTTATTATGCGGTTCAGAGACCATTCGTGATTTTATAGCTTTTCCTAAAAATAACGCTGGAAGGGATGTTATGATAGATTCCCCATCCCCTTTGCCAGATGTACAATTGAAAGAATTGGGAATTTCTATACAAAAAAATAACACTTGATTTTCTCAAAATAATTACATACATTTGGGTACTTTAAAAATGAGCCGGGTGAAATGTGATAAAAATTTAACCTTTAAACTCAGGAAATCATGTTAGAAACAAAAATCTATAACCTTGAAATCCAGAAAGTTACAAAATCCCGTATTCATGAAATAGATTTTAATCACATACCCTTTGGTAAGTACTTTTCTGACCACATGTTTGTTGTGGACTATAAGAATGAAGAATGGCAGGATGGGAAAATAGTACCTTATGGTCCTATGTCAATGGCTCCATCTATTTCTGCCTTGCATTATGGTCAAGCATTGTTTGAAGGTATGAAGGCATACAAAGACACAAAGGGAAATTCCTGGCTTTTCAGACCAACCGATAATCATGCGCGGTTAAATATTTCGGCTGAACGACTTTGCATGCCCGCAATTCCTGAGGATTTATTTATGCAAGGTCTGATGGAATTGATTCGCTTAGATTCCAATTGGATTCCAAAACAAGAAAATGCGGCATTATATATTCGTCCTGTGATGTTTGCTATTGACGAATTTGTAGGTGTAAAACCTTCTCAAAATTATCGTTTTGTAATTTTCACTTGTCCGGTGGGTCAATATTACAGTGAGCCGGTAAGTGTGCTTGTGGAAACAAAATACGTGAGGGCTTTTGAAGGTGGATTAGGGTTTACTAAAGCCGCCGCAAACTATGCCGCCGCTTTGATGCCCGCTAAACTTGGGCAAAGCAAAGGGTACCATCAAATGCTTTGGACAGATGGTTTCGAACATAAATACATTGAAGAATCGGGAACCATGAATGTAATGTTTGTGATTGGAAACAAAGTAGTTACCCCCATGACAAGCGGAACTATATTAAGTGGTATTACGCGTGATAGCATCATACAACTTTTAAAGGACTGGGGAATTCCGGTTGAAGAAAGAAGAATTTCCATTGATGATTTGCTGACTGCTCACAGTAAGAATGAATTAAAAGAGGCATTTGGCGTTGGAACTGCCGCCACGGTGGCTCACATTGCAAAAATCGGTTATATGGGAAAAGATTTTCAATTACCGGTCATTACTCCTTCCTCAATTTCTCATCGAATCTTAAAAACATTGACAGACATACGTACCGGAAAGTGTGAAGATAAATTTGGCTGGATGGTGAGGGTGTAGTGAAATTGATGTTGGATTTTTGATGCTAGTTGTTTAGTGTTTAGCGTTTAGTGTTTTGTGTTTTGTGTTTAGTGTTTTGTGTTTAATGTTTAGTGTTATTTTTTTTTCTTTCTCCTTTTTTCTTTCCCCTTTATCCTTTATCCTTCCTCAAATGATCCGCTACACTTCCCACTTCCTCCAGAAGCTTGAAAATATGCTTACAGAGTCGTCTTACGAAGTCCGTTACGAAAAAGGCAATTTCAAATCCGGCTATTGTATTCTGGAAAGTAAGAAAATAGTGATTATCAATAAATTTTATTCGTTGGATGGGAAAATTAACTGCCTGTTGGAAATACTGAAAGTATTAAACATACCACTAGAACAACTTACCGAAAAAAGCCGCGAATTGTTTTTGCAATTACAGTCGTCTGAATAAAAAATTACCCTAAAATTGTTTATCTTTGTAAGAAAATCATTATGGCACACGCATTAACATTTGATACCTTGGCTTATGCTAAAAAACTGATAGCAGTTGGGGTTCCCGTTCAACAAGCCGAAGTGCAGGCAGAAACTTTTGCTGAAATTATTGATGAAAATTTAGCAACCAAACAAGATATTATAGATTTGAAACGCAATATGAAAGAAATAGAGCAGCGCATCATCATAAAATTGGGTGCAATGATAACAGCAAGCATCGCGATTACTGTTACGTTGGTAAAACTACTTTGAAAGTTTTTATAAGAGTTATAAGCCAATCATGCAAATCACGTTTCTCGGCACCGGCACCTCCCAGGGCGTTCCCGTTATTGCCTGTGATTGCAAAATTTGCCGCTCCATTGACTACCGGGATAAACGACTCCGTTCATCCATTCATATTCAACATAAAAACACCAGTGTCATCATTGACTCCGGACCGGACTTTCGACAACAAGTTTTAAGGGAGAGAATTAATAAACTCGATGCCTTAATATTCACACATGCGCACAAAGACCATACAGCCGGAATGGATGATGTACGCGGGTTTAATTTTTCCCAGGACAAAGCAGTGCCGGTTTATGGGACTTTAGAAGTTCTCAACCAGATAAAGCAGGAATTTGAATATGTTTTTAACAATTCTAAATACCCGGGAATTCCCAAAATTGATTTGGTAGAAATTGATAACAAACCATTTACTGTGGGTGACATCACATTGATTCCTATACTTGTAAAGCACCATAAAATGCCGGTTTTCGGTTTTCGTGTCGGCGATTTTACCTATATAACAGACGCTAATTTTATCCCCGAGGAAGAAATGAAAAAAATTTACGGATCTAAAATTATCGTGTTGAATGCGTTAAGAAAAGAAAAACACATCTCTCATTACACCCTGGAGGAAGCTGTGGAAGTTTTAAAAATTTTAAAGCCGGAACGTGCCTATCTTACACACATCAGCCACCAGTTGGGCTTGCATGAAGAAGTGGAAAAAGAGTTGCCGGAGTTTGTTCGATTGGGGTATGATGGGCTGAGGGTTGATGCTTAGGGGAATTTCTCAAATGGGGAATATGTAGAGACAAGGTGCTCCGTGTCTCGTTTAAGATGCACCCATTTTTCATAAACATTTTTTTAAAATTACATGATATTTTAAAATTTTACTTAAATTTGTCATCAATTAATAATTATGTTCAAACGTGTATTTTCCTTTTCCGGATTGGAGCAAGAGACCGCTTTTTTTTGGGGACCCAGACAAACGGGTAAGAGCACATTACTGAAGTCATTATTTGCTTTATCTGCACGATATGATCTCTTGCTTTCGGGTGAATATCAAAGATTATTAGCCAATCCATCTGTTTTCAGGGAAGAAGTACTAAATCTTCAAGAAAATAAATTCCCAGTAATTATAGACGAAGTACAAAAAATTCCTATTTTGTTGGATGAGGTGCAATGGTTAATAGTCAATCATAATATTCCATTCATTTTATGTGGTTCCAGCGCAAGAAAATTAAAACGAAATGCTGCAAATTTATTGGGCGGGCGAGCAATTCGCTACGAGTTATTTCCTTTAGTTTTTCCTGAAATCCCTGATTTTGATTTACTGAGAGCGCTTGAACATGGTCTTCTACCAAAGCATTATTTAAGTTCAAACCCAATACCACTGCATCGTGCATATATTGGTGATTATCTGAAAGAAGAAGTGTCACAGGAAGCAATTTCCAGAAACCTTCATGCTTTTAATGGTTTTCTTACCTCTGCCGCATTTAGTAGTGGTGAAATAGTGAATTTTACCAATATTGCCCGTGATTGTGGTGCATCTCTCTATACAGTCAAAGAGTATTTTCAAATATTAACAGACACTTTAATAGGTAAATTTATACCTTCTTTTCAAAAGAAACCGAAACGAAGAGTAATCCAGTCACCTAAATTTTATTTCTATGATTTATGTATTATCAACACGTTGCTTAATCGTAGAAAAATTCTTTTTCCAAGTGAGGTCTTCGGAAAGGCATTCGAACAATTTATTTTTCAGGAATTGTCTGCACACAGCAAGTATTCGGGGTTTTTTTATGATATCTTTTACTGGCGGACCGCCTCCCAATTAGAAGTAGATTTTATTCTCGGCGATCATAACGTAGCTGTAGAAGTCAAAAGCACTCGCCACGTAGATCAAGACGATATGAAAGGAATGAAGGCGTTTTTGGAAGAATATAATGTAAAGCAAGCCATTATCGTTTCACTTGACCCAAATACCCGAAAGGTTGGAAATATTATTATTATGCCTTGGATGGAATTTCTGCAAAAATTGTGGAGCGGTCAAATATATATTGAATAGAGGAGAAGTTTAACGCCCGTCTTTTTTGCAGTCAACTGCAAAATAGTCGTGACTTTTTTGTAATAGTGTGCAAAAAAGTACCAGCATGAAAAGATATCTTACCGGAAATATTTATGTTTTTTAAAAATTAATACCCCCGCAACTCCTCCACCGCATCCCTCAATCTCTTTTCCGGTAGAAAGTCCTCTTCAAGCGCCGAGGCAAAAGGAACCGGCGTATCCAATGAGCCAACTCTCATTACAGGCGCATCGAGAAACGTAAAACAATGCTCTGTAATCCAGGCAGAAATTTCTGCGCCAATGCCACCGGTGACACAATCTTCGTGCAGAATCAATACTTTCCCTGTTTTTTTAACAGTGGCACTGACTGCTGATTTATCCCATGGCAATAAACTACGCAAATCAAGAATGTCGGCTGAAATATTTTTTTCAGCAATAATTTTTTTTGCCCACACAACCCCATATCCATACGTAATTATAGAAAGCTCATCTCCTTCCATGGCAAGAGATGCCTTGCCGATGGGAATGGTGTAATAATCTTCAGGAACTTCCTCAGAAATGGAACGGTATAATAGTTTATGCTCAAAATACATTACCGGATTGGGATCTTCAATTGCTGAAATCAATAACCCTTTGGCATCAACCGGATTACTTGGATAAACAATTTTTAATCCCGGAGTGTGAAAAAACCATGCTTCGTTAGATTGAGAATGAAAAGGACCGGCTCCAGTTCCAGCACCGGTTGGCATTCTGATCACTACATCCGCGTTCTGACCCCAGCGATAATGAACTTTTGCCAGATTGTTTACAATCTGATTTAATCCACACGAAACAAAATCAGCAAACTGCATTTCAACCATCGACTTAAAACCACTCACAGACAACCCGAGCGCAGTCCCTAAAATTGCTGACTCACATAGCGGAGTGTTTCGCACCCTTTCCTTTCCAAATTGTTTCAGAAAACCTTCAGTCACTTTAAATACTCCTCCGTACTCAGCAATATCCTGACCCATCAAAATTAAATTTTCATGCTTTTCCATACATTGCCATAATCCTTCACGGATAGCATCCACAAACCGTAAATTTTCCTTTTTTCCTGAGATGGGTGGTTTTTCTTCCTGTATAAAAGGAAAATAAACATCCTTCAATTCTAATTCCTGACTGGAATCACGAATGGGTTCTGCCTCTGATAAATTCCATGCTGAATCAATCTGAGCATTGATTTTTGACCGGATGTCATCTGCCATTTCTTTTTTCAACACGTTTTCCTGAATTAAAAACTCCTCATAGTTCACCACCGGGTCTTTTTGTGCCCATTGAGCAAAAAGTTCCTGTGGCACATATTTGGTTCCCGATGCTTCCTCATGCCCTTTCATCCGGAATGTCAATGCATCTATTAAAACCGGTTTTGGATTTTCGCGGATTTGTTCTGCAAATTTTTTAACGGTAGCGTAAACTTCTAATACGTTATTTCCGTCAATCTGAATGGCATCCATTCCATACGCCGGTCCTTTATCTGTAAATGACTTAATCCGGTTTTGAATGGCAGAAGGAGTGGACAAAGCATACCCGTTGTTTTCCACCATAAAAATTACAGGAAGGTCCCACACCGCTGCCACATTCAATGCCTCATGAAAGTCACCTTCACTGGCGCCGCCATCCCCTGTATAAACTAAGGATAATTTTTTACGCTGAGAAATTTTTTCAGCCAGTCCAATCCCGCATGCTACGGTTAATTGCGGACCTAAATGCGAAATCATACCCACGATATGATGTTCCTTCGTTCCAAAATGAAAGGAACGGTCTCTGCCTTTCGTGAAACCATTCATTTTACCCTGAAACTGAGAAAATAATCTGTTTAAAGGAACTTTCCTGCAGGAAAAAACACCCAGATTGCGATGAAGCGGTAAAATATATTCATCTTCTGAAAGGGCTAAGGTGGAGCCCACAGAAATGGCTTCCTGACCAATTCCCGAAAACCATTTACTGACTTTTCCCATACGCAAAAGGCGTAGGAATTTTCCCTCTATCAATCTGGGAATGATCAGTTCTTCATAGATTTTCATCAGCAGTTCATCGGAAAAATCTTTCCGGTCGTATTTTATGGGAGTAATCAAAGGAGTCCGGGGTTAAGTAAAGGGGGTTGAATCCTTACTGAGAGGTGCAAATATATTGAATTTACAAATACCCTTAAAAGGTCCGGGAAATATTAGCTAATTCGTTACTGTTCAGTATCCATTTGATTGAACCACTTATTGAATAAGAAAAAAAAAACTTAGCCACTGATTACACGGATTAAAAATATTTTTAAGATTTTTTATAACATTAATCTGTGTAATCAGTGGCTAAATTGCATTTTTTCATCTTGGACCGAACAGTTACGGTAATTCTTATTTTTTATGTGCTGGAGAAATTGCCACAAACCGATTTTAAAGTACAGAACGTCAGCAGAAAAACATGCATGATGTGTAAAAGTGCCACTTCCTCCGTCAGGGTAAACTCCGGCACGCCTCTATTTTACAGGGATGGATTTAGTCCGTACTCCAAATCTGTACGTTCTATGGTTAAAAGTGCCCCTTCCTCCGTCAGGGTAAACTCCGGCACGATTCATATCAGATCCTCAAAATGTATCTTTAATCATGCGATACTTCAAACTTTTTCAATAACTCCATAAACTCTTCCCTGAAAGTTTTTTTTCTTATGTTTCGTTCCTACGGAACTCAAGGGTCTGAAGTCAGGCGTTACAACAACGGACTGAAGTCCGTTGTTAAAATATGAACCGTTCCTATGGAACTGTTTTTATACAATAAGAGGACGTAGCAAATTTTTAATCCTGATAAAATAAAAAAGCAAGGATAAATGCTATCCATCACATGAAAATAAGAATTAGCCGAAATATTTAGGTAGTTTTGGTATCCTTACTGTAAAATGAGTTTCTTATTATACACACTCCCATTGTGAATAATCCTGAACGTATAAAAACCTTTCGGTAAAATGCTCAAGTCCAAATCTAAGGTGTAAAATTAAATTGCAAACTATGTGAGAAAAAGATGTAAATTAAACTATACAATTCATTAATCCTAAATTTTCGCTACTTAGCACAGCGGTCTCATTCACCCTAGCTTGAACAAACTTGCTGTTATGCGTTCGTGCTGATTTCGGCTGTTCAACTGTTTACCGTTATCAAGCAGTGACTTTTTTTCGGCTATTGGTTCTCGTAAAACGAAGATGCTTTTTCATTCTCTCAACTTTCCGAGATTTTAGAAATTCACTGATTGCTTTTTCTTCTTCATTCGTCAACGGACCTTGTCCACCAATAAAGTCAACATCCAATTCTTTTAGTTTAGTTTGCATAATGGAAAATATTTATTGATAAGTTTTAACGCAGCGTTTGTTTCAATAATCATTACTCGTCCACCGAAATGAAATGCACCCAGCGAGTCAATGTAATGTTGAACGAGTTGTGATTTAGAAAGGAATGAAAGATTTCCTTCGTGTCCACGCTGAAAGGAAAGTTTGCAAGCAAATGCCACAAGATTTCCAGGAACACCCGCATAGATTTTGTTTTTACCGATGTTGAATGGCGCACTTTCAACTAAGTGCATGTAAACATGGTCGGCTTTAATTTCCAAACTGAGCAGTCCTTGAATGACTGTCGGATTGTTTACAATTGTCAGTTTATAAACATCCCTTTCGGGATATTTGAATTCGGTTTTCCAAAGAAACTGCCAGCCGTTCTTCTTCGTCACTGATTTCAAATCTTCAACGGTTACAATCGTGATGTCAGTCGGGAAACTGTCGCCAGAAACCACATTCACAATTGAATTTGTCAGTTGGTCAATCTCAAAATCAAGTCCTATTTGTCTATTTTTTTTCACTTAGCAAAGTTACAAAATAATTGTCAAATATTTGCCCAGAAGTTTCAAATTATCACAGTCGTCTAAGCATGACCGCTAAAGGCCGGCCGTCTAAAAACTACGTTACACAAGCAAAAATACACAAAAACCGGAT
Organism: Bacteroidetes bacterium RIFCSPLOWO2_12_FULL_37_12; assembly: GCA_001769655.1. GTDB lineage: Bacteria > Bacteroidota > Bacteroidia > 2-12-FULL-37-12 > 2-12-FULL-37-12 > 2-12-FULL-37-12. The sequence goes on along the minus strand of MEPC01000023.1, from coordinate 58,502 downwards.
GCAATAGAAGCGAAATAAGGAAGGGGAAAAAAATATACCTGAACAAAAAAAATTAAAAATTTGGAATCAACCTGTGGTTGTATTTTGGTTGCTCACCGTGTAACGTATACGGGCTTTTGCAATTTATTTTTTGCGGGTTTTAAAAATTCGTCACTGTCAGCAAGCACGAAAGTAATTAAAAAGTACAACCGATTGAAAACCTGTCCCCACCCGCAAAAAATAAATTGCAAAAGCCTGTTGTTGGCGGTTCGGCATACTGTCTGCCGTTACATTGTCCAAATGCAGTTGGTTTGTGATGGTAAGAACTTGTCCAACCGAAATGATGTCATTGGCTGTGGGTTGATTTTAAAAATTTTTGAAGGGAAGATTTTTTAAAAATAATTTTTACTTTGCATAGGAAAAAAGCAAGTGCATTGCAAGTTTTGATTGTGGGCTGATTTGTGGGACTTGCAATGCTTTTGCTTTGTGAAGAGCATTTTTTATCTTTTATTGTCAGTTTGCTATGAAAAGTAGAGATATGTAAAATCTTATTTTCAGATAAATCATTTTTTAATTTGAAAATAATATTCTCCACCCAGTGGTATCTATGTACACAGTCATTCCCGCATGAGCTACTTTCATTTGAAATTGTTCTTCAGGAATACGCACACAAATAAATACCATACTATCGTTGTTTGTAATGTTGTATTGCAAGTGTGCTTTGGAATCATAATACCTTAAAGGAACCTGCCATTCATTTGCTTTACCATCAGCGATGTTTTGGCTGAATGAAATGCCTGATATAATTGCAAACAAAATACTTGTAATCGTTGTTTTCATATATGGAAAAGAATCTCCTCCACAGGTTTATTTCTTTTTGACTTCCAGATACAATGTATCCGAATTTAACCCCGTAAAAATTCCATATCCATTGACAATACTTGTAGATGGATTTGTTAAATTTTGCGAGCTGGTGCTATTATCATCATATAAGGATGCGTAATCAGGCAATACATGATATAAAACTATTCGATGCGATCCGAAGTATTGAAATTCCATTGATCTTATTTCGGTGGAAGAAGCATTTGTAGGTGATTTTCTAAATCTGTTTCCGGGAGGTGCATTTCCTCCGAAATCACGTATTGGCTCTAAAGTAGTTTCTATGTTTTCAATAAGAACGAGATAATAAGATCCGTCTGTATTGTCCCATGTGAGATTTACGGGATCGAGTTGCGAGCCAAAATTCGGAGGGCCTGATGCCGTATCAATTTTTTCAAGTTCTATTTCTGTAACTGATTCTGTAAAATTTTGTGGCTTGGCAGGAACTTTAGTATATGCAGAAACATTCTTAGAATTAAAACTAAATGAAAGATCATATAAATCATTTTCGGCAACAATCAATGAGCCATCAACGTATTTTCCGTCTCCTAAAGCTTGTAATGTATAATTCACGTTGTTACGAGTAACATTTATTGTAAGATGGTTTATGTCATCAGAGGAATAAGAAACGTCAGAGGAAAATGGTATTTGCCTGGTCACCTTTATATTCAGATAATCGCCCGGTGAAAGGTATGATTCAATAATTGGCGAATCTGTAAACTCTTTATTTTCTTCTTTTTTACATCCTGCTATTGAAAGGATTAAGAATGAAATAATTATCTTGTTTCTCATGCTATCTAAGCTTTAGTGATAATGTTACATTAGGTGTCATTCCGAGATAATTAACATTCGTTTCTATAATGGATCCGCTTTCAATTGTATTTTGCTTGTACCAAACATTTTTTCTATCGTATAGGTTAAATATTGAAAAGCCAATATACCCGATCTCTCTCCTTTTTTTATCTCCTTTATCTCCTCGTAGTAATTTATAGTTTGCAGAAATATCAGCCCTATGATATTCCGGCAGGCGTAAACCATTTTTCGAGGTAACAGTGAAATAATCCGAAGACGAACCATCGAGAAGCGTTACACTATACGCTCCGGAAGGTGCTGTATATGGCCTTCCTGTTGCATAAATCCAAGTTGCCGAAAAATCCCAGCGCTTCCATTTATAAAGCGCTACTATTTTAAATTCGTGTGTTACATCCTGGTTGGCGGGATAATAAGTATCAGAATATACATCGAAATGATTGCGTGCTTCACCCAAAGTATAACTTACCCATCCATTAAAGTTGCCTGATTTTTTCTGCGCTAAAAATTCTATCCCTTTTGAATATCCATATCCGCTAAAAAAATTCTCGTTATAATCTACTTTAAATGGACTTGCATTAATACGAAGAGAATACTCTGTTAAATTATCTATCTTTTTATAATATCCTTCTGCACTAAACAAGTAGTTGTTTGTTTCATAAGATAATCCAGCTATGTAATGAATGGACGAACTTATGGGAACTTTATTGCCATCAGATAGTAACCAAAAATCTTTGCTTCCTGATAAAATATCTTCACGGGTAACACGATTAGCAAATTGATAATATTTGCCCGTGGCCCCTTTTAAGGTCAATCTATTTGTAATATTTACAGACAAAGATGCACGGGGTTCATAATACATCTTCCCTGTGGTTTCAAAATAGCTTGCTCGGATTCCTGGTAAAAACTGTACTTTATCTTTAAAGAATTTGGTTTTGCTTTGAACATAACCACCAGCCAATAAAGCCTTATTGTGACGATCCAGTATTGTTGCTGTATCATTTTGAGCGTATGTATATTTGATGTCATAATATGTTCCGAAACCACCAAACTGTAATTGGGAGAAATTAAAAATATCCCATTGGTAATCGGACTTCTGGCTGAAATCTTTGAGATCGTTGTTTTCAAAAATCCCATTTTTTCTTGTTGTGGTTTCTCGGCTGGAGTTAGTTAATGATCTCTCTTGTGAACGATCTCTGTCGCTATAATAATTTGAATAACTTAAAATAGTATTGCCATATAATTTCGGATGCCATTTTCTTGACCACTTTAAACTGCTTCCAATATTTCCATATTTGGTTAAGTCTGCTGAACTCATACTGAAATTTGAAGAAGATGCACTTCCGAAGGAAGGAAGCGAAGAAGAAGAACTATTATCCAATTTATCTGTGCCGTTAAATATGCTTAATGATACAATATCCTTGTCATTTGGACGATAGGTAAATTTCCCGTTCAGGTCATAGAAAAAAGATGTGGCTTCGGTTTCCTGAGAAAACCGTCCTCCTCCGGGACCACCCCCTCCCTGCGGTGTAACGGATGTAGTGCTGCTGCTTTTATTAAATTTCTCAAATATCTTATTGTAAATAGGCCCTTTATATGATCTGCGGAACGTAATAACAGAAGAAAATTTTGACCCGACAGGTATCTCCACGTAAGCGTTCATGCTTAACAAGCTTAAATCAGCGCCCATATTGAATTTTTTCTGGTTGCCGTCCTTGCCGGTTATTTCGGTAACGCTCGAAAGCCGACCACCAAAGCGTGATTCAAAACCCCCTTTATAAAGCTGAACATCCTTAATAGCATTTGAATTAAATGCACTGAAAAAACCGTATAAATGGTCAACCTGATATACAGTAAAACCATCGTAAAGAACCAGGTTCTGATCCGGTGTTCCACCACGAACGTATAAACCTGATGAGGATTCATTGGAAGCACTTACACCGGGTATTAGCTGAAAAGACCGCATGATATCTCTTTCCCCGACATTCGGTAACTGCTCCAATTTTTTGGGTGTCATTTTGATGGTGCTTACATCCGTTTTATTAACAAGAACAACGTCTTCCCTATATCCGGTTATAGTTACGGTTTTTAAATTCTGAGAAGATGGAGAAAGCTCGATTAGAAAATTTTTTTTAGGGCTGTGTGGAGTTAAATAAACAAATATTTTATTGTACCCTATGTATTGAACCTGTAAAGTGCTTGTATCTGTTGGAACCTTTGGTAAAGTGAAATACCCATCCATATTGGTTGCTGCCCCAATGGTCGTACCTTTTATCTGAATTGTAGCACCGGGTAAAGCCTCTCCGGTTGCTTTGTCCTTTATTAAACCGGAAAGAGTATAGTTAAATGTTTGCGGAGGGCCAAAATAAATTTTCTGTGATTTGACTTCTGCTATTTCAGCGGTGTTATTATCCTTGTCTTCTTCGTAATAAAATGTACCACCGGCACTCTCATCATCGTCACTGTCATCAGTTTTATCATTAGCTGAAACATCCTCTTTAAAATCAGAGGTAATGTTATTGTTAGCGATGATACTATCAGCAGCGCCCATTTTTTTATTACTTAACCGAATGCAATTGAAACGAGTTAGGTCGGTGGTATTTACTTCAGAGGAAGTAATTGTTGGATCATTTATCTGAAGGAATAAATTTTTATTTCCGTAGGTGTAACCAAAAGTCAACAGGCTTGATAAAGCACCAAAACACTGGAGTTTTTCTCCGGCAGTGTTACCTCTGTTAGGGACATACACAAAAAGATAATTATAAAATTGCGGGAGATTTTTTAGTGAGTCCTGGTCAAAAGCAGATTGAGCATCTTGTCCTGGTTTACCAAGGAGCATCAGATAAGGGCGTTTATAATCCTGATAGTTATCATTGGGAGCATAGCGGATATATTTTAAATAGCAAGGATTGCCTTCTCTGTTAAACTCATAGTTGCGTTGAGCAAATGATATTTTAGACGTAAAAAGAAGAAATAGGATAATTGTGTTTTTTAATATTTGTTTCATTTTATATCCTTTATTCTATTTTTATACTTTTAGTTCTAGCTGAATATGCACTGAAATAACCAAGCGCACCACCGGTTATATTAGAAACAGGGTTTGCGGGTGTTGCACTGGCATTTGGGCCATTTCCATTCGCACTTATGCCATAGAAATATTTGTATACCGCTTTATCAATACACATCATTATCACCCTTATCGTATCCTCCTTGTTTAAACTAATATTTCCAGCCCTTAGTGAGCGATTATTCACACCTCCATCCACAACCTCATCACTAAAAAGAAATAGTGAAGTAGATGTTTCATTATCTTTTTGAAATTTGAATTTGTAATAATTGCCTCTCCCTATGGGATCTTGAAACACCGGGGTAAGAGATTCAGCTCTATTTGAATTACCATTGCCGGGTCCACTTGGACCACCTCCACCTGGGCCGCCACCCGAACTATGATTAACTATTATTGTATCTAATTGTACACTTTGGGGCATTTCACAAACGGAAGTATATGTTATTCCGGCAACGTTTATTGTTAAATAATAGATTCTACCCGGAACACCCTGTAAACCGGAGTTTTGATAAATACCCGGACTTGTTTCTGTCAGAGTAACGTTATTTCCAAAATTGTCGTTGAGGATAACAGATGCACCGTTAACAATTGAGAATGTTTCACCGTCACTTATATTAACCGATTTAGTGATTTTTACTGTTTGTGGTGTGGAAATATCATCTGTTACCTCAGCTTCAATTACAATTTGTGGATCTTTTGAATTTAAGTCCACTTGAATAACCTTTTCACATGAGGCAAAAAGTGCTATCATCACCAAAAAACGAAATGTTTTTCTTATGCTCTTTTTGGTCATGTATTAAAATTTAAAGTTGTAAGTAATTGAAGGAACCCATCTGAACAAGGAAGTCTTAACAATTTCTGTTTTTTGGGGATCACTTTCACTTTGCCGGAAGGTTATTGTATAGGCATTCTCTCTTCCGTATGCATTATAAATACTAAAGTTCCAGTTACTCTCAAATTTTTCGGTCTTTCTTTTATACCACGTTACTCCAATGTCTAACCTGTGATAGTTAGGCATTCGATAACCATTCCGTTCTGTATATAAGTATTGAACCTTGCCATCCACTGTATATTTTCCACTTGGGAATGTAACAGCATTGCCCGTACTGAATACCCAGCTTGCTGACAGTGCCCACTTTTTATTCAAATCGTAAATACCTACAACAGATATATCATGGGTTCTATCTTGCTTTGCTGCATACCAATTACCGTTATTTATTCCGTCAATGTGTCGTTCAGTTCTTGAAAGCGTGTAACCTACCCATCCGTTAAACCTGCCATATTTCTTTTTTAGAAAAAACTCAATACCATAGGCTCTGCCCTTACCAAAAAGCAATTCTCCTTCTACTTTATCATTTGCCTGAGTACTTGCACCATTTTTATAATCAATCTGATTTTGCATCCCCTTGTAATAAATTTCAGTGCTAAATTCAAACAAGTTGTCTTTGAAGTTTTGGAAATAGCCGAGCGAAACCTGGTCGGCTATTTCCGGTTTTACATTTTGACTGCTTGTGATCCACAAATCAGTGGGGTTCGATGTTGTGGAATTGCTTAACAAGTGAAGGTACTGTACGTTTCTTGCATATACTGCTTTAATCGAGTTAGTTTTTCCTAATACATAAGAGGCAGAAAAGCGAGGTTCTAAATTGAAATAGGTTTTTACGATTTGATTTGCATTGTAATGAGTGGTATCAATAACGTCCCCACTACTATTGTATGAATAGAAATTACCATCTCCCAATAAGCTAAATGATGTAGCTCTTAAACCATAAATTATGTTTAGCTTCTCTGTTGCATTCCATTCGTGGGAAACATACAAGGCATTCTCCAAAGCATACCGTTCTTGAAGTTGTGCAAAATTTAACGATGCATCAGAAGAAGATATTTGTCCGGGAGTAACTGTATGATGAATGCTGTTAAAACCAAATCGGATTTTATTTTTTGGATTGGCTAAAAATGTGAAATCTTGTTTTAAATTAAAGTCCCTGATTTTGGATTTTATATCAATGTCTGAGGTGCTTGAAGAAAGGGCTATTTTGTAATTGTAATTACTGTATATCAGTGATGTATTTGAAAAAAACTTAGGAGAAATAATAGAGTTCCAGCGTAACGTGGCAGTGGCATTTCCCCAATTTATTCCGAAAGAACTTAATCCGATTTGATCTTGACCGAAATATCCCGAAAGGAAAATTCTGTTTTTATCGTTAATGCGATAATTTGCTTTTAAATTCAAATCATAGAAATACAATTTGGTGTCTTTAAAGTTGTTTGACAGCTTTAGAAACATATCTGCATACGTTCTTCTTGCGGCAATTAAAAATGATCCTCGGTCTTTTACAATCGGGCCTTCTATATTTAATTTTGAGGAGATTATTCCGATACCCCCGCCAACGTGATATTTTTGATCGTTTCCATCGTTCATTTTTATATCTAATACAGAAGATAAACGACCACCATACTGAGAAGGCATTCCTCCCTTATAAACAGTTAGATCTTTTATTGCATCACTGTTAAAGGTTGAGAAGAATCCAAAAAGATGGGAAGCATTATAAACCGGGGCTTCATCTAGCAGTATCAGATTTTGGTCAGCACCTCCGCCACGAACATAAAATCCAGCATTGCCATCGCCCCCTGATTTTATCCCAGGAGTTAATTGTAGTGTTTTTATAATATCTTTCTCTCCTGCAAAAACAGGTATTTTAGAAATTTCTTTTACATCTAATTTTTCTACTCCAACTTGTGCATTAGTTAGATTAGCATCTTTTTTTTCAGTTGTAATTACTACTTCGTTCAGCTCTGAAGCGTTATCTTCCAGTGAGAAATTCAAACTTGCATTTTTATCAACGGTTACAGCTGTGCTTATTTTCTTAAACCCTAAATAAGAGATTTCAAGTGTATAATTTCCTTGTGGAATAGTGATGGAATAAAATCCATATTCATTAGTGGAAGCCCCGACATTTTTTAATTCAATTACTCTAACAGTCGCGCCAATAACTGTTTCACCAGATTTTTTATCCTTTACAGTTCCACTAATTGTGAATTTCTCTGTTTGGGCAAAAAGAGAAGATATATTAAGTGAAAAAATAAATAAATGTTTTAAATACCTCATTTACCTGTTGGGATTATAAGGGTAAAAATGAAGTTTTAAAAGGGGCTTTTTAGCTATAAATGACGTGAAACGGACAAAAAGGAGGGTGAATCTAATTGGAAGCTAACCATTCTAAAAAAGTTGTTGACTTTTCTTTACTGATTAAAATCTGATCTTTAAAATCAATGGTAAGATTAACTAATAATTTCCGGTTAAAGTATTGGGAAGCATCCTTTACGGTTGCTCTATTTAAAATGTATTGCCTATTGGCGCGAATAAAAGCATTACCACTAATTTTTTCCAATTCATCCAACGTTTGATTAGTAGTGTATTGTTTACCATTAATACAGTGAACTTTTACAAGTTCATTATCAACGTAGAATAAAGCTATCTCATTTAATTTTACAGGAATGATTTTGTCTTTTAGATAAACCAAAATGGAGGATTTGTTTTCTTTTGGAGTATTCCCTATCCATTGCAAAAGTTTATCAATATCAGGAGATTTTACTTTTGCACCTGTAAGTGTTAAATATTTATCTAAAGCCATTGAAACCGTTTTGTGATTAAATGGTTTCAATATATAATCAATGCCGTTTGCTTTAAAAGCCTCTAAAGCATATTCATTGTAAGCCGTAACGAAAATAACGGGTGCAGTAGTTTTTGTTGCTTCAAAAATTTCAAAACTTAATCCATCTCCAAGTTCAATATCTGAAATAAACAAATCGGGTTGCTCATGTTTTTTTAAATATTCAATGGATTCTTTTACAGATTTAAGCAATGCAATAATGTTAGCACTTGGATTATGCTTTAAAATATTCTGCCTTAAATCTTCAGCATTATTTTCTTCGTCTTCAATTATTATAATGTTCATAGCAATGGAAGTATGACTTCAAAACGATTATCAGTTCGTTTTATTTCAATGATTTTATCAGTCATTGGCTTATATCTTTCCGTCAGGTTTTTTAATCCCATTCCGGTTGAAGTATCATTAACATGCTTATCCTGAATATTATTTACAACAGAAATTTTATTGTCGGAAAGATAGCCTATCTCAATTTTTAATGGTTCACTGTCTGTAAGTGCGTTGTGTTTAATCGCATTTTCAACAAGACATTGGATAGCAAACACAGGAACTTTACAACTGGTGTAAAGTTCTTTAGGTAATTCAATGGTGTATTGTAAGGAATTTTTGAATCGAACTTTTTGAATGGATAAATAATCAGAGCAGATACGCATTTCGTCCTCCAAGGCAATAAGGTTCTGATTATTAGAATTAATATTAAACCGTAAAAACGAAGATAGTTTTACCAAATATTCTTCGGCTTCTTCAGGGTGATTTTTTATAAGTGATTTAAGAGTGTTCAATGAATTAAATAAAAAGTGAGGATGAATCTGTTGTTTTAATTGTTGCTGTTGCGCTTCAAGATTCATCAATTTAAGTTGGGCATTTTCATTGACTATTTTTCTTTCATTTTCGCGCAGAATAATGAGGGCGATTATAAATAAAATGAGGGCATTATTCATCTGGACTATGAATAATGGAATAATTGGTCTTGAATTTAATGCAAAAGGAGGTCTTGAATGCCCTTCAAAAGGAGGTGAGCCATGTATTGCACGAGAAGGGAGCCTTCCAGCCATATCAGTAGGACTGAAAAAAGAAAATACAATAAAAGGGATTAAAAACGTCAATAATACACTTGTGATATACCTTAATAGCTGCCTTTTACTTTTTTCAAATGCTTTTACAAGCAATACGTTCATTACCCATAATAAAAATATTATTATCGTAGCAACCAATAAACCTTTGAACATACTACCAATAGAGGGGTTGGGTTGAAAAAAAACCGGCAGTAAGGCAGAGATTGCCAACAACGGAACCGCAACAAAACCAGTCCTAATTAATTTTTTATATGGATAAATCATCGTAACAAATTTACTTAAATTAAACACGATTGCGACCAAAATGCAATTGAAGCGGACAAAATAAGGTGTGTAGATTAATGTTAAACTTTTTGTGGTTCATACTTTTGAAAAAATAACTATGAAGCAATCAAAAGTAAATTATTTTTTTAATGACCCGAATATTTTATTTGCTGGCTTGTGAGTGGTTGCGTTTGCGCAGGCTCTTTTGCAATTTTTGATATGAGGGAAGAAAAGCGGAAATTGCAAATGTGCCTGCTTGGGCTGCATAAAAATTATTTAAAAAAAATGCGTGCAGAAAAATTTTGAAAACTTTTTGTCTTGGCTGCGGGTCGCATGTCACCCGTGGCAAAACGAAAAGACTTCTCTAAAAAGGTCCGAACGTTGGAATATGTCCGGCAGAAAAAATGCTGACCGCCAACAATTTTATCTACGAAACCTATTGCGTAAAGCCGTCCAAATTTGGGATATATGCGCAACTAATATAGCGTTTATTTCAAGAAAAATTGTTTGTTTCATCAATAGTAATTTAGAAAATTTTTTACTGTTCTGTCCCAAAGTTAAATAAATAATATGTAAAGAACAAGTGAATGAAAAAATGTTACTTATCAGACACAGGTTTCGGTGACTAAGAGGAAGAAGAAAAACCATCTTCCGAAGTGCAAATAAATTAAATTTAAAAATTCGGGATATATTTGCGTTCTTTTTCTAATTTTATGCAGAATTTACCCCTTTTAGAAATCGCCCAGCAATACGGCACCCCCATCTATGTTTATGATGGGGAAAAAATGAAAGAAAATTTCAACCGGCTTTCAAATGCTTTCTCCGGAGCCAAAGTTAATTTTCTCTATGCCTGCAAAGCGCTGACCAATATAAACATACTCCGGCATTTTAAATCGTTAGGCGCCGGCATTGATGCGGTTTCCATTGAAGAGGTGCAGTTAGCGCTCCAAGCCGGTTTTGTACCGGATGAAATTATGTTTACACCGAATTGTGTTTCTTTCAAAGAAATTCAGACAGCCGTTTCTTTTAAGGTAAAAATCAATATTGATAATATCTCTGTATTGGAACACTTCGGACATGAATATGGAAACACCTATCCCGTTTGCATCAGAATAAATCCGCATATACTTGCCGGAGGAAATTACCACATTTCCACCGGTCATATTGATTCTAAATTTGGGATTTCCATATACCAACTCAGGCATGTTCATCGTGTTATTCAGAGTGAACAAATAAAAGTATCGGGTTTACACATGCATACGGGCTCGGATATTCTGGATGCAGATGTTTTTCTGCGAGGCGCTGATATATTGTTTGATCTTGCGAAAGATTTTAAAGAACTGGAATTTATTGACTTCGGTAGCGGATTTAAAGTGGCATATAAACCCAACGATAACACAACGGATGTGGATGACCTTGGAAAAAAATTGTGTCAGCGTTTTAATGAATTTAATCAGACCTGTGGAAAGGAGTTGCAATATTTTTTTGAACCTGGGAAATTTTTGGTTTCTGAAGCCGGATATTTATTAGTCCGGTGTAATGTAGTGAAACAAACTACTTCTACTGTCTTTGCAGGTGTGGATTCCGGTTTTAATCATTTAATCAGACCTATGTTTTATAATTCATATCATCAGATTAAAAATATTTCCAATCCAAACGGTAAGATGAGAATTTATACCGTAGTTGGAAATATTTGCGAGACCGACACGTTTGGCTGGGACAGAAAATTAAATGAAGTGCATGAGGGTGATGTTCTGGCGATTTTAAATGCAGGAGCGTATGGATACATGATGGCATCCAATTACAATTCCCGACCCAGACCTGCGGAAGTTTTTGTTAACAACGGAAAATTTGATTTGATAAGAAGGAGAGAGACCTTGGAAGATTTGCTGAGAGGGCAGGTGGTGGTGGATTGAGATAGATTTTCGGAACTATTCTTCTCCCTATACCCTTTATTCCTTCCCTGTCAATTCCTTTATCAGATTATCCGCCTCGGTTGTATCCCATTTGAACTTTCCCGCAAAATCCTTTCCTGCCTGTGCCATTTGTAAAGCCGAGTTAGTATCATTGACGCGTTTAAAAAGTTTTGCCGCCGTTAAGTAACAGGTGTAATCCTCACGAAGCGCGGTTGCTTTTTTAGCCCACTCTGCCGCTTGTTTCAACGCTGTTTTATCGGAAATATTATTCAAATACGCGGTAGCAATATTTTTCAACATGAACTGGCTTTTACCATAATATTTATCGGTACTGGCTAGTGTCACTTTTTTATATGCATTCCAATTTTTAGTTTTTTCTGCGATTCGCATATCAAATGAAAATATCAATGAGTCGGATTTTGGTAATCCCATGGCGGCTCCGGTCTTTCTTTTCCTGAAATAATTAAGGGTATCTCCTCTTTCTACCAATGGATTGAGGGATTCCCAAACCGTAGAAACTAACTTCCGGTTTACTTTTTCAGGCGTAGCAATAGAATCAAACTCTTTCCGGTGTTTCATAACAAATTGTATTTCCCGGGAATCGTAATCCCTCACCCCTTGCGAAATCAATTTCCAGTTTGCTTCCGAAATTAACTGAGAATCACTCTGCGTTTTAAAGTATTTCTTAGTTATTTCATCGTAGTCCAATTTTGCCTTTCGAAGGGCTGTTAAAAAGTTTGTATAATTTTCAGCATTGCTCACATCCATATCAAATTTCTGTTTCAGAGTAGGCAGTTGTTTTTCCGGGTTCAGTGCATTTTTTCCCTCCGCAATAAATTCAGGGGCTTTGAACTCCCCAATTACCATATATTGTAATTTCCCATCCTGGTCCATAAATACAAAGGCGGGATATGAACGGATTCTGTATTTCCTACGGAACTCAATACCATCCCCTTGCTCCATATCCTGCATGTAACAAACAAAATTTTCGGAAAAAAAACTATTTACGCTGGAATCAAGTAAAACGGTTTCTTTCATGGTATGACAATGCCCGCACCAGTTGGCATATCCCATAAAACAGATTGGTTTTCCGGCTGATTTGGCGGCGAACATGGCTTCACCTATGTTCCCCTCTTTAAAAAAAAGCGTCTGTGCATTGGATTTTAAGGGAAAGGAAATAAAACAAAACAAAAAGGTCAGTACTTTAATGAGTATTATCATGGTTTCTAAATAAAAAATAATTTGAACGAAGTATTAACTACAAAGTTAATATTTTTTTTTAATCCCTTTAGTTATTTAAAAAACTTCCTTTATATTTGCATTTCTATGGTTAAGCCATTACTCAATTTCAGCCGCTGGTTTGTGGGGTTACTTTTCATATTTTCCGGTTTTATCAAAGCCAACGACCCGACAGGTTTCAGCATCAAGTTAAATGAATATTTCGAACTATTCGGCTTGCATTATTTTATTTCCTGGTCAGTAAGCATTGCTATTTTAATTTGCGTGTTGGAAATTGTACTTGCGGTCGCACTGATTTTAAATGCACGAATCCGTCTTACCTCCTGGCTTTTATTACTTCTTATTCTTTTTTTCACAGCCCTTACCGGATATTCCGCCATAACCTATAAGGTTACTGATTGCGGTTGTTTCGGCGATGCCATAAAACTTACTCCACTGCAGTCATTTATTAAGGATCTTGTACTTTTATTTTTTATATTAATTATTTTCATAAAAAATAAAACACTTAATCCGGTTGTTTCCCGAAAAACAGAAAATTTTCTTGTTTTGTTTTCCCTGTTAATAGTAAGCGGTTTTGCGCTTTATTGTTATAATTTTTTACCTGTCATTGACTTTCTTCCTTACAAAACCGGAATTGATATTCCTTCTTCTATGAAAAGTTCAGCGCCTTTTCAATTTGAATATGTTTACTCTAAGGACGGTAAGCAGTATCGCTATAAAAACATTAAAGATGCACCTTACTCCGATTCCACTTATAAATTTGATACCACTTATGTGCTAAATCCGGAAGCAGGTCCTAAAATAACTGACTATAGGATAACTACCCCTGAGGGTGATGACTCTACCGATGCAAGTTTGACGGGTATCAAGTTACTTGTAATAATAGCTGACCTTAAAAAGGCAAGTTTGAGAAATACAAAAATAATTGCTAACTTGGCAAAGTTTATTTCAGCCCATAAAATAGGTGAAACCTGGCTGGTCTCAGGGAGTTCAAATGAGGAATCAGAGGTATTCCGGCATGAGTTTCAATTAGCCATGCCGCTTTTTTCAGGAGATGCCACCTTGTTGAAATCAATCGTTCGTTCAAATCCCGGACTTATGTTATTGAAAAACGGGAAAGTGATTAAAAAATGGCATAACAACCGGCTTCCGGATGAGGGCGAGATTAAGGAATTGTGCAGGTGATGGGTAAAGCATAAAATAAAAAACATTAAACACATAACAAAAAATGAATAATGTTTAAGTTTCTCTCTCGTTTGTTGTTTTTCATTTTTTGTTATGTGTTTTGTGTTATTTGTTTTTTTTTCCTGTTTAATTATGGCTTATCCACAATAGGTTGAAATATTTTTAATATGATCAATTTCCTTTTCAAACGCACCGGCCAGGGTATATTAGTGCTTTTCGGAGTAGTGATTGTGGTTTTTCTTTTATTCAATGCACTGCCGGGCGACCCGGTTTCACTTATGGTTGGACAAAGAACGGATGTTTCAACCCGGGAAGCCATTATGAAAGACCTTGGTTTGGATAAACCGCTTTACCTTCAGTTTTTTATATATCTGAACGACATTTCACCTATTTCATTTCATGAAAATACCGAAGAAAATAAAAACAAATATGAATACACTCCTGTTTATGAATTCAGTCAGAAAACGGTTTTTGTTGTAAAAACCCCCTATTTAAGACGTTCATTTACTACCGGCAAAAAGGTCAGTGAAATTATTATGGAACATGTGCCTGGTTCATTCTGGCTTGCAGTGAGCGCCATGCTTTTTGCCACTATTGTGGGAATTACATTTGGAGTGGTTGCCTCTCTTACCCAAAACAGTATCTGGGACCATTCCATGATAGTAACTTCTATTTTTGGTTTCTCCTTGCCGAGTTTTTTTGCGGCTATTCTCATCTCCTGGTTATTCGGTTATAAACTGGCTGATTATACCGGATTGAATCTCACAGGCACTCTATGGGTCACTGATCCTATTTTCGGGCAAAAATTGGTATTGAAGAATTTAATTCTTCCCGCTTTCACGCTGGGTATTCGCCCTCTGTCAATCATCGTACAACTTACGCGAAGTTCCATGCTCGATGTTTTAAGCCAGGATTACATTCGCACTGCTCACGCCAAAGGGTTGCAAAACAGAATTGTCATTTACAGACATGCCTTAAAAAATGCACTTAACCCGGTAATTACCGCTATTTCCGGATGGCTCGCCAGTTTGATTACAGGTTCTTTTTTTGTGGAATATATTTTTTCATGGAAAGGACTCGGTAAAATAACCATTGAATCGGTTAGCAAACTCGATTTCCCGGTGGTTATGGGAAGTACCATTTTTGTGGCAACCATATTTGTGATAAGCAACGTGCTGGTTGACATGCTTTATGCCGCTTTGGATCCGAGAGTGCGGTTGGAGTAGAAATATGAAATTAGAAATTGGAAATTAGCAAATTAAAATTCATGCTTATCTTTCTCCTCGGCATCATGTGTTCCGGAAAAACTACTACCGGTCGAAAATTAGCCCGTGAGTTAAACTATTCATTTTTTGACATAGACGAGAACATTGAAAAGGAGCAAGGAAAATCTATCGGTGAAATCATTGAAAAAAAAGGAGACGATTTTTTTCGTAAGATTGAACGCAGAAAACTAAAAGAAACTTTTAAAAAGAAAAATACGGTGGTATCTACCGGCGGTGGCACTCCCTGTTATTTTGACAATATTGATTTGATGAATAAAAAAGGGATTACGGTTTTTATGAATCCCGGAGAAGAAATAATTTTTAACCGCTGGAAATTATTGAAGGACTCGAGACCTTTGTTGAAGAAAATACCTACCGTTGAATTACAACCTACCTTGCACCGCCTGCTTACTTTCAGAGCTGAATCCTATGGAGCCGCCAAAATCATGGTTAACGGCAAGGAAGCTAATAACGAGCATTTCATTGCTTACGTGATCCGAAGATTATACCACGATAAACCCGGTCTTTCCAAACCACGCCCCCGTTCAAAAAACTACTTACAACCATTAGCTGCAACATGATTAAATAGTAAAATGGATAAATAATCAGTGGTAAAAATCCTGGTTTGATTTCCAACTTTTTAATTAGTAATGTAAGATAACTCCATTCAAGTATTACTTTTATTAAAAAACAATAAAGTGCGGTTTTGATATTTATGAAAGCCATAACCATTGCAAAATAAGGGAATAAGAAAGGCAATCCCATTATTATTTTATGATACCATGGGCAACCGAGTGCTCCCTGCATCCATCTGTTTCTCTGGTTTAGTAACTCTTTTACACTGAGAATAGGAGCTGAAATATTCAGGGTTTTTTTATTGAACAACATTTGAAATTTTCCACCCTGCTTCATCACTTCGTTGAACAATTGATAATCTTCCACTATGTTAAAATTAAAATTTTCATACCCTCCTGTTTTGAAATAATTTTCTTTTCGCAAACCCATATTATTTCCCACCGAAGAAATGGGAATGCCTGCTATGGCAGATGCTTTAAATATTCCCAAAGAAAAAATCCATTCAAGCCCTTGCATCTTTTGCATAAAACCAACTCCTTTTATATAGGTAGGGGCTGAATTCATAACCACTTTGTCATTTTCTAAAAATGAATCCAACATGCCGCTTACCCAAGTCGGAGGCACCGTTATATCAGCATCGGTAAAAAGCAAAATTTCCCCTTTTGCATGGTGACACAACTGGGCAAGCACATTGCTTTTTCCCTTCGCCCTTCCTAAATCGGTAGTAATATCAAATATTCTAACAGTTATAGACGGCTTAGAATATGATTTCAATATTTCCAGCGTTTTATCCGTTGACCTGTCGCTCCCAATTAAAATCTCAAACCTGTCGGATGGACAATCCTGATTGGATAAACTTTTGAGACAATTTAAAATATTTTTCTCTTCATTCCTCGCGGCTACCAATATACTTACAAAAGGTACTTTTTCTTTTTTAATCGTTGGTGAAGGTTTTTCCGGCTTTAGAATAAAAAATATAAGGAATAGCTGAATCAAAAAATAAAGAACGAAAAAAGTAGTTATAAATGCTGAAAACATGGTATTAATTAATATTTTTGTAATTTGGTCACGATTTTAAAAGGTGCTTTTAAGGACACTTCTAAAATAAACATTCCTTACATGAACTACAAAATCCAAACATACAAAGAATTTAGCTATATAGACGAAGGAAAGGGACCGGTCATGCTGTTACTTCACGGATTATTTGGCGCATTGAGCAATTGGTCAACAGTGATTGAGCATTTTTCATTGAGTTATCGGGTATTAATTCCCATCATGCCTATTTACGTCATGCCCCGGAATAAAGCCACCGTGGATGGATTAGCGGAATACATCACAGGATTTGTACAAACATTGGAATTACATAATATCATACTGTTGGGAAACTCTCTGGGGGGACATGTTGCTTTAGTTTATCTTCTGGATCATAGAGAAAATGTGAGCCATCTTGTATTGACCGGTAGTTCGGGTTTGTTTGAATCGGGCATGGGTGGCACCATGCCGAGAAGAAATGATTATCAGTATATAAAGAAGAAAGTGGAATTCACTTTTTTTTCACCTACCACTGCTTCCAAAGAATTAGTGGACGAAGTATATTCCATTGTGAATGATAATTCAAAAGCACTGAGAATTATTTCAATGGCAAAGGCGGCTTGCAGGCATAATCTCACAGAAGAACTCAAAACGATTCAAAACCAAACCTTGCTTATCTGGGGCTTAAACGATGTAATCACTCCCCCGGAAGTGGCACATGATTTTAACCGTTTGATAAAAAACAGTAAACTTACTTTTATAGATAATTGCGGTCATGCTCCTATGATGGAGCAACCGGAAGAATTTAACAGGATACTTGGAAAATATTTGGATGGTGATTCTTAAATCAAAATTCCACCCCCTACCCCCGCCAGCGGGGGACATGACGCTCACGAAATTGTCAGACAAAACAAAGAATTTGCACATTAAATCGTAAATTGTAAATCATAAATCGTAAATAAAAAACCCTCTATGTTCGTCAGCGATTATCTTGACCCCATGATGCCGGTTTTAAAAACCGATGACACCGTAAAAATGGCATTGGAATGGATGTCCGAATTACATACGGACCAACTCGCTATTGTAGATAAAAGAATTTACGAGGGCATTATCTCCGAAGAAGAACTTCTTGATAAAAATCGTACCCGTTCCAGAATTTCTGATTTTAAACTTTCGTTCAAGGAAATTTTCATTGCGGAAAACAGGCATATTTTTGAAGCCATTCGTTTGATGAATCTTAATAAACTAAAATTAATAGCCGTATTAGATGAACAGAATCTTTTTTCAGGTCTTATCACCCGTGAAGAATTGCTAAAAGCATTTGCAACTATTACCAATTCCAATGAAAACGGCGCGGTGATGGTATTACAAGCCGCGGCAAATAATTATTCTTTGACCGAGATAGCGCGCATTGTAGAAGAGAATGGCTCCAAAATCCTGAGTGTTTTTGTAAGCCCGGTTCCCAATCAACCTCAGCAGATTTTTATAACACTTAAAATCAGCACCAACGAACTTACCAGCATAGTTTCTTCCTTTGAAAGGTACCGCTATTTAGTATATATCACCTTTACTGAAACATTGAACACCGAAAATCAACGTCAGCGTTACGAGGCATTGATGAAATATCTGGAAATGTGATTACATTTTTTCCACCATTTGGTCCCGTTGCATCCATTCAAAAACCATTTTAAGTTTTCCATAAGAAACATCTTCCGTAACAGGTATTTTTGCTTTTATTTCCGACAGATGATAATGTTGAACTTTTTTTGGAAACAACTCCGCGATTTTTAGCACTTCTTCCATGGGTATTAATTCTTCAATTTGTACTAGTTCCAATTTAATCATTTGTGCAAAATGCCCTTCAATGGTGCCTATGGTAAGATTTCTTATCTGAGCAATTTCCTGCGTTTTTTTTCCTTCTTTAAAATATTTCAATGTTTCTTCCAACGTGGACGATTGGGTTTCTCTTGAGCTTTTCTCTTTGCGGAATTTTTGCGGGGTTATTTTATATTCCTCGCAATATTCACTCACCAGACGGATCAGATCATCCCCGTATTTTTGCGCAGTCACTTTACCGATGCCTTTTACCATGTATAATGATGACTTGTCGGATGGGAGATAACTGCATATATTCTTGATTACTTTATTCGGAAAGATGTTAGTGAGTGAGGAATCCGTTTTCCAAGCAACCCGTTTACGCATTTCAGAAATCTTTTTATACAAAATGGGATTTTCTGAGTTTTCTACAGGGCTACTATATTCCTGGTTCATGCTATATGAACTCTGAATTTTTTCGGCAGAGGATAAAGGATTTTTCCCGTTTTTCAAATAATCATTCAGTGTGAAACCGTTTTTGCAGAAATTTATCTTATACAACATCTCGTTCGTTATTTGTAAAATTTCTTCTAATAATGGGTCCAACTCTCTCGCAACCTTTCGTTTATCGGTTGTGACAGGGTGCTTCAAAATAGTTTGCTTCCAATGTGTAAGTTCATTGGAAAAATAGTTTGCCGCATCGCTAATTCGCTGTTGCAGGAATTGATTTTCCTCCATATTGGGATTTTGTTTTGCCTGAACTGTAATCAGGTCAATAAATTTATCGGCTGTGTTCTGAATTACTTCTGCTTTTTTTATTAATTCTTCTAACCAGCTAAAACAGCCCGTTGGCAACTCTTCTTTGTTTTCTACAAGCATCTCCTTTAAACCAAAAAGTTCATTTAACCAGTTTATCCATTTAAAAATGCTTTGTAATTCCTGATAAGTGTATGATTGACGTGATAACTGAAATTCTGATTCCAGGTTTCTTCCGGTAGTGTTTTTTTCTTCCCAGTTTTTAAGATTTTGATGTGCCCCTAAAAAATGCTGATTGACTTTTGAAGTAAGCACTAATCCGTTAAGGGAAGTACAACGGCTGAGTGCCACGTACACCTGTCCGTTGGCAAATGCATTTTCTGCATTTACGACTAATTTCTCAAACGTAAGTCCCTGACTTTTATGAATAGTTATTGCCCAGGCAAGTCGTAATGGAAATTGACGGAAAGTTCCCACTTCATCCTCGCTAATTTCGCGGGTATCTTTCTGCACAGAGTATTTCATATTTTTCCATTCAAAAGATGAGACAAATAGTTCATTTTCTTCATTCTTGCATTGCACTTTAATAAAATCATCTCCCAGTTCCGTAACAATGCCGATTTTTCCGTTAAAGAATCTTTTCCGTTCCGTGTCATTCCTGAGAAACATCACCTGTGCTCCTTTTTTCAATTCCAATTCCATTTCAGCCGGAAAGAGGTATTCAGGAAACTCCCCTTCGACTTCTGCACGGTAAGTGCGTGGCTTTGAAGATAACCTGGAAAGTTGCTGTTTGTTTATCTCTAACGCTTGCTGATTATGGGTTGTCAATGTTATATATCCTTCTTTTTCATCGGGAATAAAAGCGTGCTTTAATCGGGAGTTCAATAAATTAAAATTTTCCATGGTTAGATTATTATTCCGGATACCATTTAGGATTTCAATAAATGTATTATCCTGTTGACGGAATATTTCTGTCAATTCAATCATTACCGGTACATGTTTCCTTAATACCACACTGTCGAAAAAGAAAATGGAAGGGTAATACGTTTTTAACAAATCCCATTCCTGCGTTTTCACCACGGGAGGGAGTTGGTGCAGGTCGCCGATAAAAAGAACCTGAGTACCCCCAAAAGGTTGATGGTAATTTCTTCTTATACTTTTCAGAATAGTATCAATGGCATCGAGGGTATGACCCGCGAGCATACTCACTTCATCAATCACCAGCAACTCAATATTCCGGAGAAGAATAAGTTTTTCCCTCTTGTAATGAATTCGTGCTAAAAGGGAATGGGCATTAATGGTTTCTCCTTCATTAGTTTGCCTGTTTTGAGCATTGAAACTATGTTGAGTTGAAACCGGATTCCAATTACCAATAGATTCTTTGCCATTTCCATTTAAAGAATTACCTTGTTTTTGTTGGTTAACGGGAATAAATGGAGCCAACGGCAATTGAAACAAGGAATGAAGAGTTACTCCACCGGCATTGATAGCGGCAACGCCTGTGGGAGCGGCAACCACCATACGTTTATGTGAATGTTGGCGAAGGTATTTCAGAAAAGTGGTTTTTCCGGTTCCGGCTTTACCGGTCAGAAAAATATTCAAGTTGGTTTCGGTTACAAACCGGTAGGCAAGGTCAAAAGGACCTGTATGTTTAATTTCCATGTTGAAAAGATAGTGTTATAGGTTAGATTAATATAGAAACGGTTGCAAAAGTAATAATTAAATTCTTATTTTCAACATAAATTATTAATATTGCAGTGAATTTCTATGAAAAACCTGCTTAAGAAATTTTTTCCACTTACAGAAAAAACGGCGTTGTTCGTTTTTTCTTCCGCTTTTTTTCTTGGAAGCGGCGCTTTGTGGCTCATCCCGTTTAAATTTTACCAATACGGAGGGCTGACTTACTTTTTTTTGCTTTTTATATCATTGGCATTTTTTACCGTTCCCGCTCTTGGCGCAGAAATGCTTGCCGGTAGAGCATCACAGACGACCTTGCTGGATTCTTTTTCTGCATTGAGAAGACCTAAATGGACCTTTCTGGGATATAGTATGATTCTGGCGTTAATTCTTTTTGCCGCATTTTTTTCAGAATATAGTGTTTATGCTACTACTTCTCTTGAAAAATCAATTTATTTTTCATTTTCTGATAATCCCAACTGGTCAGACACAGAACCAAGTTATTTGAAATATGTGAACTTATTGATTGCCATCTCTGTTTCTTTTGCTCTTTTATCGCTGAAAATATACCGGAATGAAAATTCTGACATCCCCCCCTCCCGATTAGGTATTCCATTAAAACTAAAAACTTTTTCAAATCTGTTTTTAATATTTACACTAATATTTATTTTAACCCTCCTTGTTTATTTATGGGCAAACCCAGTTTCTTTTTCAAGGATAGTTGAACTCTTTTTTTCAATGGGTAGCCGTGCAAACAAAGAAGGCATTTTGTTGGAGGTATTAGCTGATTCTTTTTTTATTTTCCTTGCCGGCAGAGGGGTCTTATTCGCTTTTTCCGGATACTTCCAAAAAGAAACCGGTGTCACTACTTTTTCCATCCGTTTGATTTCCATAGGAATTTTTATTGCTTTTCTTTTTTCTTTTTTATTGATTGGGATTATCTTTATCAACGAAGAAGAAGGAAAAGAAATTATTCTTTCCCCTGCTTTATTATTCGAAAAAATTCCCGTTACTCTCCTGAGATTATCAGCCGGAAAGTTAGTGTTGTTTCTTTTCTTTGCTGTACTTTTTGTGATTTTTACAGTTACGTTATCCGGCTGGATGGAAATTGTCGGGAGTTCAATATCATTAATTTTACAAACTTCACGAAGTTTATCCTTAAAGATAGCAGGAATAATCTTTTTTTCAGTTTTTATGATATCTCACTATTTTCACGACCACTCATTTACCATTCCATCTTATACAGAGACCACCTACAAATACATTTCTCTTGCATCATTAGCCGAAAACTATGACTTAAAAGATTGGGAACAGATAAAATTTGCTGTCTCCGGAACTTATTTCCCGGAAAAATATTTCACAAATGAACAGGTTCCGGAAGCGGAGAGGATATTTTATTCATTCAAAGGGAACAAAGAAACCCAGACAATTTCTGTGGTCATCAAAAAACCATCTGACTGTACCGGTTTAAATAACTTCTCATTTTTTATGTTAAAAAGATATTTTATTCCGGTTTTAGTTTTACTTGTTTCCATATTTACAGGATGGATTTTACCAGAAAGTGTAAAGCGCCCTGAGTTTGCCAAAGGGGATAGTTATTTTTCAAAATATTATAATATCTGGAATGTACTTATAAAATATTTTGTTCCCGGTGCCGCTATTATTCTGCTTATTTACGGATAAATAGCCCATTTCCATGACCCTCTCTCAACTCTTAACCCTCCTTCATCATCTGGGAATCTGGTTGTGGCTTACCGGTCTTACTGCATATCTGATTTTGCGTTACCGTAAAAAAGATTTTCTTACCGAAGGGTATCGTATCTTTTTCCGCCGGAGATTTACCGGCTTTGCTATATTCGGTTTTATCCTCATTTTCGCTACCGGAATGGCATTGATTATCACGGGTGGGTATGCAGGAAGTGTCACTGGAAAAAACTTGTTGCCCGCTGTTTTTATCTGGAAATTCACCGGTGCTTTTATTATTTTACTGGCAGGATTAAACGCATGGGGGATTGATGTAGGAATTGTTAAAAGAGTGGATGAATTAAAAGAAAGCAAGCGAACTATCACAGGGGATGAACTTGAAAATAAAATAGGAAAACTGAATAGGTTACTGAATATTTTTGTTTTGATTGCTATTGTTTTGACGCTGGGCGTTTTTGTTATTTCGATGGTGTATTTAGGGCTTGTAAAGAAATAACCTTTACATTTTGACTTGTTCTTTTGCCATTTTTCGTTGTTGCAAATTTTGCTTATAGTTACTTACTATTAGCTACAATTTGCGCCTTGAAAAATGACAAAATAACGGCGTCAATTCTGTAAACTTTATTTCTTTACAAGCCCTTATAGAAAAAAATGAAAATCTCTTTTATCGGCTCTGGCAATGTAGCCACCCATTTAGCGCTGGCATTTCAAAAGACAGGTCATTCCGTTCTTTCTGTATATAGCAAAAATTATCAACATGCAGTTAGGTTTTGCAAAAAAATTAAGCGGTGTTGTCCCGTAAGAAAAATAAGTGAATTAAATCCTACCAGTGAAATCATTTTTATCTGCGTCACTGATCGCGAGGTAGAGAAAATAGTATCGCGGGAATTCATAAGTAAGAAAGTTGCATTGGTTCATACATCCGGTTCAATGTCTTTAGATGTTTTTTCTGAAATTCCAAATCCTTGCGGAGTTTTTTACCCTCTCCAGACATTTACTAAAAATATTCCGGTAGATTTCTCAAACGTTCCTGTATTGTTAGAATCAAAAAACCGTGAGCTTTTAAAAAAATTAAAAGCATTATCCAAAAGCATCGGAGCAAGTGGTACAGTTGTTAATTCTCAGAAAAGAGCATGGATTCATTTATCCGCAGTATTTGCTTCTAATTTTACGAACCATTTGTTAAGCATTGCAGAAAAGATTCTTAAAAACAATAAATTAAATTTTAAGTTGTTGCATCCACTGATAATGGAAACATTTCAAAAAGCATTACGGGTGGGTCCTGAAAAGGCACAAACAGGTCCCGCTAAACGAGGTGATAGTAAAATAATAAAGCAACATTTGAAATTATTGAAAACGGAGCCACGGGTGAGGCTATTATATGAAAGATTGACGGGGAGTATAGTTGATTTTAAGGATAAAGGATAAAGAGAAAAGGATAAAGTTAAAAGGAAGGCATTTATTAATCTTTAATCTTTAATCTTTAACCTTTATCCTTTAACCTTATTAATACTTAACTACCGGAATAAAATAATTCTCATTCCCATCCAAAACGTTAATAAAATATATTCCCGATTGTCCCTCTACTTCAAATTTAATATTCATTTCTGATAATTTTTCATAGAAAAACATATTAGTAAGCTGTCCCAGATAATTATAAATTTTTAATGTGATTCTTTGAAACGGTTGTCCGTTTACTTTTGATAGAATAAATTCCCCGGTGGAAGGATTCGGATAAACTGAAAACCTTTTCCGGTTTACTACAGAAAAAAATTCTGGGACATCTAATATAAATCCGCATCCGGATTCAATGCCTGTCGCAGTCAGATTGGAAGAGGAAACAAGTTGCGGGCGGAAATTTGAAATGGCAGATCTCATTACCGTTGCCTGCCCCTTTGAAAACATCTTCATGCAATAATCATCAGAGTAATCCATATAATTCTCAACCTGCCTTTTGACTCCGCATTGTATTGGAGCTTTACAGTTGGAATCCTTATCGGCTGTAAACTCTCCACTGCAAAGTGGTGTGTCACTGATGCCGTCATCGTCACTGCAGTCACCGGCATTATCGCCCCAGGGATGAAATAAATTCAGGTAATGTCCAACCTCATGAGTGGTAGTCCTTCCATAATTATAAGGGGAAAAAGTATTTTTATAGGCGCCAAACGCTTTATAATTTATAACAATCCCATCTGTTTTCGGATCACCACCGGGAAAAGTGCCGAAACCAAGTAATCCGCTCCCTAAATTGCATACCCAGACATTCATATATTTTTTTGAATCCCAATAGCTTAATTTTTTCAGATATATTTCTGAATCAAAATCATTGTTGAATGATGCTGTTGTATCCTGAATTCTTATAATTCCTGTTGTGACATTTCCATTGGGATCTTTTTGCGCAAGACAGAAAACAATTTTAGTGTCAGCGCCCACAGGATTGTTATTAAAACCCATTGTTCCAGGATTCTTTCGGTAATCATTATTTAATATTTCCATCTGAGAATATACGGCTGAATCACTTACATCTCCAATGAAGTTATTATGAATAATATGAACAACAACGGGAATAGAATAAACTGTAGTGTCATCCATTGCCAAACGATTTCCAGTGATATACTCTTTGAGAGCATATTGCTGAGATTCCCATTTTTTCAAAAAAGCAGAGTCGTGCTGGAATTTTTTTCTCAATAATTCCTGAGTGCCACAACGCCGTACGGGATATGTGACCAGTTGGGAATAAACAGGCGACAGAAAAATGACACTAATGGAAAATGTTAGTATAATATATATGTATTTGTTCATACGGTTGTTTTCAAATTTTTTGAAAAAGCAATTTATAATTACAAATCAAAAAGACCTCACCCCAGCCCCTCTCCAAAATGGAGAGGGGTGAGAGTGTGGTTATAATTTTTCTAATTACCAATGACTAATTCCCAGCCCTCCCCTTCCTCCGCATCTCAATTATCCAACGATTCACTTTTTCTTCCAGCATATAAAGAGGGATGGGTCCTTCTTTTAAAATCAAATCGTGAAAGTGACGGATTTCAAATTTATCGCCTAATTCCTTTTGTGCTTTTTCACGGAGTTCTTTTATTTTAAGATACCCAATGGTATAAGCTACCGCTTGTCCGGGCATGACTGAATACCTGTCAATGGCTCTTGCGCAGGCGGCGTCCGTATAGCACGTATTGTCTTTTAAATATTGAATGGCTTTTTCTCTTGGCCATTTAAAATAATGAATTCCGGAGTCAACCACTAACCGGCATGCTCTCCATAATTCCATCAATAAACGCCCCACATCGGAATAAGGGTCTTTATAAAATCCTAATTCTTTTGCTAATTGCTCTGCATAAAGCGCCCACCCTTCGGAATAAGAGGGGATATCGAGTAAATACCTTCGAAATTCCGGCAACTCTTTTAATTCGCGTTTGTAACTTTCCTGCAAATGATGTCCTGGAACTCCTTCATGATAAGCCAGTGCTTCCATTTCATAAACCGGAATATCCTGCAACAGGGAAAGATTAATATAAAAAATTCCGGGTTTGGGACCCACTTCATTTCCGGGCTCATAAAACACTTTCACAGCAGAACTTTCCCTAAACGATTCCACCGGTTTAACTAAAATATCTGAATGAGGCGCGTCCGGAACCAGGTTTGTAATCTGATAACTCATCGAATCGAGAATATTCCGGAAGCGTGACACTATTTCTTTTTTACCTTCTTCATTTTCAGTGAAAAAAAATTGTTCATCGGTTCTGATAAAATGGAAAAAATCATTCATGGTTCCCTTAAAGCCCGTTTTGTTTTTAAGTTCCTGCAATTCTTCCTGCAATTTTTCAACCTGATGAATTCCAATCTGATAAATTTGCTCCGGTGTAAGATTTGTGCCTGTATAATATTTAACCGTAAATGCATAGTATTCTTTCCCCTCATCATATTGCCAGACGCCTGGTTCAGAGGGCGCTTTTTTCTCAAGTTCTTTCAAATGCGTTAATAAATGCCGGTAGGATGGGATTACAAATAACCGGATGGTTTCTTTCAGAGAAAGTGTCAGCGAAATTTTTTTAAGATAATCAATTTTCAGGTTTTTGAGTTTCGAAATAAAATCCAATACAAAAATGCTTTCATCAAGCGATTTTTTATCTCCTATCAGATTTTCACAATCGTTATATAAATAATGAAAAATAGATTTCGGAAGTAAGATTCCTTTTTCAGCACGTAAATTTAATATATCAACCAACTGGTTAATTTTTGTTTCAAACCCCTTTAACCGCTGGATATAAGCGCTTGCATCTTCTTCGTTTGCAATGCTGTGAAAATTCAATAAAAAAGCAGGTAGTTCATTTTGAATTCCATGAATTTGATTGACAGGATATGAAAAATACCTGAAATGCTCATTTTCAATTTCTTTCTTTAACCAGTAGCGGTACAAAGTGAAAGAAAAAGAGGTTTGAGCATCAAATGAAACCGTATCAAATTGTTCAAGCTCCTTCAGGTCATATAATTTTCGAGAAAACCTTTCTGTTTCTGCCTTTTCGGTGATGTCGGTTAATTGACTTTGTAAATCCTTGCGCCCGATACGTGATTGAAGTTCAGGATCATTTGTCAATTCCCGTTCAAACTTTAATTTCATCCACTCCTGAAAACGTTCCGTTTCGGTTTTAATACTATTTGTTTCCGTCTTATTTTTAGTTCCGGAATCAGTGCATCCTACCCAAATCAGAAAAATAATCAGGAAAAAAACTATATTTGAGGTCTTAATTGGAATGTGCATTTCTCTTAGGGTTTGAAACCCCTGGCAAAACTAAGATTATTAATTGGATATAAAAATAACTTTGTAAATTTAAAGAATTCTGCGAAAATGAAAGCAACCGAATCATCACCCACAACAACAAAAGTGAAAAATAACGGGTTTCAGATACCTGATTTCCGTCTTTCTCCAACCATAGACCAGGTTGGAATAGAAGAACGGGTTTCACGCTTAAATAAACGAAGCATTAAAAAATCATCAAAAGTTACCGGATTAAAGCTGATATTAAGCATGATTGACCTGACCACTCTTGAGGGCAAAGATACTTCAGGAAAAGTTATTCAATTATGTCAGAAAGCAGTACATCCTTATGAAGATAAGGAGATTCCCTCTGTGGCGGCAGTTTGTGTGTATCCTAATATGGTTAAGACAGCACGGAAAGCACTTGATGGCTCCAATGTGAAAATAGCCGCAGTAGCAACGGCTTTTCCCAGCGGAATGGGTACCCTCGAGTCAAAGTTGGAAGAAACCCGCCGGGTGGTAGGAGATGGCGCTCATGAAGTGGATATGGTCATTTCACGAGGAAAGTTTTTAGAAGGTGATTATAATTTCGTTTTTGATGAAATAGCAGAAGTGAAAAGCGCCTGCGGTCCTGCTCATTTGAAAGTGATTCTTGAAACGGCTGAACTTGTTACACTTGACAATGTAAGAAGAGCAAGTGATTTAGCCATGCATGCCGGTGCCGATTTTATTAAAACTTCCACCGGAAAAGTAAATCCTGCCGCTACGCAACCCGTGACACTCGTGATGCTCGAGGCAATACGTGATTTTTATTATAAAACCGGAAAAATGATAGGCATGAAACCAGCCGGTGGAATTAGAAATGCAAAAACAGCCCTTCAATATCTTGTAATTTTACGCGAAACATTGGGTCAGGAATGGCTCTCCCCCGATTGGTTCCGTTTTGGTGCAAGCGCTCTCGCCAATGATGTTCTTATGCAACTTATAAAAGAAAAAACCGGAGTATATCAGTCCATTGATTATTTTTCAAATGATTAAAACATGAAAACCACAGAAACTCTCGCCCTTAATTTTGAAACCGATTGGAAATATGCACCGGCGCCGGAGAGTGCCAGCCATATCCGGTTAAAAAAACAATACGACCTTTTCATAGATGGAAAGTTTGTAAAACCCTCAAAAGGAAATTACTTTGACACTATAAATCCTGCAACCGAAGAAAAAATTGCTGAAATAGCAACAGCGTCTAAAGAAGATGTAAACAAGGCAGTTAAAGCCGCCAGGAATGCATACGAAAAACATTGGTCAAAAATTCCGGCAAAAGAACGGGGAAAATATGTTTATCGGATTGCCCGCCTTTTACAGGAACGTGCCAGAGAGTTCGCTGTCATAGAATCCATGGATGGAGGCAAACCGATTCGCGAATCCAGAGATGTGGATGTGCCACTTTCTGCGGCTCACTTCTTTTACTATGCCGGTTGGGCTGACAAACTGGAGTATGCTTTTCCGAATAGAAAACCACAGTCATTGGGAGTTGCAGGGCAAATAATTCCATGGAATTTTCCTTTATTGATGGCGGCATGGAAAATTGCTCCTGCCATTGCTTGCGGAAATACGGTTGTGCTAAAACCGGCAGAAACCACTCCACTCACTGCATTGAAACTTGCGGAATTAATTCAGGATGCTGATTTACCTCCCGGAGTCGTCAATATTATTACAGGCGCCGGTGCCACGGGAGTTGAAATCGTTAATCATCTGGACATTAACAAAATAGCTTTCACCGGTTCTACTGAAGTGGGAAAGATTATTCAGAAAGCAATTGCAGGTACGAAGAAAAAAATAACACTTGAACTTGGTGGTAAAGCGGCTAATATTATTTTTGAAGATGCCCCAATTGACCAGGCAGTAGAAGGAATTATAAATGCCATCTTTTTCAATCAGGGACATGTATGCTGTGCGGGTTCACGTTTGTTTGTACAGGAAGGAATTGCCTCCGAAGTGATTCGCAAATTAAAAGACAGAATGGAAACATTAATTATTGGAGACCCTTTAGATAAAAATACAGACATTGGCGCTATTAATTCAAAAATGCAATTAGAAAAAATAAAAGAATTGGTGGAATGGGGGGTGAAAGAAGGAGGCGAATGTTATCAATCATCCTGTTCAGTGCCACAAAAAGGGTATTGGTTCAAACCGACTCTTTTCACGAATGTGTCACAATCGCATCGAATAGTACAGGAAGAAATTTTCGGACCCGTTTTAGCGATTCAGACATTCCGTACTGTGGAAGAAGTAATTGAAAAAGCAAATAATACGCCTTATGGTTTATCGGGTGGAGTTTGGACGGATAAGGGTTCCAAGATTTTCAAAGTGACACGGCAGATGAGGGCGGGTGTAATTTGGGCAAATACATACAATAAATTTGACCCATCTTCCCCTTTTGGCGGGTATAAGGAAAGTGGAATGGGAAGAGAGGGAGGAGTGCATGGGCTGGCGGCGTATTTGAAGTTTTAATTTAAACAAGGAAGAAACACATAACACTAAACAAGAAGTGAATAATGTTTAAGTAAATTGCAAATCCGTAAACTATCACATAAATAGATCGAGGATAACCACCTAGACATTTTTTATTTTGTGTTTTATGTTTAGTATTATTTTTTAAAGAGAAAAAATATTTATGAATTGACAAAGAACTTAATTATAATAAAATGAAACCCCTATCCAAAAAAAATAACGGAAAATCCTCTGGTGTCATTTCAGAGGATATTCTTTCAAACCGGCTTTCGGTTGCAAAAACCTACAAGCTCTATATCGGAGGACAATTTCCCCGCACAGAATCAGGCAGATATTACGAATGGAACTCTCCATCCAACCATCTAAAGGTAAATATTTGCCGCGCTTCCAAAAAGGATTTCCGGGAAGCAGTGGTGTCTGCAAGAAATGCATTTTCGGTTTGGAATAAAATGACTGCATTTAACCGGAGTCAGATAGTATATCGCATGGCTGAAATCATGGAGGGCAGAAAAGCTCAGTTTGTGGAAGAATTGGTTCACTGCGGTTCCACTGAAAAAAAAGCCCTTGCGGAAACGGAAAAATCCATTGACCGCTTGGTTTATTATGCGGGCTGGTGTGATAAATATCAGCAGATTTTTTCTTCGGTGAATCCTGTTGCGTCTTCCCATTTTAACTTTTCTGTACCCGAACCAACAGGAGTAGTTTCTGTCATTGCTCCGGAGGAATATGGATTGCTCGGGTTGATTTCAACCATGGCTCCCGTCATCAGCGGCGCAAACTGTTGTGTGACACTTGCCTCGCAATCAAAACCACTTCCGGCAATTACGCTTGCTGAAGTTCTCAATGATTCAGACCTGCCGGGCGGTGTGATAAACATATTAACCGGTTTCCGTTCCGAGTTATTAGAACATTTCAGCACGCACATGGACGTAAATGGTATTTTATATTGTGGAAACGATGAACAGGAAAAATTATCCGTTCAGAAAAATGCAACCCTGAATGTTAAACGGGTGGTTCTTTCTTCTCATGACGATTGGTTTGCAGAAGCCGCACAAAGTCCCTATCATATTCAAGATTTTCAGGAAATCAAAACTACCTGGCATCCGATGGGGGTTTGAAATAATTGTTTGTTGTTTAGTGTTTAGTGTTTGTTGTTTAGTGTTTAGTGTTTAGTGTTTAGTGTTTAGTGTTTAGTGTTTAGTGTTTAGTGTTTAGTGTTTAGTGTTTAGTGTTAATTGTTAATTGTTGAATAATGAATATTCATTGAAAAAAATACAAAATTTATTACTCAACAATAAATTCTACCAAAGAACAGAGGCATGGATTCTTCTGATATTTACATCAATCGTTTGGGGGAGTTCATTTATGCTGATGAAAAAAGGGCTGATTGCTTTTTCACCTGAACACGTTGCTTCGATGAGGTTATTGATTGCCGGGTTGGTTTTTGTTCCATTTTCCTACAGGATTTTTAAACAATTAGATAACAAAACACTACTTATTCTATTGCTTGCCGCAGTTTGTGGCACCGGGATTCCTCCCTTTCTCTTTACTTATGCACAAACTGTAATCAACAGTGCCACTGCCGGAATATTAAATACACTAACTCCTTTGTGGGGTCTTTTATTGGGAGTTCTTTTTTTTAATTATAAGAATACAATTTTTAAAACCTTAGGGGTTTTGATAGGATTAGGTGGCGCATTATTACTTATTATTTTTAGAACAAGTGGCACTCTTACCCTTAACTATTACGGTCTTTTAATCATACTTGCCACTATTTTGTATGCTATCAGCAGTCATCTGGTTAAAAGATATTTACAAAGCATCAAACCTCTTTACATTACTGCATGCACTTTTTCCTTTTTAATGTTTCCCGCAGGTATTTACCTTATACTTAATTTTCCTACCGAAACATTTATGACGAATCCAGATGCAACCTACTCGTTTGTTTTTATCATACTACTTGCGCTGGTGAATACTTCATTAGTAAATATTTTTTTCTACCGTTTATTGAAAATATCCGATGCCGTTTTTGCTCAAAGTTGCACGTATTTAATGCCGGTAGTGGCACTAGGATGGGGTATTGCTGATGGAGAAACGATCGGGTGGATGGGTATTGGTGGATTTGTGCTGATAATTCTTGGGGTGTATTTGATTTTGAAACCGGTAAAAAAAAGGTAAAAGAGCTAAATCTATCTACCCTACACTAATCGTTAAACTATACTTATAGTCCGTTGTATGATAAACTACATTAATTAACATGAAAATTATTTTTTGTACTTTTGTATTGATATGGTTGGATTAGCTTAGGATGTAGAACTTTTGACAGCACAATGAAACCCCTCAAACTCTTATTTATTTCAGTTGCTTTTTTACTGACATCCATTTGCCTTTTCTATTTTTTTTCTTTAGAAAAATCTAAATCCGGAAATGCAAAAAATAACACCTACTCTTCCTCAGATGGCTTAGAAAACGCTTCCAAACGCATCCGTTGGGAATTCAAACGCACCTGTGACCCCAAATCAGGGAAAATTCCATCACAAATACGCGCAAAGGAAATTACATTCAGCGCCACCCTTCCTTCTTCTGACAATGCAAGAACATTTTCAACGCTACCTGTTTTTAATTGGAAACAACGAGGACCCATAAATGTCGGGGGAAGAACAAGAGCAGTGGCAATAGATGTCACTGACGAAAATATCATTCTTGCCGGTTCCGTTTCCGGTGGAATGTGGAGATCCACTAATGGAGGTTTGTCATGGACAAAAGTTACCAGCCCAGTTCAATATCATGGAATAACCTGTCTGGTGCAGGATAAAAGAGTCGGCAAAACGAATATCTGGTATGCCGGAACCGGCGAAGGTACAGGTACTTCCGCAAGCGGCGGAGGTTCATTTCACTCCGGAAATGGTTTATTCAAATCAACAAATGGCGGTGTCACCTGGTCATCGGTATCAAATACTTCCACTACAAATCCCATGTTTGATTTATACTGGGACATAATCTGGAACGTGGCACTCGATCCATCAGCCACTTCCGATGAAGTATATGTGGCAACTTATGGTGTTATTTATAGAAGTACGAACGGAGGTAGTGGTGCCTGGGCTGTTGTAAGAGGTTCCGAGACAGCCAATACATTTTCTTATTATACCGATGTGGCTGTAACTCAATCAGGGGTTGTTTATGCGGCATTAAGTAGCGAAGGTCCTTATAAAGGAATTTCGCGTTCCACCAGTGGCACTTCCTGGAAATCCATTTTACCTCCCAATTTTCCTGCTAAATACGAAAGAATTGTTATAGGAATTGCTCCTTCCAACCAGAACATTGTTTATTTTCTGGTTCATCATACGGATTCAGCGGGTATTGCCACTAAAAATTACAAAGGAGATATTGAATACAATAGTTTCTGGAAATATACTTATTTGTCCGGTGATGGTAGTGGCACCGGGGGAATCTGGGAAGAGCGTTCTCAGAATCTTCCTAACGACGGAAGTCAATTTGGAAATTTTAATGCACAGGGCGCTTACGATTTTTGTGTAAAGGTAAAACCAGATAACCAAAATGTAGTATTTGTGGGAGGAACAAATTTATACCGTTCAACAGATGCTTTTTCAACTTCCAATAATACCACATGGATTGGCGGATATAAACCCGGTTCTATACTTCCAGAATACGATGTGTATCCCAATCAACATCCCGACCAGCATGGGGTTGTTTTTTATCCTTCAAATCCAACTAAAATGATTTCTCATACAGACGGAGGAGTGGCACTCACCAACGATAATATGGCGCCGGAAGTTTCCTGGACTTCTTTAAATACGGGATACATCAGCACACAATTTTATACCATTACTCTCGATTATTTTACGCCAGGAAGTAACATAATTGTTGGCGGCTTGCAGGACAATGGTTCCTGGTTTACTAACAATGATGATTTTTCAATTCCCTGGTACTTTTCTTCAAAAGGCGATGGTTCTTATTGTGCCATTACAGCCGGCAGTGAATATTATTATTTGTCGAGGCAGGAAGGTAAAATCGGTAAAGTTAAACTCGACTCCAATGGAGTGCCACAATCATTCCGGAGAATTGATCCGGTGGGTGGCTCCAATTATCAGTTTATTGCTCCCTTTATTTTAGACCCCAATAATCAGAACATCATGTATCTCACCGGTGGAAAAATTCTGTGGAGGAACAATGACCTATCACAAATTCAATTGACCAACGAATGGGATAGTATTGCCACTAATTGGTCTCAGATTACCGATTCTGTGGGTTATGGCACTGAAGAAAAAATTTCTGCTATTACCGTTTCATGGGAACCCGCACATCGCCTTTATTATGGCACTGAAGAAGGAAGAATTTTCCGGATGGATAATGCAGATACCGGCGCATTTAATCCAATTAATATTTCAAGTACAGCTTTTCCTGAGAATGGCTATGTCAGTTGTATTGCGGTGGATAGAAAAAATGCAGATAACCTAATGGTTGTTTTTTCAAATTATAATGTTTACAGTTTGTTTTACTCGGCTGATGGTGGCACTACTTTTTCAAAATGTGCAGGTAATCTGGAATTTAAAGCTGATGGCACCGGTAACGGTCCCTCCTGCCGTTGGGCTTCCATCATGCATGTAGGAAACCGTACACTTTATTTTGTAGCAACGAGCGTAGGTGTTTATGCAACGGATACGTTGATGGGCACTTCAACCTCATGGATTCAGCAGGGAACAACTACCATAGGAAAAGTGGTGACGGATATGCTTGAATTCCGGGAATCGGACGGGGTAGTGCTTGCCGCCACTCATGGCAATGGAGTTTATTCAACGGTAATTACGGATTCTCTTTTTACGGTAAATATTCCCCATTTCAAAAAAGACAATCGTTTCAGTATTAATTGTTATCCGAACCCATTTACTACAAAATTTATTATTGAGACCGATTTTAATGGGGTAAGTGATATTGAAATTAAATTAATGAATGAAACCGGAATGTTCGTACAAACTATTTACAAGGGAAAAAATTTCAATGGAAAGCATAAATTAACTGTGGACGCTACTGCGCTTAAGCCGGGGATTTACTATTGCCAGTTTAACCGTGGAAACGAGGTTTTGGCTTGGAGGAATTTGGTGAAGGTTGAATAGGGTGAGCTATTTATTGCTAAATGCTCTATGTAGATTCTTTTATTTTGCAGGAAAAGATCTTAGAAACCCCGAATTCCCCGTTTTGTCTTAACCCTGAATAAATAAATACCCTGAGGTAAAAAACGAAAAATTCAGGGTTTGAATGAAAGTGTTTTATTTACTTACCATAATTTTCTGTACCACAACATTGTTTTCGGTTTGAAATTTTATAAAATAAATACCTGAGGGCTGGTTTGATAAATCAATGTCTATATTATTGAAAGAGTGAACAATTGAACTATAAACATTTTCACCGAGTACATTATAAATATTAATTTTAGTTTTTTGTATTGATATCTGAGTATTGATAAATAGTGTAAGTTTTCCATTATTTGACGGGTTAGGATAGATTGTAAATTCTTTCTGATGGATAAATGGACTTGATTCTTTTACGTCAACAATTTCGGTATGAAAATAATAGTAAGTGCTATCACCAAAAATTATGTCAGAACCAAACCAACTCTTATAGGTGGCACTTTTTTTAAAATTATTGGCATCAAAAGAATAATTGTATTGGTTGGAATTCACCCAGTAGATACTGTTCCAATTTTGCATTAATATACTTGTCCTATTATTATTAGAATCATAAGTATAAATTATTTGTTGGTCATTCACCCAGATGCTGTCCATCCAATATAGAACTACATAACTTGTTTTATTATTATTGAAATCGTAAGTATAAGTGGTTTGACGGGAATTCACCCATTCACCACCGTTCCATGCAATACTTAATGAACTTGTTAGATTATTATTTCCATCGTAGGTATAAGTGTTTTGACTTGAGTTCACCCATGCGCTGTCGTTCCAATTTTGAATTATTATGCTTGTTCTATTATTATTGCTATCGTAGGTATAAGTGTTTTGACTTGAGTTCACCCATGCGCTATCTTTCCATGTTAAAATTAATGAACTTGTCTGATTATTATTGGCATCGTATGTATAAACTGATTGACCTGAGTTCACCCAAACACTATCGTTCCATACCAAATGAAAATAACTTGTCTGATTATTTTTGGTATCATAGGTATAAGCGGATTGACCTGAGTTCACCCAAATACTGTTTTTCCAAAATTGATATAATTCACTTGTCTGATTATTATCTACATCGAAAGTAAAAGTGGCTTGATCTGAGTTCACCCAAACACTGTCCTCCCAAGTTTGAAATAATTCACTGGTCTGATTATTATTGGCATCGTAGGTATAAGTGTATTGCCAGCAGTTTTTCCATACGGTATCATTCCAATATTGAAATATGTAACTTGTCATATTATTTTTGGCATCGTAACTTATATTTATATGTCTCCAATATTTTTTCATACCCCATGTACTGGTAAGGGTATCCCATTGCCAACGATATACACTATCCAAGATAGGAATTAATGATTTGGTTTTGCTCATTTTAGAGGAAAGATATTCAACTTTTATATTCTCTGCAACCTCCGCGTTCTCCGAGTGAAACTTGTTTAGTTTCGGTATAAACGCCAAGCCGAACGGTGGCTGATTGTCCACATTATATATTTGATATTGCCTATCAGTTAAGGGTTGGCTATCTTGTGCAAAAGCATTGATTGATAATGCAGCTGCTAATAAGAAAATTGTTTTTTTTATGATTACTTTTTTTTTACATCTTAACAATTTTTCCAAAACCCAAATTCCCCGCTTTGTCAATAACCCTGTAAAAATAAATACCCTGCGGTAAAAACGAAATATTAATTTTATGAACAAATGTATTTTTATTCTGAGTGACACTTTTCCCAAACTCAAACTCGTATAATTTTTTCCCGGTTACATCATACATATTCAAACGAATGGGTTCATTGGCATTTGATTCAACCTGAATTACATCATACATGGGATTAGGCGTAATCTTAATAAGAGAGGATGAATTTTCCATTTCATTTTTCGCTATGGCAGTACGAAAAATATTTATCGTTTGCCTAAGCGTATCCCACTCCCCGCAAGCGCCCGCTAAGAGCGTGATAGTATATGTTCCCGTATCTGCATAAACATGCGTAAACGTATCCGGTGGCGACTTGCGTATCCAGAGCCAGGATTTATCCCAATCATAAACCAATGAATCTCCATCACCGAAATAACATTTGAAATTTACGGCGCTGTCACTTTTGTTTTCAAATTTAACTTTCATTTCGTTGGGAGATATATTGAATTTTGCAAGAGGAGGACCGGCGAATCCGGCGCAGTTGGTTTTGATGAGATAAGCATCATCAGAATTTATTAGATTATTTTCAGCAAATCCAGAAACAATATACCCTCCATCAAAAGTTTCCCTTACACAATGACTAACTTCATCAAAAGAACCATCGTAACGGGCAACTCCAAAAACTCTTATCCATTGTTCTTGCAATAAAGAATCTGTTTTGAAAAGAAATATATTTACATCGTTTTCAAAAGTAATTTTAGGATCATAATTTCCAGTTATAATAAATCCCTTATCATTAGTAGGAGAAATGGAATTTGATGAAGAATAATTAGAAGTGGGACCTATTGTTTTTGAAAATAAAGTATCTCCAAGGGAATTTATTTTTAATAAAAAAGCATTTCCAATAGTCAATTCATTGTTCCTTTGTCCACAAATTACAAAACCTGAATCAGGAGTTTGAATAATATTGCTACCAAAATCTGCTAATGAACCAAAATCAAAAGATTTTGTCCATTCAATTATTCCATTAGGGCTAATTTTTGTAAGCGACAAATCCAATGCTGTCCACCAAATAGTGTCCGAAATTCCACCCAAGAGAAGATAACCTCCATCAAAGGTTGGCGATATTCCGCTAATAAAATCTCGAAATGGACCGCCCCATTTCTTAGTCCAAAGAGTATCACCTTCAGAACTTGTCTTCACAATATACATATCATCATTAGACATTGTATCAGGGAATGTATTAACAAAGCCAACCATAATATAACCGGTATCTGGTGTTTCTATCATATCCAAAAAATAGCCACCAAAATTATATCCATAATGTTTTACCCATAAAATAGTTCCGGCATAATCTGTTTTGAATAAAGATGGATTACCATTTCTTTTTAGAGAGATAATTTGCAGAGAATCCTGACTTGATCCACACATTACAAGATTTCCATCCTGAATTTCAATAATTTTTTCAATAAAATCATGTGAACTACTTGATTCTCCAACATAATTCGTCCACAATGTATCACCGTTAAAATCTACTTTAAAAAGGAAAATATGATTGTTAGAAGTATTACCAATTCTAGGACCTCCACCTGCAACGTAGCCCTGATGATCTTGAGTTTGAATTACATACTTAGCGCTTTCAGCACCTGTCCCACCATAAAATTTTTCCCATTTTGGAGTTTGCGCTAAGAGTGAATTAATACTTTCAGAAATTAAGAAGAGAAAAAAATAAGTTTTAGTTTTCATATTTATCGAATAAGTAATTGTGTCTGATAAATTAAACCAACATACTAATTATTATACTTATAAAGTGAAAATAAATTTAACAGAATAAAATTTTTAAGGTAGAACTTCTCGCAATGTATTGTTTTGTTATGTAATGGCGGGCAAAAAGTTTGGGTTTTCATGATTATAGGGATTAAGTCAAAATGAAAATTTTTTATATTAAGGCATCAAGTTCTGTCAATAAAACAAACAGAAAAGCGAATTAACAACAAAAATTATTAAAAAACAAGATCTTCATAATAAAAAAAAATTTGGTGGGGAAAATAAAAAACTTATATAAGTCAATTTATTGGTATTTCTATTGAGGATTTAGAGGGGTTCCTCACATCTTCACCATCTTCCTAAACCACGAATTCCCCGCTTTATTTGTAACCCTGTATAAATAAATACTCTGAGGTAAAAAACGAAATATTCAGGGTATGAATGAAAGTGTCTTATTTACTTACAATGATTTTCAGATTTCTTCCTATCTTCGCAAATTAATCATTATCAATAGTTTATTTCCCACCACCAACCCTCAAAAAATCATGCACACGCTCCGCTTTATTCTTCCTCTGATTATTCTTATTTATTCATCATTCTCAAACGCTCAAACTACTTTAACTCCTGAGCTGTTGCTTAAATTAGGACGTGTGAAAGCAAACGGAATAACCGTGGATAATAAAAATATTATATTTACGGTTTCTACTCCTGATATAGCCGGTAATACATTTACCAAAAAGAAATACATACTCCCTGTTTCCGGTGGCGCTGTGAAAGAAATGGCAACCTCAGATGGAATTACGAATTTCGAAAAAAGAATTTCCCCCGATGGGAAATACATCATCCTTGTAAAAGAAATAAAAATAACAAAGATTTCTGGAAATGACTTTTATCCGGAAAT
This sequence comes from Bacteroidetes bacterium RIFCSPLOWO2_12_FULL_37_12, assembly GCA_001769655.1. GTDB lineage: Bacteria > Bacteroidota > Bacteroidia > 2-12-FULL-37-12 > 2-12-FULL-37-12 > 2-12-FULL-37-12. Next base: position 18,807 of record MEPC01000023.1, on the reverse strand, counting down.
GAGTTTATCCGATGTTCGCATATACAACTCGTTAACCTACAGGCATTGGGACCAATGGGAAGATGGAAAATTTAATCATCTCTTTCTTCATAAAATTACAGACGGAAAAGAAGAGGGTGGAAAAGATATAATGGAAGGTGAACCTTATCATTGTCCGCAAAAACCATTCGGCGATATGGAAGATTATATCTGGAGTCCTGATAGCCGGAAAATAATTTATGTCACTAAAAAGAAAGCCGGAACAGAATATACCTTAAGCACCAATACGGATTTATTTTCCTACGATATTACAACAGGCAAGACAACCAATATTTCGGAAGGCATGTCAGGGTATGATATTCATCCTTCCTTTTCATCTTCCGGTACACTTGCCTGGCTCAGCATGAAAAGAGATGGATATGAGTCCGATAAAAATGATATTATCGTCAGCGATGGGATTACAAAAATTAACCTTACAGAAAAATGGGATGGAACTGTCAATAGTTTTATCTGGAGTAAAGATGGTAAAAAAATATTCTTTTTAGCCGCCATAGATGGCACTGAACAATTATTTGAAGCATCCTATTCCGGTGACACAAAAAAAACGGGATTAATCAAACAATTAACCACAGGTGATTTTGATGTTTCTGAAATTATTGCTCAGATTAATTCTTCAATGATTGTTTCCCGAACGGATATGAATCATGCCGCTGAACTTTATTCGGTGGATTTACTATCGGGTAAAATGACACAGCTTACTCATGTTAATGACAGTATTTACAAGACCATTGGTATAAGCAAAACCGAAAAAAGATATATGACTACCACAGACGGAAAGAAGATGCTCGTTTGGGTAATTTATCCTCCTGATTTTGACCCTGCGAAAAAATATCCTGCTTTATTATATTGTCAGGGCGGACCTCAATCACCCCTTACACAGTTTTATTCTTTTCGTTGGAATTTTCAATTAATGGCGGCAAATGGTTACATTGTTGTGGCACCAAACAGAAGAGGACTGCCTGGTTTTGGAGTCGCCTGGAATGAGCAAATAAGCAAGGATTATGGCGGGCAAAACATGCAGGATTATTTAACTGCCGTAGATGAAATTTCAAAAGAAAAATTTATAGATAAAAACCGGATTGGTTGTGTGGGAGCAAGCTACGGAGGGTTTTCTGTATATTACCTTGCCGGCATTCATCAGAATCGTTTTAAATCCTTTATCGCTCATGATGGAATATTCAATAACAAAAGCATGTATGGCACTACCGAAGAGTTATGGTTTCCCAACTGGGATTTTGGCGGTGCTTATTGGGATATAAATAATCCTGCCGCTATGAAAACGTACCAGCACTATGACCCGAGCAATCTTGTGTCACAATGGAATACGCCCATATTAATTTTTCAAGGCGGGAAGGATTTCAGAACGCCAGAGGGGCAAAGTATGGAAGCATTTCAGGCGGCACAGCTTCGTGGAATTAAAAGCAGGTTTATTTATTTTCCGGAAGAAAATCACTGGGTGCTAAAACCTCAAAACGCCATTATCTGGCATTCTGAATTTTATAAGTGGCTTAAAGAAACGTTGTAAAGAGATGGGTTGGGTGGTTAGATGGTTAGATGGTTAGGTGGTTAGATGGTTAAGTGGTTAGATGGTTAGATGGTTAGGTGGTTAGATGGTTAGATGGTTAGATGGGTTGGTGACCATGGCAGGAATCGAACCTGCAACCCCCAGCTTAGAAGGCTGATGCTCTATCCGTTGAGCTACATGGCCGTAGTCGGGGAGGTGAAATTCGAATCTGCGATCTCCCCAATTTCAATCGGGACACGATAACGGAACATGTCGGGGCGGCGGGATTCGAACCTGCGATCTCCTGCTCCCAAAGCAGGCGCGATAACCGGGCTTCGCTACGCCCCGAATGTAAAAAAGAGGGCAAAGATACGAAATCTTATCAAAATTATCTTACCTTTGTATCTGATAACTCCTTCCGGAGAGGTGCCTGAGTGGCCGAAAGGAGCGGTTTGCTAAACCGTCGTAGTGCCTTAAAGCGCTACCGGGGGTTCGAATCCCCCTCTCTCCGCAGAATTTTCTCATTCTTTTTTACATGACAACCCTTAATGATTTCCGTTTTATATATACGTTTGTTTATTTTTCAATCCTCTTTTTTTTATTTACCTCCTGCACGAAGAAAAACGATAAAACATCACTATCTGATTCTCAAACACAAATTGCTACTATTTCCCATCAAAGCAATTATTTAAAAATTGAAGATGCAACCACTTTTGATTCTTCCTGGTCAAAAGAAAATACTGTTGTCAATCACGTTACTACTGAACCAAATGGACTACATCCCTGTAACGATAATTCAGTCCTTAAACCGTTTATTTTTCAATATACACACCGCACCATTCTCACCAACGATCTCGAACATCTTACACTTAAGCCCGCTCTCGTAAAAAAAATGCCACAGATTTCAGCAGATAATTTACAATTTATGTATGAATTAAAAGAAGGTATTAAATGGGACGATGGCACTCCCTTATCTTATGAGGATATCCTTTTTACCATCAAGGCAGTCAAATGTCCGCTCGTAAACAACCCCCATCAAAAGCCCTATCTTGATAATCTGAAAAATATTATTCCTGATCCTGCTGATCCATTGAAATTTACCCTCCTGATGAAAAAAACTTACATACAGAATCTTGCTTTTCTAACCGATTTATTTATTCTTCAACGGAAATTTTATGACCCTGAAAATATTCTTTCATCTTTTTCTTATTCTCAGTTTGATGATACTGCCTTTCATGCAGAAAAAGAAAACCGTTTAACGCAATGGGCTAATGAATTCAATTCCCCGAAGTATTCGCGTTCTCCTGAATTTATTCAGGGCTTGGGACCCTACCGGATTGCTCAATGGGAAGCCGGTCAGTATATTTTACTTGTAAAAAAAGCAACTCACTGGACATCCGGTAGCACCGATTCGTATGATGCCGCTTATCCCGGGAAAATTATTTTTAAAATAAACCAGGATATGAATTCCCAGATGCTTGAATTAAAATCACAAGCCATGGATGTCACTACATTTCTATCCGTAAAAACGTTGAGCACGTTGCAACACAATGAATTATTTATCCATAATTATCATTCAGGATTTACCGATACATACAATTATACCTATATCGGGCTTAATACAAAACCGGATGGAATTACCAGAAAAAAATTTTTTACGGAGAAGAATGTACGCCGTGCCATCGCTCATTTAGTACCTGTAAATGATTTAATCAATGTTCTCAGAGAAGGGAAAGGTACCCGCATGATTGGACCCGTGTCACCATTGAAAACAGAATATAATCATGACTTGCCACTCATCGCTTTTGATCTTGAAAAAGCAAAAAATTTACTGGACTCAGCCGGATGGAAAGACACGGATGGCGATAATATCAGAGATAAAATAATTGATGGAGTAAAAACGCCCTTTATTTTTGACCTCGGGTTTGCCACTACTCAGGTAGAATGGAAAGATCTGGCGATGATGCTCGCTGAATCCTTTTATAAAGCAGGAGTAAAAGCGGAATTGCGCGCTAACGATTTTGCAGTGCATATAGAAAATAACAAGAACCATAATTTCGACATGATGTTGGGTGCTTGGGCGGCATCCTCTCAACCGGAGGACTTCACACAGTTGTGGCACACATCATCCTGGACTTCCAAGGGCTCCAATTATTGCGGATTTGGAAATGAAGCATCAGACATGCTCATTGATTCCATCCGCTTCACCATGGATGAAAGTATAAGATTTAACATGATTAAACGACTTCAGAAAATCATATACGATGAGCAACCCTATATTTTTCTATGGAGCGGTATCCGTTGTAATGCCATTCATAAACGATTTGGAAATGCCAATTTGTATTTTGAAAGACCCGGGGTGATGCTGAATAACCTGAAATTATTATATAATTCCGGCGCAAGTTTAAAACCTTCGGGGGAAATGTGAAAGGGAAGGTTTAAGTCGCAACCACACTTACCTGGCTACAGACTTAAACCAGAGAGGACCTCTGACAATTAACAATGTCAAATTAACAATGACCAATGACAAATGACTAATACCCAATGACCCGCTATCTCATCCGCCGGATTCTGTATTTCATTCCCACACTTGTTGCTATTTCTCTCATTGCATTTATTATCAGTGTTAATGCTCCCGGAGACCCCGTGGAAAGAATGATAAGTGTGGCACAAAATTCCGGTGACATTTCTTCTGAAAACAACAACCTTGAAAATCAAAAAAAATTCTGGAGAGAAAAACTTGGATTGGATTTACCTGTTTTTTATTTTTCTGTGGGGACAATCGCAGGTGGTGACACACTTTACAAGGTCTCTGATAAAACGGAAAAAAATGCTATGGATCGTCTGTTGAATGAGTACGGTAACTGGAGTGAAATTTCTGATTATCATATATCGCTCACACGATTGAATCATCTTGTATTTAATACAAGATTGGTGATTGATTCATCGGCAACCATTAAATACCGGAATCAGCTAAACTCAGCATTATCTGATTTACGTTTTGAAGTTTTTTCGTTGAAGACGTTGTACGACAATAAGTTAATTCTCCTGTATCTCAATAAAATTGAATTCCTACTTAAGAATCATAAAACACTTTCCGTTTTTGAAAATGAATTGATAAAGACGCGTAATGCCTTTTCAGACATAGTAAAGAATGCCACTCCCTGGAAAACATGGATTCCTTCACTCTTCTTCTACCCGAATAACCAATATCATCGCTGGATTTTTGGCGATGGAAACTGGATAACCGGAAAAGGAAGTGTTTTTTCAAAAGGTATTCTTCACGGTGATTTTGGAATTTCTTATATGACTAAACAACCGGTTTCAGAAGTTATATTTTCAAAAATAATATGGTCGTTGTTTTTTTCCTTTTTTTCAACTATCATCGCTTATTTAATCAGCATACCTATAGGAATCAGAGCGGCAGTAAAACGCGGTGCCACTTTTGACCGCGCATCTTCGTTGACACTTTTTATTTTGTATTCACTTCCTAACTTCTGGGTTGCTACGTTGCTTCTTATGACCTTTTCTAATCCGGATGTATTGAACTGGTTTCCTGCATCAGGGGTTAAGCCAACAGGAGGTTTTCCAGAGAATGTTAATATACTCACCAAAATAATTATCTCCCTTCCCTATTTGGTTTTGCCCATGATTTGTTTTTCTTATAATTCCTTTGCATTTTTATCGAGAACCATGCGCACTGGAATGCTTGAAGTGCTTGAACAGGATTTTGTAAGGACAGCACGGGCAAAGGGACTTCAGGAAAATCAGGTAATCAACAAACATGTATTGAAAAATGCGCTGTTACCAATTATCACCGTTTTTGCGACTATATTTCCATTAGTAATAGGTGGCTCAGTCATCCTTGAATTTATTTTTACAATTCCTGGAATGGGACTTGAAACATTTATGGCAGTTCAGAATCAAAATTACCCGATGATAGTAGCAATATTTACCATTACAGGTTTTTTAACCATCGTGGGATATTTGATTTCAGATATTTTATATGCGTGGGTGGATCCAAGGATTTCGTATGACTAATTTCAAACCAAAAAATTCCCCTCATGTGGCAAAAGTTCAAACATCATAAACCCGCTTATATTTCCTTGTGGATATTGGGATTCCTTTGCTGTATAGCCCTCTTTGCTCCATTTCTTGCCAATGAAAAACCGCTGATGGTCAAACTAAACGGAAATTATTTTTTTCCGGTTTTCACTCCCTCAAAGTCAATAATATTTTATAACCCTGAGACATTTAAAAATGAAAAAATTCAATTTGACATAGCCGAATGGAAAAAAATAAAAACAGATTGGATTTTATGGGCACCGGTGACTTTTTCACCCGGGAAAAGTGATTTGATGAATTCCGGATATATATCTCCATTTACGGAGCAAAAAATTCAAAAAAAATCCGGAGAAATTTCAACCACAGGATCTAAATTCAGACATTGGTTAGGAACCGGGAAAAGAGGTGAAGACCTTTTATCAGGGTTGATTCATGGTACCTATATATCTCTAAGCATAGGAATTATTTCCATGGGAATTGCATCAATTATTGGCATAGTGTCCGGCGCCATTGCCGGATATTATGGGGATTATTCTTTCACTTCCAAAAGAAGTGTTTACCTTTTTTCAACCCTCGGTTTAATTCCCGGATTTTTTTATGGCTTCCTAAAAAGAAAATTTATACTCGCTGATAGCTTATCACAATCGTTTGCTTTTTTTACATTGGAATTATTTCTTTCTCTCTTAATATGTTTCCTGTTTCTTTTAATTTTTTATATGGGTGGAAAATTATCTGAAAAATCTTCCTGGTTTGGTTTAAATAAACAAGTATCTTTCCCGGTTGATTCCATCCTGAACCGAACAATAGAAATATTGGTATCCATGCCGCGTCTGATTCTTATTATTTCCGTAGCCGCCATTGCAAAACCTTCCGTATTCATTCTTATGTTCATAATCGGTGCTACTTCCTGGACAGGCATTGCCCGTTTTGTACGTGCTGAATTTTTAAGAATCAGAACCCTTGATTATATTTCTGCGGCAAAAGCGTTGGGCTATACTAATTTCAGAATCATTTTTTTCCATGCCTTGCCAAATGCGCTGGCACCGGTTTTCGTAACCATTGCATTTGGTATTGCTTCTGCTATTCTGATTGAATCGGGTTTATCTTTTTTGGGAATTGGAGTACCGGCAGATGTGGTAACCTGGGGTTCGTTGTTAAATGCAGGGAGAGAAAACTTTAATGCCTGGTGGTTGGTTTTATTCCCGGGATTAGCTATTTTTATAACCGTAACCGTTTATAATCTTATTGGGGAGGGCTTGCGGGATGCATTGGATCCAAGATTAAAAAATGAGATTATAACTAAAATCAACAGGTTTCCAAAAAATAATGAATAACATATAACACTTAATACTAAATGACTAAGTAGGTTCCTATTCAAATTATCGTTATTGTTTTTTGTATTGCGTCATACTTAAACATTTTTCATTTCTTGTTTAGTGTTATATGTTTTTTTTCTAAAACCTGAGTGGTTTTGATAAAACATCCATAACTAAACCCACGATCCCATGCCAGCTCTCCGTAACCTTTTCAAAATTTCCTACTCAAAAGAGGAATTACTGATTATTAAATTCCTTTCCAGAATTCCTTTATTTTATAATTTATCAAATCAGGATTTATTAAAGTTCATTCCATATCTTTTCCCTTTGAATTTTGAAAAAGAAGAAGTTATTTTTTACATGGGTGACCCGAGTCAGGCAATTTATTTTATTAAGAAAGGTAGCGTAGATCTATTTACAGAAAAAAACAGTAAAAAAATTTATTTTAAAACGATTTCTGAAAATGAATGTGTTGGGGCGGAGACCATTTACAACGATAATATCAGAATATTCACTACCCTTTCAAAAAAAGAAAACACATTGGTATATGCGTTGCCACAAACATCCCTCTTCAAATTACTCCGGAAAGAGCGTATAAAAAAAATTATCCTGGAAAATTACGAAAAGCATTATTCCAGGATAACGCAGGAGGCAGTGTTGTCCGCTTCTCAGTAAACAACTAATTTACTGTTTATAACTTTCTTCCCGTTGGTAAACTTTAACATATAGATGCCTCTGGAAAAGTGGTGAGGATCAATTTCAAAAACTTTAAAGCTATAGTTTGATTGAGGTATTTCTAAACTTTCAATTTTCTTACCGCATATATCATAAACATCCAGGTTGGTTTTAAGAGAATTTATCATAGACAAGCTTATGGTAATTGATTCTCCTTTCTCCACCGGATTGGGGAAAATACTTAGCTCAGGAGTAAAAATGGTTTCATCTACATCGTCACCGATTTCTTTTATATAGAAGTATTTTTTCTCGGAGTAAGTTGTATTGCAGAAATTATTTCTATGAACCGGTCTTACAGCAAAACCCCATTTACTGGAATTAAAGAAATTCCTCTTAATTTTAATAACCGTATCGGATGTAAATCTTTTTTCTTTTTCAACGTCATTTTCAAAAATCTTAATGACATACCCCTCTCCGTTTTTGCTGGCGTTCCATTTAAAAGTCATGGGTGCGGAAGTATTGAGTAACGTAGTATCAGTTGGGAAAATTAAAACCGGAGGAAGAACGGTATCCGGTTTTTCAGGCACAGGGTTATTTGCCCAAAGATAACTTCTTGATATATTAACTGTAGGATGTGCCAGCAATGAAGAATACATTCTGCCTATCTGCCCTTTTGAAAAGTGTCCTAAACATTTATAATTAGAAGCACCAAAGCCATCAAAAACGTAATCCATCCAGTTATGAACATCCGGTTTATACTCCAAGCACATTGTATCAACTGCTGAACCTGTATATTGGCACCCGGGATAGTTTCCAACTAATCCGGTTAAGTCCATATCGGCAGGAGTGTCACATAATAAATCACCATTCGTCTCACAATTTCCTTTGTAAATATTAACAGAAGATGAACCACAAACAGCCATTAATGTATCGCAGGCAATACTGTCTATCGGAGAATAGGAGCTATAATATATTGCGGTTTGTGTAGCTACACAACCGTTGTTATCTTTAACGGTTACATAATAAGAACCGGCTGATAAACCACTGATGCTGGAAGTGATAGCACTGTTATTCCATGAATATGAGTAAGGAGGGTTCCCACCGGAAACAATCGCTGTGGCTGAACCATCATTATTTCCACACTGGGCATTGGTACTTACAAATGAAACATTAGGACTGTTGAAGTTATTAACTACAGCAATTCCTGTGGCTTTACAACCCTTGCTGTCTGTAACACTAATGGTATAATTACCGGCAGGTACATTCATTATTGAATCCTTGATTCGTCCATTATTCCATGCGTAAGTGAATGGTATCTTTCCACCAGATATAGCCACAAAAGCGGCTCCATCCGATTTGCCACATGAAGCATCTCTGCTCCAGGTTCTAAGCATTGGCACCCCGAAAGTATTTATAGTTGAACTCCCCGTAACAACACATCCTTTACTATCTGTAACAGTGATTGTGTAAATTCCATCTTTTACATTTGATAACTGCGATGTATTTTCTCCTGTATTCCATAGATAAGAATAAGGAGTTGTACCCTGAGAAGCGGTTGCTTTTGAACTCCCGTTGCTATTTTCACATGTAGCATCTGTTTTAACAAAAGTAACTTTAGGCATCAGCATATCAACAAAAACAGTATCTGAAACCACGCAATTGTTTTTATCGGTTACTTTCAATACGTAATAACCGGAACTTAAACCACCTACATAGGATGTGTCTGCGCCTGTATTCCACAGAAAACTAAAGGGTGCTGTACCGCCATTAGTATTTCCTTTAGCATTTCCATTGCTGTTTCCGCAAGTTGCCTTGTTGGAAGTAAAAGTAAGGGTAGGACCATTTTGGTTTACCACAGTATATGTTTTCTGAAAAGTACAATTATTATTGTCGGTAATGGTAAGTGTATATTTACCGGCTATTAAATTCATCAGTGAAGAATCAACACTGCCATTACTCCAGGAATAGGTAAATGGAGATGACCCCTTTTTAAAGACAACCTTGATACTTCCATTGCTATTACCGCAAGTTGAACCAAAAATTGAATCTATGATAGTGGAATCAGCGGGTTTGTAGTAAAAATTCACCATCACGCTATCAGTTAACGTGCAATTTTTGTCATCGGTCACTGTTAATTTGTACAACCCGGCAGGTAGGGAAGTGATTGTACCGGTAACTTTAGCATTACTCCATGAATATTTATATGCCGGTGTGCCACCTGTGACCGTAGTAATAATTTTACCATTGTTATTGGAACAAGTTGCATGAGTAACTGCAAATGAAATTGACATGGTGTCTGAATTGATCATTACACTGTCCATACTCACACAATTATTTACATCAGTGACAGTCAGATGATACAATCCACCGGCAATACTATCCAATGTAGAAGTAGAATCTCCCGTACTCCATGAATATATATAAGGACTGGTGCCACCTGCTATAGTTACATTGATAGACCCCTTGTTATTGTTACATGCCGCATTAGTTGTGGTAAATGAGATTGAGGGTCCCTTCCCGCTCATTACCTTAATACTATCAGTAATGACACAACCATTGTTGTCGGTTACAGATAGTGTATATATTCCGGATCCTAAATTAATTACTACTGAAGTGTCACTACCATTGCTCCATGAATAAATGTAAGGTGAAGATCCTCCCGAAACGGAAGAACTTACAGTTCCATTGCCCATTCCGCAGGTTTCGTTGGTAACACTTAGTGTAAGTGTAGGTTTACCAAAACTTGAAACAGTAGTTGATCCAATTCTTTTGCAATTCAAGCTATCTGATACAGTTATAGAATAATTTCCTGCACTTATATTTGAAACGTTTGCGGTGCTGTCACCCGTATTCCATGTATAACGATAAGGTGCTAAACCACCGGATACAAAAACGTTTAATGCCCCATCACTCTTTCCACAGTTTTCAGGTGTGCTGGAGAGTAAAATCTGCGGGCTTCCTGCATTATCAATAGTAACATTTCCGGAAGCAGTGCATCCTTTGGTGTCACTAACTGTAACTTGATAATCGCCTAAAGATAAATCACCGGCAACGGAAGTACTGTCACCATCACTCCAGATATATGAATATGGACTTGTTCCTCCCGTTACATTGGCAGTAGCGGTACCGTCTGCACTGTCACAAGTAGCTGAGGTGAAAGTAACTGAAACAGAAGGTCCGTCAATATTTGTAATCAGAGTGGTATCGGAGTCCGTACATCCATTACTATCCGTTGCCATAACAATATAGCTTCCAACAGAAAGATTATTTGCCGTAGAAGTTGTAGCACCATTGCTCCATGAAAAACTAAACGGTTGAGTGCCATTAACTACCGTTGCTGTACTGGAACCATCGTTTTGACCACAGGAAGAAGATGTTGAAACTAATGAAACAACCGGTGGTACAATGCTATCAATGGTTGAACTATCATTCATTGAACAGCTATTGGCATCGGTTACAGTAAGTTTATACTTTCCCGGGGCTAAACCGGAAATGGCAGAGGTAGTACCACTGTTACTCCATGAATATAAGTATGGGGATGTTCCTCCGGTTACGTTAACATTCAAACTGCCATTTTGGTTACCGCAAGAGGTTGAGGTTACTGAAAAGGTTAGTGAAGAAGGACCAGAAATATTTTTAATAATCACGCTATCATTAGCAGTACACCCTTTATCGTCAGTAACGGTCAGATAAAAAGTTCCTTTTCCTATATTTGAATTTACTGCCGCATTGCCTGCATTACTCCAGTTATATTTATATGGGATTGCACCACCGTTCACATTGGCAGTTGCCATTCCATTATTTAAGTTGCAAGTGGCATCTTTAGGAGAAATTGAAACTTTGGGCACGTTTATATTACTCAATACATTTGCCATTCCAATTGTCTTGCAAAGATTACCGTCTGTAACCGTTAAATTGTAAATACCCTGAGGTAAATTAGTTATCATATCTGTGGTACTTCCATCACTCCATTTGTATGTATAATTACCATCACCTCCAGTTACTGTTGATATTGCTTTACCATTATTTAAATTACAAGTAGTACCTGTGGTGGTAATAGTCACGCTAGGACCGGTAATATTATTTACCATTGCAACTTCGGTAGCCATGCACCCGCCATTATCAGTGACTGTCAAATAATAGGTGCCTCCATTCAAATTAGTTAGGGAAGCAGTAGTTGCTCCACTACTCCATGAATAATCATAGGGCGTATTCCCACCGGTAACAGTTACTGTTATACTTCCTTTCTGGTTTGTGCATACAGCATCTTTGATATCAAAACTAATAACCGGTCCCCCTGAACTTTTAATAACTACTTTTTCCATGCTAACTACTTTTTTGCAACGGAAAACTTTCTCAGCGGGGAATGACTGAAAAGGATGGTATAAATTAAAAAAGTGACCAATTTCATGAATCCAGGTAGTATAGTCATCGTCAGCAAGTTCAATACCTCCCTGAAATTCTCCAATTCCTGGAACAAAGAATCCCTGACCCGGAAAAGTAGAGCGACCTAAAATTATACCACCAGGAGCATTTGCATCAATTACATTGGTACGGTATAGATTCAGTGTATTTTCATTAAAGCGTTTATTATTGAAAAAAGCCCAGGATGTGATTCTCTGGTATTGCGTACCTCCCGCTAATCCGTTGTATAGAGAGTCATAATTTAATGTATAGTCAATCGCTAATTTTTTGGATGTGGAAAATTTGTGTAAATAAAAATTAATCCCCATTTTATTATATTCCTTATTCGTTTCACACATTACATTAAAGTAATCTTCAACGTCCTTATGACCTGTTGAATCACTCTTTCCTACAAAAAACATACTAACAGGAATTTGAAGAACGGGGATAGGTAGCGTTAGGGTAGATCGGAGGTTATTAAAGGGATTATCCTGATTTTTAGCACGTTCTGCATCCTGCCTGTACAGTTCAGGGTCCACGGTAGTTCCACAAATTTTTCTAAGACCCTGAGCCGTTGAGCTAAGGTGAAATAGTGTGATTATACAGAATAGGAGAGCAAGTGAAGTAATACGTTTTAAGTTCTTCATGATTAAATTAATATAGTTAAAAAGTGTTAAAGGGCTTATAAAGATTTAAGTGCACGCAAAAATACAAAATATGATTAATATAATAAAAAAATTATTATTTTATGTTTTACCTTTGCCGTGTCGGTTAAATTCTTTGTTTCAATGCTTCATCGCAGTACAATATTAACCCTTTTACAACAGTAAACAATAAAGTACAAACTATAACCATCTAGCCATTAAACCATGTTATTAATTAACTTAAATAATCACACAAATCCATGAAGGTAACCATCATCGGTTCCGGAAATGTCGGAGCCACTTGCGCAGATACTATTGCCCGTGGGGATTTTGCCCATGAAATAGTACTTTTAGATATTAAAGAGGGTCTTTCTGAAGGTAAAGGACTCGATTTATGGCAGTCAGCGCCTATAAATTATTACGATTCTAAGGTTGTCGGTTTCACCAATGATTACAGCAAAACTGCCGGTTCCGACATAGTTGTAATCACTTCGGGCTTACCCAGAAAACCGGGTATGAGTCGTGATGACCTGATTAATACGAACGCAGGGATTGTTAAAACGGTAACAGAAAATGTAATCAAATATTCTCCGGATTGCGTTTTAATTATCGTCTCAAATCCGTTGGATGTAATGACTTACTGCGCCCACAAAGTCAGCCGGTTTCCAAAAAACAGGGTGATGGGAATGGCAGGAATCCTCGATACAGCCAGATACCGGGCTTTTTTGGCAGAAGCGCTAAATATTTCACCTAAAGATATCCAAGCCATGTTGATGGGAGGGCACGGAGATACTATGGTTCCTTTACCCCGTTACACTACGGTCAGCGGCATACCTGTTACTGAATTGATTGAGCTACAAAAATTGCAGGCAATTATAGAAAGAACCAAAGTCGGGGGTGGGGAGTTGGTAAAACTGATGGGTACTTCTGCCTGGTATGCACCCGGTTCCGCCGCGGCACAAATGGTCGAAGCCATCGCTAAAAATCAGAGAAGGGTTTTTCCGGTTTGTGTGCTATTGGAAGGAGAATACGGATTGAAAAATGTGTATCAAGGGGTTCCGGTTGTTTTGGGTAAAAATGGCATTGAAAAAATTATTGAACTCAAACTGAATGAAACAGAAATGGCTCTCCTTCAGAAATCCGCTGAAAGCGTGAAAGAGGTGATGGGGGTGATGGATAGGTTGGATGGGTAGATGGTGGTTATACCAACCAACTCAGATTTTAGAAAAAAACATAAAACAAGAAATAAATAATTTCTAAGTGTTCAACCCCTTTGACATTAATAATTTTTTGTTATATGTTATTCATTTTTATTAAAACCTGAATACCTTTGTAAAATATCCGAATCAAACACAGTTTTGCAAAAATTATGAAATTTTAATGTAAGTTTGTGGGATACTTTTTCATCTTATGAAATTACGGACGTTTTTCTTCTTTAGTTTAATTAATTTTATCGCACCTCCCTCCTATTCTCAGGTAAATCCTTATTATTCCCTTTATTATCATCATCCCCTTTATTATAATCCTGCTTTTGCCGGTTCTTCGGGTAAAAAAAACAGCGATTTGTTGTTCCGCTATGAAAGACCCGGAGAAAATATTTTTCTAAAAGCGCCGGTGCGTCTCGCCTTTCTTGCGGATGGTGTTTCAACAAGTTTTCACGGTGGATTAGGGGGATTTCTGGTCTTCGACCATAGGGATACTACATCCACTTATGTAGGAAATTTATCTTACGCCTACAAATTTGAGCCGATTTTTAACAGTACATATCGGTTGGGTGGGAGTTGGACAAGTACTATTGTCGTTAATGAACCCACCAACGACCCCTTTAGTGTGAAAGACAGTATTTCGATTTTAAAAACAAAAATGAAATTTGGCATCGGAGGGCTTTACATGTTCAAAGAAAAATTAATATTGGGAGCATCTGCAAGTCAGATATTTTTAGATTTCAGGGTTAAAAAAGGGTTCGGGATGTATGAACCGTTATTTTATAATCTGTATGCCCTTTATGATTTTAAAGTAGATGAAAATTTAAGTTTGATTCCTTCTTGTTTGTTACGGGGAACAACCAATGGAAGCACTCTGGATCTGAATTTAAACGCTAAACTTGCTGATAAATTATTTCTTGGTATTGGAAATTCAGGGGAAATAGTTGTTTTTTCGGTCGGAATGAGAATCGGGGGCGTGAAAGGATCGGTAGCAATGACAAATTTTCCTTCTTCCTTAGCGAAGAGCGAAACCATGGGGTTTGAAATTGATGGGAATGCGCAGTATTGATGGGATGTTGGATATTAGATATTAGATATTGGAAAAATGAAAAACCAAATCCATGATTTCATAAATTTTTTAGTTACGCTATCCCCTAAGAAAATAATAAACTACCTCAAACTCTATTTAAGTTTCCATTTCTCCCAAAAAACAAAAAAATATTTTTTCGCCGGTTTGCCTGCCACGTTGATGGTTGAGCCAACAACAGCTTGTAATCTCGGTTGCTCTGAATGTGTGGCAGGGGTAAAAAATTTCACCCGGCAGACCGGTTCCATGGAGGTTGAAAATTTTAAAAAATATATAAATGATTTATCCGACAACCTTCTTTATCTTATGTTATATTTTCAGGGAGAGCCCATGATTCACCCTTTTTTATCTGAAATGATTAACTATGCAAAACGAAAAAATATTTATTCATGCGTTTCTACCAATGGTCATTTTTTAACTCCTGAAAACGCTGAAAAAATTATTCTTTCGGGGTTACACCGGTTGATTATTTCCATAGATGGAATTACGCAGGAAAGTTATTTCAAATACAGAAAAGGCGGGAATCTGAATCAGGTGGTTGAAGGAATTAATAATCTCATTTTCGCAAAAAAAAAATTTAATGTTCCCACTCCTTATCTCATCATACAGTTTATTATTTTCAAACATAATGAAAGTGAGGTATCCGAATTAAACGATTTTATAAAACCATGGGCTGGTGAAGTGTCACTGCAATTAAAAAGCGCTCAGGTCTATGATTATAAAAACGGAAACAATCTGATACCCGCAACCAAGAGATTTAGCCGATATTTGCAAACCGGGAATGGAGGATATGAACTTAAAAACAGAAAACGAAACGATTCCGGGTGCTGGAAAATGTGGCACACCATGGTTTTGACCTGGGATGGCAGAGCGGTTCCCTGCTGTTTTGATAAAAATGCAGAGTATCAACTCGCCCATGTGAACGAAACAGCGTTACCTGAAGTTTGGAATAATACACATTATTTTAATTTGAGAAAAAAGTTGATAGTGCGACGTGATGCTATGAAGATTTGTGAAAATTGTACGGAGGGGTTGAAAGGTTAGATGGTTAGATGGTTAGATGGTTGGGTGAAGGCAATTTAACCATTTAACTATATAACTTATACGTTTTTTTAACCAAGTAATATGAAAATCAAAAAATTCATATATCATTTTTTCTTTGCATTTTTAATTGTTTGCTGGTTTTTTTCTGCATGTAAGAAGGATATTCCTACCACCAGCCCAAATGCTAAATTATCATTCTCTGCCGATACCGTTTTGTTTGACACAGTATTTACCAAAATTGGAAGTACAACAAGGCGTTTGCTGGTTTATAATGATAACCCGGAACCGGTAAACATTTCCAATATCAAAGTAGCGGGAGGAAATAATTCCCAGTTTCATCTTACGGTAGATGGTTTCAAAACCAATCAGGTTCTGAATAAAGAATTACGTGCCAAGGACAGTATGTATATTATGGTGGAGGTTACCATTAACCCTCAAGATGGTATTTTTATCATTAAGGATTCTATCTGGTTTGAATTAAATAAAAATCTTCAGAATATTAAATTAGTAGCATGGGGCAGAGATAATTATTATCACCGGAAAGATATTATTAAATCAGATACTACCTGGTCTGCCGACAAAGTTCATCTCATTTACAATTATGTGTTTGTTGATTCCGGTGCGCTAACCATACCCGCCGGTACCGCGCTTTATTTTCATAAAAATTCCGCTTTTTACATAGGCAAAAACGCCACGTTAAAAGTGCTCGGTACTTGCGATGATTCGGTTTTATTTACCGGTGACCGGTTAGAATCCTATTATAAAAATTCACCTTCCCAATGGACGGGGCTCCGGTTTCTACCGGGCTCAGTGAACAATGAAATTAATTTTGCCATCATCCGGAATGCCTGGGTAGGAATAGAAGTAGATTCAGTGCCACTTAATAATAATCCGGGATTGATTTTAAGAAATACCATTATTGAAAACATGGGTACCGCCGGACTGGTTGGCTATACCGCAAGAATCATTGGTTACAACCTGCTAGTGGATAACTGTGCCGATTACTTAGTGGCTGGTGATTTTGGAGGACGCTATTATTTTTACCAATGTACTTTTGCCAATTACAATTATACATTTCAGCGAAACACTCCCTCCTTAGTTTTTGCGAATACTGTTTACAGCGCTCCGGGGGGACCCACGCTGATGGATTCGCTTGTGGTTGAATTAATCAATTGCATTGTTTGGGGGGAAAGAAGTGACACAAGCAAAGATGAGTTCCTGATTGCACAGCATCCCACGGGCGGTCCCATTGTGTTGAATACATTAAATAATGTTTTTAAAACCAGTTCGCTTGCATTAATTGATACTTCCAGAAATACCGTTAACATTGATCCTGGATTTAAAAACCCAAGGCAATTTGATTACCATCTTGATAGTTTGTCTGCCGTGAAATACAGTGGCACTGATCTTTTGCTTCCTTTTATAGATAAGGACCATGATTGCAAAATATATAACAACCCACCGAGTCCGGGCTGTTATGAGTGGGATTGGTAAAAACTCTGTAACGCCAGTTTATTTCCATTAATTTATATTTGCCCGGTTGTAATTGTAATGTCTGCTAATTTTTCACTGATGGTCGAAATTATATTATGGAGTGAACGACATCATGAAGTTCACCCCTTTGCCAGTCAGTTTGCTAATGGTCAGGAAAGATAAGGAGAGGATGTTAAAGAAAATAAGGTCGGGATTGAGCAAATGAAGTTCGATTGCTTGTCAAGTTACAGCGAACCTGTCGTCCGTTTTTTTTTAGTTGCAGGAAGTTTCAAATTCTTGCGGCACTGTCCACAAAGCGGTGGGTTGTGACTAACAGGTCGGGGGTTAGCGAAGGCGTGGGTTAAGAGCCGCTCACTTGTCCCCAGCTACAATACTAATACGAAGATACGAAGTTTCAGTTCAACACAAGATTAAATCGCACCTTTGCGAAAAGCAATGCAACGTTTAATCCTTATATGTTAGCACCAGTGCTTTGTCAGTCATTTCCATAGCCCCACAAAATAACCAATATTTAATCCAACATTCCACAAATATGTCGCCATAAAAGACTTGTTGTCAATGTTGGGAATCCCATACCGTAAAGTAGGTTCGACTTTTATATTCATTCTATAATTTATTTTATATCTAAAGCCAAAACCTATTGTAGGTGAAATATTAAATTTTTTAAAGCTGTAATTGTTAGTAAAAGTTTTTGTCATAAAAGTTGCAGTTGGCGTCTCAGGAATTGTCTTTACAGTAAATTTGCGAAAAAGATTTAGAACTGTTCCAACGCTTACAATTAGTTGAAATTTATTCTTAAGAAATGAATAATCTACTTCAATAGGAAAATCTAAATAATGATAGTTAATAATATTTTTCGCTAATCCGCCTTCAGGGTTTTCAACAGAACTAGTTAGTATTGATATTGTTTGATATCCTTTATTAGAATATTGGATACCTGCCTCAATGCTTACTCGCGAATTAATTTTAAAATCAAAATTAATTCCAGTTGTGTAACCAAGTTTGGGTTTGTATATCGAGTCCACATAAGTTTTAATTCTTGTCCATTTGTCTACTGATAAACTATTGTCATTTTTGGTTACAGTGCGGTAAGAATAATCTGGTGAAAATTTAATTCCAAAATAAAATCTTTTATATTTTGCTTGTGTTGATTCCTGTCCATATGCGGAAAAAGATAAAAAAAGAATTATTGAAAATAAAATTCGAGTCATGGTTTGTCTATTTTTTTATGTCACAGCATTCTCTATAACGCTTTATATTGTTTTGAGCAATTTTTTTTATGAAAGTACGCAAAAACCCCCACCCAAAATTTTGTTGAGAAAAAAATAAA
>MEPC01000022.1:26854-27315 GCA_001769655.1 Bacteroidetes bacterium RIFCSPLOWO2_12_FULL_37_12 | reverse complement strand
GCTTAGAGTTATGCAAATTTATGAAGTAAACTGGTAAACTGAAATACGTTAGCTTGAGAAGTCAATGGGACGGTATAGGGAGGATTGCAAGTAACGTTTCGGGAATTTATGAGGTTTAAAAAAAGGGGGATAAATAGCACGAATGTTTCTTACAGCTCCAAAGTTTCTTACAGCACAAAAGCCCATTAAAAGCACCCCAAGCCCCCTTTTTTTAAATCTCATTAAATTCCAATATTATCAGAAGTTGTTCTATCTTGCGTTTGGTTATTCACTTTTCATTATCTTGAGGTACAATTGTTTAAATCCGTTGTTAGCGGTTTCCATGTTTTGTTAGTATTTGTGTTGTGTGGGTATCATTTTAGGGTTGTGCTGTTGTTTTTTTAAATGATTTTTCTTTTTCTTATTTCAATAATCTTCTTAATATTACCATAGCTGCCGTTCTGATACTTTCCGACTGTCTA
>MEPC01000022.1:0-26810 GCA_001769655.1 Bacteroidetes bacterium RIFCSPLOWO2_12_FULL_37_12 | reverse complement strand
TCCAAAATTCGAAATTCTTCAGGCCAATCATGCAAATTTGTATCTTTTTCAGCTTTATCACGCCAATGGAGTTTAAGAGCTCTTTCTGTGCGTTCAACTTGCTGCATCGCTGATGCAAGAGTACTTCTGGATTCTTCAGGATCACTGATTGATCCAAGTTCAACCTTACTTACTGCACGCACTGGTGATTCCAATATCATATTTTGCAAAAGAATCATAAGGGTTTGTTCATATGCAAACCATCTATGTTCTATAAGAGTTCTTTTTAGGAATTCTGTATCTATCGCAAAAAACTCACTTCTTGGTTTAGTTGTAATACTACGGATACCTTTTGCTTCTGCAGGGAACCAATTATAAAGCAAACCGTAAGTACCGTATGTGTCAATTAATTGCTTGGCACTATTCAGTGGTACTTCTATTTCTCCAAGACAAAGGCTACATTCCTTTCTACATACTCTGCTTGGAATTAAAGGAAGTCTTTCGAGTGCTTCTAAACCTTCCTTAGTCGAGTAATTGAAATCGCCAGGAATAAGCCAATATATATCATCATTTTGGCTATCGGAATTTTGCAAGGCATCACCCAAACCACGAAGCCACATTGCACAAGTGTCTATAGCCCATGTATAAATAATTTCCGAGTTAGGACTGATAATATCATTTATTGCTTTTTCATATGCCTTCTCTTTTTGAATATCAATCTTACTTCGATGCAAAGTTTGGTTATTTATCACCGTAATAGGTTTGGAGAAGTTATTATCTTCTAATAACTTTTTCAGTTTTTCATAGAGATGATTGATGCTCTCAACATTTTTAGGTTGGACGAAAGGATAAATAACAATAGGATGTATCTTTCTTTTACTTTCCTTTTCAACGATTACAATTTCTTCTTTTGCTTCTTTCATGATTTAAAATTTTTAATTTTTCAACTATTTTCGGTTTTCGGCATCTCCGTTTGAATTAGCTTACAATTGAATAAGCACGGTTGGTGGTTCGGGTCAATTTCTGATAACGTACATATATAATTAATAAATCTACACAAAGCCAACAATTATCCCCTGGCTTTATGTAACTATCATTATACTTTATATACGCAAATGTAAATAATTAAAACCATAAATTCAACAATATGTTAATTTAATCATAAATTGGTGGTTACTATTCACTCCCACCCATAATTTAGCCGTTTAGTCATTTTGGGTTATTTACATTTAATTGTAGATAAAAAAAGTTTTCAAGAGCAACCATTCAATAAAAAGGCATAGATATTTGCATCAAATTTATTTTATGGAAGTTCACGAAAGATATATACCAATCCGAAACAGGTTTGCGAAATTTTAAAAAAAATGAAAAAATGGAATGTTGGAAAAATGGGAGCGAAAACCCAATATTCCAATATTCCAACATTCCAATATATTCGCATACCTGCGTCTGATGGGTATATATTATTTTCAAAAACGGAGTACGAACAGCTACGCGCGGAAAATGAACGCTTTTGCACAGAAAACGAAAAGCTGTCTATGGCATTGTAAATTGCCCCTGAATGTTATAATTTTCGTACCTTTGCACTTCATTCCGGACAAAAATGAAAACAAAAGCATGTTTTTTCGTGTGCTTGATGCAACTAGTTTGCATTAGCATCCCAGATTTTTCCCTCGCTCAACCCTGCCCTGTAACTGCAGGATTTTCTACAAGCGATTCCATAACCTGTAGCGGCAAGGCGGTCATTCTCACCAACACAAGCCAAAATAGCTATTCTCAAAATTGGTACATCAATGGAATATTATCGGATTCTACGTTAAATTTTATTACCGTATTTCCTGTGCCGGGAGTCAAACAAATAATGCTGATTGCTTATGACTCAACTTGTGCCGACACCCTTGTAAAAACTTTTCAGATAAAACCATCTCCGGTACTTACACTTACCGGTGACACTGCGGTTCAATTTGGTTCCAGTGTCACTCTGAATGCGGGCGGAGCTGACAATTATTTCTGGAGCAACGGATTATCGGGCGCTCAGATAACAGTGTCACCCACTGTCACTTCAACGTTCTCTGTCATGGCTGGCAACGATGGCTGTGTGGATGTGGGTTATGTAAAAATAATTGTTCTGAATTCCAATAAGCCCTTTTTTCACTTCTCAACAAGGTTTTATGCCGAAAAAGCACAGAATCTGAATCCAATGGGTTTATGTAACACTGCCTTGTTCGAAAAAATAAGTTGTGTCAATCCGCTTGATTCCGTTGAAATTCTTGGCGAATGTGCAGATGCAAAAAATCAAACATTTTCAAGCACTGCTCCCTCCGGTTTTCGCTTAGATCTTGATAACTTTTCATTAAGTTTCAGGGAATCTTTTGATGCAAACCGTAAAAAAATTATTTATTCAAAAGGGACAGGTAAAATTCAGCGATTTAACACCACCTCCTCTCAATGGGAGACAGCATTGGAATTAGATGATTTGAACCTGCAATTTTTAACGGGTTGCCGGAATTTACTGCATGGTAAGATGCATGGAAATATTACAGGAGGTAATGCTTCTTTAATGAATGAATTTGCATTACCCGGGTTTCCTATCGTTCAAGTCACCGCTGAGATTACACGATTTGATACGCTTCAAAGCGGTTCCTTTGAAGAGTATGCTGTAGAATTTGATTTCTATCCTGTACAAACACCAAGCATAACGCAAGGCGCGAGTGTCACCGGTACCGGAAATACATTGAATTTCGGACCCACCGGTGTAAGTTTAAATTTCGACTCTTTCATTAATTCTTCCGGTTCCGATTCAAGTTTTGCTACGGTTACCTGGTTCCCGTTTGCTCCTCCCCATGACGGAATTTCAGATACCCTTGCCACCATTTTCAACAACGATTACTGGGAAATCGGTTCTACCCTCGATTCCATGAATTTTGAAGTTTGTTTTACGTATGATTCTACAAAGTTTCATACCAACAATATGGATATGCTGACCATAACCGTTCAAAAAAAACCGGGTGACCCCTTAACCGTGTTAGATTTAAAACCCTATAAAAAAAGTGGCAACCTTATTTGTGTCAAAGCAGACCATTTCAGCAATTGGTCATTGGGTGTCACTAAACCGGATGCACGGGTAAAAATTGATACGGCGTATGATAATTCAGGAAATCAAACGGAATTTATCTTCAGTAATTTTGAAGAAAGCGGAATCAATGTGGGGCTGAATTTACCTGCAGGAATTATTGATACCGTTCTATTTGACCGGTTTGAAATAAATCCGGGAGGAGACATGCCGGCAGGTGTAAAAAAATTCTTAGGCGCATTCTGGGAATTTAAAACCTCTTCCGATTATTGCACTATTTTAGACATATCAGATTCCACGGTTCCTGACTTCTCTGCCCATGGAAATCAAAGAGTCCTTTATCGTCCTGACCCTATCACCGACTGGACAGAGATACCAGCCACGCGGGTACGGAGAGGAATGAAAGAACAACTTCGGGTACTTATTGACACAAACATTCGCAGAAAAGGACAATACCTTTTGGCAGAGGCAGAAAATTCCATTCCCTTTTTTGAAGCCGGAGTAATGATTGATACTGCCTGTGCCGGAACAGCAGTGAAATTTATTCCTGTGTTGTCAGGGGGTGTTCCTCCCTTTACTTTTTCATGGTCAGGCGAATCAAATTTTAGTTCTGCCTTGCAAAGTCCTGAACATATTTTCGATGTCACCGGTGCATATAATTTTCAGTTAAATGTTAAAGATAGAAATATGGGTGAAGCCATTTATAATGGAATTGTAACTATTGATTGCATGACAGGTATCCGGGAAGAAAATGAAACTCCTTATTTTGAAGCCATTTCCGATTTAAGCAATGAAAAACAAATTTTATTGAAATACAAAACATCCAATCCGTTACCGGTAAATTTATCCGTTTTTGATGTGATGGGAAAATTAGTACATGCTGAAAAAATAAACATACAGGGGGATGGCATTCAACCTGTTTCTCCACGTAATCTTCCGACTGGCATCTATATGGTTAAAATTGACTACTTTTCCCGTTTTACCATTAAGCGGGTGATTGTTTACTAAGTAAGGGTTTGTAACAAATAACCCTTTAAAATTTTTCTGCTTTGAAAAAACATTTAAAAACTTTATTTTTGTAGAAAATAAAGTCATTCTATTGACGCTAAAGAGATTCCTAATAAAGACCAACCCTTTAAATACACCTCATGAAATACCAGCGAGTAATGCTCAAACTGAGCGGTGAAGCCCTAATGGGCAATCTCAAACATGGGATTGACCCAACAGTTTTAACTCAGTTTGCTAAAGAAATTAAATCAGTATTGGAAAAAGGAGTCGAGGTGGCTGTAGTAATCGGTGGAGGAAATATTTTCCGTGGAGGTGATGATACCGGAATTGAAAGAGCACAAGGTGATTACATGGGAATGTTAGCAACTGTTATCAATGCCATGGCATTGCAGGATTCATTGGAAAGAGTGGGTGTGAAAACAAGATTGCTGTCAGCAATTAAAATGGAACAAATTTGCGAACCATTTATTCGCAGAAGAGCCATTCGTCACCTTGAAAAAGGAAGGGTAGTAATATTCGCCGCAGGTACCGGGAATCCCTATTTCACTACCGACTCTGCCGCCAGTTTAAGAGCGGTTGAAATAGGAGCCGACGTAGTACTTAAAGGTACCCGGGTGGATGGAATTTACTCTGCTGATCCCGAAAAAGACCCCAATGCAACACGGTTCAATAATATTTCTTATGACGAGGTCTATAGAAAAGGATTGCACATTATGGATCTTACTGCCATTACTCTTTGCAATGAAAATAAACTTCCCATCATTGTTTTTAACATGAATAAACCGGGAAATTTTCTCCGGGTGGTGGAAGGAGAAAACGTGGGAACACTGGTGAGTGTGTGAAATCGTAAATCTAAAATCGTAAATCGTAAATCTAATTAACATGGAAGAACTCGAACTCTATCTCTCCGATGCCGACGACAGAATGAAAAAAGCCGTGAAACATGTAGAAGCAGAACTCGCAAAACTACGTGCCGGCAAAGCACACCCTTCCATGCTCGAGGGAATTAAGGTGGATTATTATGGCTCCATGATGCCCATAAATCAGGTTGCCAATGTTAATACCCCAGACCCAAAGTGCATTGTAATAATTCCATGGGAAAAAAATATGCTTTCCATAATTGAAAAAGCTATAAAAGACAGCAACCTCGGATTAAATCCAATAAAAGAAGCTGACTTGATCAGATTATCACTTCCTCCGCTTACTGAAGAACGCAGAAAGGTTTTTGTAAAACAAGCGCATAATGAAGCGGAGAACGGAAAAGTTGCCATCCGTAGCATCCGGAAAGAAACCAATGAAGAATTAAGAAAATTAATGAAAGACGGGATATCGGAGGATGCAGTGAAAAAAGCCGAAACCGATGTGCAACATCTTACCGACCGTTATACTAAAAGTGTTGATGACTTGCTGGTATTGAAGGAGAAGGATTTGATGACGGTGTAACTGGTTATCCCAGATTGCGCAAACTCATTTTAAATTTATATTTTCAAACCTCTAAATCCTGATACACCCATGATGAGAAAAATCAATTCTTTCGAAGAATATAAAAAGGAATATCAACAAAGCGTTGAGAATCCAGAAAAATACTGGGCTGAAAAAGCCGAATCGTTTGTCTGGCATAAAAAGTGGGACAAAGTGCTTGAATGGAATTTTTCGGAACCGGAAGTAAAATGGTTTCAGGGTGGAAAGTTGAACATTACGGAAAATTGTCTCGACAGACATCTCGCATCCCAACCCGATAAAACAGCTATTTTATGGGAACCCAATGAACCCGATGCACAAACCCGTACATTAACCTATAGGGAATTACATCAGGAAGTTTGTAAATTTTCAAATGTATTAGTAAAGAATGGAGCCGGAAAGGGTGACCGTATATGTATTTATATGCCTATGGTTCCTGAAGCAGTAGTTGCCATACTTGCCTGTGCCAGAATCGGGGCTATACATTCCGTAGTATTTGCCGGTTTTTCGGCGATGTCTCTTTCCGACAGAATCACTGACTCAACCTGTAAAATGGTCATTACTTCTGATGGAGCTTACAGAGGACCCAAACAAATTCCTATAAAAGATATTGTTGACGAGGCGCTGGTTAGCTGCCCTTCTGTAAAAAATGTAATTGTATTAAAAAGAACAGGACAAACAATTAAATGGATGCCTGGAAGGGATTTATGGTGGGGGGATGAAATGAAAAATATTTCTTCCACAAACACAGCAGTGGAAGTAGATGCTGAAGACCCACTTTTTATATTATATACATCCGGCTCTACCGGAAAACCTAAGGGTGTGTTGCATACTGCCGGCGGTTACATGGTATTTGCCGAAATGACTTTCCGGAATGTTTTTCAATACAATCCGGGTGATTTACATTGGTGCACTGCCGACATTGGTTGGGTCACCGGACACACTTATATCATCTATGGCCCTTTGTTAGCGGGTGCCACTTCGCTTGTTTTTGAAGGAATACCCACTCATCCTGACCCGGGAAGATTCTGGAAAGTAATAGACAAGCACAATGTTAATATATTTTACACGGCTCCTACGGCAATACGGGCATTGCAATCGTTCGGGGATAAATTTACTGAGCCATATTCGCTGAATTCTTTAAAGGTGTTGGGAACCGTTGGGGAGCCAATTAACGAAGAGGCGTGGCACTGGTATAATGAGAAGATAGGGAAAAAAAGATGCCCAATCACTGATACCTGGTGGCAGACGGAAACAGGGGGTATTTTGATTGCGGCGCTTGCCGGTTTGACAAAAACAAAACCAAGTTTTGCAACGCTTCCGTTACCTGGAATTTTCCCCATGATAGTTGATGAAAGCGGAAAAGAATTATCAGGCAACGATGTGACCGGTAATCTTTGCATAAAATTTCCATGGCCTGGAATGATTCGCACTACGTATGGTGACCACGAGCGGTGCCGTAAGAATTATTTTTCCACTTACAAAAATTTATACTTTACCGGTGATGGTTGCCGGAGAGACGAAGATGGTTATTACCGTATTACCGGAAGAGTGGATGATGTAATTAATGTGTCGGGACATCGCATTGGGACTGCTGAAGTTGAGAATGCCATTAATCAGCATGAAAATGTGGTAGAATCGGCAGTGGTGGGATTTCCACATGATATTAAAGGGCAGGGAATTTATGCGTATATAATATGTTATAAGAATCCTGAAAATGAAGAATTGCTCCGGAAAGAAATACATCAGGTGGTAAATAAGATTATCGGACCTATTGCAAAACCGGATGTCATTCAATTTGTAAGGGGATTGCCAAAGACACGTTCCGGTAAAATAATGAGGCGAATACTTCGAAAAGTGGCGGAGGGTGACACTACGAATCTGGGAGATATTTCAACATTACTGGACCCTGGTGTTATTGAGGAAATTAAAAAGGGCGCAGGGGAATTAAGGGTGATCGCCTTGGGTTTAAGTAGCTAACACACTAGTTTGGCTTCATACTTAAACCGGTAAAAAATTTTACTACAACATCATTTCAGCACTTCGGTAAGAACTTTTACAGATTTCAAATCGCGAAATCCTTCCAGATGAAGTTGGTAGTATTTAATAATTGCATCCAACAAAATTTTTCTTGTTTGATAACCCAGAATATGAGATGCCGCCTGCTCATATTTCATTTCAAAAAACTTAAAAAATTCGAAGGAAATTTTTTCATCTAATTCATAAAGTGGATTAGAATGTGTTGAATGAAACTTTCCTTCACCCAAATGAAAATATTTGTTCGCGGTTGAAAAATTATTCATTGGGTAAAATCCTAAAAAACGACTGAATTGAATCAGAAATGAAACGTGGAAATTTGAAATATTTTCATTTGTTTCTTCCAGATGAATGATGCTTTCTTTTAGAAAATTAAACAAGGGCTCATTTTTCTCTTGTTCTTTGATGGAATGAATCACCACTTCCGTTAAGAATTGTGCTACCGACATCTTATAAATATGCGTAGGTATTTCAGTGAAAAGATAACTACATTCCATCCAGCGAATTCTCTGTAGATTTCTCTTCTGATGGAAATAAATTTCCATGTTCAACAGTGTAAGTGGTTGAAAATAAGCAATTGGAAAACGACTGTTTGGTTTTCTAACCCCATTTACTATAAAACTTTCCAGTCCGAAGGCAGAAGTATAGATTTTGGAAATGATTGAGGTTTCCGAATACCGGATGTAGTTGAGGACAATGCCTTGAGTTTTGTGGAGCATTTAGTTAATGAATGCAATCTTGGTAACTTGCAGTTCAGTGCCGTCTTCTTTAGAAATAAAAATAAGATAAACCCCTGTTTGAACTTTTTTCTGGTTACTGTCTTTACCATTCCAGATAGCGGTGCCACCTTCTGCCTGAGTTTCGTAAGCAAGTTTTCCAGCGATGTCGGTAATCTTTACTGTAGCTCGAAAAGGTAAACCACTAATTGCAATCAATCCCTCATAACCGGGTAAAACCGGATTTGGAAATACATTCAGAAAACCTTTTTCATTAAACGACTTGGTGGCAGTGCTCCTGTACGACGAGATTCCCTTATCGGTGTTAAAAAAAACCTCCCCTGAGGTAGTGACAATAGAAATTTGATTTACAGTATTGGAAATCAGAGGACTGTTATCAACATTAAAATGATATATTTGTTCAGTGCCATCTTCATTAAACAAATATGCTCCAGAACGGGTTCCTATCCACTTACGATTATTGCTGTCCACCACAATGCAATTAATCATTTGTCCTGAAAGAAGGCATCGCTGTTCAAACACAGGACAATTACTATTTGTTTCCTGGGTATTAAAAATATTTTCAGGGCTATAAAAAACTGTGATACCATCTTCGGTGCCTATCCAGATACGATTATCAATATCCACCGCCAAGGATCCCACCGATCTTCCCTCTCCCGAAAAGGAAGTAATTAATTTCCATTCATCGTCGGTAATATCGTCAAACGTATTGTTGTGATTAAAAACAACCAGACCTTCTGCTTCTTTATCAACCGCCCCCCAGATATACCCCTGCTGGTCAATAATCATTTTCTTAAGATGCAAAATTTCAATACCTACATCTATTTTAAAACTGTACCAGGCATTGTCGGAAGTTTTTACAACAATGGGTGAGATAGTGCCATCGTTGATAAACCAGATGTTATTCCGTGAATCTGCTTTAATATCTACCACTAATGTTTGGTTGGCAGAGGTTTTAAAGATACTGTTTGTATCAGAATAAGTGCTAATCAGTCCGTTTTCATCTTTGATTAACAACCCTTGTACATAAGAACCCACATATACTTTGCCATCATCTGTTTTTAATGTGATTCGTTGATCTTTAAACCTTATATAATCAGGACTTACGTACTTAATGCCATCTACCAGTTCCCAAGCTGAAGGGAGGGTGACTTTTTTTTTGAACCTGTAATTAGACCAGAAACCGTTTTTGAAGACAGATAAATAGTCATTATAATTTACGTGCAACTCATCTTCCCAAGAATTCATATTCACATAATTAGTTGAAGCAGTTCCGTTCGGAATATAGTTTTCAAGTATTTTTTTATTTTTATCTAATTTAATTAATCCGAACGCACCTGTTGCAACCCAGTAATTTCCCTGTGTTCCATAAATGCAATCACCGATAAAAGACAGTTCGAATTTTTTTAATATTTCATATTGCTTACTGCTTTTCCAGAATAAGACAAAATTTGTATTGCTGTAAGCATCCAGATTACCTTTCTTAAAGAGAATAATCAGTTCATCCCCGGAAGCACGGAATTCTTCATGAGTGCCTGTAAAAGGTAATTTCTTCCAAATACCACCGGAATACGTAAAAAATAAGGTATCAGTACTTATATATAACGTATCATTATAGTTTAAAATTTTTCTTACAGAAACATCCGGGTTCATCATTTCAACAGTCAACCGTTTCCACGATAAATAATCATGCAGATTCGGAGCATTTATATTGGCAGAATAAAGTCCATTTGTTGTGGCTATATAAATGCTGTCGTCTTTAATGACCATAGATTTTACATCCACATTATCGCCCCCTGCTCCAAGATTTGAATACGTTTCAATAAAAAGCATTGATTTCAGATCCAAGACCACAATCCCAAAACTGCAAGCCAGATACGCATAACTTCCATAAAAATAAATCTGATTTACACGTTTATTCAGATTGGATGATTGCCTTTTTATATCACTCAGATTAATAATGGAATTATCTTTTAACAGATCAATATTTCCATTTTTATAGACAATCATCAATAAATTATTTTGTAAGGAAGTTTCAATCAGTACCGGCTCGGAATCAGAAAAACCTTCTGCCTTGCTGAGGACTTTTATATTTCCATCGGAAGGGTCATAAGACACTAATGAAGTAGTAATAAAATATAGTTTTCCGTTATACTCAGCTACTTTGTATGCATCATTATGTTGCAGGTGTGTTCTCCAAGAACCGATGGGGACATTTTGGGCAACGATAGTAACTGAATTAAGCAGTAAGAGAATTAGAATTGTTCTAGCAAAAAATTTGAAAGTCATGTAAGTAGTCAATTATACTGCAATCGGTATAAATTGCGTGTACTATGGATGATTGTTAAATGGTTATATGGTTTTTTAGATTTTTGCTGAAATTTGCTCCGTTTACAGCATAATTTACCAATCCTGCTTCCTTTGTTTTACTGAAGATTAAGCATTAAGTTTGTAAAAATACAATTTTATTCAAAATGCACCTACTTAAAGACAAGAAAGAATTATACATAACCATTTTTTTGTTAGTATTCATAATAGGCATCCGGTTATGCCTTATTTTCTATTTATATCCCGATAAAGAAAGGATTTACAACGGGGACTCAGCCCATTATGAGGGGCTTGCCCTCAAATTTCTAAAAAACGGTAGTTATGAGTACCCACCGGCTGGGAGATTCAGTGATATGATAAGACCACCGGCTTATCCGGTTCTAATTATGCTCACCTATTTAATTGCAGGCATTGGCAATTTTATATTTCTTTTATTCTGGAATGTAGCAGGCGTAGTTTTTCTTTTTTTTGGTATCCATGCTCTTTTCAGAAGATTAAACAGACAGCCCCATTTCATTACGTTGCTTGTTTTTTCATCAGACCTCGCCTGGATATTATATTCCAAGGAGATTTTAACAGAACCCATTTATACTCCCATCCAATTATGGGGAATTATTTTTTTATTAGATGGGATACAAAAAAGGTCTTTAAAATTTCTAATTTTTTCCGCCATTTTTACAGGTATTTCTGCATTGATAAAGCCGGTATCGCTTTATTTTCCGCTGATTGGAATTGTTATTTTAATGATTAACAGGATTACGTGGAAATGGTCGGCTGTGTACCTTATTACTTTCATTTTTATAATTTTTCCGTGGCTATTCCGCAATTATCTTCATCATCATGTCTGGAGTTTTACCAGAATACAAAATAATAACATAGCGGTGGCACACTCTGCATTTTTGTTTTCCGAAATTCACAACCTCACATTTCTCGAATCAAAGGACTCCATTATTAAAAGTGTCTATCAGGGAATTGATCGTAGAAATATCTCTTACAAAACGGAAGACAGTTTACTATCATCTTTTGCGAGAAAGTTTTTGTTACAACATCCTTTTCTTTACATCAAGGCAATAGGCAGGGGTATGCTGATTACACTTTTTGACCCTGGACGGCTTGTTGTTAACCGGACTTTTCCGAGAGAAGATCCTGAAAAAATGGGATTTACTAATTCGTTAGGAAAGGTTGGTATAAGCGGAACGTTGAAATTATTGCTTAAAAAAGATCCTACGCATGTAATTATATTAATCAGCTATTTGTGTTTTCTTTGTTTTTTTAATGGAATTGCTTTAGCCGGCATATTTCCCTTCCTATCAAAAAATAAAAATGAATTAATAATCCTATCTCTTGTTTTCTTTTATTTCTGGATAACGGGAGGACCTAACGGAAACGACCGGTTCCGGTTGTATTTATTTCCTTTAATACTTGTTTACTTTGATTTTGGATGGCAATGGGCGAGACAGAAATTTTTACACTAAGGTAATTGCCTTCATAATCTCTTCCTTGTATTTCAAGGTTGAAACACATTTTATCAACGCATCTATAGGAACGATTTTTTCTTTCCGCAACCAATCGGCGATGGCGCACATTGTTGCGCCTTTTCCTCCTGCAAGACGGCGATAATCACCCGTAATTATTTTGGGTGACACAAGTTCATTGGAAATAGAACTGTCTATCATGATACATTCGATTTCCGGGTACCTTCCTTTCATCATAGCATATCCGTCCTGTGAAGTAATAATAACTAAATCCGGTTTTTCAATGCCGGAATATAAAATGGGGTTTTCAGACCATATAATTTCTCCTATGGAAAAGCCAGTGCCCACTGTAATGGGATATTCTCCCTTTTTAGTGGCATTCAATCCGCATCGCATGGCTGTTTTAGCAAGAATGTCAGCAGCTGACTGAATTCCTTCACCGGCTGAGCCAGCCAACACTATTTTATACGGTTTCTCAAGATGAATTTGGAATTGCGATTCAATTTTTGATACCTTCTCAAACAGTGACACTTTTTCAATACGTTTACTTTCAAAACAATTTCTTTCATTTTTCAATATGATTTCTTCGTAGCCCAATTCTCCCAGCTCTTTCATTTTTGTTAATCCATACGGAGTGCATAATCCAACAATTTCTACCATAGAAAAACCTTTAGTTGCTATTGCCTCATTTATGACTTCCTCATATTTTCCTTTTCCTACCACCCGTGCTGAAAAAGCGGCTCCGGCTGAATAGCTTAATTTCACCAGATCAAAAAACGGAACATCCTTTTCTTCAGGCACTCTCTCTGCCTTGAATCTTTCTGCCGATAGTCCGCTGATTTGTCCTCCGGTCATCCCATACACCAGATTATTCAATACAATAAGTGTCATATTCACATTTCTTCTTGCCGCTTCAAGGAGATGTTGTAATCCGATGGTTGCTCCACCGTCACCCTGAATGGCTATAACATGTTTTGTTTCATCGTTTAAGCCGAGTGCCACTCCAATAGCAAGAGCACAGGATCTTCCATGCAATCCATGAATGGTATGACAATCAACCACCCCGTCAATTAATCCACAACAGCCAATATCGCTGACCACAATAATATCCAGCGACTTTATCTGACGTTGCAGGATTGCTTTGTCAAGATTCTGATTGGCGATGCGGTGACCACAGCCGGGGCAATAAGGAAGGGATTGAGTGTTGAGCATTAGTTTAAGATCTCCTCCACAATTTCCTGAGGATTTATCATTTCTCCAATTTTATTGATACGGAAAATGTTTTTGGGTATATTATTTCCGAAGTATAATTCAGCAAGTAACCCTGTAAGGTTCTCTTCAATAATAAAAACTTTTTGAAAGCTTGATACTATCTCACTAATTTCATTCGCCACGGGTATCAGGGTTTTTACGATGAGGTATGAAACATTTTTTTGTTTTGCATGCAACAAATTAAAAGATTCCCGGACTGCCTCGGCAGTGATATCGTAAGATACCAATAAGATGTCATGCTTGTCTGAATCCTGAAATTCGTAAAAAGTAAAATCCTTTGCTTGCTGAATCACTTTTTCATATAATCTTTTTGTATTCTGCATTGCCGCGGGGGTTGTCTTCCTGATTAACCCTGTATAATCATGGGTGGAAGCATTAATTCTAACCTGATGTTGGTTATTCCCAAGAGGAATAAAATCGGGCACCATTTTCCCATTTGTATAATAGCTTTGATATTTTTCCATTTCATCGGGTGCTGTCCAATATAATTTTTTTAGTGGCACTAATTCACCGGTATCAAAACTTTTATTGGTCATCACCATTTCTTTGGAAGTCAGTAAGACAACCGGGCAACGCAGTTTGAAAGATGTCTCAATGGCTTTGTGCGTTAAAAACCAGGCATCTTCAAACGAGGATGGACAAAAAACAGGAATAGGAAAACCGCCGGAAATACTGCTTCTCAATAATAATAAATCGCCTTGTGCGCCGGTGGTTGCAGATCCGGTACTGGGTCCTAACCGTTGGGAAAGAATAATAAGCATGGGCAATTCCATCATAAATGCCATGTTGATGCTTTCAAGCATGAGTGCATACCCGGGAAAAGAAGTGGCAGTGACAGGGAATTTTCCCACAGAGGAAAAACCACTCATCCATTGAAGGGTGGTAATTTCGTCGGGAGCAGGTAGCGCCACTGGGAATCGTTCAAAACTATAACTATACACCAGATTGGTGGGAGTGATAGGATACCCTACAAAAACCTCTGCGCCCGATTGAACACACGATTCGGTAATAATCCGGGAGGCATCTATGAGTGAAACTGCTGGCATTAGTTAAGAACTCGCCAAACATAAGGTAAATCAGGTAGAAAAAAAATGAGTTCAATCATCCATTAAACTGCACGGGCATAATGAGCATGGTAATATCTTCCGTGGGCTCTTCGTTGTCAACATCTTTTATAATTCCGGCTTTATCAGGTTGAGAAA
The DNA here is from genome assembly GCA_001769655.1 of Bacteroidetes bacterium RIFCSPLOWO2_12_FULL_37_12. Lineage (GTDB taxonomy): Bacteria > Bacteroidota > Bacteroidia > 2-12-FULL-37-12 > 2-12-FULL-37-12 > 2-12-FULL-37-12. The sequence continues at coordinate 12,238 of MEPC01000022.1, read as the reverse complement.
GTTTGAATACCACCTCGCGGGAGTCGAGATTTGAAAGCATGTCTATAAGTAATTTTGCGTTGAAGGCAATCACCATGTCTTCGCCGTTGTATTGGCAATTCAATCTTTCGTTGGCTTCTGATGAATAATCGAGGTCTTCGCCTTGAATTTTCATTTGCGAACCGGTTATTTCGAATTTCACCTGACGGGTAGCTTCGTTTGAATAAATGGAAATACGGTTCAGGCAATTAAGTAAATCGAGGCGATTAATCTGTAACTCTTTTTCATTTTTCACAGGGATAATTGCCTCATAATCGGGATATTTTTCATCAATTAAACGGCAAATAAAACTTAGGTTGCCAATCTGGAAAAAAGCATTCGATTTATTAAAATCAATTTTCACTTTGTCGGTAAAACCTGTTAAGGCATTTTTAAGAATCTGCAGGGCTTTTTTGGGAATGATGAAAGAGGTATCCATTTCGTTGGTTGACCCTTTCTTTTCAAATCTGACAAGCCGGTGAGCATCGGTAGAAACAAGGGTAAGCAATCCATCACGGAAACGGAAATAAATACCCGTGATTGCAAGGCGTAATGAATCGGTACTGGCGGCAAAAATTGTTTTAGCAATCGCTTTTTCAAGAACGGATGCCTCGACTTCGACAGAAGTAGTATCTTCCTTTTCAGGAATTTTAGGAAAATCCTGACCGTTTTCACCCACTGCTTTGTATTTTCCGTTATCAGAGTGAATTTCTATGCTGAACGTTTTGGGATCCAATGAAAAAGTGACCGGTTGTTCGGGTAAATTTTTCAAGGTTTCAATGACTTTTCTTGCAGGAACGGCAATTAATCCATGTTCTTTTGATTCTACTGGCAAGTTAGTGCTCATCGTAGTTTCTAAATCGGTAGCTGAAACCGTCAATTTACCTTTTTCGAGAATAAAAAGTATGTCTTCGAGAATAGGAAGAACCGGATTTTTACCAACTACTCCATTTACGGAAAGCAGGTGTTTTAACAATGCGGATGTGGAAACAATGAATTTCATGTGTCTTAGGATTTTGAGGGGGTAAAGGTAATAAAAGTTTAGAAAAAAACGTGCTTACCGACAATTAATGCATCAAAAACATAATGTTGAACGGTAACCGGCTCTTTCTCTTTGCCGGCTAACCCGTACATCCGGTCAGGGTTTCCAGAAATCAGATAGATATCAATTTCTGTTGTAATTTCAGTATCATCTGTCAATTGAATACTGCAATCAGGCAGATTTTGTAATAAAGAATCTTTGAGAAGGGGTTTTTCTTTTGTCTTGATAAAACTTTCCATATAAATACTTCCGTACATAGAAAGGTAGTTTTTTATTTTCTCTTCGTTGGAATTATTTTCCCCTTCAAGTTTGAAAATATTACCAACTTTAGTAATAGTAAAATTTCCGGAATCCTTCCGTGGATATCTGACCGTCAGATTTTTTAAATTTTCAGGTTTAACATGAAAGAGCAGTCGGGAACGCCATTCCCATTCATCCATGAAAAAACGGAAACGAAGGTTTACGTCCCATCCAGGTAAATGTACGAGATAGGGGTTTTCAGAACCCTCCATTAACATATAAGTGCTAAGTTCATCGGGAGTGGTTTCACCGACAAAGAAAATTTTGGGTTCTTTATCCTTCTCATAAATTTCTACTTTGATGCCTTTCGTAGCCAGCTCTCTTATGGCATTATCTCTTGCGGCTTTTACTGACGGTGATTTAATGGAAAGATTATGCAATGTTTGTAGCGTCATGTCAATCAGGTCTTTTTGTGCCAATTGTTTTTCATTAACTACCCACTGGTTGATTTCCTTTCTTTCAAGTAAAATCTTTTTCCCCTTTTTGTCGGCATAAAATATCTTATATACAGATGCTGTATCCTTGACAGAAAAACTTGTCTCTTCTGTTTTTAGGGTGCTTTTTTTAAACGATTTCCGGAGAACAAAATACGTAAGAACGCTTAGTATAATGAGTGCGAGCAAATAGTAAAAGAGTGTGCGGTTTTTCATGAGTTTATAAAAAAAAATTTAACTACAGACATATTTATTATGCCACCAAAGCACCAAATCACTAAATTTCACCAAAGGATTAAGCCCATTAAAATAATTTTTTGGTGTTATTTGGTGTTATTGGTGTTTTGGTGGCAGAAAATAGCAGGTGGGTGAGTAGTTACGAATTTTTTTCTTCTTCTATACGAAAAAACAACTCCTGCCAATAATATTAAAATAACCGGTAAGATTAAATTGAGCGTTTGAATAATCTTACGGTATTTATTTATTTTCAGTTTATCAAGAGGTCTCAAAATTACTTTTTTTCCGCGTACTGAAATAATTCCCTTGTCGTCAAGTAAATAATCCAGTAGATGAAGACATAATTCCTTATTACCAAAAGTTTTGCGGGTAAACCTGTCATATCCTAAGGGAAAAATTTCCCCGTTGGAAGTAAGCACATCATTCCGCATAAGATCTCCATCCGATATGACTACTATTTTATTGAAATTGCTTTTTGATAAAAACTTAAACGTTGTTTTGGTTTCCGGTTTAAGGCGGTTGTTAAAAACGGATGTAAAAGTTCCTTCGAGAAGATAAACCACCGGAACAGGACCTTTGCGAAAAGAAGAGGGGTCAATTTCAAGTTTCAAATCGTCAAAACTCACTCGCACCGGTGACTTCATTAGTTTGCAGTTCCGTGAAGTAAAAACTAATGGAATTTTTTTTACTCCTTCTGTAAAAACGGTATCCATGGAACCCACAAATTTCAGATAAATGGCATCGAGATTTCGTGTCACCGGATGTTCGCTGAAAATATTTGCGACCGGATAAAAATTCCAGTTAACCATTTGTTTCTGGGTTTGATTGCCGATATATCCTGTGACCATAGGAATAAACCCGGAATAAATGTCCTGAATAAGGTCGCTGTTTAACCGGATTCCATATTGAAATAATAAATCATCCAGGTTATAATCTGTTGGCATAGCCATGATTCCCTGTGGACCAATGCTGTCAATGTTTATATTGATTTTATTAATGGATAAAACCAGCTTTCCTCCCCTCATCACAAACTGGTCAATCTTGTATTTCTCCCATTCCGTAAATGGATGTTGCGGATTTGCAATGACCAAAGCATCCATGCGTGTAGAATCATTTAATTCCCATAAACGCATGGTGTCAACGTCATAATATTCTGACAAAGATCTTGCTAAGTCAGTAATTTCTTTGGTATTTAATTCACCGTGCCCTTGAAGGAATCTGATTTTCTTTTTTTGTTTTACCGTAATTTTACGAATGGCAGATAAAAGTTCAAATTCCACTCCTTCCACCGACTGGTTTAAAATTTCTTCGGGCGAGGAAGAGCTGTTTCCTTTAAGAAAAAGAGCAGGAATTTCTTTTTCACCCAGACAGACCAACGCTCCGGGGAATATAATCAGTTCCGATTTTTTTCCATCCTGCATGAAATTAAGATTAGTGGGTTGCAACCCTTTTTTTGCGAGTTGAAGATAAAGTTGCCTGCGTTCTTTTTCTTCTTTGTTTTCATTGGGATTTATGAACTGATATTGGATTTTATTACCCGATATATTACGAAATTCCTCCAACGTCTCTCGTATTGATTTTTGCAAACGGACAAAACCTGCAGGGAAATCTCCCTCTAGATATACCCTGATAAAAATATCGTCTTCCAGTTCTGCAAGAATTTTATTTGCTACTGGTGACAATGAATATCTCTTATCTTGGGTAAGATCTATTCTAAAAAAAATAGTTTGCCCTATTATGTTCAGCAGAAATAAAATGGTTATGAGAATTAAAATGCGCATGCTTAGGAAATAGATATTGGTTATTGGATATTAGATATTGGATATTAGAAGATACAACGTTACAATTCTTAATTTTTAATTCTTAATTTCATTCTAGTGGCACTTAAAAAAATAAAAATCACGCTAATGAAATACAATAGATCTCTCGAATCAATTACTCCGCGGCTCAGAGAAGCATAGTGTGCCGCCATACCCAGGTTGCTGATAAAATAATCATAACCGGTACCTGCCAACAATCCTGAGAATATTTCAAACAGTGAATAGAACAGAAAACATATACAAACCGAAAGTATAAAAGACACAATCTGATTTTCTGTAAGTGAAGAAGTAAAAATACCGATGGAGGTAAAAGCGGCGCCCAGAAGGATCATCCCAACGTAGGATCCGGATACGGAAGCAGTGTCAATATTATAAACAGGACTTCCCAGCCAGCACACCGTTAAAAAATAAATTAAAGTGGGAAGTATGGAAAACAGCATGAGAGCGAGGCACGCAAAATATTTTCCTAAAATAATTGACATATCGCTGACAGGTCTTGTAAAAAGCCATTCCAGGGTTCGTGTTTTTTTCTCTTCGGAAAAAGTTCTCATCGTTACAGCGGGAATCAGGAACAGCAACACCCATGGACCGACATAAAACAAGGGGTCCATGGATGAATAACCGGAATCAAGGATATTATTATCAGGCAGAATCCACACAAACAAGCCATTGAGTGCAAGGAATACAACTATGACTAAGTATCCGGTTAGGGAACTTAGAAAGCGCTCTATTTCTTTTTTGAATATGGGGAACATTTTAAATTTATGCAGTTGTATTCAACTTTGTAAGGTTTTTTTTGTTTATATGATATTTTAAAAACGGAAATTATAATGTGTAATCTGTAGAAAAATATTTTCTAATACCTTGCACAAAGATACTTTTTTGATTTTACTCAGCCGTTAAATTTCTAAAAATATCCTCCATAGTTGTTCCGTGAATAAATCGTTTGCGTAATTCCGTTAAGGTGGAATTTTCTTTTATTTTACCTTTATGAATAATAATTATCCTGTCGCAAAGCGCTGACGCTTCCTGTAGAATATGAGTTGAAAAAACAATGGTTGTGTTTTTACCGGTATCGCGTATCAATTCCCTAATTTCAAAAAGTTGATTGGGGTCTAACCCGGAAGTGGGTTCATCGAGAATTAATACATCGGGTTCATGGAGAAGGGCTTGCGCCAGTCCCACCCGTTGGCGATATCCCTTTGAAAGATTCTGAATTTTTTTCTTACGCTCGGGTTCAAGCCCGCAGAGCTGAATCATTTGGTTTACCCTTTTTTGAGCATAGCTATATTTCAACCCGTAAAGTTCCGATGCATAGACAAGATACTCTTTAATATACAAATCATCATATAAGGGATTATGTTCGGGAAGATATCCAATATGTTTCCGGCAGGGTATGGGATTTTCCAGTACATCGAATCCACAAACATTCACACTGCCCGAGGTGGGCTGTAAATAACCAGTGATTATTTTGAATAGGGTAGATTTTCCAGCGCCGTTGGGTCCGAGTAATCCAACGATTTCGCCGGATCGTACTTCGAAAGAAACATCCTCCAGTGCATACTGGGTCCCAAATATTTTGGTCACATTGTTTATAGCTAAACGGGTCTCCATTGGTTGAAAATTTTATTAATGATTAGATGGTTGAATGGTTGAGTTTTGAGCTTAGGGCACTTCTAAAAATTCAATATTTTAATTTTCCTCCCTCTTTATCTCCCTCCAAAGGGAGACATTTGGCTGAATTTTTAGAAGTGCCCCTTAGAAACTGAAAAACGTTGCGAATTTACAAAGGTTAGAGGAAAAATAGGTTACTACCCAGCAGCAAAAAATAATAATGTCTTTGTATTGAATGGCGAATTCTTTTTCACGCTCTTAATTCTTAACTCTTCCCCCGCGCCATCATCTCCACTTCTTGTATTTTGAGACCTGAACATTTAGAGATTAATTCATAAGACAAATTCTCCACCAGCATGTTTAATACAAACTGTTTTTTAACACTTAATTCAACTTCATGTACATCCTTTTCCATAGCGTTTCCCATTAAGCGCATTCGCTCCGAATAATCTTTTTCCCGCTTGAGTCCTGTGAGCGTAAATGCCGACTGCTCTATGGAACGATACGTTAAACCCAAAATAATATTGAGCGCTATTTTGGCAATGCCCGCAAATACTACATTCCCGCCAAAACTGCTTTCTGCAAAATTCTGAAGGTACTCAAACACTACAAAGGTGATGGAGGATACCGTGAAACGCGTAAGCCCAATGCTGAATCGTACTCTTTTCTTTTTGTAAAGAAATATTAAACCAAAGAATACCGCTGCCGCTCCCACCTCCATAGTAAAAAACCACCACGCCTTGTAAAACGGCGGCTGTACCGTAAAACTATAGGTTATGGGTTCACTCCAGCCATCCGCTTCTCTGAGGGCATCAGGATTCAAAACCTTGAGCTTAAAAGTATAGTTACCCGCATCCATGTTTCCGAAGGTGGCGCTGGTGTTGCTCGTAACCGGACTCCAATCTTTCTGATACCCTTCCAACAGGTATTGGTATTTTATCAAATAAGGTTTTGCCGGCTCTATGGCAGCAAATTCTATCGTTATATTATTGTGTTCGTAAGGCAATACGAGATTTTTGGGTAAGGGATAAAAACGCGTTATCCCGTCAAATTCTATCCCTGCAAATTTCTGGCGAAGGTTTTGACGTTCTGTTTCCGTTAAGATTTTGCCGTAAGTTATTATTTCCTGCTGAGTAAGTGCGATAGAATCGGGGTCTAAAAATTTTACCGCAGAGTCCGCAGAGATTTTCACTTTTACCTTTTCACTTTTACCTTTTACCTTTTCACTTCCCAAACTGTACCAACATATCTTCTCCTCATCTATTTTCACTGATTGAATAACGGCTTGCGGTGGTTTTGGATTTCTCTGCACCGCGCTGGGGTCAAACCGCACCAGCGCGGTTCTATCATCGCCGGTTGCTATCCATATTATTCCTTTACTGTCGCAATACATTGTGTTGTGCCCTGAGTTTACATCTTTTACAGGGTAACCGGTGCTGTTATTATAAATATCCCAAACCGGCTTGCATAATACCAATTCTTCGTTGGTTAAGGGATTATCGGCAGGAAATTTTTTTCCTTCCTTTTTATTTTTTAAAAAATCGGGTATATTCTTGTTATTATCAGAAAATAAACGTAAATTTGGGGTTTTAAAGTAAAGCCCACCAAACCCCGAATTACTTCCGAGGAATAGTGTGCCCATTTTATCCTGTACCATAGCATATATCACCCCATCCTGAAAATGAGGAGCGCTCGTATAATTCGTGAACGTTTTCCCATCATAGCGACTTACACCGCCCCCATCAGTCCCAAACCAAAGATTTCCCCTCTGATCTTCCACGATACTCCATACTTTATTATTCGCAAGCCCTTGAGCGCTCGTATAATTCGTGAACGTTTTCCCATCATAGCGACTTACACCGCCCCCATAAGTCCCAAACCAAAGATTTCCCCTCTGATCTTCCACGATACTTAAAACTACATTATTCGCAAGCCCTTGAGCGCTCGTATAATTCGTGAACGTTTTCCCATCATAGCGACTTACACCGCCCCCATAAGTCCCAAACCAAAGATTTCCCCTCTGATCTTCCACGATACTTAAAACTACATTATTCGCAAGCCCTTGAGCGCTCGTATAATTCGTGAACGTTTTCCCATCATAGCGACTTACACCGCCCCCAGAAGTCCCAAACCAAAGATTTCCGAAACGGTCAACGCAGGCGCCTTGGGTAATGCTGCTGAGCGCCAAGCCCTGTTCGGTGTTGTAGTTTTGCATCTGGGTGTAGCCGCCGGCTTCGCCCTGGATAAAGGCAGAGACGGGTTTCAAACCCGTCTGTACGGAATCGGTTTTAATAATTTTTTTTGTAGAGACGCCATGCATGGCGTCTCTACGTATGGCATCGCCATGCATGGTGGTATCAATCCAGTGGCGGAGGGCGGGGCGGGGTTTTATGGGTTCGCCTTTTTTGTTGCATAATACGGGGAGGGCTTTTACCTCCGGGGGCGAGAGGGGTATAGTTACTGTTTTGCCTTTAGCATCGGTATAGGTGTATGATTTACCTTTTTCACCGGCTTTTGGAATATCATATACCCTTGGTTTGGGGCGGGTGTCGGTGAAGATTACCGTGGGTTTGAGGGTGTCGGCAACCTGCTTTGCATCAGGCGACAGTGACACGAACGTCGGCGTTGCCTGAGTTGCACAAACGCAGAGAACGAACAGTGACATTAATTTTTTCATGATTTTACGAATTACGAATATATACAATCTGAATCTGGTTTATTCACTTTATGGTTACTACTCAGGTTTGGGCGAATCCTTCTATTTTCTATTTTCCAATATCCATTACTATTTTCCATTTTTTTTATGAGATTTGAAATTTGAAAGTAGTAATGGATAATAGAAATTCAGAAATCCTGACCTACTCGTAAATTAAAATAGCCACAAAAACACGAAAACACAAAATTTCACAAAAAGTTTAAATAAGTTTTAATAATTTTTTAGTGGGATTTTGTGTTTTTGAGTTTTAGTGGTAATAAAATCAAGATAAAATCAAGCCATTTTTATTTTACGAACCATTATTTTTAATTTGCTTATATTCAATAAAATAATAACTACAGGTAAGGATATCTGAAATTAGAAACTTGAGTGGCAAGCCCCTACCTGAGCAGTTACAAAAATAGTTATAAAAAAATCTTTAATGGTAAGTATTGTGCCTTGAATGCAATTTTGTTACTACTCAGCGCCCCTGTAATTTTCTGCCACTAAAACACAAAAACACTAAATCCCACGAAATTATTTAACAAAGCGTCTGATGCCATGTCCAATATTCACCACATTAAAGTTTATTAAATATCCCAAACGTCTGTTTGTTAACTTTAAGTGACTCAAAATTTGTGCTTCCCAAATAGGATTTATTTCATCCACTGCCTTTATTTCACAAATCACTTTGTCCTCTACCAATACATCTAATCTTAACCCTTCCTCAAAGGTTATTCCATCGTATAGTATCGGAATATCAATTTGTCTTATCACCTTTAATCCCATTTTACGAAGTTCATGGCAAAAACAGATTTCATATACTTTTTCTAACAGTCCTGGACCAAGCGCTAAATGCACCAGATAAGCAGCATGAACTATTTTTTTTCCAATTTCCTCTAATTCTTCCGGAATCGGAGTAAATTGTTTTTTGTGGGATTTAGTGTTTTGGAGATTTTGTGGCATTCTGAGTTCTAATTTAAGGATATTGAGCTTTAACCTTTTTTATTTAAACTCTTCTGAACAGTAGCATTCTTCTTTAACCCCTGCTGAGTAGTAACGCAATTTTTAATCTGTGAATCTGCGACGATTTATTTGGGGGGGGGGGTTTTGGAGTTTTTGTGTTTTGGTGGTTAAAAATAGTAGGCGGTGTGCTTTACAATTCGCTTTTTATTCAGAAAAATTCATGAAATTTCGGGCTTCTTAAAATATCATGCGAAAGTCAAAAAAAACAATCCTTTCCGAATTAAAACTCCATATGGAAGAAGGAAACATAGGACTTCTTCAGCAAAACCTGAACAAAGTTCAGTCGCCTGTGATTCTCGATTTATTGAAAGACATTAATACAGAGGAGAAAGCCACTGTTTTTAGTTTACTCGATAAAGAACTTGCTTATAAAACATTCAAATTTCTCGATTATTCTACCCAGAAAGACCTGATTAAATCGTTGCCTTATAAGCAAGCGGCAATATTATTAAACGGAATTTCGACGGACGACCGTACTGCTTTTTTCGAAGAGTTGCCCAGCGCCGCACTGAACGAATTTTTACGACTCCTCTCTACAGAAGAACGAAATATTACCCTTACCCTTTTAGGATACCCCGAGAGCAGTGTTGGTCGTCTTATGACGCCTGATTATATTGCCGTAAAAGAGGATTGGACCGTAAAACAGGTCTTGGATTTTGTCAGGGAAAACGGAAAGGATACAGAAACTATAAATGTCATTTATGTAGTAGATGAAAAAGGAATTTTATTGGATGATATCCGCATCAGAGCTTTTCTTTTTGTCACTCCCGAAAAAACCGTAAAAGAGCTTATGGATCATAATTTTCTTTCGTTATCGCCGATTGACGACCAGGAAGTATCGGTGAATATATTCAGAAACAACAACCGTGTAGCCCTGCCTGTTTGCGATTCTTTTGGCGTGATGCTCGGCATTGTTACCATTGACGACGTTTTGCGATTAGCAAAAGAAGAAGATACGGAAGACATTCATAAATTAGGGGGGTTAGAGGCGTTGGAAGAACCCTATATGAATGTATCTTTTTTTACCCTGATGAAAAAAAGAGTAGGATGGCTGATAGTTCTTTTTCTGGGAGAGATGCTTACCGCTACAGCCATGGGATTTTTTGAAGATGAAATTTCAAAGGCAGTGGTGCTTGCTTTGTTTGTGCCGTTAATCATTTCAAGCGGTGGAAATTCCGGCTCTCAAGCCGCAACGCTGATAATACGGGCGTTGGCGATAGGAGAAGTACGCATTTCGGATTGGTTCCGTATTTTAAAAAGAGAGATTTTTTCCGGTGTGTTTCTAGGATTTGTGTTGGGATTACTAGGTTTTCTGAGAATTGTGGTTTGGTCTAATTTCACCAATATTTATGGGGAACATAGCTTCAGGATAGCAAGCGTGGTGGGACTGTCACTGACAGGGGTTGTAATATGGGGAACTATTTCCGGTTCCATGTTTCCACTTCTCCTGAAAAAAGCGGGATTTGATCCTGCTACTTCTTCCGCCCCCTTTGTGGCAACCATGGTGGACGTGACCGGGCTGGTGATTTATTTTTCTTTTGCTTTGTTGATATTGCGAGGGACGGTATTGTGAATGTTATATAATGAAAAAGACACGGCGCACCGTGTCTCTAAACTATATACAAATACACCTTTTTACGTTCCGATAAGACACGGCGCACCGTGTCTCTACACTATATACAAATACACCTTTTTATGTTCCGATAAGACACGGCGCACCGTGTCTCTACACTATATACAAATACACCTTTTTACGTTCCGATACCATTTTGCTTAGTTGAATGATTTCATCATTGTACATCCGTATGCAGCCCTTTGATTTTGCCTGACCTATAAATCCCTCCTCCGGGGTACCGTGAATGACAACCCCCCGTTGATAAGAATCAAAACTTCCTCCTGAATTTATGCCTTTGTCTAATCCTTTTAGCACCAGTACGCGAGTAGTTAGATAGTCACCGTCTGCCTGTAAAGAATCTTTGATGGGGGAAATTTTTGTCCGGGTTTCAATCATTCCTTTTATAAGCGCACCTTCTTTGCAATTTTCACATACTACTGAAATGATTTGATGCATGCCCAAGGGGGTTTGAAAAGAACCCTCTTCATTTCCGGTACCTTTTCCTGAGGTGGAAACCGAATAACAAGCCATTCCTCCTTTCAGAGAAAATAATTTCATGGATTGGAGGTCTGTTTCACAAACCAATAAAAGTGCATCGTCCTCAAGTTTATAATTATCGAAAAGGCAATTGATGAGTTCTTCTTCGTTGCGGAATTCCTTGTTCCAGGCGGGGAGGGGGTTGTCATTTGCAGGATGATGAAAGTGAGAGAGTGGGAGAATTCTGTCAATAGAAAAATAATTAATAATCGAAGTGCAAATAAAAACGTAAAGTAAATTTATCATACTAGTGAAGCGTTACTTTTATGTAAATAAAATTCAAAACTAAGTAAGGGTGCCTTTAAAACTGAAATCCAGCGAATACTTTCTTTTAGTTTTGAGTTTGATTTATGTTGTTTATTTGCAAAAATAGAGAATTAATATTATAATACTCACATTGCTTTGGTCTAGATAGAAACTCGTAAAACACTGTTTCGATTTTTTTGACATAATTCTTTCGGAAAAATATTTATCTTTGCACTGTTAACACCTACTACCTATGTCTAATAACTACAATCCATTAGTACATCATCGAAGAAGCATTCGTTTAAAAGGGTATGATTATTCAAAGTCAGGCGCATATTTCGTTACACCAAATGTTCAACATCATTTATGTTTTTTTGGAAAAATTATTCAGGGTGAAATGATAAAAAACGACGCCGGGTTAATGATAGAAAAATGGTGGATAGAATTAAAAAATAAATTTCCGAATATCGAATTGGATGAATTTCAAATAATGCCGAATCATTTTCATGGTATAATTATTATCAACAACGTAGGGGCAGACCTACGTGTCTGCCCCATTCCGATTTCGAACGAACCCATTCCGGTTTCGGATGAACCCATTCCGGTTTCGAACGAACCCATTCCGATTTCGGATGAACCCATTCCGATTTCGGA
>MEPC01000021.1 GCA_001769655.1 Bacteroidetes bacterium RIFCSPLOWO2_12_FULL_37_12 | reverse complement strand
AATTGCGATGGTCAAATTGACGAAGGAGTACAAAATACCTACTATGCAGATGCCGACGGTGACACTTACGGTGATGCCGGTACTGCCGCTTCCGATTGTAGCGCTCCTTTTAGTTTTGTTTCCGATAACACCGATTGCAACGATGCCGATGCCGCAGTTAATCCTTCTGCTGTAGAAGTATGCGATGGCATTGATAATAATTGTGAAGGTTCCGTTGACGAAGGTGTTCAAACCACTTACTTCGTTGATGCTGACGGTGACACCTTCGGTGATGCAGGCAATACTACTTTAGATTGCAGTACACCGGTTGGCTATGTCTCTGACAACACCGATTGCAATGATGCCGATGCCGCAATTAATCCTTCCGCTATTGAAGTTTGCGACAGCATTGATAATAATTGCGATGGTCAAATTGACGAAGGAGTACAAAATACCTACTATGCAGATGCTGACGGTGACACTTACGGTGACGCCGGCACTACTGCATCCGATTGTAGCGCTCCGTTAGGTTTTGTTTCCGATAACACTGATTGTAATGATGCCGATGCCGCAATTAATCCTTCCGCAGTAGAAGTTTGCGATGGCATTGATAATAATTGTGATGGCACAGCAGATGACGGTGTACAAACCACTTATTTCGCCGATGTGGATAGTGACACTTATGGAGATGCAGGAAATTCAATCTTTGATTGCAGTGCACCGGCTGGTTATGTTTCAGATAATACGGATTGCGATGATTTGAATGGCGGAATTAATCCTGGTGCTTCTGAAATCTGCGATGGCATTGATAATAACTGCGACGGTTCCATAGATGAAGGTGTACAGAATATTTATTTCGCCGATCTGGATGGTGACTCCTTCGGAGATGCAGGAAATTCAACTACTGATTGCAGTGCTCCGGTAGGTTTTGTAACAGACAATACGGACTGCGACGATTTGGATGGTGGAATCAATCCTGGCGCTTCTGAAATATGTGATGGTATTGACAATAATTGCGATGGTTCCATTGACGAAGGTGCAAAAAACACCTACTTCGCCGATCTGGATGGTGATTCTTTTGGAGATTCTACAAATGCAATCTCTGATTGCAGTGCTCCGGTTGGATATGTTTCAGATAATACCGACTGCAATGATTTGGACGGAGGAATTAATCCTGGCGCATCTGATATTTGCGATGGCGTTGACAATAATTGCGACGGTTCCATAGATGAAAGCGGTCAATTCGCTTTCTACGCAGACCTGGATGGTGACACGTATGGTGATGTGAGCAACGTTGTAATGGATTGTTCAGCTCCTGTTGGATATGTTTCCGATAGTACGGATTGCAATGATCTGGATTCAGGAATAAATCCCAGTGCCACTGAAATTGTGGATGGTGTTGATAATAATTGTGACGGCAATATTGATGAGGTCTCAGTGAAAGAAGACATTTCTCAACTGACTAATTCCTTTGAAATTTATCCAATGCCGGCAAACGATTATGTAAATTTCAAACTTACCACAAACATTCCTGGCACTAATCTCACCCTTAAAATAAAAGATGTGAAAGGTCGTCTGGTTCTTTCAAAACCAGTTACCATCAGTAAGAAAGGTGAAATTTTAGGGCTTGATGTGAAAGAGTTTAATCAGGGATTGTACCAAATCACAATTACAGGTGATTCCTTTAAAGCAAGCGCACAGTTTATTATCACCAGGTAAAAGTAAGGGCAAACTTAAATGTTTGCCATTCTATAATTTGTGAATTCACAAACTATAGCTGATAACAATTCAATGCCCCGGATAAACTTCGGGGCATTTTTTTTGGATCTCTGACGTTTTGTGTGGGTAAAATTCGGATTGTGTCCCCCGCTGGCGGGGGCAGGGGGTGGAAAACTCTTGTTTTAAATTAAATTTCTGGCTGAAGAAGAAAATGTTTTGAATCAAATAAATGGAATAATTAATAAAATTAGAAAAAATCCACCCCCTGCCCCCGCCAGCGGGGGACATGATTCCCTATTTGACCTGTCAAATTCAGAGATAAAGAGTTTATCATTATTTTACAAAGACCATAAACTTAATTATCCAGTTAATGACACATCAATGGCTGTGAATATCAAAAAAAATTGTACTGTGATTTTGCATCAAGTCATTTAAAGATTCCATCAGAACGTAAAATTAAAAGAAGCCCCCACTTTCCACCCTCTCAGATTACGGTTCTCAGTACTCACAGGCAAAAAATAACTTAGATTACTATCTATAAGTAGAAATTTATTTTTAAATAATTCTACACCAGTACCCGGGCAAATGAAAGGTATCCATTTAATACTGTCCCGGTTGTAAGCAACAGAAATACCCACCTGATATCCGATATATAAATTAAAAAAACGTCTGTTTCCCCTGCCTAAATGCCTGCCATACCAATCCTGACCAAACGTAAAACCGAATATTTCTTCAATAGCCAATGAATCATTTTTATCAGGGTTCATGGCTCTTAAAGCACCGGCTGTAAAATAACTTTTTCCTCTCGTAAACAGAAATTTCATTGAAATCCCCTGGTAACTTTCATAAGAAACATCTGATTTTGCATTTTCTGTGAATAGTTGGCTATATTCCACCCCGGGCATTTTTACAAAATTCACCTTTGAACTATTAGGACTGGTTTGTTCATCATTGAGATCAATGATTACCTCATAAATATATTTAACAGATTCCAACTGCCCTATTTTCTTTTTTGTATCATAAATTTCTGTTTCAATTCCACGAATTTTTTCCCAATGCTGATAATAGGTATTTGACTTTACGGAGTCAATCTTAATCAACATTTTTTCATACTCCATTTTTTTAATTTCAAGCCGTTCCAATTCCAGTTTTGTTTCAAAAAGTTTTACCTCATTGTTAAAGGAATTCAGATTTTTTGAACTTACATAACCCAATGTATTGCAAAATGAATCAATTGCCGCTGTCTCTTTTTCTTGCGCTCTTAATTCATAATGGTACGAATCCTTTGTTTCATTTTGATTCATAATTGTAAAATTTTTTGTTTTAATATAATCCTCAATTTTCTTTTTTCCTTCCCTGTATTCAACAGAATAAATCACATATACTAATTTGTTTGCCACAGGAAAATTTTTTTCCTGTTCCCGGTAAGAGGAAGATTTCTGGGCATGTACAGAAATTATTTGGCTGAAAATAATGCAAAAAGATAATTGTTTCATTTGGATGTATATTGGGTGTAAAAATTCCACACAAATATATATGAAATTCTTTTGTCACACTGTTAAGAACAAAATCAGCCAATCTTCTAAGAAATTGACATTTATCACTTTTCTAAGTGCTAATTGTCATTAATCATGGTTTTGTATATAAATAGTTTTGTTAGATTATTTTTTGAACATTTTAATTGAATTTAAAAGTTCTTTCACCAATATGGAAACCCTCTCTAAGGAACCACCTACCGCGAAAATAATTGAAACAGAGGCAGTGGTAATTCGTTTTTCCGGTGATTCCGGCGACGGCATGCAACTCACAGGCACCCTTTTCTCAGACACCTCTTCTATTCTCGGAAACGACATCTGTACTTTTCCTGATTATCCATCCGAAATTCGCGCTCCTATAGGCACTGTTGCAGGTGTTTCAGGATTTCAGGTTCAGATTGGAAGCAGGGAAATTTTTACACCCGGCGATGAGTACGATGTGCTGGTTGCCATGAATGCCGCCGCATTGAAAGTGGAATTAAAAAAATTAAAAAAAGGCGGAACCATTATTGCCAATACAAATGGTTTTGATAGTAAAAATTTACGCCTTGCCGGATATCCTGAAAATGTAAATCCACTTGAAGATAATTCATTGGAAAATTATCAGGTTATTTCCATTGATATTTCTCATCTCACAAAAGAATGTCTTAAAGGAATTGGTTTAAGCACCAAAGAAACTGAACGCACAAAAAATATGTTTGTGCTGGGTTTGCTTTTTTGGTTGTTTGACAGAAATATTGAAAATGCACTTACCTTCATCAAAGAGAAATTTTCAAAAAACGAATTAGTGTTAAATGCAAATGTAGAAGCAATAAAAGCTGGAAATAATTATGGCGATAATCTTCAACTATTTAGCTGTCGTTATAAAGTAAATCCCGCAAAACTTCCCACCGGAAAATACCGAAGTGTAAACGGAAATCAAGCGGTTACTTTCGGTTTGATCGCCGCATCCATGAAATCTGCTTTGCCCTTGTTTTTAGGTTCTTATCCGATTACACCTGCCTCCGATATTCTGCATGAATTGTCAAAGTATAGAAATCTGGGAGTAAAAACATTTCAGGCTGAAGACGAAATTGCCGGAGTATGTTCTGCTATTGGCGCTTCCTATAGCGGTTGCCTTTCTGTAACAACTACCTCCGGTCCTGGAATGTCACTCAAGACAGAAGCGCTTGGATTAGCTTGCATACTCGAAATTCCTTTAGTAATTGTGAATGTTCAACGGGGAGGACCTTCTACCGGCTTGCCCACAAAAACAGAACAGGCAGATTTATTTCAGGCATTTTACGGAAGACATGGAGAGGCGCCAATTCCGGTATTAGCCGCATCCACTCCATCAAATTGTTTTGAAATTACTTATGAGGCATGCAGAATTGCTATCGAATACATGACACCGGTGATTATTTTAAGTGACGGTTATATTGCCAACGGCACTGAACCGTGGAAGTTTCCTGCCGAAGAAGAATTAAATCCGATCATGATAAGTTTTATTTCAAATCCAAATTCCGGTAATGGTCATTATCTTCCATATAAAAGAGATGAAAAATTATCAAGACCCTGGGTTTTACCCGGTACCAAAGGGATGGAATACAGAATCGGTGGTCTCGAAAAACAACATGAAACCGGTAATGTTTGTTACGAGCCACTGAATCATGAAAAAATGGTTCGTCTCCGCGATGAAAAAATCCGGAACATTGCGAAAACAATTCCTCTTCAGAAAATTGATAACGATATTCAAAATGCTGAAATTGCAGTAGTGACATGGGGTTCCACTTACGGTTCTGTGAAAACAGCAGTTAAAATGCTCACTGAAGAAGGAATTCAAGTGGCACACATTCACATACATTATTTGAATCCATTCCCTTCAAATCTTGGAGAGCTCTTAAAAAAATTTGATAAGATTCTTATCCCCGAAATGAATATGGGTCAATTAGCCGAAATAATTAAAAGTCATTTTTTAATCCCCGTCATTCAATTAAATAAAATTCAGGGACAGCCGTTTACGGTGGCAGAGGTGATGGCAAAGGTTCGGGGGTTAGTGAATTAGATGTTTGATATTTGATGTTGGAAGTTTGATATTTTCTATTTCATTTTTTCTATTTAATATTTTCTATTTTATTTTAAATCATGTCCGATACATTAACCACAACTTGCCCTCTAACCTCGAAGGACTTTGTCTCCGATCAGGAAGTAAAATGGTGTCCCGGATGCGGTGACTACTCCATTTTAAAACAGGCACAAACCATTCTTCCATCCATTGGAATTCCTAAAGAGAAAATTGTTTTTGTTTCGGGGATTGGTTGTTCTTCCCGGTTTACTTATTATATGGATACGTTTGGCATTCATTCCATACATGGTCGTGCCTGTCCCATAGCAGAAGGAATAAAAACTGCACGTCCTGAATTAAGTGTGTGGGTAGCTACGGGTGATGGTGATGCGTTATCTATTGGCGGGAATCATTTTATCCATCTGCTGAGAAAAAATTTTAATCTGAATGTGTTAATGTTTAATAACCAGATTTATTCGTTGACGAAGGGACAATATTCACCTACTTCGGAAATTGGAAAAATTACAAAGTCATCTCCTTACGGAACCATCGAAACTCCTTTCAATCCTTTGGAACTTGCGCTTGGAGCCGGTGGTTCGTTTGTGGCACGCACTATTGACCGGAATCCTAAACACATGCAAATGATATTGAAAAGAGCCGCGGAACATGAGGGTACATCCTTTGTTGAAGTGTATCAGAACTGCAACGTTTTTAATGACGGTGCATTTTTTATGTACACCGAAAAAGAAACCAAGGATGAAGAATCATTATATCTCGAACACAACAAGCCGATGGTTTTTGGGAACCAAAATTCTAAAGGAATAAAATTGAACGGGTGGTTGCCGGAAGTTGTTGATTTGAAAACTTTCTCCGTAAATGACCTTCCGGTTTATAATGAGAACGATAAAACGTTGGCTACGATTTTAGCCCGTTTCTTTGAAAATAAACCAAATCATCCGCATTTACCAAGACCCTTTGGGATTTTCTACACCGAACAACGACCTGCCTACGAAAAATTAATGGCACTGCAAATTGAGGAAGCCAAAAAGAAAAAGGGAAGTCCGACGTTAAATGAAGTTCTTGCAGGGAGTATGACGTGGGAGGTGAATTAGGGGGTGCGTTTATTAAAGATTGCGTGTTCAGTTGAAAATTGCAACTCGTTTATATAGTTATGAAATTAAAAGGATATTTCCAGAAATGGAGATAAAATGTTTTTTATGTGCTACGTTAATCTATCTGTGTTCTATTGTTCTACATTCACAAATTCAACAAGAACTACCGCTTCCCCTTCAAGAACGGTTTCTCCTTTTTGATTTACGCAATCGGTTCTCAATGTAACGATGGGCTTATCTTCCCGGATATTCATTACTTCGGCTACCGCCGTGATTGTGTCACCGATAAAAATTGGTTTTTTGAAATTGAATACTTGTTTTAAAAGTATAGTGCCAGCACCCGGTAGCATGGTGCCAAGTACGGTGGAAATATAACCGCTTGCCAACATTCCATGAGCTATGCGTTTTCCAAATCTTCCTTTGGATGCATATAATTCATCAAAATGATATGGGTTTGTGTCACCGGTGGCACCGGCAAACATGGCAATATCTGCTTCGGTGACAGTCCTGCGGTAACTTGCTTTGTCACCGGTTTCAATCAGGTTCCATGCCTGAGGGTTGTCAAAGTTTGACCTATGCTTATCCGGTACCCTGATGACCGGTTTTCCATTTTGTATTTCAATTGTTGTCATGTGGTTTGTGGGTTATGGGCACTTCTAAAAATTCTAACTTTTTATTTTCCTCCCTCTTTATCTCCCTCCAGAGGGAGACATTAGGTTGAATTTTTAGAAGTGCCCTTATGTAATTGATAATTTGTCTGATACAAAAATTCTCGCATCCCCTATAACACATCCCTTTCCCGGAGCTAACGCAAAAACCGGATTAAGATCTAACTCTTTTATTTCAGGAATTTCTTCAACAAGTTTTGAAATTCTAAGTAACAATTCTTCCAATGCAGGAATATCTGCCGCAGGATGCCCGCGATATCCGGAAAGTAATTTGAACCCTTTGATAGAACGGATCATCTCTTTAGCATCAAGGTCGTTTAGAGGAGTGATTCTGAAACATATATCTGAAATTACTTCTACATGTATTCCTCCCATTCCAAATGCCACGATGGGACCAAACGTGTTATCTTCCACCATGCCTATCATCACTTCAACAGGGTCCATTAGCATTTTTTGAATTAATACTCCATCCATCTCATCCGATTTATTAAGCAGTGCCATTTTCTGTTTTAAATGGAGAAATGCTTCTATAACTTCTTGTTCGTTATTAAGATTCAGATAAACTCCGCCTACTTCTGTTTTATGAATAATGGTATGAGAAGATAGCTTTAATACAACCGGAAATCCCATCTTCCGTGCAATTTCCGCCGCTGAAAATTCATTCGTTGTAATGCCGCTTTCAGGCAGTGAGATGGAAAATGCCGAAAATAATTCATGGATTTCTTTTGCCTTAAGCCATCCTTTTCCACGCTCGTGTAAAGCATTCAGACAAATTTTCCTTGCATTCTCAATATGTGTATCCTTAAAATCACGGAGAACACCCAACGGTTTGTTTTTCCATGCGGAATATTTTACAACTTTTGCCAGCGATCTTCCTGCCGACTCTGGAAAACGGTATAATGGCATTTTGGAAGAAGACAGTATGCTTTTTAAAAAATTCTCATCATACATAAGACATCCAACCACCGGCTTATTTTTTCCTTCCGGTGTATTTCTTGTTTCTGACACAGCGCTATTTATTGAATTAAAAAATTTATCAGAATCCGAATCATCCACCGGAATATGCAGAATTATCAGCGAATCAATTTCATCAGATGCCATGATGGTTTTAATTGCCTTGTAATACGATTCCGGTGTAGCAGAAGCAACCATGTCAACGGGATTGGAGATAGCGGCTTCAGCAGGAAGAAAAGTTCGTAGTTTTGATTTTATGGTTTCTGAAAATTCCGGAAGTACCAGATTTTCTGATTCACATGCATCTGCGCACAATATTGCCAGCCCACCTGCGTTTGTAATAACTCCGACTTTATTATTTAATGGAAGGGGTTGATTGCTTAATATTGCAGTTATATCAAACATTTCTTCCAGCGTGTTTGCCCGGATAACTCCGGTTTGATTAAAAAGGGCTTCCACTGCGATTTCGTTGGAAGCCAGCGATGCCGTATGCGAACCGGCGGCTCTTATTCCTGATTTTGTTCTACCGCTTTTTACAGCCAGAACCGGTTTATTTTTTCCAATTCTGCGTGCCAGCTTAACAAACTTACGTGGGTTACCAAACGATTCTATATAAAGCAAAATTACTTTAGTGTCACTATCATTTTCCCAATAGTGAAGCAAATCATTAGCGGATATGTCTGCTTTATTTCCTACACTCACAAATGAGGACAGTCCGATGTTTAGTTTTTTTGCATGAGTGATTACTGCTAATCCAAGCGCGCCACTTTGAGAACTCATTGCCACGTTACCGAAAGGAGGAAGGGTTATTGAAAAGGAAGCATTCATTGAAATGTCTGGAGAAGCATTTAACATACCCATGCAATTAGGTCCTACCATTCTTATCCCTTTTTCTCTGACTCTGTTGAGTATTTCATTTTGTAATACTTTGCCTTCTTTACCTGTTTCAGCGAATCCTGCTGAAATTAATATTATTGCTTTTACATCCGCTTTAATGCAATTATCTATTGCCTGCGGAACTATTAATGCAGGAACAGAAATTATGGCAAGGTCAATTTTCTCGGGACAAACCGCTATTTCAGGATACGCTCTTATGGAATAAATAAATTTAGCTGAAGGATTCACGGGATAAACTGTTCCGTTAAATTTATTTGTGACAATCGCTTCTAAAAGACGGTAGCCAATGCTTTTAGGATTACGAGAAGCGCCTACTACCGCTATGGATTTTGGGCAAAAGAGCGGTAAAAGGGATTGATATGTGTTTTTTTCTGAGATTTCCAATGAAAAAATGATGAGGGTTACGGAATATGGGTTGCAAAGATATTATAATTTATAACTTGCTTTTAGGATATTTATCATTAGAAAGTTTGAAGAAGGTAGTTGGTGTTGCAATTGGAAAGTGAATTTGTGGCGATAGTTATTTTTTTTGTTACGTTTACATTTTCGTAAACTTGTGCCGGTTAAGTATAATTTTAATTATACATGCACGAAAAAATTCTCTTCTTCCTAAAAAAAGAATACATCCTCACGTTGGCTACAAGCATCAACAATATCCCCTGGTGCGCCAACTGTTTTTATACATTCCTTGAAAAAAATAATTCCTTTATTTTTAAATCGGATAAATCAACCAGACATATCAAAGAAGGAATTCTGAATAATAGTGTCGCTGGGACCATTTTGCCAACACTTATAAAAGAAAAAGAAATTATCGGTTTACAGCTCACCGGTAAATTTTTTATTCCTGAAAACGATATTCTCAAAATAGCAAAAAATGAATATTATGAAAAATTTCCTTATGCCAGATTAGTGGGTGGAAATTTCTGGGGAATAAAACTTCTTACTCTCAAATATACAGACCATCGCCTTGGGTTTGGTAAGAAATTGTATTGGGAATCGCAAAACTGATTTTTGTCATGAATAATTATAACTTTTATCATCCTTTGATTTTACTAAGAAAAATACTTTTGGGAGGCAATGTAGTTTCAAGTTTCAAGTAATGATAAAAATTTACTTCCCCTGATTTTTTTTTCTTACAGCTTCTTAAAACTTAAAACTTAAAACTTAAAACTTGAAATGATCCAATCCTGGCAAATGACTGAAGTCCGGAAAGAGCTGACCAAAATCACTCTACCCGAACCTGACTTGAAAAATG
The DNA here is from genome assembly GCA_001769655.1 of Bacteroidetes bacterium RIFCSPLOWO2_12_FULL_37_12. Taxonomy (GTDB): domain Bacteria; phylum Bacteroidota; class Bacteroidia; order 2-12-FULL-37-12; family 2-12-FULL-37-12; genus 2-12-FULL-37-12. Next base: position 7,357 of record MEPC01000021.1, on the reverse strand, counting down.
ATGAAGTTCTGATTCAGGTTTCTGCCTGCGGGGTTTGCCATACTGATATAAGTTTCTGGCATCACGGAGTTCCTGTGAGGCACTCTCTTCCACTAACGTTAGGTCATGAAATTTCTGGGATTGTGGTGAAAGGTAACAGCGATTGGCTCGGTAAAAAAGTAATTGTGCCGGCAGTACTTCCTTGTGGCGATTGTTGGTTTTGCCGGAATAACCGGAGTAATGTGTGCAGAAATCAAAAAATGCCGGGAAATGATTTTCATGGGGGCTTTGCAAGTCATGTGGTTGTTCCCGCAAAGTTCCTTTGTCCGGTTCCTGAAAATATGCTTTCACAAAATTCCTTGGAACAGTTATGTGTAATCGCCGATGCGGTTTCTACTCCTTTTCAGGTAGTAAAAAAATCGGAAATTGAAAACGGTGACACTGCCATAGTAATTGGGACGGGCGGAATCGGAATTTATGCAGTACAAATTTTAAAAGCGGAAGGCGCCAGAGTCATTGCGTTGGATATTGACGCTGAGAAATTGGAAAATGCGAAATCAGCAGGAGCCGATGGGACGTTGATGATTAATGGCTTGGATGTAAAGACCATCAAAGACAAAATCAAGCAGTTAGTAAAAGAATATAAAAGCAGAGAGGTTGCATGGAAGATTTTTGAAATGTCCGGCACAAGAGCAGGACAAGAACTTGCTTTTTCGCTGATTACGTTTGGCTCGGTGTTGTCGGTAGTGGGATTTACACCCGATAAAAATGAAGTTCGTCTCAGTAATCTGATGGCGTTTGATGCAAAACTCATAGGTACCTGGGGTTGCAGAGCTGAACTTTATCCCGAAGTGTTGGAGTTGGTTTCAAAAGGGAAAATAAAAATTTCACCATTTGTGGAATTTTTCAACATGTCAACAATAAATGAGGTCTTGAAAAATACATTGGAGCATAAATATAAAAAGCGGTCTATTTTGATTCCTGATTTTTGAAGGTGAAGAGAATGGATATTTGATATTAGATATTGGATATTAAAAATTACAATAAAACATGAAAACACTCGTCAATCATAATCTTTGCAAACAAGAATTTAAAGAAATTATTGTTGAAAAAAAACCTTGTCTTGATACTAAAGGAAAACCCGTTAACGGACTATATAATGCCTGGATATTTCTGAATAATCCTGCGCAATACAATTCATACACCACGCAAATGGTAAAGGAGGTTATCCTTGCATTCAGAGAAGCATCCAATGACAGGAGTGTGGTATGTGTTGTATTTACCGGAACTGGAGATAAAGCATTTTGTACCGGAGGAAATACAAAAGAATACGCTGAATATTATGCCGGAAATCCCCAGGAATACAAGCAATACATGCGTTTGTTTAATGATATGGTTTCCACAATTTTAATTTGTGACAAGCCCGTCATCTGCCGGGTTAACGGAATGCGGATTGCCGGCGGTCAGGAGATTGGAATGGCTTGTGATTTTTCTGTGGCACAGGATTTAGCGCGTTTCGGACAAGCAGGTCCAAGACACGGTAGTGCACCCGATGGCGGCTCTACGGATTTCCTTCATTTATTTGTAGGAATTGAAAAAGCCATGTATTCCTGCACGGTCTGCGAACAATGGTCATCTTACGAAGCATTGCGTTACGGATTATTGACATCCGTGTCACCGGCTTTAAAAGTTAACGGAGAATTTATCCCAAATCCTTTAGTACACACCGACCGGTGGGTAGATGAAAAAGGACATATTATTTATGGCACTGCTAAAAAAGGAGATGCTCTTGAAAAAGCAAAAGCAGTATTAAAAACAGGTACGGTTGATCTTTCTCTTTTGGATGAAAGTGTTGAATCACTTTGTACAAAATTATTATATACATTTCCGAACTGTCTCAGCAAGACGCTTCAGTCGGTACGTAAAAAGAAATTAGAGCATTGGGACATGAATAAAGAAGGGAACCGTGAATGGCTCGGATTAAACATGATGACAGAAGCAAAAGCCGGATTCCGCGCTTTTAATGAGGGACCCAAAGATGACAAGGAAGTTGATTTTATTCGCCTCCGTCAGCAGTTGGCGGAAGGGCGGGAGTGGAGTGAGGAGTTGATTAAGGAGATTTCTCCGCAATACAGGGGTATAAAGGTATAGGGGTATAGAGGTATAAGGTATATGGGGGGAAAATCAAGAATAAATGTAAAACGAATTTCATTTGATTTACGAGTATTTAGTCCCGTATGGGACTAAATATTGGTAGAAAAATTATGGAGCGTCATCTGAACCCCGTAGGGGTTCAATAAAATCGAATTTCATAAACAATTTAAATAAATATAAATGATTAATCGGATAACAGTAAAAAAGAAGTAAAGATAAAAAAACACTGAATGGGAATAACCAATACCAATGGACAACACCCTATTAATAAATAAAAAAATGACCAAAATAGAATTCTCACTAACCCATAGCAATTCCGTCGCAAAAATAGTTCTAAACGACGGCAAAGGAAATATTTTGGACAGCATCATGATGAATGAATTGCATCAGATACTGGAAGAATGTTCTCAAAATGCAACTATAAAATTAATTACCATAGAAGGTGCTGGCAAACATTTTTCATTCGGAGCAAGTGTTGAAGAGCACAAAAAAGAAAATGCCGGTATGATGCTTAAAAATTTTCACTCGTTATTTTACCGGATTTCAGAGATGGGAATTCCCATGCTTGCAAAGGTCTCAGGGCAGTGTCTGGGGGGTGGGATGGAAGTGGCACTGATTTGTAATTTTATTTTTGCGGATGCTACTGCAAAATTCGGTCAACCGGAAATTATTCTGGGTGTTTTCCCTCCTCCCGCCTCTATTTTACTTCCTTTGAAAATCGGCTATTCCCGTGCGGAAGAATTATTGATTACAGGCAAAACCATTTCTGCTGATCAAGCGCAAAAGATGGGGTTGGTAAATGAGTTATTTACGGATAAACTTTCTTTAGAAAATGCCACAGAAGATTGGATTCAAAAAAATATACTTCCTAAAAGTGCATCTTCCTTGCGGTATGCTGTAAAAGCTGGACGAATTTTTCATAATCACATTCTATCAAAATTTTTGCCTGCGTTGGAGGAGTATTATGTGTCACAACTTATGAACACGAAAGATGCAAACGAAGGGATTAATGCTTTTCTGGAGAAGAGACAGCCGGAGTGGGTGGGGTGAGAAATTTAAATAACTACTCAGTAGGTGCCTTCAAAACAAAAAAATGAATAACACATAACAAAAAATTATTAATGTCAAAGGATTGAGCACTTAAACATTTTTTATTAAGTGTTTTATGTTGAGTGTTATTTTTAAAAGGTAAAATATTAGATACTGGGTAGTTACTTAAGGTTTGTTATTCCCCACTTCTTTTCCTATAAATCAGGATAGAAACCACCAACAATATTGCAAATAACACCAAGCCGGTAAATCCCCAAAATTTGTCAAAGCTATCTTTTAAAACAACAATAAATATAATGCTCACTAATAAAATAGTAGCACCTTCGTTCCATAAGCGGAGTTGAAAAGAATTCCATGTTTTTTGATTGTTCCTTAATTTAGAAAAAAGTTGTCCGCATTGAAGGTGATATAAAAACAAAGCAAAAACAAAAAAAAGTTTTAACCATATCCATGGTACAGTGAATATCTGATATGCCCAAAGCAGCCAGAAACCAAAAATAAATGTACCGATAAGCGAGGGCCAGGTGATTCCGTACCACAGTCGTTTTTCCATTATTTTAAATTGATTCTGAAGGATGGATTTTTCCGGCTCTGCTTTTTTTTCTGCTTCGGTATGATAGATAAAAAGGCGCACGATGTAAAACAATCCTGCGAACCAAGTTACTATGAAAATGATATGAAGGGCTTTGACGTAAAGGATATTCATGGGGCATTTGTTTTCAAAAGTAATGAAATTAAGCGGAAAGAAAATGGGTATAGGGTATAATGGTATAAAGGTATAAGGGTATTTGGTGTGCATTTCCTTATACCCCTATACCCCTATACCTTCTTCTCCCATTTGTCAGTAATCAAAATTTCATGTAAGTTTGGGGTTTATTCTATATAGATAGGTCCGGGCGTTTAGCTCAGTTGGTTCAGAGCACTGCCCTTACAAGGCAGGGGTCAAAGGTTCGAGCCCTTTAACGCCCACTAATGAAAAAACCAAAATTTCCAAAACATCTTTTCTGGGATGTTGACTATGATAAAATTGACTGGGTGAAATACGCTGATTGGGTGATTGTGCGTGTATTTGAAAGAGGGGATGTGGAGGATATTCGATTATGCCGGAAGCATTATGGAGATAAAATAATTAAAAATGCGCTCCTTAACACCAAATATTTTTCTCAAAACAGAATTCATTTAGCATCTGCAATTATTAATGAACCTTTGAAGAATTTTCAATGCTATATACATCAGCAATTGAACCCAACACTATTTCCGTTTTAAGACGCTTGCTGTTGATGCCGGAACTAAAGAATTTTTCTTTGGTGGGTGGCACCGCATTAGCACTAAAATTTGGACATAGAAAATCTATAGATTTGGATTTATTCAGCAATGAAAAAATAAATCAGCAAACAATTATTATTGCACTGAAAAAAAATTTCAAACAGGATTTTTATTATGAGCCATCTAAAATCACTTTTGCAGTATTTTGTAAAATTCAAAACATTAAAGTTGATATTGTTTATTATCCTCACCCTGTTTTGAAAAAACCAAAGCTCATTGAAAATTTAAAACTCTATAGCAATCAGGATATAGCGGCAATGAAAGTAAATGCCATTCTGGGGAGAGGGGCAAAAAAAGATTTTTTTGATATGGCAGAGTTACTAAATCATTATACGTTGAAAGAAATAATTAATTGGCATAAAGAAAAATATCCAAGTCAGATGTTAATGATATCTATCCCTAATGCTTTGGTCTATTTTACTGATGCGGAGCAATCGCTGGAACCAGTTGTTCTAAAGCATCAAACATGGGAAGGTGTTAAAAAATTTATCCAAAAAAAAGTAAGAGAGTTTTTTTAATATTTTGGGAAATTAAGGTAGTTGTTGGAGGCACGTTTATGTGTTATGACCAAATGTTATAATATTCCAACAAAATATAATATATATTTGAAGCCAATTTCACTTTATACAATCCAATCATGCAACCCTCAAAAATCACAGTAAAAAACGGTGAACTTCAGGTTCCCGATTTCCCGATTATACCCTTCATAGAAGGAGATGGTACCGGACCGGATATATGGTCATCCTCTTCTTTGGTATTTGATGCCGCAGTTGAAAAAGCATATAATGGAAAACGAAAAATTTTCTGGAAAGAAATACTTGCCGGAGAGAAAGCATTTAAACAAACTCAGAACTGGCTTCCCGATGAAACTTTAAATGCAATCCGGGAACATATCATTGCCATCAAAGGACCCTTAACCACTCCGGTAGGAGGTGGTATCCGTTCTCTGAACGTTGCTTTGCGGCAAATTCTTGATTTGTATGTTTGTTTGAGACCGGTAAGGTGGTTTGAGGGGGTGCCCTCTCCTGTGAAATCTCCGGAAAAGACCAACATGGTGGTTTTCAGGGAAAATACAGAAGATATTTATGCAGGAATAGAATTTATGTCTGAAACCGAAGAAGCAAAAAAAGTGGTGGATTTTCTTACTCAAACTATGGGAATCAATAATATCCGCTTTCCACAAACATCTTCTATTGGAATAAAACCAGTGTCAAGGGATGGTTCAGAGCGCTTGATCAGAGCGGCTATTATTTATGCAATAAAACATAAAAATCCCTCGGTAACCTTTGTACATAAAGGAAATATAATGAAGTTTACGGAAGGTGCATTTAAAAACTGGGGTTATAAATTGGCAGAGAAAGAATTTAGCGCCCATGTATTCACCTGGAATCAATTTGATAAAATTTCCGAAGAGAAAGGAAATGATGTTGCCACCCAAGCGATGAAAAATGCTGAGAAGGAAGGGAAAATTATCATAAAAGATGTTATTGCAGATGCCTTTCTGCAACAAATTTTAACTCGACCCGCAGAGTACTCAGTGATAGCAACGTTGAATCTCAATGGAGATTATATTTCTGATGCGCTTGCAGCTACGGTTGGAGGAATAGGCATTGCTCCTGGCGCCAATATCAATTATATGACAGGACATGCAATTTTTGAAGCCACTCATGGTACAGCTCCTAAGTATGCAGGACAGGATAAAGTGAACCCGGGTTCAGTAATTCTATCCGGTGTTATGATGCTTGAGCATCTCGGTTGGTTGGAAGCGGCAAATTTGATTTATAAAGGACTTGAAAAATCTATCGCCTTGAAAAAAGTTACTTATGATTTTCATCGTTTGATGGAAGGCGCCACCCTTTTGAAATGCTCTGAGTTTGGGAAGGAAATTGTGAGAAATATGTAGGTTTTAAGTTTCAAGTTTTAAGTTTCAAGTTTCAAACACAGCTACTTTAGTGCAATAAATTAATTAATTTAACGTTTACTTATTAGTGTAGCATTTTTAGAAGTGTCCTATATTCTGAAAAATTGGACGTGAATTTCTATTAATGTAAACAAATTGTGAATAATTTTTTATACACTACATAAGAATTTAACGCAACTTTGCACCGAAAATGGAACGACACAACTTTCAAGGATTTTATAAAATTGTAACGACTTGAGTACCGACACGGCGCACCGTGACGCTACTAAAATAAACCAAATCACACATGAAAAAGAACCTTACTGAATTACTCATCATTGCCTTTTTCGGATTAATTTTCTATTTCAACTCAAAAGGATGGTTAAAAGACAAGGCATCCCTTGAAAACACTCCCATAAATATTTCAGAATTGCAGATAAATAATAACCGTCCTGAAAAATTAGACCTCACACTAAATTTTGAAATTCAAAATCCTTTAAAACACAATATTCTGATTGAAAAGTTTCAGTTAAAATTATTATCGCAAAGTAAGGTTTTAACCCAGGTTGATAAAAATTCTCTTTCAATTGAAGTTAGTCCAAAAGCTAAAAAAAATATCAATATACCATTCTCAATTTCCTCTCAGGAACAACTTTTTCAATTTTCGAACCTCATTCACCAAACATCCGGTAGAGCAGAGTTGGCGGCAAGCGGTTTGATAACCCTCATTTCACCGACTACCCACGAAAGTGCCGATATTAATTATTATTCTGTTATCCCTCTACCTGTTGAAAAGGTGGCACTTGTTTATTATAGGTGACAGGATTCCGAATCTTAAGTAAAATGGAATAATGGAAGGTTGGAATAATGGATTCACGCTCCCATCATCCCATCATCCCATCATCCCATCATCCCATCATCCCATCATCCCATCATCCCATCATCCCA
>MEPC01000020.1:138515-327316 GCA_001769655.1 Bacteroidetes bacterium RIFCSPLOWO2_12_FULL_37_12 | reverse complement strand
TTCTTCAGCTTTTGCTTTTGCCTCCGCTTCTTTTCGCGCTTTTTCGTCTGCCTCTTTTTTCAATCGTTCTTCTTCAAGACGTTTTCTCTCCGCTTCCGCCGCCGCCTTCAATCGCGCATCTTCTTCTGCCTTCACTTTTGCTTCAGCTTCTTTGCGGACTTTTTCATCCGCTTCTTTTTTCAAACGTTCTTCCTCAAGACGTTTTTTTTCTGCCTCCGCCGCCGCCTTTAATCGCGCATCTTCTTCTGCTTTTGCTTTCGCTTCTGCTTCTTTACGCGCTTTTTCATCCGCTTCTTTTTTCAAACGTTCTTCCTCAAGACGTTTTCTCTCCGTCTCCGCCACCGCCTTCAATCGCGCATCTTCTTCTGCCTTCGTTTTTGCCTCCGCTTCTTTACGCGCTTTTTCATCTGCCTCTTTTTTCAAACGTTCTTCCTCAAGACGTTTTTTTTCCGCCTCCGCCGCCGCCTTCAATCGCGCATCTTCTTCTGCCTTCACTTTTGCTTCTGCTTCTTTGCGTGCTTTTTCGTCGGCCTCTTTTTTCAATCGTTCTTCTTCAAGTCGTTTTTTCTCCGCTTCCACCGCCGCCTTCAATCGCACATCTTCTTCTGCCTTCGCTTTTGCTTCTGCTTCTTTACGCGCTTTTTCATCCGCTTCTTTTTTCAATCGTTCTTCCTCAAGACGTTTTCTTTCAGCTTCTGCCGCCGCTTTTATTCGGGCATCTTCCTCTGCCTTCGCTTTTGCTTCTGCTTCTTTACGCGCTTTTTCATCCGCTTCTTTTTTCAATCGTTCTTCCTCAAGACGTTTTTTTCCTGCATCTGCCGCCGCTTTTATTCGGGCGACTTCTTCTGCTTTCGCTTTTGCTTCCGCTTCTTTACGCGCTTTTTCATCTGCCTCTTTTTTCAACCGTTCTTCTTCAAGACGTTTTTTTTCTGCATCTGCCGCCGCTTTCAATAGAGCGGCTTCTTCTGCTACGGCTTTGGCTTCAGCTTCTTTTCTTAATTTTTCTTCTTCCATTCTTTTTTTGTCTGCTTCTGCTTTTGCCAGCAATTCTGATTTCCGTTTTTCTTCCGCTTCTGCTCTTGCTTTTGCTTCCGCTTCTTTTCTAAGCCGTTCGGCTTCAGCATTTGCTTGTATTTTTGCAAGTGCCTCTGTTTTTCTGCGCGCTTCTTCATCTGCTTTTGATTTTGCATCAGCATCTCTTTTTGCTTTGTCTGCATCCACTTTTTCTTTTTCTGCCAATGCAAGAGCGTTCTTTCGTTTCAAGTTGGCTTGACTTCTCAATTTCTCCTCTTCCTTGCTGGTTTCCTGATAATAATCGGGATCGTAATCAAAATCACCAATCTCAGGGTCAAAACGGATTTTAATCAATGGCTTTTTTAGCAGTTCCTCGTCAGAGTCAGTAAGAATTTTTTCCTGTAGAAATAATTCATATTCATAAGGTAAAATATCATCTGCCATAGTATCATTGGGGATACCTGTAACAATATTCACGCTTCGTTCTGCAAAACCATTTTTCTTAGCCAAAACAATATAATCACTTCCAAAATCCAACTTAAAAGTAAACAGACCATTTGTTCCCGTGGTCAACTCCGCCATGGTTTTGTTGTTCTTGGACAAAATCAGATGCACTCCCTCCAACGGTCTTTCCAGCAGATTTTTAACTATTTTCATTTTCCCTTTAATCTCAAGTTTGGGAGCATCCTGCGCGTGGAGCGGGAGTAAAGAATGAATTAATAAAAAAATCAAATAAATCCTTTTTTTGTCCATACCTGCAGGAAAATTCTCTTAGATGTAAAAATTATTTTTTATTATTAATCACAAACTTACATGAAATTTTAATTATTCACAACCATGGTAAAAAACGAATTTCTATCTTTTTTGCGAATGTAAAGACATGGAGCACCGTGTCTTTACTTTATGATTTTTATCCGGTTTATGTGAAATCAGAAATTTTAAGTAAGTTTGCTCTTTTCAAAATCCAAAAAACCATGCTATTCGATTTAAACCTCATCCAGAATGCCTATTCGAAAATTCCGGCAAGAATTGCAATGACCAGAAAAATAACCGGAAGGGCATTGACATTCACTGAAAAAATTCTTTATACTCATCTTTTCGCTCGTACTGACTTTTCGAAAGAGTATGAGCGGGGAAAATCGTATGTGGACTTTGCACCTGACCGTGTAGCCATGCAGGATGCCACTGCTCAAATGGCGCTGTTGCAATTTATGCAAGCTGGTAGGACAACTTCTGCTGTTCCCGCAACGGTTCATTGCGACCATTTAATTCAGGCAAAATCCGGAGCGAAGGAGGATCTCGCCACTGCGCTGGATACAAATAAGGAAGTATATGACTTCCTCTCTGCTGTATCCGCTAAATATGGAATTGGTTTCTGGAAACCCGGAGCCGGAATTATTCATCAGGTTTTGCTCGAAAATTATGCATTTCCAGGAGGGATGATGATAGGAACTGATTCGCATACCGTAAATGCCGGTGGTCTTGGAATGATTGCCATTGGCGTTGGCGGAGCTGATGCGGTGGATGTGATGGCGGGAATGCCCTGGGAATTAAAATTTCCGAAATTAATCGGGATTCATCTGAAAGGAAAACTCAATGGATGGACTTCTGCCAAAGATGTTATCTTAAAAGTGGCTGGAATTCTTACCGTAAAAGGCGGTACCGGTTCAATTCTGGAATATTTCGGGGAAGGAGCACTCTCCCTTTCCTGCACCGGAAAAGGTACGATTTGCAACATGGGAGCAGAAATCGGCGCCACTACTTCTGTGTTTGGTTATGATAAGAAAATGCATGACTATCTTAGTGTCACCGGTAGAAAAGAAGTGGCACTTGCCGCTGAAAATATTTCAGAACATCTTACCGCAGACAAAGAGGTCTATGAAAAACCGGAAAATTATTTTGATAAGGTGATAGAAATAAATCTATCTGAACTGGAACCACATATCAATGGTCCTTTCACACCAGACCTTGCCTGGCCCCTTTCCCAATTTAAAAATGCAGTGACACAAAATGGTTGGCCCAAAAAATTAGATGTGGGATTAATCGGCTCTTGCACTAATTCCTCTTATGAGGACATAGACCGCTCGGCTTCTGTAGCAAAACAGGCGTTAGAAAAGAAATTGAAAGCTAAAGCAGAGTTTACCATTACTCCGGGTTCTGAATTGGTGCGATATACCGTTGAGAAAGATGGAAAATTAGATGTTTTTGAAAAAATAGGTGGAAACGTATTGGCAAATGCCTGCGGTCCTTGCATAGGTCAATGGGCACGTCATAATGCAGATAAAAAAGAAAAAAATTCCATCATTACTTCTTTCAACAGGAATTTTGCAAAACGGAATGATGGTAATCCTAATACGCATGCCTTTGTGGCTTCTCCTGAAATTGTTACGGCAATGGTGTTGGCAGGAGATCTTTGTTTTAATCCTATGACTGATACGTTAATAAACGAAGAAGGAAAACCTGTACGATTGGATGAACCGAAGGGAGTGGAGTTGCCCCCCAATGGTTTTCACGTAGAGGATGCAGGATTTCAGCCCCCTGCAAAAAACGGTTCTGGCGTTACCATAAAAGTTAATCCTGCATCAGACCGTTTACAATTACTTGATTCCTTTAGTCCGTGGGAAGGTGTTGACCTGAAAGGATTAAAGGTTTTAATTAAAGTAAAAGGAAAATGCACTACCGACCATATTTCCATGGCAGGTCCCTGGTTGAAATACAGAGGGCATCTCGATAATATTTCCAATAACATGCTTACCGGCGCTATTAATTATTTTAACGATAAAACGGACTCTGTAAAAAATCAGCTTACCGGTGTCTATGAATCAGTGCCACTCACAGCCAGGACTTATAAAAAAGCGGGGCTTGGCTCTGTAGTTTTCGGGGAAGAAAATTACGGAGAAGGTTCTTCACGGGAACATGCCGCCATGGAACCACGACATTTGAATGTGAGGGCAATTATTGTAAAATCATTTGCCAGAATTCACGAAACAAATCTTAAAAAACAAGGCATGCTTGCGCTAACGTTTGCAGATAAAACCAATTACGATAAAATCCGTGAAGACGATGAAATAGAAATCAACGGATTGCAACATTTCAGCGAAGGCGTGCCACTAAAACTGGTTCTGCATCATAGTGACACTACCCGTGATGAGTGTTTGCTTAATCATACCTACAATTCCAATCAGATTGAATGGTTTAAGGCAGGGGGAGCGCTGAATCTTATCAAATTACAGCAAGTGGGGGGGTGAGGGTGGGGGAACCTCAACTCCCAAATACCGGACACTCTAACCGCCGGTAGGGCTTCTTACGGCTCGGTTTAGGATTCATGAATGTTATGGATAGTTCATTGGCTCCTCTGAGATTGCTCGCCACATAGAGATCCGACGAATTTATATCATAACTGTATCCCACAATAATATTATCATAATAAAATTTTATTCCTACCGTCCACGCATCCTGTAAACGGTACCATGCGCCCGCATAAAACGAGGGCTTGGTAAGAACGCTCGGATTAATCACATATTTAATATACGTGCCACCCATCAGTTCTGTGCTCGGTCCCTGCAGGAAATAAACGGCTGTGGGAAGAAAATAAATGCGGTCATTCAATTTGAACTGCGAGCCGGCATGGACTACGTATTTAGGATATAAAAAAGCTCCGTTGTTTCCCATAAATGAACGGTTCGGAAAATTAAGATGGTACCATGCGCCGCCAAGATAAAGGTCAAACTGGTCGATAATATATTTGGTAGTTAGCGACCAAAGAAAACCCAGTGATATGTCAGGGTAAAAAAACTGATATAAAGGCAATGACTCCCCGGGAAGATTATTATTCAGATTTCTTCCATCAAACTGCGAATCAAAAATCAAACCCGAAGGGTCAATGCTCACCTGCCCGTATCCTGCCATCATTCCGAGTGACACTGTTTGGGTTGTTTTCCGGTCATTGCGATGTAAAGGAGAACTTGAGAAGGTCTGGTCATACGAAAAAGCAAAATTGAATTGCGTGGTTTTAAAACCGGAGTCACCCGCTTTATCAATAAAAGCAGAACCGCCAATTCCAATAAAATTATTGCTTGCGGTTTTTACAATGGGTAAATCAAGTGATGCCGCAGAGGTGGAATAAGGTATAGTGACACTCGACCACTGACTGCGATAATTGCCCACCCAACGGAAGTCGCCGTTAAAAACTCCAGCCAATGCAGGATTCAGGTTTAGCGGTGAATCTGAAAACTGAGAAAAATGGAGGTCCTGCGCGGAGAGGGAGGTGGAAAATAGTATGAAGAGAATGTAGAACATATAAATGGTTGAATGGTTAAATGGTTAAATGGTTGAATGGTTGAATGGTTATATAGTTAAAAATAAAAATCCTAAATATTTTAACGAATTAGTGTCACGTTTCCTTTCTTTACTACCGTATTATTATTAGAATATGTAATCTCCACTGTATAAACAAATACTCCGGCATTCATCGGCAATCCGTGAAAAGTTCCATCCCAGCCCTCGTCAGGATTAGTTGCTGAAAATACTTTATTTCCCCAACGGTCGAATATAGAGAATCTGAAGTTGATGATTTCATATCCTATTAAATACTTTCTGACATAAAAAATATCATTTTGGTTATCGCTATTCGGTGTAAAAATATTGGGAACAAATACTCCTTTGTCTTCTTCTACATAGATGTAAACGGTATCTTTAGAAATGCATAAATCAAATGTTTTTACGGTTAAAATATACGCAATAGTATTCTGCGGCGATGCCACCGGTTGTTGACAATCGTAACACGAAAGTCCATCTGCCGGCTCCCATTGATATACTCCTCCCCCACTCCCTTTTAAAATTACGGTTTGACTTTTTACTATTGTTGTGTCACTGCCGGCGTCTGCAACCGGTAAAGGAAAAACCGTAACCTGCAATGAATCGCGCACCTTACATCCATTGGAATCGGTAATTTCTACATGATAAATTACAGAACTATCCGGTGTGGCTTGCGGTTCAGGAATTGCGGAATTGTTTAAGCCCTTTGCAGGAAACCAGCTATATGATTCCCCTCCGACTGCCTTCAATGGAATAACATCTCCTTTGCAGATTTTCTGGTCCTCTGAAATCGAATAACTTTCCGGAGAAACACGAATGGTTATCTCATCTGTAGCGGAACATCCGAAAATATCTGTGGCACTCACTTGATAGGTCTGTGATTGGAAAAGTGTCACTACCGGGTTTGGAATCTTAGTGTCACTCAATCCTGTTGAAGGAGTCCATAAATAAGTCACTCCTCCGTCTGCCGATAATAAAATACTGGAATCCCTGCACTGAATTCTGTCCACACCGGCATCGAGCAATACGGTGTCAACATTGACAAAAATAATATCGTTACCAATGCAACCGTTTAAATCGGTAACCTGTACTGAATAATTATTTTCCTGTAAGACCGAAATATTCTGTGTGGTTTCTCCTCCGGGCATCCACGAAAAACTCAACCCGGGATTTCCCGCATCCAGTGTCAGCGAATTGCCTGCACAAATCACTGTGTCACTGCCCAGATTAACTACCGGTCCCGCTTCGTTTGCCAGTGCATAAGATGTGTCAACTGAACAATTATTTCCGTCGGTTATGGTTACAGAAAAAATTCCGGGAGCCAGTGTATCAACAAAAAAAACAAGTTCACCCGTATTCCATGAAAAAGAATAATTTCCTGCCCCGCCGGATGGAGTAACGTCTATTTTTCCATTTGATTCGCCGCAGGAAGGATTTTTAAATTGAGTAGAAATATCAATGCGAGCAAACTGGTTTAGTGTCACTGTATCTGTGGTAACACAGCCATTGTCATCATTTACAGTAATAGAATAACTGCCCGCTGTAAGATTCAATGCAAGCGCTGAAGTGTCACCGGTTGACCAGCTATAATCATAATTTCCATCACCCCCGCCGGCTGTTGTCTGAAGAGTGCCATCAGAACCCATATAACAACTTACTGTTTTTTTCTGGAACGAAAGAACAATGGAATCCAGTTCAAGCAGTGGAATGCTTTTAAAAGCAAGACAACCATTTACATCACTCACGGATATTTCATAATTTCCTTTGCCAAGGTTTGCTATACTGTCCGTATTTTCAAAAGTTGACCATGAAAAAGAATAAGGAGAAGCACCTCCGTCAGCAGAAACCACAATATACCCGTCAAATTTCCCTTTGCAGGTGGCATCTGCTTTTTCTTCTATTGTAATAGTTATATTGGTGTTTGAAAGCTGGATGGTCACCGAATCATTACATCCTTTTGCATCGGTAACAAAAGCCATATAGGTTCCGGCTGGTATGTTTCTGGCTGTATCGGTTGATTGAAAAGGTTGAGTATCCCATGAATAGGAAAATGGTGAAGTGCCACCAGATACGTCTATCCACGCTTTTCCGTCATTAGCGGTACAAGTAGAAGGACTAAAATAACCTGTGAGTGTGAGTAAAAGGGGTTCCGTTATAAGCGTGTCAGATGTTGCTGTACAACTCCGTTGGTCAGTGACAGTAACTGTGTATGTACCGGTAGAAAGGGAATCCATCGGTGATTCCGTTTTGCCATTCGACCATGAATAAAGAAAAGGAGCGATTCCACCATTTACGTTCAGGAAAACAGAGCCATCTGAATTTCCCTTGCAGGATACATTTATTACATTGCTTATTTGAACAATTTGCGTTGGAATGTTTCCTACCGTCATGCTATCCATTAATATACACCCGTTATTATCGGTAACTGTTAAAAAATATTTTCCTGCAATCAATGTATTTGCTGTGTCATTATCCAAGCCAGGATTATGATTCCATGAAAAAGAATAGGGGAAAGTTCCCTGAGATGGTGTCACTACTATGCTTCCATCATTCAAATTACAATTAGCATCTTTTACACCATAACTATCCGATAGAACATAACCTACAGGAACATTGATTGTATCGGATTTACTACAAAGCATGGAATCGGTGACAGTAATGTAATAATCATTGTTTAACAAATTAGTTAATTCATCCAATACAGATCCGGTATTCCATGAATAAGAAAAAGGAGAAACGCCTCCTGTCACTGATACCGTTACAGAGCCATTTTTTTTACCGGGGCACGTTTCCTGAGTTATAAGTTTGCTGATCGTAATATCATCGGGTTGAATAAGGGTTTCTGTTAAAACAAACTTACAACCGTTGGGATCTCTGGCAACTACGAAATAATCACCTGCCGTCAGCAAGGGTAAAGAATAAGTGCCCGGCGAAACCTGTTGCAAACTATCTATGGAAATTCCATTGGTCCATGAAATCGTAAAAGGAGATTTTTCTCCATTAACCAAAACAGAAATATTTCCATCACTTCCCTTAAAACAACTTACATTATTTTTTCCCAGCAGGGTAATAGTGGGTCCGCTGATATTACTTACACCGGCATTTACCTGAGCTGAACAACCGCTTGTGCTGGTGACTGTCACTATGTAACCGCCGGTTCCGAGATTAACCGCCGTTTGATCTGTTTGCGCCGGTTGTGTGTTCCATGAATAGGAAAATCCTTCGGGAACTCCGGATGGGTTGACCGTTATACTCCCATTGCTCACATTGCAGGAAGCATTGGAAATCACAGTTGAAAGTGATAATTGAAAGGTTTCATTGACTGTAAATGCTGAAAGTTCTTTACATCCCTTTGCATCAGTGACCGTCACTATATATAACCCACTGGAAATATTGACCGGGTCTTCTATTTTTATATCATTCGACCATGAATAAGCATAAGGGGAAGTGCCTTGAGTGACACTTAAATCTATAGAGCCGGTTGCCACTCCCTTGCAATACGTATCATTCGAAAAACCTGATAAAGTTAGCGGGTCCGGTTCCGTAAAAATGACACGGCTGATGGAGGAACATCCGTTATTGCCTGTCACCGTCAGATAATATATTCCGGATTTTACATTTGCCAGGTCCTCCGTCTCATCTCCCCTTGACCATAAATAATTATACGGTGGCACTCCCGAAGTGACAGTAACATCTGCATAACCGGAACTGTCACCAAAGCAAGGTATGGAATCCCTGACGACAATTGAAAAAACCGGTGCATTATCATTCTCAATCATAAGTGTATCTTCAAAAAGGCAATTGCGGGAATCAAGCACCTGAATAGGATAAAATCCAGGACCCACATTCAGTACAGTGGCACCAAACTGCTGGGGATTTGTGAACCATATATATGAATAACCGGGAGTGCCACCCGATAAATTAGCCGCTATGGAACCATTCTCAACTCCACAATCAGGTTTTTGAAAAGTATAACTCGCCGTAATGTCCGGGGGTTGTATCACCTGAATGGTTGTATCTTTTCTGCAACCGTTATAATCAATAATAGCCACCGAATAGATATCTGCACAAACTCCGGTCAAATCCTCACCATTAAATCCGGAAGACCAACTATAGGTGTAATAGGGCCAATACCATATTAACGTACCGCCGCTTGGAGTAATGTCAACAATTCCATCACATCCTTGCGGACATGTTATATCATTTTTAAGCGCTGTCACTCTTAATTCTTCGGGTTCTGAAATGATTATTGAATCAGAGACGCCCATGCAATTAGCGGCATCGGTGACTGTCACCACATACTTTCCTTTTGATAATGAAGATAAATCTTCTAGCGTAGCAGTAGTTGACCAGCTGTAGGAATAAGGTTGTAATAATCCGCCGGTGCAGGTAATATTTATAGACCCATTGTTCAAACCAAAACAACGGATGTCTTTATTATCTGACGTATCAACGGTAATTCCTCCGATATTGAGTATTTTCACTCCTGCTCCCCCCATGCATCCATTGGCATCTTTAAAAAGAACCTCATAATTTCCATAACTCAATCCGGTAGCAATGCTATCGGTTTGATTCAGGTCGGGACCCCATGAATAGGTGTAAGGACCCAACCCTCCGATAACATGAACGGTGGCTGAACCATCTGACGCGCCACAGTTTGCGTCGGTTGACTCTATGCTGAATTCCAACGTGGTTGGTTGGTCAAGTGTCACTCCTCCACAATCCGTAAACGCTCTGCACCCATTGGCATCGGTAACTGTAAATTCGTAATTCCCTGCCGGCACTCCACTTATATCTTCTGTCGGTTCCCCCGATGACCAAAGATAGCTATAAGGAGAAAGACCTCCGGAAATAGTGACATCAATGGATCCATCAGAAACTCCGTTACATTCTGCATCTTTAATATCCATCGAAATCTGAGGTGCATTTTTTTCATTCAGGGTAAGACATTGAACCTGCGTGCATCCATTATTATCCCAGGCGGTAACAGAAAAATGATCCGCCGCTAAACCGGTTGCCACCGGTCCGAATTGATTGTCACTCCAAAGATAAAAATATGGAGGAGTGCCACCTGATAAGTCAGCAGTGATGGAACCATTGACAGCCCCGTTACAATCAGGAGGATTCATACTGGTTGACAAAACTAACGCCGGCGGTTCAAAAATCAACTGATTAGTTACCAACGAACATCCTTTGGAATCAGTAATAGTGACACTATAGTCGCCCGGACCCAAATTACCAATTGCGGATGTATTTTGAAAATTAGACCAACTATAGGAATATCCGGGAACACCGCCTTCTGCAAATACATTTATAGAACCATCATTATATCCAAAACAAGTAACATCCGAAAAAATCAGGGAGTCCTCAATTGCAGGTGGTTGCGCTAACACAAAATCTTTTATATCCTTGCATCCGTTTTGATCCGTTACGGTGAGTGTATAATCTCCGGCAGATTTTCCATTAAGGTTTTGATTTGTGTCACCATCCGACCATAAATAATCATAAGGGGGGGTTCCCTGCGAGGTTAAAATAGTTACCATTCCATCCGCGCCATTAAAACAACGAACGTCTATGGAATTCCCGTTTATTACCGGTGCATTCTGGTTTTTGATGCTGATAGAACCTACTGCGGCGCACCCTTTATTGTCGGTGACAGTAAGAAAGAAATTTCCGACTGAAAGACCGGTTGCTATCGAGTCGGTCTGTGGTGGCTGGGAATTCCATGAATAGGAATACGGTTCAAATCCACCGCTGGGTGTCACTGTAGCTGTGCCATCATTATTTCCACAAGTGGCATCTGTTTTTGTCAGCGTCAGAGAAATGGAAGCAACCTCTTTAACAGAATCTACTCTAAAGGCAACACAACCGTTGGCATCAGTGACAGTCACAAAATATTCGCCATTCGACAAACTGTCGGGATCTTCGTCAATCATTGCATTGGACCAATTGAAAATATATGGGCTTGTGCCATTCGTAATTGAAAGATTGATTTCTCCATTACTTCCTCCTACACAATCCACATTCTTTACAACGGAGGAGAGATTGATAGTGACCGCAGGTAAGATAGTTACTTGTGCTGTATTGGAACATCCCATAGAGTCAGTTACTTGAACCGAATGGTCACCCAGACATAAATCAAATGCAGTTTCAGTAATTTGTCCGGTTGGGGACCAGAAATAGGTAAAGGCAGGTGGCATTCCAGTGACGTTGGCTTTGGATGTTCCGTTGCAAACACCTTGACAAGATGCGGGAGAAGAAGTGAAGGTGATTTGTGGCTGACAACAAGGAGCAGAAGGTGTATTCGCTATTTTTTTATCGTCTTCATTTAACGGTATATAATTATTTTCAAATCCGGTTAACTCTATTTGTGTAGGATATCCTTTTGTTGTCAATTGAATATCAACGCAGATATTCTCAGGGTTGGTTAATATGCAACCCGCTATTTCATCGTTCTCAACAAAATTGTAACCTGTTGGATTAGAAACGCCGGAATTAAAATAAACCTGATCTACCGCCCGGATAATTCCATCGGCAACGGTGGCTACATCCAGAACTGTTCCCAAACAGGACTTTGTGACAACATCACAATTCTGATCACATGTTTTGAAAGTGGCATTGAGGGATGAGGAAATCAGGGAGGTAACCCTTGTAAAAGTGCCACCGGAAAAGATGAGTGTGAACTCATTTGTGGCACCAAAATTATCAGTTAATCCCAGGCAAACCTTCAGAGTGAAGGTGAATGTTCCATCACAATTATTCACCACTTCTTTCACTTCGATGGAGGTAAAATGCTCCGCAGAAGCCGGGAAAGGACATGTAAATATATATAAAAGAAAAAAAGAAAAAAGAAAAATGAGTAAATATTTAACCATAGTTTCGGACAGAAAGAATTCAGGGATATAAAGATACAAAACAATTTTTGAAATCTTTTACCAAAAAAAAATACAATGTCCGATTGTTAAAAACTACCTTCTATTTATAAAGGTTTTTTATATGACACAAAAAATATTTGCGCACCTCTTTATCCAATGCTTTCAAATTCCATAATCCGGTTGCCTTTGAAACATCCAGCACCCTGCCGCTCTTCATGAGAATATTAATATTATCCTGTTTCTCGAAATACGCATGGTTTGAAATATAGTCAGTAAAAACAAAATAAGATGTTTGTGAAGGAGTTATTGCATATTTTTTTTGAATCAACCGGTTTAATTTCGTTAGTTGATTTTTCGAAAATGGTGTCTCTGATAATTCGATTTTAAATAAATTGCGGTTTGCCAGATTTTTGCAAAGTAACGATAAAATAGTATCTGGAAAATCCTGCCAGCATTTTACGGCAGACCAGACATCATTATCATCCAGGGATAAAAAATTTTCAAGAGGCATTTCCTGCTTCATAAAATTACGGGTAGAAATTGTTGAATCAAGCAAATGAATTAAAGAAGGATGTCCGGGAAGTTGATTCCCGGAACTCAATAATTCTTTGGCACGTTTAAGAATTTTTGTAAGCATCTCGCTGGCAGAATGTACGGTTTTATGAAGATAAACCTGCCAATACATTAATCGCCGGGCAATCAGAAATTTTTCTATGCTGTACATTCCCTTTTCCTCAATAACCAAACGGTCATTGACTACATTCATCATTTTTATGATTCTGTCATAGCTTATTATTCCTTCAGCCACTCCTGTAAAAAAACTGTCACGCGCCAGGTAATCCATACGGTCAACATCCAATTGGGAAGAGACCAGTTGGTGGAGAAACTTTTTGGGATATTGATTGGAAAAAATTGAAATGGCAATGGAAAGTTTTCCATGAAAGACCGTATTGAGTTTTTTCATGACGAGCCATGAAATTTTTTCATGACGGATTCCGGGAACTAATACGTTTTCAAGAATATGAGAAAAAGGACCATGCCCGGAATCATGAAGTAAGATAGCAATCAAGGCACCTTCACATTCATCCTTTGAAATGTGATGCCCTTTTTCCGTTAAAGTTTGCAATGCCATTCTCATCAAGTGCATGGCTCCCAAGGCATGCTGAAAACGGGAATGAACTGCTCCGGGATAAACCAGTTCGGTAAGCCCCAATTGTTTTATTTTCCGCAGACGCTGAAAAACAGGATGGTCTATTATTTTGAGTATTAATGGTTCTGAAATAGTAATAAAACCATGAACCGGGTCGTTAATAATCTGTGTCTTAAACATTTTTTGTACCTTCGTAACGAACTGATAAAGGTAGGGATTATTTTTGAGATGTAAAAACATACCATATCCAACATGACCAACCTTCAAATCCTTTGGGCAGACGACGAAATTGATTTGCTGACTCCTCATATTCTTTTTCTGAAAGGAAAGGGGCACGATGTGACTCCTGTAAACAACGGAGCGAAAGCGGTTGAATTTTCAAAAGACAAGAATTTTGATGTAGTTTTTCTTGACGAGCACATGCCGGGCATGTCCGGTCTCGAAACATTAACTCAGATTAAACAAAACAAGCCGGCATTACCCATTATCATGATTACCAAAAGTGAGGAAGAACATTTAATGGAAGATGCCATCGGTTCTCAAATAGCCGATTATCTTATTAAACCGGTTAATCCGAATCAGATTCTCTTATCTTTAAAAAAAATCACTGAGCGCAAGCGATTAATTGATGAAAAAATAAATACCGGATACCGCCAAAATTTCAGCCAAATTGGGATGGCATTTAATGAGCGGTTGAATTTTGAGCAATGGGTGGAAGTTTATAAGAAGCTTGTTTTTTGGGAAATGGAAATTCAACAGACCTACGATAAATCCATGGCAGAAGTATTAGCCATGCAGAAAGAGGAGGCGAACGCAAGTTTTTGCAAATTTATCAGTGAGAATTATCTGAATTGGTTAAACAGGACAAACAGTGGCGCACCTTTGATGTCACACCGTGTTTTATCTCACGAAATTTTTCCATTTCTACAAAAAGAGCAACCGGTTTTTTTATTTTTAATTGACAATCTGCGCTATGACCATTGGAAAGCGCTTGAATCCATCATTACAGAATTGTTTTCTCCCGAAAAGGAATCCATATATTGTTCCATCCTTCCTACCGCTACACAATATTGCAGGAATGCCTTGTTTTCGGGGTTATTGCCCTCGGAAATGGCAAGCCGTTTTCCAGACCTCTGGATTGACGATGATGAAGAAACCGGTAAAAACCTCAATGAAGATAAATTTCTGAGTAATCATCTCGAACGGAATGGCATTCATGTAAAGTTTTCCTATCATAAAATAAATAATTTGCAGAGCGGTAGAAATTTATCGGATAACATAACTAATTTACTGACAAATAAATTAAATGTGATTGTTTATAATTTCATTGATAAACTCTCTCATGCAAAAACGGACATTGAAATGATACGTGAGCTTGCTGTGGATGAAGCCGCTTACCGCGCATTGGTCACTACCTGGTTTCTGCATAGTCCGCTATACGAAATTTTAAAAAAACTGTCAGAAAAGGATGTCAGAATTTTTATAACTTCTGATCATGGCAGTATCCGTGTAAAAAGGGCTGTAAAAATTATTGGAGACAGAAATACGAATACCAACCTGAGGTATAAACAGGGAAAAAACCTGAATTATGCGCCGGAAGAAGTTTTCACGATAAAAAAGCCCTCTGAAGGTCATTTGCCCCAGTTAAACATCAGTACTACTTATGTTTTTGCAAGGGAGGATAGTTTTTTTGCCTATCCGAATAACTACAACCAGTATGTTAATATATATAAGAACTCATTTCAGCACGGTGGGATTTCGATGGAAGAAATGATGGTGCCACTGATTCGGTTGAAGGCGGGAAGGTGAGATTGAAAATTGGGCATTGGGCATTAGGCATTGGGAAATTGCGTAAGTAATTTCCATTTTCGTAACTATTCAGCAGATACTATTAGCAGTAAGAAAAAATAAATAACATAAAACAAAAAATATTTAATGTTAAACGAAAAGCCCAAATCACCTAAAAACACTTAGACATTTTTTATTAAGTGTTTTATGTTAAGTGTTATTCTTTTAGAGGAAAGTGAAATAAATTACTTCTAAGTACTCACTCCCTTTGACATTAATTATTTTGTGTTATATGTTTTTCATTTTTTTTTTACTACTTTTTACTTTAGGAATATGACACAAACTGTTCTGACGTGCTCCCGGCTTGATGCCCTTGATGAATCAGCCAAAAAAATTCTTGATTTTGCCGGTGACATAAAATTATTTACGTTTGTTGGAGAACTGGGCGCGGGGAAAACCACTTTGATTCAACATATTTGCAAAATACTTGGAATAAAAGATGTTGTCAGTAGTCCCACTTTTTCCATCATTCATCACTATTATGGAAAAGAATCGGTTTATCATATTGATTTTTACAGAATTAATAAACCGTCCGAACTGGCTGATTTGGGTATTGAGGAAATTCTTGATTCGGGTGATAAGTGTTTTATAGAATGGCCTGAGATAGGGGAAGTGTTTTACCAGAGAGAGCTTTTGCGTATTGTTTTTAAGGTATTTCCGGGGGAGAAAAGGGTGTTGGAATTAAGTAAGGAAAAACAGTTTGAAAATAAAATAATGAAAAAATCTTGAAAAAAATATTGTTTTGTAAATTAAATTAATTAAATTTGCATACTATAATTAGCGTTTGTTTTTATGGAACTGATAGATCTATTTGGTAATATAATTACTCCAAAATCAAAAATTAATGGCAAAGTTGTGTCTGGATATAGAATATATGATGCAGAACAGAAACGAAGAACGATTAGGAATGATTTACCCTGTCTTTATCCTGATTTGCCTGAAAAGAAATATGAAATAATATATTGTGATCCTCCTTGGGACTATGGTGGGAAAATGCAATTTGATAAAAGTGGGAAAAAGGATGAAAATATTAATTGGGAAAAAAATATTTTCATTAGTGCGGCGAATTTTAAATACCCGACATTAAAGATTGGTGAACTGATGAGAATTCCTATTCGTGAAATTTCAAATGATGATTGTCTTTTGTTTATGTGGGTAACTAATCCTCATTTAGCGCAAGGAATTGAATTAGGTAAGGCATGGGGTTTTGATTATAGAACTGTTGCATTTGTATGGGATAAAATGAATCATAATCCTGGACAATATACGGTATCTTATTGCGAGTTATGTTTGGTCTTTAAAAGAGGAAGAATTCCAAGACCAAGAGGGGAAAGAAATATTAAACAACTTATTAGAGTTCCAAGGGGGGAACATAGTGAAAAACCTATTGAAGTATTAAAAGGAATAGAAAAAATGTTTCCAACTCAAAACAAAATTGAGTTATTTGCACGACATAAACCTGAAGGTTGGGACGTATGGGGATTGGATGTCAGAGAGGAATTTGAGGAAAAATCTAATATAACTAACGCAATAGCGGCATTATCTTCTCTATAAAGTGCTCAATTAATGGATCAGCAAATTTTGAATTTCTCCAAAAAAAGTAATGTGCATTATAGCTGTCGTACCACAGAGTAATCTCTCTTACTCTGCATGGGTCACGGGTGATATCACCTTGAAACACTGTCCAAAAGGGTAAAACATTTTCTCCTAAGTTTCCTTTTTCTCTTAGTATTTTTTGTAATCCGGGAGTGAAAAACTTGCAAGACCTTTCATGTGCGTTACCACGACCGGCTGAACGTGGTTTTCCTTTCACCCAACCATCCTGTCTTTTTACTTCGATATAAATTGTCTTTTTTGTTTCTGTGTTTTTTATTGCATAATCGGGTGATATGCCATGTTTGGTTATTGTTGTTTTTGGCTTGTATATTTCCGAAAGCTCTTTTTTGCTGAGCTTTACATCAATATATATTTTATTAAATTCCTTTGGTTTTGATATAATTTCAAACTCTGTATCTGTAAAAAAACTTTGAAATGTTTTATAAAAATCATACTCGGCTTTACCTGCATTTTTACCGCTATAGTCCTGCCACTTTTTTCGAAGCCTGTTTGCACTACTTCCCATTATTGAAATTCATTAAATCGATAATACTTACTTTTAGCGCATTAGCAATTTTTTCAATATTGGCGAGAGTAATATTTTTCTCAGCACGTTCAATCATCCCAATATAAGTACGATGTAAGTCCGCTTCAAATGACAACTGCTCTTGTGAAAGTCCATTTTCCTTACGAATTTTGCGGACTCTTTCACCAAACTTAATAAGTATTTTTTTCTTTGATTTCATTGCTAATTTCAGTATGCAAAACTAATCTTAGTATTCATTAGCCACAACATACTATAGTTAGCAGTTTTGTGTCGGAAAAATTACACTTTTCTATAATTACTTTCTATGCCCTTTTCCATTTTTTTTAATTTTTTTTATTTACCTTTCTGCAAAAAAAATGAATTACACCCCTCTCCTCCAAACCGCCATCCAGGCATCCATTGCCGCCGGTGAAAAAATTTTAGAGGTTTATGAATCAGATTTTGCCATAGAGCATAAGGAAGACAAAAGTCCACTTACGTTGGCTGATAAAAAAGCACACGAAATAATTTCTTCCCTATTAAGGGATAGCGCTATTCCAATACTGAGTGAAGAAGGTAAAAACATTCCTTATATGGAAAGAAAAAACTGGGAATATTTTTGGTTGGTTGACCCGTTGGATGGCACCAAAGAATTTATAAAAAGAAACGGTGAGTTTACCGTGAATATTGCATTAATCGAAAAAAACAAGCCGGTGCTTGGAGTTATTTATGTGCCGGTGCAAAAGATTCTTTATTTTGCTACAAAAAGCATGGGTGCCTTCAAAACATCAAACATCAATTATCAAACATTAAACATCAATTTATCTGAATTAACAAAGAAATCAGAAATGCTTCCTATCATCAGCAATCGAACCCGATACACCGTTGTAGCCAGCCGTTCACATAATTCTACGGAAACAGAAAACTATCTTACTGAACTAAAAAATAAATACGGTGAAATAGAAACCATTTCATCGGGAAGTTCACTGAAGTTTTGCCTGGTGGCGGAGGGAAAAGCGGATGAATATCCACGGTTTGGTCCTACGATGGAGTGGGACACGGCGGCGGGTCATGCCATTGCCGAGGGTGCGGGAAAGAAAGTGACACAGGTGGGCGGGGAGATGGAATTAGTGTATAACAAAGAGAATCTGCTGAATCCGTTTTTTGGGGTTAGGTAAAAGTTATAAATCCTTCAATTATCCCCTTTCCCCAATAGCATCGCCGGTATAGTTCGGAGAATTATTTTCAAATCAAGCCAGGGAGAAAAATTCTGATTATAAAAAATATCCATCAATACCGTTTCTTCAAAATCAACTTCCCCTTTGCCCGTGACCTGCCATACCCCTGTGCACCCGGGAATGGTATTTAATCGGAGACGCTGCCAATCTTCATATACTTTCCATTCGGCGGTGATGCAGGGCCTGGGACCCACCAAGCTCATGTCGCCTTTAATGACATTAAACAATTGTGGTAGTTCATCCAAGTTATATTTCCTGAGTATTTTCCCGATGGGTGTAATCCGTTTCTGATTCACAATTTTCTTGTTGGAAAAGCCCTCGTTACCCTTTATAAATTCCTGCATCGTTTGTTTTCGTTCCGCATCATTATCTGAATTCATATACATGGAGCGGAACTTTAAAAAATTGAATGGTTTTCCTTTTTTACCTATGCGAACCTGCTGATAAATGACTGGTCCCCGGGAAGTTAATTTAATTACCAGGGCGGTAAGCAAGTAAAAAGGCAATAAACAAATAATTCCTATAGTAGTAAGTGTTAAATCAAAAATACGCTTCGTCAATAACAAAAATTTATTGTCGGAATCACCCCTGAAGCGTACCATTCCAAATTCGTCAAAAATGTCAACTTCCAGCTTTTCATTTAATACATTGAGATAATCGGAACTGACCGAAAGATTCAGATTATTTCTCTGACAGACACCAAAAATTTCAAAAAACCGGTGCCGGGTAATGTTATCAATGGCAAGTAGAAAAACGTTGGCATTGTATGTACTGGCTATTTCTGTAATATTGTCAATTTTACCTAATAGGGGAACTCCTTCAATTTCTTTTTCATCCATATTGTCATCAAGAAAACCGATGACATTTTTAATTTTAATTTTATTTTCAAAAATATTCAGCATTGCTTTTCCTTTCTTTCCGGCTCCCATGATAATCACTTTATCCTGAAAAATGGATTGTTTGGAAATCAGATGAATCATAACAGGTCTGAAAAAGGAAAAAAGCACTGAAGAAATTATATAAAAATTCAGATAAAACAGACGTGAAACAATCTGAAAATCGTTTAAAAGAAATTGAAAAAAAAGAAATCCGGCTGTCGTAAAAAACAGCGTTTTGATCAGCGTAAATACATGGATTCCGTTTTCATAGATGCTTTGAATTTTATAAAGTTTGGCATATTGAAAATAAAGAAGAATTAAGAAGGAATACGGTATAAACATACCCCATTGGGTGTTTATATTAAATCCTGTTTCTTTGTCAAACCACAAGGGAACCCATCCTTTCAGGTAAATAGTCAGCCAAAACGATATATTTAATAAAAAGAGGTCAAGAGTAACCAACGCCCATTTGTACTTGGAATAATATCGTATGAGGTTCATCGGCTGGATAGGAAAATAATGTTACGATAACACAGGCGCCTTGCAAAAGGACCTTACTTTTTCTGCAACGTAACCAATCTGTTCATCGGTCATTTCGGGAAACATGGGTAAGGAAAGACCTTGCTCAGCCAACTTTTCAGAAACCGGAAAATCACCTTTTTTATGCCAGAGGTATTGAAATGTATTTTGTAAATGCAATGGAACAGGATAATGCAGTCCGGTCGATACGCCCTGTTCGTTCAGATATTTCTGCATTTCATCGCGCATGGTGGTTTTTATTACAAATAAGTGATATACCGGATTTGCATAAGACATTTTTGCAGGTAGTGTAATTTCCTCCAAATCGCCCAGCAATTCCCTGTATCTTGCGGCAACCGCTCTTCGTTTTTCTGTCCACTTTGCCAGATATTTCAACTTTATACCAAGAACGGCTCCCTGTATCTCTTCCATCCGGTAATTATGCCCAAGAATCTGATGATGATATTTTTCTGATTGACCATGTTGACGCATCATGTTAAAAGTATTTGCCAAAGAGTCATTCTGAGTGGTGACAGCTCCTCCCTCACCATAAGCGCCCAGATTTTTACCGGGATAAAAACTAAAAGAAGCGGCATCTGCCAGTCCTCCGACCTTCTTACCCTTATACTCGGCAAGATGTGCCTGCGCCGCATCTTCTACTAAGTGAAGGTTATGTTTTTTTGCAATGGATTTCAATGAGTCAATATCTGCGGGTTGTCCATATAAGTGAACGGCAACAACGGCTTTTGTTCTGGGAGTAATGGCTTTTTCCACTTTTTCCGGGTCAATGTTATAGCTGTCTTTTTCGCAATCAACGAGTACCGGTTTGGCACCACACAAGGTTGCTCCCCAGGCAGTGGCAATAAATGTATTTGCCGGTAGTATTACTTCGTCGCCATGAGTAATGCCCAGCCCCCATAAAACAAGATGGTTGGCATCTGTGCCACTACTGGTAGCATGGCAATGTTTTACCTGATGTGCTGACGCAAATTTTTGTTCAAACGCCTTCACTTTGGGTCCCATGATGTAATTGGTATTTTCAAGAACCTGGTTTATTTCATCCCAAATTTCTGTTTTTACCGAAAGGTAGTTGGCTTTTAAATCAAGAAAGGGTATTTTCATGTTTTCTGAGATTTAGGCACAAAACTAATCAAATTTTAGCGTATCCCAACATTCCAATGGCAACCTGCTCTCTTATTGCTCGTAAACGCCGTTTCTTAAAAAAAACTGTATCTTTGCCGTTTTTACAAACGATACTCGTTATTTGTGGGTACACAAACAATGGCGGTGTATAATGGCGATATGCCAATGACCCTGTAGAGACGGGCTTAAAACCCGTTTCTACGAATGATTCACATAAAATGAAAAAACTACTCTTTACCCTCCTTTTTCCATTATCCTTTTTCCCCTTATATGCCCAAACTATCCCCTCTGCAGAAGAACTAAAAAAATTAGGCGCCAACCCAATACAATTACAGCAAATTGAAGAGTACAAGAAAAATAAGAATGAAATTCCCTCTACTGAAGAATTGCGTAAGATGGGTGCAAGCGATGCAGATATAAAACAAATTGAACAATTTAGAAATAAACAGGCAGAAACTGATAATCCTGTTCTAAAACCTTCCGATGTACAAAAAACATCTGTAACTACCCCCCCACCCTCTTTGCCAGAAAAACCACTAACTCCCGCAGTAGAAACCCCTAAGCCGGCTCCTGTTGCTACTGTTGAAAAGACAGACCCGAAAACCAGTGATAGAATTTATGGTCAGGGTTTCTTTTCAGAAAATCGTATTGCATTTTTTCAAAAATCGGGAGACATTAAAGTAACCGATAATTATGTAATGGGTGTGGGTGACAAAATAAATGTTACCGTCTGGGGATTTTCTGATTACAACGATATATTTGAAATACGTTCCGATGGTGCCATTCAGATTAAAGAAACCGGTAAAATTTTTCTCAAAGGACTGAGATTCGGAGAAGCGCAGTCATTAATAAAAAACCGATTTGAGTCCTTTATGAATCTGAAAGATTCTAAGATTGAAATAAATCTTGTTTTTTCAAGAAATATAACCATCAATCTGGTTGGAGAAGTAGAAGTTTCCGGTTCCTACACCCTTCCAGCCATTAATACTGCATTTAATGCTTTAAGTGCCGCCGGTGGATTAAAATCCATTGCTACTGTGCGAAAAATTCAAGTGCGCAGAAGTGGGAAAACCATTAAAACATTAGACCTTTATGATTTTTTACTTAACCCCGACAGCAAGCAGGAATTTTATCTGGAAGATAATGACTATCTTTTTGTACCTCCTTACGAGAAAGCTGTAACCATCCGGGGAGCAGTTAAAAGACCTGGAATATATGAGTTGCTTGATAAGGAAAACCTCTCTGCTATCATCCGTCTCAGCGGGGGTACTCTTGCCGATGCATACCTTAGCCGTCTTCAGGTAAAGAGGTATCAGGATAATAAAGAGATTATAGAAGATATCAATTATGAAAAACTTCTTCAGCAGAAAAAGGACTACGAACTCCATAGCGGGGACGAGATTACTATCCGGAAAATACCAGAAGGAATACTTAACTATGTGGAGATAAAAGGTGCTGTTCAATTACCCGGTAAATATCAGTTCCAAAAAGGACAACGGATCCTTGATATTATAAAACAAGCCGAGGGAGTGAATAAGGACTTTTATCCCGAAAACGCGTATTTATTACGGCTTAAAAAAGACCAAACCAGGGAATACATTTATTTTCAACCGAAGAAAATTCTTTCCGACCCTTCTTCCGAAGACAACTTCATTCTTCAGGAAGAGGATATAATTACCTTATTTTTTGCCAGTGACTTTAATGATTATCTTAAAGTTAATATTCAGGGAGCTGTAAGAAAGCCAGGCGAATATCTTTTTTCTGAAAAACTTACCATGAAGGGTTTGCTCCTTATGGCGGGAGGTCTTCAGGAAGATGCGTATTTGGGCAGAGGGTATGTCTTACGTTTTAATGAGGAGATGCGGCAGGTTTACATTCCATTTCAATTAGATACTTTAAATGATTATGCGGCAATGGACACCTTTCGTATGAAAATGTTTGATAATGTCCGGATTTTTCCTAAACAATTCTTTATGAGTCAGGATTCCGTAAGTATTTTTGGAGAAGTCCGAAAACCCGGTACTTATTATTTTTCTCAGGGTATGAATTTGGGAGATATTATTTATTTGTCTGGAGGTTTGAAAGAGGAGGCATCTTTACTAAATATTGAAATTTCCAGATTGGATTTTTATCAAAAGGAGCAGAGGAAAAAATCAAGCCAGGCAAAAACAATAAAAATTCAGGTTTCTTACCCTTCCCTGACAGCCATGGATTCTACTGCAAAAAATTTCATCCTTTTTCCTTATGACCGAGTTTTTGTACGTACCGACCCTGATTATATAAAGCCGGAGATAGTGTATTTGGAGGGGGAGGTATTATTCCCAGGGGCTTATTCATTAGTAAATAAAAGTGAGCGTTTGAGCAGTGTCATTCAAAGAGCGGGTGGAGTTACTCCTTATGCTTTTTTAAGGGGAACAACTTTTACCCGTAATATCAATAATGTAATGACCTCTGTAAAGATAGATCTTAAATCCGCTATTAATAAGCCAAAATCCCCATTCAATTATGTATTAGTTGATGGGGATAATATTACTATACCCCGTATGAATAATTTGGTAAATATTAAGGGGGGAATAATCACAGAAAGCATGGAAGATAGCTTGGTGGGTATAAATGTTCCCTATCATAATACAAAACGAGCCCGGTTTTACATAAACCGATATACAAACGGTTTTTCAAAACAGGCATGGAAACGTAAGACGTATGTTATAGGTCCTTCCGGGAAAATTTATCAAACCAAAAATATGGTTTTCTGGCGCATATATCCTAAAGTAGAAACCGGCTCAAAAATAATAATTCCGTTCAAAGAAAAAACCGAAAGGGAAAAAAAGAAAAGCGAACCGGTTGATTGGAATAAAGCCATTGAGCGTATTACAGTGCAAACAACGGCTTTATTTACTTTGTGGATAATTGCGTTCAATGTGCTCCAGAAGTAACTGGCAGGTGGCAAAAAACAGGGTTGCGATTTTATCTCCTTCCAACAGGAGACATGATTTACCTCCTGCCCCCGTCAACTGCGGAAAAATACAATCTGTACCAATTTAACTAAATTAAAAAAGATGGAAACTTCTCCCACTTCGGAAAGTAAACTTACTCTAAAGGACTTAGTGTTAAAGATCAGGGAAGTTATTACTCTTATTAAAGAAAATAAACGGAAATTACTTTATTTTTCGCTGATACCTGGAATAATATTCTTTTTTGCGGTACTTACTATTAAACCCAAATATGTGGGTAATACGACCATGATTGTAGATCAATCTGCCGGATTCTCAATTTCAAAAAATCCTTTGCATAAACTCCAGAGTCAGATATTAGGTATGGGACAAGGATTTTTAGAAGAAGATCAAATCATGGAGGTTATGGTTTCCAGGAAGGTTGTCAGCAATGCGTTGTTAAAAAAAGTTATCGTAGGAGGCAAGATGGATTTTTTAGGAAATCATTTGCGAGTTATCTATAAATTTAATGAACAGTGGGAAGGGGATACTACATTAGATAATTCAGAAATTCGGTCAGATAATCTTGAAGCTTTTACCCTACACCAGAACAAAAGCGTTAGTATATTGCATTCTTTCCTGACAAAAAAAATAATTAGTATCGGTAAATCAGAAAAAAATAAACTTCATCTCCTTTCCGTAAAAACCAAGAATCAAGAACTTACAGCAAAACTTTCAGAAGCATTGCTGAAATCCTTAGTGGTTTTTTTTGAAGGAATGAGAATAGAGAAAGAAAGTAAGACGGTTAA
The DNA here is from genome assembly GCA_001769655.1 of Bacteroidetes bacterium RIFCSPLOWO2_12_FULL_37_12. Taxonomy (GTDB): domain Bacteria; phylum Bacteroidota; class Bacteroidia; order 2-12-FULL-37-12; family 2-12-FULL-37-12; genus 2-12-FULL-37-12. Next base: position 302,470 of record MEPC01000020.1, on the reverse strand, counting down.
GGTTATGGAAAATAAAGAGGACTCCGTTTTTAATGCTCTTAAAAAAGCAGAATATAATCTGGCTGTCTGGAAAGATGAGAATTCAAACCGACTGATAAAAGCTCAGGGATATCTGGAAGAATTAGAACTTATGCGTGAAGTGGAAATACTTAATGTTCTCTACGGGGAAGTTGTAAAAAATTTAGAATTTGCCAGGTTTTCGTTGTCTCAAAAGCAACAATTAATAAAAGTGGTTGACTACCCGATTTTGCCTATCAGACCTGCTCATCCGGGGTACCTTATTCCAACTATAGCAGGAATTTTTATTGGTTTTTTTCTTGGAGTGACGTATCTTTATTTATTTCCAATTCTTAGGAAATTATTATTATAAGATTAAGCAAATTATACTTCTCAGCCGTTAAATTTAACGACGCTTGTAAGCAGAAACATTTTGAAACACAGACATAGATTTATTCTTTACACCTCTTGCAACATTCTATTTTTAGATGCAAAGATACTAGAATACAATGTATGCGGGATTATATCTGACAGACAATGCTGACCAGGTTATATAATATGGACTATTTAAGAGGATTAGCAACTTTCGGAATTATGATTAGCCATTACCTAAATTGGACTTTTGGTAAATTTTCTGCTGACACGCTTACATATAGATTTGGTATTTGCATAGTTTCTGTTTTTTATATTTTAAGCGGGTTGACACTCTATTATGTGTATTATGACAAAATGATACCATCAAAAGATGACATATTAGCTTATTACAGAAAACGAGTTTTTAGAATTTTTCCTTTGCTTTGGATAGTAACAATTATTGCTTTAGTTTTATCGAAGCAAATGCCTGACTTTTATAACCTATTCCTTAACCTTTCCGGGTTATTTGGGTTTATTAAATGGGATACTTACTTTTCTTCAGGTGTTTGGGCAATCGGTAATGAATTAGTTTTTTACACTCTTTTTCCATTCTTCATTCTTTTTACAAAATCTCACAAATCACTAATGATCTTACTTGTACTAATTAGTTTTTGTTTGTATCTGTATTTTTCATTTATACTTTTGAAGCAAGAATTGACTTTAAGTGATCAATGGAGAAATTTTGTAAATCCATTGAACCATATTTTTCTTTTTCTTGGTGGTTTTCTAATTGGATTATTTCTATTTAACACTACTATAAAAAACTCTATCATTATAACAATTTTAACTATTGGACTAAGTTTAATTATTTTTTACCCTGTAAAAGGCGATGCTATTTATTTAGTGACAGGAGTAAACAGATTAATTTTTACAGCTTGCTCTTTTTTAATCTGTATATCATTTTATAAAATGACCTTTACACTTCCTAAATTTATCCATAAACCGCTTACATTATTAGGAGAGGCAAGCTATTCGGTTTATTTACTTCACCCGATAGTATATTCTGTGACAGGAATAACATTGGCTTTTTCTAGCAAACACTTATTTCATTCTTCTGAACCTGTAAGAATAATAATTTCTGTTATATCCACTCTTATAATAAGTTACTTTGTTTTTCAATATTTTGAGAAATTCTTTATAAATCTAGGTAGAACAAAGATGAATAGCACAATCTGTTGCAAAAGATAGAATTTTATTTTATTTTCGTGGGGCGAATGTTCTTTTTAGTAGTTTTAAAGGACAATTAAATAAGTTTATTTTTTAACTAATTATGAAATAATTATGTCATTAGATGGTAAATCAATTCTTGTAACAGGTGGTACAGGATCATTTGGAAAAAAATTTCTTGAAATTGTTTTAAATAAATTTCCAGGAGTTAAAAGATTGGTTATATTTTCCAGAGATGAATTAAAACAATTTGAGATGTCTCAGTATTTTTCTACGAGTAAACATACTTGCATCCGTTATTTTATAGGAGATGTAAGAGATGAATTCCGTCTAAAAAGAGCGTTAGAAGGAATTGATATTGTAATTCACGCCGCCGCATTGAAACAGGTACCCACTGCTGAATATAATCCAATTGAATGCATTAAGACCAATGTGCTGGGAGCAGAAAATGTAATCAATGCCGCCATTGATTTAGGAGTAAAAAAAGTTGTTGCCCTGTCAACCGATAAAGCCGCGGCTCCTATCAATTTATACGGGGCAACGAAATTGTGCTCTGATAAACTATTTGTTGCCGCCAATAATTTTAAAGGCAAGCACGATATTTCATTCTCCGTAGTCAGGTATGGGAATGTGATTGGTTCAAGGGGTTCAGTTGTACCCTTCTTTTTACAAAAAAGAAATGAAGGAAAATTACCTATTACTCATCCTGATATGACGCGGTTTAATATTTCTCTGGAAGCGGGAGTTGATTTGGTCTTATATGCTTTAGAACATGCCTGGGGCGGAGAAATTTTTGTTCCAAAAATTCCATCTTTTAAAATAACCGCACTTGCTGAAGCCATCGCTCCGCATTGTAAACAAGAAATTGTAGGAATCAGACCTGGAGAAAAATTGCACGAAGAAATGATTACTGAGACCGATTCACTCAATACAATTGAGTTAACAAAATATTTCGTGATAACCCCTTCTATGCCTCTTTGGTCGGTAGATAAATTTTCAGAACATTTTAACGGAAAGCGGGTTGAAATGGGATTTAAATACAACTCAGGCACAAACAAAGAGTGGCTCAGTGTTGAACAATTAAGAGAGCAAATTCGCCAGCACGTTGACCCAAATTTTACTGTATAATTCTTCGCCTTCGTTTATGTCCTCACAAAAGAAGTTTAGTCATTGGTCATAGTTATTGGCAATTCTTCGCCTTCGTTTGTGTCCCCACAAACGAAGTTTAGTCATTGGCAATTCTTCGCTTACGTTTGTGTCCTCACAAACGAAGTTTAATCAATCAAACTCTGATGAAGAATCACTTTAATTTTATGAGATTTTTTATAATCATCCCTTTTGTGATGTTCACGAGTTTTATTGGAACATCTCAAAATCTGGTAATGGACGGGTATCTTGATAAACTTTCCTACTTTCCGGGAGATACCGCTAAAGTGTATATTAATGCCAGCGGTAATTTTCCACAACAGAAAATAGGACTTTATGATATTAGTAGCAAATTAGGGCTTTATGATAGTGATGGCGGCAGATTAGTGGATGAGATTATTGCAGATTTGGTTCCGCAAACTATTAATAATCCTGATCCTTATCTAAATGGGTATGGTTATCAAGTGAGTTTTACTTATGTAATACCCACGAATCTAAACAGCGGATTTTATCTATGGGATAAAAAAGTTCCTTTCATAGTAAAGAGCAGAGAGAAAAAGCACGATGTTGTTGTGTTGTATGAAAGCAACACCGAGCATGCTTATAATAATGCAGGCGGAAAATGTTTGTATGATGCACTTTCCCCAGGTGGAAAAAGCCATATTGTTTCATTTTTACGTCCTACCCTCCATGTTCTGTATGACCATAGTAAATACTTTTTAAAATGGCTTAACACTTTTAGAAAATGCAATATCGGCTATATATGCGATTTGGATATGGAGGATTATTCGGAGATTGAACAAGCCAAATTACTCATTGTGGTTGGTAAAAGTGAGTATTGGTCACGAAAAGCTAGGGAAAACTTTGACCGGTTTGTAGCCGAAGGAAAAAATGCACTTGTTCTTTCTGCTGATAATATGTTTTGGCAGGTTAGATACAGTGAAGATAAAACACAACTAATATGTTATAAAGAGCATACAAAAGACACTATTTCCGACCCCCTCCTTAAAACAACTCAATGGGCATATAGCATGTTGAATTATCCTACCTGGAGTAGCGTGGGAGCTGATTTTTACCATGGCGGTTTTGGGGTTAAGGTAAAACAATATGGATATAAAGGTTTTAATGGATATAAAGTGGTTAGCCCTAACTCACCCGTTTTTAAAGGAATGAATGTAGAAAAAGGTGATACGATTACTTTATTCACCAGCGGATACGATGGAACATTGATAAATGGTTTTGACCAGGATGGTATTCCTATTATTGATACGGCTAAGCTGGGATTTAAAAATATTGAACTCCTTGCTTATGATTTAGCCGATACGGTTTACAAAGGGCTGGGTACGTTGATAAAATTTCAGAAAACAGATACCTCGGGCATAATAATTAATTCGGGTTCCACTAACTGGACTGCGGCAGAAGGAATGATTGTATCCTATTCCCCCCCAATCAGGAAAATTATAGAGAACATGATTAATTATTTGGTCGGCGATTCTTTGTTTATGAATAAACAACTCCCTACGTATGATATTCATCTAGATACAGTTGTATGTTATGGCAATAGTATTAACGTAGGGTTCAAAACCTATAAGACAACAGGAATTTATTATGATACATTATTTGCTGTAAATGGATGTGACAGTGCCATAACCACTACATTAATTGTTATACCTTTTCTTGAAAGCAACTTATCACAAAACAAAGCTATCTGTAAAGGGCAGAGTTTAAATGTAGGAATTAATAGTTACACTACTAGTGGAATTTATTATGATACACTCACAGCTAAAAACGGGTGCGATAGTACAATCATTACAAATTTAACTGTTAATGATCTATCACAATCAACAATAACAAAAATCGCTTGCCAAAGTTATAATTTGAACGGTGTTAATTATGATTCAACAGGAATTTACTTGCAAACATTTACCAATGCTACCGGATGTGACAGTACCGTCACACTGAACCTGACGGTAAACCATAGTAGTTCCTCTTCCATCACAACTATTGCCTGTGATAGTTACGATTTGAACGGAATTACTTACAATAGTTCGGGAACTTACTATCAACCATTTACCAACACTGCCGGATGTGACAGTATCGTAACCTTGAATCTAACCTTAAACAACGCTAGTTTTTCTTCACTCGATATTTCTGCTTGCGATAATTATACTTTGAATGGAATCACCTATAACAATTCAGGGATTTTCACTCAAACCCTTACTAACGCAGTCAGGTGTGACAGTGTCATTACATTAAACCTGACAATAAATCAAAGCAATTCTTCAACACTCTCTGTTACGACTTGCAATAATTACACTTTGAATGAAATTTCCTATAACAATTCGGGTATTTACTCACAAACATTAACCAATGTTACCGGATGCGACAGTGTCATCACTTTGAATCTAACGGTAAATCGTAGCAATTCCTCTTCTATCACAACCACTGCCTGCAATAATTACACTTTAAATGGTATTACCTATTCCAATTCAGGAATTTACTCCCAAACATTTACTAATTCCGAAGGATGTGACAGTACTATCATTTTAAATCTGACAATAAACAAATCCAGTTATTCCTCACTCAATATTTCTGCTTGCGATAATCATACTTTGAATGGTATAACATACACCAATTCAGGAATTTATATTCAGACATTGACCAATACAGCAGGATGTGACAGCATCATCAATTTGAATCTGATTATTAACCGCAGTAATTCTTCTACTCTCTCATTAAACGCATGCGATAGTTATACCCTGAACGAAATTACTTACTCTAATTCAGGAATTTATACTCAAACATTAACAAACGTTTCCGGATGCGACAGTGTCATCACCTTGAATCTTACAGTAAATCGTAGCAATTCATCTTCTATCACAACTACCGCCTGCGATACATACATTTTAAATGGAATTACATATAACAATTCAGGAATTTACTCCCAAACATTAACCAATGTCACCGGTTGTGACAGTATCATCACGCTAAATCTTACCCTAATCCCCGCAAACACTTCCTCACTTACTATAAATACCTGCGATAATTACACGTTGAACGGAATTACCTACGCTAATTCCGGAATTTTTACTCAGACCTTGACCAATGAAAATGGTTGCGATAGTTTGCTTACATTAGACCTGATCATTAATCGCAGTAATTTTTCTTCACTCAACATCACTGCTTGCGATAATTACACGTTGAACGGGATTACATACAACAATTCAGGAATTTACACTCAGACATTAACTAATGCCACCGGATGTGATAGTGTCATCACCTTGAATCTTACAGTAAATCGTAGCAATTCTTCTTCCATCACAACTACCGCCTGTGATAAATACATTTTAAATGGAATTACATACGACATTTCCGGAATGTACAGTCAAACACTGACCAATGTCACTGGTTGTGACAGCATCATCACACTCAATCTTACAATAGTCCCCGCTAACATTTCCTCACTCACTATAAATACTTGTGATAATTACACGTTGAACGGAATAACCTATACTAATTCCGGAGTTTTTACTCAGACCTTGACCAATGAATATGGTTGCGATAGTTTGCTTACGTTAGACCTGATCATTTACCGCAGTAATTTTTCCTCACTCAACATCACTACTTGCGATTATTACACGTTGAATGGGATTACATACAACAATTCCGGAATTTACACTCAGACATTAACCAATATTACTGGCTGTGACAGTGTCATCACCTTGAATCTTACAGTAAATCGTAGCAATTCATCTTCTATCACAACTACCGCCTGTGATAAATACATTTTAAATGGAATTACATACGACATTTCCGGAATTTACAGTCAAACACTAACCAATGTCACCGGTTGTGACAGCATCATCACACTCAATCTTACATTAGTCCCCGCTAACACTTCTTCACTCACTATAAATACTTGTGATAATTACACTTTGAACGGGATTACCTATACCAATTCCGGAGTTTTTGCTCAGACCTTGACCAATGAAAATGGTTGCGATAGTTTGCTTACGTTAGACCTGATCATTAACCGCAGTAATTTTTCCTCACTCAACATCACAACTTGCGATTTTTACACGTTGAACGGGATTACATACAACAATTCTGGAATTTACACTCAGACATTAACTAATGCTACCGGATGTGATAGTGTCATCACCTTGAATCTTACAGTAAATCGTAGCAATTCATCTTCCATCACAACTACTACATGTGATAAATACATTTTAAATGGAATTTCATACGAAAATTCCGGAATTTACAGTCAAACACTAACCAATGTCACTGGTTGCGACAGCATCGTCACGCTAACTCTTACTATTATTCCCACAAACACCTCCTCACTTGATATCAGTTCCTGTGATAATTTCACGTTGAACGGGATTACGTACAACAATTCGGGAATATATACTCAAACATTAACCAATGTTGCCGGCTGTGACAGTATCATAACGTTGAATCTGACAATTTTACCCAATAAAAACTTTTCACAAGACATAACTTTTTGCAATGGTGACTCTGTTATGGTTGGAACAAAATTTTATTCCATAGAGGGTAATTATTCGGATACACTCACTGCCGCCAATGGTTGTGATAGCACCATAAACACTTTCTTAAAGATTGTATCTGACAGTTTTTATAATCAGAATATTACTATTTGTGAAGGAGAAATTATAACCGTGGGTGCTAAAAAATATTCTACCGGTGGAACCTACATTGACACGTTGACAAATGTAACCGTTGCTTGTCATAGTATTGTAACTACAAATCTCAATGTCTTACCCAGAATCACTTTTTTACAAAATCTTAATATCTGTGAGGGAGAAAGTGCAACTGTAGGAAATAACATATATACCACAAGTGGTATCTTCTACGATACACTTTCAGCAACCAATGGTTGCGATAGTGTGGTAACTACAATCTTAACCGTTAAAAATAAATCCATAACTACATTAACAAAAACCGTTTGTGAAAATTATTCCTTAAATGGGATCACTTATTTCTCATCCGGAGTTTACACTCAAACATTGACCAATGCAGAGGGTTGCGACAGTATCATCACTCTAAATTTAACCATTAAACACGGCAATACATCTTCACTCAACATCACTGTTTGCGATAATTTTACTATGAACGGTATAACCTATACCTCTTCAGGGGCTTACACTCAAACACTAACTAATTCTAAAGGTTGTGACAGTATTATCACATTAAATCTTATAATTAATAATAGTAGCACTTCTTCACTTAATATCACTGCTTGCAATAATTACATGTTGAATGGAATAACATACAACACTTCCGGAATTTACACCCAAACATTAACCAATGTTAATGGCTGTGATAGTTTGGTTACATTAAACCTTACCATAAATCCAAGCACTTCCTCTTATTCTGAGATAATCACTTGCAATAATTATACGTTAAATGGAATGACTTACAACACTTCCGGAGTTTATTCACAAAAGTTAACCAATTCCGCAGGTTGCGATAGTGTCATTTCTTTAAATTTAACTATTAATCGCAGCAACTCATCTTCACAAAACATTACTGCCTGCGATAATTATACGTTGAACGGAATAACCTATACCACTTCAGGAGCTTACACTCAAACTCTAACTAATTCTAAAGGTTGTGACAGTATTATCACTTTAAATCTTAAAATTAATAATAGTAGCACTTCTTCACTTAATATCACTACTTGCAATAATTACATATTGAATGGAATAACATACAACAACTCGGGAATTTACACCCAAACATTAACCAATGTTAATGGCTGTGACAGTGTGATTACATTAAACCTGACTGTAAACCAAGGCACTTCCTCTTTTTCTGAGACAACCTCTTGTGATAATTACACTTTAAACGGAATCATTTACAATACTTCGGGAGTTTATTCACAAAAGTTAATCAACTCCGCAGGTTGCGATAGTGTCATTACTTTAAATTTAACTATTAATCGCAGCAACTCATCATCACAAAACATTATTGCCTGCGATAATTATACATTGAACGGAATAACCTATACCACTTCAGGAGCTTTCACTCAAACTCTAATTAATTCTAAAGGTTGTGACAGTATTATCACTGTAAATCTTATAATTAATAATAATAGTACCTCTTCACTTAATATCACTGCTTGTAATGATTACTTGATGAACGGAATAAACTACAACACTACTGGAGTTTTCACACAAACATTAACCAATGTTTCGGGATGCGACAGCATAGTTACATTAAATCTTACAATTGTTCAACGTACCGCTTCTTCATTGGAAATAACCACTTGTGATAATTACATTTTGAACGGAATTATTTACAATACTTCGGGAATTTACACTCAAACATTAACCAATACTGCAGGTTGTGACAGCACCGTTACTTTATATCTTACAGTAAATCAAAAAAAATCTTCTTCAAAAAGTATAACCGCTTGTGATGATTTTACTTTGGACGGAATTACTTATGATAGTTCAGGGATTTACACACTGGCTTTAAAAACAACATCCGGGTGTGATAGTATTGTAACTTTATATCTGACTATTAATCAAAGCGCCTCTTCCTCATTGATAGTAACCACATGCGATAATTACACTTTGAATGGAATTATCTACAATACTTCGGGTATTTACACTCAAACATTTACAAATACTGCAGGTTGTGACAGCTTGGTCACATTGAATTTAACTATTTTATACAGTAGAAACTTTTCACAAAACGTAACCATATATAAGGGTGATAGCATAACAGTTGCTACAAATACTTATTATAATACGGGAATATATGTAGATACTTTAATGGCTTTTAATAAATGTGACAGCATAATTGTAACCATACTCAAAGTAGAAGAATTCATTACAGGAAAATATTTTAACGAGCAATTCAAAGACATCAATGTTTATCCTAACCCCAACAATGGTGAATTTTTTATTGAATGGTCTCCTACACTCACCAATAACAATTTGGTTATAGATATATTCAATATATTTGGGAAAAAAATTTATACAGGCAGGATTACCGATAACAATAAGCAAATTGTAAAAATGACTGATTTTACTGACGGGCTATATCTTTTAAAAATCACAAATGATAAAAATGAAATTGCCTGTGTTTATAAAGTTACCATAATGAGGTAGTAATTAAAAGCAATAGGCAATTAGCAATAAACAATTTAATATAGTAACAATAATGAAACCTATTTATTACGGTCGTCAGGAAATAACTGAAGAGGATATACAATCGGTAGTTGAGGTGTTAAAATCAGATTTTTTAACGCAGGGTCCTAAGATAAAGGTCTTTGAAGAAAAATTTGCCAACTATATTGGTTGCAACTATGCTGTAGCAGTAGCCAATGGCACAGCGGCTTTGCATTTGACTTGCATAGCGCTGGGGGTAAATAAAGATACCAGGGTAATAACCACCCCCATAACTTTTGCCGCCTCCGCCAATTGTGTTAGGTATTGCGGCGGACAGGTGTATTTTGCCGATATTGATAAGGACAGTTATTTGTTGGATATAAACAAGGTAGAAAAATTATTAAAACAGCACCCTAAAGGATTCTTTCACGGAATTGTGGTGGTGGATTTCGCGGGTTATCCTGTGAATTTGGAAGCATTTAAAAAATTAGCTGACGAATACGGTTTATGGATAATTGAAGATGCTTGTCATTCACCTGGGGGATATAGGGTGGATAATAAAGGGAAAAAACAATCTTGTGGAAATGGCAACTACGCAGATGTTGCTGTATTTTCTTTCCATCCGGTTAAACATATTGCAACCGGAGAAGGTGGGATGATTACTACTAACAATAAAATATTGTATGAAAAATTATTATTGCTGAGAACTCATGGAATTACTAAAGAACCTCATTTGTTAAAAGAAAATCACGGCGGGTGGTATTACGAGATGCAAGAATTAGGTTATAATTACCGTCTGACCGATATTCAGTCAGCATTGGGCATTAGCCAATTAAAAAAAGCGGATGAGCGATTAAAGAAAAGACAAGAAATAGCCAAAAGATATGATAAGGCATTCAAAAACATGAAAATTAAAATCCCACAGGTCATTAAAAATTTTAGCCATGCATACCATTTGTACGTGATACAGGTAAAAGATAGATTAGGACTTTATAACTATTTGAAACAGCATACTATTTTTGCCCAGGTGCATTATATTCCGGTCCATTTATTTCCCTACTATAAGCAATTGGGTTGGAAAAAAGGTGACTTACCGGTAGCAGAACAATTTTATGAAAAATGCTTAAGTTTGCCGATGTATCCTTCATTAAAATACGAAGAACAACAATATGTCATTAAAACAATAAAAAATTTTAATAAATAAAATTATGAAAACTAAACAAGAACAATTCTGGAGCGGAGATTTTGGAAAGGAATATACAGACCGTAATCCTCAAAATCTTGAAGAATGGAACAAATTGTATATGAATAACTATGGCAGAAAAAAGACAGACATGAATGAAGATTTTTTAAAGAATCTGAACAGGGAAGCAAGAATACTTGAAGTAGGATGTAATATTGGACTTCAATTACTCGGTTTACAAACCATGGGTTTCAAAAATCTATATGGAATAGAATTGCAATCTTATGCAGTAGAAAAAGCAAAAAAAATTACCAAAGGTATTAATATCATTCAGGGGTCCGGATTTGATATTCCATTTAAAGATAGATATTTTGATATGGTTTATACTGCTGGAGTTCTTATTCATATTGCACCCGACAATCTTCCTAAAATTATATCTGAGATGATCAGATGTTCCAGGAAGTATGTTTGGGGATTTGAATATTATTCAGCAATAAAGAAGGAGATTAATTACAGGGGTAACAAAGGGTTCCTGTGGAAGATGGATTATGCTAATGAATTTCTGAAACAAGATAAAAGCTTAAAGGAAGTTAAAAGAAAAATAATTCCTTACATTAACGATGGGGAAAAAGGTAATAACGACATTATGTATTTATTGAAAATCTGTTAGCGGAATATATGAAAACCATAAAAAGAGTTGGAATTATTACTCAAGCAAGAATGACCAGCACCCGACTACCTGGTAAAATATTAAAGCGTGTAAAAGACATTTCTATTTTAAAATACCATATTGACAGATTGAAATGGAGCGAGTTAGCTGTTTATGTTGCAACTACCATTAATGATACAGATAATCCAGTTATAGAATTTTGTCTGCATGAAAATCTGCCCACCTTTCGCGGAAGCGAAAATAATGTATTAAGCCGTTATTATGAATGTGCGAAACAAAATCACTTAGAAATAGTTATTCGGGTAACCTCAGATTGCCCTCTTATTGATGGTCATTTAATAAAGAAAGCATATACTTATTATCTGGATCACTTTCAGCACAATTTATACTACTCTAATTGTCATCAACGAACTTTCCCAAGGGGATTTGATTTTGAAATATTTTCTTTTCAATTATTGGAAGAAGCATATCAAAAGGCAGTAATGCCTTCTGACTTAGAACATGTTACTCCCTATATTCACCAAAACAGGAACGGAAATGTAAGCATAGAGCATTTTACCATAGAAAGCAATGCCAGCCAATACAGGATTACTTTAGATACCCCGGAAGATTTTGAGTTGATTAAAATTTTGATAGAAAAATACGGTGCTGATAAACTAAATTATGATGCCATTATCTCACTGCTTGAACAACATCCGGAATTAATAGCCATCAATACCAATGTCCATCAAAAAACAATTTAAAATGCACAAAACATACAAATGTTTATCACAACAAGAATTTATGCATGGAAAATATAAACTGATAGCTATCCGGAATGAAGATAAGTATGCTATCATGAAATGGCGCAATGAGCAAATTGATATTCTCAGGCAAAAAGAACTTCTAACAAAAGAAAAACAGAATTTTTACTTTAGAAATGTGGTTGATAAATTATTTGATCAAGAAAAACCCGATCAATTGTTGTTTAGTTTTTTAGAAAATGATAGGTTGATAGGATATGGTGGGTTAGTGCATATTGACTGGGAAAGCAGGAATGCTGAAATTTCATTTTTAACTGCAACTGAACGCAATGCAGATGATAAATTATTTAGTAAGGATTTTTCAAACTATTTACACATTATTTTATCAATATCATTTTATTATTTAAAGTTCATAAAAGTTCATACTACTTTTTATGAAATAAGTCAGCGCCACCTTTATAAATCAATTGTAAAAGAATTTAATTTTATACGGGAAGCTAAATTAAAAAATCATATTTTAATCAATGGGAAAATAACAAACGTATTGATATATTCTTGTTTTGGTAAAAACTAATGGAAATTGGATTATTAATAAGTGGTCTATTAGGATTTGAAGTGATTCAGAAATTATTGAATCATTTTAATATTAATTTTGTGCTTACAGATAAACAATCCGTTGAAATTGTCCGTTTATGTAACGAAAAAAAAATAGCATGTTATGCTGGAAACCCCCGGAATGGACTGGCACTAAAAAAATTACCAAAAATAAACTGTGATGTAATTGTATCAGTAAATTATTTATTTTTAATAGAAAAGGATATTATTGAACTGCCCAAAAAAATAGCTATAAATTTTCATGGCTCTTTACTACCCAAATACAGAGGAAGAACCCCTCATGTTTGGGCAATCATCAACAATGAAAGTGAAACAGGCGTTACCGCACATGTAATAGACGAAGAATGTGACTCAGGTGCGATCCTTGCACAAAAGAAAATTCCTATATCATCGGAGGATAGTGGGGGAACATTATTGGAAATGTTTAAAAAAATATATCCCGATTTTGTTATTGAGGTCTTACAAAACATTAGAAATAATTCTTATACTGCCAAGCCACAAAATAATTTATTGGCAACTTATTTTGGAAAACGAACAGCCGGTGATGGAAGAATAGATTGGAATTGGCAAAAAGAAAGAATATATAATTGGGTAAGGGCTCAGGCAAAACCATATCCCGGTGCTTTCACTTTTTATAGAGGAAATAAAATAATAATTCACAAAATAAAATTTTCTGAATTTGGGTTCCACTGTACTATTCCTAACGGAACTATTTTAGAAATTAATAACAAAATACCCATAGTTAAAACTCCTAATGGGTGCATTGAAATAATTGACTTTGAAACGGATTGTACTATGGATGTTAATAATAACTTACAATGAAAATATCAAACATTGAAATAAGCAGTAGCTATAAGCCATTCATCATTGCCGAAATGAGCGGCAATCATAATCAGTCGTTAGACAAAGCATTGGCTATCGTGGATGCAGCAGCCGATGCCGGCGCTCATGCTATTAAGTTGCAAACCTATACTGCCGATACGTTAACCATTGACGCTTCTCACGGATTATTTTTTATTGAAGACAAGACCTCTTTATGGAAAGGTAAAAATTTATATCAACTTTATCAGGATGCCTATACTCCATGGGAGTGGCACAAACCAATTTTTGATCACGCTAATAAAAGAGGACTTCTTGCATTTAGCACTCCCTTTGATGATTCAGCAGTAGATTTTTTAGAAGCGTTGGGAGTTCCCGCTTATAAAATTGCATCGTTTGAAAATAATCATTATCCTTTACTGAAAAAGGTAGCGGCTACCGGAAAGCCGGTAATTGTTTCCACCGGTTTATCCACCCTTTCTGATTTGGAAGAGACCGTAAAGGTTTTGCGTGACTCTGGTTGCAAAGATTTGATTTTGCTCAAATGTACAAGCAGTTATCCCGCTTCACCGGAAAACACTAATTTATTAACCATTCCTCATTTAGCTGAGTTGTTCAATTGCCATGTCGGTTTATCGGACCATACTATGGGCATAGGCGCAGCCGTTGCATCTGTAGTTCTTGGGGCAAGGGTGATTGAGAAACATTTTACATTAAGCAGGGCGGAGGGAGGGGTGGATTCTGCATTTTCATTAGAGCCGGAGGAATTGAAAGCATTAGTAGTAGAAACGGAACGTGCATTTTTATCACTTGGAAAAATTCAATATGGCATTCAGCAGGCAGAGGAAAAAAGTTTGCGGTTTAAACGTTCTCTCTATATAATTAAAGATATAAAAAAGGATGATTTATTAACAGAAGAGAATGTCCGGATCATTCGCCCTGGCGATGGTTTACATCCAAGGTTTTGGGAGTTGATTTTAGGCAAAAAAGTTAATCAGGATATTAAGAGGGGAACGGCTTTAAAATGGGGAATGATTATTTGATGGTTATACTCCTATACCTTTATACCCCTATACCCCTTTTCCTGAATAGTGATATTTAATAACTACAACACGATGTTCAAAAGAATTTTTGAGTCAACTTTATTTCGTTCTTCCGGCATTTACACTATTTCCTCTGTTCTCAATAACGCTATTCCGTTTTTAATGATACCGATTTTAACGAGGTATTTGTCACCTGTTGATTATGGAATAGTAGCCATGTTCCAGGTACTTTTCAGCTTTATTTCTCCCTTTGTGGGTTTAAATGCCTATGGTGCCATTCATCAGAAATATTACAACAGAGAGACGGTTGATTTTCCAAAATATATTGGCAATGGTCTGTTGATATTGATAGTAAGCACTTGTATAGTGAGTGGAATGGTTTGGTTGTTCGCAGGACCAATTTCGACCCTTAGTGCTTTCCCAGCGAATTGGCTATGGTCAGTGATTATTTTTTCTGTTGGTTATTTTTTAAATCTAACCGTTCTATTACTTTGGGTAGGGCAAAAAAAACCTATCCTCTTTGGTGTTCTTCAGGTAGTACAGACCTTGATAAATTTATCCATATCAATCTGGTTGGTGGTATCTTTATCCATGGGATGGCAAGGGAGAATATTAGGGCAGGTGATCGCTGTAGGAGGATTGGGTATCCTCTCTTTATTTATTATGTGGAAGCAATGGCGATTTAAACTAGAGTTTGACAGAAATTATCTGAGACATATTTTAAATTTTGGAGTACCCCTGGTTCCATATTATTTAGGATTAACGGTAATGATGTTGGTGGACAGGTTTTTTATAACCAATATGATAGGATTAGCAGAAACCGGTATCTATATGCTTGGGTATCAGTTTGGGCAAATTATTGTCCTGTTGTATGAATCATTCAATAAAGCATACGTGCCATGGTTGTATGAAAGGTTAAAGATGAAGAATGAAGCAATGAACTTGAAGATTGTCAAACTAACTTATCTGATATTTTTTGGTATTCTTATCATGGCTTCACTGCTTTGTTTTATTGTTCCTTTAGTATTTCATTTAGTAGTTGGTAAGGAATTTATGGGAGCGTCTGTATATGTGTTATGGATAACTTTTGGATATGCGTTTAATTCCATGTATAAAGTGGTTGCTAATAATATCTTTTATACGGAAAAGACACAGGTAGTCGCCTGGATTACCATAATTACCGGTGTTTTTCATGTTGGTTTGAATTATTCCCTCATTAATTTACTGGGAGCTATTGGTGCGGCTCAGGCATGTTTGCTAAGTTTTTTTATCTGTTTTATCATTACTTGGGTATGGAGTAATAAATTACATCCTATGCCCTGGTTTTTCTTCCTCAATAAAAAAAAATAATTTCAGGATGACTTTTTAACAATTAAAATGATAATAGGTGTAATCAAGTCGTCAAAACTCAGAGTAGGATAATTGCGTTGGCATTGAGAAAGTATATCGTAGTCAAGATTCTTAATGTTATGCTTGTCATGGAAAAAGAGAAGCGATAGTATTTTTAAATGTGCTTCGGCACAATATTTTTTAAGGTCTTCAATAGACATCCGGTTAAGCCCTTTTTGATAAAAAGCCAATGCTTTTTCTTTTTCCTGAGGTCTTATTTGTTCAATATATCTTGTAAAGTCCTGTTCATTCAATCTTACATGCCCCCAGAGGAAATCTAATGTACATAAGCTATGCCCTCCATTTATGCAAAAGAAGGGATTATATGCATGGATGGCTATTCCATCGTCTTTTAAAAGTGACGCAATATTCTCAAATGCTTTTTTTGGCTGGTGTAGATGTTCTAATACCTGCCAACTGGAAATTATATCAAAATAGTTCTTTGGCAAAGTAGAATTACATATATCATCTTCTACAAACCTGACCCTATCTTTTTCCTTATATCTGATGCTTAACTGATTTCTTAAAAAGGTTAATTCTTCACTCACGCTTACTAACTTGTTTTTTGTAACACTTTCACTATCTATTGATTCAACTTTGTATTCAGTAAATTCAGACGCGAAAACTTCTTTCCCTCCCTTTTCAGCAAAACTAAAAGCAGTAGCACCGGCGTGGCATCCGATTTCCAAAATAGTACTTCCGGCTATTTTTTTACCAAAAGCATTTATGAGTGGCACCATTTCATTGACTGCAAGTTTTCCATTGTAAGCTGTTTGGTTTAAACAATCGGAAGACACATCAAACATTTTGTCTTTATACATGTTTTCCCAACCAGGTTTAATAATACTTCTGAGTCCCTTTCTAAGTTCAAAAGTATTGTTAAAGGAATCTTTAAATTCACCAAACCTTTCTAACTTCTCAACTTTAATACGGGAATCAAAGAAACTTCTGATATACGCACTTTTTTTAGCTTTATCAATGAAGTAATGTGCAAATTTTAGGAACATTCTTTTCATTTATTTTTTGATTTGTGCAAAGGTAATAAGATTTAGTAACTTTGTGTAATTTCATAAGAATTATCCGGATTTCAATCGGAGTAATAACCAAAAAATAATGACTCCCTCAGATTTTAATAACGTTTTATGTATTATTCAAAAGATTACGAATGAGGCAGGATTAAATCTATTTTTACAACTCAGCCCCACTGCCTTATTAAAATGTCAGGTTTTTTTTGCAAGAATGGTGATCAATAATATTGAAAGCCAATCTTGCCGTTCAGAATTAAAATCTTTTTATTTATCTCATCTTGAGAAGAAGGTGTCTGTTTTACATTATTTAAAACTTCTCAAATTAATTCTGCTTGCTTTTTTCATTTATATTCAATCATTATTCTCATGGTTTTTTCTTCGTTTTATTTACAAGATAACACACTTGCAAACAATCACCGGTTCAAAGAATTCGTGCTCCCAATTCAAATACGTTGGAATAGTAACCCCTCATGGGCTTCCTAAATTATCATTGCTTGATAAATTTTTCCCTCCAGAAAAAACAGGAATAGCATGTATTTATACCAATAAGATATTCAATTTAATAGATGGTAAGAAAAAATACTCTCCTCAAGGGATCACCCCTTTCTTTTTGCCTCCAGTTTTTACTCCTTTTAAATTATTTTTCAGAATGCTTTCTTATTGTATATCGTCAGGAATTTATATTCACCTGGCTTGTGAAAAGTGTCTTAGTAATTATATTTTTAATACCAAAACATCATTTGAAATTCAACAACTTGTTTTAAAATCATTTATTTATCAACACTGGGGAAAAATGATGTCAAAACGAATAGACCGTTTTTTTCCTGATACCCTTTTTTTCTTTGAAGATGATTTTATAGGAAAACAATTGATGCTTGCTGAAGAATTAAACAAGTTAGAAAGGCAAACCGTTCAAATTCAACACGGCACCCTGCTGGAACCAAGGTATTATTCCCCGCTTTGCAAGTGGATGCTATGTTGTAGCGAGCGTGAAAAAAAATTACTCATCCAGGCAGGGATTGAAGAAAATCGCCTTTTTATAATGGGAGCACCCTTACAAATTATTCCTGATGTAATATCCTCTGATCATTTTCCAAAAAAATATGAAATTCTGATACTGGCAGGTCAGGGTACCCGGGAACTTCAATATTTTTACACCCAAATGTTAATACAAAGCAAACTTATTCAATCCTGTACAAAGGGTTTGCTAAGAACTCATCCCGTTTTTACACAAGACGAAAACAATTTGTGGATGAATTCGGTTCCCCGTTTTAACAGGATACCTGGCTCTACGTTAATGATGGATATCGCACAAGCAGATCTTATAGTAACGTTTTCCTTAGATGCGATGATTCCTTGTCTATGGAGGGGAAAAAAAATAATTTTGTGTTACAACCCTTATCATGAATCTTTAGATTTTGTAAAAGAAATTCCTTTTACCAAACTTGCTACTCAAAAGGATGAACTCGATAAAGCAATTTTAGAATTCAGTAATATTTCGGAACAAATGCATACCCAATCTATAAGCCATCATCTTATTGATAGATTCTTTGGTACTTGTGATATATTCAGAATCAAATCCAACATTGAGAATTTTCTTCTCCACTTAAATAATTATAAAATTGCCGTATGATAGCAGTCATTCTTATTTTATTCATACTTTCACTTTTTGCAATATTTATTTTTAATAAACCCATCGGGCTTATTTATTTGCTTATAGTCCTTCTCGCCTTTTCGCAATTAATAACTGATAAAATAGCACCGGAACTGCTTCCCTATACGGAGACACTTATTAATTTACTTTTACTCGCAGGGCTGGTAGTGTATGTGGTAGTGTATAATAAATCTTCATTGCTAATTAACCATCCTTACTTTCTATTATCTGTTTTCGTTTGTATTTATTTATTAGGTCTTGCTTTTTTAAGAGGGTTACCCTTTACCACTTATTTTAATTATTATAGGGGCGAATATATCGGATCGTTGGTTTTTTTACTTGCCCTATTAATGAATAAAAACTTTGATCAAAAAACTTTTCACCGGTTTTTATTACTGATGTTTTCCTTTCAGGTTTTTTTGGGAATTATTCAATACATTGGACCGGAGGATTTAAATCAATTTTTAATTTCACGGCATGAAGTACAAATCGGAGAAAAAACTGTGCCGGTTGTGGCTTCAACCCAATTAGACGCAGGAGGAAGATTAGCAACCGGGACCTTAGGTCGTTTTAATCATTATGGTAATTTTTTAGCCATGATCATTATTTATTTTCTTAGTTCTATTTTAATTTCCCGTTCTCTAATTGAATACAAGACACTTTATTGGGTTTTGATTTTATTTGGGTTGTATGCCCTTATTTTATCCGGAAACAAGGCCTCCTTGCTGAGTATAATTGTTGGAATCGTTCTTATTTTATGGTTTAAAAATAGGAAGTTATTTTGGAAACTTGCTTTTATAAGTTGTTGCATTCTTTATTTTATAGTCCCTTTCTTAATTAATATCAGTGAAACAAATAAAGAAGATCTGTATTCTTCAGATAACCCTTTCCTGAGAATGACAAACATATTCGCACTTTTTGACCTCTCTTCTTTAGATATTCAAGAAATAAATTGGAACAACATGTCCACTATTACCATTACCCTTTATTGTATTCCCTTATTCCTTGACCACTTCCTTTTTGGTTCTAATTTGGTTGGAACCAATGAGTTCATTAATATAACATCAAAATTATCTACAGATGCAACATTAGTAATAATATTGGCTGAATTTGGAATAGTAGGCACACTAATTATATTATCAACATTTATATATGTATTGCGCTTGATAAAGAAAAAATGCCCAAAAGAGGTTTTTTATGTGAATGTAATAATTTTTACAGTTCTTTTGATTCAGACCATAACCGATCCCGGACTGCTTTCACGACTTTGTAATTTCATATATTTTTTCATATCGGCTATGCAGATTAAAACTGCCATAATTGCTGACAAGCATCCCGTGTTATTAAAAGAGTAATTTATTATAACAATTTCATTTATAATATATTGACTTGAAAAAAAAGATAAATATTTTACTCGCCGCTCCGCCTGAATGGTTAGGGGGGGGGATTGCCTCTGCCGTATTGGGAATAAGAGCCGCCTTGCTATGTTTGTCTGCTGAAATTACCGTTCGTGAAATGGTTTATGTTAAACCGAAAGGAAAATTACTTGGAATTAATAAATTTATTTTGGAAATCTATGATCTTTTCGCATTTGTTGTTAAAATTATTATCTTTAAAATGGATGTCGTTCATATTCAATCAACATTTCATTATAAAAATATTAATGTATTACGTGATTCTATCTATCTTTGGGCTACTCGGTTAACCGGTAAGAAATTTATTTTACATGCACATGGGGGTGAGTGGGACAAAGTAAATGAATGGAGTAAGGGATGGCAATATTATATTAAATTATATTTAACTTCTTGTAATCGTATCATTGTAACCTCATCCAATGAACAACAGGTCTTAGAGTATATTTATAAGGATAAAGTTAAAGTGAGTACCATTTATAACCCAGTTGTTTCACCTATTCCTATCCCGGCACAACTTGATTTTTCAAAATTTCAGCCGATTAAAAAAATAATCTTTGCATCCCGTTTAATTGAAGAGAAAGGAGTTTTGGATGTAGTTCATGCAACATCGCATTTAATGCACAGAAATGATTTTCATGTTTTAATTTATGGAAAGGGTATTTTATTTAATAAAGCCCAATCGTTAATTAGTTCTTTAAACTTACAGGATAAGATTACACTTAAATCCGAAGTTTCATTGCCTCAATTGATTGAACAATATCTTCAATGCGATATGTTTTTATTTCCATCTTATTATGGGGAGGGCTTCCCTATGGCTCTTTTTTATGCAGTATCGTGTGGGTTACCCATCATTACCACAAAAATAAGAGCTGTTTCGGATTTTCTTTCCGAACCGGAGAATTGTCTTTGGGTGGAGCCCAAAAACCCTCGTATTCTTGCAGAAAAAATTGGTTTTTTGTTAGATCATCCGGATTTAGTAACCCCAATGAGAAAAAATAACAAAAAATTGTCATTATCTTTCAGCCCGGAGAAAATTTCTCACGAATTTCTGACTCTTTATCAAAAGCTAATTTCACAATAAGGGTAGAATATAATACAGGGAATATTAGTTCCTTATAAACCCAAAATCCACAACGAATCAGTAACAAAATATTAATTATTTTATGATTATAGGCAATGGTTTATTAGCAAATGCGTTCAAATGTCTTCCTCAACAAGAGAATTCTGTAATCATTTTTGCTTCAGGGGTTTCCAATTCTAAAGAATTTTCAAAAGCCGCTTTTGACAGAGAAAAAAATCTTCTGCTAAAGAGCATAAAGGATGATGCTATGCTGGTTTATTTTAGCACTTGCAGTGTTGAGGATAACAGCTTAAATGACACTCCATACATTATTCATAAAAGAGAAATAGAATCCTATATTCAGCAACAGGTTCAACATTATATTATTTTTCGGCTACCTATTGTGGTTGGAAATACTTCTAATCCCAATACACTAACCAATTATTTATTTAACAAGATAAATAACGGTGAAAAGATTACTGCTTACGCACTTGCTTATAGATATTTGATAGACGTTGACGATATTGCAAAAATAGTGTCAATCATTCTAAGACGTAATGATTTTAACAATCAAATTATAAATATTGTATTGGGAAAGCCAATTAAGGTAATAGATTTAATTAGTATCTTTGAACAGGTTTTACAAATCAAAGCGACGTATGATTTTGTAAATGAAGGAAGTTATTATGCAATAGATCATACAAAAATAATTCCCATACTTAAACAACTTGGTTTGAATAATAATATCGAATATAACTTCCGCCTGATTGAAAAGTATTATAAAAAATAAAATAAAGATATTGCTTGCAACTCCCGGCGAAGAAGCAGAGGGAGGAATTGCTTCAGTGGTAATGGGATTGGAAAAAGTACTGGAGCTTATGTCCGGAGAAATGGTCTATAAGAAAATCCTTTATGCAAAACCAAAACGAGGATTAAATAAACTCCAAAGGAGTTCAGCAGAAATACTCCAGCTTTTTAATTTTATCGGCACGATTTTGTTTTTCAACCCCCACATTATACATATTCAATCCAGCTTTGATAAAAAAACAATCCTAAGGGACTCTATACATCTTTTGATTACCCGTTTTTTTAGAAAAAAATTTGTACTGCATGCACATGGTGGAGAGTGGCATCTTATAACTAATTGGAATAAATTATGGCTGGGTTATGCAAATTGGTTTTTAACCCGGTGTCATCGAATTATTGTTACCTCTACGGAAGAACAAAAAATAATAAAAAATCAATATGGTCATAGAGTGAATGTCTCTAAAATTTACAATCCCGTAATTAACCCCATTAATCCCAGTGATTGTAATGACATGAAAACATCATCCCCCATCAAGAAAATCATTTTTGCTTCCCGGTTTATTGAAACCAAAGGTATTCTGGATGCGATTCGCTCCACAAGCTTTCTTCAACGGAATGATTTTAAATTACTTTTGTTTGGAGAAGGGCAATTATTAAATCAAGCTAAATCAATCATTATGGAGTTGAAAATGCAAGATACGGTAACATTAATGGGAGAAATACCTTTGGAAGAACTCATTAAACAATATATGCAAAGTGATATTTTTATATTCCCATCTTATCATTTAGAAGGATTCCCGATGGCTTTCTTTTATGCAGTAACCTGTGGCATGGCTATCATTACTACGAAGGTCAGACCCATCACCGATTTTCTTTCCGAGCCGGATAATTGCCTTTGGATTGATTCGCAAAACCCAAAAATGCTGGCTGAAAAAATTGATTATTTATTAGATCACGCTGAACTACGTCAGCAAATGTCGGATAACAACAAAAAATTAGCTACACTTTTTAGTGTTGAAAAAATTGCCGATCAATTAGAAGAGGTTTATACTGAATTAAATTCTAAATAGAATGTTACTGAATAGTAACTAAAAAATAATAATAATGTTCGCCGAAATAAAAACAATCCCTTTTATTGAAAAGTTTTGCCTTCAAGAAAATTTAAGTTGTTATGACCCTTATGATATTTGGAAAACATCCATTGGCAAAAAGATTAAATATTTATTTTATAAAAATAAAATAACCGGAATACTTCCGGCGGCAACCTTAACCCTGTTTGATTTATTTCTGAATAATTCATACCGCTTTGGTTATCAAAAACAAGAATATCCAATGGTGCGGGCACTTTCTGCCTTGGCATTATTGGAACTCTTTGATAACGGACAAACGGTCAATTACCTGCATGTTGCCGAGAAGCATATTCGCTGGTTAGTTGAAAATTTTTCAAAAGGTTATAACGGATACTGCTGGGGAATGAACACTCTTTGGGTTTCTAAAAATGGAGTATATCCGCCACAGACACCCTATATAACCAACACCCCTTATGTGCTTGAAGCGCTTATAAAATACAGAGAAAAAACAGGTAACAAAGGGTTTGATCCTGTTATAAAAAGTGTTTTTGATTTCATTGAAAAAGACATTTTAGTTTTGAAATCAGATGCTGACCAACTCGCACTTTCGTATGCTCCGGTGAAAGAAAACAGGATTGTAATAAATGCTAATTCTTACGCAATGTATTGTTACGCATTGCTTCTTCCTTATTTTCCTGATAAACAGGCATATATTAAAGAAAAAATTCTTCGGCTTTACAACTTTATTGTAAATTTCCAACAAACGGATGGCAGTTGGTATTATTATGCGGACACCCTTTCTGGAAATTTTATTGACTGTTTTCACTCTTGTTTTATTTTAAAAAATATTTTTAAAGCACAGTTACTTTTCCCTTTAAACCAAGCAGATACTATAATTCAAAAAGGATATAACTATGTAAAAAACAATTTTTATGATAACAAAACTAAACTTGCAAGAAGGTTTTCAATTTCAGATAAGCCATCTATGGTAAAATACGATTTATACGACAATGCTGAATTATTAAATGTTGCGCTGTTACTCAAAGACCACCCATTGGTACACTCATTATCTTCAACTATCCAAAATTATTTTATTATAAATAACGATATTTATTCAATCATTGATATTTTTGGAATTAAAAGAAATAAAAACACACTTCGTTGGGCAGTCCTGCCTTATTTGTATGTATTAACCATGAAACTACATGCTGAAAAAAATTAAACTTCTTGTTTACTATTTAATAATAGCAAAACTTCCTCACTCGCGCTTTGGATTTTTCTTCAATAGAGTACGCTGTTGGTATGTGGAAAATATCTTAAAGATAATGGAACCCCATACGAATAATTATTTTGAAAATTCGGTTTACATCGCTTCAGCTAATGGCATAAAAATCGGTTCACATACTCATATCAACGAAAATGTGTTTATTCAAGGAGCAGAAATCGGAAGTTATGTAATGATAGCGCCTAATGTTACTCTGCTGAATTCAAGTCATGATTTTGCTCAAATCAATGTGCCCATGATTCAGCAAGGTGAAATAAAAAATGTAAACCCAATAATTGAAGACAATGTATGGATAGGAAGAAATGTAATTATTATGCCCGGTATAAAAATAGGAAGGGGCAGTATCATTGGTGCTGGTGCAGTTGTAACTAAAGATGTGGAAGAATATAGTGTAGTTGGCGGTGTACCGGCAAAATTAATTAAAAAAAGAAAATAAACAACCAAATCATGTGCGGTATTTTAGCCAGCGTCAATCATCCTTTTGGTAATGAAACATTGAACATGATTGCTCACCGTGGTCCGGATGATTATGGCATTGAAAACTTTGATTTAGCAGGCAATAAAATTATTTTTGGACATAGACGACTTTCTATCATTGACCTTACCTCTGCCGGACATCAACCGATGATTTCCGATTGTGGAAATTACTCCATTATTTTTAACGGTGAAATCTACAATCATGCCGATTTAAGGCAAAAACTACCCTCAGTCAATTTCAAGGGGCACTCCGATACAGAAACCATATTGTATTATTTTATACATTTCGGAATCAAGTCCATCGGCAATCTGAATGGAATTTTCGCATTCGCTTTTTTAGATAAAATCAATCAAAAGATTTATTTAGTAAGAGACCGGTTTGGCGTCAAACCGTTGTATTATTATCATTTCGGGAAATCGTTGATTTTATCTTCTGAAATACGACCTATCCGACAGCTTGTTTCAACCACTATTGATAAAAACAGTTTAGCGGAATTATTGCGGCTTCGGTACAATCCTTCGCCGCATACGTTATTTAAAGATATTAAAAAAGTCAGACCGGGACATTACTTAGAATATGATTTACAGAAAGGAACATTATTGGAGAACACTTTTATTTCACCTGTAATTATCAACCACCAGATTAGTTTCCGGGATGCCCTTCAGCAATATGAATTCTTTTTTGAAAATGCTATAAAACGTCAGTTACTTGCTGATGTGGAAATCGGAGTTTTATTGAGCGGTGGCATTGACTCGGCATTGGTCACCCATTACGCTCAAAAATATTATGGGAAAAAAATCAAAACATTCACTGTCGGTTTTCAAGAGCAGAGTGAAGCCAATGAGTTGATAGAGGCACAAAAAACGGCTGAATTTATAGGAACTGACCATTATGAAGTATCAATTTCTTCTGTTCAATTTTCAACTATTTTAAGGAAATGCATCTCTATTATTGAAGAACCGCTCGGAACTACTTCTATAATTCCAATGTACTTTTTGAATGAATTGGTAAAAAAACACTTGAAAGTAGTTCTCACGGGACAAGGTGCTGATGAACCGCTCGGAGGTTACCCCCGTTACCAGGGAGAATTGTGGCGCCAGCATTTACCTGCTTTTCTTTTCAAAGCCATGAAAGCTCTTTCACATCAAATTACAAATGAAAAATTGTATCGTGCCTCTAATTCACTTGCAGAAAAAGAAGTGGTAAAACGATTTGATAAAATATATGCTTTGTTCACTACTGAAGAGATAAATAGCTTGATTGGGCAATCCGCCAATAGTAGTATTGAAAAAATAAAATACTTTTACGAGTTGCTGGAAGGATACAAACAAAAACCCGTTGAAGCTATGATGTCGCTTGACTTAAGAATGAATCTTGCCGATGATCTTTTACTTTATACAGATAAGGTTTCCATGCACTATTCCATAGAAACAAGGGTTCCGTTACTTGATAATGAATTAGTGACTTTTCTTGAATCATTGCCCTATCAGTATCGTTTGAAAATCGGACAAGGAAAATTCATTCATAAAAAATTCGCCGAAAAAATTTTACCCCCTTCCATTGTCTATAGAAAAAAGAAAGGGTTTTCTTCCCCTACCGATACTTGGTTTAAAAGTAACGTGGGAGAAAAATTTTATAAAATGCTTACCGAACCCGGCAGTAAATTTGCCGGTTACTTTGATATTCGTACCGTAGATAAAATTTTTAAACAACACTTTCAACATAAATTGAATAAAGAAAAACAAATTTTTACGCTTATATCGCTGTACTATTGGATGGAAGATTATTTATGAAGGGAACCTCTAAAAACAAAACTGTATTATGACTAAAACTATTTGGATTGATCTGGACAACTCTCCTCATGTCCCTTTGTTTATTCCCATTGTCAAAGAATTGGAATTACGGAGCCAAAAGGTAATTATTACTGCCAGGGATTATGCTCAAACCATTGCCTTGTTAAAAAAAACCAATCTAACGTTCACCACCATTGGAAAGCATTATGGTAAAAACAAACTGTTAAAACTACTTGGATTATTTATAAGAGCTTACCAGCTTTACAGATTCATAAAAAAACACAAAGTTCATGCTTCAATATGTCACGGCTCCCGTTCTCAAACCATTTGTTCGTGGTTTATGAGAATCCCTTTATTCTGCGGATTGGACTACGAACATACAGAATCTATAATCTTCAGCCGACTATCTACAAAATTATGGATACCGGAAGGTATTTCAGAAGAAGGCATTAAAGCAATCGGTGCAAAAAAAAATAAATTAATAAAATATCCCGGATATAAAGAAGAGTTATATTTGAAAGATTTTGTTGCTGACCCTGATTTTCTTGATAAACACAATATTCCCCGTAATTTAATTTTAGTCATTCTCCGCCCGCCCGCTACACAGGCAAACTATCACGATGAACAAAGCGAAGCATTATTAATGGAATTGATAAAGTTTTTGAAAAGCAACCCCAATGTTTATTCTATTTGTCTGCCAAGAACCCAACTCCAGAATCAGCAACTGCAACAATTAGTTTCAGCAAACTTTTTCATACCGCTTGATGTTGTTGATGGAATGAACGCCGCCTATTATTCCGACTTAGTCATCTCCGGTGGCGGAACCATGAACCGGGAAGCGGCTCTTCTGGGAACTCCTGTCTATTCAATATTCTCTGGTAAGCTCGGTTCGCTGGATGCCTATATGCAAAAAACCGGTTTAATCAAATTTATACATAACATTAATGATATCGGAAAAATAGAAATCAAGAAGAAAAATTCTGCCCATAAGCATGTCATCAATTACCAGTTAACCCAATTTTTAGTAAATGAATTGCTTTCTTTAACCAAGCCAGATTAATATAAACCTATCGTTTTTTTTATTTAACTTTGCTAACTTATAAAAAAAACAAGGGTCTAAATGAAAGTTACAATCATTGCCGGAGCACGCCCTAACTTTATGAAAATTGCCCCTATCATCAGAGCAATTCGTAAACAACAATCCATGGGCATCCCTATTCAATACCGCTTAGTGCATACAGGCCAGCACTACGATAAAGCGCTTAGCGATACTTTTTTTCACGAATTGGAAATTCCTCCTCCTGACATTAACCTGGGGGTCGGTTCCGGCTCGCAAGCAGTTCAAACAGCCAACATCATGATCCGATTTGAAGAAGAACTTATAAATAATCCTGTAGATGTCGTTGTAGTAGTGGGTGATGTAAATTCTACTTTAGCTTGTAGCGTGATTGCTAAAAAACTTAATACTCAATTAGCTCATGTTGAAGCCGGTATCCGTTCATTTGATCTTACCATGCCAGAAGAAATCAACCGAATGGTAACGGATGCACTTGCGGATCACTTTTTCACTACTTCCAGTTTTGCCAACGACAATTTATTGAAAGCAGGAATAGAACAATCAAGAATACATTTTGTCGGCAACACCATGATTGATACACTGCAAGCAAATCTGAATAAACTTAAAAAACCCTTACTTTGGGATACCTATAATTTATCAGATAAGAATTATTTCATTCTTACCCTGCATAGGCCGAGCAATGTGGATGACCTCGCCTCGTTGGAAAATATTTTGAACCATATAAATATATCTGCCGGCAATTTGCCTGTAGTTTTTCCTGCTCACCCGCGAACCGTAAATAATTTAAAAAAAATAAAAATAAATTTTCAAAATATTATTACTATTGATCCATTGGGTTATCTGGAATTTATGTATTTAGTAAAAAACTCAAAAGCCGTTATAACCGATTCCGGTGGAATTCAGGAAGAAACAACCGTTTTGGGAATACCTTGTATTACTTTGCGAAAGAATACTGAAAGACCTGAAACCATTAAAGTAGGAACCAATGAACTGCTTCAAGACATAAGTCAATTAAAAAATTTAGTAGATAAAATTTTATCTGGTACTTGGAAAAAAGGAAAAATTCCTGAACTTTGGGATGGGAAAACCTCTACAAGGATAGTGTCTAAATTATTGGAAATTCAAACAGAAAGGGCAAAAGGTTTTTCACAACAAACACAAGTATTGTGAAGTGATTGGATATTGTTTAAAGATATCGGATATTTGCCTCAAAACAATAAATGTTAAAAATAGCCATTATCGGTTTCGGTTACTGGGGACCAAATATTGTTAGAAATTTTAACAATACAAAAAACTGCCAGGTTACCCACTTAGCTGATTTAAGAGAAGATGTTTTAAAATCTGCTCAACGGCTTTACCCGGCTCTTCAGGTTACCAGATCTGCTGATGAAGTTATCAATAATTCAGAAATTGATGCTGTTGTAATTGTTACCCCCGTTTATAGTCATTTCGAACTTGCTAAAAATGCCTTACAAAACGATAAACATGTGCTTATAGAAAAACCCATGACTCATACCAGTGCCAGCGCCAAGGAGTTGATTGAGATTTCTATGATTAGAAAAAAAGTGCTTATGGTTGACCATACATTTTTATACAACGGCGCAGTAAAAAAAATCAAAGAAATTGTAGATAAAGGTACCATCGGAAAAATTAATTATTTTGACTCTACCAGAATAAATCTTGGACTATTTCAGCCCGATATAAATGTTCTTTGGGACCTGGCTCCCCATGATATTTCAATACTTACACATTTGGTAAAAGAAACACCATTCAGCATCCAGGCAGTAGGGGTATCCCACACACATAGCTCCATTGAAAATATTGCATACATGACGGTCAATTATCAATCTGGGATCATTGCTCATTTTAATTGTTCATGGAGTTCGCCTGTCAAGATCCGTTACCTGCTCATTGGGGGTGATAAGAAAATGGTGGTTTACAACGATGTGGAGCCCACAGAGAAAGTAAAAATATATGACTCCGGATATTCATTAAAAACCGATGAAGAAAAAAGAAAGATATTGGTTGATTATAGAACCGGAGATATTTATACCCCTAAAATTGATATGAAAGAAGCATTGGGAGGAATGGCTGAAGATTTTATCAGTGCCATCCTGAACGGAACACAACCGTTGGCGGATTATAACTCCGGGTTAGAAGTGGTCAAAATTCTGGAAGCGGCTCAGTACTCTATAAAGAACAAAGGAAAGGAAACAATTTTATAGTAAGAAAAATGGAACTGATTACTATCAACAACGAAAAACAATCCCTCATTAATGTTAAGCTTGGTAAAAACGTTAAAGTATTCAATTTTGTAAATGCGTATGGTTGTTCCATAGATGATAATTCAAAAATCGGTGCATTTGTAGAAATTCAAAAAGGTGCATTTATCGGGAAAAACTGTAAAATATCTTCTCATACTTTTATTTGCGAAGGAGTTCATATACACGATAATGTTTTTATAGGACATAATGTTACTTTTATTAATGATAAATTTCCAAGAGCGGTAAACGAAAGTGGGGAATTGGCAACCGAATCAGATTGGAAAGTAATTGAAACACATATAGAAAAAGGAGCGACTGTTGGTTCCAGTGTCACTATTCTTTGTGGGTTAACTATTGGGGAAAATGCATTTGTAGGTGCCGGTAGCGTAGTTACAAAAGATGTTCCTCCTTTCACAGTTGTGGCAGGAAATCCAGCAAAGTTTATCCGAAAAACCTGATAGTTACTCATGCTGAAAAGGTATTGGGTACAGAGGTATATAGATATACCACCCTAATACATTAAACCATATACTTTATACCCGTATATCCTAAATCATTAGTAATGTCATCACCTAAATTCATAATCCCCCATTCTCACACTATCTCCAAAAAAGACCGCCAACATTTAAATAACCATAATTCCTTGATAATTTGGTTTACCGGACTATCAGGATCCGGCAAATCCACTCTTGCCAATAAAGTTGAGGAAAGATTACATAAAATGGGATTTCGTACTTATTTACTTGACGGTGACAATATCCGTAAGGGCTTATGTAAAGACCTTGGTTTTAGTGAAGAAGACAGGGCGGAAAATATAAGGAGAATCGGTGAAACAGCCAGATTGTTTGTAGAGGCAGGAATCATTGTGCTAACTGCGTTTATCTCCCCATTTAAAAAAGAGAGGCAAGCCATAAGAAAATTAGTCGGAAGGAATGAATTTTTTGAAATTTATGTAAATTGCCCCTTGAATGTTTGCGAGCATCGGGATGTAAAAGGTCTTTATAAAAAAGCGAGGATAGGAATGATTAAAAATTTTACAGGTATTGATTCCCCATTTGAAGCTCCTGTGAATCCTGATGTTGAAATCAGAACTGATAAGATGAATTTGAATGATTCGGTTAAGAAAATCATGAAAGGGCTTCTTCCAAAAATTTAGCTCCCATTGCCTCCCCACCCACAACACAAAACCCAAACCGCCTGGTGCATGTACGACTGGGCAAATTCCGTTTTTTCACTCGTAATTACGTCCGCTATTTTTCCCGTCTATTACGAACATCTATCACAAAAAACCGGCTTATGCAATAATCTGCCAGGAGGACAACTGCAATGCGTTGTTGATTTTTGGGGAATAAAAATGGCTAGTTCTGCACTTTATTCTTATTCGCTGTCCGCAGCTTTTTTAATTGTGGCGCTCATCATCCCTTTTTTATCGGGCATAGCCGATGCCGGTAATCTCAGAAAAAAATTCATGAAATTCTTTTGCTATGTGGGATGCATGAGTTGTGGATTGCTTTATTTTTTTACAGAAGAATTTTTTGAATGGGGAGTATTATTTTTTATACTAGGAATGGTGGGATTTACAGCCAGTATTGTTTTTTATAACGCTTTTCTTCCCGAAATAGCCGGAACAGATAATGTTGATAAAATCTCAGCGAGGGGTTTCTCTTTGGGATACCTGGGAAGTTCGGTTTTGTTAGTACTGATTCTTGTTTTCATAAAATGGAATGAAACTGCACAATTTATGGAGGGAACCATACTTATCCGGTATTCATTTGTCGTTACCGGATTATGGTGGTTCGGGTTTGCACAATTCACTTTTTTAAATCTAAACGAAAAGCACTGTTTGAATACAGATTGTCAGCAATCGGCTTTATCCGGTTTAAAAAAATTATCACTCGCATGGAAATATACAAGTGCTCATCCGTTATTAAAAAAATATTTGCTCGGATATTTTTTTGCCAGCATGGGATTGCAAACGGCTTTGTACATGGCGACCATTTATGGTTCCCAGATTTTGCAACTATCGTCATTCAAACTTATTCTTACCATATTGCTGACTCAGCTATTAGGTATTTTTGGAGCGCATGTAATGGCTTTCTTATCGGGGAAAATAGGAAACATCTCCGGTTTGCGCTTTTGTGTTCTTGTTTGGATTGGAATAAGTGTATGGGCATATTTTTTAAAGACCGAAACGGGTTTTTACATCATGGCTTTTATGGCTGGGATGATGATGGGAGGAATGCAATCACTCTTCCGTTCTACTTACGCAACTCTGATTGCTGGAAGACCCACTGAGTATGCTTCATTTTATAGTTTTTATGATGTCAGTGAAAAAGTGGCAATTGTTTTCGGTACTTTTGCATTTGGATTTGTTTCGGATTTAACCGGAAACATCCGGTATTCAGCATTAATGTTGAGTGCGTTCTTTCTGATGTGTATGTTGGTTTTGCTGCGAATCAAAAAAAACGGTGTTGTAACGGGTTAAAACTTTATAAAAACTCAGGCGAGTATTCTTTTTCGCAATTATTATGTCACGCAAAGTCGCAAAGTACGCAAAGTATTAAGTACGCAGAGAAAAAAAATCATTACTGACTTTTTTCTTTGCGTTCTTCGCGACTTTGCGTGAGAACTTTTTTCATGCTGAATAGTTACAAAACTTTTTCTTTTTAAATTTATTTCTAATAAATGCCAGACAAAACCAAAGTTGACCTCTTCATCCCCTGCTTTATTGACCAGATATATCCTGAAACAGGATTCAATATGGTGAAAGTACTGGAGAAATTGGGTTGTAAAGTAAACTACAACCCTGCTCAAACCTGTTGCGGTCAAACTGCTTTTAATGCAGGTCATTGGAACGATGCTTTTGAAGTGGCATCCAAATTTATCCGTGATTTTCCAAATGATAACTACATTGTTTGTCCGAGCGCATCTTGTACCGGAATGGTTCGGAATTATTACAATGAATTATTCCAACATTCTTCGCTTTATAACCCCTGCAAGCAAATCCAGAGAAATCTATTTGAGTTTACAGAATTTCTAACCGATGTGCTTGGTGTCACTGATGTCGGCGCTACATTTAATGGCACGGCCACGTATCACGATTCCTGTAGTGCTTTGCGGGAGTGTGGAATTAAATCAGCGCCCCGAAAACTCCTTGCTCATGTAAAAGGTTTAACGCTCATCGAAATGAAAGATACCGAAACCTGTTGCGGATTTGGGGGTACGTTTGCTGTCAAGTTTGAGCCAATCTCAGTGGCAATGGGGGAACAAAAAATTCAACATGCCCTCGATACACAAGCGGAATATTTAATATCCTCAGATCTTTCCTGCCTGATGCACTTGAATGGGTACATCCAGAAAAACAATTTGAATCTTAAGGTACTGCACATTGCAGATGTGCTGGCAAATGGGTATTTGTAGTGGCTAACCTATGTGTTTTCCGTTTTGTGGTATAGGGTATAGGATAAAATAGGTAATTCAAAATATTTCATTGATATTTGCCCTTTAAAAATACCGCATGAATATAAGCATTTTCGGACTCGGCTATGTGGGAGCAGTATCAAGCGCATGTTTCGCCAATAATGGAAATAGAGTTATTGGGGTTGATATTTCCCCTCAAAAAGTAAAACTTATTAATAAAGGTAAATCACCTATCATTGAAGAGGGTTTGGAAGAATTGATAAAAAAAGGGATAAAAACAAAAAAACTTTTAGCCACTACCGATGAAATTTCAGCCATTTTAAACTCTGACATCTCCATTGTCTGTGTCGGAACACCCAGCTTAGCAAACGGCGACATAGATTTATCTTACATTCACAAGGTTTGCATTAAAATTGGAGTTGCTCTGAAGGCAAAAAAAACTTTTCATACAATAGTAATCCGTAGTACGGTTTCTCCCGGAACCATCAGGCACTGTGTCAAACTAATAGAAGAATCATCCGGTAAAAGACCGACACATGAATTCGGAATGGCTTCCAATCCTGAATTTTTAAGAGAGGGGACTGCCGTCAAAGATTTTTATGAACCACCTTACACCATTATTGGCGCTACTTGCAGGAAAAGTGAAATCGAATTAAAGAAATTATACCGTCAGATTTCCTCCCCGATTTTCTGCCTAACTCCTGAAGAAGCCGAAATGATTAAGTACGCAAATAATAATTTCCATGCAACCAAGATCGTTTTTGCCAATGAAATAGGAAATATCTGCAAAGAGCTGGGGATAGACAGCCACCGGGTAATGGAAATTGTTGCTCAGGATAAGAAACTCAATCTGTCGCCTTATTATTTAAAACCGGGTTTTGCTTTCGGTGGCTCCTGCCTTCCTAAAGATGTAAGAGCTTTGACTTATAAAGCCCATCATCTGGATCTGAAAATCCCAATGCTTAGTTCACTGCTTGATAGCAATGAATACCATATCCAGAGAGCATTACGGTTGATTTACAATACGGGTAAGAAAAAAATCGGTGTGCTTGGCTTTGCTTTTAAAGCAGGAACCGATGATTTACGTGAAAGCCCGATGGTAACACTCATCGAAATGCTGATTGGAAAAAATTACAAGGTCCGGATTTATGATAATAATGTATTTTTAGCAAAACTTCTAGGAAAAAATAAAGAATTTATAGAACAACGTATCCCGCATATTTCTAAACACATACTTAAAAAAATGGAAGATGTGATTAAGGGTTCTGATATTATTCTTATTGGAAATAAATCTCCTGAATTTTCCAAGGCACTCCATTTAATTAAACCCACCCAAACTATTATTGATCTGGTCAGAGTTGACCCTCACCGGATAACCTCAGATAACTATGTCGGCATTTGCTGGTAAACACATCCTGATCATCATAGAAAACTTATCAGCGCCTTTCGACCGGCGTGTATGGCAAGAGGCATGCACGTTGAAAGAAGAAGGCGCAAAAATATCAATAATTTGCCCTAAAATGAAAGGGCAGAATAAAAGTTATGAGGTTATAGATGATATAGAAATCTTCAGGCATCCCTTACCCATGGAAGGAAGCGGCGCATTCGGATATCTTCTGGAATACAGTACTGCGCTTTTCTGGCAGGGATGGTTGGGTTTAAAAATTTTTCTCCATAAACGGTTTCATGTCATTCACGGCTGTAACCCCCCTGACCTTATATTTTTAACTGCGTTACCTTACAAACTTTTCGGAGTAAAATATGTTTTCGACCACCATGATATTAACCCCGAACTCTACCTGGCAAAATTTGCACGAAAAGATTTATTTTATAGAATTATGTTATGGCTTGAACGGCTAACTTTTATGACAGCAAATTTCAGCATTGCCACTAATGAGTCATACAAGGAAATTGCCATCCGTAGGGGAAAAATGTCTCCTGATAAAGTAACTGTTGTCAGAAGTGGTCCGGGGCTTAAAAGAATGAAAATTACGGATGGAAATCAGGTATATAAGAAAAATAAAAAATTTTTGGTTGGATATCTGGGTGTAATCGGTGGTCAGGAAGGATTAGATCTTCTCATGCAGACAGTAAAACTTATTAAACAAAAAAGAAACGACATTCAGTTTGCCATTGTCGGAGGTGGCACTGACTTGGAAAAAATTAAAAAACTGGCTACCCAATTGAAGATAGATGATTGTGTTGACTTCTACGGAAGAGTTGATGACACGCTTATGGTGGATGTTTTAAACACCTGCGATATCTGTGTTAATCCTGATAAACCCACCGAGATGAATAACCTTTCCACCATGAATAAAATTATGGAATACATGGCTTTGAAAAAACCTATCGTGCAATTTGATTTAAAAGAAGGAAGATTTTCCGCTGGAGATGCTTCTTTATATGTGCGTCATAATGATGTGG
The DNA here is from genome assembly GCA_001769655.1 of Bacteroidetes bacterium RIFCSPLOWO2_12_FULL_37_12. Lineage (GTDB taxonomy): Bacteria > Bacteroidota > Bacteroidia > 2-12-FULL-37-12 > 2-12-FULL-37-12 > 2-12-FULL-37-12. Next base: position 266,366 of record MEPC01000020.1, on the reverse strand, counting down.
AAGATTTTGCGACTAAAATAATGTATTTATTAGATACACCGGAAATCGGCAAAAAAATGGGTGAATTTGGTTATCATAGAGTGCTGAAAGAACTTTCGTGGGATCATGAAAGCAAACGCTTGGTTGATTTTTACAAAATGGTTTTTCATTAACGATAATTTTTATCCAAACCTGAAATCCTAATGACTAAAGGGTATTCAAAATTTACTTCTCTGGTTCTGCTGTCAGGTGACATTTTTCTGTTGAATGGAGCATTGTTTATTGCATCTCTGGAAGTGTCCCCCTCAGGAAACCGTATTAGTACTTTTTCATATTATCCTATTCTTTTGTTGGTTAACCTGCTGTGGGTCTTGATTGCAGTATTATTCGGAGAATACACAATTTATCGGGTAAAAAAGAATGAAATAATTTTCTTTGATTTATTAAAAGCGCTGGCTGTTCACCTGCTCTCTTTCTTATCCCTCGCTTTTTTATTTACCGGATCCCCTTTTTCAACTCAATATATTTTAACTTCCTATACTATATTTTGCGTCAGTGTCTCCTTCTGGCGATTATTTACTGTCTCCGTATTAAAATGGTACAGGAGCAAGGGGTTTAATTACCGCAGAGTGATCGTTCTTGGAGCAGGTCCTGTGGGACAAGCAATGCGAGAATTTTTTGCAACGGATTTTTCTTACGGGTATCGTTTTCTGGGATTTTTTGATGATGACCCTTCAAAACATGCCTCCGAACAACATGTTCTGGGTCCTATTAATGATTGTAAGAAATTTGTAATCGAAAACCAGGTCGAAGAGGTTTACATTGCTTTGCCTGATTCTGCCGGCGATAAAGTGAGAGATATAATTACTTATTGTGATAAAAACTTAATCCGGGTTAAAATTATACCGGATTTTATGCGTTATATCCCTAAAAAAGTAAATATTGATTTCTATGGTTCCATTCCTGTTATCTTAATCCGTAAAGAACCTCTCGAAAAAACTTATAACCGAATGGCTAAAAGGATTTTTGATGTTCTCTTTTCCATATTCATAATCGTACTTGTTTTCAGTTGGTTGCTTCCGATTATTTCATTTTTAATCAAAATTACATCTAAAGGACCGGTATTTTTCAAGCAGAAAAGATCCGGTGAATTAAACCGCGAGTTTCTTTGCCTAAAATTCAGAACTATGCAGGAAAACAAAGACGCTGATATTGTCCAGGCAACCAAAGACGACCAGCGTTTGACTTCTATCGGAAAATTCTTACGAAAAACATCTATTGACGAACTTCCGCAATTTTTCAATGTGTTGAAAGGGGAAATGTCTGTCGTTGGTCCCCGCCCCCACATGTTAAAACATACCGAAGAATATGCAAAAATTATTAATGGATTTATGATACGGCATTTTGCTAAACCTGGTATTACCGGCTGGGCTCAGGCGAATGGCTTTCGCGGTGAAACCAAAGACCCATCTCTCATGCGTCGTAGGGTCTTATACGATGTTTTTTATATTGAAAACTGGAATTTTATTTTTGATATCAGAATAATTTTTTTAACAATCTGGAAAATGGTAAAAGGTGAAAAGAACGCCGTGTAGAGACGGGTTTAAAACCCGTCTCTACACGGTTTAATTGTTTTTTAGTCATTTTTATTAGACATTTGCAACTAATATGAAAAACCTCCCAATCATCCTTTCTTTTTTTATCTTATTTTATTTACCCGGATTAACCAATGCCCAGGAGAATAACCCTTCGGCAAACGATTTACTAAAAAAATTAAATCCCAACGAAACCCCAACCCCCGAAAAACTCCTGAAACTCGGAATTACTCCCGAGAAAATTAAAAGCATGAACCCTTCCGATATTCCATCCCCTGACAAACTCCGTCAGATGGGTATATCAGAAGAGGAAATTAACATGATTGAAAGCATCAGAGTTCAGAAATCAACTTCTGAACAAGGCACCTCCGTTGCCCCATCTCAGGAAATAGAAAATCAAACTCAAAAATCCGAATCTGTAACTACATCTTCACCTGAAGTAACCTATCAGAAAGAGGGAAGTGAGATCTTTGGACAGGACTTTTTTGAGAACCGTCAAATCGGGTATTTTCAAAAAACGAGCGATGTAAAAACACCGGACAATTACTTGTTAAGCCCCGGAGATAAAATTAATGTTTCTGTCTGGGGTTTTTCTGATTATAATGATGTTTTCCTTATTTCAGAAGATGGTTCCATTCAACCCAAAGAAACCGGAAAAATATTCTTGAAAGGATTGCGTTTTTCTGATGCACGTTCCTTGCTAAAAAACCGTTTCGAATCATTTCTTGACCTGAAAAATTCAAAATTTGACATTACTCTTATTCAGGCTAGAGTGATAACCATAAATATAGTTGGGGAAGTTAAGAACCCGGGCTCCTATTCTATTCCGGCTGTGAATACTGCATTCAATGCGTTAGTCGCCGCAGGTGGTTTAAGTCCCATTGGTTCTGTCCGTAAAATACAAGTGCGACGCGAAGGCAAAACTATTCGTTCCCTCGATATTTATGAGTTTCTGATGAACCCCGATAGCAAACAGGATTTTTATCTCGAAGATAACGATTACATCATCGTGCCACCTTATGGAAAAATTGTTTCTATAACCGGAAAAGTTAAACGACCGGGAAATTTTGAACTCCTTGATAAGGAAAATCTGAAAACATTGATTAGCTATGCAGGCGCTTTTACAGCCGATGCTTTTATTGATAAATTCAATCTCAAACGACTCGAAAAAAATAAGGAAATATTACTGGATATACTCTATGGAAAATTACATACTTCAGGTAAGGACTTTGAGTTAAAGGATGGAGATGACATTACGGTTTCCGCCATTCCATCCGGTACAGAAAATTATGTGGAAATAAACGGCGCTGTAAAACTTCCGGGAAAATATCAATTTATTAATGGAACCCGCATTTATGATATTATTCAACGGGCTGAAGGAGTAAATAAAGAATTTTACCCCGATAAAGGGTATTTGCTGAGATTACAAAATGACTACTCTCGCCAATTACTTCCAATCTTTCCGGGTGCTATTCTTAAAAATCCATCGTCGTCTGAAAATATCCTCCTACAGGAAGAAGATATCGTAAGCATTTTTTCCAAAAAGGATTTTATGGATCAATATACAGTGGCATTAGACGGGGAAGTCAGAAAACCTGATATTTATCCGTATGCCGATGGGATGACGTTAAAAGACCTTATTCTCAGAAGTGGCGGTTTTCTTGAGACATCTTACTTATCGCGTGGTTTTGTATTACGCTACCGTGATGACATGAGCAGTGAATATATTCCTGTAAAATTTGATACTGGTTCTACTATGAAATCCCTTGATACTTTTTTATTGAAAAAGGGCGACCGCATACGTGTTTTTTCCAAAAACTTCTTTCTGGATAATGATTCCGTTGAAATTTCAGGTACCGTCCGTACACCCGGAACTTTTTATTATTCTCCCGGCATGACATTGTACGATGCCATTTACATGGCTGGGGGTCTTAAAAGAGAAGCGGCAAACAATATCATTGAAGTGTCACGCATTACTTTTTATGATAAGTTAAATAAGAAAAAGGGGGAAACTGTTATAGTTAAAAGAACAAAGGCGGGGGAAAATCTTGAAATTGACTCTCTTTCCAAAGCGTTTGAATTATTTCCTTATGATCATATCTTTATCAGAAAAGATCCAGATTTTGAATATCCCGAAAATGTTTTTTTAAGCGGTGAAGTGAATTACCCGGGGACATACACGCTGAAAAGTAAAAAGGATAAAATAACAGACATCATTGAACGGGCAGGCGGACTAACCAACTGGGCTTTCCCGGAAGGCGCCACTATGCTCCGCTCGTATCAAAATGCAGGAAATGTTATTTTAGATATGAAACGCGCTATTAAAAAACCAAAGTCAGCTTTTAATTATGTGCTTAAAGATGGGGATGAAATAATAATTCCACGCATTAATGAATTAATCAAAATAAATGGTGCGGTAAAATATCCTGGCGTTGATTCTCTTACCAGTGTCAATAGTCCTTTTTATAAAGGAAAACGGGCAAAATTCTATGTAAATCATTTTACTGCCGGCTTTGATAAAAATGCATGGAAAAGAAAAACGTATGTGATTTATCCCAATAAGCTCATTCATCAGACCACTCATTTTGGTCTTTTTAAAATTTATCCAAAAGTTGTGCTGGGGTCCACTATTGTGGTTCCCGAAAAACCTGAGAAAAAACAGAAAGACAAATCGAAAGACACTCCCGTAAAGTGGCATGAATTTTTTCAGGGATTCAGTGCGTCATTAGTCAGCATTTTAACCTTGACCGTTTTAATGAAAAATTTTGGGAATCTTTAATAACCCAATCCCTTGAATAAACCCAACTCCGAAATCACTTTTGCAGATCTGCTACTTCTTTTCCGCGAAGCCCTTAATACCCTTCTCGAAAAAAGACGGATTTTGATTATTTCTGCGTTTATTTTTTGCCTTTTACTTTTATTATTCTCGTTCTTTTACCCTAGAAAATATCTTGCTGAAACCACCATCATGCTTGAAAGCACCGACATGAGCAGTGGTGCGGGTGCTATTTCGCAATACCTTCAGTTAGCTTCCGGATTTGGTTTGGGAACTACCGCGCTGGACGAAGATAAATTAGTTACCATTTTTTCTTCAAAGCGCATGTTGGGTTCCGCCTTGCTTAAAGAAACACTTATCGGGGGTAGAAAAGAACTTTTAGGAAATCACATCATTGAACTTATGGGATACAAAGATAACTGGGAAGGAGACCCACTGCTGGAGAAAATGAAGTTTCATAGCAATCAGGTGACCGGAATGGATTTGGCGGAAAATAAAGCTGTATTTGAAATCTGGGATGATTTTAAAGAAAATAAAATTGAAGTCAGCAATTCTAAAGAAAATATTATAACATTAACCATTAAAACTAAAAACGAAGAAATTTCAAAATACTTATCTGACTTTTTAGTGGAAAGTGTAGTTGATTTTTATGTCGCCAGCATGACTGAAGGAGAGGCAGACATTGTTAAAATTTTAGAAAACCGGAGGGACTCGGTTGTAAAAGAATTAACGAAAGCCGAAACGAATCTGGCAAGATGGAAAGATGAGACCGGCAACCGGTTGGTGAAAGCGCAGGGCTATCTCGAAGAATTTCCTTTCCGCAGAGAAGTTGAAATACTCAATGTCATGTACGGAGAAATTGTAAAAAATCTGGAAACGGCTAAAATTTCTTTCCTCAAAAAGAAACCGGTTATACGTGTCATTGATTCACCTTCATTCCCCCTCGAAGAAAAATACCTGAAGCCCGTTCCTGCTATATTATTGGGAATAATTTTCGGCAGTTTTGCAGGAATTTTAATTGTCTTGATTCCTTTTATATTGAAAAAAATGCAGACAGCTTAACTATTTAACACAACTATTTTTTCTCTGAAAGAATAACACTTAACATAAAACACTTAATAAAAAATGTTTAAGTGTTTCTAACCATCCCCTCCACCTCATCTGCAATATCCTCCGCCACTTCAGCTTTTTTCTTTAACGGAAACAATTTTTCCTTCCCATCGGGAAACAACAACGTAATTTTATTGGTTGACTTACCGAATCCGGATCCTTTATCATCCAGGGTATTATAAACAAGCATATCGAGTTTTTTTCTTTTCAACTTTTCTTTTGCGTAAGAAATATTTTTCCCGGATTCAAGCGCGAAACCTATGAGTATCTGATTTTTCTTTTTCTTTTCGCCTAGTTCAGCCAAAATATCCGGATTTTTAACTAACGTGAGTTGTAATGTTTCCGATTCGTTTTTTTTGATTTTATTGGAAGAATAATGAGCAGGTTTAAAATCAGCTACCGCCGCTGACATGATTACAATGTCTTGTTCCGGAAATTCACGAAGACAAGCATTTTTCATTTCCTCTGCCGAAACAACATTCAGGCATCGGATATTACCGTTTGGTTTTTCTAATGACACAGGTCCGCTTATGAGAGTGACGCTCGAATTTCGTCGGGCAAAAACTTCCGCTAACCGGTAACCCATAGTTCCGGTTGAATTATTTCCCAGATAACGAACTGGATCTATTGCTTCATGAGTGGGACCTGCGGTAATCAGAACTTTTTTTTTTGATAGAGGACTTTTGCGGAACTCGTTTTGTAAAAATTTCAATAATTCTTCCGGTTCAGCCATTCTGCCTTCGCCGGTCAATCCACTCGCAAGTTCTCCGGTTCCAGGAGGTATAATCGTTATCCCTTGCTCCCTGAGAGATTGCAGGTTTTTTTGCGTAGAAAAATGGTTGAACATATCAGCGTCCATGGCGGGCGCTAATGCCACTTTACACCGAGCTGAAAGAAACACTGCGCACAATAATGAATCGCAATTTCCGTGGGAAAAATTAGAAATAGTACGCGCTGTAGCAGGAGCTATCAAGAAATAATCAGCCCATAAACCCAGCTCTACATGATTAACCCATACATTGGATTTTGCATCGGTAAACTCGGTATAAACCGGATTTTTAGATAAGGTTGAGAAAGTTAAAGGAGTGACAAATTGTGATGCAGAGGGTGAAAAAACTACTTTTACTTCTGCGCCTTCTTTAATTAATTCACGCAGTAACAAGGTTGATTTATAGGCGGCTATGCTTCCACAAACGCCAAGTAATATTTTTTTGTTTTTCAGCATTTAGGACTACTAATTCTCCTCCCTATCCGGATATTTTACCACCAATTTGCCATCCAGATATTCTTCAATCGCCATCTGGGTGGGCTTTGACATTTTCTCGTAATGCCTTGAAATCTCAATTTGTTCCTTATTTTCCTGAATCTCATCCAGTGTATCGAGAGAAGTATCGAATGCTTTTAATTTATCATTCAATTCTTCCTTATAATGCTGGGAAATCTGACGGGCACGCTTTGCTATAGCCGAAATGGACTCATAAATATTTCCCGTTTCTTTTTCAATAGCGCGTGTGTCGCGAGTTATAATGGAAGTGTTTTTGAGCATGGTTTTTTTAGAATTGAAATGTTAAATTGTTGAATTGTAATACGGTTGTAATAATGTTGAATATTTATATTAAAAATTTATCCCTTTATTTTTTTAATAATCACATCGTAATAGGATTCTGCCTGTTTTATTCTTTTTGATTGAGGATATTTATCAATGAAATTCTCATAATAATTAAGCGCATCTGCAAATCGTTCCTTTTGTTTTAATTCCGTACTGCTTTTAGAAAGATTGTATTGTGCCTCAAGACGTAAAAAACGTATTTCTTCGTCAAATTCCGATACGGGGTAGTCATCAATAAAATTATTCAGTGCGATGACTGCCGCTTTATAATATTCGAGCTTGCCATATATTTTTGTATTATGATAATCTTTCAGCAAAATTTTCTTCCGGAGTTCATCAATAATGTTATTACATTCACTGAGTCGCGTGCTATTTGGAAAAATGCTGATAAACGATACTATTGCCTCAATGGCTCTGTAAGTGCTCGACTGATCCAGGTTATAAACCGGCGAATCACTGTACAGGCAATAAGCATACATGAAATATCCTTCTTCAGCCAATTCACTCCGGGGGTAGGTTTCATAAAACTTTTTAAAATGATACGTTGCAGAGCTGAAGTCCTCCTGCCCATAAAAACAATACGCATAATAGTACATGACTTTCTCCCCCTCTTTTTTTCCTTGCATCAGCGGCAACAAATCTTCCAAAAGAGTGACAGCATGAAAATAATCTTTCTTCTCATAATATGCTATGGCGGCGGCTAACTTTCCTTCCACATTATCGCTCTTCAGCAGACGGTTGAATTTGGAGCAAGCGCTTACGGAAAGGACAAAGATTGCTATAAGTACGAATTTACCAAAATAAAGCGTAATCGGTTTCATGGGGCGCAAAGGTATGCAAAAAAATGTTGGTAAACATGTCAGGAGTGATTACCCCAATAACCGTCAAATTAAAAATTTCTCACCCCTCTCCATTTTATTGGAGAGGGGCTGGGGTGAGGTCTTATTGAAAGAGCGTAAACCAATCCTCAACATGATGGCTATAGCGATTACCCCCCATGAATTCTTTTAATAATAATTTTTTCGAGGTAAGCATGTGCGGGAAAAATAAATGCCGCAATGATGGCATTAAATAAAAGTTTATAAATAGGGATACCTTGTGTAATTCTGTCCGAGTAGGGGTCTAATAACACTAGAATAAATTCAAAAAATAATAAAAACATAAAAAAGATTATTCCCTCGGTAAGTTTCATACTGACTCGTAATTTTCCGGTGAACAAAGCCGTAAGCCCAAGCGCAAGAATAAAAATGAAAATGCCCGAATATTGCAATAAATTCCTTCGCTCGGTTTGCTCTTCACTTTTTCTCAACTGTTCCGTTTCAGCTCTTTTTCTTTCCAACTCTTTGATTTCTATTTCATGTTTTGCTTCAAGCCGTCCTATTTCTTTGCTTTTGTCCTGATTAATTAAGGAATCTTTTGCCGAAAATGCTCTTTTAATATATTCGAGTGAAAGAAGAAACTGGTCTGCTGAGGATTTGAAATTTCCCGTTTTATATTCCTTTTGTCCATAACTTAAATAGAGATTACTCAAGCGTTCTGCCGTGATGCGGGTGTTGCCCAATGTGCCGATGCTGTCACTCAACGAAAACGCCCGCTTTAAATATTTTTCTGCCAGATTAAATTGCCCGGCATTCATATAATAAGTTCCTAAACGTCCAAAATTTACGCACACCCCATTTTTATCTCCTATTTCCTCCTGCATTTTCAGGGACATCTGATAATATTCCAGCATTTTTTCAACCTGGTTTTGTTTCTGATAAATGCTTGCGATATTTCCAAGATTGCTTGCCATACCCATTTTATCGCCAATTTCCTCTGAAATTCTCAACGCACGCGTGTAATTCTCCAAAGCTTTTTCAAACTCATTATTATCTGAATATAAATTTCCGAGATTCCATAAATTTCCTGCTATTCCGTATTTATCGCCGATTTCCTCTTTTAGTTTAAGTGCCTTGTAAAAATATTCCAATGCTTTTTGAAATTCATCCTGTTCGTAATGAATAATTCCGATGTTGGAATAGCTTTTCGCCATTAAATTTTTGTATTTGTTTATTTTGCTTGTATTTCCTTCCAACATTGCTTTTTCCACTAACTCTTTGTTTATTTTCATTGCCTGATAATAATAATTCAACGCTTTTGGAAATTCACCCTGATAGAAATACGTTATACCCATGTTTCCGAGTATTTTTGAAATGTTTACTTTATCTAGGATTTGGTTATTTATTTTCAACGCTTTCAGAAAATAATTCATGGCTTGCGCATACTCGCTCTGGTCAAGGAAGAGGTCGCCCAGGTTACAAAAGCAGGATGCTAATCCCGTCTTACTTCCCAGTATTTCATGACTGTTAATGGCTTTCACATAAAAATCATACGCTGACTTGTAATCTCCTTTCTGAGCAAAACAAAGCCCTGCGTTCTCATAGCCATTGGCTAAGCCGCTGTAAAATTTTTTCTGCTGGGATAGCGTGATTGCTTGCTGAGATAGAAAAAGACCGGAATCGGGATTTTTCATCAATAAACTATTCGCCAGTTGGTTAAGAAGATTGATTTTTATCGTGTCATTTTTCTCTTTTTGTATGATGCTTCTCAATGAATCGTCACCACGATTTCCTGCAGTGACACAAAAGAAAACGGATGAAACTAAAATCAGAAGAAAATCCGGAATAAGTTTTGTCATTTTATATTCTAAAAGAAAATGGGTATAGGGGTATAGGGGTTAAACCATTATACCCTATACATCTATACCTTTATACCCTTAACCTTTATACCTTTCGCATGAGCAAAGGTAATGTATATGTAGGATTTTTTCCCGAAAGAACGTACTTTTGGCTTAAAATGATTACCCTTGTTTACATTGAACCTGGAAAAAATTTTACTGCACCAGTCATCTATACGTTAAAGGCATTTGCGCGGAATAAGAATATCGAATTAACATTCTGTAATCAAAAAAATGAAAACACTCTTAATGTCACAGCGAGCGATGACTCTGATATTCCTGTCGCTTCAGAATTTTATTCCAAGCTGGGAAATAAATTATTTATTCACACAGAACATTTTTTCAAATCCTGCCGCATAGTAACTTATACCGGTGTTACCGACCTGTTAGCCAGCGCATTTTACATGATGAACTGCTGTCAGGAATATCATTGTAATGAAACCGACGGCCTGGGGAGATTCAGATACGCAGACAGTTATCAAAAAAAATTTAACAACGTACAGGAAAATCTGGTACAGCAATGCTTTGATGAATTAGCTACACATCCAAAATTAAGTGGTTGTAAAGATAATCCTGTAAAATCTCAACTATTTCTATCGCATGACATTGACCTTGTAAATGAGGGATTGAAGGAAGAAGCAAGTTCAGCATTACGTTCCGGAAATGTTGGATTTTTCTTTAAACTCTTTATAAAAATCCTTCTTATGAAACCCTACTGGCTGAATGTTGACAAGATTATGAAAACAGAAAGCAAATTTGATTTTAAATCAACGTTTTACTGGCTGGTGAATAAAGGGAAAATTAACAACAGAGAATCAAATGCCGATTATAACATTCATGATAAAAGTATAAGGGATGCCATTAATCTTGTCAGAAAAAATAATTGTGAAAATGGAATTCATAAAAGCATATCTTCTGATTCCTTTGCGTTGGAAATTCAAAAACTTGGATTTGTTCCAAATAGCAACCGGTATCATTATCTTAAATTCCGTTTACCGCAAGCATTCAACGAGCTCGAAATCTCAGGGATTCCCATAGATACCAGCGTTGGTTTTTCTGAAATGATTGGTTTCCGCAATAGCTACGGACTTCCTTTCAAACCCTATAATTTTGCCACAAAAGAACCTTATACATTTGTTGAAATGCCACTACAGGTAATGGACAGGACTCTACATTCCTATATGAAAGAAAAACCCTCTCAGATTGCCGACACCGTGATTGCATTTTTTGAAAAAAACAAGTACAACTGCGTGCTCTCTGTTTTGTGGCACAATAATTTTTTTTCGGGATATACTTTTAAAGGTTATCCCCAGGCATACAGAAAACTATTGGAATATTTTTATGAAAGCGGTTACGGGTGCGTGACGCCGGCGGAGGTAATGAGGAAATTTAATATAACAGGAAACGCTATATAGGAGAAATGAATTTTTATTGTTTTTAAAACCCTTATAATTTATATTTTTCAATTAAAAATTTTATGTAATCGGGTATTTTTGTTCCAAGATAGTAAGGCAAGTTCATTAATATGTATGGTATCCCTTTAGCGGTCTTTGACTTTTCAATACGAAAAGGACCCGAATAAACCCTTAGTGCATAAGGATGATTGGTGCGTTCGACAAACTGATGTAACGACCTTAATGCTCCGGTACTTCCTGATTTAATTTCTATAGGGAACAGGTACTTTTGGTAATGATAAATTAAATCAACTTCTGAATTAGAATCCTTCTCCTGACGGACCCAGAAATGCGGTTTATACGCAATCTGATCATGCACAGAAATCAATTCCTGGGTTACTAAATGCTGTATGATTTTTCCTCTATAGAAATCATCCATATCAGCTAAAGTAAATAACTCAACTTGCACCTGTAAAGCATGATTTAACAATCCCGTATCTAAAAACTGTAACCGTGGTCGCTTATTAAAATCAGTTACGATAGGTGGTTTAAGAATAGTTCCGGGATATATGAGCTGTATTATTTTTGATAAATCCAAAGCCCTTAATGCTTCTCCTACCTCTCTTGATCTGTAATTGGAATTACCGAAACCCTCAAATTTTATTCTATCATTTTGGCTGGGCGCTGATTCTATTACATGTCTTATAATTTTTCTTTCCGTTTCATTTTTTCCATATTTTTTTACATCATCTTTAAAAGATTGCCAGAGTTTATTATAGCCAGCAGACAAGTTTATCATGTTATTGCTTTGTAAATACCTACTAACAATTTGGGGCATGCCACCTATAATAGCATATTGATGAAATAAATTTAATAAAATTGAATGGGCATGTTCAGGAACAGGGATAGTATTAATGGTTTCAACGGCTTGTAAATTTTCCATAGCTCCCAGATACTCCTGAAAATTTAGTGGAGACATGAATAAATAGTCAATTCTACCCACTGGGAAATTACTTACTTTATTAAAAGCAAATTCAAGCAAAGAGCCGGCGGCAATTACAAAAATATCTGGTAATTCTTCATAAAAATACCTGAGCATTTTAATAGCGGTGGGCGATTCTTGAATTTCATCAATAAAGAGTAGAGTGGGTTTATCAATACGATTTACTTTTTTATATAAACAAACGGCATTGAATAAAGTACGAACATCTTCTATTTCAAATAGTTTTTTATCTGATTTTTTCTCCAGGTTAAGTTCAATATAGTTGAAAAATTCCCTGGAAAATGTCCTTACCAGCGTGGTCTTACCCACTTGCCTTGCACCACGGATAAGTAATGGTTTTCTGTCTTTGGATGATTTCCATTGCGACAGTTTTTGGTATGCGTTACGCTTAATATTCATTGTTTATGTAATAAAGAGGGTGCAAATATAACTTATTTTGTAATAAAGAGGTAGCAAATATAAAGTATTTTGTAATAAAGAGGTGGCAAAATAGAGGATTAGGTATAATAAAAGAGTTGTTTATTTCATAATAGATTATCTTAAAACAGTTAATGTTCCCGTTTTGACATTTTTTTCTCCCTGAATTACATATATATAAACACCCTCAGGAATTACACTGCCATTTAATTTTCCATCCCAAGGGTAAGTAAAGTCAGTAATGTCAATAAGTAGTTGCCCCCACCTGTTGAAAATCTTAATGTTGTATTTATTGCAGATATTGTTGCTGAGAATTTCAAATTTATCATTGATTCCGTCTCCGTTGGGGGTAAAAATATTCGGGATAGTAATAGTGGAATTAAGCCAATCCTTATCAATAGGTATATTATGTTGAATTGAATCGGCGCACTCTGTACCGGAATTAACGATTAAATTTATAGAATAATTTCCGGAAACAGTATATTGATGAGAAGGATTTTTTAAATTGCTGATGCTATTATCTCCAAATTTCCAGAAAAAAGTATTAGCTGAGGGAGACAAATTTATAAAATTCACGGTGGCGACGCAGGTATCAATGGCGTAAGAAAATTGTGCTTTTATGGGCGTGGAAATAGTTATATTTTGAATGGATGTATCGTTACCACAGTTTAATGAATTTACCACAAGCATCACTTTATAAATGCCTGTATCTGCATAAAGGTGTGCAGGATTAATATCTGAACTTGTTATTCCATCACCGAAATCCCAGAAATAATTTGTCCCGTTTTGGCTATTATTTGTAAAACTAACAGTTTTACAATTGGAAGTAAAAGCAAAAGAGGAAGTAACGGAAGTTTGTACGGTTACAGTAACTTCCACACTATCTGAACAACCAGTAGAATTCGTGCCTACAACTTTATAATTTGTAGTAGAGTCGGGGTTGGCAATAACCGTATCTCCCGAAGTTACATTTAGACCCGTTGAGGGTGACCAAGTGTAGGAAGTGGCACCACTTGCGGTGAGGGTAACGGTGTCGCCGGGGCAGATGGAAGGGGTGAGGGGGGAGAGGGAGAGGGTGGGGGAAGAATTTATTGTAATAATCTGAGTAGATGAATCCTCCGGACACATGAAGGAACTTGGTTTAAGCATTACTTTATACGCACCTGCACCTGGAAACTGGTGCGTTGGATTAGTACTTATGATTGTAGTACCATCTCCAAAATCCCATAAAAAGGAACTAATTCCTATTGAAGTATTCTTAAATGTTATAGAATTATCATCGCAAAGTGTACCCGGATTTGTAGTAAATGATAAAGAAACGGGTTCAAAACTTTGGCTTAATTTCCAGAAGTTCTGTGTATAATTACCAGTCCCCGTTCTCCCTGTACCCCAATAGGCATCCGTTCCGATAGTAAATGCAACAACATAAGCCGCCGATGTTATACAAGAATCGGTAAATAAAGTCCAGCTATCGTTAGCAGGATTATATTCCCAAAAATCCTGATAGTAAGAGGAAGCTCCGTTAAATCCTACACCAATGTAACCAAGAAACCCAATAGAAAATCCAGCGCCACTTACCCTTGACTTACCCCCAAAATCTGCTTTTTGTGTCCAGCTATTACTTGTTTGATCCCATTCCCAAAAATCGCTCAATGGTGAACCATCCCAACCAACACCAACATATCCTTTAGAACCAATTGAAAAAGCCGCTCCGCCGCTTCTACCTGAGCCACCAAATGTTGCAATTTCTGTCCACGTATCAGATCCAGGGTCATATTCCCAAAAATCCTTTAAAGCACTTCCGTTGTAGCCGGTACCGATATAACATTTGTTTCCAATAACAAAACCGGATGCGGAATATCTTCCAGCGCCCCCGAAATTAGCTTGCTGAATCCATGTTTGTCCGAAAACAGTTGGAATGATAAAATAATAAATAAAAATCAGGAGGTATTGTTTCATTCGTAATGAAAATTATCATAAAAGAGTAGTTTCAGTTATATTTGAATTTTATTTCAAACTGAGTAGCTAAAACCCCATACACAAAATTAAGTCAAATACCCTTCAAATCATGAAACATTTGGAACTAATTTTTGTTTTTATTATTTATACCTTTTATTCTATTCTTGCTTCCGCCCAAACAGTTCCCTTTTCTGTTTACTCAGTAAATGAAGGATTAAATGAATCGAACATTTTTGCTATTTGTCAGGACAAAAATGGTTTCTTATGGATTGGAACCGGCGGCGGAGTCAGTAAATACGATGGGAAAAATTTTGTGAATTACACTTTGAAAGATGGGTTGGGTGACAACGTAGTTTACACTATCTGTGAAGATACTGTTGGAAATTTATGGTTCGGTACAGACGTCGGTGGAGTAAGTGTCATTAAAAAGGGATATGCGCAACATACAGGGGATAAAATTTTTCAAACATTTTCAACAAAAGAAGGTCTCCCATCTGTCAAAGTTCCCCGTATCCGCCAGGCAAAAAACGGAAATCTGCTAATCGGTACAAGCAATGGATTATCCGTTATTAATTATCAAGATTTAATAATGAATCGTTTTATTTTCAATACAATTAAATTGGATAAAGAAGAAAGAAATAATCATATCCATGCCATTTTTGATGACCAGAATCAAGACATTTGGTTAGGAACTTATTTAAGCGGAATTTATTATTTACATTACGAGAAAGAAAGTAATAAATACGGAATAAGGCATTTTGGAATTGAAGATGGATTGACAAGTAATAAAATATGGGTGATTGAAGAAGACGAATTTCACAATATCTGGTTCGGCTCTGATAAAGGTATAAATATAATGCCATCACAGAAAGAAACCAATTATACGTTTCGGATAAAAAATTTGGAAACCCCTGAAATAAAAAATAAAAGTTTTCGGACATTTTTCAATACAGGAAAAGAAATGTGGTGTGGAACCAATGCTGGGGTTTATAAAATAATGTATCCTAAAAATATTTTTAACACAGATAGCATTTGGGAAAAAAGATTTTCTACCGAAGAGGGATTAAGCGCCAACAGTATCTGGGCTTTTTACGCTGATCATGAAAAAAACTATTGGATAGGAACTTTTGGGGAGGGATTAAACAAATTAAGAAATGAGGCATTTTCTTCTATCAACATAAACCAGGGATTAAACAAGAGTCAGATATCGTCAATAACCGTTGACAAAAATAATTACGTATGGGTAGGTGAGGACGGTGGAAAAATTTTCATATATGAAATGTCTAACAATGGATATTTGAATACGCAAAAACCAATCTTTGTCATTGACAGCACTTATGGGTTGCCCGGAAAATCTGTATTGTCGCTTTTTAATGACGGTGAAACGGTTTGGGCGGGAATAGTGGGAGGAGGTGCATGGCAGTTTTATTACCAGGATAAAAAAATGAAAACACTGAAAGTTCTAAGACATTTTACAGAAAATGAAGGACTTCCGCATAATAATGTCACTGGATTCTACAGAGACCCTCAGCATAAACTCTGGATATGCACGTATGGGGGAATTTGTTTAGTGGAAGATTCATTTCTCAAACAACATTCTCCGAAGTTGTATATCCGGAGAACCGGATTAAAAAGTCCAAGAGTTTTTGATATGACAGCAGACAATAAAAATACAATTTGGGTGACAACGCCAACCGGCTTCGCACGATTAAATTCTTCACTTCCTTCTAAAAACGGAGGAGTTGAATTTGAACTTTATTCAACCAATAACCTGGATATAAAAGTTAATCGCTTTAATAATCTGTTACCGGGTCAGTACAATAATCTGATTTTAGGTTCTTATGGCGAAGGTATTTTTATGGTTCAGGTCATAAATAATCTTATAAAAATCAAAGATAGGATTACGACGGAAGATGGTTTAGCGGATGACATGATTGAGTCCATGATTTTCGATGCGGATGGAAATTTATGGGTGGGGACCAACAATGGGATAAACAAGATTGAAATGAATCAATATTATTTTTCAAGGAAAAAAATTGTCCGTACGTATGGATTGTGGGAAGGATTTACCGGCGTTGATTGCAATCTGAATGCGGTGTGTACCGATAAAAATGGTTTGTTGTATTTTGGTACAAATAAAGGTGTGATGATTTATAATCCAGTTTATGATAAATTAAATTTACAAGAACCCAGAACGCACATTCAAAATATCAGGATATTCTTTAACCCGTTTAAGTTTTCAGATTATTCCACATTTAATAAACCTGAAACCGGATTACCGGGCGATTTACGATTACCCTATACACTAAACCATCTCACCTTTGATTTTATCGGCATCAGTTTGGCAATACCACAAAAAGTAAAATATCAATTCATGCTAAAGGGTTATGATAAGAACTGGGCGCCGGTGACGCTAATAAACACAGCAACCTATACGTCACTGGAACCCGGCAATTATTCGTTTCAAGTGAGGGCATCCAATAACGATGGCGTATGGAATAAAACCCCCACTACTTTTTCATTTATTATTTCCCCTCCATACTGGGAAACCTGGTGGTTTTATTCCTTACAAATTTCATTTTTAGTGGTTTTGCTGGGTGCTTCTTTCAAAGTGGGTCATTCGAAAACCAATACACGGGTAGCAACCATTTTGATATTTGTTTGCATTTTTATTTTATTTGAATTTGCGCAAACATTACTGGAACCCTATTTTGTTTTAGTGGTAGGTGGAGCGCCCCTTTTTAAAGTGTTGATTAATTTAATTCTGGCGGTGATTTTGTTTCCCTTAGAGAAATTCATAAGAAAATATTTGGAAGGGAAGAAGGAGAGTGGATGAAAGGGAGGGGGAAACTATCTAATAACAGTTAATGTTCCTGTTTTGACATTTTGAACACTCCGCAAAAGATATACATAAACGCCCTCAGGAATTACATTACCATTTAATTTTCCTTCCCATGGTTGAGTTAAGTCGGTAAGAGTGATTAGTAATTGCCCCCATCGATTGAAAATAAAAAAAGTGTATTGGCCGCATGAATAATTCTGGAGAATTTCAAATTTATCGTTAACTCCATCTCCGTTAGGTGTAAAAGCATTTGGAATAAAAATAGTAGAATTAAGCCAATCCGCACCAATAGCTATAGTGTGTTGAATTGAATCGGCGCACTCTGTTCCGGAATTAACAATAAAATTCACAGAATAATTTCCGGAAACAGTATAGGGATGAGAAGGATTTTTTATTGTGCTGTTACTATTATCACCGAATTCCCATAAAAAAGTATTTACATCAGGAGACAAATTTATAAAATTCACTATTGAGGCGCAAGTATCAACGGAATAAGAAAATTGTGCTTTTATGGGAGGAGATATAGTTATATTTTGGTAGGATGTATCGTTGCCACAATTAGTTGATTTTGTCACAAGCATCACGGAGTAATTCCCGGTATCCGCGTAAAGATGCTGGGGGTTTGAAATAAAACTTGTGTCACCGTCACCGAAATTCCATAGAAAAAGTTTCGTTAATGAGTCGGAATTAATAAATTCTACGGTTTTACACGAAATAGTATAGTTAAAAGCAGAATTAGGTGATGGCTGCACCGTTACAGTAACTTCCACACTATCCGAACAACCTGCTGAGTTGGTGCCAACCACTTTATAATTTGTAGTAAAATCTGGATAAGCTATAACTGTATCTCCTGAAGTTGCATTAAGGCCCGTAGAAGGTGACCACGAATAATAAGTGGCACCGCTTGCTGTGAGGGTAACGGTATCACCTGAACATATAGAGGGTGTTAGTGGGGAAAGTGAGAAAAAAATGGGAGAAGAAGATGAAGATAAAAATGATGGTAACCCTGCCAGTGATTTTTTATTAGAAAGAAATACACCATTATCAATAAAATTGGAGGTTATTCCTGAATTATTTGGAGATACTATCACTCCTAAATAATCACTTTCATATTTTGCAATATATATTTTCCCATCAGGTCCTACTTGCAAATAACCTGCCTTGTAAAGGGAGTTTGGTCCGGTAACAGTACCAATAGTTATTTCAGAGCTTAAAATTGTTGATTGAACTCCGCTTGAAATGTCAAATTGAATGATATCCGAGTATGTCCATTGTGAAATATATAATTTTGTACCATCGGGAGAAAATTCTGTTCCCCATGCTCTGGGGTAATCGGAAAACGTTATAAGATTGGATAAAACTCCTGTAGTTTTATTAAAATCAAATAATTCATACTGTTGCAAATCATAAATCGCACAAACAATCTTATTTCCACTTTGCGAAGCCGATATTTGACCTGACGAATTACTAATACTTCCGCTATGCATGGAACCGATTGTACTTATTTGAGGTACCGTATCTAAACCGGAATCAGTGAGTAGAAAAGAATAAAAACTATTACTGTTCCAGGGATGAGTAATAATCCATATATCACTTTTATTAGAATGAACGATTGCTGTGATTTTTTCTGTGCTTGGATTTACAAGAATTTTATTTTTTGTAGAGGTGACATCCCCTAACCCACCTTGTAAATCAATATCAATTATAGAATACCTAAGTCCATTGGGTCCTGCTCCGAAATCAATGGTGAATAAATAATAAAAAGAATTAACTCCGGGTTGTTTAACTGAAAAAGCCGAATTTCCTCCGGAAGTATTTCCTAAAAGCCCACTACCATTAGGCATTATTGCATGATTTTTATTCCAGACATTTACTCCGTTTGAATAGAAAAGCAGAGCGCCGTTGCAATCGGCTACCGAAGCACAATTATCATAAGTTGACATGTTGCTATTTGTTAATGCAACGGGAATCCCACTGTTAAAATCTAAACCGGCAAAATCTCCAAAATACCAGATATTTCTTTCTTTTTGCGAAAATGAATCATTACAAAGTGTAATAAAAAGCAATAAAAGTATAGTATTTCTGTTTGTAAAAGGGATTAATTTCATAACGTTTTTCAAGATAGATTTTTGTTTCCCGCAAAATTACTAAATTTGGACATTATATATTTAAAAAGAAAATAATATTCCCATTAATTTGAAAAAAATGAAATGTTTTTTTCCTTCTATTGTTGGCTTTCTGTTTTACGCAACTCATTCATTTTCCCAAACCTATCAATTTAAAACGATTTCTATTGAGGAAGGATTGCCGCACTCAGAAGTGTATGCAATTTGCCAGGACAATTCTGGTTATCTGTGGATAGGTACTGCCGGTGGATTGACCCGATATGATGGCAATGTTTTTGAAAATTTTACTACCTCAGATGGGCTAAGTTCTAATATCATTTATTCAATTTTTGAAGATAGTAATAATCAATTATGGCTTGGCACTGGTAAAGGGATTTGTCAAAAAAGAATTGGTTTCATAAATGAAAAAACAAGTTTTCATAATATCAGCTCGAAGTGGGCAATTGTACCGAACCGGATAACATCTATTATTGAAAATATTAATCACGAAATATGGTTTGGAACAGCGGGACCTCATGAGGCAATATGGATTTATAATCCATCTAAAGAAAATTCATTTCAGTGTATGACAAAGGCGAAGGGATTATTGTCAGAGAAAGTTTTTTCTTTGCATGCCGATTCTGACTCAAATATTTGGATTGGCCATTTTAATGGTGAGCTAGAAATCTTCCATCTTCAAAATCTCTACCGGGCATCAGATTTTAATAATAGAAATAACCGAGGTACAATTTGGAACATTTTTGAAGACAGTAAAAAAAATATTTGGGTAAGTACCGATGATGGCGTTTACAGGTTTTCCTCCGTGCGTTTTGAAACTGGGAATAAATTTAGCGCTACCATCTTTCAACCCAAAGCTCTGTCTAAATCCAAAATACGGGTTACTATGGAAGACGAAAGGAACAACCTTTGGTTTGCTACTAATAATGGGGTTTTTTTTAATGATATCGAAAAAGACGGCGCTAACTCATTTTCAAAATTGTTGCACTTTCTACCTGTCAATGGACTTTCAGCCACAAGTTTTTGGGCGGGTATAAAAGACAGGGAAGGAAATTTATGGTTTGGTTCTTTCGGAGGAGGATTAAATAAATTCAGTGGTTTTACATTTATTAATTATTCCAAAAAAAATGGCTTGAAAGATGAACAAGTTCAATGCATCAACGAAGATCATCTATCAAGGGTTATTCTTGGTACAGAAAAAGGTGTTTACATATTAAATAACCGGGAGCACCCAAATGACTCAATATCTTTTCAATATATAAAAATTCCAAATATAACTAATAATGTTATTTACGATATTGAAAAAGATTCATCTAATAAATTGTTTTTTGCTACTTATGGAGCCGGATTACAAATAGTATATCAATCTGGTAAAGACATTATTTCTAAACCGAATATAACTCAAAACCTTGAACTGTCCAGTAATAAAATATTAAACATTCTTATAAGTAAACGGAATGATATATGGTGTTCTACTTCAAATGGGTTAAGTAGGATTATTTTTGATAAAAGTGCACCTCCATTTAATCGTGTTGATTCAATTCTTAATTATAATAAATTCGGTGTATTTAATAGACAATATTCTACCTTCGAAGACAAGAACAAGAATATATGGATTGGCTCAAATTTCGGAATTGCATGTATGAAATATGATACTTTTTCTAAAAAATATACGCCCGTAAATATTAGATTAGGACAGAATTTTCACAATAATGTTGTTTATGCATTGATTGAAGATGGTCGTAGGAATATCTGGGCAGGGGTGTATGGTCACGGTCTGTTAATGATTCCTAATAATAAGAGTAAAATAGAAACTGTTAATAATAAATTATTCAGCAGCAAAGATGGTTTAGGAAATCTGAATATTAATTCACTGCTTTTTGATAATGACAGTAATTTATGGATTGGGACTGTTAAAGGGATAATTAAATTTAATTATCCACTATTTATTAAGAATAATAAAATAGAATTTACTTCTTTTGGACTTGCTGAAGGATTTTTTGGTATAGAATGTAAACCCAATGCTGTATTTAAGGATCATGATGGAAAAATATGGTTTGGAACTTCCAAAGGGGTTACGGTTTATGATAGGGAATATGATAAGAAAAACCAGGTAGAACCGGTAATTAGTTTAAATAGTGTTAAATTGCATTTCCAAAATGTAGATTTAAGAAAATATTTGGCAGGAAAGGAAAATAATTCTCAAAAGTTTGAATTTCCCATTGAAAAAAATCATTTGACTTTTGAATTTATTGGTGTAAGTTTATGTATTCCTGAAAAGGTTTTATATCAATTTAAATTGGATGGTTCTGACCAGGACTGGTCACCCATTACTTCTGAAAATAAAACCACCTATTCTAATTTGAAACCAGGCAGATATCAATTTAATGTAAGGGCTTGTAATAATGATGGGATTTGGAACGAAAAAGCTGTAATGTTTAATTTTAGGATAAAACCTCCTTTTTGGGAAACGTGGTGGTTTTATTCGTCTGAATTATTATTATTTCTTTCATTGCTAAGCGTGTCTTTTATTATTGGCCATAGTTCTTCATCACATAAAAAATATAAAACCGTATTAATTTTCATAAGCATATTTGTCGTTTTTGAATTTACAAAAACTTTGCTGGAACCCTATTTTGACAATATTGGCGGTGGAATTCCTATTTTTAAAGTGTTCATGAATTTAATTCTTGCTATAATTCTATTACCATTAGAAAAAATATTTAGTAAGTACCTGGGTGAAAAAAAATGAAAAAACTTTTTTTAATTGAACTTAGTTTTATTAATTACCCTGTGCAATAGAATTATTGATGAATGAAACCTCTTCGTAACTAGCAGATATGCCAAAAATATTAAACCCTTTTTCACTTAGTAGATTAACAATATTTTTAGATCGGTATTCGCCTGAATTAACTAACCTGTCGTGAAACTCGACTAAAATTTGCCCAATGTTTATTCCTGATTTAAGTATTGATTCCAAAACAACATATTCGGAACCTTCGATATCCATTTTAAGTACATCTATTTTACTATGCCCAAATTCACTTGTAATATCTTTGATTGTTCTCATTGGGACTTCAACGAAACAATTTTCATCCAATGATTCATTTATTTCCATACTTCCGGAGACACCATGTTTATTTTTCGGCAAATAAAATTTTTCAATTTTTGTGGTTGTTCCAATGCCGTATCTAAAAAAATTAAATAATGAACTTGGTTTGCTATCATCAACATATTCAATTGATTTTGGTGTAGGATCAAACGCAAACACCTTACATCCATGTTTCTTCATTATTCTTTTATCAAAAGTTATGTCCTTACCTATTCCAAAAGAATATACTATAGAATTCTCATTTATTTTGTCAGGATTCAGATAAAAACCGCCATAATTACTCCCATACCATTTTTTTCTACATCTGATCTTAACCTTGAGATGGTTAACTTTTTCCGGTTGAGTTATTATAAATAATTTTAACTTTCTCAAAACAGACCAAAATTCTTGCCTGTAGAAATTAATTGATTGTTTTAATTGCTTTAACCGTTTGCTCATTTTATCCAAAAATTTTAAACTTTTTTTTGACAAAATCTGAACCAACAAATGTTGTGATGTAGTATAAAAGCGTTTTCAGATTCCAGTCGGATCTTAAAAAATAAAACCTTGCTTGTTTCATATTTCCAATCAAATAGTAGTACCGCGCCATGCTTCCATGTATTTTCCGATAACCTTGAGCTACTTCTTTAGGATAAGCTTCTTCATAATCTTTCAATGCTATTAAGGAATAGTAAAAATCCTTTTTCCGGTAATCTTCATTTAAAGATAAATTGTTTTCATCAACATTTCTTATGTAAAGAGAATCACAAACCTCAATGGATGTTTGATTGTGAAACAAACGCAAAACCCAGTCAAAATCAACGACCCCATAGTGTTCTTCAAATAGTATTTCATTTAATTCCTTCCGGTAAATTATACTTCCTAAATATGTATTCTGTTCGTTTGTTGATTTTGCAAGCTTTTTTCTAAAGGTTTCATTTTTATTAAAATAAATGAATCCATTTCCATTTCGTTGAAATCTATATATATTTTTTTTTTGATTTTTATCTGATAAAGTGTATCCGGATGTAACGATGCTAACTGTTTCCAAATGGGGTAATAAAGCTCTTAGTTTGTGTTTTTCCCATACATCATCCTGGTCTGCGATACAAATATAATCTCCCGTAGCTTTTTTAATTCCTATATTTCTCCCTTTATTAGGACCGCCCGTATTCCGTTCCATGTTATAAACCACACAGTTCTTTCTTTTTAAAATTGACATAGTGCTATCGCTTGAGCAATCGTCTATTGCAATTAATTCAATCGTAAATTCTTTATTAATGCCATTTTGATTTAAAATTGAATCTATCGTTTTCTCAACGGTTTTTTCTCCATTAAAAGTCGTTAATATTACACTAACATTTTTCATTTTTGATATAATATATATGCGTCATTAATTGTGTAATTAAGAGTGCATGAGTATTTAAATCAATTCATTTATCACACTTGTGGAGTTACAAAAAGTGGTGGATATGTTTTACATTTTATCCTCAAGATGAAGTGTGTGGTAGGTAAAGGTGATGCAAATAGTTCCCTCATTCTTGAGTGAAAATTTAATTTTTGTATTGAAAGTAATAATTTAATTTAGAAAACAAATTTAATTTTTGCAATTGTAAAGGTAAGTCAAATATTTTGGATATACAATTAAAATGATTTTTTTCGCTATGTTTGCCCTTCTTCTCCCCCCCATGGGCATCATCCAACGTCAAGGCATTACCAATACGCTTATAGCGTACTCAGGAATTTTAGTCGGCTTTGTAAATCTTCTGGTTTTACAGCCCTATCTCCTTACCCCCGAAGAAGTAGGGCTGGTAAGAATTTTATACTCCGTTTCCCTGCTTTTTTCTTCTATTTTCCCTGTGGGTATTTCTTCCTTTACCCTAAAATATTTTCCCTATTTCCGAAACCCTGAAAAAGGTCACCATGGATTTTTTTGGATTATTACCGGTGCCACCGCACTTCTTTATATTCTTTTCTCTACAGTCGGTTATTTTTTCAAAGATATCATTATTGAAAAATATACAGAGAAATCATTCCTATTTACCGAATATTTTAACTACGTGCTCCCCATGGGATTATTCATGGGATTTATTGCCGTGCTGACTGCATATTGTTTCGCCCTTTTTAAACCAAATTTTCCTTCCTTCCTTAATGAACTGTTCAACCGGCTCGCATTTACAATACTTCTTTCTTTGTATTTTCTCAAATTGATTACTATCCATTCCTTTATCGCCGGGTATGTCTTGATCTATGGATTGCAATTTATAATACTAACCGTGTTTATTTATAAAAATGACAGGATAACTGTGTTCCCTCAGTGGAATTTTTTAAAGCCCTATTTAAACCGGCAAACGTTTTTATTTACTTCCATGTTCGGATTTGCAGGAATTGCATCCATAGGATTAAAAAATGTAGATGTAGCCTTGCTGGGCGGTTTTGTGTCATTAGATAAAGTAGCGGTTTACAGCATCGCCGTACTAATAGGCACCCTCATTGAAATACCTTCAAACGTGCTGAACCGGATTACTGACGGGAGAATTTCAGACGCTTTGGCTAAAAACGATTTGAATACGGTGGATAAAATCTATAAGGATTCCGTAAGATACCTCACAGTGGTTGGCGGCTTTTTGTTTCTTTTATTAATAGTAAATCTCCAGAATGGGCTTTCGTTTTTGCCTGCTGAATATCGCAACGGGTATTGGGTAACTATAATTATTGCCAGCAGTTCCCTGATTAATATGAGTACCGGTACCAATAGTTCTATTATATATTTTTCGAAAAAATATTTATATGGAATATTTCTTCTTCTCCTGTTAATCGTTACCACCTTTCTTTTAAACTTTTGGTTAATTCCGAATATGGAAATTTTAGGGGCGGCTTTTGCAACAGGTATTTCTGCTTTTCTTTTCAATGTTTCCAAGTGCCTCGTTATTTATAGAATCTTTAAATTTCAACCCTATAATTATCATTACTTGATTTTGGTCTTGTTTTTTAGTTGTGCATTAATGCTGAATTTTGTGCTACCGGTATTGGATTCTGTGTTTTTGGACCTGATATACAGAAATAGTTCCGTATTATTGCTTTATATTGTTGGTGTTTTTTTTTCAAAATTAATTCCCGAAAACCTGAACATTATATCCCGAAAAACTTACCCTTAACCTCACGAATCGTTATGAATGACCTGGAAAAATATTTTATAGAAAACAAAGACCGCCTCATTTTTAAATGGCTTCATTACTTTGAAGTGTATGACCGCCATTTCAGCCGGTTCAGAAATAAAGAAATTGTCATACTGGAAATTGGTGTCTCACAGGGAGGGAGTTTGCAAATGTGGAAAAACTATTTTGGCGATAAGGCAAAAATTTACGGTGTGGATATAGATCCTAATTGTAAAAAACTGGAAGAGGAAAATATAAAAATATTCATCGGCTCGCAGTCGGACCGGAATTTTTTGAAAGAATTAAAAAATAAAATTCCCCCAATTGATATTCTTATTGATGACGGAGGACACAAAATGACACAACAAATTGCCACGTATGAAGTATTATTTGAACATGTAAAAGAGGAAGGAGTATATGTTTGTGAAGATTTACATTCTTCCTATTGGCTCATGTACGGAGGGGGTCTTAAAAGAAGGGGGACCTTTATAGAGTATAGTAAAAATTTTATTGACTATTTGCATGCTTTCCATTCCGAACAAAAAAGATTTAAGGTAAATAATTTCACGCGAACGGCTAACTCAATTCATTATTATGACAGTATCGTGATTATTGAAAAAAGAAAAAGAGAAACTCCTATACGTGAAAAAATAGGTAAAGTAAGTTTTGAGTTAACTCCTTCCGGCAAAGGAGTAAATAATACAGTGCGCATTTTTATCCGTAAGATACTGGTGCTAATAAACGAAATATTGCGCTATTTCCAGTTAGGAAGTTTTTATTATAAATAATCCAATCCGATATTTTGAAATGGTTTAAAACCAATCATTTCACTCTAACCATCTCTCTGTACTCTTTATCCTTTGTTTTTACATGAACTATATAACTTCCTGAATTTAGGTGGCTCAAATTCATCCTGATATTTTCTAACAGGTTTGTTGTGTGACTATAAACTTTCCTTCCAAAAAGGTCACAAACAGATATTATTATATTATGTGAACCGTGTCCAGAAAAAGATAAATACATGATTCCGTTTTCAGTTGGATTTGGAAAAAATACAGGATTTTTTCCGGGAACATTATCTACCATTCGGTTGGTACAACCTATATTCACCGTTGAAATATATTCTGTTTCAGCACCAAAGGTATCTTCTACCTTTAATGTAACTGAGTATTGCCCCATGTTGGGATATACAAAACCTAAGGTTTCAGTTGTGCCACTTAATCCCACGTCTCCTGTCCAGGAATAAGTATAAGGAGGAGTGCCACCATCAATAACTGATGAGAATAGAATACTATCACCGGCACAAGCAGGAGTAAATACAATGCTATCTGTAAAATAAGGTTGAACTTTGCTGGATACACCAATAAGAAATTGACCAAACAAGGTATCTTTTTGTACAAACAAAACTTCTTTTGAATTTCTCTTTACTCTGAGTGTAGGAAGGATTTTCCAATCATCAAAAACTCCGGCACGATTCAAAACTACGTAATTTTGTTTTTGTTCAGGAAGAAATCCTTCTATATCAGTGGCATCAATAAATAATGCGGTTGTATCTTTTTTCTGATTTCTAATTTCCCAGAATGTATTTAGATAGCTTTGAATTTCAGCAGGTGCATTTCCACCCGGATTAATATCATAACGGGCAACAAAAATAGTATCCGTTTCTCCTGCATTTAATTTTGTTTTGAAGGTTATTCCGGATTGTGAAAATTCTTTTGTATAAATAATGGGTGTAACATTTTGGTTATAAAATACTGTGTCAATCTGCATTTTGGAATCTGATTTTGTAATGGCTAATGCCCAGTTGCTCCAATGATTTGTAGTGAAGCAAATTGTGCTATCAGTAACTGTAGGAACAGATGTTATGAGTTGCCAGGGATCCCCCTGAATTTCCTGAAAGACCATGCTCAGGTATTGAAGAAAACCAGTGTTGAATTGTGAGGAATCAAAGCTAAAACAGACAGTAACATTAAACGTATCTAAATATGAAAAAATGTTCCAGTAGCTATTGTTGAAGATAGTAGCCACTGAATCTGTACTTGAAGTTTGTTGTTGGGTACTGTCCAGTCCATCCAGATACTGCGTAACTGTAACCCCATCATCTCCGGAAAGCACTGTGCTGGATGAGTCAAAGTTAATAACCACACCTACATCTGGGAGTTCAATCGTATCACCCGGATTGTCAACAGCGCTTGTAATAATTACAGTAATGCTATCGCCAAATGGATTTATACTTGCAATGCCGCCGCCCCAGGTAGCTACCCAAACTTTTTCCCGTATATCGGTAGCAACAGACCATACCATATTGCTTGGTAGATTTGAATTTGACGTATTATAGACGGTCCAAGTTGTATCTACTAATCGTGCCACTCCACCACCACCTGTAGCAATCCACGCTTCACCGTTATATGAATAAGCAATTGACCTTATGTAATTATGAGGTAGTCCTGAATTTGTAGTAGTATATATAGCCCATGTACTATCTGATAAAGTAGCTAATCCTCCTACAGTTCCAACCCATAATATATCTGTTTGGTAAATATATTTCAGAAAATATACAGAATCATTTGGAATAGGTGAATTAAGGGTATTATAATTTGTCCATGAACTATTGCCATCAAATTTAGTGAGGCCTCCAAAACGGGTACCCACCCAAATATTTCCATTTTTGTCAAAAGTTAAAGCATTAACATCATTTGATACCATACCCGAATTACTTGTATTATATACTGTCCAAACGGTATCATTAAATTTTGCCAAGCCGCCCAATTTTGTCCCTACCCAAACATTTCCACTTGCATCAAATTCAATTCTATAAACAATATTACTCGGTAAACCGGAATTAGAAGTGTTATATACAGTCCAATTTGAACCATCAAATTTTGAAAGCCCTCCACCATTTGATCCAATCCATGTATTCCCTTTTTTATCAAAATTTACAGGACAAACAAAATTTCCTCCAATACTGGAGTTAGAAGTGGTATAGTTGATCCAAGTTGAATCTGTTAATTTGTTCGCACCTGAATATTGTGTGCTGACCCAAATATCACCCTTAGGGTCAGCAGCTATGTACCAGCAGTAATTATCCATTAATCCCGAGTTTGAAGTATTATAAGATGTCCATTGAGAAAAAGAGGAGTTGCTCATTAACATCAGTAAAAAGGTACAAAAGTGAAAATTTATAGTTTTCATGTCATTTTCATATTAGCCCTACTCGTATGGTTTTTCGGGGACACCCCGTTTTTTTGATTGGTCACTGGTCTCCAATGATGTGTAATTGTTTATTTGTTTGCAACATTGAGATGTCCGTGTTAATTTTTTTATAGGTGTGTTTTAAATAATAAAATTCTATAAAAATAAAAACCTAACAAATATAATAAATTCTTCCATAATAAACAATATATGTAACTAATCACTACTGAACGTACAACATTATTTCCTTTCTCGGAAACAAAGATTTTTCTCGCTTCTTTTTAAATTCAGAATTTTTTTAAATTGTATAAAAATCATGCGTTAATTTTACCCGAGACAATTTTTCTTGTTCGACAATTGCGGACATTTCCAGAACTAAAGGAGTTTTATCTTGTAGAATGTATTCAGGAGGCAACGTTGCATCCCTTTAAAACATTTTAGTCACTAACTACCGTATTCTCAATCTCCCCCTCCTCTTTCCCCTTACTTAATCCCGCAAGAAATTTACGGATACGATGCTCCACCGGAACAAGAATGGATGCGAGAATCAAATTGGTTATGACTTTAAAAAGCGGAGCGCCGCCGGTGAAATTCATCAGATAGGGCTCCACCGTTTCCTCTACATATTCAAAACTGACAAACAACGTGACAAAAATCAGCGTCGTGGCAATACGCGTTTGGGTGTTGGAGCGGTTTAAATAAAATGTAGTTCCGATAAGAACGGCAAAAAATAAAACCTGTAATGTGTAAAACCATCCCGTTTCCCAATATTGCTTTTTTATGGTAAACGATATTTCAACCGGTTTACGGTTCCAGATTCCTTCCTCGTTGCACGCCTTTACCATAAAAACATAGTTGCCGGGTGGTATATTTGAATAAGTAGCATCGTTTTCGCGTGTCACCGGACTCCAGCCATTATCAAATCCTCTTAACATATATTGATAGGTTACCTTATCCGGATGGCTTAAACTTACGCCGATATATTCAAATGTCAGGTGATTTTGATTGTAATTGAATAAAAGGGAAGAGGAGGAATCACTATAAGCAGTTTCTTTTTTTTCAAAATTAACTGGATTTATTTTATCATAAAATAATTTTAACTCTGAAATTTTTACAAGCGGCTCCGTCAGGTTCGGTTTATCTTCCCTTCCATTATAATAAATGGCGCCCCCCATCGTCCCAAACCACAGGTTCCCGTTCCGGTCCATCCAGCCGGCATTGTGATTACATTCAATACCCGAAAATCCTTGGTCTTTGTCGTAAGATTTGATTTTTTTAAATTCTCCCTGTCGTATGTAAAAACGGTCAACTCCGCGGTTGGTTCCCACCCACAAATCCCCTTTGCTGTCAATCAACAGCAAGTACGGAGTATCTGAACTCAGTCCGTCCTTTACAGTATAGTTAGTGACACTCACTTCGAGTGGTTCGTTGCGAATCACTTTTAATTTAGTAACTCCTCCGGCAGTTCCCAGCCAAAGATTTCCAACTTTATCTTCCGTAATTGATAAAATGTGAATATTCTTTAACCCTTGTTGCGTTCCAATAATTTCCACTTCAATGGTGTCATCCGTCAACTCTTTGAGCCGGAGTAATCCACCGCCGGAACCAATCCATAAATTTCCGCGTGCGTCTTCCTTAATATCAAGTATCTGTGAAAAAGGAATGCCTTTTTCAGGACCATAAAAATTGAATGAGGGATGTTTTTTATGTTGAGACGTCCGAACTGTTTTCGATTCAAAGAGTTTTCCCTGAAATAACGCAATCCCTCCTAAAGTTCCCGCCCAGATTCTACCTTTCTTATCCTGATATAAAGCCATGGTGGCGGGATTCTTTAAGCCATCTGCTTCCAAAAAATTGTCAAATACCACTTTTCCTTTTTCAAATTCTTTTGCATTTACCACAGAAATTCCACCGCCGGCACCTATCCAGATATTGCCTTCTTTATCTTCTGCCAACGACCAGAGTGAGCCCGTATAATTTATTCCTTCGCGGGTAGAATAATTCCGGAAAAGCTTTTTGTATGGTTTCTGATAATTTTTTTCCGCTGGATTTAACAGTGACAGTCCGGTGGCACCAGCCATCCATACCCATCCCCGGTGGTCTTCCAGTATAGCTCTTAAATCATTGCAGATAAGTCCATGATCCGTGCTATAAACCGAAAACATTTTACTTCTGAATTTGCTGGATCCTTCTGCAGATGTTCCGAACCAGGTATTGCCTTCTCTGTCATGAAAAACTGCTCTTACGGAACCCTTTCCCAATCCATTATCCATGCTGATAAAATCACTGCCCTCTTCGGAGATTCTTAGCGCACCGTGTGCCCCAATCCAGACATCTCCATTAGGGTCAACCGTAGCGCGTTGAATCTGATTTCCGAATAAAACAGGAAAATAATTTACACCATCTTCCAATGTGAAATATTTTTTATCATCATCCGTTAATTTCATTCTCATTAATGAACCCAACAGACCTATCCAATAAATCCCGTCTTTACCCTGCGCTATTGTTCTCACCGTGTTTTCTTTCAATCCATTACTTGTATTTAAAATCAAGGGATTAAGAATTTTCCCGGAAAGATCATCCGGATTGAACATGGCTAATCCTTTTTGTGAACAGAGCCATAATTGTCCTTTTAAATCCTCGTAGATTGAATTGATTTGATTGGTAAATAATCCGCTTTCTACGGTAAACGTACTGAAACATTTTGTGCAGGAAGTGTCCAACACGTTATATAGATACCGTGCCACACCTCCAGTTGTAGTAATCCATATCCGGTTTTTTGTGTCTTGTATTATGCTGGAAATCCGGTTATCGGGTAACCCTTGTGCCTTGGTATAATTCTTAACCGATAATGTGTCACTATGAAGAAATGAATTGTAATGGATGACTGAAATTCCCTCACCGGTACCTATCCAGATATTTCCTTTTTTGTCGCAAAAAATTTCCCGCACCCTGTTATTTAACAAGCCATGACCGGTAGTGACGGTTTCAAATGTCTTACCATTATAATAAGTAGCGCCGCCCGAAGTGGCAAACCAAATATTTCCATCTTTGTCCTGTTCTATGTCAACCACCGATGCCTGTGCCATGCCTGCTTCCACTGAGTATTTTTCTATCCGGTAGTTTTGGGCGTAAGCGGGGGAGAGAACAAGAACAAGAATAAATATAAAAAAGAATAAAAATATATGCAGTGTATGGTTTATTCTGAAAGACATTTTCAAATTGATTTCGGGATTATGAAAATAGTTGTATGATAGAGAACATTTGTTCTTGTAGAGACACGGTGCGCCGTGTCTCTACTAAAAAATAATACACGGTGCTCCGTGTCTCTATAAAAAAACACATCAATCTGACCCGCAAACCAATTTTACCGATGTCAGCAATTCTCCAAATGTAATCGTTTTATCTATACGTGTTTTTTGTTTGCCCTGGAAATAAATGAATGTGGTTGGGAGCTGTCCCTGCCATTGTGGATCAATTCCATCAATAAATGTGGTCTGCTTTTCATCAACAAAATAATGGGTTCCTGAAAAATTCCGTGATTCGAGAAAAGGAAAAACCTTTTTTTCAATTTCATTCTTAAAATCAAATGAAACAAAAATAAGCCGTACCGGGCAGGAGATCTCTGCATTTGAATTTTCAACAATCCATTTTTGAAATTGAACAAATTCAGGAATCTCTTCCACGCAGGGTTTACACCAGGTTGCCCAGAAATTTACTACGGTAATAACTTTTTCAGAAGGGTTTACTTTTGAAAGCAACTGTGCATGTTCTGTGGGCTCTATTCTCAGCATTCCCTTCATGGGTTCCCGGCAACTAAGACAAAGGGGTGTCAATAATATAAGCCAGTAAATGGCCTTCAAAAATTTCATAATGAACGGTGTAACGTATCGTTTTATTTTCAAGGCGGATGGCGCCTGTACATTCCCCTTTATTTTGTGCCCCTGAAAATTGTTCTATAATAAGATTGGCTTTGTAATCAAGTTTCTGTTCACTGTAAACCTTAAAAAGACATTCTTTTGCGCCCCAGATGATATGATATTTTTCCAACTCAGTAACTCCTTCAAAAATCGTTTCTTCTTCGGGTGTAACAAACTTTTCCTTAATGTTAAAAATTCTGGGATGAATATATTCAATGTCCAACCCAAGCTCGTTAGTGAATCCATAAATTACCGATACGTATCGACGGGTGTGCGAAATAGAAAAAAATATCCCAGGTTCAGCCGAGCAGGGTTTGCGAAGTTCGTTGTAAACGATTTTAAATTTTCTTCCTTCTCTGCCAATCAGGTCTTTCAAGCAAACCCGTGCGGCAAGCCATTGCCGTGCACGTTCAGGATGTGTCACCTGCTGATATTGCAACAATTCAGTTTCATCCATTTGAAGATCTTTTTCGAGTTGTTCTCTTTCTTCGGTAAGCTCCCAAAGAGCAAGCCGGTTGCCATTCGAAAATTTTTTGGTGTATATGATTGCCATGGTTCTGAGGAATTATATTCTCGAAATAATCATTAATGAAATGTCCTGATGTTTTAGCGAGAATTTTTCTGCTAAAAATTGATTGGTAAGGTGACCTTTATACGAATATACACCGTTCCGTAACCCATTATCTTCCCACAATGCCTGTTCAAAGCCACCTTTTTCGCCGATGGATAAAAGAATAGGCGCCAATGTATTACTCAATGCTTTAGTAGCAGTGCGTGCCACCCGTGACGAAATGTTGGGAACACAATAATGAATAACTTCATGTACTTTAAAAGTGGGATTCAAATGAGTGGTAACCTTTGATGTCTCAAAACACCCACCCTGGTCAATGCTCACATCAATGATGACGGAATTAGGTTTCATTTTCCGGATTAATTCTTCAGGTACTACATACGTGGTGGTGCCTTTTTCCGGAGAAATAGCTCCTACCACAACATCCGCTGTTTTGAGGGATGAAGCTAGAATAGCAGGACTAATAATGGATGTAAATATTTCCCTGTTCAAACTATGTTTAAGCCGGCGCAACCTGAATATGCTTGTATCAAAAATTTTTACTTCTGCTCCCAACCCAAGAGCAGTACGGGTTGCATATTCAGCAACGGTTCCCGCTCCAAGAATGACCACTTGTGTAGGTGGCACTCCGGTAATACCTCCAAGAATGATTCCTCTTCCGTTATTCGTACTACTTAATAATTCTGCCGCCACAAGCATGACTGTACTACCTGTAATCTCACTCATGCTTCGAACAATTGGCATGGTGTTACTTTCATCTTTGATGTATTCAAAAGCAATGGCATTGATTCGTTTATTTATCAGCCCTTTCAGATATTCTAATTTAATCGTAGTGGATTGTATGGCAGAAAACAAGGTTTGTCCGGGTCTTAAAAACTTGAATTCTTCCTCTGTAGGAGGTTCCACTTTGAGAATGTAATCGGCTTTGTATGCTTCTTCGGCTGTTTGAACAATCAGTGCGCCCATCTCACTGTAATCAGTGTCACTGTATTTGGAAGGATTTCCTGCACCTGATTCCACAAAAATTTCATGCCCGTTATTAACGAGTAATCCTATGGCATGAGGGGTCAATGCTAACCGGTTTTCCTGAAAAGAGGTTTCTTTCGGAATTCCGATGTACATTTTCATTTTCGATGTTTTTAGCATGGCTGGCGCTTCCTGCGGATACAGCTCGTGTTCTTTTACTAATTGGGTAAATCCGGTGCGTCTTTCTGATGAAGCCATGGGGAGTGGGGGGGGGGCTATTTTCTATTTACTATTTTCTATTTACTATTTTCTATTTACTATTTTCTATAAATACCCGCTCAGGTTTAAGAATTAAAAAAACATATAACACTAAACAAAAAATAAAAAACTTCTAAGTGCTCAACCTCTATTACATTTATAATTTTATGTTATGTGTTTTATGTTATGTGTTTAGTGTTATGTGTTATTCATTTTTTTCGTAAACCTGATTACCTTTAGTATATTTTCCCACAACCTTACCGCAAATATAGCTAAACTTCTGTAAAAAATGGTTAAGGAATTGCCCCTCCCTCAAACAATCATCCCAGCCGCCACCGTCTCATTGGTTCCTTCATCCATAAGTATGACACTGCCAGTGATACGGTTTTTCCGGTAACTGTCAAAACACAAGGGGAAAGTGGTTCTGATTAACACCCTGGCAATGTCATTCATGCAAACGTCTTTATCCGTTTCGTTGCGTTGCATGGTATTGATATCCACTTTATAACGCACTTCTTTTACCATGCACTTTCCTTCTTTGGTGTTATGTCTCAAAAAATATTTGCCGGCGGGATTCATTTTCTTGGGATTAAACCAGCACATCATCATGTCAATGTCCTGCCCCAACTGCGGTACGTTATTTTCCCTTACAATAATGTCTCCTCTGCTGATATCAATGTCATCGGAAAGGGTTAGTGTCACTGACATGGGAGGGTATGCTTCTTTTAATGACTGGTTGAAAAAATCAATGGTTTTGATGGTTGAAGTAAAGCCACCGGGTAAAACTTTTACTTTGTCTGCTACTCTAAACACTCCGCCGGCAATTCTTCCAGCATACCCCCGGTAATCATGATGTTCATCTGAATGAGGGCGTATCACATACTGCACCGGAAACCGGCAATCAATATGATTATAGTCGCTTCCGATATGGATATGTTCCAGTAAATACAACAAGGTTTGACCATGATACCAATCCATGTTTTTACTTTTGTCAACCACATTGTCCCCTTTCAACGCACTGATAGGAATATAATTAATATCAACCACTTCCAGTTTGGAAGAAAAATTATCAAAATCGTGCACAATTTTTTCAAATACTTCTTCTTTGTAGTCCACCAGATCCATTTTGTTTATGCAGACCACCAGATGAGGGATTTTTAACAGGGAAGCGATATACGAATGACGGCAGGTCTGTTCAAGAACACCTTTCCGTGCATCAATTAAAATTATAGCCAGATTAGCGGTTGATGCTCCTGTCACCATGTTACGGGTATATTGAATATGCCCAGGAGTATCGGCGATAATAAATTTACGTTTGGGTGTTGCAAAATACCGGTAAGCCACATCAATGGTGATTCCCTGTTCGCGTTCTGCCTTTAATCCATCTGTCAGCAGGGATAAATCTATGTGATCTAATCCTTTTCGTTTGCTGGAGGATTCAACGGCTTCAAGTTGGTCTTCAAAAATGGATTTGCTATCAAAAAGCAACCGCCCAATTAACGTGCTTTTGCCATCATCTACGCTTCCTGCAGTGGTGAAGCGGAGGAGGTCCATGTCGAGATATTTGTTGGTGTGCAAGGACTTATTTGCGTTTGGTTAAATCTTGGGAATAGTTTTGTTTCGTGCAAATTTAAAGATAAAATATCACTTCTTACATACTGTCAAAATAGTAAAGTTTCAGGTATCTGTTTATAAGAGAACTTTCTTTTCTATTGCGAAATGCTTTTAACATAAATCTTTGAATATATTTTCAATAACTTTGCTCTGAAATCCTATAAAAACCAACCCCCTGAATTAAACCGAACGTACATGAGAAATTATTCGATTATTTTCCTACTCTGCATACTATTTTCTCCTAATCTACCAACTTTCTCAAACGCTGACACTATTGATTCCCTTTTTTCCAGATTAAAAATTTCCCGTATAGATACTGAAAAAGCAGATATACTGAATACAATCGGCTCTTCATTTCGGTTCAAAAATCCCGACACTTCTATCCTATTAGGAAAGCAAGCCCTTGCTTTGGCACTAAAAGCCCGTTGGCTAATAGGGCTGGGAAATATTTACAGCAATCTTGGAATATTCTATAGATTAAAAGGTAACTATGATTCTGCGCTTTTTTTTCAATTTCAATCATTAAAAATTTACGAACAGTTATTTGATAACAGTGGTATAGCCGCGGCAACCGGGAATATAGGAGTTATTTATATAGAGCAAGGGAACATGACCAAAGGGCTGAATTACTTCCAGAAAGCATTAAAAATATCTAAGGAAATCGGAGACAAACAAAAGATGGCAAGATTTCAGGGCAACATAGGAGCGGTATTGGTTAAACAGGGAAATTATCCAAAAGCGCTGGATTATTATTTTCAGGCGTTAAAAATTTCCGTTGTCTTGAAAGATAATGATTTGATCGCATCCATTTACAGTAATATCGGAAATGTTTATACTATGCAGGAAAATTTGCCGCTTGCCCTTAATTATTATTCCAAATCATTAGAACTTGTTGAGAAAACCGGAAATAATTATGGAATTGCTATCATCCTTAATAATATGGGAGAGAACTATGTTTCGCAAGGTAAATTAACAATGGCATTAAATTATTTTTTGAAAGCATTGAAAATTTCGGAAGAAATGGGAAATCAATATAGCGCCACAACTTTGCTGGGTAGTATAGGATTAGTTTTTGTTTTTCAAGGTGACTCCGCTGTAAAAGCAGGAAATAATCATTATGCAATGACAGTAAAATACCCCTTGGCTCTTGAATATCTGAACAAGGGATTGAAGATTGCAGAAGAAATCGGTCACAAAGAAAGTATCTCTTATAAGTATGGGAATATTGGATTAGTTTATTTGAATCAAAAAGAGTTGGAAAAAGCGGAAGAGTTTTGTTTAAAGAGTTTATCCATTGCTAAAGAAATCGGCAGTAAGGATCTATGCAAAGATAACTTTCAACACCTCGCTGAAATTTTTAAAATAAAAGGAGAAAAGAATCTGAATAATCTGAATGGAGGCAACTATTACAAACAGGCATTCGAAAATTATCAGAATTATATTTTATATCGCGATAGTATTTACAATAAGGATAATGAAAAAAAGCAAGCCCGTTTGGAGACGCAATATGAATATGAAAAAGCAGAAATCATTAAAAAAAGCGTGGAAGCAGAATCATTGAGAATTTCCATGGAAGAAAAAACCCGTCGAAATATTCTTCAGTATTCGGGCATTGCCATCGCTTTTGTCATATTGTTTACAGCCATCATTTTACTGGTACGAATTCATGTAGGACGGAAATTGATTGAAGCCATTATTTTCATATCCATTTTATTATGGTTTGAATTTATCATTGTGCTGATTGACCCTTATGTAGAGCAATGGACGGGAGGAGCGCCTGTCTGGAAATTAATTTTCAATGCCGGCGTTGCGATTTTGATTTATCCTTTTCATAGTTGGGTTGAGAAGATTGTTTTAAAAAAGATTTTGAGGAGAAAGTAAATTGAGTGGGTTATTTTTCGTTCCAGATTTTCAGACAGGGGCAATATTGCTTCAATTCACAGTCCGGTGCATAGCCCGTGCAAAAGTCAATATGCAATGTCCCACAATTGGGAATGAAGGTCTCTTTACTTAATAATCCAATCGTCAGTTGATATGCTAAAGAAGGCGGCAGATTCTCCGGCAAATCAACAGACAAATTCCACGTATCCATCATTGTATTAAACGCTTCGCATACCTTTTGCATATCTCTATCAGACAGTTGTTCTACAGGAGGAAAGTCCTCCGGTTTCAATCCGCAGTAATAACTGAGCGTATGTTCGCGTTCGTCAGAAACAAAACGCTCCGATTCTTCCAGTTCTTCTTCAATGGTTTTCGGCTCGTTCAATTTTGCAACGGCAGAACTGCGGTGGGCGGCTTTTATGTCTTCCAGCAGGAATGGGATGTAGGGGTGTGATTTTTTTTTCATGTTTTGGGGTGGTTTCATAGTACAACAAAAACGATATTCATTTATTTTTCTTGTCTCTCTTTCAAACTCAAAACAGCTTTTGCATTTAAAGAAGTAACCACTTTTTTCCCTGTCCGCGCTTCCAATTCTTTCCTTGCTACTTTAGCGACATCACCACCCTGCTTTGCCACTTTTATACTGGTGTCAAAATCCTTGGGTTCAACCACGGAGGAAATTTCTTTGGTTGATGCTTCCGCAAGCATGTTTAAAATCAATTCGGTGTTGGTCATATTATCTCTAAGATTTTCTTTCTTCAACCCTTTCAGAATTTTATATTCTTTTGTGGTTCTATCACTCCATGCCTTAGTAATAATGTCGGTAAGCGTTGCAAACTGAACTCCTTCTTTCAATCCTCTTTTTTTCCATTCATCGGTCAGTTCTTTTCGAATTTCAATGCTTTTCAGCCGCTGATTTATCCAGCTTTCAGAATATCCCAATTGCAAATATTCTTTCATTGCTCTGTCAATAGTGAGTTCCGGATCTTGCATTTCATCTAATCTTTCAGAGGCAACTTGTGCAAGCCAAAGTTTAAATGGCTCTGCTTTGGGCGATGGAATGGATTGAATCAATCTGAAAAGTTGTTCCGTGTCGGCTACATCCGTAAGATAAAATTTACCATCCGCCGACTGCATTTTCAGTTGACTACAATTTGTAGCCAACTGGCTTCCCTCAGCTTTTAATCGTGTTTTCAGAACGCTCCAATACTTTCTTGGATTGGGACTTTCAGTTAAAACGGCTATCACATCTACTATGGATAAATACCATTTCTCCTGTTCAGCATCCCACAGAGTTCTTACTTTTTTTTCTTCGAAAATTTTTATGGCTGATTGCTGTTCCATTTTATTCATGTTTTTTGTGTTAATTACTATTTGTAGGAGCAATTCTATTTTCTATATATACTCCTCAGACACAGGTTTACGAGTGTTCATTCTTAAAAATACCCCTGCTTTTTTCTATCCTCCATAGCGGTCTCCGAACGCTTATCATCCGCACGGGTGCCTCTCTCTGTAGTACGCGATGCCGCCACTTCCTGAATAATATCTTCCAGAGAATTGGCTTTTGAAATCACAGCGCCGGTGCAAGTCATGTCCCCTATGGTTCTGAATCGCACCTGCTTGCGTTCAATTTTTTCTTCCGGTCGCCTGAGCATGCAATCGGATGCAGAATAAATCACGTTGTCTCTTGTAAAACAATCTCTTTCATGAGTGAAATAGAGTGAAGGAATCGGAATTTGATTCAACGCAATGTACTGCCAGATATCCATTTCCGTCCAGTTGCTCAACGGAAAAACCCGGAAATGCTCTCCGATATTCTTTTTCCCGTTGAATAAATTCCAGAGTTCCGGACGTTGGTTTTTGGGATCCCATTGCCCGAATTCATCGCGGTGCGAAAAAAACCGCTCTTTCGCTCTTGCTTTTTCTTCATCCCTTCTCGCTCCTCCCATAGCGGCATCAAATTTATGCGCTTCAAGGGTATCTAATAAAGTAACCGTTTGCAATACATTACGGCTCGCATTGTAGCCCTTTTCTTCTGTCGCTCTTCCTTTGTCAATGCTCTCCTGAACTAATCCCACGAGCAACGTTGCGTTCAGACGTTTTACTAATTCATCTCTGTATGTAAGCGTCTCCGGAAAATTGTGCCCTGTGTCAATATGCACCAATGGGAACGGAATTTTAGCCGGATAAAATGCTTTATAAGCCAGATATGCCATAACAATCGAGTCCTTACCCCCTGAAAATAAAAGACAAGGTCTTTCAAATTGTGCGGCTACTTCGCGGATTATAAAGATGGATTCGGATTCTAATTCCTGGAGATGGGTTAATTTGTAGGATACCATGATGATTGCGTTTTGTGGGTTTAGTTAAGATACAAACATATATGAATTTTTTGTAACTGCTCAGAAGATATCATTAGCCGCAAGAAGAAACAAATAACATAAAACAAAAAATATTTAATGTTAAATGAAAAGCCCAAATAATCTATTAACACTTAAACATTTTTTGTTTAGTGTTATATGTATAGTGTTGTTCTTTTAGAGCAAAAGTTGCTATGTGCTGATTAGTAACAATTTTTTTTAATATTCAGAACTTCTAAGATGGTCATGTCACCCCTCAAAACAACCCATACACCAATCCCAACCCGCCCACGCACACCACCACTGAAATAAGTGTCATCCAGAATCCGATATGCAGGTAATCTGAAAATTTATATCCGCCTGGACCGTAAACCATTAAATTGGTTTGATAGCTAAAGGGGGTCATAAAACCGCAGGATGCCGCATAAGCCACCGCAAGAATAAATGGTTTTGTATCCAATCCAAGTTGAACCGCCGCGGCAACCGCTATCGGGAAAATTACAGCGGCGGCGGCGGCATGGGTTATTACGTTAGTCAGTATGAGAGTTATCAGAAACAAACCCAATAATATTATGACAGGACTATGTAGTGATTGAGTGACGGAAATCATCATGTTTGCTAACACATTTGCAGTACCGGATAGTTCAATGGCTTTCCCCAATGCCAACGATAAAACCAACATCAAAAGAAGCTGAAGGTCTAAATTTTCTTTTACTTCTTTTAATTTTACAAATTTAAAAAAAGCAAAAATGCTTAACAGTATCAACAATCCGAAAAACAAGGAAATAATTCCTATACCAGACAATACAAAAACGGCGAGTGTAAATAATAAAATCAACCATACTTTTTTAGAATTAATGTGATTCAGTTCCCGCACGTTCGAAATAATATAAAAATCCTGCACCCCTTCCGTTCTCTGATAAAAATCTTTGCCAACCACCAGCAATAACAAATCACCCGCCTGCAACAATGTGTCTCCAATCTTTCCGGATAATTTTTCTCCGTTTCTGCTGATGGCAACAATTGCCGCATCGTATTTTCCACGGAAATTTGTGTTTTTCACACTCATTCCATTCATAACTGAATTCGTTGAAATAACCACATCTACAATGGTGATGTTTTCCTGTGGATGAAGATTTGAAAATTGAGGTAGTGAAAGAATGGAAGGGTCTTTCACCAAATCAATGATTGTATTCACCTCTCCGGCAAAAATCAATTCATCGCTCTGACGGATTATTTCACGGGGAGAAACAGGAACAATCTGTCTTCCATCGCGAATGATTTCTACCAAAAATAATCCTCTCAGATTACGAAGGTTGGCTTCTTCAATATTTTTTCCTATTAAGGGCGAACCGGCAGGCACAACCGTTTCCGTAATGTACTCTCTTGATTTTTCAGAAAAGCCCGATAATAAATCATGCCGTTCAGGCAATAGCTTATGACCCGCTACTAATAAAAAAAGTCCTCCGAGGATAACTAACGGAATTCCAATGAGTGTGAAATCAAACATTTTTAAGGGTGGAAGATGCGCCTCAACGGTCAATGAATTTACCACCAGGTTGGTAGAGGTTCCTACTAATGTCACCGTGCCGCCGAGAATAGCCGCGTAGGACAAAGGCAACAAAACTTTTGAAGGCGATATTTTACATTTCCTTGCCCATTGATAAATATGGGGAATCATGATAGCGACTAACGGAGTGTTGTTTACCCAGGCAGAAGTAAACGAAACAGATCCGAACATTCTTGTCATAAAAGAAGGATAAGAAAGACCGGGTTTGAAAATTTTTTTCATTGAAATATCCAGCGCTCCGGTTTTCTTAATGACATCACTCAGCACAAGTAAAAGGAAAATAACAGCTATCTGCTCGTTGGCAAAACCTGCAAGCACATCTTTGGGAGAAAGAATTCTGAATAAAAGCAGAACAACAATAGCAATTACAAAAGTCGCTACCGGACGGAATAGTTCCTTGTAAAGCGATACTACAACAAAAAGAATGACAAGGGAAACAATAATTTTATCCATGATGCCGCTGATGAAATACAAACATATATAAAATAGTTGATGTAAGCAAATAAAATATTACTTTTACCCGCATGTTTCAGAAATATTACTCCAGATTCCGCAACGACCGGCATTTCTCCGAGATGCTGAAAGGGAGCACTGTGGCATTTATAGTCAAAGCCCTCAGCATGGGAATGAATTTTATTTTTTTCTGGTTAGTGGCACGATTTACCGGAGCCGGAACGGTGGGCGTTTTTTCGATTGGGTTTGCCGTACTGTCACTTTTCAGTATACTTGGAAAAGGGGGAATGGATATGGCTCTGTTAAAATTAATCCCACAATACCTTGCACAAAATAAAAATGATTTGATTAAGCCATTGTTCAATAAATCTATCCGCATACTTGTTCCTTTCAATATTATATTATCGTTCCTGTTATATTTCTCCGCTCCACTGATTGCTGATAAAATATTCTCTAAACCCTATCTGGCGGATACCATAAAATTATTTTCTTTTTGCCTCCTGCCTTATGTATTGCTTTTTATTATTTCAGAATCCCTGAGAGGTCGCAAAGATATTATGGCATATTCTTTTATACAGAAAGGTTTGTTTTATGTGTTCGCAACATTACTATTTTTATCGCTATGGTATTTTTCCCGGAATAGTTTGCTGGTTTTTTATTCATTTATTTCAGCAATTTTTCTTTCTGCTTTGGTAGCATGGTATTATTGGGAAAACAAAACTCCCCGTTGTAAGATAGTTACTAATGACCCTGTAATTTCATCTTCCGCTTTAATAACCCTTGCACTTCCCATGCTGGTACCCTCCGCCTTAAGTTTCATTCAAAGTTGGACCGATACCATTATTCTTGGAATTTACAGA
Organism: Bacteroidetes bacterium RIFCSPLOWO2_12_FULL_37_12; assembly: GCA_001769655.1. Taxonomy (GTDB): domain Bacteria; phylum Bacteroidota; class Bacteroidia; order 2-12-FULL-37-12; family 2-12-FULL-37-12; genus 2-12-FULL-37-12. The sequence goes on along the minus strand of MEPC01000020.1, from coordinate 222,949 downwards.
GACGATGCAGAAGTGGGTATTTATAATGTAGCATTACGTTTGGGAGCTTTAAGTAGTGTAGTGCTCGCTTCCGTTAACAGCATTTCTGCTCCTAAATTCTCAGAATTGTTCGCTACTCAGGATATGAAAGGATTTGCTACCGTTGCAAAACAATCCACCAAAATGATTTTTATTACTTCGGCTCCAGTTTTAGTGCTGTTTGTTTTGTTTCCGGGTTTTATTTTGGGTCTTTATGGAAAGGAATTTACATCCGGTTCACTTGCATTTGTATTAATTTCCATCGGACAATTTATCAGTGCCATTTCCGGTTCTGTCGGGTTGATTCTTCTGATGACTAACAATCAGGTAATCTTTCAATACATTATCATGGCAACATCCTTTCTCGGCATTGTTTTGAGTTTCTGGCTTATCCCTTTATGGGGAATGAATGGGGCCGCTTTATCAAATATGATTGCTTTGATAATGGCAAATATCCTGTGTTTAATCGTGGTCTATAAGAAATTTGGTATCTTTGTGGCTTATATACCTTTTTTAAAAACTAAAAACTGACACTAAATCCCACAAAAAAACTACTCAGACCGGTGTTATTTCTCGCGAATATTATATCACGCAAAGGCGCAAAGTACGCAAAGAATTAAGAACGCAAAGAAAAAAAATCATTAATGATTTTTTACTTTGCGTTCTTTGCGACTTTGCGTGAGAACTTTTTTTTATGCCGAGTAGTTGCCATTTATTGGGCTGAACAGTAGCCAAAAATCCTTAATACTTACTTAGTTATTATGCTGATAATTAAAACCCCTCTTCACAGAAAATTTCTAAATTTTTATTTGAATTTCTTTTCGTTAAACTATCAAAAAGTTTTTATCAGGAAGGGCTCTGTATTATCGGCGAATCTTACTATCGGTACCGGCACATGCATAAATGGTCCTGTTCTTATTAAAGGGAGCGGTAACGTTGAAATCGGCAACTATTGCGCTTTCGGCGGGTTCATTGATATCATCAGTTCAAACCATGACATGAATTATCCGAACCTTCAATATAAATTACAAAAAGAAATTACGGGAATGGCAAAAATTTCCGCTAAAAAAGACGTATCCATTGGTCATAATGTCTGGATAGGCGACCACGTCATTATTTTGCCGGGAGTAAAAATAGGAAACGGAGCCGTATTAGCCGCCGGCTCTGTAATTACTAAAGACGCCGAGCCATTCGGTATCTATGGAGGAAATCCTGCTGTATTTATCCGGAAAAGATTTTCTGAGGAAACTATTCAGAAAATGCAAATTTTAAAATGGTGGGATTGGAGTAAAGATGAGATGAAAAATAATAAACAATTTTTTGAAACGCGATTGGACGCATGAAATCCCCCATTCTTTCGCAAACATTTTTATCGTTTTCCTTTCTTATTTCTTTTTATACTTCCTTTTGCCAGATTTCTGAACCGGCGTCAACTAACTTATTTAAGAATGTTGAATTCGGGTTTAACATCGGATATCTCAACGAAATAACTCAGATTGAACCCTTATTGGACCGGCTAAAAAAACAAAATATAAATTCATTACGTGTATTTGAACCATTTACCAAAGGATTATACAATGACAGCGCTAAACTATATGGCTACATTGAAAAAATTATTAAGCATGATTTCAAACTGTTAATTTCCATCTCTGATTTTCCTTATGAAGAAAACGCTGACCTTTCCCAATTAAATGAAAAACAAAAAAAAGCATACAGTTATTCTAACCGTTTTCCTCCCACCGATTATGAAAAATATACTCTGTACATGCAAACTTTTTTTGAAAATATAGTCCGAAAAGGTTGGTTACCACCTATTCAGTTTGAAATCGGAAATGAACCGGACGCACCTTTGTTTTTCTGGGGAAATAAGATTGAATTTGAAAAAATCAGAAATATTCTCTACCGCAATATTGAAAAATACGATTCCACTGTTTTATGTTGCGGATATACTTCCTCTTTTTTTAAAGAAAATTTAATCAGAAAATCCGCTGAAACATCTGTGCAAAATGAATTATCTTACCTTACGGAGAAAAATATTTCACTTTCCTTCCATATTTATCCCGAAGAAAAAAATATTTATACGGAAATTCTTAATCCTGATCCCCGTATCTTTCATAGTTACATTACCGAATATAATGTTTATTCGTATGTATTAAAGTCAAGTACAGAAAAATTAAAATACATCAATTCGTATAATTTTATCTATGAATTAGCTTTATTGCTGAAATTCTGTTACACGTATGATGTTAAAAAAGTTTACCTTTACCGTTTGGAGGAAAACAGGAAAAATCAGGGAGGGCTTGGATTTTTTGATTCAATTCATAACCCCAAACCCTGTTATGATTATTTTATCCGGTTTTATGAGGTGATTAAAAATGGTTTTATGCTGAAAGAAACTCCGGAGTCCCTCGAAATTATAGGTCAGGAAGAAACGATTAAGGTTTCTTTAAATTATTGTACCATCAACGAATCGCAAAAAAATAAAATTACAGAATCCTATTCGGGAGTAACTGGAACAATTCCCGGTTTTCTGAATCGTAAAGAATGGATTATATACAGGAATAAATGATTTTCACATCCTCACCCCTAGTTGACAAATTAAAAAAAATTTCCCTGAGCGATTTTTCCCTCTGGCTTATTCTTTTTATACCTGTATTTGTGGACCTGGCAAACGGATTGCTGTTGAGCAAAAACTTGCATTTTTTTTCCATTGGCATTCTTTACCGGACTTTCTTATTTCTTGCAACATTCATTTTTATCGGATTAATTCAGCAAAAAACATTACTTGTTTATTCTTCAGCGCTCACCGTTACTTTTTTCATAGTAAATGGTTTCTGGTTCGTAGGATCCGACAATTATTCATTAATTCATGAATCTCAGTTTTTTATCAAAATATTGCTTCCCATCTCCTTACTTTCATTTTTGATTTATCTTAATCAAACCAAAGAAATTAAACTCAACTTTCTGATAGAGCTGGTGGTTTATTTTGGATTTGTTGCATCGGTGGCGCTAATTTTTTCCTTTCTCACAGGAATGGGAATGGAGGCATACAAGAAATCAGAATATTCTTTCGGTATAAAATCCTACTTCATTGCCATCAATGACATCGGACTCGCCGTTCTTCTTTCGTATATTTTTGGACTGCATGCTTTTTTTAAAAATTTCGGGTGGTTTAACTTCTTAAAATGTTTTATAATTTTTTGCGGATTACTGTTGCTAACCAGCCGTGCGGCAACTCTTGGCGCGTTAGGTTGTACCTTTTTATTCCTGTTCTCTATTATTTTCTTTAAGAAAAACGATGTTAACCTGAGTAATGTCACTAAATCAATTGTTATTATTTCTTTTCTTATTTGCTTTATCGCCGGTACGTATCAACTGTACCGCGTTTATCAAAAATACAATTTTCTGATTGTTAAATTTGAAAAATTACTCGAAGAAACACCCAGACATAAAACCATTTCACTGGCACAAAAGCGGATAAATGGTCGCTCATGGCTCTTAAACCTGACAGGAGAAGGTTTTTTGACTTTTTCAAACCGTATTGCCAAACAGTATGATTATAATCTCACCCAATGGACCAAAAGCGAAGAAGTTGGTAAATTAGTAGAACAGGATTATTACGATCTGGTAGGGTCATATGGATATGTTCTCGGTTTTCTCGTTCTCTTATTCCCCACTGTCATGCTTTTAAAAATGGGCTGGATTTTTCTAAGAAACCGTACCCTGCTGAATTTTACATTTTTGACTGCAATGTGTATTTTTATGCTCCATTCATTTTTAGCCGGACACGCCTTAATCAGTCCTACAGTAGCTCCTGTAATTGTGGTGGTATATTTTTATATTTTTTCTTTAAAAAATTGAACACTCCTAAACATCCCCCCGTATCCTTCTGGATAATCGGCGCTCAAAAAAGTGGCACTACATCCATTTACCGCTATCTGGAACAGCATCCCGGAGTGGAAATGGCAAAAGTAAAAGAATTGCATTACTTCACACAGGACCGCTTTTATAACCAGGGCGAGAAATATCTGAATGGTTTTTTTGAAAACAATGACTCTGCAAAAATTCGTGGTGCCGCTTATGTTCACATGCTGACCGATGAGAAATGCCCGGAACGGGTTTTTTCCTATAACCCGGAAACAAAATTAATTGTAGTCCTCCGCGAGCCGGTCAGCCGTGCTTATTCTGCATATCAATATGCCATTCGAAATTCCTGGGAAAACCCGGAGATTAGCTTTCTTGACACCATGAAACTGGAAGAAAACCGCATGAACGGCAATTTTACTGAACGGCATGAATTAACTTACTTTTATCACGGGCTGTATCATCTTCATTTATCAAATTGGTTAAAATACTTTCCACGGAAAAACATACTTATTATAAATCAGGATTTGCTTGAGAAAATGCCCGTAGAAGCAATGAAAAATATTTTCCAATTTCTCTCCGTAGATGATTCAGTAAGCATTGACACCACCATTCGGTTTAATACCGCCGGCGTTTCAAAATTTTCTTTTATAAACCGGATTATAAATAACCCCGATAATCCGTTTACAAAATTAATTTCTAATATCATCCCGTTTAAATTGAAACTCTTTCTGCGTACACGATTATTTCCTTTTATTTATAAATTGAATACGGTAGAAAAAAAATATCCGCCGCTGACCGGGGGAGAACGAAAAATTGTCGGGAAATATTTTGAAAACGACCTTGATTTGCTTGCCAGGGATTTTGGAATTAAATTTATATTATAAACATTGGTAACTGTTCAGTCCAACATGAAAAAATTCAATTTAGCCACAGATTGCACGGATTAATGCCACAAAAAATCTTAAAACTATTTTTAATCAGTGTAATCAGTGGCTAAATTTTTTTCCTTACCCAATTTATGATTTATTCCTAAACCATGCGCCTCCTTCTCATCAACAACGGTTATCCGATTCCTAAAAATCCCAAACATGCTTCCTACCTGAAAAGCATACACCAATGCATTGTAAAAAGCGGATGTACAGTTGATTTATTAGTGCTCAATTCAGGATTCAAAGGTAAATGGGAACACTACAAAAACTACGTGCTTTTTTATTTCAAATTATTTTTTTTCAGAAATTATTCAACCTATGATTTTATTTATATAAACAATTTTCCTTTCTGCGCAGTGCCACTCATTTTTCATTTAAAGAAATTTTCAAAATTAATTGTTCACTGGCACGGGATGGAGGTAGTTAGCAGAAATCCCCTGAAAAAACTTTTGTTCAGGTTCACTACTTGGTTTCTGCCAGCCACCACACAACACATTACTCCCTCAAAATTTTTTGCTGAGGTGGTTGCCAAAAAACTAAAAATGGATTCCCGGAAAATTATCGTATCCCCTTCAGGAGGCATTGATACAGAAAAATTCAAGCCAGAAGAAATTGCTACTGGCTCTCCGGTTCTGAAATTAGGATTCGCTTCTGCGTTGACGTATGAAAAAGGAATGGATTTAATTATTCAAATGCTTTGCAAAGGAGAAGACCTGTGTCACTCCCTCGGAAAAGAAATTGAGTTTCATTACCTTTTCTATGGGAATGAAAAAATGAAGTATGAACAGCAATTAAAACAAATACCTAAAACTATAAAGTGGAATGTCTTGCCATCCGAAGAAATGCCCCGTTTTTATAATTCCATTGATGTGTTATTGTTTCCCACGCATTTTGACAGTTTAGGACTGGTTTGCCTTGAGGCGATGAGCTGTAACAAGCCGGTCATAGGTGTACGGGGCTTTGCTATTCCTGAGTATGTTGTCCCCGGAATTACCGGAGAGTTATTTGAAAGTGATAATCTGGCGTCATTCATCAGCGCAGTGACACAATGTATTTCGAATTTAAAAAATTATCAACCACGGGATTTTATTTTGGAAAATTATTCAAGGGAGGCAGTCGTGGAAGGGTATAGGGAATTTCTTGCCCCTCTCCATTTTGGAGAGGGGTTGGGGTGAGGTATTTAGGAAAGCGTGTAAAATTATCGTTAAGTTGACGGCTATGGGGGCTGGGGTGAGATCTTTGCTTTATGTTTTAAAAAGTTTGTACTTTTACAACTTTTGCAAAATCACGAATGAAATACGTAAGAATGAAAAGAATAAAAAGAACCCTGCTACAGCTATTCTCTGTAATTCATGTTTTCTTTTTTTTATTGTATTTCTGCTTTGGTCAGGATACTACGCTTTCTCAAAACAACGCTACCGATTCTACTTTAATTAGTTCTCCGGATTCCTCCAAAATTCTCTCTTCATCAAATCCTTTTATCATAACTCCCGATTCTATAATGGTTTTTACCTACCATGATTTCAAAATTTTTCACTTAGTAGGTGACAAAGGACTTAAACCCAACGATGTCATCCGGATTCAGTTTCCCCCTCTGTGGCTCCCGCCTCAGGATTCAAATATCTTAGCAAATAATTTTGTTTATATAAGCTCTTCGCGATTCGAGGATGAGCCCGTATTTGAATTTTCTGCCAAACCCAAGACACCGGTTTCAGGAATACCGAATAATCAAACCTTCACATCCTTCTTTAAACTTCTCGATTTTGAATTTTTCAAAGGCGACACTATTATTTTCAACTATGGTAGCAAAAAACAAGCGGGAAAAGGTCAGGTAACCAGCTATCTCTCCGGAACCGATTATTTATATTCAGTCATCGTGTATTCGTATGAATCCTCTTCGGAAATTACAGAATTAAAAGTAAAAAAATTTCCGGCAAAACCTCATACTGTAAAAGTTTATGCTCCTTCCAATCCGGTAATTGACACTGCTTTTGCACTGAAAGTACTGGTCCTCGATAAATTCGGCAACCGGGCATATCAATACGCCGGTACTATTGAGATTTCCAATACAGATGGTTTTGTGTCACTCCCTGAAAAATACTCGTTCTTACCTTCCGATAGCGGAAAAAAAACTTTTTACATGACCAGCAATGATACGCTCGTACACAGAATCACCGTAAGGGATTCCTCCGGCCTCGCGGGATTAAGCAATCCATTCATCGCGGTGAGAACGAGTGACACAAAAGTTTGGTGGGGCGATATGCATTCCCATTCCATTTATTCAAATCACGGTGCCGGCACTCCAGAAGATTTATTTAATTATGGTAAAAATACCGCCTGTCTCGATTTTCTCGTTTATTCGGAGCATAGTTATATTCCTGATAGTTTGTACCTGAAAGGCGTCAGCGTTTCCAATCGTTATAACAAGGACTTTGAATTTGTTTCTCTGAATGGGTATGAATGGACAGCTCCCATCCAACACAAAGTCGTTTTTTTTGACGATGAAAATCCACCTCCGATTTTCAGAAACAAATCTGCTACAAAATTGTTTTTATCTGTGTATGCAAGCGGCGGAAGTATCATTGCGGCTCATCCTACTTCGTATCTGTATTACACCGACTGGGATGAACATGACCCTCTCACCCAGAAGAATTCGGAAATTTCCGGTTTAGCGGGGAACAAATATGAAATACCTTCTGAATTTACTCCCGGTAGCAGTGTGCAGGAAGCATTGGAAAAAGGGCATCATATTGGTTTTGTCGGTAGCAGTGATAATCATCACAGCCGTCCGGGAAAAAATATGTCGAATTTTATGAAATTGCCCGATGTAGGAATTACCGCCGCTTATTCAAATCAACTTATACGGGCACAAATTTATGAGGCAATAAACTCGCGGTATAATTATGCTACCACAGGTCCAAGAATTTTACTCGATTTTAAAATTGATAATTACCGGATGGGCTCCATCCTGTTGGAAAATAAAAAATACCCTCTGTTAGCAGGAAAAATCTACGCACAGGATTCCATTGAAACGGTAGAAATTATTAAGAATAATGCTGTGTTGAAAGAATATAAACCCAATGGTATGGATTTCATCTTTACAGAGGAAGATACTTTATTTAACGGTGACAGTTACTATTACCTTAGAATCATTCAAAAAAACAAACACATGGCATGGTCAAGTCCGGTATGGGTTAACATGCCTATTACGCTGGAAGAAAAAGCTGAAATCTATGGAAAAAATTTTTTCAATAAACAACAGACCGGATACTCCCAGAAATCCAGTGACACTAAAGTTCCTGAAAATTATACATTAGGTCCTGGCGATAAAATCAGCATATCCATCAGTGGCACTAATGAATACAATGAAATTTTTACTATCGGTGCTGATGGCACCATTCAAACCAAAGAAACAGGAAACATTGCGTTGAATCAAATCAAATTTAAAGATGCCCGTATTTTATTAAAAAATAAATTTGAAACCGGTTTACATCTTAAAAACACCTCCTTTTCTATAACGTTGGCGAAAGCAAGGGTAATTACCGTTCACCTGTCCGGTGAAGTGAAAAATCCGGGTTCCTATTCATTTCCAGCTGTCAACTCTGCTTTTAATATGTTGACAGCGGCTGGCGGAATAAATCCCATTGGGACGATAAGAAATATTCAGGTATTCCGGAAAGGTAAATTGGTCAAAACTCTCGACCTGTATGATTTTTTGCTGAACCCGTCATCCACTTCCTCTTTTTTTCTGGAGGATAACGATTATCTGAAAATTCCACCCACCGAAAAAATTGTGAATATTTTAGGAAAAATAAAAAGACCCGGACTTTATGAATTGCGAAAATCAGAGGGCTTAAACGAACTGATTTCCTACGTAGGTTCATTTGAACCCTCTGCTTATACCAGAAAGCTGATTCTTAAAAGATACGATGCCGATCTGGTTTTTTTTAAAGATGTTCCTTATGACAGTTGCCGGATTAATTCAAAAAACTTTCCTCTAAAGGACGGAGATGAAATTCTCGTTCAGGGAATTCCGGAAGGGGCGGAAAATTATGTTGAAATTGAAGGTGCGGTAAAATTTCCTGGGAAATATGCAATTACCGACAGCATGCATGTTTCCGATTTAATTTCCAGGGCTGAAGGAATTACAAAAGATTATTATCCGAATCAGGCATTTTTAGTCCGGGTTAAAGATGATTTTTCGCTTGAATTTTTCACATTTTCTCCTGAGGAAATCATTAAAAATAAGGCCTCCGGTCAAAATTTTTTGCTCAGAGAAGAAGACCTGATTCATATTTTTTCAAAAAAGGATTTTCTGAATGAATTTGCCGTTGAAATTTCCGGTTCTGTCAGGAATCCCGGTGAATATACTTTCACTGAGGGGATGACGCTTAAAGATCTCATTCTGTTAGGAGGAGGATTTCTTGAATCTGCTTATCTTAAAACGGGGTATGCTTTCCGAATAAAAAAAGATATGTCTCGGGAATACCTGCCTATCTCTTTTGATACAAACCGTAATTATTTATCATTAGATACCTTCAAACTGAAACACGGTGACCGCATCCGGGTTTTTTCAAAGGATTATTTTCTCGATGATGACTCGGTAAGAATATCCGGTCCGGTGAGAGCACCGGGGACTTATTATTATTCGGAGGGAATGACACTGGAAGATATTCTTTTTTTGGCAGGTGGTTTAAGGAAAGAGGCGGCTGATTATTTTGTAGAAGTGGCACGCATGACATTTTTTGAAAACCGAAAAAGTAAACATAAAGAACCCATTGTGGTTATCAAAACCAATATAAATCATTCGCTCGAATTGGATTCACTTGCCGGAGAATTTATCCTTTTACCAAACGACCATGTCAAAGTCAGAAAAGACCCCGATTTTGAATATCCGGAAAATGTGTTGCTTGAGGGAGAAGTTATTTATCCGGGTGCTTATACATTGAAAAGTAAAAGCGAGAAAGTAACTGACCTGATTGCACGCGCCGGCGGACTTACCCCCTTTGCTTTTCCGGACGGATCCAACTTAACCCGTCCGGGTTTAAAGAACGAGTTAGTGCCACTCAATCTTAGAAAAGCCATTAATAATCCAGAATCTTCATTCAATTATTTTATGAAAGATGGAGATAAAATAACGATTCCACGGCTGAATGAATTGGTAACCCTTAAGGGTGCATTAAAATTTCCAGAAAATAATTTTAAGAACGGAATGAATGCGCCCTATTTCAAAGGAAAAAGAGCTGGCTTTTATATTCGTAAATTTACAGCCGGATTTAATAAAAATGCATCGAAAAATAATTTGATTGTAATTTATCCTGACCAAAGCCAGCATCAAACATTGAACATGGGATTATTTAAAATTTATCCGAAGATGGTCATGGGTTCTGTCATTGTGGTGCCGGAAAAATCTCAAGCTAAATAAAAAAAAACTGAAATGCTCAATTATTTATTTATTTTTTATTTTTTATTGCTGGCATCGTTATCTACGGCTCAACACCAGGAGATTCAACAGTGCGAACACGACAACTCTGAGAGAAATACTCATTATGCAAGATATGCAAACTTTTCCGCTTTCAATCAATTTTTTTTATCTCCAGATACTGTCACCGTAAATACTTTGTATGATGTTGAAATTATTCATATCCTTGACAGCAAGGGATTAAAGAAAAATGATAAAGTGCGTATTCAATTTCCCTCGTTGTGGACTGAGCCGCAGGATACAAATAGTAAAGAGCGCAATTTTGTTTCTGTTTATACATCGAGGTTCGGCGCCTTGTCCGTATTTGATTTTATTTCCAAAACCGCTTATCCCATTACCGGAATAAAAACAAGTCGCACCTATACTTCATTTTTTACACTTCTCGATTATGAACTTTTTTCCGGTGACACACTAATTTTCAGGTATGGCAGTAAAAAATCAGGAGGAAAAGGTCAAATTACAAGCTACTTGTCAGGCACAGATTACTTTTATGCCGATATCCAATATGCCGATGGTTTATATTCTGAAATCAGTAAGATGTTAGTTCATGAAATTCCTGCTGACCCTTTTAAAATTATGGTTTTTTCTTTTTCCAATCCTACTCCGAATCTTTCCTCGCCCTTAAAAATAATTGTTACTGATAAATACAACAATCCATCTATTGGTTATACGGGAACTATTGGTTTTTCCAATCTGGATGGAACGGTTGAGTTACCTGCCTCTTACACATTTCAACCGGCAGATAGTGGCAGAAAAGTTTTTTACATTACATTTAAAGACACGCTTGTTCACAGGTTAAAAGTTCAGGATGAAAATAATCTTTCTGGTATAAGCAATCCTGTCCTACCTAAAAATTCAGATAAATTGAAAATCTGGTGGGGAGATATGCACACCCATTCCCTGTACTCAAATCATGGCACAGGAATGCCCGAACAACTCTTTTATTATGGAAAAAATGTCACTGGGCTTGATTTTCTCGTGTACTCAGAACACAGTTATATAAACGATAGTTTGTATGCGGAAGGTATCAAAATATCTAACCGTTACAATAAAGATAATGAATTTATAACCCTGAACGGTTACGAATGGTCTGCGCCCATAGAGCACAAAATCGTTTTTTATAAAGATTGGAACCCTCCTATTTTCAGGGATAGTATTGTCGGCAAATTGTTTTTATCGGTAGCCACCAATGGGGGTAGTATTATTGCCGCTCATCCTACTTCTTCTCTGTATTACACAAACTGGGATTCGCACAACCCGGATGTTCAGCATAATTCTGAAATAACAGGTCTGGGTGGTTCTCTCCACGAATATCCGAATCCTGCTACTCCGGGAAGCAGTGTACAGGAAGCGCTTGCCAGAAATTTTGTTTTTGGTTTTGTAGGAAGCAGTGACAACCATCACAGCAGGCCGGGAAAAAACATGTCTAGTTTTTCGAAACAAAGCGAGGTAGGAATCACAGCAGTTTTTGCCAATGAATTAACACGGGAAAAATTATTTGAGTCATTAAACATCCGAAGCAATTATGCAACTACAGGCGAAAGAATCCTGCTTGATTTCAGGATTAATAATAACTCTATGGGAAACATGATTACGATTACGGGCAAGTTTCCGGAACTATCCGGAACGGTGCATGGTCAGGATACACTTGGATTCGTAGATATAATTAAAAATAATGTGATTCTGAAATCATTCTATCCGGGAACGCGCGACTTCCAATTCCAACTCAGTGACACAAGTTTCTCCAAGGAAAGTTATTATTACCTGAGGGTGCTACAGAAAAACGGACATAGGGCATGGTCCAGTCCCGTATGGGTTTCTTCTTCCAGCGCCATTCATGAAGAAACGGCGGGAAACTGTAAAAAATGCGTTGATATTTATCCTAATCCGGGAGAAAGAAGTTTTTTTCTGAAATGTAATTTTTCATCAACTGAATTGCTGATAAATTTATCGATGTATGACATGATTGGAAACATAATACAACAGGATGAATTAAAACAAAGTACTTTTGGTATGTTTACAGAATTTGTGTCACTCCCAGCGTTAAATCCGGGAATTTATTTAGTACAACTTAAATACTTAGATGAAACTATTACTAAGAAATTAGTGGTGATTGATTAACTTTAAAAAAACCAAAACTCACATGCTCAAACAACTTATTTCCCGTTACCGGCAGAAAGCCAGAAAAAAGCGAGCGGCTCTGTTCTTCAAATACCTGAAACCGGATGAAACACAAAAAATTGTTGACCTTGGCTCGCAGGATGGAGCGCACATTGCCAGCATTATTCCTTTCCGGAAAAATGTTTTTATTGCTGATATTAATGAAACTTATCTTAATAAAGGAAAAGAAAAATACGGGTTTACACCTGTATTGATCCCGGAAAGCGGCAAAATCCCTTTTCCCGATAAATTTTTTGATATCGTCTTTTGTTCATCTGTGATTGAACATGTAACGGTTGATAAAAAAGACGTTACTTTGTTTAGTTCAAACGAAAATTTTGCATCCATTTCATTTCAACATCAGAAAGAATTTGCAAATGAAATCATGCGCATCGGAAAAAAATACTTTGTACAAACTCCTTACCGTTATTTTCCCATAGAAAGTCATACCTGGCTCCCTTTCTTTATAATTTTTTTACCACGTACCTGGCTCATTTCCGTTATTCAATTCTTTAATACCTGGTGGATCAAAAGCACCATACCGGATTTTAATTTGTTAACCATTAAACAAATGAAATTCTTGTTTCCGGACGCCGTTATTGTTACGGAAAGGTCTTGGGGTTTTATTAAATCTATCATGGCTGTGAAGAGCTGAGTTGTTCTCAACTTTTATAAATTTTAACCACATTTTAATGTTTTCATTAATGAGGAATTAAAATCCATGCAAAATTTAAAATTTATCATCACAGTTTAGTGTCACTGTAATGTTAATTTATATATTTGCATCTTCTCATGAAAAAATATATTTTGTGGTTTCTTAATTTATTTTTAATATCTTTCCCTGAATTTTCTTTCTCTCAGATTTTAACCAGCTCTGTAATTATCAACCCATCAACTATAAGAGTCGAAGATACGTTAGACATGACGTTTGAGTACACTAATCATTTAACAGTCATTCAACCCGGTGGAGGCGTTCGATTTGAACTTCCCATTGATAATGTTTCATATACCCGTGAAATATTATGGGCTAATACAGAATTTGATTCTGTAGCCATCGGATATATAAATGTCAGTGCCACTAATAGCGCCTCAGTAGCGTTAAAAAAAAATGGGTTATTTATAGTCAGTGCCACATTAAAAAACTCTACGTTTGGCACGGGTGAAAAATTAATTTTTACTTATAGAGCAAAAGCTCCTCGTATTGCAGGTATCCTGCACATCCGGTTTCAGGAAAAAAAGGATTCCGTATCTCAGTGGTCTGATATATTATCGGTGTCACCGGTTACAATAAAACCCGGAAAACCTTACGCTATTATAGCTTATAGCCCTATGGATGTTTCTTTAAAAACCGGATTTGAACTGACTGCGGTTGTTATTGATAATTATGGCAACAAAGCTGATGACTATGTAGGAATAGTAAATTTTGAAAGCACAGATGCAGACGCTTTATTACCAGTGTCATACACATTTATGAATCAGGATTCAGGAAGACATGTATTTAAAAGTGTCACTTATAAAAACACCGGTTATCAGAAAGTGAAACTATCCGGAGGTGACTTAAAATCTTTTACTCATTACACTAAAGTTCACCAATTGACTCCTGAATTTTTCCGTTTTTCCGGTGACTTGCATTTTCATACAGGAACGGGGACAAACAACAGGAAGTTTGAAGAAAGCCATGATGGTTGCGGAGGAGACCATCAGGCGGATTATACTAATGAATACGATGCCTATAAATATGCAAGAGATATTGCTAAATTGGATTTTGCCGCCGCGGCTGAACATGATGCGTGTATGACCGGTGATATTTGGAAAGTATCAAAAAAAATTGCTGATGAATTTAATTCTGGTTCGTTTTCTACTTTTTATTCCCTTGAATGGACTCATCAGGGAAGAGAAGGTCATCGTGTAATTTTATTTAAAGATATTAATGCTCCTTTTTATTCCAGCTTTGATACTTCTTCTAATACACAACAAAAATTATTTTCAAAGCTTGAAGTTAATAATACGGAAGCTATAGTAATTCCACACATGATGAATCAATGGACCGATCATCAGGTATGGACAACAGTAAATAATAAATTACAACCTGTTGGTGAGATATATTCGCCGGTACACACTATGAAAGGGTTGCCGCGTGGAAAAGATAAACCGTGGAAATTTGAAATAGGTATTGATTTTCCATGGTCATTTCAGTATGCATGGAATAAGGGGCATCAAATAGGCCTGATTGCCGCCAGCGATAATCATGTTGGAAAACCGGGAATGAATAATTATTCAGATTTCATTGACCAATCGGCTGGTTTCGCTGTTATTTATTCGAAAAAAAATTCCAGAGACAGTTTGTGGAAAAGTTTGTCACAACGATATACTTACGCAACAACCGGTACAAGAATACTTTTGGATTTTTCAATAAACAATCACAGAATGGGAGAAGAGTTTACTACTACCGATGACTCCATTTATATTAATTTCAGTGTAGCAGGTACCGCCCCTGTTTCTACTATTGAGATAATTAAACTGCAGGAAGGAAAGTATTTTAATTTAAATAGTGTATTTTTATCAAAGAATAAAGAGGTTTATAACCAAACTTTTCTGGAATGTTGCAATAATGAACCGGGAACGACAGCCATGTACTATCTCAAAATCACACAGGAAGATAATGAAGTGGCATGGTCATCTCCCATCTGGGTTACTTTCTCACAAAATGCAAGAAAAAACTGTTGTCAATCAGACAGCAACAAGTACTCGGATTTATATCATTTAAAACAAAATTATCCGAATCCTTTTTTCAATGAAACCTGTATTGAATATTATCTTCCTGATGATTCACCGGTAAAATTATCAGTGACAAACGGAAACGGAAATTTGGTTAAAATGTTAATTAACAAATTTCAGCGACAGGGGTATTACACGGTTTATTGGAATTGGGAAGACCAGTCAGTAAATCCATTCGAAAGCGGGTTGTATTTTTACAAGTTAGTAACACCAGGTTTTTCAGAACAGAAAAAGATGGTGGTGATAAAGGAACATTGATAATTACATTGGTTCAAATCAGCTTATAATGTAATTTTTTATTTACAGTTAAACAAGTTAAAAATTCAGATAATCTCTCACCCCTCTCCTTTTTGGGAGAGGGGCTGGGGTGAGGTCGGATTTGCAGAACAAGAACATGCTAAAAAAACTTAAATGGCACCTTCACCGCTGGAAGGTCATGAAACACCCATGGGAGGATGTTTACCGAATAAAACAACAAATCCAATTCAGAATTTTTGACCGGTTTGCTTCGCAGTTTGTACCAAAAGGGAAAAATGTTTCTTTTATCGGAGGATCATTTCATTCCTACACTAAAGATTCTTTCAAAAATTTTACCCATGATCAGGGACTACTAAAAAAATTAAAATTATTCAACGTAACTATTGAGGATTTATATAAAGTAAACAAGTGGCGCAAGGATTATAAGAACAACATTGAATCTGAAATACAATTTGCTCATAGCATTAACAAAGATGATTATAATGAAACCGGTGAATCAAAATATGTATTTGAAATTTCCCGCTTGCATCATCTTCCTGTGTTGGCGGCAAATTTTTTTTCAACTGAAAATGCTGAAATCCTTAACGTAATACGGAATCACATACATGAATGGGTACAACAAAATCCTTATCTGAAATCCATTCATTGGAAAAGTGGTATTGAAGTTGCGATTCGTGGAATCAATCTGACTTTCACCCATCTTATTTTATCCCAAAAACTTCAAAAAGACGATCCCATTTTGAAAGAAATTTCATTATTAAATTTTCTTCAGGCGCAATTTATCAGAAACCATCTCTCCCTCTACTCTTCATCTAACAATCATTTAGTGGCGGAATTAGCGGGCTTATTCATACTTTGCATTTTTTACAGATTTCCCGGTTCTGAAAGATGGAAAGAAATTGCATTTAGAAAATTATTGAAAGAAATGGAGGAGCAGGTTTATGCCGATGGATTCGACAAAGAACAATCCACGCGTTATCATGCCGCGAAACTAAACTCCTTTTTAACAGCGCTTTTAATTGCCAGGGAAAATAAAATTATAATAGAGGAAAAGTACTGGGAAATTATTGAGAAAATGACAGACGTGCTTTTTACACTGAAAAACACGGATGGGTTCATTATGGAAACCGGCGATAATGACAATTCACAATTACTTTACGATTATACGGATGAGAAATTTGATTTATATGGTTCCCTGATTTTATCGGGCGCTATTATTTTTAATAGATTTGAGTGGCTTTTTCAATATAATCATTTTGATTTCCGGAATTATATTCTTTTGGGAAAAGATGGATTTCAGAAATATCAGGAACTAATACAGAACCCAATTGCCTGTAAAGAGAAAAGCCGGTATTTTCCATCAGCCGGTTATTGCTTGTTTAATGAAGATGGGAGCAAATTATTATTTGATATGGGTCCTATCGGCTTTGAACCTCTGTCGGCTCATGGTCATGCCGATTGTCTTGGTTTTTTACTTGAAATAAAAAACTTTCCTTATCTGGTGGATTGTGGGACGTATCAGTATCATGAAAAATATAAAAAATGGCGGGATTATTTCAGAGGTACTGCCTCGCATAATTCAATCACAATTGATGGGAAAAGCCAGGCGGAGGGAAAGGGGAAAATGATGTGGAATATAAAACCTGACATAATTCATAACGCGTTCATGGATACTGATAAAATTATTTTTTGTGAAGGGGCACATAATGGTTTTGTCAAACAAGGCATTCCTGTAATTCATGCCAGAAAAATAGAATATATTAAAGGAACCTTGTGCTATTATGTAAATGATAATCTTGAAGGGAAAGGTAATCACGAGGGGTGTTTCTTTCTTCATGTCAATCCGACTCTAAATAAAATATCTCTGGAAAATAACTATCTTTACCTTTTTAAAAACCAACATCAGGTCCTGATTATTGAAAATAAACTGTTTAAGGACGCTGAGTTGATTTATGGAACCGAAAATAATCCTTCGGTCGAAGGTTGGTATTCACCTTCTTACGATAAAAAAATTCCTACATGGACGTTGAAATTAAAATTCAGCTTTACAGGTAATTTTTTTATGCAGACAAGGATTGATTTTTCGAAGAGCTAATCCAAAATCGTAAATCGTAATGTGTGGAATCTTAGGAACCATTAACCTTGACTTCAACGATGAAACATTGCAACTGCTTCATCATAGGGGACCTGATGCGACTGGATTGCTGAAATTTTTCATTTCTGACAATCGTGTCACTTTCGGGCACACGCGGCTTTCTATTATTGATTTAAGCGAGGCAGGAAGTCAACCTATGGAAAGTAATGACAGAAATTACGCTATTATTTTCAACGGTGAAATTTATAATCACCTTGACCTCCGCGAGAAACTGAAAGAGATAAAATTCCGCGGACATTCTGATACGGAAACCATTCTTTACTATATTGCAAAATTTGGATTTGATGCTGTTAAGGACTTGAATGGAATTTTTGCATTTGCTTTTTTAGATAAGAATAAAAAAATTCTTTTTCTGGCACGCGATCCTTTTGGTGTCAAACCATTATATTATTCATTCAGGAACGCAAGTGTGGCATTTTCTTCAGAACTTAAAACCATTTTGAAACTAATGCCACAAAATGAAATTAATACCAACCATCTTTATACTTTTTTGCGTCTGCGTTATAACCCATCTCCCCAAACATTGTATAAAAACATTTACAAACTTGAGCCGGGTCATTTTTTAAAAATTGATTTGACAAAAGTGTCACCCACAAAACCGGTTTTTTATTCCTACGTTCCACAAGCAAACAACACTATCACAGAGTTGGAAGCGCTTGAGCAATACGATTTACTCCTAAACCAAGCCGTAAAACGTCAGCTACTTTCGGATGTTCCTATTTCCATTTTATTGAGTGGGGGAGTTGATTCCGCTTTGCTTGCCTGTCTGGCACAAAAGGTCTCCGGAGAAAAATTTACTACTTACACAGCAGGTTATCAAATAAACACTGAAGTAAATGAAAGAGAAGATGCGGCTTTCACTGCTCGCTGGTTGGGTTCCGATCATAAAGAAGTGATTATTGAAGAAAATGATTTTCTGGAAAATTTACCAACGTTCATTAAAATTATAGAAGAACCTCTCGGATCCCAATCCATCGTTCCCATGTACTATCTGGCGCAGGCGATTCACAAAGACGGATTTAAAGTGGCACTGACCGGGCAGGGAGTAGATGAACCCTGGGGTGGATATCCTAAATATAATCCACAGGCATTTTTTGAAAATGCCCCTTCCCGGTTTCTTTCCATGTTTTCAGGATTGGGAAAAAACATCAAAAAAGACCAATGGAAGCGGGCATTTAACTCCATCACGGAGCCAAACTGCCTTAAAAGGTTTGTGGCTACCTGCTCTGTTTTTGATAATCAGGATGTGCATGATCTCACAAACGGTAATTTCAATCAGCAACACGCAGCTGAATTAGAACAATTATTCAACTATCGTTTTGAACAATTAAAACTCACGTCACAGAATGTTTCAAATGCGTTGATGGCTTTTGATGCCCGTATGAATCTGAGTGACGACTTACTTCTATATACTGACAAAATTTCCATGCATCATTCTCTGGAGGTGCGGGTTCCTTTTCTGGATGTGGAGCTTGTAAAATTTGTTGAATCACTCCCTTACAATTTCAAAGTAACCCTTTTCAAAAATAAAATATTACATAAAAAGCTAGCTGAAAAATATTTACCGAAGGAAATAATTTACCGTAAGAAAAAACATTTTGCCACTCCGCGGAAAGAATGGTTTAAAACCAATATTGGAAAAAAATACGAAGATATGATGTGCGGAGATAAGAGTACTTTTGGCAATATTTTTAAAAAGGAGTACATACACCAGCTTTTCCATGCTCACAGAACCGGCAAAGTTAATTATGAAAAAAAGATATATTTGCTGGTGAATGTGTATTATTGGTTAAACGGTTTGAAATTTTGAATATATATTTTTTTCCTCAACGATGAACTCAGCGAATAAATCAAAAAAAAAAATTATATACATTATGGGTGCAGGAAGGAGTGGCACTACCCTGTTCGACATCCTGCTGGGTAATTCCGAAGAAATTTTCAGCGCAGGTGAGGTTTATAAATTTCCGAAATTAAAAGGATGTCCGCACGGATTTGATGAAAACACAAACCATTTCAAATTCTGGAAAAAAGTAGAACAGAGTTTTTTTGCAAAGTTTAATGGAAAAGGTGACTATGACTCTTTGTCAAAATTATCCAAACAAATTGAATTTCACCGGGGGTTTATTCCTGCTTTTCTGGGAATACAGTCAAAGAAAAAGTCATCTCTGTATAAACAATATGTAAACCATTTCTTTTCTTCTGTTTTTGAAAATATTGACAAACCGGTGATTGTTGACTCCTCCAAATACCCATTGCGTGCCTTGGCACTTTATAGACATAGTGACCATGAAATTAATTTTATTTATTTACAGAGAAATCCTGTGGAGGTGGTAAATTCATTTTTTCAAAAAGAAATTGAACAGCCCTCCAAAAATTTTTTAAGCGCAAATTTTTATTATTTCATAATAAATATGATGTGTCGTTGGGTGCTCAAAAAAATTCAAGGATCCAAACTATCTGCTTATAAACCTAAAGTTGTCGTTATAAAATACAACAATTTAATAGCTAACCCAATTGTTGAATTACAAAAAATTCAAAGTGCATTTGAAATTGACCTGAGCAAAACTATATTAAAAATCGAAAATAATCAGCCGCTCCATACAGGATTACTCTTTGAAGGCAACCGCATCCGGCTTTCAGAAACCATCACTTTTAATTCCGGGAAAAAAATATATAAACGTAAATTCCGGGATTATTTTACTGCGTTTTTTAACAGTTGTTGGTGGCGTGAGTAGAAGTGTATAGGGGTATAGGGGTAAAGGGGTATAGGGGTATAGGGGTATAGGGGTATAGGGGTATAGGGGTATAGAGGTATAGAGGTATAGAGGTATTGAGGGGTTTTTCGTTTAACATTAATCATTTTGTGTTTTATGTTTTATGTTATTTTTTTTTTCTGCTATGCAATTTCATAAACACAAAGAGCAACAAATCGTAAATCAAAAATCGTAAATTTAATCCCACCCTCTCCCCCATGTCTCCCCGCGAACTCCTGCGCTATCATCGTCATCTCATTCTTCCTGAAATCGGAAAAGAAGGTCAGGAAAAACTGAAACAAGCCAAGATTCTTGTGATTGGCTGTGGCGGACTTGGCAATGCCATGCTTCCCTATCTCGCCGCGGCGGGCGTTGGAAACATCGGTATTTTGGATTTTGATAAAATTGATGAGAGTAATCTACAACGTCAAATCATGTATGGACAAAGTTCAATTGGTAAACAAAAAACAGAGGTGATGGCGGAAAGATTAAAAGAAATAAATCCTTTTATAAAGATAGACAGTTTCAACACACGGCTGACTTCCGAAAATGCTCTGCAAATTATCCAGAATTATGATATAATCGCTGATGGAACCGATAATTTTCCCACGAGGTACTTAGTAAACGATGCCTGTGTGCTATTGAAAAAGGTAAATGTTTTTGCTTCCATCTACCGCTTTGATTTACAATTAAGTGTTTTCAATTACCGGAATGGTCCCTGTTACCGGTGCCTTTTTCCGGAACCACCGGCTCCCGGCACAGTTCCTTCCTGCGCTGAAGCGGGAGTGTTTGGCGTGCTACCCGGCGTGGCTGGTACTCTTCAGGCGAATGAAATCATAAAAATAATAACCCTCACCGGCGAACCTCTGAACGGAAAATTATTTACCATAGATTTATTATCTTTTCATCCGGTTTTACTAACCATTGATAAAGACCCTGCGTGTCCGGTTTGCGGAGAAAATCCCACCGTAAAAAAACTCATTGATTATGAAGAATTTTGTAATCCTAAAAACAACATGAAAGAAATAACAGTTACAGAACTAAAACGCAGGTTGGATGCCGGCGAGGCAATTCAGCTTCTCGATGTGCGTGAACCCATGGAATATCAAATCAGCAATATCGGAGGATTATTAATCCCACTGTCTTCTCTGAATAAACACATTGATAAAATAAGAAAGGATGTGCCCGTAGTAATTTATTGCCGTTCAGGAAAAAGAAGCGCTACGGCTGTTAGAAAACTTAATGATGAATTTGGATTTAATAATACCGCAAATCTAAAAGGAGGAATTATTGCCTGGGCACAGGAAATTGACCCGACTTTGACGGTTTATTGAAATTTTGTTATTTTTGCAATTACCTAACCCCCATCCCCATGTCCCTGCAATCCATTACACAACTACTCGGTGAAAATGCCGAAAAACTTTTAGCGCATCAGTGCAAGACCATCCCTCGTGAGATGATACATGCTCCGGGTCCGGATTTTCTGGACCGTATATGGACCGGTTCAAACCGTAATCCTCAGGTCTTGCGAAATCTTTCTTCACTATTCAATCATGGAAGATTGAGTGGCACCGGATATGTATCCATTCTGCCGGTGGACCAGGGCATTGAACATTCTGCCGGTGCATCTTTTGCACCCAATCCCGTTTATTTTGACCCCGAAAACATTATTAAGCTTGCCATGGAAGGCGGATGTAATGCAGTGGCTTCCACTTTTGGTGTATTGGCTGTCTCTTGCAGAAAATATGCGCATAAGATTCCTTTCATTGTAAAAATCAATCACAATGAATTTCTTACGTATCCGAATAAGTATGATCAGATTCTTTTTGGAACCGTTGACTCTGCCTGGAATCTCGGCGCCGCGGCAATTGGCGCCACTATTTATTTCGGCTCCCCCGAATCAGCGCGCCAGATTGTGGAAATTGCTCAGGTGTTTGAGTATGCACATCAGAAAGGATTAGCCACAGTTCTCTGGTGTTATCTCCGTAACAGCGGTTTCAAAAAGGATGGCATTGATTATCACACTTCTGCCGACTTAACGAGCCAGGCAAATCATCTGGGTGTCACTATTCAAGCCGATATTATTAAGCAAAAACTTCCCACCAACAACGGGGGCTACAAAGCCCTGAATTTTGGCAAAACGCATGAAAAGGTTTACACTCAACTTTCTTCAGACCATCCTATTGACCTCACACGTTACCAATTAGCCGGATGCTACATGGGTCGTGCAGGATTAATCAATTCCGGTGGTGAATCCAAGGGGACAGGTGATTTGGCTGAAGCAGTGCAAACGGCTGTGATTAACAAACGAGCGGGCGGCACCGGATTGATTTCAGGAAGAAAAGCATTTCAGAAACCCATGAAAGACGGAGTTGCATTGCTGAATGCAATTCAAGACGTTTATCTGGAGAAAGGGATTGGGCTGGCTTGAAAAATTAAAGGCGAATTTCGAAAAACTTTTTGTATGAAAAAAAAAAGGAATACAAAAGAAGGTTTTTACTATACGGTTACAGATGAGCAGGTTCGCGCCCATCAAAAACTATCTCCTTCTGAAATATTTGAATGGCTTGAGAGTATGAACAGCTTTCTGTATGATGCGCAGACACCCCTTGAAAGAAAGTTGATGTTCAAAATAAAAGGTAAAAATTTCTAAAACCAAATTATAATTTTCGCATAGCGAATCTCTCACCTCTCTCCATTTTGGAGAGGGGCTGGGGTGAGGTCTTTTTGAAATAGTAATATATTTTTCATACCTTTACAACCCCCGGACAAAATTTAATTTTGTATTCTAATGTTTTCGAACAAAATATTTTATGAAAAAAAATATAATTCTATTTTTTTCCATTCCGGTTTTTTGTTTTTATAGTAACCGTTGTTTTGCCCAAGGTGATTCTCCTTGTACTGCAGTTACTTTGACAGTTGGCGCTTCCTGTTCATTATCTAATGGGACCACTGTAGGAAATACGTATAACAATAATGCGGCGAATGGTGGAACACCTACCTGCGCAACTCCGGGCGCTCCGGATGTCTGGTATAAATTTGTAGCACCCGCTTCCGGTAATATCACCATAGACACAGATGTCAATTCCATTACAGATGGTGGAATGGCTCTCTACAGTGCCACTAATTGCAGTACGGCTGTCACTCAGATTACCTGCGATGATGATGGTTCCGCTAATGGTTTAATGCCAATGATAGCGGCTACCGGCTTGACTTCCGGTGCCACTTACTACGTTCGTTTCTGGCAATATTCCAGTGGAACCGGTACATTTAAAATTTGTGTTTACGATAATCCTCCAGCCGCAAACGATTCTCCCTGCAATGCTGTCACCTTGACCGTTGGCGGTTCCTGTTCTTATACAAGTGGCACAACCGTAGGCGCTACCTATTCCAGTAATGCCGCAAACGGAGGAACTCCTTCTTGTGCCACTCCAGGCGCTCCCGATGTATGGTATAAATTTACTGCTCCTGCCGGTGGCTCCGTCTGGATTGACACACAAACCGGCACTATCACAGACGGTGGCATGACGGTTTACAGTGCCTCGTCATGCAGTACCGGCATTACGGAATTGGAATGTGATGACGATGATTCAAATAACGGCTCGATGCCTTTTATCAGCAGAAGCGGATTAACGTCTGGCTCTACTTATTATATCCGCATCTGGAAATATTCATCCGGTACCGGAACATTTGGAGTTTGTGTGCAAACCCCTCCCCCACCCGTCGCCGATTTTTCCGGAACTCCTCTTACTATTTGCACCGGTGCCACGGTTGCATTTACTGACCTGAGTACAAACTCACCAACTTCCTGGAGTTGGACTTTCACCGGTGGCACTCCGGCTACTTCCACCGCTCAAAATCCTACCATCACTTACAGCACCGCCGGTAATTATAATGTTACTTTAACAGTTACTAATTCTTCCGGATCCGATGCTGAATCAAAAAATAATTATGTAACGGTAAATAATTGTCCCCCAAGTCCGCAGGATTGCATTAATTCAATACCTATATGTCAGAGTTCTTATTCCGAAGCCAATGCCTATTCGGGAACAGGAAATATCGCTCCGGAAATAAATAGTTCAACCTCCTGTCTTTCTTCCGGTGAGAAAAATGATGTGTGGTATATTTTTACTACCCTCGCATCCGGAAATTTAGATTTTGAAATTACTCCGAATAAATTGACCGATGATTATGACTGGGCTGTTTATAATTTAACTTCTGCAAATTGCTCCGATATTTATGGCAACTCAGCATTGGAAGTAAGTTGTAATTATTCTGCTACTGATGGTTTAACGGGTCCCAATGGTGGCTCCGGTTCAAATTCACAAGGCGCCGGAGGAACGCCTTTTAATGCAGTCATTCCTGTCGTTATCGGACAAACGTACGCCATTAATGTAAGCCAGTTTTCTACTTCTACCAACGGCTATACCATTGATTTCAGCTCATCTACAGCTACAATTTATGATAATGTAGCGCCATCTTTTCAATCCGTTATTACACCGATTGCCTGCGGTGCCACTCAAATAACTTTTAATTTCTCTGAAAACGTTTTGTGCAGTACGGTTTCAAATTCCGATTTTACACTCACCGGACCCGGAGGTCCCTACACACTCTCCGGTGTCACTGGCGCCGCATGCAGTGTAGGGGGGCAATTTGAAAATACTTTTACTGCCACTATTAGTCCCGCTTTGACTACCAGCGGTTCTTTCAGCTTAAACCTTGTAGGATCGGTTACTGATAACTGCGGCAACACGGCGGCGTTAACCAACAAGCCGTTTACCATAAACAACGTGGATGCCACTACTTCTCAAACGAATATTTTATGTCCATGCGCCGCTACAGGAGCGGCATCGGCTTCCGGTACAGGTGGCACTCCTTCCTATACATATTCATGGTCAACTACCTCAACAATTTCAAGTATTTCAGGACTGACAGCCGGTAATTACACCGTGACAGTAACCGACGCCAATACATGCAAGGTTATAAAAACCATAAATGTCACTGAGCCGGCGCAAATTGTAATTAATTTGAATTCTCAAACCAACATTTCTTGTTTTGGGCAAACTAACGGTGCTATAAACGTCACAGCTACCGGTGGCACTGCACCCTACGATTACTCAAAAGATGGTGGAAGTACGTGGTCATTCAATAATGTTGCCTCCGGCACTCCGGTAAATTTTTCCGCACTGACAGCAGGTACCTACACCATAACTGTGCGTGATGCAAATAATTGTTTGACGCATTAGGTCTGATTTATTTCGTAGCTTTCCGCAACATTCCGGACAACATGAAAAAACATAAAGTATCGCTTGTAGATGCCTTTAAGGCATTCATCTGGCCTAGAAGAAAAATTGTATTTATCGGTTTACTGTTAATCGTAATCAGCCGGTTAGCAGGTCTCGTTCTGCCGGGTGCCACTAAATACCTGATGGACGATGTGATTGTGCACAAAAATTTATCCATGCTGAAAATTCTGCTTTGGGTGGTAACCGGTTCCATTCTGGTACAATCGGTGACATCCTATCTGCTGACAAAACTCCTTAGTGTGGAGGCACAACATTTAATATCGCAACTCAGGGTAAAAGTTCAGAAACAAATTCTTTCACTTCCCATCCGGTATTTTGATAACAACAAATCCGGCGCTTTGGTTTCCCGGATTATGAACGATGTGGAAGGAGTTAGAAATCTGGTAGGCACCGGTCTGGTGCAACTAACGGGTGGTACACTTACTGCGATTGTTTCATTGATTTTGCTTATTAAAATAAGCGCAATGATGACTTTGTATGTTTTAGTGCCCGTCAGCATTTTTGCCTTCATTGCTCTAAAAGCATTCGGGTACATCCGGCCCATCTTTAAAAAGAGAGGTGAGATAAACGCAGAAGTAACAGGACGGTTAACTGAAACCATCAGCGGAATTCGTGTCATCAAAGGGTTTAATGCCGAACAGCAGGAAACCGATGCTTTTGAAAAAGGGGTGGAGCGTCTTTTTCTGAATGTGAAAAGCTCGCTGACATCCACGGCTTTATTAACCAGTTCTTCTGCCTTTTTACTCGGACTCGCATCCACTGCCATCATGGGAATCGGAGGATACCGAATTATGCACGATCAGTTGACCATTGGTGAATTTCTTTCATTTACACTTTATCTGGGATTTATGATTGCTCCTTTAGTTCAGATGAGCAATATAGGAAGTCAGCTTACGGAGGCATTTGCGGGATTAGACAGAACCGAAGAGATTATGAACATGGAACCGGAAAACGATGACACTAAAAGGATTATTCATCTGAATGGAATTACCGGAAATATAAAATTCGAAAATGTTTCTTTTGCTTATCAGGAAGGAAAAGAAGTAGTGCGAAACATCCGTTTTGATGCTCCCAGCGGTTCTGTCACTGCGTTAGTTGGAACTTCCGGCTCCGGAAAAACAACACTGGCATCCCTGGCGGCTTCTTTTATCACTCCCGATTCCGGCATCATAACGATTGACGGTAAAGACCTTTCAAAAGTGTCACTGAGAAGTTACCGTAAAAATTTAGGCGTAGTACTTCAGGATGAATTTTTATTTGAAGGGACCATCCGGGAAAATATTTTATTTCCAAGACCCGGCGCCACTGCTGAACAATTACAGCAAGCAGTGAAAGCGGCTTATGTAAACGAATTTACAGACCGTTTTGAAAACGGTCTGGATACGTTAATCGGTGAACGCGGCGTTAAACTTTCGGGAGGTCAGCGGCAACGCATAGCCATAGCCCGTGCGGTACTGGCTGACCCTAAAATAATAATTCTCGATGAAGCCACTTCCAATCTGGACACAGAAAGCGAGGCGCTGATTCAAAAAAGTTTAGAAGAATTGTTCAGAGGCAGAACTACGTTTGTAATTGCCCATCGCTTAAGCACAATCCGTAAAGCAACGCAGATCCTGGTTATTGAAGATGGGTGTATTGCTGAGCAGGGCACCCACCAGGAACTAATTGACAAAAAGGGAAGATATTTTGAATTATATACTTATCAGATGAGGATTTGATTTTTGAAACTAAAAAACTAAAATTTCAGATAAATGAGTTACTAATCGGTTGCAAGAAAAATTCAGCCACAGATTGCACGGATTTATTTTATAATACTACTCTTTTTCATTTAATTTTTAATCAGTGTAATCAGTGGCAAAAAAATAATCCAACTGAACAATAACAAAATTGAATCAAAAACAAATCATCGTTTTAGGAGGTGGCGCCGCAGGATTTTTCGCCGCCATAAATTGTGCCCAACTCCACAAAGATTGTCACGTTTCCATTATTGAAAAAAGTTCAAAGCTACTTTCTAAAGTTCGTATTTCCGGTGGGGGACGATGCAATGTGGCAAATGCCTGTTTCGATAATGCCCTGCTGGTAAAAAATTACCCCCGTGGCGAAAAAGAATTACGCAATGTTTTCAGCAGATTTTCAACAAAAGATACTATAAGCTGGTTCACGCAAAGAGGGGTTGAATTAAAAACTGAACCCGATGGAAGAATATTTCCTGTCACTGATAATTCAGAAACCGTTGTTAATTCCCTGCTCATGGAAGCAATAAAAGCAGGGGTTACTATAAATACAAATGTAGAAATTACTGAAATCGTAAAAAACGATAATTCCACTTTCACACTTACTACAAATACAGGGGATGTCTTTGAATGTGCTCAATTAATTATTGCCACGGGTGGAAATTCCAATGCATCTGCTTACGATTGGTTGAAAAAATTCGGGCATACTATTTTAAAACCTGTACCTTCATTATTTACTTTTAATATTCCCGGAAATTCCATTACTCAACTCATGGGCATATCAGTGTCACACATTAAAATCCGTATAAGTGACACAAAATTAGAAACGGAAGGTCCCTTGCTGATTACCCATTGGGGAATGAGCGGACCGGCAGTATTGAAGGCATCCTCGCTGGGTGCGCGTATTCTGAATGATTTGAATTATAATTTCAGGTTTATAATAAATTGGCTACCATTACATTCCGAAGAAGAGATACGCAAAGAGTTTTTAAATCAACGATTAAATAATCCTTCAAGGGGATTGTTGAATAACTGTCCTTTTGAATTACCAAAACGGCTATGGAATTATTTTTTAACCAAAGCGGGTATAGGAGAAAACATCCGATGGGCTGATTTATTAAAGAAAAATTCCAACGCGCTTATCTACATTCTTTCGAAAGATGAATATCAGGTGCAAGGCAAAACCACTTTTAAGGAAGAGTTTGTAACCTGCGGTGGTGTCAGTTTAAAAGAAATTAATTTTAGCACTATGGAAAGTAAATTAGTTCCTAATCTTTATTTCGCAGGGGAAGTGATGGATATAGACGGATTAACAGGGGGCTTCAATTTTCAGAATGCCTGGAGCAGTGGGTGGGTGGCGGCGTTGAACGCGGGGGGAAAATAATTTAGTAATTTGTTACTGTTCAGTCGGTTAATTTTTTTGTCAGTAATTACACGAATTGGTTATTTTATTTTTTTCAATTAGTGTAATTCGTGGCTATACATTTATTGGACTAAACAGTAACAAAAATATTTATATTTTTCAAATGAAAATAGATATTGGAAAATGGTACATGAAAGTTTTGTCATGTACACGACATGTACATGAAACCTTTCTCGTGTGCAAGAACGATAAATATATGTACATGATAATCTCACCAGATTTATGCTATGCATGTGAGAATTTTCATTTTTTAAGAAGTTCATATAGCCGCGGGTTAACATAAATAACTTCCTTCCATATCGTTTGACTTTCCAATATTCCAATTCGTTCCATTTCCTGTAAATATTTGGAGGCGGTTCTCCGTTCCAGTTCCAAGGCAGTGGTAACGTACTCAATTTTAGTGTATGGCTGAACGAAGAGATGCTCAATCAGTTCTTTTGAATACACTCGAGGAGATTTCTTTTTTGCCACCTCTATGGTTTTGTCAAATAGTGTATTTATATTATTGATTTTGTCAATTGCTTCACGGGATGTTTGTTCTATACCTTTAAGTATATAAATAATCCATTCTTCCCAATTATTTTTTGTGCGGACTTCCTGCAAAAGACGGTAATAATCGGTTTTGTTTTTAATGATATATCCGCTGAGATAAAGAATAGGGTTTTCCAGCAGGTTGTTCATCATCAGGTAAAGCACATTTACAATACGACCTGTACGACCATTGCCATCATAAAATGGATGAATGCTTTCAAATTGGTAATGCTGAATCGCTAATTTAATCAAAACCGGCGAATCATCTTCTTGTGAATTAATGAAGTTTTCAAAATTTTTCATCAGATTATGAATAGTGTCACGGTTATCGGGTGGTGTGTAAATAATTTCACCGGTGAGACCATTTTTCAGTAAAGTACCGGGCAATGTGCGAGTACCGGCATCATTTTGTTCCAGTTCACTTTGCACTTTTATTGGCGCTGAGTAGTTATACCATTTCTTATAGGTAATGAGCACCCTTCATCCTATTAACAACCAAATCCAGATAAGAACATTGAATGTTTTCATATCTGTCAAGATGAAGTAGTTTTCTCAGGTTATCATGTTCTTTTTGGGAAGACCGTTTATTGTTCTTTCCTTCAACGGTTTCCAATTCAACAAAGAGCCCTAAATCCTTAACTTTGTCTAAGTGGATTCTTGTGTTTTTGTAAATCCAAAGTCGCCGTGTTTTCAGAATAACCGCTTTTGTATGATATGTTTTTTTGAGGGTGTCACACAACTCCTTACAGAAATTAATTCCCGGGACTTTGATGATTTTGTAATAGGAAATATTCCTCACATCGGAATAATCGCGTTCATAGCAAATCAGTTGATTTTCTTTTCCATTTATTTTCCTGTGTTTTAGATAACCGGTGAGCGTATTGAAATAAGTATCTTTCTGGCGTAAAATACCCTTATAGCGAATCCCTGCAATTTTCAGGTATTTAAACGTAGCTGAAAAGCCGTCCACTTTTACTTTTGATTCAATGTTTTTCATGGGGGAGGTTCAAATGTATGCCAAACAAAAATCAGGTATAAGAATAAAAGGGGAAATTAAGACAATGGGGTTTTGAGCATGAACAATTCTTTCACTCCTTTTTTTCCTGTCATCATCACCACAACTAAAATAAGTCCGTAAATAATTTGTCGCATGTTGGCGGCTATGCTGTTGGGCATACCGACAAAGCGGAGCGCTTCGGGTAACAGAACTAAAAATGTGGCGGCTAAAAAACTTCCTGTAAGGTTGCCAAGTCCTCCAATGATTACGATAGAGAGAACGAAAATAGATTCGTTCACTGTGAAACTTGTCGGGTCAATGTAAGAGATGTAGTGAGCATACAATGTCCCGGGAATGGCGGCAAACATGGCACTCATTGTAAATGAAACTGTTTTGGATAGGTAAACATTTTTGCCAATACTCTGAGTGTAAATTTCATCCTCGCTGATTGCTGTCAGTGTTTTGCCGAAACCTGACTTGGAAATGTTACGCAACACAAACCATACGAATGTAACAAAGAAAAGTGAAAGTGTGAGAAATGAAATTTTGCTGTCTAAGCTGAAACCGAAAAGTGAAATAGATGGGATGCCCGGAATGCCTAAGGGTCCTCTTGTCAAGCCCATCCAGTTATTCATGATAGAAAAAAGAATAACCTGAATGCCCAAAGTGCATATAATAAAATAATCTTCCACTGTCCTCAAGGCAATAAGTGAAACGATAAATGCAATTGCTCCGCTAATGAGCATTGCCAAAGGAATACTCAACCAAAAAGTAAAACCAAACTGTGTTGAAAGGATGGCGGTGGTGTATGCACCTATTCCATAGAAACCTGCATGTGCTAATGAAATCAGTCCGGTGAAACCGGCAGAGAGATTTAAACTTTGCGAAAGCAAAGTGTAAAAGCAAATGAGAATGAAAAGGTGTAAGATGTATTCCATAAATATCGCTACCAAATAATATTAATTATTTTGGAATAATATTCAAACTTTTCATCTTTTGTAATGATCGCCAAATTTTCAAAATGAGATGCAGCAAGCAGATAACGGTCAAAAGGATCGCGGTGAGATTCTTCAAAATCAATGATAGTGTATGATTCCAGATGCTCGTCTTTTACAGGTAACATTTCATAGCCCGACAAATAGATAGACCTGACAAATTCCGAAAATGATGTCTTGAATTCAGTCAGTTTTCCGACTTTTAGTTTTACGGCTATTTCAAACAAACTAACTTTGCTTACCCAAAAACGATTTTTAGGATTATGCAAAATCTTTTTAACTTTTGCAGATAATTTATTTTGTTCTGCAATAGCCCAAATGCAAACGTGTGTATCAAGTAAATAATCCATCTCTACATATATTCTTTCAAATCATCCAATGGTTTATTGAAATCATCAGATAGTTTGATTTTACCTTCCAAAAGTCCTAATATAATTTTCTGTTTCCCTTGCGAGGTCTTACTTCTCTTCGCAGGAAGGAATGTGATCATCACCACTGTCTTTGTTTTTACAGGCGGTTGTTCGGTAAGAATGATTTGACCGTGGTTGTAAATTCCTTTTATGGTTGTGAGCATATCTTTTAAAAATTTGTTCTACAAAGATAGTTAAATTTCTACTTTCTTCAAACTTTTTCCTGAAAAACCAAGCGGTTTCCAGATTAAAAATAAAATGAGAATGATGTAGGTAACTGCATCCATCCATTTTGTGTCTATGTAATACGCTGAAAGATGCTGTGCCGTGGCTACCAGCAACGCACCTGCAATAAGTCCTCTTGTGCTGCCAACGCCTCCTATAATCATTGCCACTACTCCGTAAAGCAAAAGATTGAAACCGAAAGTGGGTGTCATGTTGGTGTCCATTGCAGAAAGTATTCCGGCTATGGCTGCCAATGCTGAACCGATGCCAAATGCAATTAAAATTATTTTGTTGGATGAGATTCCGTAAATGTTGCAGAGTTCTGGATTGCTTGCAACGGCACGAATAGATTTACCTGTTGCTGTGTAATGCAGAAATAAGTTGACTGCAATGAACAAAGCAATGGAAACAAAAATGGTTATGATTTGGACGGTGGTGATGTATGCACCGAAAATCTGATTGCCAACTGTTACCTCTGCGGTGTTTATGATTTTGGTATCGTCTCCGAAGAAAAGTGAAATGCAATTTTGCAGCACCACATACAAACCAATGGATGCAATGAGATACGCCAATGCAGGAACATTTCTTTTTCGCATTTGGCTGTAAACTAAAACCTCACAAGCCACACCAACTATAGTTGCTACTGCAATTGCCAACGCAACTGAAACCGGAAAAGGAATTAAAAATTTATTAGCGAAAAGAAAAACGAAGTATGCCCCGAAAGTGATTATGGCTGCGTGGGCGAGGTGAAAGAATTTGGTTGGGTAGTAAATTAAGGCAAATGAACTAGAAGCCAAAGCAATAAATGCACTTGAGATAAGAATATTACTAATTATTTGAATGCCTATCATAAATTTATTGGTTCAAGAGCTTCTGTGAAGATATTTTCAGAATGTAGCCTTTTGCTTATATATCCCATGCTTGCATGTGGACCAGGACTTAATTCATCAAGGTAGTTTGCTGCGTCTTTAAGTAACCGAATTCCAGTATAGGTATCATTAGAAAGATTAGGACAGAAATGCTTCACCCAATAATATTGGATTTCGTCTGTATCTAAAATATCCAAGTCTTTTATCCATGGTTCTTTCTCACATAACTTTTCATAAGCAGGGGATCCGGGGATAATAAATAATATTGCAGAATTAATTCTTTCCAATAATTTTTCTTTTGACATTTTTTCAGCAAATAATAAAGTCTTATTAATAGAGTTAATGGTTTCACCTATACAACCTAAAACGAAGCCAGCTTGAATTTTTATATCATTTTTTTTACAAAGTTGTGTCGCCTGAATATGATTTTTCCTTGAAGTTCCTAATCCATTTAATTTCTGAACCTCATCATCAACTGAATCAAAACCTATATATAAATTTTGAGTATTAATTGATGACAATAATTTTGCTGTCTGTTCAGTAATCCTACTACTTTGACAATAAAATGTCCAAACGATATTATACTCGTTCCACTCTTTTGATTCTCTGATTTGGTCTTTTAATTTTTCGAGAAGGGTTATATGTGTTCCAACATTATCACCATAACATTTGAGTAAAATATTTGACCCTTTGGGTAATCGATTCTCTTTGATTAATTGAAGTGTTTCATTTACAATATTTTTTGGGTCTCTTGAAAACAATAAGTCATTTAAAGAGCAGTAACTGCACCAACTTCCATTGGGTTTTCTCTTTACCATCATTTCCCTGTAACCACAACCAAAATGTGTAAAAACAACAAAGGCAGCGTCAATAGAAGAATCTATTTTATTTCTAAATGCATTCCAATAAAATTGAATATTGTTTCTAAGAAGCGAAAAATTTAGTGGTAAAAAATCGTCATACTTCCATACGAAATTGCTTAGAGGATTATGGATTATCTGTCCAAAATGATTCTTCCAACTTAAATTATGAACGGTCTCCAAAGAAAAATTATTAATTAATGCAGTTATTAATTTTTGAAAGGAAATTTCTCCATTTCCTCTAATTATAAAATCTACAACACTATCTTGATTATTCATTATTTGATTTGCCAGTTGAGTTGCATGAGGTCCACCTAAAACTACAACGCTACCATTCTTTTTTGCTTCAAGCGCACATTGTAATACATTCCGATAATTGAGAGTGCTACTTGCAGAAATTCCTACAATACTGGCATTAGCAATTGTTTTATCGTCATGATGTCTATCAATAATCGAAACATCTATATTCGGCAACACTCGATTTAAATGTGATCCTATTGATAATAATCCAACAGGATAATAAGCTCCGTCATTTGCTCCGTGACCATAATCAGATGGAACTGAGAATAATTGTATATTTCTAATTTCACAATTCATTTGCCGCTGATTTTCTTCATTAGAAATTTATAATCTTCTCTGTCCCATGGAATATTGAAAGAACTTGCCACATCTTTATGCTTTTGCATTTTTTCAGAAGCTACCCAACTAAATAAACTTTCAAGTTGATTCTTTGATATAGTAAGTCCATTCTCAACCTTAGCGTTTCTACTTTTTAAGTTTTTTTCAAAACCTTCTAATGAAACAGAAACCCCAAATAGTCCTGCAACAAATTTTATATTACCGTTATAAACTTTGCCATTCTTATAAAGTGGAAAATCTTCACTTAATCGACCCGATAAAGGATATACAATTTTTTTCATCAATACCCTGATGTCTCTCATCAAAACTCCAGAAGGTAGATGTTCATTATAGTTATGAGGCATAAATAACACACTTCTGTCCTCATCGTTAGAGATTGTCAAATTTTTATCACCATAACCAATAAATATCGATGCAGGCCATGTATTATTTACCCTATTAGAGTCTTGCCCTTTATAGGACAAAGAAATAACACTTTGTCCAATATGTCCTGAAATTCCGTATGGAAGCCATGAGAAATTGATATTTTTAAAATTACTACTGGCAAGAATGGAATCAATAAGCCATTTCATTTTTCTCTCAGCCCATTTATGTTGAGTATTCCCCTGTGCTATTTTTTCTTTAAAATCAGGCCAAAAATACACACACTTGTGGGTATAGAAATTCGGATCGTTGGCTAAACGCAATAGTTCAATTGCATAATTCCCTAATCTGGTTTCTTCGGTAGGCAAATTTGCGACTAAACTTAGGAAAGCATGATTCTGATGTTTGCCATGAAGTGCATCTGTAATTACATGTGATTTTATTTCTTTCAAATGTTTTATTAAAGAAGCGCTATAGTGATCCAGTTTTAAAGTTCTATTAATAGCTGTTTTTAAAGATTTTTGAAAGAGTGAATGATCCGAAGTAGGCTTAATTAAATGAACTAAGGATTCTATTGCCCCTCTATCTTCAATTACCTTGTTCCAAAGTAATTTTATTGGTGAGATACTATTTTCATCATACCAATCAGCATAATGATGATAGTGAAGTATTGTGACCCCTCTTTCAGCATCTATTAATTGATTCCCAAGTTCCTTCAGTCCCACCCTTGAGGAGTAAAAATTAATTGGTTTTTCCTTCCCCCTTAAAATTGTTATTGGATATCCGGTTTGTTTTATAAAAGAAATGTTTACACCTGGCGATGAACGATACGCATTTATTTCTCCATAAATTTCTCCATAAATTGATTGGCGGATTTTTATTAAATTAAACCCTAGAAAATCAAAAGGGGGACTTGATTGACCAGCAGGTGTTTGTTGGCTAAGTGCAGTGGTATTGAGTCCTACGCTAGGTGCACCTATCAAAAAAATATTATTCAAGTGATTGTTACTATTAGAATTCGGTTTATTCTGAAAATCTAATGGTGACATTACATAATTTTGATGCCTATGACCATGCAGAACAAGTGAAACACCCCATTCTTTCATTTTTTCTAATACTTCCGGACCATTTGCCAACATGTTTGTTTCTGCAAAATAATGATCGTCTGCCCGAAATCCTGATCGCATCATTGGCAAAAGATTATGGTGAACGATTGCTACAATCAAATTATGCCCTTTAACTGCTTTTAATTGTTCATTGATTGTGTTCAATTGTTCATCTGGAACTAATCCTCTGTCAAATGCCCATCTATCTTGAAGATTAGGAAAAGCTTTTACAAGCCAATTAGGTGACTGTTCAGGAATGAACGGGTGAGCAGACCATAGATTTACAAAAACAATTGGCAAGTTTTCATCTTTAAACACCCATTTATTATTCTTAAAAGATGAATAATCTTTTTCTTTTTTAAATGAGATTTTTGGTATCCTGTCAGCGGTCTTTTCTGTATCGCTATAAAAATTATTCAGAAACAAATCAATGTGATTAGTCAACCTTTCTTTATAATTATCAGTTCTATTAACATCGTGATTTCCTGGAACAACAAAAACTCTTCTTTTATCCTTTATACCCAATTTCTCAATCAACCCATTTATTGTTGCAACTGATTCTTCATGCTCCTTGTCATTTTTCCCAACACAAACTAAATCACCTGATATTGCTACAAAGTCAGGGTCTTCATTTCCCAAGCCCTCTTTTATTTTATCGATCACCTCACTTAAATTAGAAACTATGTTCTTCGCAAAACCATGTTTAAACTCTTCTGAAAGCTCACCAACATGTATATCAGATAGGTGTAAAATACTATAGTTGTAGTTCATTTATTTAATTTATTTGTTAAAAGGAGTGAATTTTCCATAAATAACTTTTACAATTGATATTGGTTTTATTACTTCTCCATCACTATCAAATGTTGTAACGCCACCTATACTTTTGTAATTTTTGATACCATAAAGTCCTTTTTTTATTTCTTCGGATGTAGTTTTACCTTCTGAGAAAAGATTCGCCAACATATAAATCGCATCATAAGAATTAGCAGAAATAAAATCTGGCTGTTGATTGAAATGTGAAATATAAGATTGAATAAAATCTCTAATATGCAAATCAGTAGATGATGTATCAAATGGGGAACTCCCACAAATAAGCCCTTCGGATGCATTTCCGGCAATCTCTAAAAGTTTTGGACTTATTCCTCCAGCACTTGATAGAAATTGCGGAGAGAAATTTAATTCTTTTGATTGTTTTAGTATTTGTCCTAATTCAACATCAAGACCAGCCAAATAAACCGAAGCAACTTTCGTATGTTTTAATTTTTCAATTTCATCTTTGTAATTCGTTTTGCCTTCATTATATCCTTCAATAAGATCAACCTTTCCTCCCAAACTTTGAATTGAATTTACGAATGCATTTTTGTAGGAAACCCCATTTGCAGAATTTGAATACAGTACAGCAAATTCTTTAAAACCAAGTTTATTGAAAGCAAATTCTGCAATAGCTTTTGATTGAAAATTTCCGCTTTCTCTGTTGCGAAATATATAATCTCCTGCATCTTTAATTTTATCACTACCAGCAGCTGTTGTAAGCAAAATAATTTTTTGTTTTTCAGCAATAGGAGCACATGCTAATACTTCATCACTTAACACAAACCCAACTGCAACAGGCACATGATCAATCTCAATAAGTTTATTAAATGCTGAAAGAGCAGAATAAGCAGATGATTTTGAATCCTCAATGATTAAAGAGATATTTTGTTTATCAAACGGAGACTTTTTATTTAGTTCTTCAATTGCTAGCTGCATACCATTTTTTGCATTCATTCCATAAGTTGCTCCTTTACCAGTCAGAGATAAAACAACACCAATCTTTATTTCTTCTTTCATTGTTTTCTGGTTGCAAGAATCGCATCCAACAAAAGCAAACACAAAAACAGAAAGTGTGAAAAGGATTTTTAATTTTTTCATTGTGTTTATTTTTTAAACGAATACTGAATTTAATTGGTTGAAATTAAAATTTGCGTTCACTTCCATTTCACTGAAAACCCTTCCAAGTTTTAAACCAATTACCCTGTTGGCAATTCTTGAACTCTCTTTAACCCGATGTTCAACAATCAGTATAGTGATTCCACTTTTTTGGTTTAATACTCTAATATTTTCAGCCATAAAGGTAATATTTTGAGGTGATAATCCGGTAAATGGTTCGTCAACCAAAATCATTTTCGGTTGGTGCAATGTTGCCATTGCCAAAGTGAGCAACTGGCGTTCGCCTCCGCTAAGTTTCATTGGTGTCCGGTGCAGGTGTGGCACAAGTGCGGTGAAAATTGAAAGTGCATTTTCTATTCGCGGTTGCAAAGTTCGTTTGTCAAGGGTTAAGCCAGCCATTTCCAAATTCTCTTTCACGGTGAGGTCTTCAAAGAGGTTGTTCTTTTGAGGAATATAGAGCAAACCCTTTTTCAAAAGTACTGCTGTTGGTTTACCTGTAATGTTTTCTCCATCAAAGATTATTTGTCCGTTGTTCCATTGCGGCAACATTCCGTAAATAGCTTTGAGCAAAGTAGATTTTCCGCTGCCGTTGCTTCCTGCAAGCAAAACAATTTCGCCTTGCTTCACCTCAAATGAAACATCAAAAAGCACTTGCTTTTTGCCGTAGCCGGTGGATATGTTTTCTATGCTTAACAATTTGAAAATTCTATTTTATTTTTTTATTCAAACGATTAATCACTGCCTTAAACGATTGTTTATTCTCCAGAGTTGAAATATTATCTATTTGGAAATTTATTCGTTTTTGTGCTTTAGAAGATAATACCCATCCTAATGGAAGAATCCCTTCCTTTCTATCAAGTTTAAAAATACTAAAACTGTCTAATATGGCAGAGTCCAAAGAAAAGAAATTTTTCGTTATTGAAATTAGTCCGATTACATTATTGTCCCAGGAGTTTAAAAAAGCATTAATGGGTGCTCTGATTTCATAGGGACCTTTAATCGCTTTTTTTGTTTCAAGCTCAGTATCAGAGTTTTTAAGAAAAATAAGATTTATGCAAATTTCCGGAATTTTATTGCTACTATCTTTCTTTATATCATAAATAATTTTAACAATAGAGAGCGCTGTCTGTAAACCACTATTTTCTTTGTATCCTCCATCAACTACATTATAGAGGTCATTACATGGATGCTCAGAATCGGTGATTGTACCTGGGGGTGTTACGAGCGGAAACCTTGCACTCAAAAGCATTGCGGTCTTTAAACCTGTATTTTTATGAATTTTTTCTTGCAAGTCAATAATATCTGAAAACTCGGTGTCTGTTAATTTCAAATTAGACATAATTGTTTTTTCACCGGTTTCTACTTTTGTACCATTCATAAACAATGCAGGGAAATACGAATTACTGTTTTTCCATAAATCTAAAAAATTACTATCTAATGTATTTAGACCTGTGTACATTTTGTATGCATCCGCCCAACTGTCTTCTAACCACCTTGCTCTATCCAAACAGCCAAAAGAAAATGGCAAAAATTTCTGAATGAGGTCAGGAAAAATAAGGGCAGCATTTAAGGGAGATAGGAAATCTTCAGATAAAATGTCTCTTACTAATTCAAGAGAGGGTTTTGCTTTACTGGAATCATGAACGACACTATCAATATACAGTGAAGTGAAGATAGCGCTACCAACAGTTCCACCCGAAACAGAACTGATAGCAAACGTATGATAAAAAAAAGCAGGGTTTTCCTGTTGAAGTTTTGCAAGCACTGAAGATGTCCAATAAGCAGCCCTTATGCCGCCACCCTCTGCCGCTATGATAAAAACAGGATAACGGGAGTATTTATCTTTGTCCGGTCTGCTTTCAATCCATTTTTTGAAATATTCATTTACAGATAGTGATTTTATTCCGGAATAGGAATTATATTTTCTTTCTTTATCAACACGAATCTGATGGTTATTGTTAAAATAACTAAATCCAAATACGGTCATAAAAATTGCTATTGAAAATGGAAACTTGAGACGGTAATCAAAAAAGGAAATTACCATACCTGCAAACGACCAAATAGCAAGTCCTAAAATAATAAGCGAAGCCGGTCCGGCCCATCTTGCTACCACTTTTCCTACAGGATACCATAGGAAAACAAAATTACACAGGATGACAAATATTATAGATAAAATAATGACCCATTTGCTTTTCTTATCCAACGATTTGAATGACATTTCTTTCGTTTCAAAACCATCTTTTATCAAATAAAATCTCCTTCTTAAAGTTACAAAAAGGAAGAAGAAAATAGCAAGAAAAATTAAAATCACAAATGAGCAACTAATCTCACAAAGCGGTTTTACAAAAGCAATAGCAACAATGATATAAGGAATTATCCCAAACACCCGAGGTAACCACTTGTGAAGAAAAATATTGATTGTTATATTATAAGAAGGTATGGATTCTAATTTCAATAATATCCTTGAACTATACCAATTACTAAATGACCATAATACAGTAGAAAATAAAGTAAAAAAAATGTTTAAATAATTAAAATAATTTTTTGGGTTATTTAGTGCGTCAAATGCATCATTTGCCTGGTCAACGTTGAGAAGAGCAAAAGAACCTATGAATAGAAACAATACAATAAACCAAGTAAATTTCAGGATGTTATACAAATCAAGAAATAATCCTATTACCCATTGAGCTGTTTGTGTTTGGATAATACTTAATAATATTTTTTGTAAAAGCAGAAAAAGTTTTTTCATGATTTTTGTTAAATTCTATAAATATGCTTCTTGTACTGATACATTATTTTTTAGTGATGGTTAATTATTAAATTTCATAAGAGTGCCATTACTTAAAAAAAATATGTTATCACTCACCTGTTCAATAAATTCAGAATTATGCTCTATCAATAAAATTGTTTTCCCTTCTGCCTTCAGTTGCAAAAGTAAATCTTTAATTTTATTTCTATATTCGGGATTAATACCAGCTACAGGTTAATCCAGCAAAAGCAAACTTGCACCGTTTGCCACACAACAAGCAAGTGAAAGCAATTTTTGTTGTCCGTAAGAAATTTCAGCCGCCAAAGAATTTTTCACATCGCTTAGAAAAAAATGATCAACAATTTCATCTGCTTTTTTCTCCAATATTGTGTTTGTATTGCGATGAAAATTTTCAGGAAACATTGCATTGAGCCAGTTGTCGCTTGGGTTTTGCTGCATTGCCAAAACGATATTTTCTTTCACCGAAAGTTTTGTAATGAGCCGCAAGTCCTGAAAGGTTCTACCAATGCCTTGTTGGTTTATTTTGTAAGGTGGTTGGCATGTTAGATTTTTCCCACCGAAGAAAATTTCACCTCTTTGCGGTTGGATGAAGCCCGTAATGAAATTGAATAATGTGGTCTTCCCACTTCCGTTTGCTCCCATCAACGCATAAATCTTTTTCTCCTCCAACGAGAATGAAAGGTCTTTGAGGATTTGCTTTTCGGGGGCAAAGGAGAAGGTGATATTTTGTAATCGGAGCATCATCTATTCATTATTTTCTAACGAAAAGTGGTTAATGCAGTTTATTTTTTGCGTCTTAACTGCTACGTTCTTGTCGACCGCACGAACGTAATTAAAAAGTACAAACGCTGGAAAACCCGTTCCACCAACAAAAAATAAATTGCATTTAGCCATCATGTTGTGTACTGTGCTGTCGTTCGTTCATAGCTACTTCCTTTCAATTTGTGATAGAGTATTTAGTTTGATTTTTTTTCCCAACCATATTTTCCCTTCAATTTTTTGTCTTTACAAGTTGCCGCAAACTCTTTATTGAGTTGGCTTAATTCATCTTCAATCCGTTTTTTTAATGCCTCATATTCTATTACTTTTTGTGTATTCCAATTTGCTTGGTCAAAGTTTGTTACAGGATACTTGTTGTATAGCGCCTCAATTTCTTTTAGTTTCAAAAAATTGGATTTTAAAATGTCAATCTTTTTGTCAGGAACATATTCATTTGTCAACATTCCACCCATAGTCACTACTCCAGAAATTATTCCGCTTACTAATGTACCAACACCGGCAGAAGCAATAGAACCAGCCAAACTAACAATCGCAACAGTTACCCGAATACCCGACTGCCAATTTTCCAATCTGTCTTTATTACATTCACAAGTATATAATTGACCAAGCAATTCATT
This sequence comes from Bacteroidetes bacterium RIFCSPLOWO2_12_FULL_37_12, assembly GCA_001769655.1. Classification (GTDB taxonomy): domain Bacteria; phylum Bacteroidota; class Bacteroidia; order 2-12-FULL-37-12; family 2-12-FULL-37-12; genus 2-12-FULL-37-12. The sequence continues at coordinate 180,996 of MEPC01000020.1, read as the reverse complement.
TTTGTTTTTTTCAAATCCTTTTTTTGCCTCATCTCCAGAAATAATTTTGGTGTTAATACTAATTAAAGTATCGAACGAGCGACCATATGCATCTTCAACTGTGATAGTATAATTTCCTTCTTTTAAATTAGCAAATTCTTGGTTATGATTTTCACTTTTTGTTTCTGCTAAAGTTACTTTAGTAAGGTTGTCAATACACTTTACGCTATAAGGCGATGCCCCATATTGAAATTGAATTTGAATTTTTCCATTGGTAGGATTATCAAGATTAGACTGAGATATTTGATTTGTTTTTACCTTTAATTTACAATCAACATTTTCATATTTAAAGGGAAAGTGAATTGGTAAATTTCTTCTGTCTTGAATTGTAACAACATAATCACCTAAATCAGAAAGTTGAACTGGAAATTCTGATAGTGTCTGATAAGATTGAGAGAATGAAGGATTTCCATTTATTGATACACTAACTGAAAATGGTGGACGTCCATCCTTGAGAAGAATTTTAAATTCAGCGTTGCTCTTACAAGTTTTTGGATTTTTTTGAACACTGAATCCAAAATTATCTTTTGCGATTAATTCATATTGAATTCCTTGGGTTTGACAATCGTTGTTATCCTTTATGATAATTGTATAAACCCTCGAGGAGAGCTTATCAATTATTTTATTAGTTGAGTTCCCCAACTTAAATGTGTCAATGTATGTCTTATCTGAATTGTTTATATAAAGTGTATAGGGCTTCATTCCACCAGTAAAATTTACTGTCAAACTTCCATCACTTCTATCTTTATTGGGCTTATTGGAAGTAATAATACTATCAGCAGTAAATTTTAATTGATCGGGTTGTTTTATTGTAATGTCTGTGAAACAAAGATTATTACTTGTGTCCTTGGATACAATCCGATAAGAACCCGAAGTAAGAAAGCCAAATACTGTATCTGTTGTAAAGTCAAAAACAATTTTATTGTCCGTGTTATTTACAAGTTGAAATGCTTTAATCTCAGGAGCAAGTACTGTAATAATGATTTTACCATCGTTTCCTGAAAAACAAGAAACATCTGTTTTTGTTATTGTTACTTTGTTGTCAGGACACTTTTGTGTTTCTTGTCCATAGATTAATGCGTTTGTCATTAAGACAAGACTTGAGAAGAAAAAAATTTCATATTATTGTAAATTTAAAGTTTATTAAAATAATTCTCGTTTCGTTTTTGTCTGTTGGTTCAAAGTTAGTATTGTCGTTCAATCGGAGCGTTTTAGCATTGCACACATCTATTAAATTATCACTTTATGTCCATTTTCAGGTGTTGGAAGTGCGCTCTCTTTTTTTTCATTTCTTAAAATTTCTTCAATTTTTTCAAAAATCGGAATAAAATTTTTAAAATCATCTTTATTGAGGTTTGAAAGTGATTTTGCAAATTCTTTCTTTTTCTCACCCTTAAATGTAATTACCTTACCATCCCCAACTATTTTGTCAGTAAAGAAGTAAGGATCTAACTGCGGTTTGCCATAAAATAAGTGTTCAATTTGTAATATCGACTTATGTTTATGAGTATCATGACCTGTAGTGATTACTTGTTTTTTAATTTCATTATCTGGTACAGGTAAAAGTAATTTGTATGCGTTGATTGAGTGGTGTTTATTAGTTAAGCATTTAAAAGGATCCGTTTCAATTGTTTCCTTAAATTTATCACTGTTGCTATTCCATTGAGTATATCCCTCACTATCAAAATCAAATAGGGCAAAGAAAGATTTGTTTTCGTAACAAAGAAAGATTCCATCTGGAATTAAATCTCCCCTGCTAAATAGGGTACCTAATGATTTCGCATCAAAAAAGTCCTGTATATAAAAAGGTCGTTTCGTATTTGGATGTAATTTGTCCCACGCGGTTTCCAAAATTATTTTATCGGTTATTCCTTCGGTAAATAGAAATGGTAAAGGGTTTTGAGATAAGTTATATGACATTCCAAATTCAGATTCTTCAAAAGTAATCGCCCCAAATCCATTTGATAACACATTTAATGCTTCCTGCTTAGTTCTTTTTTCAATTTTTTCAAGCCCCTCATTATTAACAATATAAATACTTTCTTCATCGGCGCAGGCAATTGTTGAAGGGGAGTGTGTCACCATTATGACTTTGATATTGTTTTCCATTACAAGAGTATTTTTTACCACAGCTAACAAATTCTTTGTCATTGAAGGGTGCAAGGATGCATCAACCTCATCTAATAATAAAAGCTTGGGGAAAATCTTATCTTTTTCTGTATTGTACAGACTTAATACAAGAGCAAATAATACTTTTTCTCCTGAAGATAAATCTTTAAAAGGAATTGGTATTTTTTTTATTTTATGGATTAATTGAGCAGTAAAAGTAATGTTGTTGTATGGAAAAATAATTTTCAATTTATCTGGATTAGTTATTTCAAAGTCAAAAGAATCAAAAGCTGTTAATATTTTTTCAATTTCTGTCCACGGTTCAATGCCATAATTCTTTCTAAAATCTTCCTTGGATTTATACTTACAAAAGGTACCGTATTGTGCTTGTTCAACTTTTTTTATAACAAGTTCTTCGTATTCTTTAAATTTATAATTTAAAAATACTTTACTAAGTTGTGAGTGTATAAAGTCATTTTGAAGAGTTACAGGGTTATACAGGCTGTCAAATTCATCCCTGTCCATATCAATAGGAATTTTTGATGATCTCTTGATTAAGGAAAATAGAGCCATAGCCGATGGTTCCCTCTTAATTTCTGGTCTGTTGAAAATTGATGCTATCTGTTGTTTGTATGTACTAAGTTTAGTAAATAGCCGGATATTTCCTTTTAGGTCTTCAAGGGATACATCAAAAAGTGATTTCCCACTAGAAAGTGCTAATACCTCTTGATATTCAGCTCCGAAAGTTGCCTTAAACGATTTGAATTGCTCAGTTAAGTTAACATTGTAGATATTTGTACCAGAGCAAAGTTGATGAAATGCTCTGAACCTTTCCTGTCCAAGCTGGTCATTATTAGCTGGTTGTTCATCTTGTACAAAAAATGTTTTGTAGTCAAAATAAGTGATTTCATTTTGTTGAATATCATCTATTATTGATTTCCCATTTTGAATTGATTCAAGCAAATGGGTTTTGCCACTACCATTTAATCCTGTTAAAACGGTAAAATTTGGAAGGTCAACCGGATTAAATGTTTCAATTGATGAATATTTCGTTTTGAAGGAAAGTTTCAAGTTGTTTATAATGTATTAATAATGTAAAATATTTTTTTAATATTTGAAATATCTAAAACCTCATTTAGTAATCAATTTTTTATCAAGATGAAGAAACTTGGACAACCGTATTATCTTTGTAAGGCGGAATTAGTAAAATTAACCATGATGTAAGAAAAAAATAAATAAAATGATAGGTATAAATAAATAATTCAAAAAATTGTATTTTTATCAATGCTTCTTGTTTTAACATGAAGTATGTCTGTACCACCCCACAGAGGGTAACCATTAACAAACATGAATAAATAAAATATTTAAAAGGTGGTGAAGAAATGTTTGGTTTATTTGTAATTTTTTGTAACCATTTGCTCACACTAAAATATTTCCATTTTAATATCCAAGTCAACAATGATAAAATAAATAAAACTACAAACACGTAAGAAATAGTTTGTATATCTTTAAACATCTTAATTCCGATAACATTATTCTTAACTGCATTCCATGCAATAACAGTTGTGGCAAAATTATAAGAAAATGAAAGTAAAATAAAACCACCTAAAAAATGAACAGAAAATGAATATAATTTCTTCAAATCTTTTCCGGAAACATCAGAAGCTTTTATTAATAAAACAATAGCGTACATGAGTAAAATAACCGAAAGAACAAAGCAGAAAGAAGGGGGTAAACCCATCATAAATGTATGCTTCAAATTTTTTAATTCTCCAGCTACAGAACCAAAAAGAACATTACCTACAACGCTGGAATAAAATACAGAAATAAATGCAACTATAACTGATTGCCATATTTCATTATTCCCTTTATTTTTATTGTACTCTTTGTTTTTAAATTCTGTAAATCTTTCAATTAGTAGTACAATTATCGTAAGAGCAAAAGCAGCCATAATACCCATAACAGCACTTTGCATCTTAGAAAATTCAATTTCACTCCATATTTCAATCTCTTCGGGTATCGCTACAGCCATAAATAAATTTATTTTTTCTTCTATCACGATAAAAATGTTAAATAATAATCATAAAACAAAAAAACAATCCGTACCAAACACAAAAAAAATATAATTAACATTAGAGTTATATCTCACCCCTTCCCATTCTCATTTATCTTCAACCCCAGATATGCAGAACTGCTGATTCCTGTCATCGCAATTAAAGTTCCGTCAAGGTCGGGTAGTTTGCAAACTGATAATTCAATATAACAAAGGTACGTTGCAATGGCAATTACCGTCCATACAATATTCTGAAAACGATGAACGCTTATACCGTTGTTATCGCACATAATATCCATCAGAAATCCCTTGGATGGCTCGTTCTGGTGCCTTAACTGTGTTTCCTGGCTTTTATCAATGGTACTTGCAAGGGTGGTGGTTCCTGCACTTATTCCCATTAAAATCAAAGCAGTAGAATTAATTTCTAAAGTACAAGCCCCGCATAAGGCAAGATATATATAACAACAACTTATAATCGTGGTCCAAACAGCCAACTGTACCCGTGACAAGCTAAAGGGTTTCGGAATTTCGTCTTCGCTTTTACCTGCATATCGCGGATTTTTTGCGGCTGCTTCCATGAACGAAGCCATATTGGTAACGGCGTCTCTTAACATGTTAGTAAATATTGCAAGCACAAAAAAGAGAACAACGATTAGGGCAATTAATACCCATGATAAAACAGTGTATTGTGAACACATGGTTTTTGTTGGTTATTGGTTAAAATATTAATTAATTTAAGTATCTATAAATGAATTATCGGAGGCATTGTATTTTTTACTGAACAAACCTTTTGCCTGAAGTTCCGAAATAGTACTGTCTATAGTTTTAATTCTTTCTGCATAATTCGTATCTCCTATAGTAAGAAGATTCCGGTAAGCAACTTCAAAATCACCACCTGTATTCAGTGCAGCAGCTATTCTATCATTTTTTGCTCTACCCTGGTGGCGAATATCACAAACTAACTGACATACTTTTGCCGGTATCTGATTCAATTCGAACCGCTTGTCGTATTCCACCATGTTTTTTTTGAAATGCTCAATTGCGGTTTCAACCTGCACTCTCCGGTGTTCAGGGTCGTTAGTTGCCCAATGAACCATTCTCGCAGAGCAAATTAGTTCCTGACGCTCAATTTCACTAAGTGAGGGATTAAAATAATTCATAAGAGGCATGGTAGAATTATCATCTTCTAACCGACTCAATGTGCCATTCTGATCTTTGTAAAAAATTCTACTTTCTTTTATAATTAGTTTTGGGAAATAAGCGCCGGCATTCGGAAGTGTCAGTAAGTTTTTTAAAAATTTTACAAAGTCACCGTTAGGCACATGTGCGGCATACTGCATAAAACTGAATGTGAATTTTGCCCGGTCATACGTATTCAGGCAGGAAAAGGAGCCCTTGCTTTCGGCTTTTGCCGTTGGATAAATAAAATAAGACCAGAAACCAAAACGGGATTCATAGTCAGCCGGTTTATAAACTTTTTGGCTATCAACGGTTGTATTAAACAGACCCGTATTGCCTTGATACATTGTACTGTATCCAATAACAAACTTTGATTCACTTGAACCGGCGAGTTGGGCACAGTGTACAACCCTTCCGGTTGAACTTGTTTCGTTGGATATAAGAAAATCGTATGGCATAGGTTTATTGTTTAATGTGTCAAATTCAAAATATGAAATAATCTGACAAGTATTTCTTACATGAAAAACAAATTGTCTGACACCGATTACTGACTAACCTAGCTTCGTCCTTCCTCCTTTAAAAACATTTATAATATCGTTGACCACTTGTTTTGAACTGTAATAATACCAGTGATTAAAAGCATCGGTCTTAAAATTGTATTCCGGGTCGTCTTTGGTTTTAGTGGCATTCACATCAAACACATCCTCCAGAGTGGGGTCTATACTTTTTCTGCCATGTTTCCCCAGACGATTGGTGAAATTTTTTGTAAAGGCAGAAATATCCAGAACACGGTCATTATTGTGATAATAAACATGCACACGTTTACCCAAATCAATCAAAGAATGGTACGCTTCTCCTTTTTCAAAGATGGTATATTCTATATCGGCGGCAATGGAAATAATTTCGCTGAATAACTCAGGTTTAGCAATTCCTTTCTTGTCCAGTTCCAGTAGTACATGTTTCAGCACCCGGTTGCCCATGGAGTGAGCCATGAGGTGAATATTTCTGTTGCACAAGGGATTTCTGTCTTTCAGGAAAAACTCTTTGAAAAATGCTGTAACCTTCTCAAAGCCCCTTGCCAATGCTTCGCCGGAACGGATTGCATCTTTTTTATCGTCAAAGTAATGTAAGGGTATGAGCGGCGACCTCCCGGGCCAGGTAAATATCATAATATGTTTGACAGTAGAATCGGGATTTTCCACATATTTTTTATGCAATCTGGCGAAGTCGTCTCTTACACCCTGCAGGTCGGTGTTAAATCCATGAATAAAGAACAAAACATCTCCTTTTTCAATTTCGCCTGCTTTGAGCGGTTTTCCCGGTTTTGATAATTCGTCGTAGAGGGTTTTGAAAAAGAGAGCGGAGCCCTTCAAATTAACGGTTTTCTTGATGTTAAGATTATCATACAGGGTTTCAGGCAGGTTGGCTGGTTCCGGGAATAGATTAAATTCTTTTTTGATAAGGTCATAAGTACCGAATCGCAGATTATCGCCGGCATGTTCACGTCCGTTTTCACGAATGGTTTCTTTGCCATTTTGTTTAATAATTTCTCTGTTAGTGATGAAGAAGTTCATAGTAAATTTAGGTTAAATGAGATTAAATAAATTACATTAGCGTTGCAAATGTAATATATTATTTTTAAAAAACAATAGAAAATCACATTATTTAATAAAAATAATTTCCACCATCTTTATTGAGATTTGATTTGCTCTTTCGGTATTAAACCGACCGGCAACCATCATAATGCCGCTAAGCGTGAAAGCATAAATAATGCGCCTCCCTTCTTTTCCGTACCTTTGCCCCACTTTCACCCCCCATGCTCCTCTTCGAAAATATAAAAGAAGCGTTCCGTTCCATCAAAACAAATTTGCTGAGAGCTAATCTTACGGCGCTCATCATTGCCGTAGGCATCAGCGCATTGGTGGGAATCCTTACCGCTATTGACAGCTTGAAAGGAAACATCAACAATAGTTTCTCCTCCTTAGGTTCCAATACGTTAGAAATCAGAAACCGCGAACCCGGTTCTGGTCCGCATATACGCAAGAAAGGAAAAAAAAGAAAAAGATATCCTTCCATTACCTATAAGGAAGCCGCGGAGTTTAAACAAAAATTTCAGACGAATGCCATTGTGAATCTTAGTGTCACTGTTACTGACGATGCCACGTTGAAAAGTCAATATGCCCGCACCAATCCGAATGTCACTGTGCAAGGTACCGACGAAACCTTTCTGGGATTAAAACAATATAATTTCAGAGGGGGTAGAAATTTTTCGAACCTGGAATTAATGCATGGTGACAATGTGTGCATCGTAGGCGCGGAGATTGCCGCCATGCTCTTTCCTTCCGGTTATGCCGTAAATCAACAACTGTTTTTCTTCAACAGGGCATATCGTGTGATTGGACAGTTTGAACCGAAAGGAAGCACGATGGCGGGTACCGCAGACCGGCTGGTAGTCATTCCTATAGAGAATGCTATTAAAGTTAATTATGATAATTCTACTTCTTATGAAATAAATATTGCCGTGAAAGATCCCAGTGAGCTGGAAGAAACAGAAAACAACGCACTGGCTGTTATGCGTTTGATAAGAAAAGATGGCATTAACCAAGAAGAATCTTTTTCCATTTCCAAAAGTGATTCGCTGGCACTGGCACTGATAGACAGTATTGGAACTGTTTCCATTGCCGCCTCTCTAATTGGTATAATCACCCTGCTTGGTGCCGCTATCGGCTTAATGAATATTATGATGGTTAGTGTCACTGAACGCACCCGCGAAATCGGAGTGCGAAAAGCAATGGGTGCCACTTCTCTGCTTATCCGTCAGCAATTTCTGGTAGAAGCAGTCGTGATTTGTCAATTAGGCGGCTTGCTTGGAATTTTGCTGGGCATCCTGTTCGGCAATCTGGCATCTTATTATCTCGGAGGATCGTTTATTTTTCCATGGGTTTGGGTATTGGCAGGATTATTCGTTTGCTATTTAGTGGGAATGATTTCAGGATATTATCCTGCATGGAAAGCGTCGCGCCTTGATCCGATTGAGGCGTTGAGGTATGAGTGAAATACGGAGGTAATACGATTGAATACTGTAAATGGAACAAATTTTAGCAAATGTCTATATTGACATATTGTTCTATTGTTTCATTGTTAATTAACTCCATGATTTCAGCACAACAATGAAACAATGTAGCAATGGAACAATTAACAGAGTTACACGAAATTTATACCGATTGCAGTATAATACAGTGGTAATACTACTACTACTGCAATTGCTTTATATATTCATCTTCTACAACCGCTCCCAGTTCTTTTGCTCTTATGGCATCCTTCAGCGCTTCGTTTTTACGATTCTGGGAGAGTAATAAGCGGGAACGATCTAAATATGCGGCGGCAAATTTCGGCTCAAGCGTAATGGCTTTGTTATAGTCATTCAAAGCCCCGTTGGTTTCTCCCAGATTAAATTTCGCAAGTCCTCTCCAGTAATACGCCAGTTTATGATTGGGAAAATAACCAAGAAAAACATCGTAGTCCTTCCACGCAAGATCAAATTTTTTCAACACGCTATAGGCATTGGCGCGATTTCCATACGTTTCAGCATACCGCTTGTTTAACAGAATGGCTTTGGTGTAATCCATGATAGCCGAATCAAATTTATTCGTGCTGAAATAAACAGAGCCGCGGTTGTTGTATGCTTCGTCAAAATCATCTTTCAATGAAATAGTTTTGTTAAAATCGGACAACGCCTGCTCAAATTCAAAACCTGCTTTTTCAAAATCCCCTCTTGATTTATAAATTTCTCCTTCTTTATAATGCAGAAATCCTCTGTTTTTAAAAGTATGATACGAGCGGGGATCCACAGTAACCCCTTGATTATAATCCGCCAACGCTTTGTCTTTGTCTTTTAAGTCATTGTAATAATACTGCCCCCGGTTAGCATAAGCATACGACAGGTTAGGATACTTGCTCAGCATATCTGACCAGAAGATTCCTGCATTTTTCCAAATTTTTACCCTGCTCCAACCCGAGACCGTTATAGTACATAGAAATAAAATAAGAATAAAATTCAGCATATATCTTGTAGAAACAGTCAACGGAGAATTATTTCCCGAATATTTTTGCCAATAATGTCCGACTAACAAGGCAATTCCGATATAGGGAAGATACGTGTAACGGTCTGCCATGACTGCACTTCCAACCGGAATTAATTGCAATACTAAAAATACGGTAATGATGTAAACGGCGAATCCATAGACAAAAATCAAATTTTGTTTTCGGAATGCTCTAAAAATGATATACAAAATAAATGCTGTTATCAGTGGAAACAGGTAATACCAGAATGCCAGAAATCCTTCGCTGTTTTTAAGTGGATACGGATAAAATCCCGATAAATTGAACGGTAGGATGAATTTAAACAAATACATGCAAAATCCATAACTGGCAAATACTACGCGGTCAAAAAGGTGATAGGTCTGATTTCCCTGTATGGCATCCTCCGATTTTTGAAAATAAAAAGCAAGTAATCCGAAGATGAGCGATAAGAGGAAGAAAGGGATTTTATCGAGAAAATTTTTCAGACGTAATTTTGAAAAAACCAAATAATCGGTACAAATCAAAACAACAGGCAGTGATACTGCCATTCCTTTTGAAAGGATGGACAAAATAAAAAAGAATAATGACAGCGCATAATAATATACCCCTTTTTCTTTTTTCTTCAGGTAGGAGATGTAGGTAATCACCGAAGCGCAAAAAAATGAGCCATAGAGCATGTCTTTCATACCCGATACCCACGCCACTGACTCCACATGCATGGGATGAACTCCGAAAATAAATGCGGCGACAAAAGCAACGGGAATTTTTCCTGATAGCTTCAAAATCATAATATAAACCATGGTAACAGCTATCAGATGCAGTAAAACATTTACTAAGTGATATCCATTGGGTTCGTTCTCATAAAAATGATACTGCAACGCATAGCCGAGTATGGTAATGGGTTGGTAATTGCCCATCACATTGGCAGAAAAAATTTCTTTTATTTTTTCAACGCTAAGTTCTTTTATAAGGACATTATCTCTCACATATCCGGAGTCGTCCCAGTTGATAAACTCACTTTTCAACACAGGCACATATACAAGAAACGTGACAAGTAAAATAATCAATAAACTTAGAATATGACTCCGGGATGTATTTTTTTCCTGCTTTATAGTTACCTTTGGAGACATAACTCTGTCTTGTGGGTTACCACTTTTTGTTCTGGGAAATTTTTTAGAGGAAGAAGCCATGTTTTCTTGCAAATGTTTTGGGACTTAAAGGCAATTGTTACTACTCAGGCGGTTTTTATGTCACGCAAAGGCGCAATGACCGCAAAGTATTAAGTTCGCAGAGTAAAAAAATCATTTATGATTTTTTTCTTTGCGTTCTCTGCGACTTTGCGTGATAACTTTTTTTGCTGAATAGTTACAAGCAATTTTAGATTCCCTTTAGTAACCCGCAAATTTCAGTAAAATATTCTTTATTAATCATGCCCCCTGCATCTTTCGCATGTATTTGTTGTGGTTTTACTTCGTTTACCGAAAAACCCTTGCTAAAGGAAAGTGAAACCTTGCGTATATGCAGTTCTTGTGGAACAGGCGAAACATTTCCGGTTCCCCATCCGGAGAAATTGGAAGAACAATATTCCAGCGCTTACTATGGAGAGAATAATGTGAAATTTATTTCTCCGCTGGAAAAGATGGTTGAGGGAGCCACCCTGCGACGGACCTGGTGGATTCATTCATTGATTTCACCTGAAGGAAAAGTTCTGGATATTGGCTGTGGAAGAGGATTACTACTGAAGTATCTTAATAAACTCAAGCATCCGGCTTTTGGGGTTGAACGTTCAGAATTAGCGGCAACCCGTGCATTGCAAACCGAAGGGATTACTATCTATACAAAACCTTTTGTAGAATGTAATTTCGGGACAAACACATTCGATGCTATCATTATCTGGCATGTGCTGGAACATATCGAGCATCCCTCTGAAACACTTGAAAAAATTTACAAGTTGTTGAATCCTTCAGGATATCTTTTTTTGGAAGTACCAAATTTCAATAGCTGGCAGTCGGTTCTTTCGGGTAAGTTTTGGTTTCATCTTGATTTTGAAAGACATTATTATCATTTTTCCAAAAAAGGACTTATCAAATTGCTTACCGGTAAAGGGTTTGCTATTACTAATATAAAAACATTTTCTTTTGAGCAAAGTCCCTATGGTTTTTTGCAGAGTTTGATGAATTTGTTTACCCGCGAACCGGAGTATCTGTATAAAATTCTGAAGAAAGAAATAAAATTGCCCTTTTACAAAAAAACTTTTTACTTTCTCCTTGCTGGTTTTTTATTACCTGTTGCTATTATATTATCTGTTTGTGAATCAATGATGGGAAGAGGGGGCGTTTTGAGAGTGGTGTGCAGGAAATGATTAGATATGTATCGTGCCTACGGCACTTTTGTTATAACCATACATACTTGAAGGGCGGACTAAAGTCCGTCCTTACAATATAAATTCGTGCCTACGGCACTTCCGGACAATCATTGATAATTTTCTACTAACAATATTGTTCGTATAAAATCAGTTTTGGACACTATTTCCAGCACCTGAAAATAAGAATTTGATTTCCTTTTGTATTTATAAAAATTATACGGATGTTTGCATCTTATATCTGTTTATGAAGAAAATTTAATTTTAATACATTAAGAAAATAATTTTTGAAGTTCGTTCGAAAAATTTATATTCTACCTCTTATCTGGCTGGTATATTCCTGTGCACAGCCATCGCTCTATAAATCAGTTACCAAGTCAGGGAGCAATCAAATTATAAACAATGAAATAAAAGAAGACAGCGCCATGGTGGCTCATCTTCAACCCTATCAAAAACAGGTACATGAAATAATGAATGAGGTAATTGGATTTACAGAGGAAGAATTGAAAAAAGGATTCCCTGAATCAAAGCTCGGAAATCTTCTGGCGGATATTATTTATGTGAAAGCCGGGCAGTATTCAAAAACAAAAATTGATTTTTCGTTAATTAATACTGGAGGAATCCGCGTAAATCTTGCCAAAGGAAATATTACAGTGGGCGCCATATTTGAAATAATGCCTTTTGAAAATCAAATTGTTGTGTTAACCTTAGACGGTTCACAGGTTCATGAATTATTTGATTATATGGCTAAAAGAGGAGGCATTCCGGTTTCTCATGCACGGTACACTATATATAATAGTGGCGCAGAAGATATTTTCATAGGGGAAAATCCGTTGGATATAACTAAAAATTATAATTTAGCCATTTCGGATTACCTGGCTGATGGTGGAGATGATTTACTATTTCTTAAAAATGCAAAAAGCCGGATTGATGCCGGAGTTAAAGTGAGAGACGCCATGCTTGAATTTGTAAGAGAACAAACTGCGGAAGGAAAAAAAATTTCAGCCGTTTTGGAAGGAAGGGTGAAGATGAAATAGGTGAATGATTTAAAGTAATATTCAATTCAATAATTGGGGTGAACTATTGTTAGATGGTTAGATGGATAAATGGTTAAATGGTTAGAAGGTTAGATGATTAGATAGTTAGTTGATTTGATATTTTATGGAAAGACGACAATTTATCAGACAAACAGCAGGATTAACGCTACTAAGCGCACTTCCTGAAATTCCATTCTCCTTGTTAGCCAACGAAGAAGATGTAAAATTAATTTTATTACACACCAACGATACACATTCGAGAATAGAACCATTTCCAGACGATGGAAGAAAATACGGGGGAATGGGTGGTATTGCACGCAGAGCTACCTTAGTTAAACAAATTCGCAAAGAATATCGGAATGTACTTCTACTTGATTCCGGAGACATTCTTCAGGGTACACCTTATTTTAATTTTTTTAAAGGGGAAGTTGAATTTACAATGATGAGTGAAATGGGATACGATGCCTCCACTCTCGGAAATCATGAATTTGACAACGGAGCAGAGCTCTTATCGGACCAACTAAAATTTGCTAACTTTCCGTTTATCATTTCCAACTATGATTTTAAGGATTCTCCGTTGAATGGGAAAGTCATCCCAAATAAAATATTTGAATTTTCAGGAATCCGCATCGGAGTGTTTGGACTGGGAATAAAATTGGAAGGTTTGGTACTCAAGAGATTATATGGAAATATTATTTACAATGATCCCGTGAAAGCCGCCAGAGAACAAGTGGAGTTGCTTAAGAAAAAACATAAATGTGATTTAATTATCTGCCTCTCACACCTTGGCTATTCCTATCACAATGATATGGTGGATGACAAGAAAGTAGCAACATCGGTCAGTGATATTGACATTATTCTGGGAGGGCATACACATACATTCCTTACAAAACCCGATGAAGTGCTTTCTCCTAACTTAAAAAAAACATTAATCAGTCAAACCGGATTTGGAGGAATTTATGTAGGAAAAATAGAAATTGTATTCTCAAAACGCACCGGACAAAAATCATTCCAATCCTCTTTAATGCCCCTTGAAAAAAATTTCGTGAAAATTTAATTTTTTTTTGCTTTTTATTTTTTTTATATCAAAAGGGAATAGTACATTTGCTCTCTGATAGATTGAATGAGTGTTTTTGCATGTTCGATTCCCAAATTTAAACTTATAACGCCCCCTTTTATTTATTATGGAAAAAGAGAGAGACATTTTCGCAGTGTGGAATAGTTGTTTAAAGATAATTCAGGAAAATATTCCCAGTCAAAGTTTTAAGACCTGGTTCGAACCAATCAGACCTATTAAGCTTAACAACGGTGTACTTACCATTCAGGTTCCAAGTCAATTTTTTTATGAATGGCTTGAAGAACATTACGTATCGTTGCTGAGAAAAACCATTCGCCGTGAATTAGGAAAAGATGCCCGTCTGGAATACAATATCGTAGTGGATTCTGGTAATGATGATAAACATCCTTATACCATAAATATTCCCACCCTAAATAACGGACCTGCACGGAATACTCCCATTTCACTACCTATTAATATTAGCACTTCCATACGGAATCCGTTTATAATTCCCGGATTAAAAAAGAATCATGTTGACCCGCAACTGAATCCCAGTTATACATTTGAAACATTTATAGAGGGAGAATGTAATTCTCTTGCCCGTGCATCGGGATATGCGGTTGCTAATAAACCAGGAAATCCTGCATTTAATCCTTTAATGCTTTACGGAGGGACAGGACTTGGAAAAACTCATCTTATTCATGCTATCGGTAATCAGGTAAAAGAACTTTTCCCTGAAAAAATTGTATTGTATGTTTCTATTGAAAAATTTACAAGCCAATACATCGAAGCAGTAAAGAATAATAATCTGTCGGAGTTTAATAATTTTTATCAGCAAATAGATGTATTGTTAATAGATGATATTCATTTTCTTTCAGGGAAAGAAAGAACCCAGGATAATTTTTTCCATCTTTTCAATAATCATTATCATTCAGGAAAACAAATTGTATTGTCATCGGATTGCCCTCCTATGGAAATGAAAGATATCGAGGAACGCCTCATCTCCCGTTTTAAATGGGGACTGACGGCTGACCTGCAACCCCCTGACTTTGAAACACGCGTAGCCATTCTCCTGAAAAAGATGTATGCAGATGGTATAGAAATTCCTAAAGACATTGTTGAATATATTGCTCATAATATCAATACCAACGTAAGGGAATTGGAAGGAGCTCTGCATTGCCTCATCGTTCAGTCATCTCTCAACAGGAAAGAAATAAATCTGAACATGGCAAAGCAGATGATGAAGAACTTTATCAAAAACATCACGCGTGAAATCAGCATTGACTATATCCAGAAACTTGTGTGTGATTATTTTGACATGCCTGATGATTCGCTCAAATCAAAAACCCGGAAACGGGAAGTAGTGCAGGCAAGACAAATTGCTATGTTCTTTGCTAAAGACATGACCAAGTCCTCTCTCAAAACTATCGGGACATTTTTTGGCAACCGTGACCACAGCACGGTGATTCATGCCGTTCAAACGGTCAACGATTTAATGGATACAGACCGGAAATTCAAAAATTATATGGAAGAAATTGCGAGGAAGATTAAAATGAATACTATGTAGTACAAGGGGGTTTGAAACCCGTTCTACTTTTCTACCAACTCCAACCATTCATATTGTTGATTTCTCTTACGGGGTTCAAATCCTGCCTGACGTATGCATTCCTGAATGCCCTTTGCATCAAATTTATAATTTGCACCGGCGGCAGAAATAACATTTTCCTCTATCATAATTGAGCCCATATCGTTAGCGCCGGCATGCAAACAAACCTGCGCCACTTGCGGACCCACCGTTAACCACGATACCTGAATATTCTGAATATTAGGCAACATTATCCTCGATAACGCAATCATTCTTATGTATTCATCGGTGGTCACCTGATTTGAAATCCCTTTTATTCTTTGCAAAATAGTATCAACATCCTGAAATGTCCAGGGAATGAATGCAATGAATCCTTTGGCATCTTTTGGCTTTTCGGATTGAACTTCGCGTAACCATACCAAATGCTCAAAACGCTCTTCTATCGTTTCAATATGCCCGAACATCATCGTGGCGCTGGTAGTAAGTTTTAGTTGGTGAGCCGCACGCATGACATCAAGCCATTCTCTCCCATTACACTTACCTTTCGAAATCATACGTCTCACACGGTCATTTAAAATTTCAGCGCCTGCGCCCGGCAATGAATCCAGCCCAGCGGCTACAAGTTCTTTAAGCACTTCTTTATGCGTCATACTTTCCAGTTTAGAAATATGAGCTACTTCAGGCGGACCCAAGGCATGAAGTTTTAAGGTGGGATACAAACTTTTTAATTCCCGGAATAAATCGGTATAAAAGCGCAATCCTAATTCCGGATGATGACCTCCCTGCAAAAGTAATTGTTCACCGCCCAGCCGGTACATTTCATCTATTTTTTGTTTGTACTGGTCTATGGTTGTTATGTACGATTCTTCATGCCCGGGTCTCCGGAAAAAATTGCAAAATTTACAGTTGGCGATACATACATTTGTCGTGTTTGAATTACGGTCAATAATCCATGTTACAGCATTATCGGGTTTATGAATTTTCCTGAGTGTATTCCCGGTAAAAATCAAGTCCGCCAATGGTGCTTGATGGAATAAATAAACACCTTCCTCTTGCGTAAGAAACTCAAGCCGGAGAGATTTTTCGAGTAATAAAGAAGTATTGAATGATTGGTTATGTCCGTTGGAAGTCATGGATTGGGTGAGGGGTTATCAGTACACAAATATAATATTTTGTTAAACATAAACATGATAATTGTTATTTTGTACTATAAATCAAATATACTATATTTGCATTCTTAAAATTTAAAAAAAATGAAAAAACTACTTTTAGTTTCAACCACCATTCTGCTATCCAATTTGTTACATTCTCAAACAGCCACTAATTTTACGGTTAGTGATTGTAGCGGAGGATCGCATAATTTATTTTCAGAATTGAACGAAGGCAAAATAATAGTGCTATGCTGGGTAATGCCATGCGGTGCTTGTGCAGGTCCTACAAAAACTGCCTTCAACGTAGTTAACAGCTATCAAACATCCAATCCGGGTAGGGTCTTGTTTTATCTGGTTGACGATTATGCCAACAATTCCTGTAACGATATTACCGGATGGGCATCCGGTATCGGCGTAACAAACCAGAAAACATTTATTAATCAAGCCATTAGTATGGATGATTACGGAAGCGCCGGTATGCCTAAAATAGTTGTTCTTGGCGGCAGTGACCACAAGGTTTTGTATAATGCAAACAATACAGTGAATTCAACAACTATGCAGAACGCAATTGATAATGCAGTTGCCTTTAATGTGAACCTCCCCGATACAAAAGTAGTTTGCGGAACTCAACCTGTTCCATTTACCACGATACCGGTCATGGGAGGAACTCCCCCCTATACATTTACTTGGAATACTCAAGATGGTCTTACCTTTAGTGGGGACTCTGTAACTTTTGCTCCTACTGTTACCACTTCATACATTCTCACTGTAAAAGATAATTCCGGAAATACCAAAACCGACTCGTTAGTTTATTTCTTTAAGAAAAAAATTGAGCCCGATTTTTCATACCAGATTGGATATGGTTCTCCCATGACCGTCAAATTTACGAACACTTCTCAAAACATTACCACACATCCTTATTCAACTGATGTGTATGCATGGACCTTAGGTCAGGGAAGTTCTTCAGATAAGGATCCTGTTTTTAAATACAAAAGTACTGGGACGTTTACCGTTATCATGTATGCCTCCAATGAATGTGGTTCAAAGTCGGTCAGTAAAACAATAGCGGTTACCAGTATAAATGAAACTCTACAATGTTCCTTATCTTCTTTGGATCTGTTTTCAAATCCTGTTGATGATAAAGCAATTTTATCTTTTAATGCTGTGAAACCATTAACGGTTAGCATTGATGTTTATAACAGCATTGGAGTAAAAACCAAAACAATTTTTTCCGGCACCACGCTTCAAGGAAAAAATACTCTTGAATTCAACACACGGGAAATGAATAATGGGTTATATTTTATTAAGATGAATCCTTCCCGGGACAAAATGATGAAGCTGATGGTTGCACATTAGAAATTCCTTTATCAAAATGAAAATTTTCCTCACATTTCTGCTTTGTGTCACTCAATTTTTTTGTTCTAAAATATATGCCCAATGTTGCGCTGGGGGTAGTGGTAGTCCTATAGCAGGTGGTGCGTCTCAGGGTGTATTATTAGAAAATCAAATAGACCTGAACACAAATTTTCAATTCATCAGCACAAATAAATTCTATAAAAAAAACAAACCGGATACTGCCCGAACGTTTGATGGTTTCAACAGTGATTATGAATATTTCAAGTTGGGTTATGGGGTCACGAAAGATTTAACCCTTTCGTTGGAAAGCGGATATTATTTCAATAAAAAAGAAACAGGTATAAATAAAGAACCGGATGCCACGTATGAATCAAAAGGCAAGGGTGATTTAATTATTTTTCCACGCTACGATGTTATAAACCGCACTTCCGAGAAATACAAGACAGAAGTGACACTTGGGCTGGGATACAAACTCCCCTTGGGGAGCTTTAACGATTCATCAGTAAGAGTAGAACCTTTTTCAAAAGAAATTTATTATGTACCTAAACCACAAGCTGTTCAACTTTCTTCAGGTGCCACTGACATTATCTATTATTCATTTTTTTTCTGGGGATTATCCGAATCAAATTTCCGTTTATTTGCCAATGCTACCTATATAAATAAGGGATGGAATCCGAATGGTGAAAAATTAGGTGATTTTGCAAGTGTCGGGCTTTTTGCCGGAAAGTCATTTTTTAATTTTTTAGGAGTTACGTTACAAGCAAGGTACGAATGGGTAGATAGAATGACTACCAGCCCTAAAGCATTAATATATCTGAAACCTTCCACCTATTTTCCGGAAGCTACGGGATACAAAAAAATTTTTATTACTCCACAGTTAAGTTTTACCTGGAATAATTTTACTATTTATGCCGCGACTGATTTGCCTGTTTATCAATACCTGAATACTTCTGATTATTACACGCAAGCCGCCTCTCAACATCAAACTACCTTTGGTTTATCATTCAGATTCTTTGCTCCCCGGTTTGCAAAGGATTCGGAAGGCGGCAGTAAATATTATTGTCCTATGCATCTCGAAGAAACGAGTGACAAGCAAGGTACCTGTGGGAAATGCGGGATGGATCTGGAGAAGTTGAAGTGAACCAAACCTCACCCCAGCCCCTCTCCAAAAAATGGAGAGGGGTGAAAGAGCGCCTGGATTTATAGTCCATTTATCTGTAAATCAAATTTTTCATGTAAGTTTGCTGGCTTATAAACGTTTGCCGGTTTTGATTAATTTCCAAAAACACATCCTTTCCAATGGCCTTCGCGTCATCATCCACCCTGACCCTTCTTCCGAGTTGGCGGTTGTAAATGTTCTTTACGATGTAGGTTCCCGTGATGAAGAGGAAACCCTTACCGGTTTCGCTCATTTGTTTGAACATCTGATGTTTGGCGGTTCAGTTAATATTCCTTCTTATGATGAACCCTTGCAAAATGTCGGAGGTGAAAATAATGCATTCACTACTCCTGATATCACAAACTATTATTGTCAGCTTCCGGCAAAGAATCTGGAAACGGCTTTTTGGCTTGAGTCGGACCGCATGCTGAGTTTGGCATTTTCTAATGAGAGCTTGGAAATTCAACGAAAAGTTGTGATTGAGGAATTCAAACAACGTTATCTGAATCAACCTTACGGAGATGCATGGTTGAAATTACGTCCGCTGTGTTATAAAGTTCATCCTTATAAATGGGCTACGATAGGCAAAGATATTTCGCATATAGAAAATGCAAGCATGAATGAGGTGAAAAGTTTT
The DNA here is from genome assembly GCA_001769655.1 of Bacteroidetes bacterium RIFCSPLOWO2_12_FULL_37_12. Lineage (GTDB taxonomy): Bacteria > Bacteroidota > Bacteroidia > 2-12-FULL-37-12 > 2-12-FULL-37-12 > 2-12-FULL-37-12. Next base: position 161,189 of record MEPC01000020.1, on the reverse strand, counting down.
TTTAAAAAGCATTACTGCCCATCAAATGCCATTTTGGTAATTGCAGGAAATGTGATTCCTGAAAAAGCAATGGACTTATGTAAAAAATGGTTTGAGCCAATTCCTGCAGGTATTAAACCGGTACGAAAAATTTCCAATGAACCGATACAGGTGAGCAAAAGAACAGAAGTCATTAAATCAGATGTTCCGTTGGATGCATTGTATATGACGTTTCATACAGTAGAACGATTGCATCCCGATTATTTTGCAGTGGATTTATTGAGTGATTTGTTGGGCAGAGGGGAGGCATCGCAATTATATGACCAATTGGTTAAGAAAAAACAACTGTTTAATACGATTAGCGCCTACACTACCGGTTCAACTGACCGCGGGTTATTGGTAATTGAAGGAAGGTTAAATGAAGATTTTTCGGTGCAACAGGGTGAAGAAGCTGTATTTAATGTTTTACGGAATGTAATAAATCAACCGGTTCCCATAAAGGAATTTGAAAAAGTTAAAAATAAAGCAGAGTCCTCCTTGATTTTTTCAGACATGAGCTTATTTAACATAGCGGCAGGGCTGGCTTATTCAGAATGTCTGGGAAATGCTGATTTGTTTAACAAAGAAGCGGAACAGATTCAAGCGGTGACACTGGAACAATTTATGAATTGCGCAAAGAATATTTTGAAAGAGGAGAATGTGTCGGTGATGTATTATTTGAGGAATTAGACATTAGGCATTAGAAATTAGAAATTGGAAATTGGAAAAACCTTCAAGATTTGGTATGGATTTGAGGCGCTAGCAAACCTTGAAGGTTTAAGAAATAAAAAATAAAAAAATGTCATTAGACAGGCAAAAACAACCCGAAATTTATCCGATTCATTCGGCAAAGGTACCGGAGGTGAATAGTTTTCCCCTGCAGAACGGGTTACAGCTTTATTATCTTAATTCGGGGGCTCAGGATGTGCTCAAAATTGAATTTTTATTTAAAGCAGGTTTCCGGGATGAAAAAATAAAAGGATTGGCAAGTGTCACTGCATCCATGCTTTTTGAAGGAACCGGAAATTTCACATCAAAAGAAATTCATGAAAACTTAGACCACCTGGGTGTTTTTTTTGAAACCAATACCGGCATGGATTTTACGTCTGTAGTTTTCTTTTCATTACGTAAACATTTACAAAAACTTCTCCCGCTGGTTAACGAAATAATTCTGAATGCGAACTTTCCTGAAAATGAATTAAAACTGCTTCTCAAAAAAAGAATAAAATCGCTGAGGGTCAATCAAAAGAAAAATGAGTATCTGGCAAGAAAACTTTTTTTGGCAACGCTTCTTGGCAAAGAACATCCCTACACGCAGGATTTGAATGAATCTGACTACAATGCTATTTCACAGGATCAACTATTTTCTTTTTATCGTGATAAACTCAATCCGGGAAACTGTATCGTTCTTGTTTCAGGAAAAACTCAATCGGAAGATTTAAATAATATAGCAGAACATTTCGGCAATAATCCGCTGAAAAATACCACAGGTATATTTACCGGAACAATTCCATTTTCAAGTTCTTCGCAAAAACAAAATAATTTAATAAGACCAAAAACCGTACAGGCATCCATTCGAATCGGAAAAATTCTTTTTACACGGAACCATACCGATTATCCTGGTTTTAAGGTATTAAATGAAATACTGGGGGGTTATTTTGGTTCCCGGCTGATGTCAAATATCCGCGAAGAAAAGGGCTATACGTATGGCATTGGTTCGGCTTTGATTCCATCCCGCGATTTTGGTATTTTTATGATAGCCACCGATTCCAAAGGAGAAATGACTGAAAAGGTATTGGAAGAAATTTATAAAGAGATAAACATTCTTAGGAAAGAACCTGTTTCTAACGATGAACTGAACCGCGTAAAAAACTACATGCTGGGTGGATTTCTCGCTTCCCTCTCCTCGCCATTCAGCCAGATGGATAAGTTTTCAACTATTTATGAATCGGGGTTGGATTATTCCTTTTACAGAAGATACATTGAAATTCTAAGAAACATAACTCCGGAAGAAATTCAGCAGTTGGCGGTAAAATATCTTGAACCTGAAACGTTGATGGAAGCGGTGGTGGGACCGGGGGATGTTTTATAAAATTTTAAAGCAGGAGTGATTTTCTATTTTCTATTTCCTATTTCCTATTTTCTTTTTCCTTTTTCCTTTTTCCTTTACCACCCCCGAACATACAATTTCACCAACGCCCTGTGTTTTTTCCCCCCTGTAAGCGTTGCAATTCTCAACAAACTATGCATGAGTGACACTGTCCACAACAATATTCTCACAATACCTGTGCAATTTTTTCTCATAAATAATTTTTTCCCTTGAAAGTGCAATAGAAGGTATCTAAACAAACAGATTTGGTTTGTTTTAGAGTAGTCATGGACAATTTCTCCTTCACCGGATAATAGATTTCTAATACCCTTTTTTTTTGCCCGTAATGCAAAATCAGCATCTTCCCCATACATAAAATACGTTTCATCAAATCCATTTATATGGAAAAAATTATGTTGAGAAATTAGCCAGCAACAGGCAGGATAATAATCGGGTTTGAATACGTTTGGAAAAAATAACGATACAAGTTCCTTAATTTTACTGCTCAACAAATGGAAATAACAACCTTTGTTCTGAACAGCGCCTATTTGATTTACTACCCGGCAACTGAGAATTTGAGATGCTCCTCTTTTCAGATACTCATTATAAAATTCTTTTAATTTATTCTCCTTAAAAAAGGTATCGTTATTTAAGAGCATGAAATGCTTTCCTTTTGCCTGTATTGCCAACCGGTTCATAGCAGTTCCGTATCCGGTATTCTTATTTCCATGATAAATTGAAATAATACTGCTACCGGTATTTTTTAAATTCACATCCAGTTTTTTAAATTCTTCCGGATGGCTGGCATTATCATAGATAAGAATTTCAAAAGCACCTTCTATGGGATATTTCAACAATGACTCTACCAACCTGATGGTAGCAGAAGAACGATTATAGAACACAATTAAAATGCTAAGCATAATTCACGTATTATTGGAACCATCTAACCATTTAACCATTAATTCCAAACCACCCCCGAAATATGAAAAAAACATATAACATAAAACAAAAAATGAATAATGATTAATTTTTCATTCCCTTCACTATCCTCCACTTCACCCAAAGCGGAACCCTCAACTTAATCACAAATTTATAAAAATCCATCCCCGAAAAACCGTGTGTATGTCTTAATATTTCGAGAATCAACTCATCGCTCATCGTAAAGTCGGAATCAAATTTAAGAACGGGTTTGTAATCTAAGTTTTTAAAACGTAAAAAGCGATCGTAATATTCCTCTGCCATTTTTTTATGTTCCGGGTAGTATTCCACCATGCTTTGTACTTTTTGCAAATAAGAAATCCGGTTGGAAACTTCAAACTCCGGGCAACTCAATCGCGGGTCTTGCGAGCCCAATACATCTGCCTGTGGAATTGCCAATGTCAAAAATGGTTTTTTAAAACGCAGGTATTCCAATAATACAGTGGTGGAACCAAGCGGGAAACCATCCAACAAAAGGTTTGCGCGTGAAAACAAAGGCGATAAATCATAAGGATATGAATTCCAAAGAATGACACGTTCCATAAAACGCAGTGAAACTAATTTTAATTTTTCAGGAATACCATGTCCCACTGCGATTAACCATACATGAGGAGCTATTTCTAGAATCCGTTCGAGTGTTTCATAAAAATCGTATTGTTTGTAAGGAGTAAGTTTGTAAACGGGATTCACAGAGAGGCAAACAAAAGCACTTTTTGGAATATTCCTGATTTTTTCAAGCACCGGATGATTTTCGGGTGCTGGTGGCACTAACGATATTTTATTTTCTTCAATGGGGATAGGAAAAATTACAGAACTTGCTTTATCAATTTTCCGGAAATGCTTAGAAATATAAAGTCCTTCGTATCTCATTTCAGCGTACTGTTTTGCCAACTTATTTCCAGCCCAGAAAGTTTCATCCGAATGATTGATGTACGTAGATGAATAATTATGACTTTGCAATGAAAGTATGGTCAGCACGTCATCCGGATCAATGAGATAATAAATATGATGGGTTGTATTTTTCTCAATCAGCTCGCGCAGAATCATTATCTTTTCTATCGGGTCTTTCGTGTCGTTGTTCAGATTATGGATTTGTCCCTGATTAAAATGTTTCATCATTTCCGGAATTGGTGCGATTTGATTCGTGAGTATCAAATGAATAGCCGTTGGCTGATTGCTTTCAGCAGTTTGCTTATTCATTTCAATGTCACTAAGATTCCGTATAAGATTTAATGCATATCGAGAGTGTCCGCCTGTAGAACGGATGGAAGTAGCAATGACCCAGGTAATAACCTTTTTTTCTCCGGGTGGAAATTTTTGATTTTCAAAAAATTTTTTTGTCGAACGTTGCAACGACTCTTCCAAGCCCTCGTGGGTGAAACAAAACGGAAAACGGCGGCATAACCCTGCTGTAGATGAAAGAAAAAAGTAAGCGCTTTTAAAATTATTTTTATCAATCTCCTGATTGGCGGATGAAATTAATCTATCGGTTAATTTTTGTAGTTGGGAAGGAGTCATTCAATAGTTATTTATTTCAGCCAATGGGATAAATCTCTGCCCGTAATTTTCTGAAGTTCCAGCACATCATTCCGGAAATAATCTTTCAACTGTTTTTCTGTTTCTGGTTTAATTTTTAATTTTATTCTCCCTATAATCACATCAAGAAATATTTTTTTACATAATTTATGTAGAAAAGGTATGGATATAATAACATTCTTGAAATATCTGTAAAATAATTCAAACCGCATCAAAAAATTATAAATTCTTTGATTCCCCGGCATCCACCCTCCGACATTTCTTCGAACCGAAAAATCCGTGACGAAATTTTCATCTACTTTTAAAAAACGGAAAATTTCCTTTACTGTTTTTTGGGGATGAGCGTCTAAATCCTCCTGAAAACAAATATGAACCCGATCGAAATTTTCGAGGTATGCTTTCACATGAGGTGAGTAAATGCTATACCAGGTGTACTGATATTGTGATGCAACCTGAGAGCGTTCTTTCTCCTTTAAAAGAGCAGATTCAAATGAAAGTTTTTCAATCCCCAGCCGTCTTACAAATTGATAATCAGAAATGCAACGTGACACCGGTTCACGCAAAATGATAATAATGGAAACCTCATTTCCGAGATGTTTTTTGATTGCGGGTATTGCTTTTTCATGAAAATGAAGATAGCCGGTGCTCCCCTCTCCTATCAATTGGGTTTCTTTGGCTGAAATAAAAAGATTTACATATTTCTGATAGGTATAAACATGGTCGGAAACGTTAAGGTGCCGGATAGTATCGGCAATGAAAAAATGGGGCTCTATAGGTCCCTTTGGTAAAAAGATTTCGGGGTGTTGACTTAAATAATAATCTAAGGATGTTGTTCCGGCTTTTCTTGCACCAACAATCAGAAATTGGGGTAAACGAGGTAATGAATGTGTTGCGTTTTTACACATGTCGGACTGAGGTATTCGGATATTGAAATATTGAAAATGAAGATTATAAGTACAATCCGGTTAGCGAATTAGTAAAATGAGGTTTTGCAAAATTCATCCACTTCTACCATGCTTGTTTCATTTACAAATTCCCCTCAATAAATTCCGTTAATAGGACATAGAGATGCAAGCGCGTATTTCCACCGTAAATGCCATGATTTTTATTAGGATAAAAAAATGACTTAATATGTTTTCCCGCTTTAATCAATGCTGTTTGAAATTCCATGGAATTTTGAAAATGAACATTATCGTCAGAGGTTCCATGAATGAGTAAAAATTTACCATTCAATTTATCAGCATGTGTTAGCGGAGAATAATCATCATAACCCGATGGATTATCTTTTGGTAATTGTAAAAATCTTTCCGAATAAATAGTGTCATAAAACCGCCAGCTGGTGACGGGTGCCACTGCAATTGCCATCTTAAAAACATCCGACCCCAACGTGATGCAAAGTGATGACATGTATCCTCCATAACTCCACCCCCAAATACCGATGCGGTCTTTATCAATATAAGAATGTCCGGCAAGATATTTTGCGGCATCTTTCTGGTCTTCCAACTCCAGTTTTCCAAGCTGTTTATAAGTGGATTTCAGAAATTCAGCTCCCCTTCCTTTTGTGCCACGGTTATCAACCGATACCAGCACATATCCTTTCTGTGCCAGTAATTGTTCCCAGAAATAATTTTTTCCCTCCCATTCATTCAAAACAGTTTGTTTTCCGGGTCCTCCATACACATTCATCAAGACAGGATATTTTTTTTCAGGATTAAAATCAACCGGTTTTATCATCCACCCGTTCAGTTCAACGCCGGATTGATTGCGAAAAGTAAAAAATTCTTTCTTTGACAAACTATAGTGTGTCATCGTTTTGTTTAATGTTGCGTTTTCTTCCAGTGCTCTGACCTTATTCCCGTCCTGAGTCCGTAATGTAATGACGGTGGGAGAATTTGCGTTGCTGAAATTTTCAATATAAAATGAAAAATCAGGATTCATGGAAACAGTGACAGTGCCATTAGTGGCATTAAGTTTTGTTTTTATCGGTTTCTTTGGCTTCGTGAAATTGAGCGAGTAAAAATCACGATTTACGGGAGAACTTTCAGTAGAGATAAAATATACTTTTTGATTTTTTTCATCTATACCGGATATTTCATCAATTTCCCAGTTACCGGAAGTTAATTTCAATTCGGTTTTTTTCTCCATATCGTACAAATACAAATGCCGGTACCCGTCTTTGTCGCTGGAATATAGAAATGATTTCCGGTCGTCAAGAAACGTGAGATTGTCATTTATTTCAATATACGTATTCGTTGATTCGGAATAGACAACATTCGTTTTTCCGGTTACAGCGTCTGCCAGCAATATTTCCAACTTGTTTTGAAGACGGTTCATTCTCAGGATAGAAAGTATAGTAGGATTTTTTGTCCATTTAATTCTCGGAATATACTGGTCCGTTTCATCACCGGTTTCCATGCGAAGTGTGGTCCCTTTTTGAATATCGTAAACAAATATGGTAACAATAGAATTTTTTTCTCCTGCTTTAGGATATTTAAAACGGTATTGTCCCGGGTACAAATCGCCCCAGATATCCATGGAAAATTCTTTCACCTGCCGTTCATCAAACTGATAAAATGCTATCCTCTCATTAGTTGGCGACCATTGATATGCCTGTGCAAACTCAAATTCCTCCTCGTAAACCCAGTCACAAGCGCCGTTGATTATTTTATTGAATTCACCGCCAGAGGAAATTTGTGTCTCTGTTTCCCCATCGAGGTCAAAAACAAAAAGATTATTATCGCGCACATAAGCGGCTTTTTTCCCGTTAGGAGAAAATGTCGCATAAAGGGCTTTCCCATTTTTGGAAAGGTTTGTGATTTTTTTTGTTATTAAGTCATAGATGTAATATTGGTATTTATAAGAACGCCTATATATTTGTTCTCCTTCAGTGCTGATAAGGGCTTTGGTTTCATCTTCATTCCATTGATAACTTTCAATAGAAACCGGTTTATCCCCGGGATTTTGTTTCAATAGTAATCCTGAAAGCAAGGTATCTTTTATTTTTCCGCTTAGGATTTCATAACGGATTACAAAGTCAACATCCAACGAATCGTTATGTACCTGCGATGTATAAAACATTCCGTTTTTCATCCAGTCAATGCCATAAACCGATTTAGTGGCGAAAGTTGATTTCTGCCAGATGTCCTCGAGGGTAATGGATTTTTTGAGGGGTTGGGCGGGGAGGGGGAGATAACAGAAATAAAATAATAATAGGATAAATGGTTTTTTATGTGGGTTTTTCATGTTTTTTGGGATTAAAATTTTTGATACTGTTCATTCCAAAATAATTATATGATTTGTTCCTAACTTGTTCTTCATTTCCTGTAAAAGTGTATAAATACTCCTTTAAGTACGCTCTATTCCTTTTCCAAAGGTAAATTATTTTTATATAAAAAATTATTTGTAATTTTGATGTAACTTTGTATTCGAATCAGAATAAAATTTATGCATGTACAAACATTAAAAACACTGACAGATAATATCCATCATCACGGTTATAATGATATTTTTAGTTTTGCCGCAAATCAGGCAAAACTTTTAACGCTTAGTAAAATCGAAGAATACAAAAACATAGTATCTTTTTTTCAGAAAAAGTATCGCATGACTTTTAAACAATTTGAAAAAAAATTAAAAAGTTCTCACGTAGAGAATTTTAATCTTGAAGACGATCTTTTGGATTGGCGTTTTGCTTCTGAAGCAGTTTCCATGTATGAAAAAGAGCTTATTACCCTTGAAAAATGCTAAATCTTGCCAAGGAGTTTAAGCACATTATTTCAAGTTTAAAGATTCTGAAATATGTAAATGAAAGGACCCTTTTCACATGCAAAGTTATAATTACATTTTATAATAAAAGTACTCTTTCTGTAAAAGAATACCGATTTGCAAATAAGGAACGGAAATATTCTTTTCACTGGATGGACAAAAACCATAAGATGATTATCAGATGGGATAATGCAGAACACTGGAAAAACATTTCTACTTTTCCTCATCATAAACATATTGGTAAAAATGTATTTCCAACAACTGAAATTACTCTTGAACAGGTTTTAATTGAAATAGAAAAACACATAAACCGTCCTAAAAATTGATTATTGTTAACTAATAGTTATTGGAAAGCCCTCCCTCACTTCACCCCCTTCACCGCCAGCCGCATACAATCTTCCACACGAATCTTCTCATCGGTTACTACAAATACCAGAAGATTTTTTTGTTGAATAATCGCCAGAAATTTCTCTCCCCAATTGGTCGTATAGTGCCATATTTTTTGTTTTTCTCCCGTTTTAAAATTAAACAAGCCGTCGGCTGGCTGAAAAACTTTATTCAACATTTTCCCTTTATAGTTTTTGAGTATATCCATACAGGCAACAGCATGCTCAGGAGTATCAAAAAGAAAATAATTGATTTCATAAAATTTGAATTGTTCTTCGTCACCGTATTTATGAATCAGAATTCCACGACACCCTTTTTCATCTAAACCTTTCAACACTTCCTGAGCCGACAGGGAATAAGAATCCGGCGTCTTGTCTTTATTTAGTTGGGATATTAAATCTGAAGCATCGAGTGCCAGATAATTCATGGAAATTGCTACCTCCAGATTCCACGCATTAAAATCAGTAATAGAGGGAGGAAATCCAGGTAGTTGTTCGGGCTTGAAAAGAATAGGGCTTTCCTGAGCCGTCAATAAAAAAAAGGAAAACTGAAAATATAATAAAGGGACGAAAAATCTTTTCAAAAACATTTTTAGTTTAGAATAAATTAAAATCACCTATACTCATCCAGATTCCCCAACCCCTGCCTGATTATCTGAATAGAACCTCCCGAACAATCTACCACGGTGGTTGGTGTCTTATGACCCGGTCCTCCATCAATGACTATGTCCACTGTTTTCTTATATTTCTCATGTATCTCCTCAGGAATACTGGCATATTCCAGAATGGCATCATCATCATATATTGAAGTTGAAACCAAAGGATTTCCCAACTCTTTAATAATTGTACTTACAATAATATTATCCGGAACCCTTATGCCAATCGTTTTTTTCCTGGACTTAAATAACTTGGGTACCAGATTGGTGGCAGGCAAAATAAAAGTAAAAGGACCTGGTAATGCTCTTTTCATAATCTTATACAAAGGAGTGTCAATCTGTTTTGAATATTCAGAAAGATTACTCAAATCGTGACACAAAATCGAAAAATTTGATTTCTCAGGACGTATTCCTTTGATAAGACAAATTCGTTCTACTGCCTTGTGGTTATACAAATCACATCCCATACCATATACACTGTCGGTAGGATATATGATGACACCACCGCTTTTCAGACATTCAACAACTTTTGCGATGGAACGCTGAGATACTTCTTTCGAACTTATTTTTAAGAGCATGGAAGGGTATAAGGGTATAAGGGTATAGGGTATAGGGTATAGGGAGTGAATAAAGTTACATTTTCGCTATACCTTTATACCTTATACTCCTATACCTTTATACCTGTTAATTACTGCTACCTGATAACAATAAACTTATAGTACTGCTGCTTGGCTTTCTTATTTTCAGTTGTAAGGTTTAAAAAATAAAAACCGGGTTTTATATTCTGAATGTTAACTTTCTGAAAATTAATATTCTTCGTAAAATTTATTTTCTCTTTTACAATTACATGTCCGCTTATATCAATTATTTCGAAACCAGAAATATTATCATCGGTATTTGATGATGTAAAAGATAAATAATTAATGGCTGGGTTTGGAAAAAGATAAAAATTATTTTCTGCCACTGCTAAATCATTTTTCATGTTGGTAGAAAAATCACAGGTATCCATGGTATGGTTTCCAAGTCCCGAAAAATCAGCCGCATCAAAAGGAAACCACTGTGCGGATGGGTCAAATGCAGAAGGATTATTAATTACTCCGAATGTGACACTTGCTTTTCTACGCAACGTCATATTGGCTGTAGTAATTGTTGAGTCGGAATTTGCCCATGACGCTCCCGGGTCCTGGCCAATTCTTCCAAAAATATCCAACGTATCACTGCCTTTCATCAGCATGAGCCCATCATCACCGTTAAATGAAAAGAATGATGACTTTAAGTTTGCCATAACAAGTACTGTCGTATCTGCCAGATCATGACAAATAATATAAGTACCGCCTGCTTGTAAAATGCCGTCTAAGTTCTGTACGGTAGAAGAAGTGGCACCGTTTGTAAATTTATGCAACGAATATTCACTCATATTGATATTAAATCCGGTTGGATTATAAATCTCAATGACTTTTGAATTTCCGCTTACCGGATCAATATATTCGGAGAAAAACGGATAAGCGCAACTCAAACCGGGTTGACTATAGACATGTACTTCACGAATAATGGTAGCTGTATTTCCGGAATTATCTGTAACAGAATAAGAAATCTGGTAAATTCCTGTTTGAGAGGAATCAACCGAACCGGAAATGGAAATGGAAGAAGTGAGGTCACCATCCACATTATCGAAGGCGGTTGCGCCTGATTCCAAATAGCTTCCTCCCACTGTCATGCTATAAGGAGCTGTTCCATTAAGAATTATAACGGGTGGAATAGTGTCGCTATCAATGATAGTTACAATTCTAGTAACTTCCTGTGCAGGGTTTCCAGCGAGGTCTGAAACATTATAAAACAAGGTGTATGTTCCCACACTATCTGATTTGATAAAACCTGTTCGTACAATTTTTCCAGAGATATCTCCATCCACATTATCCATGGCAGTGGCACCCGGGTCATTAAATACGGTATCGGTGAATGCAGTCATTGCCGCGGGTCCTATTAAAGTGATTACCGGAGCTGTAAAATCAGCAGTATTATTTGTAGTGACACTGAAATCATCAAACGCAAGATTGCCGACTGATTTAAAATAAGTAAATTTTAGCTGGCTGGTTCCAGAATCAAGTGCAAAACGATACACAGTACCTGTTTTTGAAATTGGTAGTATTAACGTAAGAGTGTCCCAGGTAAGTGCTGATTTGTTATATTGTTCAATCAGGAAACTGCTTAAGGAATCGGTGCTTACTCCTTTGATCCAGAAAATAACTGAATCGGCGATCTCCGGAAATTCAGCGGTTATTACTTCCGTGTTAGTGGCTCCGAATTTATAAGAATTGGGACCGCTGGGACCTGAATTCGTTGTAGAAGTATAACTGGCATGGCTCGAAAAAAACCAACCTGCCGGAGCAGTGCCGGCAGTAGCTTCATACGTTGTGAAATTTTCAGAGAGCAGAACATTTTGTGCCCGGTGCTCTATAGAAACAAGCAGGCAAGCAACGATTAATGGGAGTGTTTTCATGGTTACGGGTTAGTGAAATGTTTAATGAATACTTATTTGGATAGGCAAAAATAAAGAAATAAATTGATATTTAGTATGTAGTCATTTATTCGTTACCAAATCCGATTACGTTGTTATTTCCCTTTGATAAAAAATTCACGGGTTTCTTTTTCATCCAGCATCAACTGCTCTTTCAGTTTCTGCACATTCTCAAATTTTTTCTCTTTCCTGAGTATCTTAGAAACAAAAACGGTAAGCGTTTTTCCATAGATATTTTCCGCAAAATCAAGCAGATGTACTTCAATAGTTCTGTTTTGACCATACAGGGTTGGTCGAAAGCCAATGTTCAACATTCCATAAAACATTTTATCATCTATACGTATTTTAACATTATACACCCCGTCGGCAGGAATCATCTTATAGGTTTCGGCTATTTCAATATTTGCTGTAGGAAAACCAATAGTGGCGCCTACTTTTTTTCCTTCCGTCACTTTTCCGGTAAATGAAAAATCATACCCCAACATTTCATTGGATTTTTCTATTTGACCTTTTTCAAGTGCAATCCGTATTTTAGTGGAACTAACCGGAGTGTTCTTAACTAACTGCTGTGTGACTCTGAATAGTTCAAATCCAAGTCCGGTGGAAAGTTTTTTCAGGTCCTCGTAAGAACCCGAACGGTTCCTGCCAAAATGATGGTCGTAACCGACAATTAGTTTTCTGGCGCCGATTTTTTGCAAGAGAATATCTCTGATGAATTGAAGAGAAGTAAGCCGGGAAAACTTTTTTGTAAATGGGCATATAATTAAATGTTCAACCCCTGCTTTTGAAAGCAGATTCATTCTTTCATCCAATGTATTAAGCAAGCGCAATTGATTATCTTCCGGATAAAGCACTATTCTTGGATGGGGCCAAAGGGTAAAAACGATGGACTCACCTTCCGATTTTTGGGCTTCTTCCCTGAGGCATTGAATTATTTTAAGATGCCCAAGGTGAACGCCATCCATCGTACCCGTTGTGATCACCGGATTACGGAATTTCGGAAGATTTTCAATGCCTTGATGGATTTCCATGGATTTATTGCGGTGTGGGGGTTATATAATAATACCTACCAGAATACCGGAATTAAAAAAAAATCCTGTATAGTCGAGCTGATAGCTTTGTTGATATTTTGTAGGTTTTTTTTCGTTGGAATATTTACTGTACCAGAATCCACCGCCTACATGAAAATCCAACGAAACTACATGCCGGAAAATTTTTTGCCATCCAACATTGTACCCTAAATACCCCTGAATCATTTCAGAGTTTAGTTCCCTCTCCGATTCAAGCTCGTAATCATAAACGAGTGAATTAATGAAAAGATATCTTGCAATAAATTCGGATGAAAGGAAAAAACCCTCAAAAAGTGTTGGGTTCTTGCCCAGGTAATTTCTAACCTGGATGTTAACGCCGCCCCCGCGCAACTCTTTGCTCCGTTGGTCAATCCCTGTATAACTCTTCGTATAAGAAAAATCCTGCGCTTCGAGATAGGGCTTGGCAAGGCCTTTCGTTGATGCATACGTTCCCAACAATGCTATATGCAAGGAACGGTTTTTTGTAAATGGTTTTTCTCGTGATAATTCAAAAGTACCTTGCACAAGCCGGAAAAAATCAACAGTATAAATGGTACGGGCTGAAGGTTCGTTTGAGGGTAGTTTGAAGGCAAGTATTTTAAATGGTATTATAAAAAGAATAAAAACTGGAAAGATTTTGTGTGCCATTGGGAGGGATATAGGGTATAGGGGTATAGGGGTATAGGGGTATAGGGGTATAGGGGTATAGGGGTATAGGGCGTTTGTTGTAGAGACACGGTGCTCCGTGTCTCGGTTTTAAATATTAAAGGTGCACGTTCTGGTTTAAGTCAGTAGCCCAGCTAATGTGGTTGCGACTTAAACCTCACTTTGGGTTTAAGTACCTATCACACCAGCTTGGCTACATACTCAAACCAGATAGTTCTGTAGTAACCCATAAAAATCTTACTATACCCATTATTTATCAGTTCACCGGTGAATAATTCCGATGATAAATCCTGCGCGTGGAAGAACACCCGAATAGTCGAGTTCGGTTATGCCTTTATAACGGGTAAATTGTTTTGAGCCGTCCATACGAGTAAGGCGCAGTCCGCCACCGAAGTTCAAATCAACAGTAAAAATTTCGTTTATGAACAACTGCATTCCAATCAGCATGCCCCCATAAAAAACCGTATATCCTTTTTTTGTTTCAGAATAATTTTCTCCGGTGATTTTTTGGTACCCGTACTGGTCAGTTGTATAAATAGGAGTGGTATTTTCTTCAAATTCAAAAATCCTTCTTCCCATAAGCTGATAAGCAAAATAAATAGGACGGTCGGTGATAAAGCTTCCTTTACCGAGGTAATTACGATATTGAAATTCTGCGCCCCAGCCGGTTATCTGGTCATAGCGACCGGAGGGAGAACCATACGTAGCTATTCCCGAAATATAAACCGATTTGCGGTTGGTTACCGGAATTTCTACTCCACTCCAGAAGGAGGCAGAAAAAAAACGAACGATTTCATTCTTAATAACCATCCGGATAGTGTCGTTTTTGGGATACCGGATCCCCTGAGCATGAGCGCTGAATATCGAGAGGGAGAAAAATACAAGGATAAATGAAAGCGTAACTTTTTTATAGTAGTTCATCGGGTATTTGATTATAAACGAACAAAGTTACTTAAAAAAATTTCATTTTCCCAATCTCTGTTTCCACCCCTTTAACCACATCTCCTGTTTTAACAGAAAGTGTTGTATGTAACGGAAGAAATAAATCAACCCGTGAACCGAATTTTATAAATCCCAGCTCGCTTCCTTGTGTCACTGATTCTCCTTCTTTGGGATAACAGATAATTCTTCGTGCCACGTAACCCGCTATCTGCCGCACCAATATCTCTTGTCCTTGTTCCGTTTTAATGACAACTGTAGTACGTTCGTTTTTTGTGCTTGATTTCGGGTGCCACGCTACCAGATACAAACCCGGATGATACCTGGCGGTTGTGATGGTGCCTGAAACAGGTATCCAGTTTACGTGCACGTTCAGCGGCGACATGAAAATGGATACCTGAATGCGTTTGTCTTTAAAATATTCTTCCTCCATGACTTCCTGAATAGCCACGATTTTTCCATCCGCGGGCGCTGAAATGATGGAGGAATTGTGAGGCAGTTTTCTGATTGGAGAACGAAAAAATTGAAGAAGAAAAAAATACAAAATGATACTGAGGGAAGAGCTGAAAATCCTGAGTGTCATTCTCCCTGTAAAAAAATAAATAATCACATTGATGAGGAGCAACAACAAGAAGCCCCAGAACAGAATGATATAGCCCTCTTTGTGGATACGCATTATGGATAGTGTTATGGTTATTGAGAGGACAAATATACCAATACAGAGCGAAAAATGTGGTTATTGATTTTGGTCTATTGTGAAACCTGACTAACTTTGACATATTTCTTTTTTTTCTTTAAGAAAAGTCGAGTATATTTGCAATATTAATTTTTACTTTCAAATCGCAAGATATGTTAATTGAATATATGCAAACCGCCCTTGAAATGGCGAAGTATGAGATTATTGAAGATAATGAACCTTATTATGGGGAAATACCTGTTTTAAAAGGGGTTTGGGCACAGGGAAAAACACTGGAATCCTGTAGAGAAAATCTCAAGGAAGTAATAGAGGGATGGCTTATTGTCCGGTTAAAGCATGGGCTTCCGATACCACCTATCGGAAAAACAAAAGTTGGCTTGCTTTCCAGGAAACACAATAGAAAAGTTTATGCATAAATTTTCTCCTGTTTCATGGAAAGTATTGTTCCGAAGGTTAAAAGATTTGGGATTTGAGGGTCCATTATACGGAGGCAAACATCCCTATATGAAAAAAGGAACTTTAATTTTAACCATCCCCAACCCCCACAAAAAGGACATAGGTATTCCTTTACTTATGAAAATTTTAAAACAAGCAAATATCAGCAAGAAGGAATGGCTACAAGATTAGCGGTGTGCTGTTTTAAATCCCCCCTCACCGCACCACCACGAGCTTTCTGTATTGCAACACATTCCCTTTTTTCATCCACCCAAGCGCAGAAATACAGCCCGGGCGATAAGCCGGAAGTTGAAATCACTATGGATGTTTTTAGATAACGTTTTGGGGGTTTATGAAGTTTATTTTTTTGGGGGGGGTAGAAGCGTAAAACTTTCGTAAACCACAAACCTATAATAAAAGCACAAAAATTTGGTTACCGATGTATTCCCCCAAAAAATAAATTTCAATAAATTCCCTCTTATCAGTGGCGCTACTTGTTTGTCCACTGTTTCGGAAGTCCAATTGTCCTTAATACTTCATTGGCTTTTTCCAACTTGTCTGGAGACAAAACAAGACCGTTATATCTGTCCAATGACTTGTCAATCTTTACAATTGGTACTTTTCTTTTATTTAGTTCTTTTATTTTCATTGTACAAAGTTATGATTTTTTTCGTTTAACAAGAAATCCGTTATAGTCAATTCCTTTTTTAAAATCGTCCCAGCCGTCTTTTAGTTCTCCATAGATTTCAAAGTCCCTTTTACCCTCGGAAAGATATTTTGAAATTCCCATTCGGTAAAGTCGTGTTCGTGCTTTTGTACTACCAGTAGCATAAATGTAGGCATCTTGATATTTGTCGGTGAATGCATAAATAGTTGCTATCACTGTCGCCAATACTTTTTCACTATCTCCGTTGTTTGAAATTACTTTATCGTCAATGTCCCCAGTAAATTTATCTTTATCCCCGAAAGAAAGAATGTAAAAATCTCTCAAATTTGTCTGCGTAAATAGTACAAGTTTTGGAATTCGTCCTTTGGTACCTTCGCTGATAAATTCAAATGTCTGTAATTCTAATCCTGTTGTTAATGGGTATCGTGGCAATATCATTTTCTGTCGTTAAAATTTTTGGTTAAGTTATCTTTTTCCTGACAATTTGAGAGTCGCACTGTCGTCATAGCATCACACATAATAATTTTATCTACGCATTGCGTATATTTTCCCCTTTTTTTATAGCGCTTTCTTATTATCATACCTTACCTTTAATCTTTGCTCGTAGCGTATTTTTATTATCATATCTTGTTATAGCGCATTTTAAATATCTATTAATAGTAGCGTTTTTTTAAATATCAACTTCTTTCAGGCAATCAAAGGTATGAAAATTTTCTCTAGTTTTAGTGCCATTGGGTTTCCGGCTAAATGTATGTAATAAAGTATAGATTTAGCCAATAACTGCCATTGGGTTTCCGGCTAAATGTATGTAATAAAGTATAGATTTAGCCAATAACTGCCATTGGGTTTCCGGCTAAATGTATATAATAAAGTATTGATTTAGCCAATAACTGTCATTGGGTTTACGGAAGACAAATCAGAAAATACAGCCATCTTATCTAAATTGTCATGAAAATTGAATACAAAAACGTGTACACTTATTTTAGCATGATAATCCAGTGCTATCACTAGCTAATTGCTGAAAAAAAGGGAACAGATAGAACAGAATACTACTGTACAATAATTTTTTGATGGTAATTTTTCATTCCATCATTAATTTTTACAAAATATATACCCTTGGAATAATAGCTAAGGTTTATTTCTATGTTAGTTTTATTGATATTTTCTATGGAGTAGATTTTTTCTCCAAGAATATTGTAAATATCCAAACTTAAAAACTTAACAGAAGCACTATTTTGTACCCGTATCCGAAACTTACCTGCACTGATATTAGGATAAATCACAAAATTATTTTCGAAAACACTTTCCATTAAGCCAGTCGTAATCTTAGATAATTTAGAAATGAAAATGTTTTCGTCAGATTCCCCCGAGGTTAAATAATATGTTCCTACACCCGGATCAACGTCTGCAGAATCTATAAAAGAGCCGGTAGTAAAAACATTTCCCAAAGAATCTACGGCGATAGATTTGCTAATAATACTTTTTGTTCCATTCATAGCCCCTGCCCATTGAAAATTTCCGGAAGTATTAAGTATGGAAACAAAACTTTGTTGGAAGCTGGATGTTGAACTTAAATTGTATGTTTCCACACCCGGATCAAAGTCCCCACTTCCCGAAAAATAACCGGTAGTATAAACATTTCCAGATTTGTCTGCGGTTATGGAATTACCTACATCACCACTTTGTCCGCCCATGGCAGCAGCCCATAGAAAATTTCCGGAATCATCTAGTTTGGATACAAAAACGTCACTGCCACCATTAGATACTAAATTGTATGTTCCTGTACCTGGGTCAAAGTCAACTGTATTTTTAAAAGAACCAGTGGAATAAACATTTCCTGAAGCATCAATGGTTATTGAGTAACCAATGTCTGTACTTGTTGTACCAATAAATACAGCCCAAAGAAAATTTCCTTCAGCTGAAAGTTTAGAAATGAAAATGTCCTCTTTTCCGGCTGATGTTAAATTGTAGGTTCCTGTGCCTGGGTCAAAGTCCGCAGTTCCATAAAAATAACCAGTGGTATAGACATTGCCCGAAGCGTCTGTGTCTACAGAATAACCTTGATCAATAGAGGTTCCTCCAATAGTTTTAGCCCATAGAAAATTTCCGTTAGCGTCTAGTTTGGATATGAAAATGTCAAAGTCGCCCGCAGAAGTTAAATTGTAGGTTCCCGTACCCGGATCAAAGTCAGCAGTTCCCTTAAAAGTTCCGGTGGTATAAACATTACCTGAATCGTCTGTGGTGATGGAGTAACCAAAATCATCAGATGTTCCACCAAAATTCCTAGCCCATAGAAAATTTCCGTCAGCAGAAAGTTTGGAAATGAAAATGTCCTTAAATCCGGAAGTAGTCAAATTGTAGGTTGCTGAATCTGGGTCAAAGTCCGTAATTCCACCAAAATAACCAATAGTATAAACACTACCTGAAGCGTCTATGCATAAAGAGTAACTTTCAGTAGTAGAGGAGCCATCTAAAACTTTAGCCCATAGAAAATTTCCGTCAGCATCTAATTTAGATATAAAAACTCTAATGCCCGAAGTTGTTAAATTGTATATTCCTGAACCCGGGTCAAAGTCAACAGTTCCCTCAAAAGTTCCAGTAGTATAAACATTTCCGGAAACATCTGTCGTGATGGAGAAACCATTATCATCAAGTGTTCCGCCAATGGCTTTAGCCCATTGGACTGATTGGCAAAAACTATGGTTTGCTGAAAATCCCAAGCTAATTAAAGCAAGCAAGATTATTACTAAAACAACTTTATTTTTCATTTTCATTATATATTAAATTTTTCCTACTCGTGTGGCTTTTCGGTTACGCCCCGTTTTTTTACCCCTTGGTTATAAAATTATTCAATGGGGTGAAGTGGGTTCTGGACTCCACTTGTATATTACTGTACAATAATTTTTTGATTGTAGGATTTTATCCCATCATAAATTTTTACAAAATACATCCCTTTTGTAGAGTTGGAAATATCAATTTGCGGATTTTCGTGAGAGGAATATTGCTGATAAACTTTTTCTCCCAGCAAATTGTAAATTTCTGCGATAATGATCTTGCTATTTAAACCGATGGCAAATTTACCATTGGTGGGATTGGGGTAAATTTTAAAATCATAATCATAATTGGAATTAAAATTAATATTTACCAACCCTCCGGTCGTTGTTTTAAGAATTGTTCCTTGCTTGCCTACAGCGTAACCGGTATTGGAATCGGTGAAATGAACGGATTGTAAATTTTGGTTTGTTATGTTTGGTAGTAATGACCAGTTTGTACCGGCATTGGTTGTTTTATAAATATTTCCAGTCCAACCAACTGCATAACCGGTATTGGCATCTGTGAAATAAACGTATTCTAACTTCATAACTATTTCGCTTGTAGGTGCTACCCAGGTTGTACCGCCATCTGTAGTTTTTAAAATTATACCATCACTGGTATTATTACCAACAATGTACCCGGTATTGGCATCTGTGAAATAAACGGAATTATATGAATCGGATAAAATTGGGGCAGTTAAATCTGTCCAGATAGTGCCAGCATCATTAGTTATTAAAATTTCACCATAGACCCCAACTGCAATACCAGTATTGACATTTGGGAACCAGACAGAATTTAAATTATAAAGCGATGTAGATTGCTTCCATGCCCAGTTAGTGCCTGCGTCGCTTGTTTTTAGAATAATTCCTCCACTGCCAACAACATACCCTGTGTTGACATCTGTAAAATAAACGGATCTAAAACTATTACCAGATACACCTGTTACTTGTTTCGCTGTCCATGTAACACCAGCATCAACGGTTTTAAGTAAAGTGGCATTGTCTCCCACTGTGTAGGCGGTATTTGCATCAGTATAAAAAACTGAAAATAACTTATTAGTTGTACCGCTTGTTTGTGATGTCCAATCAGTGCCACCATTAGAAGTTGTAAGGATTGTTCCAAAATCTCCAACCACACAACCATTATTAGCATCGGTAAAATGTACAGATTCCAATTGATTTGTTGTTACGGTTGATATTTTTGCTGACCAGTTTGTTCCGGCATCATTTGTTTTAATAATTGTTCCAATATTTCCAACAGCATAACCTATGGCGGCATCTGCAAAATAAGCTGAATTTAACCTTTCAATTGTTCCGCTTGTTTGTGCTGTCCAGGTTGTGCCGGCATCCGTTGTAGTTAAAATTGTTCCTCCATTACCAACAGCACAACCGGAATTTGCACCGGTGAAGTAAACTGAAAATAAATCATTACTTGTCCCACTTGGTTGATTTGTCCAGGTAATTGCTCCATCACTTGTTTTAAGAATCGTTCCTTTTTCTCCAACAACATGCCCAGTTTTACCATTAGTAAAATAAACTGAAAATAAGTCATTATTAGACCCGCTTGTTTGCGCTATCCAAATGACACCACCATTGCCTGTTTTAAGAATTGTGCCCCCCTCACCAACAGCGTATCCGGTATCTGCATCGGAGAAACGAACGGAGAATAAATCGTCAGATGTCCCACTTGTTTGTTTTACCCAATTAGTACCAGCATCACTTGTTTTAAGAATCGTTCCCTTTTCCCCGACAGCATACCCGGTATTAGCATTGGCAAAATAAACGGAGAATAAATCATTGCTTGTTCCACTTGTTTGAATATTCCAGTTTGCACCAGCATTGCTTGTTTTAAGAATTGTTCCGCTCTCTCCAACCGCACAACCTGTATTGACATTTGCAAAATAAACAGATAATAAAGTACGGGTTGTCGGATTTGTAGAAATTGTCCAGTTAGTACCACCATCATTTGTTTTAAGTATGTTTTTTCCAACAGCGTACCCGGTTTTGGAATCAGTACAATAAACTGATAACAATTCATTGCCTTGGGGCAAAGGATTTTGCCATACCCATTGCGCCTTTGCAACATTGCTCAAGCCAAAGGCGAGCGTTGCGATTAAAATTGATTTTTGTAGCGTTTTCATTTTATTTTGAATTAAATTTTCCAACTGTTATGGCTTTTCGGTTTGCCCCGTTTTTTAACGTGGGTTCTGGATTCCACTTGTATTTTACTATTTAAGAAAAGATAATTGAGTCCATTCTAAAAAGTCAAAAAAAGAAAATATGCCACCAAAACACTAAAGCACTAAATCCCAAAAACATTGATTATTAAGAAGTTTTTTGGGGGTGAAAATATACTTATTATAGTGGGCAATAATTGCTTATTCCTTTTTTGAAAAATTCATAACATCAAAACCAAAAAGAGGAAATCCGAATTTCATTAACATAAAAGCTCCTCCATTCACTCCTGGTCTTGAACCAATTTCAGCTCCAAACATCGCCCTCATAAATCCTTTGTAATTCACCACATAGCCAATTCTCCATCCTAAAGGTTTTTTTGATATTGCTTTATCAAGGTCCTCTTTTGTGTATAATTCTTTTCCTCCCCTCGGATAATCCGGTCTAATATTATCAGAGTATGAAATGACAGGTGCATACATCAAATCAAAATATAAGTTACTTCTTCCTTCCCAACCACATACACCATAACCTTCAACATCTACTACCAATTTTACTGTACGGACTATAGAAACTCCGGCATAAATTCCTTCCATATTATAATAGATTTGGTATTCATATTTACTGCTCCCGCCTGTGGCTTTGGCAGTATCATTGAAATCTTTTGGAGAACTAAAATGAAGGAAACCAGCTCTGAATCCATATTCTTTGAGTATCTTGGCATCGGGTAGTGTTATATTAGTAACAGTTATACTCCCACCATACCACCCACCCCCCTCAGATTTCAAAGCAAATTTTTCTTTTCCTGTTTTTTCCCTGCTAAAAAAGTTAAATACCCCACCTGTTTCAACAAAAAAACCATTTGTGTTGATTCCTCCTTTAGTTACATTTAATACCCCCTTTTCCAACTCAAGATTAAATGAAAGCATCTTATTCAATTTATAATCAGCTCCTGCTCAAAATCTCAGAGTAGTTGGACTGGCAATATCTACATTCATAGGGTACAAGTAACAAAAAAAGTTCTTGTAAGTGTATGGGTCGTTTTCAATATATTTATAGCCTACTTGTTGTCCCAAAGTCATTGGAATTGTAAGCCATAAAATATAAAAAGTAAATGAAGTAAATCTGAAAAAAGGTGTTAGGAATTTTTGGATTTTCTGTCCCATTAGTTTTTTATTTTTTAATGCGTTAAATTAGAATTTAGTAATTGTTTTATGTAAAATGAAAAAGCCGGACAATTTTATTGCCGGCTTGAAAAAACAAGAAAAA
>MEPC01000020.1:0-138507 GCA_001769655.1 Bacteroidetes bacterium RIFCSPLOWO2_12_FULL_37_12 | reverse complement strand
GGGGGGGGGGGGTAAAAAGAGTATTACCCGAAGAAAACGCAATAGCGTTAATGATAAGTAGTTTTAAGAGCATTTTAAATCCGGTCCGTTTAACATCAATGTGGACAAAGGTAAACAAAATAAATTATAATCAAAATATTTTTTTTCTATTATCTATGAACCCTCTCTATTGCAAATAATTTTGAATCGGGACAAAGTACCGACAAGATGTAAAGGCGTGCTTGCTAGGCCCCAACCAACAATAGATACGCCGCCACAGCCGGCGCAGAAAAAAGCAACCCATCAAACCTATCTAAAATTCCACCATGCCCGGGTATCAATGTCCCCGAGTCCTTGATGTTCAGATTCCGTTTGAGCATGGATTCGCATAAATCGCCATACGCTCCGAAAATTACTACCAGTATGGAAATAATAATCCAATCCATCGTAGAGTAAAACAGGATGTACTTGCTCAGTATAAATGAAATGAGTATGGTCATCACTGCCCCGCCCACACTTCCTTCCCATGTTTTTTTTGGTGAGATCCTTTCAAATAATTTATGTTTCCCGAAAAGCGCTCCCGAAAAATAGGCAAACGTATCCGCTGACCATTGTAAAAAAATAAAACCGAGAATTGTTTCGTAAGAATAATTGCCCGAAGCATAGGCGATAAAATGCAAGGCGGAAAATCCTCCTGCAAGATATATTATCCCACCGGTTAATCCTAAAAAATTACGGAATGAACCATGTTGCTTCCTGTATAATTCCGGAATTGCCAACAAAGGTAACAGGAGGAGAAGTAAAATCAGGTAACTGGAAGTTTCAGAATTTTTTACATATAAAAACACAAGTGCATACCACGCCAGTCCTATTATTATTCCCGTTACTTTTGAAGGATGGATATCCTGATTTGCCAACAGCGAATAAAATTCATAAATTCCTAAGCCCGTAAGCAATCCGAAAATGATAAGGTAAGACCATTCGCTATACCAAATTGAGGCAATCATAATGACGCCAAAGGCAATTCCGGAGAAAATTCTTGTTTTCATTTTAAAAATAGTATCTATTAAGAATAAAAAAAAGTTCTCACGCAAAGTCGCAAAGTACGCAAAGAAAAAAATCATAAATGATTTTTTTTCTCTGCGTACTTAATACTTTGCGTACTTTGCGCCTTTGCGTGACATAGTATTCGCGAGAAATAATACACATGTGAGTATTTACTAAAAATCAATCTCGTTTTTAATAATCGTTTTCGCTAAATCCATATCCTCTTCCCGTACCATCACCTTGCAGGTCCCAAACAGATACATGGAATCCCTCTTATCTATAACCACAGCAGATATTCCTTCCTCTTCGAGCCGGGACCTTACTATTTCTGCCTGATGAATTTTTTCGGTTTCAAAGATTAATTTCCACATGACGTTTACCAATTCCAAATTTCCAATGCCGTTACTACTCACCACAGAGGCACAGAGGACACTAAGTTACATAGAGAAAATTAGTAAAAAAAATATTTCAATTATTATCTCTGTGTAACTTAGTGTCCTCTGTGTCTCTGTGGTATAGTATTTTTTTAATCTGCTGAGTATGTACAAAATGCCTAATTTCCAATCCCCTTCTTCTCCAATCCCAAAGCAATTCTACGGAAAAAATAAATCAATACACTAACAAGAACACAATAAATTCCGATGACCCAGAATCCGGCTTGATTAAAAAACTCATCTTTAAAGTCAATTTTGCCGGTGTTGTAAAGATAATTGATGGTAAGCGCAATGGCATTATTGGTAAAGTGTGCCATAATGGGAATTGAAATATCTTTCGACCAGAAAAACAGGTAGCCAAATAATGCGCCCAGAAGCATTCTGGGAAGCAACCCAAAAAACTGAATATGAACCGCGCTGAACATCAAAGCGCTTACCCAAATCGCAATATGAATATTTTTTGTTTGGTTATGCAACAGTTGTTGAACAATTCCGCGAAAAAGTATTTCTTCCGCTAAAGCCGGAATGACGGCAAGCACAATCAATCCACTGAAAAACTGAAAAGGGGAATCAAAATCAACCAGAAAATTTGTGAGTCGTTCCATCTGATTTTCTTTTTGTCTTGCCCAGTGTTCAAAAGAAGATAGAAAATCCGGTAAAGAAATATTCTGATTAAATTCAATAACTAATGAACAGGGGTAAAGAACAGAAAAAGAAATCAACAGCGTGAGCGCTAACAATCTCATGGTATTGCGGGGTTCTTTAGCAACCAAAGATGGATTAAGAGATAGTTTTGTCTTATGAATAAAATAAAAAGAAGGAGCCAGAAACGAAATGAGGGAAATAAACCCATTGGAGCCCATTAGAAAACTCCTGAAAGACGGGTATTGTTCGGGATTTGAAAAAAATTCAATCACTTTTGAATTATCCTGATCCAGCAGAAAATAGGCAACTAACGTCACCAAGGCATTTGAAATGTTTATCCCAATGAAAATCAGAATAAGAAAATATACTATAAGCGAATATGATTTCCACCAGGGCTCTTTTGGAATAGTTGCCTCCGGGGATGGGGCTATGATATTCGACATTGGGTTTTAAATTTTGGAGTAAATATAGGGAATACGAGAAAAGGAATACTTGTCTTAAACAGTTTTGTGAAAAAATATAGGTGGAGTTCAGTTTTGGGAAAAGATAAAATTCAAAATCATGCTAATAAAATTTCAGCAGGTATTTTTAAACCTTTATATAGAGATTTAACCATTTTCAAGGTTAATTGCCTCTTTCTGCCTAATATTTCAATTACTCTACTCCGACTTCCTATAAATTTAGTCATTTGCGATTTACTAATATTCATTTGTTCCATTCTGAATAAAATGGCATCAACAGGGTCTGGTGGTAAAATTGGATGATGTTTCATTTCATATTGTTCCACAATTGTACTTAGTAAATCTAGTTCATCACCTTCCTTCGTGTTTTTTTTAGATCCCCACAACTTTTCAATTCGTAGAATTGCTTTGTTGTAGTCATTTTCTGTTTTTATTGGTCTTATATCCATAGTCAAATTGTTTTAGCATTAATGTTATCATATTGTTTATGTGTTCCTATAAACCGAACAAAGATAATTTGAAATTCATAGTCAATTGAAACGACCAAGCGGTAAGAATTACCTTTTATGTTGAATACAACCCGTCCTTCCCCAATAATACTTGCGTTTGCGTATTGCATTTTCAATTCATTTGAATTTTTCCAATTGGCTACTTTTACATCATGATACCATGCACGTAACGGAATTTCAGAACTGGAAAATTCAGGTTTTTCCCAAAATTCCCTAAGAGTTCTAAAAGCAATAATTCTCATAAGACAAAATTAAGATAAAATTTTATGCTTACCAAATTGGAGCAAGGTAATGGGGTATAGGGTATAATGGCATATACCTTTATAACCTTATAACTTATACCTGCCAATATCTACAAACTGATTCATCCTAAGTATATTTGTACTATGATTAGCATCGGCAATCTTGAAATAGGAGAATTTCCTCTTCTTCTGGCGCCTATGGAAGATGTTTCAGACCCTCCTTTTCGCGCTGTGTGTAAAGATATGGGCGCTGATCTGATGTACACTGAATTTATTTCCGCAGAGGGTTTAATCAGGTCGGCGGAAAAAAGCATGGTAAAGCTCGATATTTATGATTATGAACGCCCGATGGGTATCCAGATATTCGGTGAAAATATTGACTCGATGAGAGAAGCAACGAAGATTGCCGAGGCATCTCACCCTGATTTGATTGATATCAATTACGGTTGTCCGGTAAATAAAGTAGCATGCAAAGGGGCGGGCGCCGGAATTTTATTGGATATTCCAAAAATGCAAAAGCTGACGGAAGAAATTGTAAAGTCAACCCATCTACCGGTGACAGTAAAAACACGGTTGGGTTGGGATGAAAAAAACATCCGCATTGTAGAAGTAGCAAAACGGTTACAGGATGCCGGAATCAAAGCATTGACCATTCATGCACGAACCCGTTCACAAATGTATAAAGGTACAGCCGACTGGAGTTATATTGCCGAAGTAAAAAATTGTCAGGATATTCATATTCCTGTTTTTGGAAACGGTGACATTGACACACCACAAAAAGCCGTCGAATATAAAAACCGTTACGGCATAGATGGCATCATGATAGGAAGAGCGGCTATCGGAAATCCCTGGATATTCAGAAACATAAAATATTTCTTTCAGAAAAATGAAATTTTACCTGCGCCATCTCTTACAGATAGAATTTCCGTTTGTAAAAAACATTTACTGCGCTCTGTAGAATGGAAAGGGGAACGGCTGGGAATACTTGAAATGAGGCGGCATTATTCAGCATATTTTAAAGGGTTGCCTAATGCAAAAGAAATCCGGACTAAATTAGTCATGGCGGAAAATGTGGAGGATGCGCTGGGTTTCCTGGAGAATATTTTTGAAATTACGATTAATTAAACTAAACTTGTAAATCTTCTCCGGCGCTGGTTAAAGAATATAATCTGATGAAATATTTAAAAAAAAATTTTGAGAATTTGTATGAACTGGAAAAAAATAAACCTTCCGGAGTAGGAAGTTTTGTTTGGGAAAATCTCAAGATTCCTGATGATGTAAAAAACATTCTTGATGTAGGATGCTGGAGCGGTGAATTTTTAAATTCATTGCCGGATACTTACGAAAAAACCGGAGTGGATATTGTCAAAGAGGCGTTAAAAAATGTGAAATGCAAAGCAATCAGTTGTAGTATGGAAGAATTGCCTTTTCCTTCCGGTAGTTTTGACCTCGTTACCTGTTTTGAAGTGCTGGAACATTTGCCTTCCGATATTTATTTAAAATCCGTAAGAGAAATTGAGAGAGTAAGTAAAAAATATATTGCGGTCAGCGTTCCAAATAATCAACAACTAAAACAGGCGTTTGTAACATGCAGTTATTGTGAATGTCGTTTCAATCCCGACTATCACGTCAGAGCTTTTGATAAATCAAAACTTCAAACGCTTTTTTCAGATTTTAATCCGGTATTCTGCAAAGAATGCGGACCTGTGATAAGCGATTACCCTCAGTTTGTAAATTATTTCACTCCATTTTTAACTATAAAACCCAAACCAAATACGGTTTGTCCTCAATGTGGTTTTACTGAAAAAAATGATATCGGGAAGACGGAAGACGGAAGACAGGAGACGGAAGTCGGAAGTCGGAAGTCGGAAGTAAAAAAAGGGTTGTTGAGTTCTTTGAAGTCATTATTACTCCAAAATAAACGACCTTATTGTCTGCTCGCTTTTTACAAGCATAAAGAAATAAACCATGTTTGATAAAACAAAAGAGATATCCAGACAAACATGGATTTCTGCCACTTTCCTGTTAATCATTTCTTCCGTAGTAAGCAAAGCGTTTGGATTTATCCGCGAAATGTTGATTGCCCAAAAATTCGGTATAAGCGGTCAGGTGGATGCATACATGGTGGCGCTGTCAATTCCTGTGTTGATAGGAGGAACCATTGGCTCTGCATTTTCAGTGGCATTGGTGCCCATTTACCATAAATTAACTAATGGTAACAATGAACAAAAAGCAAAACGTTTTATCAATACGGTGTTTAGTTTCACTACCCTCATCTCCCTGCTTGCTATGGGAATTATTTTTTTTATGCCTGAAACCATTATTAAGCTCATTGCGCCTTCGCTACCGGATAGCACCATTTCGCTGACCATTGAATTATTAAAATGGCTTTTATTGCTGTTAATGGGATATTCTCTCTACAACGTTTTATCTGCGGTGTACAATGCCATTCATCATTTTAAAATTCCCGCATTCACAGATATGTTCAGCAATCTTTTTATTATCGCGGCATTGATTTTTCTGACGTCCGCAATGGGAATATATGCGCTGGTTACGGGAATGATTTCAAGTTTTTATTTTTTCCTGCTGGTATTCCTGGTGCATTTATTTTATCACCGCTTGCTCGGTTTCAATTTTGATATCAAAACAAAAGAATTCCGGGAGTTTATAAGTTTTACAGCACCGGTGTTGCTCTTTATGTTTTTTATGTCTGCAAGCGGTATAATTGAAAATTTTTTCGCTTCATCGTTGAAAGAAGGCAGTATTGCATCGCTGGGTTATGCAAAACGGCTTTATGATATTATTCCCACTCTTTTAATTGCCAATATTGCAAAGGCGGTATTCCCTACGTTTTCAACACTGCATGCAGAAAACAAAACTGAAGCGCTACGCGACCTGGTTATTAAACTCAACAAACAATTCATCATTTATTTCCTTCCCGTAACCTGCATTGTGATTTTTTACAGAAAAGAAATCATATCCCTTGTTTTCATGCGTGGCGCTTTTGATGAAACCGCTTTAACATTAACGTCAAGTGCATTTATGTTTTATTCGTTGGGTTTGCTGGCTTCTACCATGGTTCCTGTATTTTTCAGATTATGCTACGCATTTTCCGACAGTATTTCTCCGCTGATTGCCATAGTTGCCAGCGTATCGGCAATGATTTTATTCAATTATTTTCTGAGTCCTTTCATGGGTATTTCCGGCATAGCCCTCAGCAACACGTTATCTGTTTTTATTACGTTGTTTGCATTGGGTTTTCTAGTAAGAAAAAAATTAGGGGGTATTGAATTACTGCCTTTACTTAAATCATTTTTGATTTCAGCGCTTTGTGCCACTCTTGTTTTGATACCTTTTATTTATTTTTCCTTTTCAAATCCTTACTACATTTTATTTTTGATTCCTGCGTATTTTGTTCTGTACCTGGCGCTGGGTATGTTTGTTTCAAAAAATGAATTCAACAAGGTATGGATGACATTAAGAAAGAATATATGAATCATAATTCCAATGTGTTATTAAAAAAGGTAAGAGACATTCTGCTTTTTTTGTCTTCTTTGTATCCTGAGATTTTGTTTTCACTCTTTCTGATTCCAACACGATTTAACGCATTAACCGAAAAATTCAATATCCCATCTTTTCTTAATCCGGTTTATTTGTTATTTGCCGTAATTGTGTGCATCATTTTTATTAAAGTCACTTTAAATAATTCTTGTTTTATAATACCGCGTCTTTTGCTTTTGTCATTTATCGGATTTATAATATTTATGGCAATAGGTCTCAGTTACTCCGTTGCATTTCAATACGGGCTTTCTAAAACACTTGAATTCATTACGCTGTCATCGCTCGCCTGCTTTGCCCCTTTTTTCCTGTTGAATAATCTGAATGTCTTTGAACGTTTTCTTAAAACCTATATTGTGTTAGGATTCTTTCTAAGCATTTTTATTTTTGTATCAAGTCCGTATGCTTTTCAGTTTTACAGTTCTAAGGATTATCCTAAATTTCATACTACGTTGGGGAATAATTATCTTGGTCTTCAATATATACTTGGAATTTCCATTCTTACCATGATTTATTATTTCATGTTTAGCCGTAGGATGAACAAAATACAAGTGACACTCGCTGTATTGCTTACATTGCTGTTGGGCGCCGCCTTGCTTTATTCACCGGGAAAAGGACCCATCATTTCTTTATTTCTAACGGTTATCATCATGTCCCTTGTTTCTTTAAAAATTGATAGGCAAAAAATAGTATTTAACCGGAAAACACTGCTCTACACGTTGTCTGTTTTGGCAGGGGGAATCCTTCTCCTTTCCACCGTAGGATGGATGTTTACTCTCCGGCTTCAAAAGATGTTTGAACCCGGTTATTATGGCATGACTGAAAGAGTTGTTAATTCAAAAATTGCTTTTCAGGTTTTTCTGAATCATCCATTTTTCGGTGCAGGAATTGGAAGTTTTTCCGAATATGCGGCGAAAATCGAAGGAATTGAACGAATGAAATATCCTCACAATTTGCCGCTGGAAATAATTTCTGAAATGGGATTAACGGGTTTTATCTTATTTGCGTTTATGATAGGTTATGCTTTCAAACAACTTTTTTTTCTTGCAAATAAATACAGAGAAACGCCCTATCATAATTTGTCTAATGTCGTGATAAGTTTTTTAATTTTTACATTTCTTTCTTCTTTAACCGGCGGTAATATTAATAATCCATTACTTTTTGCATGGATAGGAATCGCATTTGTGCTGGAGCCCATGATAAACGGTATAGAGGTATAGAGGTATAAGGGTATAGTGGTATAGAGGTATAGAGGTATAGAGGTATAAGGGTATAGTGGTATAGGGGTATAGAGGTATAGAGGTATAGAAAAATAGAACTTCAATATTTCCTTATACCTTATACCCTATACCCTTATTCCCTTATTCCCCTATACCCCTACTCACATGAACATCTGGTTAATACAAAGCGGCGAACCCTTGCCAATAAATGACACGGTCAGAAAGATGAGAACTGCTTTACTGGCAGATAAGCTTATAGCAAAGGGTCATTCTGTCGTTTGGTGGACAAGCGCTTTTGATCATATAAAAAAAAAATGGATTTATACAAAAGACACTGAGGTTCGCCATTCTCATAACTTGACTTTTGTGGCACTCAAAGGAACCGGATATAAAAGCAATATTTCTTTAATGCGTTTTATTGACCACCGGATCATTGCCTGGAAATTTTCCCGAATGACAGCCCGAATGGCAAAACCGGATTTTATAATTGCTTCTATGCCCCCTCACGATTTTGCCTATCAGGCGGTGATTTACGCAAAGAGAAATAATATTCCGGTATTAGTTGATATAAGAGATCCCTGGCCTGATATTTTTCTTGAATTCTTACCTTTAGCATTTAGAAAAATTGCACAACTTTTTCTTTTCAACGAATTTAGTATGATAAAAAAAATCATGCGAAGTGCTGACGGATTAATAGCTGTGACACAAAATTTTTTACAGTGGGGGTTGAACTATTCCGGAAGAGAAAAATCTCCGGATGACAGAATTTTCCCACTCGGATATCAACACCCCCCCTCGGAAAACATGAATGAAGTAATCGAAAAGCATCGTTTGTTATTAAGTAAACTTCAAGGAAAATTTATTGTACTGTTCATCGGAACTATTTCATCATCCTATCATAACCCGTATATTCTTTTACAGGTTGCCAAACAATTATCGGCTTTTAACAATATTCATTTTTTAATTGCCGGTGATGGCACAGGTGAATTGTACGAAAAAATAGTTTCCGAATCAAAAAAACTTGATAACATTTCACTAAGCGGATGGCTTGATCGTGATGAAATTGAATTCTGGTTGCAGAAATCGGCAGTAGGAATTTGTCCTGCAACAAAAGAAGTACATTTGCCAACGAATAAATCTTATGCATATTTTTCGGCTGGTTTGCCTGTTATCTCCGCTTTTCAGGGTGACTTGAAAGCATTAATAGAAAAATATAAAATTGGTTTTTACTATGCTCCCAACAATGCAGAGGAATTAGCAATGCACATTAAAAAATTGTATGAAGATAAAGTACTATACCAGGATATGTCAAAAAATGCCACCAATGTCTTCAACAAATTCTTTGATGCCAACGTGATTTATGAGGAATTTGCAAATCATATTGAACAAATGGCTGTTAAAAACAATGTACTTTAAATCTTGTAATGATATACAATCAGCATGTAAATCCGGACACTCTTTCACCCCTCTCCATTTTGGAGAGGGGCTGGGGTGAGGTCGGATTTAAAAAAGAAATTTAAAAAATGTAACCGTTATGCCCCAACCCGATTATTTTCAAATTACCGAAGCGCCAGGACTTTTAGCTACGCATGAGCAATTGGAACGCATCTATCACCGTTACCATTTTGCGAAACCATTTACAATAGGAAAAAAAATCTTGGAAATTGCCTGTGGCACCGGTATCGGTTTACGCTATCTTACCCAACATGCGCAATCCATTACCGGCGGCGATATAGATGATTACAACCTTGCAATTGCTAAAAAAAATCATGCGGGAATTTCTAACATTTATATTGAGAAAATGGATGCCCATCAGCTTCCATTCCCTGACGAGAGCTTTGACCTCGTTTTACTTTATGAAGCCATTTATTATCTGAAGGATCCGGAAAAATTTATTAAGGAAAGCTATAGGGTGTTGAGAAAAAACGGAATGATAATTATATGCACCGTAAATTGCAGTTGGCGGGACTTTCATCCTTCCCCATTCACTCACAACTATTTCAGCATACCTGATTTACAGGTTCTTTTATCTTCTCAGTTTAATTCAGTAAAAATGTACGGAGCTTTTAAAATAAAACAAGGAATTAGCGCCACTTTATTTTCTTTGCTAAAACATCTCGCTGTTACAATGGGTTTAATACCGGGTAGTTTGCGTTTGCGGGCTTATTTGAAAAGAATTTTTATAGGAAAAACTTTTCCCTTGCCGGTTTCTGTTTCGGAAAACATGACTGACTATTTACCGCCGGTGGAATTGGATGGGATGAAAAAAGACGATACCGTTAAGATAGTTTATGGAGTGGGGAGGAAGTAAACCATAGGATTTATCGAATTTGCTATCCAGATATGCAAACAAAATTGTATTTGTATATTTGTCATCGCTTTGCCCTGAAAGGGCATAACATACTAACACAGGGCATCGCCCTGTGTAATGGAAACCATCTAAATCTCTTAGCCCTGAAAGGGCGTAACTGAACAGACACCCAAATTGGGCGTCTCTTTTCGTTATACATTAAAAAAAATACTATGGCACAATCTTTATCAAAAGTTTACATTCACCAGGTTTTTAGTACAAAATACCGTCAACACATTTTATCACCTGTTATTCAACCTAAGCTCTTTAATTATCTTTCGGGGATATATAATAATCTTGAATGTTACCCGGTAAAAATTGGTGGATTTACGGATCATGTTCACATTCTTAGTATTCTTTCAAAGAAAATTACCATAATAAAGTTGCTCGAAGAAGTTAAAAAAAATTCTTCAAAATGGATAAAGACGATGGGAGCAGAATTTATCAATTTTCACTGGCAGGATGGCTATGGTGCATTCTCAGTAAACCCGGCTGAAATAAGCGTTGTTTCAGATTATATAGAAAGGCAGGAAGAACATCATCGAAAAGTAAACTTTCAGGACGAGCTCAGAGCATTTCTAAAGAAATATGCAGTGGAATATGACGAAAGATACGTTTGGGATTAGAAGTGTAACCCTTTCAGGGTTAGCTAAAGTGTGCGTGTATTTAACACAGGGCGTTGCCCTGTGTTATGAGGTTTTGCCCTTTCAGGGCAAATTGGGTTGATCGCTTATTTTATGTTACAACACAAAAAATAAAACATGCATCTTTCAAATTACAAACAACAAACCATCCCCACACAAACCTTAAAAGAACAGTTGGAAATTCTGTATCAACGGAATAAAATTGAACTGCTCCAGAAATTAGAAGAACGAAAGCTGAAAGAACTCGAATTTCATAATCGCGACAGAGATAAAAATTTTACAAAACAACTCTCTGAAGATATGTATGAAAAACTTCATGGAAATAAAAAATTCTATAGTACGGTACAGTTGTCAAGCGATTACGTTGAAAATTGGATAAAAGAAAAATCCAAAGGAAAAATATTTCTGGATTATGCCTGTGGAAACGGATTTAATGCCATTAAAGCCGCTAAAGCCGGAGCTGAGTTAGCCATCGGGATTGACCTGAGTGATATTTCCATAGAAAATGCCCGCAAAGCATCGCAGGATGAAAGCACTTCCGACCGTACCTTTTTTTTACAGAGTGATTGTGAAAACACCGGTTTACCTGATAATTCCATTGATGTTTGTTTATGCTCCGGTATGTTGCATCATCTTGATTTAAGCTTTGCCTTTTATGAATTAAGAAGAATTTTGAAACCCGGAGGAATAATTCTCGCTGTGGAAGCATTGGATTACAATCCTATCATTAAATTATACAGAATCCTAACCCCACAGATGCGCACCGACTGGGAAAAAGCACATATACTTTCTTATAGTGATCTGGTTTTAGCAAAAAGGTTTTTTGAAGTTAAAGAAATAAAGCATTGGCATTTATTCAGCATCGCCGCTTCATACGTTCCAGCCCTTTTGCCACTTTTTAATTTCATGGATAAACTATTCTTGAAATTACCACTGATAAAATTGATGTCGTGGATGTTCACATTTGAATTACATAAAAGAAAATGAAACGTCTCTTCGATTTCCTTTTCAGCTTGATTGGATTAATCTTACTTTCTCCGTTTATTTTATTAATTTGCGCCGCTATTAAATTACACGACAGGGGTCCCGCTTTTTACAAAGCATCCCGTATTGGTCAGCACGGCATTCCATTTAACATGTTAAAATTCAGAACCATGTTCATTTATGCCGATAAAACAGGAGTTTCCTCCACAAAAGCAGATGACCCGAGAATTACAAAAATTGGTAACCTCTTACGGAAATATAAATTAGATGAAATACCCCAGCTTTTTAATGTGTTGATGGGAAGCATGAGCTTGGTAGGTCCCCGACCACAGATTGAATGGACGGTAAAATTATACACTCCGGAAGAAAAAAAAATATTAAGCGTAAAACCGGGCATAACCGATTATGCATCCATTAAATTTCATAACGAAGGGGAAATCCTGAAAGGCAGTAACGACCCAGACAAACTTTATATGGAACTTATTCATCCCGAAAAAATGCGTTTGTCATTAGAGTATGTGAAAGAAAGATCTTTTTTAACAGACCTGAAGATTATTTTTTTGACTATCAAAAGTTTATTTTCATAACCATGCCAACCCTAAAAAAAATTCCTGCGGAAGGTCCCTTCCGGAAAAAAATTGAAGCGGAAGTATCGGCTGAATATGCAAAGATTTTTGCTCAATCACCGGACTCCATCGAAGATAAATTGCATAATTTTATCAAATACACAAGACGGCAGGATCTTACCCGTCTTATGGCAAGATATGAAATTTTCAAAAAATGTTTGCACGTCAAGGGCTCGGTCGTAGAGTGTGGTGTATTTAAAGGATCAGGGCTAATGTCCTGGGCTTTATTCAGTGACATGCTAGAGCCCATTAATCTCACAAGACGCATTTACGGTTTTGATACGTTTGAAGGATTTCCAACGGTATCTGAAAAAGATAAAAATTTTATCAGGAATCCAAATTCGGGCGACCTGAAAGCAAGGAATTATGAGGAATTAATGTCCCTGATAACTATTTATGATAAAAACCGCTTTCTGAATCATATTCAAAAAGTATATATGGTAAAAGGGGATGTAATAAAAACTATTCCTCAATTTATAAAAAACAATAAACACTTAGTGGTTAGTTTGTTGTTTCTGGATTTTGATTTATATGATTCAACCAAAGTGGCATTAGAAAATTTTCTTCCCCGCATGCCTAAAGGCGCCATTATCGCTTTTGATGAATTGGATAATCCTATTTGGCCCGGCGAAACGCTCGCTTTACTCGAATCCGTTGGAATCAATAAATTAAAATTACAACGTTTGGATTTTGACCCGTATATTGCTTTTGCGGAAATAGGGGTATAGAGGTATAGGGGTATAGAGGTATAGAGGTATAGAGGTATAGGGGTATAGAGGTATAGAGGTATAGGGGTATAGAGGTATAGAGGTATAGGGGTATAGAGGTATAGAGGTATAGGGGTATAGAGGTATAGGGGTATAGAGGTATAAAGGTATAGGGTATAATCGAGTAAACTCACTAATTTGTCCAATTCATATCTTAAAATGACCGCACTGGAATTAGCAAAAAGAATCCGAATTCATGCAGTTAAAATGACCGCGCATGGAAAAAGTTCGCATGTTGGTTCCGTATTATCTATCGCCGATATTCTTGCTGTCTTATATAACGATATTTTAAGAGTGAAACCTGCACAACCTGACTGGAAAGACCGCGACCGGTTCATCCTAAGTAAAGGGCATGCAGGGGCAGGTGTGTATGCCGTGCTCGCTGAAAAAGAATTCTTCCCCACCGAAATTCTTAACACGCATTGCCAGAATGGTTCTTCTTTCTCAGGTCATATTTCACATCTCGGAATTCCGGGAGTGGAATTATCTACCGGATCTTTAGGACATGGTTTATCTGTAGGAGTGGGGCTTGCCTTAGCCGCAAAAATGGATAAAAAGGATTATAGAACATTTGTCGTGATGAGTGATGGTGAATGTGATGAGGGCTCAAACTGGGAAGCAATTTTATTTTCTTCTCATCATAAATTAGATAACTTAATCGCAATAATTGATTATAATAAAATTCAAAGCATTGCTCCGGTAAAAGATACCATCGGGCTGGAACCCTTTGCCGATAAATTTATTTCTTTCGGATGGAATGTCAGTACCGTGGATGGTCACAACATTGATGATTTGAAACACACTTTATCTGCAGTGCCACTTTGTAAAAACAAACCCAGTGTCATTATTGCGAATACAATCAAAGGGAAAGGGATTTCCTTCATGGAAAACAAGGTTTTGTGGCACTATCGAAGTCCCCAGGGAGAGGAATTGGAGAGGGCGTTGAAGGAGTTGGAAACGTTGCATACAAAATAGTAGATGGTATTGTATTATGTAAAGACACGGTGCGCCGTGTCTTTACTTTAAAAACATTACGGGAAAAGCAAAATCGTAAATCGTAAATCGTAAATTAAAATGCGTAACTCTTTTTTCCGTGCCCTTGAGGAACATGCCCAACCCGAAACGGTTTTTATAACCGGAGATCTTGGGTTCGGTGTGTTAGATAATTTCATAAAAAAATTTCCTGCTCAATTTATCAATGCCGGCGTTGCAGAACAAAACATGGTAGGCATGGCGGCAGGGTTGGCACTCGCCGGTAAAAAGGTTTTCGCTTATTCCATTGCTAATTTCACAACGCTTCGCCCGCTTGAGCAAATCCGCAACGATGTGGCATATCATAATCTGAACGTAACTATTGTTTCAGTGGGAGGTGGCTTAGCGTATGGCTCTCTGGGAGTTTCTCATCATGCAACGGAGGATATTGCCATCATGCGAGCCATTCCGAACATGAAAGTATTTGCTCCCGGTGATACTGTCGAAGCATATCATATAACAAAGAAAATTATCACTGAAATCTCAGGACCTGTTTACTTACGCCTCGGAAGAGCGGGAGAAGCCACAATACATTCCGAGGAAAGCATAAAAAAAATAATACTTGGCAAAGGATTTCCATTAATAGAAAGCAGTAGCAAAGAACTGGCGCTTCTTTCTACCGGTGGCATGCTTGAAACAGCAGTAAATGTTTCAGCCATGCTTAAGGAAAAAGGGATTGAGTCATCTGTGTATAGTTTTCATACCATAAAGCCAATGAATGTGGAGCAGGTGCGTGGTTTGTTTAAAGAATACAAATATGTGGCTACGTTAGAAGAACACAGTGGCACAGGAGGTTTTTCTTCTGCAGTTTTGGAATCCCTGGTGGGTGCGACCGGTATCCGGTTGGAAAACTTCATTCCATTTTCTTTACCCTCACAGTTTATTTCAAAAGTAGGAGACCAGAATTATCTGAGAGATGTTTATGGATTGTCAGCGCAAAAAATAGTTGAAAAATTGCAAAATGTTCAGTCCAAGGTGAAAAATAATATTTAGCCACTGATTACACGGATTAATGTTACATAAAATCTTAAAACCATTTTTAATCTGTGTAATCAGTGGCTAAATTTTTTTTATTTAATTTATGGTTTAATTGAGTGGGTACTGAACTGTAACAAAAATTGCTTATCAAATGCAAATTGTAAATAACAATCATCGTTCATGAAATACTTCGTTCCCTTTGTAAATCCCGCCGCTAATTATTTATTGATTAAAAATGAACTGGAAACCGTGTACCATGAAATCATGTCAAAAGGCGATTTGGTTTATCGTCACCAATTGAAATCGTTTGAAGACAACCTCGCAAAATTTGTCGGGACAAAATATGCCGTGGGTTTAAACAGCGGATACGATGCTTTGCATTTATCATTGCGCGCGGCGGGGATTGGCAAAGGGGATGAGGTGATGGTACCCGCTCATACTTTTGTGGCAACCTGTTCTGCGATTGTAAATGTGGGTGCTACTCCGGTTTTAGTAGATGTAGGAAAGGACTTTAACATTGACATAATTCAAATTGAAAAAGCAATTACCCCCCGTACAAAAGGGATTATACCGGTTCATCTCAATGGGTTTATGGCAGATATGCCGGTTATTGAGAAAATTGCTGAAAAACATAATCTCGTTATAGTGGAAGATGCCTGTCAGAGTTTAGGTTCATTTATCCACGGAAAAAAAGCAGGCGCCTGGGGATTGACAGGATGTTTTAGTTTTTATCCATTCAAGATACTGGGTGGCTATGGTGACGGTGGCGCTATTACCACGAACAATGAATCGGTGGCACTGTTTGTAAAAAGAATGCGTTACAACGGGGAAGACCGCGAAACCGGTGAGTATCATGGGCATGGATTTACCTGTATTCTTGATAATCTCCAAGCAGGATTCCTTGATTTAAAATTGAAATTTTTTCCTGAATGGATAAAAATCAGGAAATCAATTGCAGAAAAATACTGGAAAGCATTCTCTGAAATTCCGGATTTATTTTTACCACATTATTCCAAGCCGGGTTTCGATCACGTATATCAGAATTATGTGGTGAGAGCCAAGCAGGGGAATGAATTTTCGGAATATCTGAAAAAAAACGGAGTGGAAGTGCTTACGCAATTTCGCAAACCGTATTATAAGCATACGGAGTTAAATTTGATAGACAGAGGATTTCCCGAAACAGAGCAGTTGAGTAAAGAAGTTTGCTCTCTGCCGATGTGTGTGGAGCTTACAGAAGAACAGATTGCGTATGTGATTAAAGTGGTGAGAGGGTTTTATGGGAAGTGATGGTCATTGGATATAAGGAATAAAATCGGTATATATTTTAATGTATTTTTAGTAATTTTGGGGAGTGTTTGTTTTTAACAAAAAAAAACAGAAAAATTTTCATCAAAATCCAGGCAGTGTACATTTTAATTGTAAACATCCTTTTTCTTACTAATCTTGCCAACAATTTAACCCGTATAATTTATGGAACTGACCATCAAAATAGAAAATCCTAACGTGTTTCAAACATTGACACAGTTTTTGAAATCCATTGGGATTGCAGTTTCTGTTGAACAAACTGTTCGAAATAAAATGAAAAAAAAAATAAAAAAAAATCCTTTAAAGGGAACCGTATTAAAATATGAAGATCCTTTTGGACCCGCAACAGACATTAATGATTGGGAGGTTATAAAATGATATTGCACAAACAAACCCTGCATGATAAAACCCCTCTCCCACCGCACAGAGTCCTTCACCGAATCAGTCATCCGTGAAATGACACGCATCAGCGACTCCATGAACGGAATAAATCTATCACAGGGATTTCCGGATTTTAATGCTTCGGAAGAAATAAAACGAGCGGCAATCCGTGCCATTAAAAATAATTTTAATCAATATCCTGTAACTTTTGGAGAGTCGGAATTAAGAG
The DNA here is from genome assembly GCA_001769655.1 of Bacteroidetes bacterium RIFCSPLOWO2_12_FULL_37_12. Classification (GTDB taxonomy): domain Bacteria; phylum Bacteroidota; class Bacteroidia; order 2-12-FULL-37-12; family 2-12-FULL-37-12; genus 2-12-FULL-37-12. The sequence goes on along the minus strand of MEPC01000020.1, from coordinate 121,116 downwards.
AAGCCATAAGTAAAAAAGCATGGAGATACAATAAAATCCGCTGTAATCCTGATACGGATATAACCGTTACCTGCGGCGCTACTGAAGCCATGCTAAGCACCTTGATGGCAATTATAAATCCCGGAGACGAAATCATTATTTTTGAACCCTTTTATGAAAATTATATTCCCGATGGGATTTTATCGGGTGCCACTCCCAGGTTTGTGTCACTGCATCCGCCTCACTGGCATTACGATAGCAAAGAATTATCAAAAGCATTTAACCGGAAAACAAAAGCGATTATCATTAACACTCCCAATAATCCTACCGGTAAAGTTTTTTCTAAGACAGAATTAACAGAAATAAGTCAACTCTGCCATAAATGGAATTCGTTTGCCATCACCGATGAAATTTACGAACACATTTTGTATGATGGCGAACAGCATGTTTCAATCGCTTCGTTGCCCGGAATGGAAGACCGCACCATCACCTTAAATTCCGTTTCAAAAACATATTCTGTAACGGGCTGGAGGGTAGGATGGGCAATCGCATCTGCGAAAATCACCAAACGAATCCGGAAAGTTCATGATTTCATGACCGTCGGCGCTCCCACTGCTTTTCAGCATGCCACCGCAACTGCGCTTGCCTTTCCGGATGTTTATTACAAAAAACTGCAACGTCAATACGAAAATGCCAGAAAATTTCTTTACGATACCCTGGTGGAAAATGGATTTAATCCCTATATTCCGAAGGGCGCTTATTACATGATGACGGATATAAAACAACTTGCCACCCGTTTAAAATCGTGCAACGATCTTGATTTCAGCAAGAAACTCATAGAGAAAACCCGTGTGGCAACAGTACCTGGATTTTCTTTTTTTCATCAAAAAAATAAAAAATCAAATCTGGTAAGATTTGCTTTCTGCAAAAAAATGGAAACATTACAAAAAGTCAAAAACCATTTAAATCGGTTACTAACCAGCGCTTATTAATTTTTCACGCTAAGGCGCAGTGAGCGCAAAGAAAAAAAAATTGAAAACCGGAAACATAACACTTCAGAATTTTTCTACCCGAGCACACTATTATATTTTGCTCCTCATCCTATTTCTGATGCCCTTTTACAGGCAGGCAATCCCTCCCCTTATCATTCTCCTGATTATTTTTTGGTTCCTTCAGGGAAACCTCAAAGAAAATTTTTATCGCCCCTTTAAAAACCGTTTTACCCTATTGTTGTTGCTTTTTTACTTTTTGCATATAGTGGGTTTATTATATTCCACCAACCAACCGGCTGGAAGATTTGACCTCGAGGTGAAATTATCATTGCTACTATTCCCTTTTTTAATGGGAGGCATAGTTGCTTCCTGCCAGAAAGAACAGGTGAATCATTTTCTGTGGTGTTTTGTTATTTCAAACATTATTTCCTCTCTGATTTGTTTCATCGCGGTAATTCCTAAAATTCCTTCCGAATATTACCTCTATAGTGAATTTACAGTATTTCTTCATCCATCCTACGGAGCCATGTATGTGCTTTTCTCAATTTCCATTTTAGTCAATTTTTTAATGAATGGAAAAATCCCTGAATGGAAAAACGTTCTTTCTTCACAAAAAATGAAATGGCTTATGGTGGGCATGATTTTATTCCTGTGCGGTATTGTCTTTCTTTATTCGTCAAGAGCCGGTTTACTGTCGGGATTGGCAATTATTCTCGTATCTCTATTCGTTTTTTTTTATAAAATAAAACTCAACCTGTTTGTTAAAATAACTGCTATCACACTCTCGCTGTTTGTTCTTCTTTTTCTCGTAAATCAAAACAGGAGATTTGTGCTATTAACTCAATTTTTTCAAACAAATACATCTTCCCAACACACGCTCAATGAAAATGTATCTGTCAGGTATCAAGTGGTCCTTGAAACTTTAAACCTGATAAAAGAAAATTTCTGGAAGGGGGTCGGAACAGGAGATGTAAAAGATGTGTTAATGAACAGATATCATCAGGCAGGAATCATATCAGCGGAAGTTCAGAACATGAACGTACATAATCAATTTCTGGAAACAACCCTCGGATTAGGGATAGTTGGCGGAGTCCTGTTGCTCTCATTAACCTTACTGCCTTTCATTTTAGGAATAAAACACAGAAATCTTCTTCTTGTTTTTTTCTCTATCATAATCATTGTCAATTTCATGTTTGAATCCATGCTGAATACTCAAAATGGGGTTGTGTTTTTTTCATTGTTCTATTCCCTATTGATGACTTCAGAAGATAATTAACAGCGATACAGTGCACCGTGTCTATCAAAGTGTTGCGACACGGTGCACCGTGTCGCTTACAGATTAACGACACCCTGCACCGTGTTGTTACATCCCGATTTTTTCATCGTTTATATGAAAATCAAGAATTTTCATGTAAGTTTGAATGTCTTTTGACTTCAATGTATCCCATATTCTTTACCGAAAAACATAGCCCCCGCTGGATTATCTTCCTAGCGGATGTATTTTTGTCTCTGTGTTCTATTTATCTTGCCTATTTACTTAGGTTTAATTTTGATATTCCACAAAATGATAGTGACACCTTAAGATATGCTGTACCTTTTGTTTTATTTATTCGTGCGATAAGCTTTTATTTGGGCAAAACCTATTCAGGAATCATCCGCTACACCAGCACAAAAGATGCCGAGCAAATATTTATTACCATAACTATCGGCTCTGCATTTTTTGCGCTATCTAATATTTTTGCATACTATTTTCTAACCGGAAAGTTTATTATACCCTATTCCATAGTTATCATTGATTATATTACCACCATTCTTTTACTGACTGCCAGTCGCGTACTGATAAAAACATTGTATCTCGAGCATATTAATCCCACTAAATTAAAAACCAACGTCATCATATTCGGAGCGGGAGAATCAGGAATTATTACAAAACGAACTTTAGACCGTGATGCAGGAACCAAGTATAAAGTAAGCGCCTATATAGATGATGATCCGAAAAAAACAGGAAGAAAGTTGGAAGGTGTTGAAATCCATCCTACCTCTAATCTGGAAAACCTGCTGAAAAATAATGACATTGCCCATTTAATTATTTCCATTCAGAATGCTGAAATTCCCAATAAGGAAAAAATTATTGAAACCTGCCTGAATTACAACACCACTGTATTAAACATTCCACCCGTTCATAAATGGATTAATGGAGAACTGAGTTTTAAACAAATTAAAAAAATCCGGATTGAGGAATTGCTCGGCAGAACTCCTATTAAATTGCACGACGAACAGATTAAAAATCAAATCCGTGGGAAAAATGTTCTAATAACCGGAGCGGCTGGCTCCATCGGCACTGAGCTTGCCCGTCAAATTGCAGAATACAAACCGCAAAAGTTAGTTCTCTTTGATCAATCAGAAACCTCTTTATATGACATGGAACTTGAGTTTCTTGAAATTCATAACATGAACTTCATTGAAACAGTCATTGGTGATATCAGAAACAAAGAAAGAGTGGAGAATGTGTTTAAAACATTTAAACCGGAATTGGTTTATCACGCCGCCGCTTACAAACACGTTCCGGTTATGGAAAATAATCCCTCTGAGGCAATATTAACAAATGTGCTGGGCACAAAGATTCTTGCCGATTTATCTGTAGAATACAAGGTGCAAAAATTCGTGATGATTTCCACTGATAAAGCAGTAAACCCGACAAGCGTTATGGGAGCATCGAAACGCATTGCGGAAATTTATATTCAATCCTTATCAAAACATACAGGACACACAAAATTTATCACTACCCGGTTTGGAAATGTGCTTGGTTCCAATGGTTCAGTGGTTCCGCGTTTTGAGAAACAGATTGCGAAAGGTGGACCTGTGACTGTCACTCACCCTGAAATTACCCGCTATTTCATGACCATCCCGGAAGCTTGCCAGTTAGTATTGGAAGCAGGAATGTCCGGAAACGGAGGAGAAATTTTTATTTTTGACATGGGGAAATCCGTTAAGATTGCAGATCTGGCAAAGAAGATGATCAAACTTTCCAAACTTACTCTCGGAAAAGACATTCAATTGGTTTATACCGGTTTACGACCTGGTGAAAAACTCTACGAAGAACTTCTTAATTCACAGGAAAATACACAGCCCACACATCATCCACAGATTATGATAGCGAAAGTAAAAGAATATGACTGGGAAACCATCTCACAGGAAGTTAATTCGCTCATTGAACTATTTGGACTTCAGAACAACGAATCCATTGTTAAAAAAATGAAACAAATAGTTCCGGAATTTATCAGTAAAAATTCTATTTACGAACGGTTAGATGAATCGCCTGTCGGTGGTATATAAATCAATTTGTAGATACTCTGGTTTAAGCCTGTAGCCCAGCTAGTGTGTGTGTGACTTAAACCCCATTTAGGGTTTAAGTAGCTTTCGCGCGCTCTTGGCTACATACTTAAACCAGAAAGAGCACTATGATTTATACAAGAAACCCTTAATGCGTCAGACAATTATTCGCATCACGAACAGTATAGGTATAGGAGCCCGCGCACAAACTTGAATACGTTACCGCACCTGCCTGATTGCTGAATTGCCAGGCACCACCCCCGTTATTTGAATAATCATAAGGACCTGTGCCACCCGATGCCTGAATAGTTGCAGACCCGGTACAAACACCAAAACAACTTAAATTCGTTTGTGAATTCAGTGCCACTGTAATCTGAGAGGGTTCGGTAATCACTGTAGAAAGTGTAGCCGTACAACTCTTCGAATCTGTAACAGTGACTGTATAAGTTCCGTCAACAATGGAAGAAAGATCTTCGGTGGATGCACCGCTCGACCAAGCATAAGTGTATCCGGGTGTTCCACCACCCGCAGTAATATTTATAGCTCCGGTGGCATCACAGGCACATAATACATTTGTAGAAGATGTAAGAGAAACCGTTAAGGCAGGTGGCGCTGTAATTGTCCAGCTTGCTGTAGCGGTACAACTTCCCGCAGTAGTGACAGTGACCGTATAGGTTCCTGCGGTTAAAGCGGTTATATCCTGAACAGAGCCACCATTGCTCCATGCATACGTATAGGGTGCAGTTCCACCGGTGACATTGATGTCTAATGCACCGTTACTGCCACCACTGCATGAAACATTTGTTTGTGTCACTAAGGAAATAGTAGGTATGCCGGAGGAAGTTAACGTAGCAGAAATAGTTGCTGAGCAGGATTTACCATCCGTAACGGTGACCGTGTAGGTATTTACTGCAAGCGAAGAAATATCCTGCGTAGTATTCCCGCTGGACCATACGTATTTAAGCCCACCACTTCCACCTGCTACAGTTAAATCAATAGAGCCATTGGAAGAACCGCAAGTAGGGTTTACCTGTGTAGTAGAAAGGGTAATAGGCACCGGGTCTGCCAATACATAAGAAGCAGTAGCAGTACAGCCCCCCGCTGTGGTAACAGTTACGGTATAAGTTCCAGCGATTAATGTTGCTATATCTTCAATGGATGATCCATTACTCCAGGCATACGTGTAAGGCGCAGTACCTCCTGTGATACTTATATTTATAGCGCCATCGGAACCCCCTGCGCACGAAGGGTTCGTTTGAGATGTTAAAGTAATTGTCGGAATACCCGCATCAGTAACAACGGCTGAAGTAGTTGCTGTACACGAGTTAGCACCGGTCACCGTAACGGTATATGTGCCAACTACAAGGGAAGAAGGATCTTCACTAGAGGAACCATTCGACCAATTGTAGGTAAATGGAGCGACACCACCTGATACCGTAAGATTAATTGAACCGTTTGCCGCGCCGCAACTGGCATTGGTGACAGTTGTAGAAAGTGTCGCCGCACCGGTGGCTGTGAGTGTTGTTTTAAAAGTGGTAGTACATCCTCCTGTAGCGGTCACTGTTACCGTATAGGTTCCAGCTAAAAGAGATGAAATATCCTGTATAGTTTGTCCGTCGGACCATAAATATGTAAAAGGACTGGTACCTCCGCTAGTAGTTAGATTAATAGCACCAGTAGCGGCTCCGCAAGCGGGGTTTGTGTTTGTCGAAGAAAGAGTTGGAACAGTACAAGCGGAGGGGCAGGTTAACGTAATATCAAAATTTCCGGTAGTACCTGCGTAACCATCTATCAGAATTTGTAATTGGTCACCGGCACAAGCAGTGGTTGTCAATGTAAATGACCCGCCACCCATCCAGCTACTGCCAAATTCATCGGTTGTAACATGACCGGCATTAATCCCTCCACCTTGCGTGACGTTATACATATTTCCCTGAAGATTTGCTGTTGTAGTAATTGTGATAGTATAAGTTGAACCACAAGCGATGCCCGCGGGGACAGTGTAAGTAAAGCCCTTCATGTCTTCGACGGAATAAGTCATATCCTGCGTACCATCGCAATTAATATCGGAGCCACCCCAGCAACAGGCGCCACCGCCATTGTTAGCATTGGTAGGGTCACAACCCACGCAGTTTCCGGTACTGGTAGATACGGTGCCACTGCAACTTAATGCCGTTCCTCCGGTACAGTCAGAGCCACCACCACCGCCTGCAAAAGTCAGGGTTGGTAGGATGAGGAAGGAAAAAAGAAGAAGAAGGAGAGTAGAGGTTTTTATCATGAGTTTATGGGTTTTGGATGTTGTTTGTTGGATATTGGATGTTGGATGTTGGATGTTTGTTGATGGTTAAATTGCTTCATTGTTTCATTGCTTCATTTGCTTCATTGTTACTTATTTTTCAGTATCTCTCAAATCCTCAGGATGATTTTTTTTAATGTAATAATGGAATACGATTCCAAAAATCATCATGCCGACTAATAAAATTATTACTCCTATCATTTTATTTTTCTTTATTGTGTTTATAACCAATAAATGCGAAAAACATTGCTAAAATTAAACTTAATATTGCAAGAGTAGCCGCAAGTTTTGGATTTTCAATTCTTGATAAACATCCATAAAAGCCAACGCCAAAACATATTTTAGATATATCAAGATAATAATTACGCATACCAAAATAAAAAAAACAACAGCAAGATGTTGTTGTTACTCTTCAAATTCCACCACATCCATTTTTGCAGGGTCTGGATCTTTTCCGTCAACATAAAGAATTGTAAAGTCCTTTTTAAAGGTCTGCTTATTAAAATAACCCATTGCTTTCTCCCTATCGCTAAACCAGGGATACTTCACATTTTCAACTTCAAAAAAAGGATTGTTTTTATCTTTTATTTCTGTGTATTTGAATTGTACAGCGCGGATGGATTTGTGTTGTTTTTTTTCAGACACAATGGTTGGTTCCGTTTTAGCAGTAGCCGGTTTTTCATTTTTTTCACTTTGTGCGAATAGATTGATTCCGGTAAAAAGTGCGACGAGTAAAATTGTTACATACTTCATTTTTAAGATTTTAGGGCGTAAAACAGACATTTGGAAGTCCAAAGGTATGACTATTTATTGAATCTACCAAATTTATTTTTTCTTGTTTGTGGGGACATTACCGCCCTCGTTTGTGTCCTCACAAACGAAGCATCCTTCTGATTTCTCCAACAATTCTTTTTGAAGAACCGGATTTTCCAAATAAATTTTTATTATATCTTCTTTCGTTAGGTTTTATGCCGATTAGTTTGCTTATTTCATTAAAGTGATTACCACACAAATGATTCCATCCGCCTTTAAGTGTATCTGTCCATTCGGTTTCTGTCCGGAGCGTAATGCATTTTTTCTTATGCCAATACGCCTCTTTTTGCATTCCTCCTGAATCGGTTAGAATACATTCGGCATGTTGTAAATACAAATGAGTGTCAAAATACGACAAGGGTTTCAGAAATTGAATGTTTTCATAATTACGGTAGGGTATGCCTGCTGATTTCAGCATTTTTTTTGTACGGGGATGAATGCTGAAAATGACATTTTTATCCAATTTATTTACTGCATAAAGGATTTTTTTTAAGTATGATAATTTATCAACATTATAGTTTCTGTGAAGTGTTAAAAAATAGAATTTATTAATAGTTAATTTTCTTGAGGAATTAAACTTCTTTGCCATTAAAAAAGCATCAAACATAACATCTCCGCATGTTTTGATTATGGCTAAACATTTTTCTTTCTTCAGATTTTTCACTGCATCTTTTGTGGGCGCAAAAACTAATTGTGAACAGTGGTCGGTAATTACCCTGTTAAATTCTTCAGGCATAGTGTAATTAAAACTTCTTAACCCTGCCTCAACATGAATTAGTGGTAAATTACAAATCCTTGCAGTGATGGCTCCCGCTAAAGTAGAAGTGGTATCTCCATAAACCAAAACTGCATCGGGTTTATGTTTTGAAAATGTCTTTTTCAGCATATCAATCATTCCTTCACATTGCTTGGAAGGAGTAGAAAATTTTATGCCCCTACGCAATAGTATGGGTGTTGGCAATTTTAATTCCTTAAAAAACACCTCACTCATCCTTTTTTCATAATGTTGTCCCGTATGAATTATTAGCTCATTAAAATATTTCCGTAAATGGGGACTGACGGGAGCATGTTTGATAAACTGTGGTCGTGCTCCTAATACAACGGCAATTGTTTTCATTAGAATGTTTTTTTATAAAAAAAGAAAAAGTGTAGATAACTGAAAATTGTTTTTCCTATTTTCATCTTGGTTTTATCCTTTCTGAGGTCTGAACGAAGTATCATAGGAACTTCAATAATTCTTGCTCCTGCTTTAATGGATTTTAATAAGATTTCAAGCATGGAGATAAAACCGTTATCATCAATTATCCTGTTATAATTGGCTTTTAATTTTTTAATAAGTGACAAATGATATACGCGGTAAAATGAACTTAGCGTATGGACTTTGATTCCAAAAAAACTCCGGAAAAACAAGTTTGCAAAAAAAGACGCAAACATTCTGAAAAAAGTTGTCTTAACAAATCCGCCCCCCTGCGCATAAACGGACGATAAAACCAAATCATATCCTAAGTTGGAAATTGCCACCATGTCGGGAAGTATTGAAATATCAGAAGTATTGTCTGCTTCCATCGTTATAATAACATCTTCAGGATGGTGTGAATTTTCAAGTATCCATTCAAATCCCATGTTAAAGGAATCTCCGGGACCTTTGTTGATTTTTTTTTCCAATACAACGAATTTACTTTCATTAAATAGTTCTTTAAGTTTTTCAACTGAGCGATCGGTTGAGTTATCATCCACAAACACAAAATAGTTGACTGTTCCGGGTAAACTATTTTTTAACCTTTGGGCAAGAAGATCTAAATTTCGTTCTTCGTTAAAAACGGGGATGAGGATGTAGTGGGTCATTGGGGAGTTAACAAAGATAAAAAATAACACTTAACATAAAACACTTAACAAAAAATGGTTAATCACTCGCCTCCTTTGATATTAATTATTTTTTGTTATATGTTATTCATTTTTTTCACACCCCTTCTGCCACTCAATGGTTTTATTCAGCCCTTGGTCAAGCGTAAAGCGGGGTTTGAAATTAAAAAATCTCTTTAATTTGCTGATATCGGGGACTCTTCTCATTACATCTTCATAGTTGCCGAAAGTTGAGTAGGGAATAAATTTGATTTTTGGTTTAGAATTTTCATTTACCCCCTTCCATATTTTTTTTGCCAGATCCAGAATGGTTATTTCGTCAGCGGGGTTTCCTGCAATATTAAAAGTTTCTCCGTTAGCTTTTTTATCCGTTACTAAATTCATCAATGCGGAAATAGTGTCATCAATATAGGTAAACGTTCTTGTTTGTAAACCATTCCCATGAATTTCCAACGGCTTTCTGAGCAATGCATTGGCAATAAAAACGGATTGCGGACCTCCCCACCATGTTAAATTCTGTTTGGGACCATAAGCCCCAAAAAATCGTGCTATGGAATAATTTAACCCGTGTTCTTCATGATGAGCAACGATCAGTTGTTCACCGTAGATTTTGGAAGAGGCGTAATACCATCTTTTGATCTGAGGGTTCCCCAATACTAAATCTGACTCCTCCGAAAAAGGAACATGCTGGTTTTTCCCATACACATCGGAAGTGGAAGCAAAAACCAACTTTGATTTATCCTTGAGACACTTCGTAATTACATTTTTAGTCATGCAATAATTTTCGTCTAACGTGCGCAATCCGGTGGAATAACGGGGAATTTTCTGCGATGCAAGATGAACGAAAACGTCTGCTTTTGTATTCTTAATCAATCGTGCATCCGTCAGATTCCCATTAATGAAATTGAAATTTTTATGGTTGAGAAAGGGTTTGATGTTGCGCAAATTCCCATAACTAAAATTATCAATGCCTGATACAGAAATTCCGTTTTTCAGAAGGCATCCTGTTAAATTGGAACCAATAAAGCCGGCAACTCCTGTGATGAATACTTTCATTGTTGATATAAGATTTTAGGGTTTGAGAAGAATCGAATTTTAGTTACTGTTTAGTACACACGCAATTAATCATAAATTGAATAAGAAAAAAAATTTTAGCCACTGATTACACTGATTAAAAATGGTATTATGATTTTTTTATAACATTAATCCGTGTAATCTGTGGCAAAATTTTATTTTTTCATTTTGGACTGAACAGTAACTTTATTTTTATAAAAATAATAATATTTATTTGAAACCAATAATTTCAATTCAGGTTTTGCCAACTGGAAACGGGATAATATATAATCAACTTTCAGTTTATTATAAAGCCGGAATTTCTCTTCCGGTGGAGCATTCGTATCCGTTATATTCGTAGTATATAGAATAGGAAATCCTTTTGAAGTAGCTAAGGGAATCAATGCTTCTGCCGCAGGATAGTGATATTCATTATATGACCAGAGAATTGTATTTTTCTTTTCCGGTTCTACGTAGTTTACTATATCCGCAAGAGAGGAAACAAATTCCTTCTGGTTTTCCCTGTATGTATAGGCAGATTTGCTGTCTCTGATTTTTGAATAAGTAAAACGAATGGTGAAAGGAAAAGTCAGCAACATAAAAAGAATAATCAGATAATTACGTGGGGATTTAATGGTAAGGTTAGCGGTAATCATCAGGGGAATCATGAATGCGACTTGTTTAATAAAAAATAATGGGTTCGTATCATAAAATGCAAGAAGCAATACCAGAATTACGGAACAGATAAGTGCGGTTGAAGTAAGAAACTTGTTTTTTATTATCAATGCTCTGATAAAAGTAAGAAAGAAAAAAAATATTACGAATGAATTGTGAACCTGAAACAAGTTCTTACCGTTTTGAAAAAACTGTTTTGATGAATGGTTTATAAATTTGAACACTTCAAATTTATAGAGGTAATCAATCGTTTTCAAACCGGAAGCCCACGCGGGTGCAAAGAAAAATTTTTGAAATATCATGGTCACCAAAACTCCCGATACGAAGATAATAGCATATATCCAATACTCCATTTTATTCTTTGCGAAAGGGATTAAGCCAATCATCCAGAAAATGGCTGTTGGTCTCGTAAAAGTAAAGAACAGAACGGATGCTATATAGAGGTATTTATAAAAGGGATTATCGTTTTGGAAGATCAGTATCAGCAAAAAAGTCAATACAAAGCCGGAAAATAAATGGAACGATTCCGGGAAATAAGTAAAGATAAACACATTTGCTACTTCCGATAAAATAAAACATAAAGCGATTTGCCATTTTATCATTGATTCTAACGGAAATTTATAAATCAATAAGAAACAGGAGAGGATCAGCAGAAAATGAATAATTACGAATTGTATGCTTTCGTATCCGATAATTTTAGCCAGGGATCCGTAAAAAATATTATAAAAAGGACCATACCAGTTGCATCTGCCTATTTTTGATACTTCTTCCATGACACAGTCACTTGCCTGAATGGAATTAGTTTGCTGAAAAAGACGCGCCGAGTTATAATAGATGGTTTCATCTTCGCTGGTAGGAAAAAATTTTCCATCGTAAATTGCATAAACAAAAAGAGAGAATAAAATTGAGGAAGATGTAATGAATAAAATTTTATAAATCAGAAGGGAGCGATTGCTTTTATTAGTAGCGGGTAGATTTTTGACGCTTATGTTTTTTATTTGATTTTTGCCCATATTTCATTGTTGAATGATTTAATAATTAATCTCAGGATCGTATAAATTTAACAATGAAACATATTTTAATTTAATTAATCCTTCTAAAATTTCACCAATTTCCCCCAAACTTGCTTACGACTTCCCATACCACCTTCACCGTTAATCTTATAAAAATAAGTGCCTGCAGAAATGGTTTCAGTAAAATCAATCTTCAAATTATCACTTCCTTTTTCTAAATTTTTAGCGTAAAGTTTTTTTCCTGTCAGAGAAAAAATTTCAACGTTTATTTTTCCGGTTGTTTCGCTCTTATCAAAATAGAAATGAACTGAATTTCTAAATGGGTTAGGAATTACAATGACATCTGAAAATACAGCATTTTTATTTTCATTCATGGAAACCGGCTCTGTAAGCGTGTATTGAGCGACTACTGTACACCCTTTTGAATCGGTTACGGTAACTGTATAGGTACCGGCAATTAAACTATCAATATCCTGAGCGAGTTGTCCATTGGACCAATTATACTGATACGGTTGCACGCCGCTTACTACAGATATATCAATAGCGCCATCGGTGCCTCCGTTTGTGGTTGGGTTGCTTTGCGTTAATATTGAAATGATTGGATTTTGAGTTTTTGAAACCGCTTTGGCGAGCGTTGCCATACAACCATCATTTCCGGTTACAGAAACAGTAAATGTTCCGGCGCCAAGGTCAACCAAATTTTGAGTTATTGCTCCATTTGACCATGAAAAAGTATAGGGACTTATACTTCCTGCAACTGCAAGGGTAATTGTGCCATTATTTACGCCACAGGATGCGTTATTTACAGTAGCAGTGATACTAGGTCCAGTATTATTGGGGACCGTGTTTGAAAGGACGGATACACATCCGTCGTTGCCAGTAACCGAAACACTATATGTTCCTGCGCCAAGGTCTGTCAAATCCTTGGAAACGGCTCCATTTGACCACGAAAAAGAGTAGGGACTAATTCCTCCGGAAACTGCAATAGTGATTGCTCCATTGTTAATGTTGCAATAACTACTATCTACAATTGCAGTGACAGTTGGAATACTGCAGGAAGAAATAATGATTTGCCCGGCAAACAATCCTTTTGCACCATTCGCATCGGTAACCTCAAACGTATAGCGAAATGTTCCTCCATTTGTAAAAGTATGCGTAGGATTTTGTAACGTTGAACTAAAACCACCTTCACCAGTCCATTTATACGAAAAAGGGCTTGTCCCATAATTAACATTAGTAGTAAATTGAACAGGAGTGCTGGGGGCGGCTGTTGAAGGCGCCGTAACTACAGGGACAGGAAAATTATTTGCTGTTTCATTGCCTGCCGCATCTGTCTTAATAAGGATTAAATCCCAACGTACTCCTGTATTGGTATAGCCGCAAAGTGCATAACCACCATCCGTTGTATTGATGACGGAATAAAGAATAGTAGTGTTGGAATTAGAATATTTTTTTGACCATACCTTAGTCAGATTTGAGTCCGTTTTTACACAATAACCGATTTTTTCATTTCCATTTCCAGCATACCCTGAAATAACATATCCCCAATCGTTAGTTGAATCCAAGCTAAAAATATCATCCCAGTCAGCATTACCGTCTCCATATATTTTTGAAACAGCATTATCTCCGGAGAGGTCGGTTTTCATAAGCATTGCCTCCCATCCGTTACCATTTCGTTTTCCTGCGATGACATACCCATTTTGAGTGGCTATAATTTTTTTCCCAATCTGATTTACCGTAGTTCCTCCGATAATTTTCTCGCCCGTAAAATTTCCATCTTCATTAAATTTCAGAATAAGAACATTATTATTTGCAGTAGTGGTGGAATTTGCAATACCGGTTGCAACATAGCCGCCATCAGGACTTTGGGTTACGGATGAAAATGAATAAGTATATCCGGATTTAATAAAGCGCCTTACCCAGATAGTGTCACCGTTAGCTACATTCAATTTAGCAATATAGCCGGATTTTTCGGTAAGAGAAATATTATCAAATCCCGCCGCAATAATATTTCCGTCACGGGCTTCTATTAAGTCATATAAATTGCCGGGGGTTGACCAGTCCAGTTCATACGGAGTGACATTAAGAACTTTTTCCCACTGAAAATTCATGGATGCATCCAATTTTATGACAAGTATTTTGTAGGTAGTACCCCCCGCGTTTGTATAGCCGCAAAGGACATAGCCACCATCAGCGGTCTTCTTAAAATTGAAAGTTCCATTATCACCATTGGAGCCGTAATTGGTTTGACCCAGCAAAGCACCGATGGAATCAACACGGAATAAACCGCTGTTCCACTGAGAATTTGCGACCACGGTGTAATACCCTGCTACGAGAAATGACTTGTCTGACGATTCCTGGAGATCAAATCCGATTTCGTCTTGTGCGCCAACTTCTATTATGTTTTTAAAGGCATGTTGTGCCTGGAGGGAGATCATAGAAATGGAGAGTGCAAAAAGTAGTATCGATTTTTTCATGATTTGTACTTTGGTTAAATTTTTAAAGAAGCGCAAAGGTAGAGAAAAATTAGAAATAAATAAATTGTCCTGGATGTGAGACGAGAATAAGGTAATTTTTCGTAAATTTGCAATATAAAAATTTCACCATTGATTGACAAAAACACAGAAATCTCTCTCCCATACAACTTCTTTTATTTAATAGCTTTTGTGGAAGGGGGAGCCGTTTTAGCGACTGAACTTATCTGCGCACAGTTGTTTGCACCCTATTTCGGAAACTCTTTGCAAACATGGGCGGTAATTTTAATATCCACCTTGACGGCATTGACAGCCGGCTATTTTTCAGGGGGATATTTATCTAAAAAAAAGACGGAAGACGGAAGACGGAAGACGGAAGAAAGAAGTCAACTGTTTTTTCTGAAATCTGATACCCTCTTACACAAATTAAACCTCTGTCTGTTAGTTGCCACTCTCGCCATAATTCTTCAACCATTTATTGCAGGAAAACTGATCCCTGTTACACTTAATACAGGTATCATTACCGGAGCTTTCATTTCTGCGATTTTTATTCTTCTGCCACCGTTGTTTTTTCTGGGAATGTTATCCCCTATGTTAATTCAAATTCTTTCTGCAGACACAACTACTTCAGGAAAAACATCAGGATTGATTTATGCAATCTCTACGTCGGGTGGAATCCTGTTTACTTTTCTTTTTGGATTTTTTTTAATACCCCATTTTGGGATGAAAACAGCCATCGTGCTGAACAGTTTAATACCTGCAACATTAACGGGATATCTTTTATTGTCCCAAAAGAAAAATGTTTTTTTCTGGGGATTTTCATTGATAATGCTTTCATTTTTTCTGTTGGGAATAAATACCGGTGACACAAACCAAAAAGTAAAAAAATCTTATATCAAGGTGCATTACAACGAATACGGATTGCTGGGACAACTAACAGTTGCCGATGATAATCTCGCTCATTCACGGTCATTATTCATCAATCATATTTCACAAAGTTTCATGTACATTCCCTCCGGGCGTTCCTTATGGCATTATGTACACCGTCTTACCCATTATTGTTCTGTAAAATCACCTTCTTCAAAAGTTTTACTCGCAGGAATGGGTGGTGGCTTGTTGGTAAAAGAACTAACCGGACTACATTTTATACCGGATGTAATTGAGTTGGATGAAAGAATGAAAAATGTTTCTGAGAAATATTTTGGTTTAAATGCCAAGATCAATTTTCATACGGATGACTTCAGACACTACGTAAAAACCACTTTTCATCGTTATGATATTATAATTATTGATATCAGCTTTGGTGAAAATCAACCCTCAAATATTTATACCATGGAATCGTTTATGGAAATCAAAAAATTATTAAAGGAAGACGGTTTATTTTTTATACATTTTCCCGATTTTTTATATGGAGAGGAAGGGCTGGCGGTTAGATCTGTTGGAAAAACGTTAATAGAAAGTGGTTTTTTTGTAAAACTCCTGAATACAAAACATAAACCAGGTAGTCCGGGAGAAATTATTTTTTTAGCCACTCATAAACCTGTTGCATTGGAAAATTATTTATATGACCAATTACCCGAGTTTACCAAACAATATAAATTCCCGACAAAAAATAATTTGTATCTGGAAGGTTATTCCTTCGAAGGTGGAGTGATACTTTCCGATGACAAGCCCATCATGGATTTTTTGCACGAAAAAACCGTCATGTTCTCGCGGAAAGAAGGGATTGAAATTGTAAGCAAGACGTTGCTGGAACAGGGGTATGGGATTTTTTAGAGAAACCTCATCACCTCACATTTCCCCTGAAGCCATAGTTCACCGTATCCATCCACTTTATTTTTTGCAGGCAATCAACTCCGATAAATGTTATAGTTGAATCAGAAAAATGAATATGAAGATTCTTCCTTGAATAAAACAGCAGATTTTTTTCTTCAGAATATATGTTGATTGAATCAGGAACGGAGTGGTTATAATTATAAATTTCCATTTTCTTTACAGGAATGTTAGTGACCTCCGGAAGCAATTTATATGCTATGTTTTTAGATGAAAGCTGTTCTGTTGATTCTGTAATATCTATCCGGAAAAATCCAATCCATGCGGTTTTATTGATGTCTGATTCAGAAAATGAGGCAAGTATTTTTTTCCAATCCGGATTTTTTTCAACCACTTTATCACTTTTATGATTCATGTAAACGGTTTTTTCCAACTGCACAGGAGTGTTTTTTAAAATTTCAATTTGACTGTTTAATAAACCGGTCAAATTATAGTAAATCAGAGTAGTATTTTTTTGTTCGCTACCCCCACATTTCGTCAGCAGAAATAAGGTAAAAAATAAAAGGACTTTTATTTGTATTTTCATGTTTTTATTACAACCGTATTGCAATCGCATTACAACCGTATTACAATCGTATTACAACCGTATTACAACTATATTTAGTTTCAAATTAAAAAACAAATTTATCCAATATTCTTTTAGTGAGAAACGCGATATTTCGTTTTGGCTCCGGTAATTTTCCATCGTACTTTTTCCCTATACGCAAAAAATATTTCATAAAGGTAGATGATTTTATTCTCCATTTCTCAAAGAATTGTTTTTTTCCGTTATTCAACTGAATCCGTCTCAGCGATTTCGATTGAAAATGATAAACTAAACTTTTTCCGCAACCTATGAAATCCCTGCAACCCATTTGCCAGAGTTTCATAGAAAAATCAGGGTCTGAATATAAACCCGGACTGAATTCCTCACTATAACCGCCGGCTTTTTCCCACATTTTTTTTGTTACTAATGTCGGGGGCCAGGTACTTCCCTGCCAATCTTCTCTTGCATGACTCCGAACTTGATTTAAAAGTTCTTCCTCTCTGAATGTTTCTATGCTTTTTCCAAAATCAGCATGGACCCGGCAAGCATCTTTTCCGGTATGCTCAATTAACGTGGAAGAAAGCATGAAAAGATCATTGTTTTTTGGAATTTTTTTTAAAAGTTCCGAATCCCAACCGGGGCAAACATACATGTCGTCATTCATATAAACAATATAACCGGTGCTGACCAACGCAGATGCCTTATTCAACGCTTTGCATATTCCAATATTCTCTTTACTGAAAGTAAAATCAATAGCATGTTGTTTTGCAAAATCAAAAGTACCATCGGTTCCTTCATTGATATGTAAAATAATCTGATGAACATGAGCCGAATTTTTGAGTATGCTTTTTACACAACATTCAAGATAAGGAAGATTGTTCCAGGTAGGAATCAGGATAGAGAAAGAAGTTATGTCCGGCATTTTTGGCTAACCAATTGATTCAGATTAAGACAGGTAAATAAAATATAAAAACACGTTCCGCGCTGGTCCTCCAGTGTGGACTCCGTAAAGAGTGACACAAAAAAAATTAAAAAATGAATCAGAAAAAAATAATCTGTCCAGTTCCTCTGATAGAAAAGAGGGTAAAATAAAGAACCGGCATAAACAAGAAAACCAAGGATTCCGAAGGATGCCAGATAATGAAGAAACTGATTATGCGGAAGTATCCAACTCCAGTCCTGAAATTCCTTGTAATCCCTTTGGTAATAGGTTATCATTTCGTCTTTCAGGTCGCCAACCCCTACTCCCCATACCGGGTTTGATTTGAAAATTTTCCAGGCAATCGTCCACGCTACAAAACGTTTCCCGATAGACCAATAATTTGCGTTGCCACCTTCGCTTGCAATTTTTATATCCATCTGTGTATTCCAAACCCTGTGTTTAAAACTATCTAAAAAATGATAGGAGAAAAATGGAGTAACTAGCAACAGCACCAACGCGATGCTTAACAAGAGCCACTTTTTTAATTTAACAAAATAATAAATGGCACCGGAGATGGCTAACAGATAAAAAACCAGCAAACTTATCCTGCTTGAAAGAATATGAAGGTAGAATATCAGAAAAGCAGTAATCAAAATAAATATTATTTTTTCAAATCGCGAATATATGTAATAGGAATTGATAATTAAATAAAAGCCGGTAGCGATGGCAAAAACTACCATCAAACTATAACGGATGTGGTGAATGGGAGTAGGTAATACTTTTGATTGGAAATAAAGAATATTAATTTCATCAAAATTTTTATAATACCGAATGGTTGAAATTACCGCACTGACCGTGATGAGCAATAAAAAAAAATAAAATAAATTCAGATAATCATTTCTTTTTATGGCAGGCAACGAAGCAAATGCCACTGGTAACAATAAAAATGGAGTGCGGATTTTTAACCGTTCAAAATACGCTGTATGATTTTCAGTGTAAACTCCGCTCAGAAGATAGATAAAAAAAAGCAGTGACACTATCCACCAGATTTTTTGAGTAAAAAATGATTTTACATTTCCGAATATTTCCGGATGAATGATGGCGCTCAGAAAAATAAGTCCCATCCCAATGCTCATCATGACACGGCTGTAGAGAAGACCTGTGAGAACGAGGTAGCAGGAAAATAAGGTTGTATAGTAGCGGATGTTTGTCAATTTCTGGTTTATACCAAAATAACTCAGGTTTTAGAAAAAAAAACATATAACACTTATCAAGAAATGAATAATTTCTAAGTACCCAGACCCTTTGACATTAGCTGTTTTGTGTTATATGTTATATGTTATTTTTTTTTGAACCCTGTTTGCCTCTGTTTTTTTCAGCTCCCCAAAATATTTATATTTCAAAAATACTCCATGAGCGTTCATCCTGCAAATTTCCCACCCCGCTTTGCCGTCTAAAAATCCAACCTGTAAAATGTATCCTTTAAAAAAACGAAATAATGACTTTAGGAGAACGACCCCCGGAAAAATAAACTGCTTCTTTTTAAGCATTTCCTCTGCCGCCAGGCGCGCATATTTTTCCGTCTTAATCAATAAATCTCCCTCCGTAGCATACGAATAATGCAGACAATCCCCTTTCAGTAATTGTTTGTTGGTTTTAGGCGGAGAAATGAGTTTTTCGTGAATTAACTTTTCGTTCCAGAAACTTTCATTACGGTTGAATATTCTTTCTTTTATATCGGGATACCATCCGCAGTGACGCACCCATCTTTTACAATAATTATTCAAGCGCTTAAAACTATACACTCCTTTCAACTCTTTTTTCGCCTCCATAATCGCTTTTTGAAGTTCAGGGTTAAGCTCTTCATCGGCATCCAACGATAAAATCCAGTCATGCCTTGCATTTTTATTACCAAAATTTTTAGTGGGACCATACCCCATCCAGTTCTGTGAGATGACTTTTGCGCCAAGTTCCTTGCATAACTCAACAGTTCGGTCGCTACTGTTTGAATCTATGACCAGAATTTCGTCGGCAACGGGTTGCAATGAAGTAAGGCAATGATAAATGTTTGCTTCTTCGTTCTGAGTTATTACGACAGCAGATAGTGGATCCATTGCGTCAAATGTACAAGAAATTACAGTAATTTCCTTCTTTCAATATTTTCTCTTGCTTCAATCAATGCTTTATGAAGTTTTGCTTCAAGTTCTTTTTTGGGTGGCAATTCAGTCCAATATTCAGCCACCATTATTCCATCTTTATGCAGTTCCAGCAATTCAACTTGTTCTCGGCTGGTTTCGGCACATAATATAAGACCAATTGGTTTTTCTTCGCCTTCCTGCTTTTCATAACGATTGAGCCACTTCAAATAAAGCTCCATTTGACCTTTGTCTTTTGCCTGAAACTTTCCTAATTTTAAATCAATAGCTACAAGTCGTTTCAATTTTCTGTGAAAGAAAAGCAAATCCAGGTGATAATCTTCACCGTCAATAATCATCCGTTTTTGGCGTTCAACAAATGTGAATCCTTTTCCAATTTCGAGAATAAATAGTTCTAATTCTCTTAAAATAGACGACTCCAAATCCTTTTCAAGATATGCATCTTTCAGTCCTAAAAAATTCAGAATATATGGGTCTTTAAATGTGTTTAAAGGAATATTACCGGATTTTGCCAATTGAGTATTTGCTATTTCGGTTCTTTCATAAGTTTTGATTTCAATTTGTTTTCTTAGTTCACGAACACTCCATCTTTCATTAGCAGATAGTTCAGCATAAAATATTTTTTTTTCAATTGTTTTTAGCGGTATCAGTATTAAAAAATGAGACCATGTTAATTGTCGTGACAGTGTAACGACAATCTCAATATCTGTGAATTGTTCTGCAAACTGCATCATTCTTCTTACATTTTTCTCTGTAAAATTTTGCCCATAAGCTTTTTCCAATTGTGCCGACAGTGTAAACACAATTTGTTTTCCGTATTCTGCACGTTTATTTTGAAGTATATGCTCGTTAATGCGTTTGCCAACTTGCCAGAACAAAGTGGTTAATGTGCTATTGGCATACGATACAAGCTTTGTTTTGCTTTGTTCAATAAGTTGGGATAACTCATGATAAAGCCGTTCATTTGCTTCTTCGTTCTGGGTTATTACCACAGCAGATATAGTGTCCATTGCGTCAAATGTACAGGAAATTTTTCAATTATTTATTAACAGTATGTCAGAATCAGAAATCTTTGACACTAAAGGGACTTTGGGTTGTTGTACTATTTTTTTTCTACCGATATTTCGCCCATAAAGGAATGAAATTATGATAGGATTGGCAATGAGAAACCATAGCATATTTTTTTTAATTATTTATTTTTTACTCTCCGGCATTTCAACTGCTCCGGCGCAAAACCAGGAGACACAGAGCACCGTGACTCTACAAAACCGAACTGTTGATTCACTGAATTCTATCCTCTCTGCCACCACCCACGACACCTCCCGCGTCAATACTTTGCTTGAATTAGCCAGCGAATATTATCTCTCCACTCCATCAAAAGCAATGGAATACTGTGAACAGGCAAAGACAATTTCAGAAAAGAAAAATTATAAATAGAAAACTTACGCAATGCGGAGAATTTGCTTTTTCAAATTTACTGTAAAACGAAAAAGCACGAGCAGGCGCTGGCGCATTATGAACAGTACATTGTCTATAGAGACAGCATCAAAAATAAAGAGAATGAGAAGGCGGCAATTCGTCAGCAGACGAAGTATGAGTTTGAGAAGCAACTCATTGTGAAAGAGCAGGAGGAGAAGGAGAAACAGCGGCAGGAGGCAGTGGCTGTTGAAAGGAGGAATAATTTGCAGTACTCATTACTTGCTGTAGGTATTTTTATTATTTTCGCTTTACTCTTTTTTGCGTTCCGTTTTAATTTACCAGTTTGGCTTGTAAACCTACTGGTTTTTATACCGTTTTTATTCTTGTTTGAATTTCTGTTGATATGGCTTGACCCTCACACAGACCAACTGATCACCGCACTTACTGGGCAAAAAGGTGGTGAGCCGGCTATTAAACTATTGATAAACGCTATCATGGCGGGAGTAATATTTCCGGTTCATAAGTTTTTTGAGAGGGTGTTGAAGGGGCGGATGATAGGGAAAGGGAGAGGTGAGAAGTGAAAAGTGAGAAGGAGAAAATTTAACCGCTAATTTACGCTAACAGTACGCGGATTTTCGCGAATGAAAAATTGCAATATTTACATATTTAAAAGAAGATTACCAAGCAATATTAAAGATGTCACGCAAAGGCGCTGAGTTCGCAAAGAGAAAAATCATTAATGATTTTTCTCTGCGGGATTAATTCTTTGCGTACTCTGCGTCTTTGCGTGACATACTTCTGATGAAACTGAGATTGATGAAGAAAAGTGAGAATTGGAACGTAAAAAGTAGAAACCCATTGATTTGCGTGAAAGTAGTAGGGAGTAGCAGTAGCAGTGGGAGGCAGTACTACTATTCAGCAAAAACCTCAAATTTTACCTCAATATGCACTTCTCGGTGAAGGTCAACTTTTGCTGTATAAGTGCCAAGGTCTTTAATGTCTTTAGGTATTTTGATTCTTCTGCGGTCAACTTCAAAGCCAGTGGCAGTCCGGATTGCTTCAGAAACCTGCAAAGGCGTGACCGAGCCGTAAATTTTTCCGGTTTCCGCCGCTTTTGCCGCAACACGAAGTAAGGTAGTTGATAATTGCTCGCCCGTCTTTTGTGCCGATAATTTGATTTTAGCTGTTTTTTGCTCCGCCTGCTTCATGTTTTCTTTATGAATTTTCCGGTTGGTGTCAGTAGCAATTACCGCCAGATTTCTTGGTACCAGAAAATTTAACGCAAAGCCATTTCGTACTTTTACTACATCATCCTTGTAGCCCAATTTTTCTACGTCTTGTTTAAGTATGACTTCCATGATATTAGTTGTTCAGAATTAAAAATTAAGTGTTATGTGTTTAGTGTTATGTGTAAAGAATCTATTACCAACGTCTAACTCTTAAACTCATCCGTTACAAATGGCAACAGCGCAATGTGCCTTGCCCTTTTAACCGCCTGAGAAACCTTCCGTTGATATTTCAAACTTGTGCCGGTAAGCCGTCTGGGAAGTAATTTTCCCTGGTCGTTCAAAAACTTTTTAAGATATATCGGGTCTTTATAATCAATATATTTAATTTTGAATTTTTTAAACCGGCAGTATTTCTTTTTTATCTCGTTGGACTTGGGTTTGGTAAAATCCTGATTGTTCAGTACGTTGGAATTTTGTTTTGAAGGAATCATGAGTTAAATTATTTGTTTATTTTTAAAAGTTTTCTATTAAACATTTTCTTCAACAAGTGTTTTTTTGTTTCCCACCAATCCTTTTCTCCTTCGCTCATTATAATCAACAGCATGTTTGTCGAGGGCAACTATCAGATAGCGAAGTATGTTCTCTTCTCTTTTGTAAGCGGTCTCCAAGGCAGAAACCACGATGCCCGGTCCTGAAAATTCCATGGAAAAATAATAACCGGTATTTTGCTTTCTTACCGTAAAAGCAAGTTCTTTCAGTCCCCAGTTATCTGTACTGACAACGGTCCCCTGATTTGATTTAATAATTCCCTCAAACCGGGTAACCACTTCGTCGCGGATGGATTCCTGGCAAAGAGGAGAAAGAATAAAAACCGTTTCGTAATGCTTAGAAGTCATTGTGTTTAGTTTTTTTTAAAAAGGAGGGCAAAGGTAGGGAATATAAATGAAAGTTGCAAGTTTAGTGTCTTATAAAAAATATTTCAACTAATTTGGCTAAGATATTTTCCCGCAGATTAAGCAGATTTTCGCAGAAAAATTAATCTGCGCTTATCTGCGTTATCTGCGGGATACTTGTTTGATTGTGGTTTATCCACGTTAGGATAATAAGGTTAATTTTTCAGCGCATCCGCCACTCTTTCCGCCGCATCTTTAAGCAAAATCGCAGAAGTCACCTTTAACCCGGAATCTTCTATGATTTTTGCTCCCATTTCAGCATTGGTCCCCTGAAGCCGCACAATTATAGGGATTTTGACATTTCCTATATTTTTATATGCCTGAACCACCCCGCCGGCTACGCGGTCACAGCGAACAATTCCTCCAAAAATATTGATGAGTATGGCTTTTACATTAGGATCTTTTAGGATGATTCTAAATCCCGCCTCAACGGTTTCCACACTTGCGCTCCCTCCCACATCCAGAAAATTTGCCGGATGACCACCTGCCAGTTTTATCATATCCATAGTAGCCATGGCAAGACCGGCTCCGTTGACCATACATCCTACATTCCCATCTAATTTTATGTAATTAAGATTTGATAAAGATGCCTCCACTTCCAGCGGGTCTTCTTCATGAATGTCCCTTAATTCGGGGAAGTCATTATGACGGAACATTGCGTTGTCATCGAGCTTGATTTTGGCATCCACGGCAAGAATTTGTCCGTCAGAGGTTCTCAACACCGGGTTTATTTCAACCAGCGAAGCATCACATGCCTCATAACACTGGTAAATTCCTTTAATAAATGAAATCATTTCGTTTACTTCCTTGCCGGTACATCCTAACGAAAAGGCAATTTTTCTGCATTGAAATGCCCGTAAGCCGGCAGAGGGTTCTATCCACTCTTTAAAAATCTTTTCAGGGGTTTTTGCTGCCACTGCTTCAATTTCAACGCCCCCTTCGGTGCTTGCCATGATTATATTTTTTCCGGTGGAACGGTCTAATAAAATACTCATGTAAAATTCCTTGGGTTCTTTTTCGCCCGGATAATAAACGTCTTCGGCAATTAATATTTTTCTGACCAATTTTCCTTCGGGACCCGTCTGAGGACTCACTAACTTCATTCCCAGAATGGCTTTACTTTTTTCAAAGACATCTTCCAGGGTTTTAGCCACTTTAACTCCGCCTCCTTTTCCTCTTCCTCCGGCATGAATCTGTGCTTTGACTACCCAAAGTCTCGTTCCGGTATTTTTCTGAAGTTCTTTAGCGGCTGACACTGCACTTTCAGGAGTTTCCGCCATTATGCCTTGGGCAATTTTTACACCGTATTGGCTTAGGAGGGATTTAGCTTGATATTCGTGAAGGTTCATGGGAAAGGGGGGTTAGGGGATGGCAAAGATATAAAAGAAAAACTATACCTGCTCACCAGATACCATTAGTCACAAAAAGCAAATAACATTAAACAAAAAATAATTAATGTTAAACGAAAAGCTCCGGTCGTCAAAAAAACACTTAAACATTTTTATTATGTGTTTTATGTTAAGTGTTCTTTTAAAGGAGAAATAGTTGTGTAATGAGTAGTTTAGATAAACTAGACTTGGGCTAATTTTTATTTAAAGGTGCTACAAGTAATGTTAGAAAGGACATATCTTTGCATTTGAGTTCCGTAGGAACGAATCATATTGTAACAACGGACTTCAGTCCGTTGTGGTAACGCTGGCTTCAAACAATTGAGTTCCGTAGGAACGAATCTTAAAAAAACTAAAATTAAGAGACGAGCATCTGGAGTTTTTGAAAAAGCTTAAAGCATCGTATGACGAAAGATACCTTTTTTAGGATTTGATATGAATCGTGCCGGAGTTTACCCTGACAGAGGAAGGGGCACTTTTTACTATAAACAGTACGTAATTAAATGATGGACTTATGAAAAGACACACCCTCATGTTTTTATTACTTTGTTTTAAATTTAGCTTGAGCCAATCTCAGTGTGTAATCAATCATTTTTCCATCGATGATTCTATAAAAATGATTAGAGCTCAAAAATATTTAATTAATAAATTAGGTGAAAGATTTGTAAAAGATAGTTTAGAGTTTAGTGGTTTTTACCAAAGTATTTTATATATGGTAACATTTGAAATCAAACCACAAATAATTAAAAATAATAAAAATATGATAGTTGTTTTTATTGATGGTAACTACATTGAAACAAAATATAATACAAAAATAGACGCTACTGATTTGAAGAGATATTATAATGGGGGACCTTCAATGAATATATTTTATAATAAAACATTTGCCATTGAATTGGCACAAAAAATAGGATTAGAAAAAGGAATCAAAGAATGGGAAATAAAGCTATCAGGAGTCGTAGATGACGTATCATGGGATATATATTCTTTTCAATATGAAGAAACAGAACATCCTTATCAGGCAGGGGGTAAATTTCTCAGATTAAATATAAATAGTGGAAAGTATAAATTATTAAAATGGCACTCAATTGAGTGAAAAATAACCACTCACAAAATGAAACCGAAACATTTAACCGCACCTTTTGTTGACCGTTTAATTAATTCTTGCAGTGGAAATCCTGTAATAAAAAATAAATATCATATAAAAAAATTACCCTTAATTTTTAATAGGGTGCGCCTGTTGGAAAAACGGGATGACGATTAATTCCGGAGCATCTGGATTACTGCTGAACGTGGTAAATTGATGACTTTGGCGACTACAAAGAATATTTAGATGCCGACGAAGTCAGAAATAAAAAAGAATTTGATGACTTATGGAAATATTATTATCCTTATGATATAAGGTACTGTAATAAAAAACAACGTTTGTAAATTTGTAAAAAAAATAGTGATAAAATACCCTCTCTGGTTTAAGTATGTAATCAAGCCAGTGAGTTAGCTACATAAACTTATCTATAAACCAAAGTTTGTAACTTTGTAAAAAAAAGAAAATTCAAATATAATTGAAACCTCTCTTTTTTGATTATTTCACCTAAGAATGAAACAATTCATGAATCTTTTAATCAGAGTTATTATTTCATTATTTTCAATAATTCTTTTTGTTTTCACTTTAAATGGACAAACAATTCATTTAAATAATTATTTTGAGAAGCATTCAAGTTTTATTTTAGATGATAAATTCCATCCTATTCATTGGAATATAATTGATTCCATATCTAAGGAATATCAAGCATACAGACAGAAAAATCTTTTTGGTGATAGCTATTACATTTTTTGGATGGGAATGATTAACATCAAATTTTGGATCCTTGATGCAAAAATAATTCTTAGTAGCCCACAAAATCTCAGAATAAATAACATTGAGAAATCCTTTCAAATAGGTGACAGTATTCATTTGGTTGGTTTTTCTGTATTATCTTCAGCAGGTAAAAAGCAAAGTAAAAAATTTAGTCAACTATTATTGTCAGCTTATCTACAGGAAACCGACTCGTCCTACTTGTGTAATTTGGATAATTTTATTGTACTTCCAGAAAAAAGTAATGCAGAGTTTTGGAAAAGGAATTTAATCAATATGGGGTATGGTTTATCCTACGTTGCAGATAAAAATCCTTATGCGTCAGAAAACATTAAACTTTTTGGATATGTTTGGGAAGGGTTGCACTATATTCCAATACTTGGCGGCGCATTTATCGGTAGAACCAAGAATGATAAAATTGCAATACCCATAATCGGTTTATCAAGTTTACTAATATGGAAGACATTATATTTTGGTGTTATTATAGGCCAACCTATGATTAAAGAATATAACAGAAAGTTAAAAATGAAATACAAAATTCCTAAAGCTGTTTTAAATTAATCAAGGATTGTGTTTAACGATTTTTTTATTAACTTAAAAGTTGAGTATTCATCAAGAGTCAAGCTGAGTAACCATCCCTCCTATCTATAATCCGACATAGAAGTTCTGTCGATAAGCGGTGGATGAAATTTCTGAATAAAAAACGTTAAATTTTTTACCGGATTCTATTTTACTGCAACCTTCGCAAATCAAATTAAGACCAGTATATTTGCACCCGAAGTGTTTATAAAAAATTTAAAATATCTGTTTTTCCTCCTTTTTCTGATTTCAGGAATAGCTATTTCACAACCATTACCTCAATCGCTGAATAGTTCCGAGCTAAGATTAGCGCTCAAAAAATTATCAGTCGCCGGCTCTGTCTTGTACATTGCGGCACACCCCGATGATGAAAATACACGCTTGCTCTCCTTTCTGGCGAATGAAAAATTAGTTATTACCTCGTATTTGTCTATTACCCGCGGTGATGGCGGACAAAATCTCATCGGAACCGAACAAGGCGATCTCCTCGGAATGGTACGGACACAAGAGTTGCTGTCAGCAAGAAAAATTGATAAAGCCCGGCAATATTTTACCCGCGCCCGCGATTTTGGTTTTTCTAAAACGCCGGAAGAAACCATGACTATCTGGAATAAAGACAGCGTGCTTTCCGATGTAGTATGGCTCATCAGAAATGTGCGCCCCGATATAATCATTAATCGCTTTCCTTCCAATGGGGATGGGGGGCATGGACATCATACCGCATCAGCTATTTTGGCTGAAATCGCTTTTGATGCCGCGGCTGACTCTACTCAGTTTAAATGGCAACTCAATTATGTAAAACCATGGAAATGCAAACGGTTGTTATGGAATACATGGGTGCAGGACACTGTAAAGGATCTTTCGCCTTTTTACAAACTTGATATTGGCGCGTACAATCCTTTACTTGGAAAATCTTATGGAGAAATTGCGGCACAAAGCCGGACCATGCACAAAAGTCAGGGCTTCGGCTCTGCCTCCACAAGAGGAAGTAAAATGGAATATTTTAAACACATCAAAGGGGACTCTTCTGAAAGCAACGATATCTTTGAAGGAATTTCCGTTGATATTTCCAGAACGATTGGTACTAACGATTACGGTACTTATGTAGGTAATGCGTTACAATCATTCAATGACAACAAACCCTATCTGGTTGCAGAGATTCTATTAAAAGCACTGAAGTCAGCAGAGAATATAAAAGATGAATACTGGAAAGAAAAGAAAAAAGAAGATATTAAGCAGATCATTCAACAATGTCTGGGCGTGTGGTTGGAAGTAACTTCGAAAGAAAAATTTATTGTTCCAGGAAAAGATCTGAAAGTGAATATGTATGCCCTAAACATGTCACCACTTCCCATAACAATAGAACGTTTAAAAATTGCAGGGTTGGATTCATCAGTCAATGCGGAACTAAAATTAAACGAATCATTTCTAAAAGATTTTAAAATCACCATACCTTCAACTACTCCTTACACCACTCCCTTCTGGTTGAAAAACAAAGGGGCAGAAGGTCTGCATCAATTGGAAGATATTACATTGGTAGGCAGGGCTGAGAATAAACCTGTATTGGAAGCAATTTTCACATTAATAATTCATGGAGAAAAAATAGAGTTCCATCAACCCCTTATTTTTAAATGGACTGACCCTGTAGAAGGGGAGAAACAAAGAAATATTGAAGTCGTTCCGCCGGTTACAGTAAATTTTCAAACCAAATCCTACATTTTTAAGCCATCACAAACAAAAAAAATGATTGTTTGGCTTGAGACACATTTTCAAAATATAAAAGGGAAATTATTGCTTGAAATGCCTGAAGGATGGAGTTCAACGCCGGCTGAATTTGCTTTTGATTCGTTAACAACCGGTGAGAAAAAAGAATTTTCTTTTTTGATTACTTCACCTCCTCACCTTTCCAATGGATTTATTAAAGTATATGTAGAAACCGGTGATAAACGATACTCAAGCGCATTAACAGAAATCAATTATTCACATATTCCTGAAATGATTTTAGTAAGCGAGTCAAGAGCAACATTGACTTGCACGGATTATTCCATGAAAGCAAAAACCATCGGTTACATCAACGGTGCCGGAGACGATGTGTCTGAGTGCATAGAGCAGATGGGCGGTACTGTTGTACAGCTAAATGAGCACGCACTTTCAACCGAAGATCTTTCCCGTTTTGATGTTATTGTGACCGGAATCCGCGCTTACAATACGAATCAATTCATGCAAAAATATCACACAAAATTAATGAAATATATTTTCAACGGTGGCACGCTGTTAGTTCAGTATAACACAAATAATTTTCTTGGAACTGTAAAATCAGAGATGGGTCCATTTCCATTTAAAATTTCAAGAGAACGTGTAACGGTTGAGAATTCTCCTGTTTCAATTACTGATTCATCACATCCTTTATTGAACTTTCCTAATAAAATAACAGAAAAGGATTTTGAAGGATGGATACAAGAGCGAGGATTATATTTTGTTTCCGACATGGATAAATCCTACAAAACAATTTTATCTATGAATGATCCGGGAGAAAAACCTTCCTCCGGCAGTATTATCACTGCAAAATACGGTAAAGGTCATTTTATTTATACCGGATTGTCGTTTTTCCGGCAGTTGCCCGCGGGAGTACCGGGCGCTTATCGTTTATTTGCTAATTTGTTAAGTATAAGAAAATGACTCCCGAAGACAAACCCCCTTTTTTCAAAAACTGGACTTACTGGTATTCTGCCCTGTCTGTTTTTCTTGCGGTACTCATCCTTTTGTTTTACTTAATAACCATTACATTTCAATGAGCGGGATTGACTGGAGCATATTGATTTCATCGCTGGTGTTTATCTCGGTGTATGGAATTTACAAAAGTCGTGGGACACAAAACACCGAACGTTATCTGAGAGGAGATAATACCCTCCCCTGGTATGCCGTAGGACTTTCAGTAATGGCGACTCAGGCAAGCGCCATAACTTTTTTATCAGGACCAGGGCAGGCATACACTGACGGAATGCGGTTTGTGCAGTTTTATTTCGGGCTACCACTCGCCATGATCCTCATCTGCATTTTTGTAGTTCCGGTTTATCATCGTTTAAAAATTTATACAGCGTATCAATTTTTAGAAACACGTTTTGATTTAAAAACCAGATCCCTTGCGGCATTGTTATTCCTCATTCAAAGAGGAATTGCTTCGGGGCTTACCATTTATGCTCCCGCAATAATTCTTTCAACTTTGTTGGGATGGAATATTTATCTCACTAACATAGTCATCGGTGGAATTGTAATAATTTACACGGTAACTGGTGGAACAAAAGCAGTAAGTTACACACAATTACCACAAATGGCTATCATTCTTGTGGGAATGTTTGTAGCCGGATTTTTACTGATTTATTATCTGCCGGATAATGTAGGGTTTACGGAGGCAATACGCATCGCCGGTAAAATGGGAAAGATGAATATCATAGATGTGAGCCATAATTTTTCCAATCAATACACTATTTGGTCCGGATTAATTGGCGGAATGTTTCTTGCGCTCTCTTATTTCGGAACCGACCAGTCGCAGGTGTCACGGTATCTTTCTGCAAAATCTGTGACAGAGAATAAAATAGGTCTTCTTTTTAATGGGCTTGTAAAAATTCCAATGCAGTTTTCCATTCTTTTAATCGGCGCCATTCTCTTTGTTTTTTATCTTTTTGTTCCCGTCCCTCTTCTTTTCAACAAAGTAGAATTAGAAAAAGTAAAACAGAGCGTTTATTCGGATGAATTTAAAAAAGTTGAGACAGATTTTAATGATTGCCAGCGCCAAATCAACACGATTGCTGTCAGCACAGCAAATTCATTGAGAAACAAAGACGATAATTCTTTTGTGTCCAATGTAGAACAATTAAAAATAGAATGTGAAAAAAGAAAATCATTAAAGGAGGAAGGGATTGCCATAATGAAAAAAAATTCTGCAACATCAGCCACCTCAGATGTGAATTATATTTTTCTCTCGTATGTGTTGGAATATTTGCCCGTAGGAGTGGTGGGCTTACTCATAGCATTGGTTTTTGCCGCTTCCATGTCATCCACTTCCTCCGAGTTGAATGCGCTTGCCTCCACTACCTTGATTGATATTTACAAACGAAATTTCAGAACAAACAAAACCGATGCACATTATCTCTCCGCATCTAAATGGTTTACAGCCGGATGGGGAATATATGCGATTCTCGTTGCACAATTATCAACGAATCTCGGCAGTTTGATAGAAGCGGTAAATAAATTGGGTTCTTATTTTTATGGGACGATACTCGGAATTTTTATACTTGCGTTTTTGTTTAAGCGTATTAAAGGAAGTACTGCTTTTTATTCTGCACTGATTGCTGAAATCGGAGTTATCCTTTGCGCTGTATTTACGCCGGTTTCATTTTTATGGTACAATGTGATTGGGGCGATTCTGGTGGTTATAGTTGCGCATCTGATTCAATTGTCTATTTCTTCTTCACCTCCATCACCGGCTTCCAATCAACCACAGCTTTTTCCACTTCCGCTTTAAAGAAGAATCCATCTCCTTCTTTATCCCCAAGTTCTTTTGCTTTAAGCACTGAATTGTAGGCATCTTTGTCCATTCCTTTTGCTTTTAATAATTGTGCTTTGAGCCAATGGCTGTACCATTTGAGTGCGTCTATGGCAATGGACTGATTGATATAAACCAAACCCTTGTCGTAATCCTTTTTTTCCAGCATGTAGCGGGCGGCATTTCTGTAAACACTAAAAGACGGATTAATGGCATTGTTGATATTTTCCATTGCTTGTTTTTCGGTGCCCAACACTACATTGAAAGAAATTTTTACTTTTTCCCATTCCATATTTACCATAGCGCTTGCATCATTAAAATCAGTAATAGAGTATGCAAGGCGTTCTCTCAACGGTATTTCCATGGGTTTAATTTTTATCCTGACAATATCGTTTTCCGGTTTTTGATCATCGGGTTGTGCATCGGCATCTTTGTTCAATACAAGCGTCCATTCTTCCTTTTCAGAGGGAGTGATGGCTACGGAGTAACTTCCTTTTGGAACAGTTGTAGTGTCCACTTTCACCTCCTTGCTGAAAGTGATTTTAGTTGCGGCATTCGCACCGGCACGCCAGGGTTTGTTATAGGGTACAAGTTCACCCCAGATTTTTCTGCCTTTTACACCAGGACTGCTGTAGTCAATGGTTATATCCGTCAATCCAGCCGTTTGAGAAACGACAGCTTTAGGACTGGGAGCAGGTAATTGAATTTGTGCAGATGATTTGAAAAACATAAATAACCCGCATAAAAGGTATCCGGAAAAAATTAATTGCTTCATGATTTTTTTTTAGTTTAAAAGTGTCCGTTAAAATTTTCTACAAACATACATGAAATTTTTTTAGTAATGCTTTTCTGTCCCGTTGACTACAAATTTATTGCAAACCTATATCAGGATGAGACATAGTGTTTAATCTGTGTAATCAGTGGCTAACTATTTTTTTTCTTAGCGGTAGTACCCTTTTTTTCTTTTTCAATTTTGGGATTTTCCCAATTCTTTTATCTCCTTTCAAAATCATCTCACATATTTTGATTGCTGACGTTTCAAAGGCATCATTTTCATTGGAAATCATCTGCCAATTCGTTTCACTTTTACCTCCCGATAGAATGTCAATAGATTTAAGAGATGGAATTTCTTTTTTTAGACCAGGGTGATATTCTTTAGAAGTGGCAATCCATATTCCATTAGCAGAAGTATGATCGGGCTTGTCACGTAAAATCAAAAATATTTTTTCGCCAATGTAAATGGCATGACATCCGAACATGGGTTTTACCACGGGATCAACAGATAAAAGATAATCCAACACAAACTCATAAGGGATTTTTTTCATTTTCAATTAACAATTTAGTAACTGCTCAGGTATGTGTTATTTCTCACAAATATTATGTCACGCAAAGGTGCAAAGTACGCAAAGCATTAAGAGCGCAGAGAAAAAAAATCAACTTATTTTTTTCTTTGCGCTCTTTGCGACTTTGCGTGAGAACTTTTTTTATGCTGAGTAGTTGCACAATTTAATTACCGGTACCCAAAAATACAATTTGTTTATGTAAAATTGTTATAAAATTATAAAATATTCCAACATTCCAATAACCATGCAAAAAAAATCCCTTTCATCCAAAAAATGTCTCCCTTGCGAAGGATTAACATTTCCCTTACCTTCCGAGAGATGTAATGAGTTGCTCAAAAAATTAAAGGGATGGAAAATTGTTGAAGGAAATAAAATTGAAAAACTAATTGTTTTAAAAAACTTTGTCCAATCTCTCAGCTTGCTGAATAAAATTGGAAAAATTGCTGAAGCAGAAAATCATCACCCCGATATGTTTCTTTTTTCTTATAAAAATGTAAGAATAACACTTTCCACTCATTCCATCGGCGGACTATCTGAAAATGATTTTATTGTGGCGGCTAAAATAGATAAACTGCTGGACTAAAGGAAAAGGGTATAGGGGTATAGGGGTATATGGGTATATGGTATAAAGAATAAAACAATAAATCAATAAATTTTTATACCTTTACCGCCATTATTTGACTAAAAATGGCGGAAGTAAGACGATATTTACAAAGCCCAAATTCCTCTTTTTTCCTTTTTGGACCAAGAGGAACGGGTAAAACATTTTGGCTCAACAGGTATTTCCCGGATGCATTAACCATTAATTTACTCCGTCCAAACGTGTTAAGGCAATTTTCTGCCTATCCGGAACGCCTTTCTGAACTTGTTTCAGGAAATTCAGATAAAAACCAATTCATCATTGATGAAATACAGAAGTTGCCGGAACTACTGAATGAAATTCATTTTTTAATAGATAAATACCCGGAAAAACAATTTATCCTGACCGGTTCAAGTGCCCGTAAATTAAAACGGGCAGGCGTAGATTTACTCGGTGGAAGGGCGCTTAATATTTCTATGCATCCTTTTATGGCATCAGAGCTGGGTGACCAATTTGATTTTTCAAAAGCTATTCAGTTTGGTACCATCCCTTTAATCTGGTTTTCTAAAAACCCTCGCTTTTCGTTATCCGCTTATCAAACTTTGTATCTTCGCGAAGAAGTACAGATGGAAGCGTTGGTGAGAAATGTTGGTCAATTCAATCGTTTTATGGAATCCATTTCATTTTCTCATGCTTCTCTGCTCAATTACAGTAATATTTCAAGAGAATGTGAAGTGCCTCGAAAAACAGTGGAAGGATTTGTGGATATTCTGATAGATTTATTACTCGGGTACCTGCTTCCACCTTTCCGTAACGTACAGAAACGAAAACTTATTTCACATAATAAATTTTATTTTTTTGATTGCGGCGTATATAGAGCATTTCGTCCAAAAGGACCAGGAGACAACCGGCAAAACACAGAAGGACCTGCTTTGGAAGGACTCGTGCTTCAGCATCTTCGTGCATGGAATTCATACAGGGAAAATCAAAATCAACTTTTTTTCTGGAGAACGCAAAGTGGCACTGAGGTTGACTTTATTGTGTATGGAGATGACGGAATAACTGCCATAGAAGTAAAAAATTCCAGTGTGATTCATCCGGCTGACTTGGTTGGATTGAAGGCATTCAGCGAAGATAATCCTGAGGCAAAACTTTTGTTTCTTTACCGCGGAGAAGAAATTCTATTGAAAGAAAAAATACATTGCATTCCCTGCGAAAAATTTATACGGGAATTATCGCCAGGGTCCCCCCTCTCTGGTTTAAGTATGTAGCCAAGCCAGTGTGTTGGCTACTTAAACCCACTCTGGTTTAAGTATGTAGCCATGCCAGTGAGTTGGCTACTTAAACCTATCAATAAACCAAAGTTTGTAACTTTGTAAATGTTAAATGAGCTGTACTTTGTTTGGACTGACAGTAACCAATTTATTTAATAAAACATTAAACCCAAATAAGGTAAAAAGGTTGATGTAATTTCTTGGTCACGTTTTGCTACTAAGGTTTTCTGCGTAAGATAATTTCAGTCAAGATTAAAAATTCAATTGAATAATTTTTTGTTTTCAAAATCCTGATAAAAAAATAAAATATTTTCTTCGTGTTTCTTTGTGTCTCAGCGTTTAAATTTTATTTGTTTTTTTGACTTATGAAGAAGATCTATCATACAATGAAGCAACCCAAAGGATTAATCCTCTTCTTTATTATTATCTGAACTCCAATATTAAGAAAAATATTTCTTCTACCCTTTTAATTGATATTCTTCAGAATAAAGCGGATGCATTAGAGCAAAAAACAAAACATTGATTTCAAATTATTATGAGCACAATCATAATAATTCCTGAAACCTGTCAGCCAAAAATCTCCCATGTCACAGCAATTTTGCAAACAGAAGGATACCCACATCCATGCGAAACTGTTTTCAAATCAACCCACTTAAAATTGCTGTAATTTTTATCACAGCTTTCTCAACCAATGCTTTCCCGCAAAACGGGGAAGTTCTTTTTAAAACAAAATGTGCCTCCTGCCACACTCTCGGCGATGGTGAGTTAATCGGTCCTGACCTTTCTGGTGTCACCCAACGTCACCCCGAACCCTGGCTGATGGAGTTTATCAGGTCTTCCTCTACCATGATTAAAAAAGGAGATGCCGCGGCTGTCGCAATATTCGAAAAATACAGCAAAAAAGAAATGCCCGACCCCAAAATTGCCGACAATGAAATCACAGAAGTTATTACGTATATGAAAAAATTTTCAGGCGCCGGCGATGTTGTCAATGTTTCTAATAGTACTTCTCAAAGTGGCACTTCCGCAATCACTGAAAATATGAAACCGGTCACTTCTGAGCCAACCATAACGATGAATTCGCAAACAATAAATACAGGTCTGATGTATTTTACAGGAGAAAAACGATTCACACTGAAAGGTCCCTCCTGCGTAACCTGCCATCACGTACGCCACGACTCAGTGATTTTGGGGGGGGCATTGGCAAAAAATTTAGATCGTATCACTGAAAGATATAACGAAAAGGCATTGCTTAATTTAATAGCCAATCCTCCGTTTCCGGCTATGAGTGTCGCTTATCAGGATAAAAAAATAACAGAAGAGGAAGCAGTATCCTTAGTAGCATTCCTGAAAAAATCAACAGAGAATTACGCATTTCAACGTCCCGCCGACAAGCAATTCCGTTTTTTATACACCGGTCTTGCCGGTATGTTGTTGTTTTTTCTGTTGATACCGCTGGTGTGGAGCAATAAGAAGAAGTCGTAATACAATAAAAATTATAAAAAAAATAAAAAACATATAACAAAAAATAAAAAATGTTTAAGGATAAGCACTTTATCATTTTTTATTTTTTGTTTAGTGTTATATGTTATTAATATAGAAAGCTAAGCGTGTCATTTTTCATTGAAATAATGGTAACTATTCAGCATAAAAAAAGTTATCACGCAAAGTCGCAGAGAACGCAAAGAAAAAAATCATAAATGATTTTTTTACTCTGCGAACTTAATACTTTGCGGTCATTGCGCCTTTGCGTGACATAAAAACCGCCTTAGTAGTAATAAATAATGAAAATATTTTTCTGAAAAAATAAAAAACTAACTGAAAACGTACTAATTTACTATATAACCCATGACTTGGATCAAAGACATAATCTCTCCCGAAACAAGACGCTGGGAAGAATTTTACCGCAATCGCTGGCAACACGATAAGTCGGTTCGCAGTACGCACGGTGTTAATTGTACCGGCGGTTGCTCATGGAATATTTATGTGAAAGATGGCATTGTAGTTTGGGAAACGCAAGCATTGGATTATCCGGTGATAAATAAAGAAATTCCGCCTTACGAACCCAGAGGTTGTCAGAGGGGGATTTCATTTTCATGGTATCTATATAGTCCCATACGGGTAAAATATCCCATGATACGGGGCGCACTGCTGGATTTATACAGAGAAGAAAAACAAAAGCATAATGACCCTGTAAAGGCATGGGAAGCCATTCAGACAAATCCTAAGAAAAGAAAACGTTATCAGGAAGTCCGTGGAAAAGGCGGATTACGAAGGTTTACCTGGGAAGAAGCATTGGAGATTATTGCCGCCGCTAATATTTATACTATAAAAAAATATGGTCCCGACCGGATTTTTGGTTTTTCACCTATTCCGGCTATGTCCATGTTAAGTTATGCCGCCGGCTCGCGATTCCTGCAATTATTAGGAGGTGTAAACCTGAGTTTTTATGACTGGTATTGCGATTTACCTCCGGCTTCTCCCGAAATATGGGGAGAACAAACCGACGTGAATGAAAGCGCCGATTGGTATAATGCAAAATATATTGCCGTAATGGGCGCTAATTTGAACATGACACGTACCCCCGATGTGCATTTTGCCGCTGAAGCCCGTCATAATGGAACTAAAATGGTGGTTTTCTCTCCCGACTTCTCGCAGGTTTCAAAATATGCCGACCAATGGATTCCGGTTCATGCCGGACAGGATGGAGCTTTCTGGATGGCAGTGACACATATTATTTTAAAAGAATTTCATTACGAAAAAAAATCTCCCTATTTCATTGACTATTGTAAACGCTATACTGATTCTCCGTTTTTAGTGGAATTAATTGAAGAAAAAGGCGAGTACAAACCTGGAAAATTTTTACGCGCCAATCGCACCGCTAAATACAAAGACGTGGAAAACGGGGATTGGAAATTCCTGAATCTAGATGCAGTGACACTAAATCCAGTAATGCCTAAAGGAAGTGTAGGTCATCGCTGGGATGCTAAAACCGGCAACTGGAATATGAAATTTGAAGATGGGTTGGATAACACCTCCTACGAACCGCTTCTTTCTTTTATAGACCATAAAGAAGGAGTAGTGCAACTGACTATCACTGAATTTGGATTAAACATTCATGCAAAACGCTCTGTACCCGTCAGGTATATTGATACCATGAATGGGAAAGTTCCTGTAACGACTGTTTACGATTTGATGATGGCACAATATGGAGTAGGCAGGGATTTACCGGGCGAATATCCTTTATCTTATGAAGATAAGAAATCCGGATATACACCTGCATGGCAGGAAACATTTACAGGAATCAGCGATAAAACGGTTTTACAATTTGCAAGAGAATGGGCTGGCACTGCCGAAAGAACAAAAGGAAAATGTACCGTTATCATAGGCGCCGGAATTAATCACTGGTATCATAATAATCTCATTTACCGTGCCGCCATCAACGCACTGATATTATGCGGTGCGGTAGGAGTTAACGGAGGCGGGTTGGCGCACTATGTAGGTCAGGAAAAATTAGCTCCCATGGATTCATGGAGCACTCTCGCTTTTGCCAAAGATTGGGTGGGTGCTGTTCGTTTGCAACAGGCACCAATCTGGCATTATATCAACTCAGACCAGTGGAGGTACGATGGAGATTTTTCTGATTATTGCGCTAATCCCGAAAATAAATATACGAAAGGACATACCGCAGATTTTATTGCTAAATCAGTCCGTTCCGGCTGGATGCCATTCTACCCGCAGTTTAATGAAAGCAACCTGACGCTGTGTAATGAAGCAGAAAAAGCAGGCGCCAAAAACGATGATGAAATTAAAAAGATAGTACTCGAAAAAATAAAATCAAAGGAAACAACCTATTGTGTCACTGACCCCGATGAAGAAATGTCGTTTCCAAGAGTTTGGTTTATCTGGAGAGGAAATGCGTTGATGTCGAGCGCCAAAGGGCATGAGTTTTTCCTGCATCATTATTTGGGAACACATCACAATGATATAGCGGAAGAAATCGGAAAAGGCAAGACCGAAGAAGTCAAGTGGCACGAAATTGCGCCTGAAGGAAAAATGGATTTGGTGGTTGATTTGAATTTCCGGATGGATACCTCAGCATTGTATTCAGATATCATACTTCCTGCCGCATCCTGGTACGAAAAAGCTGATCTCAACAGTACCGATATGCACTCCTTTATTCACCCTCTTTCGGCGGCTATCGCACCGGTTTGGGAATCAAGAAGTGATTGGGAGATTTTTAAGAGTATTGCTAAATCCATCTCAGAACTTGCTAAAACACATTTGCCGTATCCTATAAAAGATATAGTGACTGCGCCTCTTTCGCACGATACGCCCGATGAGCTTTCACAGACCTCCGTCAAAGATTGGAGTAAGGGTGAATGTGAAGCCATTCCCGGCAAAACCATGCACAAATTTGCTATTGTAGAAAGAAATTACACCGAACTATATAATAAGTTTATTTCTCTGG
The DNA here is from genome assembly GCA_001769655.1 of Bacteroidetes bacterium RIFCSPLOWO2_12_FULL_37_12. Lineage (GTDB taxonomy): Bacteria > Bacteroidota > Bacteroidia > 2-12-FULL-37-12 > 2-12-FULL-37-12 > 2-12-FULL-37-12. Next base: position 81,551 of record MEPC01000020.1, on the reverse strand, counting down.
GACCTAATTTACAAAATTCCCCAATAGGAGCGCATGGAAATAATCTGATGGTGAACGATGTGTATGAGGATTTGAAAAATCATCACCCGTCTGTAGAATGGAATGGAAAATCATATCCTTCCCTTAAAGAAGATGTAGAAGCGGCGGATATTGTATTACAGATGTCCACGTTGACCAATGGAGAATTAACTTGTCGTGCCTATAAAAATATGGAGAAAAAAACCGGGTTGGTTTTAGCAGACCTCGGTGAGGCAAATCGTGAAGTAAAAATGACTTACAAGGATTTGCAGGCACAGCCCAAGCGATATAATACATCCCCGCTATGGTCAGGTATCATGAATAATGGTAGAACGTATTCCCCATTCACTTACAATATTGAGAGATTAGTGCCATTTCGCACATTAACCGGAAGACAAAGTTTTTACTTAGACCATGAAGTATATCTCGCTTTTGGCGAAAACCTTCCCACCTACAAACCCTCTCCTAAACCGGAAGTATATGGCGACCTCCGTAAAACTGTAGCCGAGGGAAGGGCAAAAATTCTAAATGTATTAACTCCCCACGGAAAGTGGCACATTCACTCTACGTATGGTGACACGTTAAGAATGCTTACGTTGTCACGAGGAATGGAACCCTGCTGGCTTAGTGAAGAAGATGCAGAGGCATTGGGTATTTCAGATAACGATTGGGTGGAAGTATATAACGATAATGGGGTTTACTGCACGCGTGCCTGCGTTTCATCCAGGATTCCCAAAGGGATTTGCATTGTATATCACTCTCCGGAAAGAACTTATACACAACCAAAATCACAAGTAAGGGGAAACCGCAGAGGGGGTGGACATAATAGTTTTACGAGAGTACGGTTAAAGCCAAATCTTCTGATTGGCGGGTATGCTCAGTTCTCCTATCATTTCAATTATTGGGGACCCACGGGTGTAAATCGTGACACTCATGTTCTTGTAAAGAAAATGGAGAAGGTTGTGTTTTGATTATTTTTTTTAATAATGTTTAATTGATTCATTGTTGGGTTATAACTTTATATATTTTTTGAATTTATTATGGATAGCAATGAAACAATGAAACAATGAAACAATGAAACAATGTAACAATGTAACAATGAAACAATGAATATCCGTTCCCAAATATCCATGGTATTTCACCTCGACAAATGCATCGGGTGTCATACCTGTTCCATTGCATGTAAAAATATATGGACAGACCGCAAGGGGGCTGAATACATGTGGTGGAATAATGTAGAAACCAAACCAGGCACCGGATACCCTTACAAATGGGAAGATCAGAATGAATATAAAGGGGGATGGGAAAAAAATCATCAAGACATCGCATTGAGAGGAGCTGGAAAATTTAAAGGATTAAAAAATATTTTCTTTAACCCGTATCTGCCAACCATAGATGATTATTACGAACCATGGACTTACAAATACAAGGATTTATTTGACGCTCCTGAAGGGAATGACCAGCCCACTGCGAGACCCGTGTCACTGATTACGGGCGAAAACATGGAAGTAAAATACGGACCGAATTGGGACGATGATCTTAGTGGCACTCCGGAATACGCAAGGAATGATGTAAACTTTAAGGACTTATCACCGGCAGACCAGGAGACATTATTTCAATTGGAGAAGATGACTTTGTTTTATCTTCCCAGAATTTGCAATCATTGCCTGAATCCGTGTTGTGTTGCATCGTGTCCTTCCGGAGCTATTTACAAAAGAGGAGAAGATGGAATAGTACTTATCAATCAGGAAAAATGCCGTGCATGGAGAATGTGTGTCACTGCTTGTCCTTATAAAAAGAGTTTTTATAACTGGAATACCGGAAAATCAGAAAAATGTGTATTGTGTTATCCACGACTTGAAAGCGGACAAGCCCCTGCGTGTATGCACTCGTGCGTAGGTAGAATTCGGTATCTTGGAGTATTATTATACGATGCCGACAGAATTCATGAAGTTGCATCCTGTGATGAATCGAGCTTGGTTCAACGGCAGTTGGAATTAATTCTTGATCCAAACGACCCTGTCATTGCCAAAGCCGCTCTCGAATGTGGAATACACGATTCAGTTATTAAGTCCGCACAGAAATCGCCAATTTACAAATTTGTAAAAGATTGGGGTCTTGCTCTTCCACTTCATCCGGAATTCAGAACAATCCCCATGCTGTTTTATGTTCCACCCCTATTACCTGCAATGGCTAAAATAGGAGAAGAAGGGATGTATGAGAGCACCACCAAAGAATTATTTCAAACCATAGAACAGGCACGAATGCCCCTGAAATATCTTGCGAATCTTTTTACATGCGGTGACACTGAAAAAGTAAAAAATGTATTGTTGAAATTGATGGCTGTCAGAATTCACAGAAGGTCGGTAACGGTAGGAGATATCAAGGCGGATGTGCTTCATCAGGCATTAAGTGAAAGCGGAGTTACCTCCGACATAGCTGAGAGTATTTACAAATTGACATCCATTGTTACGTTTGATGATCGCTTTGTCATTCCTCCGATGCATAGGGAAGAAGCCATGGAATTATTGGAGGAAACAGATATTGCAAAGGGAAATGCCGGTTTTGGGTTTAAGATTAAACCGGCGAGGGGGTTGTGAGTGGGGGTGAAAAATATAAAAAATACAATGAATAAAAATAACAACATAGCCAAGTGCCACTATTTGGATTTGGCACAACTGTTCCGGTATCCCGGTGATACATTGAAAAGCCATGCAGAGAAAATTAATAAACTGATTCAAACAAATTACTTTGAAACGTCTGATGACTATGCTGTTTTTTTGAATTTCGTAAACACCACTGTCCCTATTGAAATCGAAGAATTATATATCAGCACGTTTGACGTTCAGGCAATCTGTTTTCTTGACATTGGCTATGTGTTATTCGGCGAGGACTATAAGCGTGGCGCTTTTCTGGTTAAAATGAATGAAGAACAACGAAGGTGTGGAAATGAGTGTGGAAAAGAATTGGCAGACCATCTTCCGAATGTATTGACACTGTTATCAACACATCCTGATCCGGTTTTTGTCAATGAGTTTGTAAATGAACTTTTTTTTCCGGCGGTAACTAAAATGCTTGCAACATTTAAAGAAGGTCAAAATCCATATAAATATTTATTTATCACACTGAAATTCATTTTACAAAAAGAATATACTATTGAAATTGATAAAATACCGGAGATCATACAGAATAATTTGAAGATTGAAAATTGTTTGCAGTGTCACTGCGCAACATAACAGATAAACAACGAAACACCCTAACCATATAACCATATAACAATGAAACTTAGAATTTAAAAAACTATTAACATCATGAGCGATACGTTTCTTTTTGCCATATTTCCCTACTTAGCCATAGCTATTTTTCTGGTAGGATCCATTTACCGTTATAATTCAAACCCATATAAATTTTCATCCTTATCAGCAGAATTTTTGGAAGGGAGGCAATTATACTGGGGAACCATGCCTTTTCATATTGGTATTTCTTTTTTGTTTTTAGGACATCTGATCGCTTTTCTATTTCCTAACACTCTCATTGCTTGGAATAGTCAGCCCGTACGACTTATTATTCTTGAATTAAGTGCATTTGTATTTGGTTTATCCTGCCTTATCGGTGTTTTTATGTTATTTAAACGAAGATTAATGACAAAACGCATCCGTGTGGTTTCTAATTATATGGATTATATAGTGCTTGGATTATTACTTATTCAGATAATTTCTGGTTTATGGGTTGCCTTTTTCGATCGTTGGGGCTCTTCCTGGTTTGCCGCCGTGCTTACTCCTTATCTGCGTTCATTATTTGTGTTTAAACCAACTATTGATGCTGTGCAAACTTTGCCATTGAGCATAAAACTTCATATAATCTCGGCAATTTCAATAATTGCTATCATTCCATTCACCCGTCTCGTACATTTCCTCGTGCCACCAATCAACTATATATGGCGCGATTATCAGCAGGTGATTTGGAATAAAAAAGGGTAAAAAACAAATCTTGTGTCATTCAAAAAAAGTCATATATATTATCTCATCTCTTTTCTCGCCATTGCGTTTATCCTGTACAATACTTACCGTTTTGCATCAGGACTTGGCTTACAGGAAGGGTATCAACCGGAACAGCCCATTGCTTTCTCTCATAAAACGCATGCAGGTGTTTATAAAATCAATTGCGTGTATTGTCACAATGGGGTTGAGAAAAGCAAGCATGCACTCATTCCCGATGTACAAACCTGCATGAATTGTCATGCGGGAATCCGGAAAGGAGAAAAATTTGGAAAAATGGAAATATCGAAAATTTTAGATGCATACAAAGAAGGGAAGCCACTGGCGTGGGTTAAAATACACAATCTTCCTGACCATGTTTATTTCAATCATGCCCAGCATGTAAAAGTAGGAAAAGTGGATTGTCAATCGTGCCACGGAAAGGTGGAAGAAATGGAACAAATCAAACAGGTAAATACTCTTTCGATGGGGTGGTGTATTGACTGCCACAGAAAAAGTGAAGTAGATTTTGGGGGAAATGATTATTACGACGATTTTAAAAAATTACACGATGATTTTAAATCAGGTAAAAAAGAAAAAGTGTTTGTGAGTGATATAGGGGGCATTGATTGCCAGAAGTGTCACTATTGATTGGATGTTGGATGTTGGATATTGGATGTTAGATGTTGGATATTGGATATTTTTAAATGTAAAACAATTTTTAAAACTTCAAATATCTAACATCAAATATCAAACATCAATAGTAAATGTCAGATCAGCCCAAAAAATATTGGCAAAATTTATTGACGGACTCAAAATCTTCAGAAATCTCTGAATTTTCCGAACTGCTTCCGCTAGATGATAATAAACCAATCTCCAGTGACTCCCGCCGGGATTTTCTGAAAAAATTTGGTTTCGGCGTATCGTGGATTGCCTTTTTATCTTCATGCGAAATTCCTGTTCGCAAAGCAATTCCTTATTTAATCAGACCTGAAGAAATTACACCCGGAATAGCTAACTGGTATGCATCTACTTTTTCAAAGGGAGGTGACTGTAACTCAATTCTTGTTAAAACAAGAGAAGGAAGACCTGTAAAAATAGAAGGAAATCCATCTTCACCACTTAGCAAAGGCGGTGTAACAGCGCAAACACAAGCATCGGTACTTGACTTGTATGACAGTGCCCGTCTCATATTTCCTATGAAAAATGGAAAACAAACTACATGGGAAGAAATAGATAAAGAGATTATTGAGAAGTTAAATACTATTAAACTAAAAGGGGGAAATATAAGGTTATTATCATCATCCGTTTATAGTCCTTCTACACTAAACTTATTGCAAAAAATAAAAAACAATGTTCCGTTTTTTGAACATATTTCTTATGATGCGGTTTCCTGCTCTGCCATGTTGAAAGCAAACGAACAGACCTTCGGAAAGAAAATGATTCCGGGATATGATATTTCATCGGCTGAATTAATCGTTAGTTCCGGTGCCGATTTTCTGGGAAGCTGGTTGATGCCTGCTGTATTTACCCGTCAATATGCAGAGAAAAGAAAAATTTCAAAGAATAAATCCAATTATCTCCGCCATGTTCAGATTGAGTCATGCATGTCACTCTCCGGAGCAAATGCCGATTGGAGAATACCAGTGGCTCCCTCCGAAGAAGGTCCTTTTTTAATAAACGTTTATAATCAACTGGCAACTATTTCAAAATCCGATAGATTGCCTTCTGTCAATTATCAAAAGCATGAAAAAGAAATTTTCAACTTGTCGGAAATGCTATGGGTGAACAGAGGAAAATCACTTTTAATCAGTGGTTCAAACAAACCTGCTGTCCAGATTATTGTAAATGCTATAAATAACCTGTTGGGAAATTATGGAAAAACAATTTCATTCGACAAAAATTTATTAATACGACAAGGATTGGACGAACAAATGTTCAACCTGGTGGAAGAATTAAAATCAGGAAAAGTAGATGCATTGATTCTATGGGATACGAATCCCATTTACCATTATCCTGAAAAAAATGAATTATTGCAGGGATTATCCAAAGTGCCACTTATCATTTCACTTTCCGGTTATTTAGACGAAACTTCTTCTTACGCACATTATATTTGTCCGGAGCACCATTTTCTGGAAAGCTGGAACGATGGGGAACCGCAAAAAGGGTTTTATAGTGTCACACAACCTGTAATCAATCCATTATTTCAAACACGACAGGCACAACAATCTTTTATGAATTGGTTTGGGATGGAAGGGAATTGGTTAGATTATTTGAAAAATGCATGGAAAGAAAATGTATTTTCTAAACAAAATCAATCCGTTGACTTTAATTTATTCTGGAATCAGATTGTTCAGGAAGGTGTTTATACTATTTCCATAACAGAAACTATTCAACCTGCTTTTAATTTTGAGCTTAATCAGGTTGTGCCCGTACTTCTTCCTGAATCAGAAAAAAGAATAGAATTAATTCTCTATAAAAATTCAACCGTTGGAGATGGGACGTTTGCCAATAATCCATGGCTACAGGAATTGCCTGATACCATTTCAAAAGTATGTTGGGGGAATTATGTTTCAGTGCCACCGCTACTCGCTTCCTTGTATGAATTGGAAGAGGGCGATATGCTTTCCATACGAACGGAAAAATTTTCAGCCGAATTGCCGGTGATAATCCAACCGGGGATGGCAGACAACACCTTGGCGATAGCGCTGGGGTACGGGAGAGAAAAATCCGGGAAAGCCGGCAATGGAGTAGGCGTGAATGTTTATCCTTTCATGAAGAAAGAAGATAAATGTTTGGTGACATCATCCACTGTATCAGAAATCAGAAAAACAGGAACCAAGCACACATTTGCTAAAACACAAACCCACGAGTCGTTAGAAGGAAGACCTCATATTAAAGAAACAACCGGCAAGGAATACAGGAATAACCCATCATCAGGTAATCAGGACCGTAAAGAAATAGTAGAAAAATCAATGACACTCTATCCTTCAAATTCATTTGAAGGTCACCATTGGGCAATGTCCATAGATCTCAGCGCATGTACCGGATGCGGCGGATGTGTGGTTTCCTGTATGGCTGAAAATAATATTCCGGTGGTTGGAAAAGAAGAGATAAGCAGGGCGCACGAAATGTCCTGGTTGCGGATTGACAGGTATTATTCCGGTGACACTTTAAATCCGGAAGTTGTTTTTCAACCCATGTTGTGCCAGCATTGTAATAATGCACCCTGTGAAAATGTTTGTCCTGTTGCCGCAACCATGCATAGTTCCGAAGGATTAAACCAGATGGTTTATAACCGTTGTGTGGGTACACGCTATTGTGCCAATAACTGCCCTTATAAAGTACGAAGATTTAATTGGCTTGATTATACAGGTGCCGACAGCATTGAAAATAATACCGAGGACCCGGCAGGCATGACAGAAGATTTACCCCGCATGGTGTTGAATCCCGATGTAGTGGTGCGTTCCCAGGGAGTTATGGAAAAATGTTCATTCTGTGTACAACGGATTCAGGAAGCAAAATTGAATGCAAAAAAAGAAAACCGGTCATTGAAAGATGGTGACATAAAAACCGCTTGTGAACAATCCTGCCCGGCACAAGCTATTGTATTTGGCGACCTGAATGACACTAACAGTCGAATCAAAAAATTATACGATGATGAACGGATGTATCATGTATTGGAAGAATTGCATACTGTTCCGAATGTCGGTTATATGACTAAGGTTAGGATTTGAGATTAATAAATATGAGAAAGATGTCAAATGCACTTGCTGGTGCGGTAGAAAGTCCCTCTCCATTTAGAGAGGGATTTAGGGTGAGGTATTTATAGAATAGAAAATCTTTAATAAATATAAATGACACACGAATCGCCCCATAGAGAACCGCTGATTTCAGGTAGAAAGACCTATCGCCAGATCACGCAGGATATCTGTTCCCCCATTTTGGGAAAACCGGGTAAGCTCTGGTATATAGTGATTAGTGTCACTACACTTGTTTTCCTCTACGGACTTAGCATGATTATATACACACTTTGGAAAGGAATCGGGGTCTGGGGTTTAAACAAAACGGTTGGTTGGGGTTGGGATATTACAAATTTTGTCTGGTGGATAGGAATTGGTCACGCAGGTACATTTATATCAGCCATATTATTACTATTCCGGCAAAAATGGCGCACCAGTGTTAATCGCGCCGCAGAAGCGATGACCATTTTTGCAGTTATTTGTGCGGGATTGTTCCCCGTCATCCACATGGGAAGAGTTTGGCTATGCTTCTATGTATTTCCTTACCCTAACATCAGAGGACCTCTATGGGTGAATTTTAACTCACCTTTATTGTGGGATGTTTTTGCAATCAGCACATACTTTTTAGTGTCACTACTTTTCTGGTATGTAGGATTAATACCTGACCTGGGAACGTTGCGCGATAAAGTCGCTTCTCCCCTGAAAAGAAAAGTTTACTCATGGCTTAGTTTTGGTTGGAATGGTTCAGCAAAACATTGGGAAAGACACGAATCATTATGTTTAATATTGGCGGGATTGGCTACTCCATTGGTTCTCTCTGTGCATAGCATTGTCAGCATGGATTTTGCCACTTCCGTAATTCCAGGGTGGCACACTACCATTTTCCCTCCGTATTTCGTTTCAGGCGCTGTTTTCTCCGGTTTTGCTATGGTGCTTACCCTCATGATTATAACCAGAAAATTAATGAACCTGAAAGATTATATCACCATCGGTCACATAGAAGCAATGAATAAAGTAATCATTCTTACAGGGTCTATAGTGGGAATGGCTTATCTCACCGAACTTTTTATGGCTTGGTATTCAGGAGTACAGTATGAGCAGTATGTATTTATGAATCGCATGCAGGGTCCGTACGCTTGGGCGTATTGGACTATGATGACCTGTAATCTTGGAGTGCCACAACTTTTCTGGTTTAAAAAAATAAGACGAAATGTAATAGCAACTTTTATCATAGCCATTTTTATAAATATAGGAATGTGGTTTGAACGGTTTGTAATTATAGTTACTTCTCTCAGCAGGGATTATCTCCCTTCGAGTTGGACGTATTACAAGCCAACCTTTGTTGAAGTGGGAATATTTCTGGGAACCCTTGGCTTTTTCTTTACAGCATTTTTATTATTTACAAGATTTTTTCCCGTGATTGCCATTTCGGAGATAAAAAATATTATGAAGTCATCGGGGGAATATGAAAATAGAAAATAGAAGATAGTAAATAGAAGATAGTAAATAGAATAGAACCTTCAAGGTTTGGCACGGATTTGAGGCGACAGATAACCTTGAAGGTTTGTATAGGATTATAATATAGAAAATAGGAAATTTTAAATATGACCAATAAATATCTGCATATTGTTTTTCGTGACGAAGAAAACCTCTTTGAAGGGATTGATTTGTTGCGCGCAAATGATTTTTCGATTGTGGATGTCATGACTCCCTTTCCGGTTCATGGGTTGGATCATAAAATTGGCTTGAAGCCCTCTTTGATTCCTACCGTAGGTTTTATCTGTGGCGCCATCGGTGCATTGACCGGATTTTTCTTTCAGAGCTGGGTGTTTACCAGTAGTTGGCCCATGAATTTCGGAGGAAAACCGTTTTTTGCATTTCCCTCCTTTATACCTGTTATTTTTGAAATGACAGTGCTATTTTCTGCTCTCGGTATGGTGCTGGCATTTTTGTATCGTTCCAAACTTTATCCGCATAAGGAGTGTTCTACTGAGAAAGTCCCAATTACTACGGATGATCAATTTGTAATTAAATTAATGAAACCCGAAGGAGAAAAGTTGACTCTCTTGCAAAAATTAGTGAATGAATTAAAAGTAAAGTTGGATAATCCCGAAATTGCAATATCAGAGAAACTAACTTTTTTCAATAATAAAATAGTGGCACTCGTTCCTCTGGCATTCATTCTTTGTTTTTCATCCTGTAAAAACAATAAAGAACAACCCGGATATGAATACATGCCTGATATGGTTTACTCACGCTCGTTTGAATATTATTCAGCAAATCCGTTAGACAAAAGTAAAAGCATGGCAAAAGTCCCCCCTGTTGGATCTATCCCAAGAAGTTTTACACCGTATCCTTATCCAAATACAAAAGATGGCTACGAACAAGCCGGAAAAGAATGGATTAACCCTCTTTCATCAAATGATATATATATTGATGAAGGGAAAAAATTATTTGAATTGTATTGTGTCTATTGTCATGGTCAAAAAGGGGAAGCCAATGGAATTCTGGTAGAAAAACAAAAATTCCCACCACCGCCTTCTTTTAGCTCTGATATTTTAAAAGAACTTCCCGCAGGTAAGATATTTCACAGTATCACCTACGGGAAAAACCTGATGGGACCTCATGCGTCCATGTTATCCTATCAGGAAAGGTGCAAGGTTGTGCTTTTTGTTCAATCATTACAAAAAAAATTGTAACAGCATGATACACAGTGTCACTACTATAGTATTATAGCTTCTCTCTCATCCCTCTCCATTTTGGAGAGGGGCTGGGGTGAGGTCTTAAAAATTATTATATGCAAAACTATAAATCCTATTCCTTCACAGAAAAAAAATTCCTGTATATCCTAATGGGAGCAGGATTACTCTTGGTTTTTCTTGGTTTAATAACCAATCATGAAAAATTCTGGAGTTCCTGGCTTTTAAATGGATTTTATTTCACACTCATTGCTTTATCCGGAACCGTATTTATTTCTATCCATACGCTTGCCAATTCTGGGTGGCACACTGCCATTTCAAAAATACCTGAAGCAATCATAAAATTTTTACCCATCTCCGCTGTTATCATGTTGCTACTGCTATTGGGAACGGGAAATCTCTATCACTGGACACACGTTGAAGAGGGTGACACGATACTGCTTGGAAAAACTTCCTGGCTTAACCTTCCTTTTTTTATCATCCGTATGATTTTGTATTTTGGATTGTGGATATTTTTTTCCTATAAATTAATAAATATCTCTCTGAAAGAGGAGGAAGAAGGCGGCTTGGAACATCATCGTAACCGGATTCGTTATTCAGCCATCTTTATCGTTCTGTTTGCAATAACGAGTTCTATGGCAAGTTGGGATTGGATAATGTCACTCGACCCGCATTGGTACAGTACGTTGTTTGGCTGGTATATTTTTTCCGGATTGCTGGTAAGTGGCATTGCCGTAATTACCGTGCTGGTAATTTATCTTTTCAAAAATGGATTTATGCCCTGGATAAATGAAAACCATTTTCATGATTTAGGAAAATATCTCTTTGGTTTCAGTATTTTTTGGACCTATCTCTGGTTTTCACAGTTTTTATTGATTTGGTATAGTAACATCCCCGAGGAAACGGTTTATTATGCTCCGCGAATGGATAATTATCCTGTTTTGTTTTATTTGATATTAGTATTGAATTTTGCAATTCCTTTTTTAGTATTAATGACACGGGATGCAAAAAGGAATATAAAATACCTCGTTATCTCCTGCGGTAGCATTATTATCGGACATTGGTTGAATCTGTATTTGCTTATTGCACCTTCGGTATTTCACGAACATGTTACCATTGGATTTTCTGAAATAGGAATGGCATTGTGTTTCGGCGGATTATTTATGTTCGTTGTATTTCGTTCTTTATCCGGAAAAATATTGCTTCCCAAAAATCATCCCTTTCTTGAGGAAACATTTCATTATACATCGTAATTAACCCACAATAACATGAAAACATGGCTCAATAAATGGCAACCGGAAAACGAAGATTTCTGGAAATTCGAGGGAAGCGCTCACGCCAACCGCACCTTGTGGATAACCACCTTCAGTTTAATATTCTCTTTTGCCACCTGGTTTGTAATAAGCGCAGTGGTGGTACGGCTACCGAATATCGGATTCAGTTTTGATACGATGCAATTATTCTGGTTAACGGCAATGCCGGGTCTTGCCGGTGGCACTTTCCGATTTATTCATACTTTTCTGATACCCATTTATGGAACAAGGCACACAATAACTATTTCAACATTTTTAAAAATTATTCCGATGATTTGGCTGGGTATCGCTGTCCAGGATTTATCAACTCCCTATTCGCATTTTCTTTTGATTTCAATTCTTTGCGGATTTGGCGGCGGCGATTTTTCTTCTTACATGCCCTCCACCAGTTTGCATTTTCCAAAAAAATTACAAGGTTATGCAATGGGAATTCAGGCAGGAATAGGAAATTTCGGAGTGTCACTCACTCAGTTTGTCACTCCCTGGATTATAGGATTGGCAACATTGGGCACACTAACCGGAAACACGCAAACCTTCAAAAAAGGAGAAGTAGTTAAAGATATCTGGTTGCAGAATTCCGCATACTGGTATATTCCTTTTTTAATTATCGCGGGAATTTTATGCTGGCTGTATTTAAGAAGTATTCGCATAGAAAAACCATCTATTGGTGGAATGTTAAAAAACATGACAGATAATAAACACACCTGGTTTTGTGTCATTACCTACATGATGACTTTCGGAAGTTTTTCCGGATTCTCAGCGGCTTTTCCTCTGATGATTAAAACAATTTATGGAGGTTTTGAAGGAGCGCCTGATCCGTTGAAATATGCGTTCTACGGACCGCTCATTGGCTCACTGATTCGTGCCATCATGGGAAAATCCTCTGATAAATTGGGAGGAAGTTTCTGGTTAATGATCAGTGGCATTGGATTAATTGCGGGCAGTTTGCTTTTAATTTTCGGGGGGTTTCTTACTCCAGTGTCACTCGATAAATTTTCCGGGTTTGTCTGGGTTATGCTTTTTATTTTCCTGATGGCAGGAATCGGAAATGCCGCTACCTTCCGTCAATATCCGATTGTATTTGCTTTTTCACCTCGCCAGGGGGCGCAGATTTTAGGTTGGACAGGCGCCTGGGCGGCGTATGGACCTTTTATATTTTCATCATTAATTGGAGCCGCTATTACCAGTTATGGAAATGCTAAAATTTTCTTCTGGGGAGCGCTGATTTTTTACGCCATAGCCACCTGGCTTAACTGGCACTATTATACCCGCAAAGGAGCTGAGCGGTATGATTGGGGTACAAAAGGGGGAACCTGGTGGGATAAGGCAAAGGATACGTGGGGGAAGTAAAAATGGGATTCATTTCAATTTTTTCAGTTGGCTGTTTTGTAGCAGTGATTTCATTTGGGTAATGGCAATTTAATTGAGTTGTTGCAGTCGTTCACTTTGCTTCAAGCCCTGATGTACCAAAACAGGTAAGAGCAAAACTGTTTGCTCCCGATTCATTTTTTAAGGCATCGAATTCGATGCTTTTAAAATCAGCGTTATTGAGCTGCTCCCAAAGTCCACAAAACTCAATGGCACTGCGAGTTTGCATCCAGTTTTGAATAATGTAATTGGTTCTTTCAGCATCCCGGTAACGAGCCATATCAGTGAGTGATATATAGTCATTCACTTTGTCGGAAATTAAGGCAATCTCTCTTCCCTGAACATTTATTATTTTATTTTTTGTCATGTTTTTATTTTTTAATTGTGGCGAATTCGCCATAGTTAATTTTTATTTTTTTACCACTTTTAATTACCCCGAATTCGGGGTAATTAAAAAGTAGTTGAATAAATTTTAAATATCTTAAATCCGTTACCTTTAAATCCATCGAATTCGATGGGTTTAAAATGTCGGTAATAATCAGCCCTCTGCTTTTCAATAGAGCAATCTGCTACATTAGATTTATGGATGGTTCTAACAATTTCGCATAATCTGCACTGAAATATTGCAGATCTCGGACGGAATGATGTGTCTTATCCTAAAATAGATTATAACTTACTTATAACTCCTCTGCGTTGGTTTTACATTCTCAAAAATCAACGGTTCCTTGTGCATTATTTCTTCTTTTCCTTCTCCGGAATATTCCCATGCCGAGACATACGCGTAATTCTCATCATCCCTTCTGGCTTCGTTCTCTTCGGTTTGATATTCTTCGCGGAAATGTCCACCACACGATTCATTCCGTTGCAAAGCATCGTTAGCCATCAATTCACCGAGTTCCAGAAAATCAGCCACTCGTCCTGCTTTTTCAAGGGCTTGATTTAATTCCATTTCTCCACCGGTGACATTTACATCTTTCCAGAATTCCGCCCGGAGATTTTTTATTTTACCAACGGCTGTTTTCAACCCAGTGGCATTGCGTGCCATGCCTACATGCTCCCACATTATTTTTCCTAATTCTTTATGAATCTCATCCACTGAATTTTTTCCCTTTATAGAAAGTAGCTTTTTAGTTTGTTCCTCCACTTTTTTTACCGCTGATTTAAACTCAGGATGGTCAGTCGTTACATTACTGAATTTAGTAGTTGCTATATAATCACCAAGCGTATAGGGAATTACAAAATATCCATCCGCAAGACCTTGCATAAGTGCGCTTGCGCCCAGACGGTTTGCGCCATGGTCAGAAAAATTTGCTTCTCCCATAGCATATAATCCGGGTACCGTGGTCATCAGATTATAGTCAACCCATAATCCCCCCATGGTGTAATGAACCGCAGGATAAATTCTCATGGGAACCTGATACGGATTTTCAGCGGTTATCATTTCATACATCTGAAAAAGATTGCCATATTTTTCTTCGATGGTTTTTTTACCGAGCCGCTTGATGGGATCTCTGAAATCAAGATATACAGCCAAGCCCGAAGCGCCAACCCCTTTTCCCTGGTCACATTGTTCTTTCGCATTACGCGAGGCAACATCACGGGGTACCAGATTTCCGAACGATGGGTATTTTCTCTCAAGGAAATAATCTCTTTCCTCGTCAGGAATCTGGTCGGGTGCTCGTTTATCGCCTTGCTTTTTAGGAACCCAAACTCTCCCATCATTGCGTAAACTTTCACTCATCAACGTAAGTTTTGATTGATGTTCGCCGGCAACAGGAATGCAAGTCGGATGAATCTGAGTATAACACGGATTTCCGAACAACGCTCCTTTTTTATGGGCTCTCCATATAGCTGTGGCATTGGAATTCATGGCATTGGTAGAGAGAAAATAAGTATTTCCGTAACCACCGGTAGCCAATAATACAGCGTTTGCTGAATGTGTCTCAATTTCTCCCGTCACTAAATTTCTTACCACAATACCTCTTGCAGAATTTTCTATAACTACCAATTCCAGCATTTCTCTTCGGGGGTACATCTGCACGGTTCCTTTCCCAATCTGACGGGAGAGTGCACTATACGCTCCCAATAATAATTGCTGTCCTGTTTGTCCGCGTGCATAAAAAGTTCGCGAAACCTGTGCGCCGCCAAAAGAGCGATTATCAAGTAATCCTCCATATTCCCTTGCGAATGGAACACCCTGCGCAACACATTGGTCAATAATATTATTGCTGACTTCAGCCAGACGATATACATTGGCTTCACGGGCACGGTAGTCGCCTCCTTTGATGGTATCATAAAACAACCGCCAGACGGAGTCGCCATCGTTGGGATAATTTTTTGCGGCGTTAATTCCACCCTGAGCGGCAATACTATGCGCGCGTCTGGGACTATCCTGAATGCAAAAACATTTTACTTTATATCCTAACTCCGACAGTGAAGCCGCGGCAGAAGCGCCTGCAAGGCCAGAGCCGACAATGATAATTTCATATTTACGTTTATTGGCTGGATTCACAAGTTTGGAATTAAACTTATGCTGGGTCCATTTTTCCTGTAAACGTCCGGTGGGAATTTTTGAATTGAGTTGCATGATGAGGTTTTTAATGTGAGTATGCAAAGGTAAATCATGAGTGGGATATTTGCAATACCTTAAATATTCATAACTTTACGCAAACTATGCGAAGGATAATCGTTTACATATTATTTATAACCGGGTTTACACATTCTTCTATAGCAACCCAAAAACCCATAGATTCTACACGGGTAATTTCATTATCTCAGTTTGTAGATGAAATGCGAAATGCTGAGAGGTTGTATTCGTTGGTAAACGCTTTGGTTAAGTTTAATCCGGAAACGGATGCTGAATTTGAGATTGCCGCTGAGGATAATCCTAAAAAAATACGGATAACGGCGCTTGTCAATCTAAAAAATGTAACGTTTGAAGGCGGTGTAAATATCAGCTTCTCAAACATGGTTTTTGAAGAAAATTTCCGGATGTACGATTGCCATGGAGTGGAGCCGTATTATTTGTATTTTGACTATAATCAGTTTAAAAATGGAATAGATATGCGGCGAAATTATTTTAATATCCTTGGATTTACGCATAATACCATTTACAATAATGTAAAATTCATTGAACAGAGGGTAGGAAAATTTTATATTGAGACAACTGTTTTTAGTCCCAATGTACCAAAATTAGAAAAGCAGGAAAATAAATCAATAATCCCTCCGTATTTCTTTCTGGCAAATTCAGCCGAAACCAATTATTTTATTGAAATACGTGATTGCGATTTCAACTACCGTTTACCTAAAGGATTCAGTGGGCATGTCATCCTGAGGGAATGTTATTTCAGCAATTTTACTTTGTTAAATTCCAATTTTACAGTACCGTTAGATTTAACCGATGCAACTATTATCAACAAATTTGAAGTGATGAATAATACGTTTGGTGAAGGAATTTTTACAGGTGACCTGCAGACCCCGGAATTTAACACCCGGATAACCTGGGATCAGATAGCAAATCAAAAAATCAAAATCGCTTATGATTTTATTGACGATGGCACCGGCAATTTTTTGTATGAAATTTATCAACCCTATTCCCGTGAAGGCATTTCAAATAAAGACAATTATGACCGTCTCATTCACACCTATGCTAAATTATATGGGTTTTACAAGGAGCAGGGGGATGTGCTTTCTTCCCGTGCTTGCTTAGTAGAATGGAAGGACCTGGAGACGTATTTTTTTGGACATCTTTATGAAGAGAAGAAAGAAATGTATGATTTCTTCAAATGGAAAATGAATGATTTTCTGCGAATATTTTGTGATTATGGAACGAATCCGGTAAAATCAATGATATGGTCCTTTTATGTGGTATTTGGGTTTGGCTTATTGTATTTCCTGATTCCTTATGATTATGCCGCTTTAATGGATAAATCAAGAAAGTTAAAAAACATAAAAAAGCAGGAAACCGAAGAACTCCCGGAAATGCCAGTTACAATCAACGAAAATACTCCCAAAAAATCCTCTCTATTTAAGCGTATTTTTGGTTTTATTTATAAAACTCTGTTACGTATTTTTGACTCATTTATTTTAAGTTTGAACCTTTTTACTTCGCTCGGTTTCGGTAGCATTGAAGTAAGAGGACTTTTATTATACATAGCGGTTATTGAAGGATTTATCGGTTGGTTTTTGCTAAGTATTTTTTCAGTGTCACTGATAAGCCAGGTTTTGCAATAATCATTTTTTATTCATTCAGAAAATTCTTAAATTTTCAGCTTTAAAATTATTTCTTCTCAATGAACACCCTCTTTGAATTATTAAAAATAATTATCCCATCTCTGATTGTACTGGCAACCGCATTGGTCATGATAAAAACTTTTCTCTCCAGAGAAAAGGAAAAAGAGAAAAATGAAATTAAAACCCTGAATCAAAAAGTCATTTTACCTTTGCGCCTTCAAGCGTATGAAAGAGTTTGTCTTTTTCTCGAGAGAATATCTCCCAATGTCCTTCTTCACAGAGTTAATAATTCCACGTATCATGCTGTCGAACTTCAGCGGGCGCTACTTCAGGATATACGTTTTGAATTTGAGCATAATTTATCCCAACAGGTTTATTTATCTCCAGAAGCGTGGAATTTAGTGTCACAGGCAAAAGAAGAAATCACTAAAATTATTATTTTAAGCGCACAAGGGTTGAACAGCAATCATTCCAATATGGACTTGATTAAAGCAATTACCGACAGGGTGATTAAGATGAAAGAGGTTCCCACGCTCATTGCACTTAATTATATTAAAAAAGAAGTGGCGGAATACTTTTAATTGGTAAGGCGTAAATCGTAATTCGTAAAGCGTAAATCTCATAAATGTCCCACAAAAAAAATCCTGACCCCAAGCAAAATTTCCATACCGATTCCGGAATAGAAATCAAGCAGTATTACGAACCCGTTCAAAAGGAAAAAGAAATTCCCGGCGAATATCCTTATACCCGCGGCATTCATCCTACCATGTATCGCGGAAAATTATGGACGATGCGGCAATATGCAGGTTTTTCCACCGCAGAAGAATCCAACAAGCGCTATAAATATTTATTACAGCAAGGAACTACCGGATTGTCGGTGGCTTTTGACCTTCCTACTCAAATCGGGTACGATTCCGACCACCCGTTGGCAGAAGGGGAAGTCGGGAAAGTCGGAGTAGCAATTGATTCCTTAAAAGACATTGAAATTTTGTTTGACGATATTCAACTTGCTACAATATCCACTTCCATGACGATTAATGCCACTGCCTCCACGCTTCTTGCATTTTATATTGCATTGGCTAAGAAACAGGGGGCAGACCTTAAAAAGTTAAATGGCACTGTTCAGAACGATATTTTAAAAGAATATGCCGCAAGGGGAACGTATATTTTTCCTCCAACGCCTTCTATGAAACTAATTACGGATGTTTTTGAATACTGTGAAAAAGAAATACCCCGCTGGAACACCATTTCCATTTCAGGGTATCATATACGTGAAGCAGGCGCCACCGCTGTGCAGGAACTCGCTTTTACATTGTCAAACGGAAAAGCTTATGTGCTGGCGGCATTGGAGAAAGGTCTTTCGATTGATTCATTCGCCAAACGAATGTCATTTTTTTTCAATGCACATAATAATTTATTTGAAGAAATAGCGAAATTCCGCTCTGCAAGGCGAATCTGGGCGAAGATGATGAAAGAACTTGGTGCTAAAGAACCGGCATCTTTGATGCTTCGTTTTCATACACAAACCGGTGGTTCCACACTCACTGCACAACAACCGGAAAATAATATTGTTCGTGTCACGCTACAGGCGCTAAGCGCTGTGTTGGGTGGCACTCAATCACTTCATACCAACAGTTTTGATGAAGCACTTTCATTGCCCGGGGAGAAAGCTGTGAAAATTGCATTACGAACTCAGCAAATCATAGCACACGAATCGGGTGTCACTGATACAGTAGATCCGTTGGCGGGTTCTTATTTTATAGAAACCCTTACAGACCAGATGGAAGAAAAAGCGCTTGCAGAAATAAAAAAGATTGATGGGATGGGTGGCTCTGTAAAAGCGATAGAACAACATTACATTCAGAATCAAATTGCCCAATCCGCGTTCCGGTACCAGAAGGAAATAGAGGGCGGTGAAAAAATTGTAGTAGGAATCAATAAATTTTCCGAGCATGAATCTATTATCCCAAACCGGATGAGAATTGATGAATCAGCGCGAACAATGCAAATGGAAAAGCTAAAACATTTGAAATCAACCCGGGAAAAAGCAATGGTGGAATCCTGTGTCACTGAACTGGAATCCTCAGCCCGTGAAAACAGAAATGTTCTGCCGCACATTTTAAAGGCGGTAGAAAACTACGTGACGTTGGGAGAAATCAGCGATACGTTCAGAAAAGTGTGGGGGGAGTATAGGGGGTAATTAGGCATTGAGAATTAGTCATTGGACATTGAGCATTTGGCATTGAGCATTTGACATTGAGCATTTGACATTGAGCATTTGGCATTGGGCATTTGGCATTGAGCATTTGGTATTGAGCATTTGGTATTGAGAATTAGAACTAAATTTATAACCTTATATCCTTATACCCCTATACCCATGGAATTATCCGTAATAATATCCTATTACAAGGCATTAGATAAGTTGAGATTGATTTTAAGGGCATTAGCCCGGCAAAGCAATAAAAATTTTGAAGTCATATTATCCGAAGATGATTATAATGAAGAGACCTTTGAATTTCTTTCAAAGAATAGAATGTTATTTAATTTTCCCATTACGCACATTTATCAAAAGGAAGATAAGGGATTTAGAAAAAATGAAATGTTAAATAAATCTATCATCCATTCAAAAACCAATAAGATGGTTTTTATTGATGGCGATTGTCTGCCTCACAAACATTTTGTAAATAACTATCTTAAAAATATCCAGGAAGGTTATATTTATGAGGGAAGGGCTGTTCTGCTTGGTAAGAATATTTCGGAATGGATAATACAAAAACAATCGTTGAAAAAGTTGAATTTTTTTTCTTTACTTTTTTCTGATTCTAAAATGATCAAGGACGGAATTTATTCCCCCTTGTTTTCGCTTAGTATTAAAAAGGACGGAAGAGGATTAGTTGGGAGAAATTGGGGAATAGGTAAAAAGTCATTGATGGATGTAAATGGATTTGATATGGATTATATTTTTGCCGGTGTGGGTGAAGATGTTGATATAGAATGGCGGCTTAAAGAGAATGGTATTAAAACTAAATCAATGAAAAATAAATCAATTGTTTATCATTTATATCATCCCAAAAGTTATTCGGAAGAAATGGTCAGATACAATTTTGAATTACTCCATAAAAAACAAAAAGAGCACAACATCCGTTGCTTAAGAGGAATAGAAATTATTGGGTAAAGTTACGTATTGCTTGAGGAGGTGGCGCAATTGGGGTATAGGGTGTTCTGTTTTCTTTATCTGTTTTCCTAATCTGTTTTCCTAATCTGTTTTCCTAATCTGTTTTCCTAATCTGTTTTCCTAATCTGTTTTCCTAATCTGTTTTCCTAATTTGTTTTCCTAATCCGTAAACCTAATCCGTAAACCTAATCCGTAATCCTATTCTGTTTTCCTTCTAACATTACAACAAACTTTCGCCTAACTTGTAAAGCATCTTTACCATCACCTCTGTCATTTCTTTTCCTTCTTCTGATTTTTGCTCATCAATTAATTTTTTAGCGAACATTATGTCAAGAGCAGCAGCGCATTCAAGAGCAGAACTTTTAGCAGTTTCAATATATCTTTTATGTTCTTTGCTTGAATGTTTTCCATTTCCTTCTGCAATGTTGAGCACAACAGATATTGATGCACGATCAATTTGATCAATTATATTTCCGTTCCCTCTGCTTAAGGCATCAATGACCTCAGTCAACCATGTAATAAATTTCAGGGATCTCTGATAAACTTCAAGTTTTTCGTGATTAAATCTTGGTTTTTTCATATTAAAATTAGGATTAGGTTTAAGGATTAGGTTTAGGTTTACGGATTAGGATTACGGATTAGGATTACGGATTAGGATTAGGTTTAAGGATTAGGATTAGGTTTACGGATTAGGTTTACGGATTAGGATTACGGATTAGGATTACGGATTAGGATTACGGATTAGGATTAGGTTTACGGATTAGGATTAGGATTAGGTTTACGGATTAGGTTTACGGATTAGGTTTACGGATTAGGATTACGGATTAGGATTAGGTTTAGGTTTACGGATTAGGTTTACGGATTAGGATTAGGTTTACGGATTAGGATTAGGTTTACGGATTAGGATTAGGTTTAGGTTTAAGTTTACGAATTAGGTTTACGGATTAGGTTTACGGATTAGGTTTACGGATTAGGTTTAGGTTTACGGATTAGGTTTAGGTTTACGGATTAGGTTTAGGTTTACGGATTAGGTTTTACTCAGGGCTCCCTTCCCCCCCACCATCACCCCGCCCAATTATCCCTGTCTAAATTCCTGTAATGGATGGCTTCCGCTAAATGTTCAGGATGGATATTTTCGCAACAGGAAAGATCTGCAATCGTTCTCGAAACTTTCAGTATGCGGTCAAATGCCCTTGCCGATAAATTCATTTTTTCCATCGCATTCTTCAACATTTTCTTACCGGATTCATCCGTCTGACAAATTTCCTGAACTAAGGATGGACTCATCATCGCATTGGAATAAACCTGCGGAAGTTTAAGTTCATAAAATCTTTTCTTTTGAATTTCCCTTGCTTTTTGCACCCGTTGGCGTACGTCAACGCTTCTCTCATTTTTCCTCTGGGAAGTCATTTCGTTAAATGAAACCGGTGTCACTTCTACATGAATGTCTATGCGGTCGAGCAAAGGACCGCTGATCCGGTTCAAATATTGTTGCACCATTCCCTGACGACAGACGCATCTTTTTTCAGGATGGTTATAAAACCCGCACGGACAGGGATTCATGGATGCCACCAACATGAAATTAGCAGGAAAATCCACTGAAACCCTGGCACGGCTAATCGTAACTTTTCTCTCCTCGAGGGGTTGTCTCATTACCTCCAGCACTGTCCGTTTAAATTCAGGTAATTCATCTAAAAATAAAACTCCGTTATGTGCCAGCGATATTTCTCCTGGCTGAGGAATGCCACCACCGCCCACCAACGCCACATCACTTATGGTATGATGGGGCGAACGAAACGGGCGGCGTGTAATCAAAGATCCGTGCTTTGAAATTCTGCCAGCTACCGAATGAATTTTAGTGGTTTCCAACGCTTCCTGCAGTGTCATTGGGGGAAGTATAGAGGGAAGACGTTTTGCTAGCATGGTTTTACCGGAACCCGGAGGTCCTATTAAAATTACGTTATGACCCCCTGCGGCTGAAATTTCCAACGCCCGTTTTATGTTTTCCTGTCCCTGGACATCCGAAAAATCTGCCTCGTATTTATCACAGGTGTTTACAAATTGCTCAACGCTGTTTACTTTGATTGGTGATTTGGATGATTCTTTATTGATAATGTCAACGGCTTCTTTTAATGACTCAACTCCATACACATCTATTCCATCAACAACCGCCGCTTCCCGGGCATTTGACGCCGGTACAATTATTCCTTTGAGTCCTTCTTTTTTTGCCTGAATGGCAATAGGCAAGCAACCTTTTATGGGTTGAACATTTCCGTCTAATGAAAGTTCTCCCATTATCACATACTGTTCCATTAATTCTGCAGATATGCTTCCAGCGGCGGCTAATATGGCTAAGGCAAGTGTCAGGTCGTAAGCTGATCCCTCTTTCCGTAAATCTGCAGGCGCCATGTTTACTACAATTCTTTGTTTAGGCCAAGTTAATCCTGCAGATATTAATGCAGTTTTTATCCGGTGAACACTTTCGCGCACTGCCACATCGGGAAGTCCCACAATGTAGGTTCTGAAACCATTGCTTGCCGCTACTTCAATGGTGATGGGAATTGCATTTACTCCATAGACGGTTGAAGCATACGTTTTTACAAGATTGGCTGTGAGTACAGGACCCTCGTCTTCTGACTCCAACTGTTGGAAGAAGTTTTTCATGATAGAGAGATTAGAAATTAGTAATTAGTAATTGGTTATTAGAAATTGGTAAATTAAGAACCGATAGGTGAAAAAAGTAGAAAATCGGTACAAATATATTAATTTCTACGAAACAAAAAAATATATTCCTTACTTTTGTGGATATTCAAAAAAACAGGTAAGGACACGGTGCACAGTGTCATTTCAATTATTTATACCCTTATACCCTTATACCCTTATACCCTTATACCCCTATACCCCTATACCTCTATACCCCTAATGGTCAAACCCATAGCCATACTTTTCCTTTTATCATTCACCATTCTCTTGTCTGCTCAAACAACACAGGATAAAATGGACTTTGCCGGGGTGAAGCTCGTCATTGAACAGGATGTAACGAGCGAGATTGAAAAAAACGCTTATACCTATCTTCAAAACGAAAAATATTTAAAAATATTGATTGACAGAACCGATACTTACTTTCCTATTATTTCTAAGATTTTGAAAGAAGAAAAGGTTCCAGATGATTTTAAATACCTGGCAGTCATGGAAAGCAAACTGATTTCGGATGCTGTTTCTTCTTCCGGCGCAGAAGGATTCTGGCAGATGAAAAAGGAGACAGCTAACGAAATGGGAATTGAAGCAGGTCTTGAAGTGGATGAAAGAAGGCATATCATTGCATCAACCCATGCGGCATCGCAGTATCTAAAAAAAAATAATGCAACTTTTAATAATTGGATTTACGCTTTGCTTTCTTATAACCTCGGTTTACAAGGCGCCGTAGGGGTAGCTGATTATAAATTTTATAGTGCCAATAAAATGATTATTAATTCCAAGACGCATTGGTATATCATAAAGGCAATATCCTGTAAAATAGCTCTTCAGAAAAGAGTCGGAACCACAGCCGACCCTAGAGTAATTCTTTTCGAATATAAAGCGGTTAAGGGTCAAACTATCCAGGAAATTGCGTTGAATAACCAAGTGGATCTTGACTCCGTTTTTGCTTACAATAAATGGTTAAAAACAGTAAAAATCCCTGGAGGAAAACCTTACACTGTTTTTATTCCACTCGTTTCTGTTCCAGGAGTAACTAATTACATTCCGAGGGAACTATATTCCAATAATCCGAACCCTGTTTTAATGACTAAAAACGGACTTAGTGCCATTCAGGCAAAAATAGGAGATACCTACGAAAAACTGGCAGTTGATGGGAAAATTACTACGGAAAAACTAAAAGAATACAATGAATTAGGACCCTTGAATCCCATGTACCATGGTCAGATTTGTTACTTGGAACGAAAGCATAAAAAACCACATACTTATTTGCCTAGGTTTCATATTGTTAAACTGGGCGAAAACCTCTGGAGGATTTCTCAAAACTTCGGCGTAGAAAGTTCCTTAATCAGAAAATACAACAAATTAAAAGAAGCCACAGAGATTTCTCTGGCTGAAGAACCTAAAATGGGTCAGAAATTATGGTTAAAGGAACAACGCCCGGATTCCGTTGGAATTGAAATGTTGATTAATATCAGAGAAAACCGTTTTGACGAAATATCCCTGCACGATGAATCCGATACCAACGCAGTCGCTCTGAGTGACACGGATATAAAAGCAGAAACCCCTGCAAGTAGTGACACTCCTGCGCCGAACGAAAAAGTTTATGTTTATTCGTTAGATTCAAAACCGGATTCTTTCCCATCCATAGATTCCGCCATCGCAAATTATAAAACGACTAACACCGTAGAGAAGGATCTATCCGAAAAAACAGAAATAAAACCGGATAATCCTATAAAGCCGGAAAAAACAATTCCTGACAAACCCATTGCTGAAGCTAAGAAAGAAGAGATTAAAAAAAAGGAACCTGTTGTACAAAAAAATACAACCATCCAGAAACCAGAGCCGAAGACAAACACAAAGAAATCAACCAAAACCGTTCCCTCTGTTCCGGATGGAGTCAGGTATCATGAATGGAAACAAGGGGAATCATTGTTTATCATTGCATCAAAATACAAATGCACCATTAAACAAATTTTACTTTGGAATAATCTTTCAGCCAATGCCAAAGAGGTTGGAATGAAATTATTAATCCGTGACCCAAAAGAAAACATGGGAGCAAAACCTGTTTTTCATAAGGTTATGAAAGGAGAAACGTTATGGAGAATATCCGTGCTCTATAAAAGTTCCATCAATCAATTGATGGCATGGAATAAGTTGGGAAATCCCGATCTTTCTGTTGGGCAAATGTTAAGGGTTTCAGGAGGTGAAGAGCAGGATATTTCATTGGTAAATACTGAAACAGTGAGTGAATCAGATAATGGTAAAATTGAAAAATCAGGATTTTACGTTGTTATTCCCGGCGATAATTTATTCCGCATTTCACAGAAATATAGTGTTCCGGTGGATGAGTTAATGCGCATTAATAATTTACCCAATAATCATGTTTTTGTAGGACAAAAAATCCGTATTCAATCAACATCCGCCGGGACAACACCTGCGGTTACACAAAAACCGGCGGCTATACAAAAACCCGCGGTTGTCCAAAAACAAACGGTTGCACAACAAACGGTTTCACAACAACAAACGGATAACGACAAAAAATTCCATATTGTAGAAATCAAGGAAACGTTATTTGGAATTTCAAAAAAATATAATGTTTCCATTGATAAAATCAGGCAATGGAATAATATTACCGGAAACGATATCACCGTTGGGGAACAATTAATTGTTGGAGAAATGCCTGCTGTTTCCCGTAAACCCGCTGGCGCATCTCTTGCGGCTACCCAACCACCCGTGGTTACACAAACAAATAATCCTATCTCATCATCATCAAAACCAGCCGAGCATACGGCAATGCAAGGTGAAAATCTAATGACCATAGCCAAAAAATACAGTGTCACTCCTGTAGAATTGAAAACATGGAATAACTTGAAAACAATGGCAGTTGTTAAAGGGCAGGTTTTAAAAATCAGCGATCCCACAGCGGAACCCGGCAAACATAAAGTAAAACCAGGAGATGTGTTGCCTGTACTTGCAAAAAAATATAACGTAACTCCCGATCAAATTAAAACATGGAATAACCTGAAAACATCTGCATTAAAACCCGGACAGATTATTTGGGTTACTAATCCGGAAATTGCTAAAGTCGAAAAAACACCCGAATCCCCTGCTGTTTCATCAACAAAAACTCCCGAACCCTCTGCTGTTTCATTTACAAACACAAATATTCCTCCTGAAAAAACTAATTACAATTTACCGGATACCGGAAATTATCTTCCTGACCCGGGTATGAAAATTACCTTGTATTCAGTAAAGGATGGGGAGACAATTTTTCAGATTGCCAATAAATATCATACAACAGTAAATGAAATTATGAGAATTAACCGGCTGAGTTCATACACCATCGAACCCGGACAACGTCTTACCATTGCCTTTGCCGATCAATCAAAGTTTGATATTATAAATCATACCGTAAGCCAGGGAGAAACGCTCTACTCTATTGCCAGACAATACAACTGCAAGGTTTCAGAAATTCTCGACTGGAATGAAAAACCGGAAATGAGCATTCAGATTGGGGAAGCGCTGAAAATCAGAAAGATAAAGTAAACGGATTGTGCGGTACCTGGTTTAAGTATGTCGCTCAGATTGTGCGGCAGGTACTTAAACCTACCTGTGAAAAATAAATTTGGATTTTAAATAAATATATCGTATATTGGGCGGGTTAGGGCAATAACCGGCAAGCTTCAAAACACAAAATTGGGAGAAACCATCCCTCATTTCTGAAATTTATGATTAACAAGCTATCCTATATATCCACACTTACCTTAGGAATTTTTTTCACTTTTCTTAGTGGCACACAAACTTATGGACAGCAATATATTGTTCCTGAAAACATTGATTTCGCAGGAATTCAATTGGTGCCCTCCACTCAGTTGAAACAGGAAATCGCATCCAATGTAAATGCCATTTATGCCAATCAGAAGTTTTTTGAGGAAATTATTGAAAAAACTGACTTGTATTTTCCTGTCATCAATAAAATATTTGCTCAAACGGGCATTCACAAGGACTTGTGTTACATAGCCATTCTTGAAAGCGGTCTTGTCAACGAGCCATCCAAGCCATCGGAGGATGAAGCTGGTATTTGGAAATTAAAATCTTTGATTGCCAAAGAAGCATCTCTCATCATCAATGATCAGATGGATGAACGAATGCATCTGGGGCAGTCAACCAAGGCAGTATGCGGAATTTTACTTAAAAGCAATTCTATATTTAATAACTGGATATACAGCATGCTCGCCTATCATGTAGGACAGGAAACCGCCATCACGTTAGCCGATTACAAGTTTTACAGCGCAAGAAAAATGTCACTTGATTCCAAAACACACTGGTTTATCATAAAGGCAATTTCCTATAAACTTGCTTTTGAAAACTATTTAGAAAAAAATCCTAATCCAAGCTTATTATTTTTTGAATATGAGGGAGCGCCGGAACAAACCCTTTCTGAAATAGCAGACGCCAATCAAATAGGTACTGCCGATGTAAAAGATTTTAACCCATGGTTCTTTGGCATTAAGTTACCTCCTGATAATAAGAAATATACAGTATTTATCCCTTTGCATGCAGAAATGGGTGTCAAACAAGGTCTCCCCAGAGAATTATACAGCAACATGCCTCCTCCGATATTCTTAATGAAAAACGGTTTGCGCGCTGTGCAGGCAAAATTTGGTGACACGTATGAACGATTGGCACAAGCAACAGGCATCACTGTAGAACTTATAAAAGAATATAATGAAATTGGTCCTTTTAACCAATTAGCTCACGGGCAGGTTTGTTATGTTGAGAAGAAAAATAAAAAACCCTCTAAAGAAACTCCTCCATTTCACATAGTAAAATATGGTGAGACAATATGGAGCATCAGTCAGCATTACGGGATGTTTTCTTCTTTGATTAGAGATTTTAACTGGTTGTATCCCGGGGATGAATTAAAACCCGCGGAGGAACCGAAGATCGGTCAAAAGCTCTGGCTTCAACAAAAACGACCGAAGGAAACCGGAGTGGAAATTGTACTGGATATACAAGAACCGGAGTTCAGCGAAACTGCCTTGGCTAATTCTGAAAAAATGGGAGAACCTGACGGATGGGAAGCTTATGATGAAGACACTAAGCCGGAAAAAAGTGAGAATAACCCTGTTCCTAATAACCTGAAACCTGAGCCGGTTGAGGTTCTTTTATCAAATAAAAATACTGAGACATCCTCTTCTTCTTCCGAAGATTCCGGAATGTCGCGTAATTCAAATTCCGGCATTAGAGAATCTTTATCGGCTCCGGTTTCAGCACCTGTCAATGCATTTGCGCCTGAGCCCCAAAAAGAAAAAGCATTACCCAATCCGGAGCCAAAAGACAAAGAACCAGCGCCACCTGTTAATTTGTCAAAAGAACAAAATACTTCTGTTGTTTCTGCGCCTGTAACCACTTCGGAAGAAACCAAAAACAGTAATACAAAACTTTCAGGTGGAGAGCCAGGAGTATTGTATCATACGGTACTGCCAAACCAAAATTTATTCAGAGTATCGTTGCAGTATAATGTTTCCATTCAAAAGATAAAAGAATGGAATAATCTGAGTTCAAATTCTGTTTCGGTTGGGCAAGTGATTAAAATTTATAAAGATGATAAGGCGTTTGTAGTAGCTAATGAAATTTCAGAAGCAAAAACAATAACTAACGGGTCGCGAACTTCTTCTGAACCGGTTGCCAAAGAAGAACAAACCAGGAAGAACCTTCCGGCTCAACCTTCATCGAAACCCTCTACTTCAAAAGAGAAACAAACGGAAAAAACGGTTGCAGTTTCTTCAAAAAATGAACCCGCACAAGCAACCGTAACTACAAGTAAGAATCAGGAGGAAAAAAACAAACCAGAAGTATCGGATTCTAAGCCAGAGGTGCTCACATCTTCTATACCCGAAGTCAAACCTGTACGTGAAGGAAATAAAAGTTTTCACATAGTAAGCGATAAAGAAACTATTTTCGGAATAGCCAACAAATATAAAATGTCGGTAAATGATTTAATGCAGATGAATGGTTTTGATACGTATGATATTAAAACAGGACAAAAACTTGCAATAAAGGACAACGCTTCTGCCGAAGATAATTTTCAGCTTCACACAGTGTCATCCGGCGAAACACTGGTAGCAATTGCCATGAAATATGGATACAAGGTATCTGAAATACTTACCTGGAACGGGAGAAGTACGCTGGATGTAAATGCGGGGGAGAAGTTGAAGATAAAAAAATGAGCATTTTGAATTTCTATCCCAAACACATATTTTCCTTCTTTATTTATTCTCTGACAATTTTCTTTTCAGGATGTTGTGAACCTGAAATGCTTGGGATAAGTATATTTAAAGAGTCAGATATAAGAACCAACCCATATGTGGGTAATGAAGTATTGAAGCGGGTGTTTAGGGGAAAGAGGGTATAGGGTTCTGTATGTAGAGACGCCCAATTTGGTCGTCTCTACATACAGAACCCCCCTTGTTTTTTTCAATTTTATTTCATACCTTGCCCTTCCTTTTTCAAACCCTTAACCCTAAATTCCATGAGAAATCCACTCTCCTGCGCCTGGTTCAAAAAAACCACGCTCACTATCGCTTTTAGTTTTGTCCTTGCATTCTTTAATGCAAACCAAGCCGCTGATTTGTATTGGATTGGTGGCACCAGTGATTTTCATCTCGTTGGAAACTGGTCCTATTCCAGCGGCGATACTTCCTGCGACTGCGCCCCAACCCAAGACGATAATGTTTTTTTTGATGCCAATTCTTTCACGACCACAAACCAATTTGTATATATAAATAATGCCAATGCCTATTGCAAAAATATGGATTGGACGGGTGTTTTAAATAATCCTACACTTGCAGGCGGATGGAATATCTATGTTTACGGCTCTCTGAAATTTGACTCCAACATGACTGTAACATGGACTGGCTCCATTGATTTTAAATCTGACTCTATGGGTAATACAGTGGACTTTGCCGGGCATACTTATTTAGGGCAATATTTTACTTTTAATGGCAACGGGGAATGGACCTTATTATCGGATGTGAACTGTAACGGATACATGTATCTGAACAAAGGGACATTAAACACCAATGGAATAAATGTCACTTCAAATATTTTTTATTCCACTACAGGTGATAATCGTACTTTAAATCTGGGTTCATCCATCTTCACACTGAAAACAGGAAACGCTTCCCCTCGCTGGTGGATGAATCCGGTAAACATGACTATCAATGCAGGCACCTCACTGATTACCGCAAATACTACTTTCACATTTGATGGCGGTGGGTTTACGTATAATGACATTGGTGTAACTAATGGCACACTAAGAATTAATAACAATAATACATTTAATGATTTAAGCGTATCATCAGGGGATGTTCAGATTTATGATAATAACACTTTCCGGAATATCACAACCGATGGAATACTTACTTCTTATGGTAATTTAACTTTTGAAAAAGGAAACCTGAATAACAACGCTTATTTTAATAGTGGCACTGATATGGATTCTTTGGTCCTCTATTCCGGTTATCAGTATTATTTTAATTCAGGGGTTTTGAATGTATTGAATAATCACATAAAGGCGCAGGGAACCTGTATTGCACCGGTTAAATTAAGTTCATTCTCAGATGGGATAGTGGCAACTATCAACAGTACCGGTGCCACTTCCGATATTAATTATGTTTGGTTTCAAGATTTGAATTTAACCGGCGGTGCCACACTAACTGCAAATAATTCTATTGACGTTGGGAACACTACAGGTTTTATAATTAATAATCCTCCGGTACAGGATTTATATTGGGTTGGAAATAGCGGAAACTGGAGTGATGTTTCTCATTGGTCATTAACCAGTGGTGGAGCAGGAGGCGCTTGCATCCCTGGTCCCACCGATAATGTTATTTTTGATGCCAATTCTTTTTCATCTGCTTCACAGGCAGTCACTATAAATACAGCTGCTTATTTCCGCAACATGACCTGGACCGGAGTTACCAATACTCCCGACTTGAGCGGATTTTCTGATTTGCACACATACGGCTCCCTTGCATTTTCATCATCCATGAACTTTTCACACTTCGGTTGGTGGTATTTTTCAGGCAATCAAACCAATACTATTTCTCTTGCAGGAAAAACACTTGCTATTACAAATTTTAACGGAACGGGTACCTGGAATCTTGCAGACGATTTCAGTTGCGGTACTTTGAAATTTGATAATGGAAATCTGATTACCAATAATTATTCCATTACTTGTGCTTATTTTGGAAGTACAACAACAAATAAAAGAAGTTTAAATCTTGGTTCTTCCATAGTAAGTGTCACCGGCAGTCAACCCTTCACTTATGAATGGGAAGTTAATTCAACGAACTTTTCATTGACAGCCGGCACTTCAAGCATTGTATTCACTGCTAATTCAGCTAATCCTTTAGATTTTTCAGGGGGTAATCTCGCTTATTATAATGTTTCCTATACCGGTGCCACTTCCCCTGCAATGCTCTATGGAAATAATACTTACAACAATATTTCAGTAGCCGGAAATGCTATTTTGAATGGCAATAATATTTTTAACAATGCTATCTTCTCCGGTAGCACAACTATTTACGGTCGCAACTTTGCAAAAAATATATCCTTTCAGCAAGACGCTTACCTGTATGCTGATAATGTTTTTAAAACCGTAACTGTTAATGGCACTACAAATATAAACAGCGGAAGCAATACCATTGAGAAATTTGTTTTGAACGGGTCTGCAACTATTTCTACCAACAACCGGTTTGATACACTGCTCTTGTCAAAAGGAAAAACATATACCTTCGGAGCCGGTTCAACACAAATTATAAATAATTTATTATCAGCCGATGGTACTTGTAATCAAAACATTACTCTTTTATCCGGTACCAATGGGGTACAGGCAAATTTCATAAAAACATCCGACAATGCTACACTGAATAATATTATTATGAAAGATATGAATGCTTCCGGTGGTGCAATGTTTACAGTAAACAACATGTCCGACCTTGGTAACAATTCCGGTTGGAATATTTCTAACAATGCATCCAGAAATCTTTACTGGGTTGGCGATGCAGGAAGCTGGCATGATTCTACGCACTGGGCTACTTCCAGCGGTAGTGCAGGAGGAAATTGCATTCCAACCAAATACGATAATGTATTTTTTGATGCAAACTCCTTTACTGCAAACTATTTTGTTACTATCAATTCTCCTGTATTTTGCAATAACATGGACTGGACGGGCTCCGGTTTTTCTTCTTCTCTTTCCGGTTCCGGTGATTTAAATATTTCCGGTTCTCTTACTTTAAATTATGACCTCGCACCCTATAGCGGAAATATTAATTTCAGTGGAGAAAACGACTCAACCAATATGCTCACAAGTAACGGGTATAAAATACAATTAATGTCCAATAAGAAAATTTCTTTTGATGGAAAAAATGTGTCATGGAAATTCATGGATGATTTTTACACAAGCGCTAATGTAGAGGTGAAAACCGGAACATTGAATACAAATAATCAAAACGCAACTTTCGGTTCATTCATTAGTTCAGGTATTAATGACAGGAATATTTCTCTGGGAAGCTCAGCCATCACGCTGTTAAGTAATTACAATGATGGCGTTGAAACAAGTAGCTGGAAATTATCCGGTTCCAATTTTACATTTGATGGCGATTCTTCTAACATTACATTTAATTACAACGGCGACATTCACTTTTACGGGAGCGACCAATTATACAAAGCACTGACTTTTTCCAATAGTTCCGGTATTGGTTATGTGCATGGAAATAATACTGCATCATCCATTGAGTTTTCCTTTAAGGGAAATATTGATGGAAATAATTCAGTAACCGGTAATGTAAATTTTACCAACGATGGTAGTATCTCCGGAAGTAATAACATTAATCTCTGTACATTCGGAACTGATGGCACTATCTCCGGTGACAATCAATTTGACACACTCACTTTATCTCCCGGAAAAAAATATACTTTTTCAACCGGAAGTACTCAATCTATCTCCGGTTACTTAAACGCTATAGGTGCATCTAACAACTATATAACTTTAATGTCATCCGCGCCATGCACTCCTGCCACCATTACTAAAAACGGGGATAGCTTGCATCTGGAATTTGCCCGTATTCTGGATATTTCATTTACAGGCACTGCACAGTTCAAAGCGTATAATTCATTAAATCTTCAAAATAGTACCGGCTTGAATTTCATTGATAACGGCGCAAGAAATCTTTATTGGATAGGAAGTTCCGGAAACTGGTATGATGGTTCGCACTGGTCCCTGTCCAGTGGAAGCGCAACCTGCAATTGTGTTCCGGATATAAATGATAATGTGTTTTTTGATGCTAACTCCTTACCGGGAGGTTTTTCTTCAGTAACTATTGATGAAAATGCTTTTTGCAAAGACATGGACTGGAGTAATGGCACCGCAAGTAATTCATTGGACGGCAATAAGGATCTGCATTTAAGCGGTTCGCTAAAACTCAACAGCACATTATCATGGGTCTTAAATGCAAACCTGCATTTTATCGGAAGCAATACAACAAACGTAATTACTACCAACGGACGCAATATTATTCCCTTTAGTGACAAGACAATATTTTTTGAATGTGGCGGTGGGCAGTGGCTTCTTACCGATGATATGATCATTACAGGTTACATTCAACTGAAAAATGCCACTTTGAATACGAACGGGAAAGTGGTGCAGGCGCGTGGATTTATCAGCGAAGGAATGGAACCAAGAAGTTTGATTCTTGATTCAACCGTTTTTACCATTAATAATTATACTTCTTACAATGGCACTTGGATTTCATGGTATGTAACCGGATCAGGTTTCTCTTGCACCCCGGGAACTTCTCTGATAAAACTAACCTATCCATGGGTCTCCAGTTTTAACGGCGGTAGCGCAAATTATTATGATTTGGATTTTAAAGGTGGAAGTAATTATGGGATTCTATATGATAATAATACATTTCATGATATTAATTTTGAAGGAGAAGGTCTTTTGATTGGAAATAATTCATCCCACAATGTAACTTTTTATAAGAAGGCAACTATCAGTGGAGATAATTCATTCAATATACTGGATTTGAAGGATGAAGGAACTATTTCAGGGAACTGCACGATGGATACTTTAATACTTGCCGAACAGAAAAAATTTCAATTTGGTGCCACAAATACATTCACCTTTACTGGTGACATTATCACTACCGGATCTTGCAGTAAACAGACATTAATTCAATCATCTGTTTCCGGTATGCAGACAAATTTTCTCAAAACAACAGACACTTTATTTATTAAAAATGTAAGTATGAGTGATGTCACTGCCGGTGGTGGTGCTGTTTTCCTTGCTGAAAATTCCATCAATGGAGGAAATAATACCGGATGGAGTTTCCCCTCAGCGGGTTCACGCAATTTATATTGGGTGAATGGCACGGGCTATTGGAGCGATTCTACGCATTGGTCGGCTACCAGCGGAGGAGCAGGTGGTGTTTGTATTCCTACTCCTGATGATAACGTATTTTTTGATACAAGTTCTTTTAATGGCGCCGGTCAGTGGGTAATATACGATAAGAATGCCTACTGCAAAAGCATGGACTGGACAGGCGCTCAATATTCACCCATGTTACAGGGAACCGCTGAACTTCATATTTACGGCTCTTTGATTCTAAATGCAAACATGGGTTTTTCACTCAGTGAAAACGTATATCTTAATTCTCCGAATGCAGGGAATGTTATTACTTCTAATGGAAAAACAATTGGCTTTACCGGTATGGAAGATATGTTTGTAATAGATGGGGACGGTTCATGGACACTTACCGATGCATTTTCACTTTCTAATATTTTTGAACTCAGAAAAGGAAACCTGAATGTAAACAGTAAAAATTTTACGTGTTATACTTTTCTATCTGCAGGAACACAACCAAGAGCATTAACCTTGGGAACTTCGCAGGTAACCATTACAGGCACTTCGAATTACAATGCCACTGATTATGCATGGTGGTTAGAGTCATCCGGTATTTCATTTTCCGGTAATCAATCAACCATTACCCTCTCCTCCACCGGAGATGTAAATTTTTATGGAGGAAATCAAACCTATAAAAATGTGAATTTCTCAAACTCCAACGGAAACGGAACGATTTTCAACATCAATACTTTTTACGATGTGAATTATTTTGGCATCGGTAATATTACCGGAAACAATACTTTTCACGATGTTATATTTTCTAAAAATGCAGTGTCACAGGGAAACAACAATTTCAACAATGTAAATGCAGATGCAGATATTACTATGAATAGTGGCACCAATAGTTTCAACATCTTTGATATAAAAGGAAACGGAACTTTCAACTCTGTAAATACCATGGATTCTCTTTTATTATCCAAAGGAAAAACGTACAAATTGGGGTATAATAAAATTCAAACTGTAACAAGTTATTTGGGTGCAAATGGGGACTGCAAACAATACGTAACTCTCACAACAGATTCTTCCGGTATGCAAGCCACGTTGTCAAAACCCGGAGGAACACTTTCTGTTTCTTATTGCAACATAAAAGGAATCATTGCTTCGGGTTCAGCAAATTTTAATGCCGATTATTCCGTTGATTTCGGAAACAATCTCAATTGGGATTTTGGTGTTTCAAATCCCGGTAGGAATCTTTATTGGGTAGGAAACACCGGTTTTTGGAGTGACACTATGCACTGGGCGACCACGAGCGGTGGTGCTGGTGGTGAATGTCATCCCGGTCCTAAAGACAATGTGTTTTTTGATGATAATTCTTTTATTCCTGGCGTAAATAGTGTGATTATTGACGAAGATGGAGGTTGCCATAATATGACATGGAGCGGCTCAGATTATTTAACCAGTATTCTTGGGAATAATAACATGAATATTTCAGGTAATCTGCTCTTTAATGATTATGTCAAAAATAATCTGGAAAGTAATTTTATTTTTTCCGCCTCTGATACAGGAAATACCATTACTTCATCCGGACAGTATTTCAGGGAAACGGTCCTATTTGATGGAATGGGTGGCTCATGGAAATTAACAGACCCGTTTTCAACCTTAGCGAATATTCAGTTAATCAGCGGAATTCTAAATACAAATAATAATGACTTAAAGACAACTGCTTTTATAAGCAATTCTGTTTCTGCACGAGGATTAGTTCTTGGCACCTCTCAGGTTTTTATTACCGGTGCATCCGATTATTCCGGCGGAAGTTGCCTTTCTTCTCCGTGGAATATAAATCCTGCGGGATTCTCATTCCAGCCAGGATCTTCCACACTTCATTTCACTTATAACATAGACCACTGTTTTAACGGACAGGGATTGAATTATTATAACATTGATTTTGAGAATGGAAAGTACACTACTTACCTGAATGGTAACTCCAATTATCATAATGTAAATTTCTTCGGTATGTCAGATATTTCCGGAACTAATAATTTTAATAACGTTTCAGCGTATGAATGGATTAGGATTTCCGGCATTCCAACTTTTCATATTCTCAAACTGCTCAGAGACGGTTTATTTGTTTCCAGCACACTATCCGATACGTTACTATTAAATCCTGGAATGGATTATTATTTTAATCCAGGTAGTACTCAAACCATCAATAATTTTCTTTCTGCTACTGGAAATCCCGGAAGCATGATCTCCCTTCAATCATCGGTCTCCGGAAATATTTCCACCCTTTCAAAGCCATCTGGATTGGTTTGTCTTGATTATATTGAACTAAAAGATATGAGTGGCACTGGGGGCGCAGGATTTTATGCAGGAACGAATAGTAATGACCTTGGAAATAATACCAACTGGAATTTCAGCCCTTGTTCTTTTACCGCCTTTTTTGACAAAAAAGATATTGATTGTTTTGGGAATAACAACGGAGTAGTAAAAATACTTGCAGACGGTGGAGTGTTTCCATACACTTACTCATGGTCAACCGGTTCATTTTTGGATACGTTGAGCAATCTGACAAAAGGAACTTATTACGTCACCGTTACTGACTTTAATGCAACCACTTTGGTGGATTCGGTTATGATAGCGGAACCTGAAATTCTTGCAGTGTCACTGGCTCCAGTGTCACCATATTGTTTTGGTGCATCGGATGGTTCCGCATCTGCAACAGTTACAGGAGGAACACTTGCTTATTCCTATTCATGGAACACCTTGCCGGTCCAGACAACAAGTTTGCTCAATAATTTGATCGCCGGTACGTATCAGGTGACAGTTACTGACTTAAATTCCTGCACTATTTCAAGCGAGGTTAATTTAACAGAGCCAGCCCAGCTTGTGACGGGAATATTCTCAACACCTCCTACATGTTACCAGATGTCTGATGGCTCCATAACTTCAAACCCCTCTGGAGGAACAACCCCTTATTCGTATTCATGGAATACAACTCCCGGACAAAGCACGGTTACCGCAACTAATCTCGGTTCGGGAACATACATAGTGACAGTGACTGATTCCAAGGGATGCACCGTTACCATGGATGCCAGTTTAACAGAACCATCAGCAATTTATTTATCTTCTTCATCCACCAATTCCAATTGTGGTCAAGCGGATGGTTCTCTGAGTGTCACTGTTGATTCCGGAGGAGTGGCACCTTACACTTATATATGGAGTGATGGAGTAACAACAGCAAATAATGCAGGAGTATCTGCTGGAACTTATACTGTGACGATAACAGACACCAACGGATGCACCGCAACAGCTTCTTCTTCGGTAAGTAATAATGGTGGACCTTCATTAGCAATTGTAGATTCTACTAACCCGGATTGTTCAGGTGGCTCAAATGGTTCCATAGAAGTTTCAGCAACAGGTGGCACTTCCCCCTATACTTATTTATGGTCAACGGGTGGCAATACAAATTTGGTTACAGGATTATCGGCAGGAAGTTATTTCGTTACCCTTACCGATAATAACGGTTGTCAAACCATTGAAGAATATATAATTAATGATGGATATTCCATAAATATTTCATTTACCTCGCAAGATCCATTGTGTAACGGAGCAAGTACCGGCTCACTTGTGGCATCACCAACCAATGGCACATCTCCTTACAGTTTTGCATGGTCTGATGGGCAAACAAACGCTACGGCTTCCGGTTTAGGAGCGGGCACTTTCACTGTAACCGTAACCGACTCAAAATCCTGTACAAATTCAATGGAGGGAACACTCACTAATCCGGCGGTAGTGACAGTCAGTGCCACTGGAACAAATCCGGATTGTAATGGAGGAGCAAATGGTAGTGCCACTGCGTCAGGTTCCGGAGGTACATCTCCTTATACTTATGCTTGGGGTTCAGCTCCTGTCCAGACAACACAAATTGCTACAGGATTACCCGCCGGCACCTATAATGTTACTGGCACTGATAATAATGGTTGTTCAGCTACTACAAGCGTTTCATTAAGCAACCCTGCAGGGATGACACTAACTCCTTCAACGGTTTCTTCAACTTGTGGAAATGCAGATGGTTCAGCAAGTGTTGTTGTCACTGGCGGAGTTTCTCCATATACGTATATGTGGTCTGATGGAAATGCTACACAAACCACTACTGCTACACTTTTTGCAAGTACCTATACCGTTACCGTCACAGATAATAATAATTGTACGGCTTCTGCAAATGCAAACGTAAGCGATGCAGGCGGTCCTACTGCTACTATTACAAGTACTGAACCTTCTTGTAACGGTTCTAGCAACGGTTCTGCAACGGTTTCACCTTCAGGCGGACTATCACCCTATACTTACCTTTGGACTGGAGGACAAACAGCTTCTATTGCTACCGGGTTATCTGCCGGAACTTATAATGTTACTGTAACGGATGCTAATTTGTGTAATTTTAATACTTCAGTGACACTTAGCGATCCAACAGCGCTTTCTGCTTCCACAAGTGGCACTAATCCAAATTGTAACTCTTCAAGTAATGGAAGTGCAACGGCAACGCCTTCGGGAGGTGCCAGTCCATACATTTTCCAATGGAGTAACGTACAAGTAACTGCTTCTGCAGTAAATCTTGGAGCTGGTACATATTTCGTAACTGTTACAGATGTTATGTCCTGCACGGCATCTTCTTCTATAACTTTAACAGCGCCTTCTGCAGTTATTGTAACAGCAACAGGAACTGACCCTGTTTGTAATGGCGGAAGTACGGGAAGTGCGACTGCGTCTGTGAGTGGCGGCACACCCGGTTATACGTTCTTATGGAGCGGTTCACAAACCACTTCCACAATTTCATCTTTGAGTGCAGGAACTTATACTGTTACCGCTACAGATACAAAAGGATGTACTGCTTCTGCCAGTGTCACTATCAGCGACCCCATTGCAGTAGTAATTCCCACCATAGCTTGCGGAGTTTCCACTATTTCAAATTTACAATGGACATGGAATAACGTTTCGGGTGCTGGTGGTTATCAGGTTAGTTTGGATGGAATGAGTTGGTACACTCCCAGCAGTGGTAATATGGGATTAACACACGATACTGCCGGTTTAGGTGTAAGTGTTTCCGTCACTCTTTTTGTCCGTGCGCTGGTTGCTTCCTGTAGTCCTACCGGTTCAACAAATATTACCTGCACCACAACCGCATGTCCAGCTATAACACTTTCCATGACCAAAACAGATCCAACGTGCGGTAATGCGGACGGCAGTGCCACAGTATCAATTTCGGGAGGAACATCTCCATATTCACGAGTTTGGAATACAACAGAAACAACACTTTCAATAACCGGATTGGTCTCAGGAACTTATAGTGTCACTGTTACAGATGCAAATACGTGCAGTGCCACTAATAACATAGCGCTTAATGATCAGGGTGCACCCACTGTAACACTCACCGGAACAAATCCCGATTGCAACAGTGGCGCCAACGGAAGTGCTACGGTTACTGCCGCAGGTGGAACAACTCCTTATACTTATCTTTGGTCAAACGCTTCAACGGCAACCATTGCTGTCGGACTTTCTGCGGGAACTTATACATGTACTGTTTCAGATGCACTTGGATGTAATGCAAATGCCTCAGTTATATTAAGTGAGCCAGCACTAATGGTACTTTCCACGAGTGTCACTGATGCCACTTGCGGAAATTCTGATGGTACTGCAACGGTATCCATTGTTTCAGGAGGAACACCTGGTTTCACATTTATTTGGAATGATGGGCAAACTACAGCAACTGCTACAGGTCTTACTTCCGGTAATTATAATGTCACTGTAACCGATTCCAATGGATGTACTTCTTCTGCAATCGCCACTGTATTAAATATTGGTGCACCTACCGCATCCACTTCAACTACCGATGTAAGTTGCAACGGTGGCGCTGATGGTTCTGCAAACGTAACCGCTTCCGGTGGCACAAGTCCATATACTTACCTATGGTCAACCGGTGCAACCACTGCTGTCGTTTCTAATTTAACTGCTGGTATTTTTAATGTTACTGTCACTGATGCTGTGGGTTGCGATGCCCCTGCGAGTGTGGTAATTACAGAGCCGGCGCTTTTGCAGTCAAATGTCACCGTAAGCAACGCTTCTTGCGATAATTCACAAGACGGCAACATTGCATTAAGTACTTCAGGTGGCACAACGCCTTATTCATTTAACTGGTCTAATAGTGCCACAACCGAAATAAATTCCAACCTCGGTGTCGGAAATTATTCCGTTACTATAACTGACAGCAATGGATGTACATTGGAAACTAATAATATCAGTGTAGCATTTTCGGAAGTGCCACCGGTCGCTATATTTGGATATACAAGCGATGAACTCACGGTTACATTTATAGATTCCTCCTCAGGAGCCATAAATTATCTATGGAATTTCGGAGATGGGGATACATCTATTGATAGTGCTCCTGTTCATACATATTCAGCAGAAGGTGATTATTCGGTAAGCATGAATGTCACCAATGCTTGCGGAACGGATGTTGAAACCAAAATTATAACTGTTAAGACAACCAAAGTTGAAAATCTGAATAAAGCCGGAAATGATGGATTTGTTTTATATCCCGTACCTGCTTCTGACAAACTTATTATTCAATCAGAGAACCCTGAGACAATAGAGGAAATAACACTTTTCAATATTCATGGGAAGAAAGAAAAAACGGTGAGGGTGAATACTTTGGTAAATAATAACAGCAGGAAAAATATGGAAGTGTCACTAACTGAAATACCGGCGGGGAGTTATATTGTTAGGATTAAATCTATAGGTGGGAGGGAGTGGAAGAAATTGATTACGATAATCAGGTGAAGGGAACAAACACCTGATGTAAAAAATTTTCTTTTTGTTCGGAAAACGGTTGTTTCCCATGATAATTATCAGTAAAATAGTTCTTCAGTTCTTCAGAAGTAAAAATTACATCCATTTAAAAAATAATACTTCAATAATTACAATCCTTGGGTGTTATGCAATCCCAAAAAATCTGAGAGGTGATACACCTCATCAGAATTTTCAAACATAATTCCAAAACCTGCTAAATTGCTGTATTTTTTTCTTTCTTTTAAGGATAATTTTTTTATGCCTGGGAAGCTGTCCAAAGGGCAAAAAATTACTCTCCTGTCATTCATTACTATTTGAATCTGTCCT
Source organism: Bacteroidetes bacterium RIFCSPLOWO2_12_FULL_37_12 (assembly GCA_001769655.1). Taxonomy (GTDB): domain Bacteria; phylum Bacteroidota; class Bacteroidia; order 2-12-FULL-37-12; family 2-12-FULL-37-12; genus 2-12-FULL-37-12. Next base: position 39,742 of record MEPC01000020.1, on the reverse strand, counting down.
TTTGAAAATTTCATTTTTTCAATTTTCGGATTGCCGTTTAAAAAACCTGTTGTTTTCATATTTTTATGGATTTAACTTGTTTACCATTATAAAAAATATCTAATTGTTTATTGATTGTTTCATAATTTTCATTTATTAATTTTTCAATAGTTGTCAGTTCCTTTTGAGAAAATCCATAGTTATAAACTAATTCTGTATCGTTCTTCCCATTTTTTTCAATCCAAAACTTACAAAGTTTTGCATTTTTAGTCCCACACACTGCATGAATATGCCTTCTTTTTTCATTAATGTCTGCCGAAAAAACAACAAATGAAATTTGATAATACAAAAATCTAATTAGTTTCCCCATCCTTTTTAAAGTAAATAGAAATTAATTTATATCCAAAAAAAAATCTACCGCCTACGGCGGTTCTAAACAGTTTTACGAGGTTTGGCTTTCGGTCAATCCTCCCTCCTTCCCTCTTTGCCAAACCTCGTATTCTTTACCTTTTTAGCTCAAAGCTAAACAGTGAACTACGGGACCGACCACACGAAACCCTATCCTGTCGTTGCTGCCAGGGAGCATACCGTTGCGATAAGCAGAACGGCATGCCTGAGCATTGCTGTACCAACTACCGCCACGAAACACGCGTTCCGAACCCGTAACAGCGCCTGTAGGGTTGGTTTGTGCGGTGGTAGGATAGGTTCCCAACAAATCGTTGCACCATTCCAAAACATTGCCATGCATATCATGCAAACCATAACTATTTGCTGTGTATGTACCTACCGGCTGGGTTTTGAACGGATAAGTAGTATTGGTATTTGTGCAAGTGTTATAAGGATAAACCCAAAGGTAATTGGCTTGAACATCGCTTAAACAATTACCGGTATTAAATGGAGTAGTGGTATTGCCGCGGCAAGCATATTCCCATTCGGCTTCCGTGGGCAAACGTCCACCTGCGTAGGTTGCAAATTCCGCTGCTCCATACCAAGTTACTTTAATTACAGGGTTATTTTCGTAACCGGTTACCGGGAGCCACTGCCCACCGGTATAATGTAAACCCCAGTCATAACTTCCCGAAGTGGCATAAATCAATGTCTTGAAAGGGTATGTTCCTCCGGTATAAAGCCCATTGCTACCTATGCTTTTGGTATTAAGAAAAGCCGCATATTGAGCATTGGTAATCTCGTACTTGCTCATTTTAAATGCAGTAAGCGTTACCTGATATTGAGTTTCATTAGATTCATGATTTACTTCGCTGACAGGGCTACCCATAGTAAATGTGCCGCCGGGGATTTGAACGGTGGTAATGTTAATACCGGGGTTGGTTCCGGGATTGTAAAAAATAACACTGTCAATATTGGTAACCTTTTGCTGGTATATTACGCTTCCCGCTTTCATAATATACAGGGTGTCGGTCTGGACTTGCAATAAATTGTAAAAAATAACACTGTCAATATTGGTTATCTTTTGCTTGTATATTACACTTCCAGCTTTCATAATATACATGGTGTCGTTTTGGGCTTGCAATAAGCCGATAGACACAAATAATCCTACTAATGATAAAAATAATTTTTTTTCCGCAATACTGCGGGATTTCTCTTTGTTCAACATTGTTTTTATTGATTTATCGTTTAAAAAATTTAGTTGTTTCAATCGTTTTTCCTGTGTTTACTCTGCACAGGTAAAACCCTTGCGGTAAGTTTGATACATTAACCTGTTCAATATTGGTTTTGAGTTTGAGCGTTTGAGTGTGTAATACTTTTCCATCTAAAGAAAGTATTGCTATGATACCGTTTTTGCTTCCGGCTGTTGCAAGTTCAACAGTATATATTTCATCTACCGGGTTAGGATATAACCGCATTGTTCCATTTGGTTTTTCAGCGGAAGGAATACCAGTGGATAAATCAACAAAATTTACATAGCGTACACTACTTAATGGGTAAGTTCCTGAACTTCCTGTATTACTCACAATGAGATTGCCTGATGGAAAACTCATTTTTTTAATGTTGTTTAAGGGGTAGGCGGTTTGCGTTCCGCTGTTTTCCTTTACGTACAGGGTTTGTGCATGTAGTCCTGTTAGTCCAAGTCCGAACAAGAGAACTACGCTTAATGTAAATTTTTTGTGTTGCATATAATTTTTTTTATTAAGGTACAAATGTATAAAAATATTGTCAAACAAGTTTTATTATTTTTAAATCAAAAAATAATTCATCTATTTTGTTTTTTTCAGAAGTGATAGCCAAAACGGCTTTTCGTCAACTTTTTCTACCCTCTAATGTCAGTAGAAAATATACTTAAGCAAGGTAATGATGGATTTGTTTTATATCCAGTACCTGCTTCCGACAAACTTATTATTCAATCAGAAAAACCGGAGATGATAGAGGAAATAACACTTTTCAATATTCACGGTAAGAAAGAAAAAACAGTGAGGGTGAATTCTTTGATAAATAATAACAGCAGGAAAAAAATGGAAGTGTCACTAACTGGAATACCGGCGGGGAGTTATTTTGTTAAGATAAAATCAACGGATGGGAGGGAGTGGAAGAGGTTGATTGCAGTTATCCGGTGAGGGCGAACAAACACTTGATTCATAAATTTTCTACCTTTGCCAATCCAATTCACAATCCTGCAATATCTCAATTTATTAACTTCCTTAAAACCATGAAGAATTTCATACCAATTATTGCCTATTTACTATTTTCCGTAAACCTCATTGCGCAAAATGTCCTCCTGACGGAAAACTTTTCTACCTATGATGGTACAGCGGGAACAACCCCTGCCGGTTGGACTTTTTCTAATCATGCAATTTATACTTCAACCGGCTATTCTGGTCCAAGTGGTCCCAATGCATATAAATTTAGTGTTACTAATGCTGAAGTTATCACTCCTGAATTTCCCGATATTGCCGACTCTCTTATTTTTTGGTTAAGAGGATCTTCCACAGATTCTCTAAGTAGTTTTTTGATAGAACAATATAATAAAACAAATCTCACTTACGATACATTGACAATTATCCAACCCATAATATCATCCGGTAAAATATACCGATTGCCTCTATATTCTGGAATAAGCATGATACGGTTTACTTATTTCAAATCAGCCGGAAATGTTGCGTTTGATGATTTTAGTGTCACTACCACAAGTTCCGTTGATTTTACTCCACCGGTTATTACTCTTTTAGGACAATCTGAAATAACAATTTTTACAGGCACAATTTTCAATGACCCGGGTGCCACTGCCACTGATAATGTGGATGGAGATATTTCCGGCAATATAGTGACAACGGGTTTGGTGAATTCCGACAGTGCTGGAACATATTCTTTATTTTATAACGTAGCTGATAGCACTGGAAATAAAGCATCTGAAGTTTCCAGAATTGTAAACGTAATTGATAGTGACACCTTAGCGCCTGTCATAACTTTGAGTGGAGCAAATCCTTTAAATATTACTGTGGGAGGCAATTATATTGAACCCGGTGCATCGGCAACGGATAATATGGATGGAGATCTTTCATCATTAATAAATATAAGCGGTACTGTAAATTCGGGTGTCACTGGAAATTATCAGATTGTTTATACTGTATCTGACAATTCAGGAAACATCGCAGAAGTGACACGGTTTGTAAATGTATATTCAACACCAGGAATTAGTTGTTCTTACCCGTTTTTCTCTGAATATATTGACCCTGTCAGCGGAAGCACAAAAGTACTGGAGATTTATAATCCTACAGGGTTTACTATTGATTTAAGTGAATATGTTTTACATAAATTTACAAACGGCGCTCTTACATCCACTACTTTAACGCTCTCAGGAAATTTACAATCCGGAAATACTTTTATAATTGCACATTCACTTGCAGATTCTACTGTATTGTCAATTTCCAATATGCAAAGCAGCTTTCTTACTTTTAACGGAGATGATGCGTTACTGCTGATGAAAGGCAGTGACACGCTTGACATAATCGGAAGAATCGGTCAGGATCCCGGCTCGGAATGGACAAATACGGACACTTCTATATCAACTGCAAACATGACGCTTCGCAGGTTGCAGTCGGTACAAACAGGAATTATTTCTAATCCTTCTTCTTTTGACCCATCTTCCCAGTGGCAGGCATTTGCATGGGATGATTATTCCGGCTTGGGAAATCATCAGGTGGATTCCTGTGCTACTGCACTTTGTCCGGCGATAACTATTAATTTCAGTAAAATAGATGCTTCCTGCAATAATAGTACTGACGGTTCAATTACTATAGATACCGTTGGTGCGGGCGGAGTGTCACCGTTCATGGTAAGTATAAATGGTGGCTCGTTCCAGAGTGAACTTTCGTTTACAGGATTAAATGCAAATTCATACACCATTGATATGAAGGACGCAAATGCTTGCACAGCTCCGCAGAAAGTGATAACGATTACCTCACCGGCAGTAGTAGATGCTGGTAGCGACAGGGATTTCTGCAAAACACAAGTATTTAAAGTGAAGCTCACCGGTTCACCATTTGGAGGAACGTGGACGGGATCGGCTGGAGTTGTTTTATTGCCTGGTGATACATTGGATGTTGTAAATACACCATGGACTGTCATTTCCGGTATTCCACACAATCTGATTTATACTGTAGGTGCTTGCTCGGATACTGCTAATTTAATTGTAACAGGCGCAGTGGCAGGTAGCGATATAGATTATTGTTTAAGTTCAGGAATATTTACATTACCGCTTGCGTCACCAGCGGGAGGAACTTGGTCAGGACCTGGAATAACAAATGCCGTTACAGGACAAGTTGATCCAACCGGATTGAGCGGTCCTATAACTTATACTTATACTCACACGGGTTGTCCAGACCAAATAATTGTGAATTATACTCCTGCATTGGGTACTCCCATAGTTTCCTGCGGAATTTCAACAACCATCTCAATTACTTGGACGTGGACAGCAGTAACAGGTGCCACAAGTTATGAAGTTAATTTTGGATTTGGATGGTCACCTGCTTCCGGTTTATTAACTCATACAGAAGTTGGTAAAAATCCTGGAGATAAAATGTCCATTCAGGTACGTGCTGTAAGAACCGGTACGTGCCCGGAAGTTGGTCCTGCTTCAACTCCGGTTGAATGTGAGCCAACAGGATGTAAACCCATTACAATTGGCTTATTACCGGATGTAACAGTATGTCCGGGTGCAAATGCAACTGTTGGGTTGTTCAGCATAACAAGACCGGATGGGATGGGTAAATTTATTTGGACATGGAGTGGTGACCCTGCTTTAATTGATAATAAACCGGGACCGTTTACAGTTAATACTCCTGTTACAAAAACATATTTTATAACTGTAACTGACACTTCGCAACTGGGCTGTCCCACAGTGATGGATTCAACAATTGTAACGGTTATAAAAGCAAACAAATTCACTAATCAGGATTCCGTAGCCGTTTGCGATGACACTCCATACACGCCCAATTTTGATGCTTCTAATTTTAATTCTATAACCTGGTCACCGGGTACTAGTTTATCTTGTACAGTTTGCGCAAATCCTACTATAAACCCCGTTCCCGCCCTTAATGATTGCTATCAATATCAGATTACGGTAATAGATAAAATCAACGGATGTACCGGTGTGGACACTTTTGAAATATGCAGAACTAGTTCAATTATTGCTGAAGCCGGTGCCGATACAGTGCGGCTTTGCATTGAAGAGGGTGCTCCCAGTATAAATTATACTTTGGATGGAACAGCATCCACAGCACAAACGCTCCGATGGGTTTCAGGTAATCCATTGATGGATGTTGCCTCCTCAACGGCTCCTGTTTTTCTTCAGGTTCCTGATAAAAATAATCCTCCCTTTTACAATTTTACATTGATTGGAAGTTCGCCCGGATGTACCAATGACACAGACAGAATCGTAGTCACTTTCTATCAATACGCAAAACCAAATGGTGGCACTGATAAAACAACTTGCGGAGGCGATGTACAATTATCTGTATTGCAAGGGTATGTCACCAATTCATGGTATTCCATTACGCCGGGTGCATCGGTGAAAAATCAAACTAATCCATTAAATCCTTTAGTGACACCTTCGTTAAGTACGAACCCTTCCTTATTCGTATTTCAATCAACCAATGGGAACGGATGTAATTCTACTGATACAGTGACAGTAACTCTTATGTCACTTACTCCTACCTTAACTGTCACACCATCCCTTTCTGTTTGTGAAGGAGATAGTTTTAAATTGAAAGCAACCGGTGGTGCTTACTATCAGTTTTTTGAGGATAACACTTCACTGGGTCCTTCCAGTCAATTGGATAATTTATTATTAATAGCAGGTGTCACTCATCAGTATAAAGTTACAGCAACCGCTCCTGGATGTGCGCCTGTTACTACTAGCGGGCTAACTGTCACCGTTAAGTCATTACCACTCGCCGCTTTCAACTTCTCAAGCTCTGAACTCACAGTTACCTTTATGGATTCATCTACAGGAGCAACAAATTATCTATGGTCATTTGGAGATGGTGGAACCGACTCGGTGCCATCGCCGGTTTATACTTATTCTGCAGAAGGAGAATATACAGTCGGACTTGAAGTTAGCAATGATTGTGGTAGTGACAGTGTGCTTAAATTGGTTACGGTTAAATCCACTAAAACAGAAAATCTCCTCAAGCAAGGAAATGATGGATTTGTTTTATATCCCGTACCTGCTTCTGACAAACTTATTATTCAATCAGAGAAACCGGAGACGATAGAGGAAATAACACTGTTCAATATTCATGGGAAGAAAGAAAAAACGGTGAGGGTGAATTCTTTGGTAAATAATAACAGCAGAAAAAATATTGAAGTGTCACTAACAGGAATACCGGCGGGGAGTTACATTATCAGGATTAAATCAAAGGATGGGAGTGAGTGGAAGAGGTTGGTAGCGGTTGTCAGGTGAGGGGAGCTAGTTTTTTTCAGATGTAGTATATTACAATTTATTCCTATCCAATACTACAATTTTTTTAACTACACTCACTTTATTTTTCGTATTTATTTCAACAAGATAGGTCCCTTGTGCTAAATTATATTTATCTGAAAAGACGTCAACAGGTGTTGTATTAAGTTGTGTTTCATAAATTTTCTTCCCTGCTAAATCATAAACAGATAATAACGCACCATGGTTAATAAGTTCTTTGGGCAAATTCATCTGCATTGACCCATTATGAATTGAGAAATATATTTCCGGTCTAACTTCTTCTGTCATTCCGGTAAAAAAAATAGATATATTCTTGCTCATTTTAACAGTACCGCAACCATTGGAAGCAGTTAATAATACAGTGTAATTTCCAGCTGAACCATACAGATGCAACGGATTGATTTCCGTAGAAGATGCACCATCTCCAAAATCCCAAACATAATCGCTGGCATTGGTTGAAGCGTTTAGAAAACTTACATTATTTTGATTAATGCTAAAAGAAAAATCGGCTGTTGGATTAACTTCTCCGGGAATCGTTACAGTACCCGTATCCATGCAATTAAAATAATCGGTGAATGTAAAAAAATAAGTACCTGTACATAAACCAATAGCCATTGAATCGCTTTGAGCAAATGGATCGCTCCATAAGTAACTAAAGGGAGTTTGGTAGTTGGATTCGTTCAATACAAAAATTTCAGCAGATCCATTACAATCCGAAGGGCAACCCGCCGAAGTTATATTTATAGCAGATGCAATGGGTTCCGGTATAGAAATAACATCGGAATAATCCATTATTTCACACCCGATAACATCAGTCATAGTAAAGTAATATCTCCCCGGAAGCAGATTATAAATATCTTTAGTAGTGTCACCGTTAGACCATAAAAAAGTATAAGGCGGATAAGCGCCTTCTATAGAATCCAATTGAATAGTTCCATTGGTAGCACTTCCGCACCGGCACGGAAAGGTACTTACATTTGCTTTCAGAAAACAACCATTGCACGAGTTCAAGTGGTTATGAATATCAGAATCATCATCCAGGGATTTCACAATCCAATCGGGAAGAGAAGTTTGCCAATCTTGCACCGGCTTTTTAACCCGTGGATGTCGTATAAGTGTAAAATCTTTGGTAGAACCGCTTCCCACAGTCCAACCAACACCGGGATCATTCCCTATTTCACCAATTACATCAATTACCGTGTCATTTTTTAACAATGCCACAGCATCATTACCATTATAGTTGAGTTTAGAAGTTAATGTATCTGCATAAGCGATAATATTACTTAAGGTTGAATTGTTGTTAGCCAGAATGTAAAAACCGGTTGCGGGTATAATCCCTGAAAGCTGAATTTGTTGTGTGGGTACTTGACTGCCATTAGCATATATTCCTATTTTATAATTAGACAGGTCAATCGTGTCACTGTTTGACAGATTATATAATTCTATTGCTTTATTGAATGATGAACCCTCAATGTATTCAGAAATTATTAATTCTTTACATTTAACATTTACCAAATTGGAATCCGGACGTTGAAGATCAACCCAAACATCCATAATGACAGGTAAGTGATCGGACATAGTGTGTAACGCCTGAATAACGGAGTCAGGAATTAAGGGATTAGAAGGCGGGGCAGTGATGGAATCATTAAAGTGTTGCCCGTCGTTTCCAAATGCCTGGTAGGTGTCCGATAAATATTTAATCCTTTTGGTTCCATTTATTACGTTATCATTTACAAAAATAAAATCAAACCTGTCATCCAAACCGCCAACGCTACCCCCGTTAAAAGCCCTGTTTCTCGGACTTTGAGTATGATAGGGTGCAAAAAGGGAATTATCGCTCCAGTCACCTGGTTTACTGATTGGATCCATTAATTTCACAATACCGCCGTTGGTTAACAATTCATAAGCCGGTTCCAGATACGTATAGAAGTTGAAATCACCACCAACAAAAATATTTTTTAAAGAAGTGTCAGCATCAATATAATTCATCATTTTTAGACATTCATTATACCTTTCTTGCGTTGAGCTTGAGCCGGAACGCAAGTGTGCAATGAAAAAGTCAAGAAATAGAGTGTCATTGGTGTTAAATAAATCAGGGTCATTCACAAATAATTTGTAATGATTAATTAATCTCAATTCAGTTTCAATGGTATCCTGCTTTCGGAAAACTAATTTTTCGTTGTTATAAAAAATCATGTTATCGGAGTCCGGTCCATTGGTAAAATCAGCTTTTTGATAGGTGGGTCCCAGATTACTATTATGAATTGCTTCCTGAAGTATAAGATTTGCACCTTCATCGGATTGCAACTCTGTTACAACTAAAACATCAGGTTTTGTATGAAGCAGTATAGTACGGAGATTGTAAACTCGAAAAGAAGTATTTCCAGGGAAATTCAGAATATTGTAATACATTATTCTGATAGAATCTTGTGAGAATGAAAGGGAACTCTTTAAGGAAATCATTAAAATGAGTCCTGAAAATTTAATTCTTTCAATATATACTATAAATTTCCGCATAATGAATTGGACAGGGAAGTTATTTTATCAAGATTAAATCAATGGGTGGCATTGAGTTTAAGAAGTTGTTTTAGATAATCAGGAAAGGGAAAAAACACTTTTTTATTCATCCTCCGCAAATGTTAGCACATACCCATTATTGTCATGAATAGAAAATTCAGTGGCACCGTAGAATGCTTTTTCCAATCCTTTGATAATAATTACACCTTCTTTTTTTAGAGAATCAAAAAACTTTCTTATTCCTTTTATTTTAATATAAAATAATAAAGAACCTCCCTCCTGCCTTGAAATAGCCGGAAGTTCATTCGCTAAACTTTTAAAAGTTTGAAACATCATGGTTACGTTGCCGCAGGACATCATTGCCCAGTCCAATTCACCTTTATCGGGTACGGTGATTACTACGTTGAATCCGAGTTTTTTGTAAAAGTCAATGGTTTGGTTGATGTCTTTTACAAACAGGTTGGGGGAGAGCGAGTCCATGGGGTTGTTGATTTAGTTTTTTAATAAAATAAATATTGAATTACAATCTTTTTCGTACAAATATCGTTAAAATTTTCATTTTCACGAAAAAGGGGGTAAAAATAATTTTCTATTCATAATAAATGTTTCTATTCTGCAAAAAAAAGTTCTCACGCAAAGGCGCAAAGAAAAAATCATTTGTGATTTTTTTAATTTGCGTACTTAATACTTTGCGTACTTTGCGCCTTAGCGTGACATAATTTTTTGCAGGAAATTATACCAGTCCGAGTAGTTACTAATAAATATTTCACTTTCAAAAATTTTTCTTATTTTTGACAAGATTATTGACGTATAGCGAATGGCAAATTCTAAATTTATTAATAAAAGTAAAACCTTTCAGGTTATCCTTCGCCGCTTGAATAAACCCTTTCAGGTTGTCCTTCGCCGAAATTCCTGGCAAAACCTGAAAGGTTTTACCTGTTGCATTATAGCAACTGTTTACTGCCTTCTCCTCTCCTGCTCTGCGGAACGAAATAACATCTTCAGCAAATCATACCATAACACCACTGCCCATTATAACTGTTATTTTCTTGCCAGGGAAAATCTGAAAGCATCCGAAAAAACCGTCCATGAAAAAAATGTGGATAATTATGAAAAAATCCTGAAAGTATATCCTACGGTTGAACTTTCTACCGTAAATGAAATCAGCGCGCAATTAGATGACGTAATAAAGAAATCTTCCATGGCAATTCAACGCCATAAGAACAGCAAGTGGGTGGATGATTGTTACATTCTCGTTGGAAAAAGCCGGTTTTACAAACAGGATTATTTATCTGCTCTCGAATCGTTCCAATATGTGAATGGCACCAGCAAGCATAAACCCACCCGCGTGGATGCGATGATTCTGACTTTGCGATCCTATACAGCCATGAGTAATACAAGAGATGCGTTGACTACCATTGATTTTATCTCCAAGGATACATTGACCAAAAAAAACAAAAGAGATTTCCTGCTGGCACGCGGTGAATTTGAACTGTTCCATGAGCAATATCCTTCTGCACGTAAATCCCTCGAAGATGCATTGCCGCTGATTCGGAAAAAAGCGTTAAAGACACGGGTTCATTTCATAGTGGCACAGCTCTATGCGAGTGAAATGAATGACGAAAAAGCATACTATCATTTTCAAAAGTCGCTCAAAGGAAATAAAAGCTATGAGATGAGTTTCAATGCTAAAATTTCATTGATTCAGGTGTTTGGTAAATCCAACGATCAAAGCGACCGGGAAGTCCGCAGATTTTTTAAGAAACTTCTGAATGACGGAAGAAATCTGGACTTCCGCGATAAAATTTATTTCCAAATGGCGCAGTATTCCTATAAAAAAGGAGATTATCCGGAAGCGGTAAAAAATCTTGAAAAATCTATAGAGAGTTCTACCACTAATACAAAGCAAAAAGCATTATCGTGCAAGGCACTTGGCGATTTATATTTCGATACTTATAAAAATTATTCTAATGCAAATAAGTATTACGACAGCACCCTTACATACCTTCCTAAAGATCATCCTGAATATGAACGTTTGAAAAGCAAGAAAATGGTTCTCTCTGAATTGGTAGAAAATCTTGAAATCATGGCAAGGGAAGACAGCTTGCAACGATTGGCAAAAATGCCTAAAGAGGAGTTGGATAAACTCATCAATAAAATGATAGAGGAAGAAAATGAAAAGAGGGCAGAAGAACAGGAAATGCCCACCTCCCAGGTTTACAATCCCGGTGAATTTAACCAACAATTAAACCGTGATATGAAAGCCGGCGGTGACTGGTATTTTTATAATCCTTCCGTAATTGGAATCGGAAGGTCTGAGTTTATAAAAAAATGGGGAAACCGGAAAAATGAAGATGGTTGGAGAAGAGGCAATAAAGAATCGGAAGAAGAAAATGAAGTAAAAAGCGCAGACCAGAAAGGGGCTAAAGATGAAAAAGAAAAAGAAAATAAAAATAAATCGGCAAAAGTATATTCTAAAACCGAGTTGATGAAAGATATTCCTCTTACTCCCAATGAATTGAAAACATCCAATGAGAAAATACAAATCGCACAATACAAAGTTGCTACCATATATAAAACCCGGCTGGCAAATCCCAACAAAGCAATCCAATTATTTGAAGAGTTGCTAAGCAGATTTCCGGAAACGGAAAACAAAGAAGAAATTTATTACAATCTTTATATTTTATACAAGGAAGTTAAAGATGACAATTATAAAAAGTACGAAAAGTTGTTGCTGGAAAATTTCCCAGAAACCATCTACGCAAAATTAGTGCTGAACCCTTCTTATCTGGCTGATGAAAAGAAAAAAGAAATGGAATTATATTCCGTTTATAAAAGGGCTTATACCAGCTATCAGAATGAGGAATATGATTTAGCTAAGTCGGATGTTAAAACCATTCTCAAAGGGAATTCCGAACATCCGCTCATTGACCACTTTGCTTTTTTAAAACCCTTGATCATCGGACGAACCCAGGAAAAAGAAAAATATAAAACCGCGCTGGAGGAATTTATTGAAAAATATCCAAAAAGTGAATTGACACCTCATGCGCAGGAACTCCTACAACGGGCAAATAATTTTGACCCGAATGTACCTTTTGATTTGGTGACAGGCGGAGAACCCAATGCTCCTGTCTTTCGCTTTTCACCCGAAAGTCCGCATTTTGTGCTTGTAGTGTCACCCACTTCCAATCCGGTGACCTCTGCATTTAAAGAATTTTTTGATAATTTTAATAACAAATCATTTGGAATGGATTCACTGAATACTCAAACGGCTGTGCTGAATTTAACCCAGTCCATGCTTATTGTCAAGTCATTCCCGAATAAAGCAAAAGGCACTGAATATATTCTCCGCGTGAAAAGTGATGCGGAATTAAACCAGAACCTAACAGCGGCTCCTGCTAGCGTTTTTTTAATCAGTCAGGAAAACTTTCCTGTATTATATAAGACCAAAGACCTTCCGGCTTACGAGCAATTTTTCAAAAGATTGTATCCAGAGTTGGGTAATAAATAAAACTATGCTTTCAGAAACATTTATAGATTCCAATCTAATAAAATCAGTTGCAAACGCTGAATTAAAATCCATTGGTGCAAAAATTTTCAATTCTCAACGAATTTCTCCGGAAGAAGGAATTTTGTTATACCAAAAAGCTGAAATTGGTTTTCTTGCCGTGCTTGCAAACTTTGTAAGAGAGAAACTGCATGGAAAAAAAACTTTCTTCAACACGAATTTTCATATAGAGCCAACCAATGTTTGTGTATTTACCTGCGATTTCTGCTCGTATTCACGTCTGCCAAAAGAAGATGGCTGGGAAAAATCACCTGAGGAAATTGAAAATATTGTAAAATCTTATTCCGGAAAGCATGTTACCGAAGTGCACATTGTAGGCGGGGTGCATCCGAAAAGGGGCTTGCAGTATTACGGAGAATTAATTCAACGCATCAAAAAAATAAGACCGGAAATTCATGTGAAGGCATATACTGCCGTAGAACTTGAATATATTTTTCGTAAAGCAAAAGTAGGAATCAAAGAGGGCTTGGAAATATTACGCAACTATGGATTAGATTCAATTCCCGGTGGCGGAGCGGAAATTTTTGATGAAACGATACGCGAAAAAATATGCGCCGATAAAGTATCATCCCAAGGTTGGCTGGAAATTCATGAAACTGCCCATCAATCAGGAATTCCTTCCAATGCCACTATGTTATATGGTCATATTGAAGAATATCAACATCGTATTGACCATCTCGAACGCCTCCGGAATCTCCAGGATAAAACGCATGGGTTCAATGCATTTATTCCGTTGAAATTCAGAAATCAAGACAATGCCATGTCGCATCTTTCTGAAGTGACACTGCTCGAGGACTTAAGGAATTATGCGGTGAGCAGAATTTATCTTGATAATTTCAAGCACATCAAAGCATATTGGCCCATGATTGGAAAACAAACTACTGCATTGAGTTTATCTTTTGGGGTAGATGACATTGATGGCACAGTGGATGACTCCACTAAAATCTATTCTATGGCAGGCGCCGAAGACCAACACCCGGTGATGACTACATCAGAAATTGTTGAGTTAATACAAAGAGCTGGTAAAATTCCTGTGGAGAGGAGTTCGCTGTATGAGGAGTTGAGGGTGTTTTGAGGGAGGGTAGCAAATGTAAAGATTCGGTGCACCGTGTCTTTACATTTCAAATCACAACCGCCTCTTTTCCCATTCCATAATTTCTAATCAGACATTCCTTAGGCTCGAGCACATGCCACTCAAATTCATCACGGAAATGACGAATGGCGCTGGCAACGGGCCATGCCGCCGCGTCCCCTAAGGGGCAGATGGTGGTTCCTTCAATTTTTTTGGAAATATCAACCAATAAATCAATGTCATGCATCTTACCGTGACCATGCTCAATCCTATGCAGGATTTTCTCCATCCAGCCGGTGCCTTCACGGCAAGGACTGCATTGACCGCAGGATTCGTGATGATAGAATCGGGTAAAAGTCCAGAGGTTTCTGACAATGCAAGTATCTTCATCCATTACGATAAACCCGCCGGAACCCAGCATTGTGCCACTTACAAATCCGCCATCGGATAACGATTCATAGCTCATCAATCGTGGTTCGCCCTTTGCTGTTTTTAAAATAAGATGGGAAGGAAGTATGGGAACGGATGAGCCACCTGCTACTACCGCCTTTAATTTTTTTTCATTCCGGATGCCACCGCAATATTCATCTGAATAAATAAATTCTTCAACGGGCAAGCCCATTTCAATTTCATATACACCGGGTTTATTGATATGACCGCATGCAGAAATCAATTTTGTGCCGGTGCTTCTCCCAATTCCAATACCTGCGTAAGCACTACCTCCGTTATTTATAATCCAGGGCACAGCCGCCAATGTTTCTACGTTATTTACGACTGTAGGGCATCCATACAATCCCACCACTGCCGGGAAAGGTGGTTTTAATCTCGGGTTACCTCTCTTTCCTTCCAGCGATTCAATTAAACCGGTTTCTTCACCGCAAATATAAGCTCCGGCGCCTGTTTGAACATAAATTTCAAGCGAGTAGCCGGTTCCGAGAATATTTTTTCCTACAAGATTATTTGTGCGGGCTTCTTCTATTGTATTTTCAAGAATTTTAATGATTTTTTTAAATTCTCCTCTGACGTAAATATACGCTACGTTAGCTCCAAGGGCGAAACTGGAAACGATAATTCCTTCTATTAGTAAATGGGGGATTTTTTCCATCAGAAAGCGGTCTTTGAAAGTGCCCGGTTCGCTTTCGTCTGCGTTGCAGATTAAATAACGTGGCTTACCCGATTTTCTGTCAAGGAAGCTCCATTTCAACCCTGCAGGAAAACCAGCGCCGCCTCTGCCGCGCAATCCGGCTGTCTTTACTTCTTCCATGACACTATCGGGCGACATGGATTTCAATGCTTTCTCTACCGACGTGTATCCACCGGCTTTTCTATAGCCATCGTAGGAAAAAATTCCGGGTTGATGGAGGTCTTTTAATAAGATTTTAGTTGGCATATTTTATTATAAAACTTTTAGTAAAACTTATTTTGGCTCATCCGGATTACCAATCAATTTATTAATTTCAATTTTCAATAATGGAATATGTTTATTAATAATCGCCCATATATTTTCATCAGATATATTATCGTAAGAATGAATAATCTGGTTTCTTAACCCAACAATACTTTTTGCGTTTTTGATTGGAATATCAGGTTGTTTATGTAAAATTCTATTAACTGCTTCTCCAATTATCTCCAAATTTCTTTCAACGGCTCTTTTTAAAAGCTAGTTTGACTTGTATAGAAAGAAATCTTTCGGTTGATTTTCAAAAAATCCTTCTATTTCAACAACGGAATATTGAATATCATACAGCCATTTTAGAATTCTTTCATCCATAAATTCTTTGTTTGCTTCTATCAATAGAATATTTAAGTATGGGGTTTTTAATTGTTTGAATTTCTAATAAATCAATTTTTCGCTTGTACAATTTTTCTATAGATTCTTTAAAATCCATATAATTATCAAAATATTCCAATAATTCTACACCTGCGAATCTAACCAATAAATCAATATCGCTATTAGTTGAAAATTTATCGGTAACCGCTGAACCAAATACATACAATTCTCCGACATAATGTTTTTTACATAATTTTTTTAATTCTGAAATATGTTTTTCTATTACCTGCATTTTATAACAGATGCGAAACTTTTAATTTTTTCCCATTCCCGATTTTTGATACAATTCAACAATTCTTAAATTCTTCTATCAATTCATCCACCCGCTGATGCGTAAGATTTTCATGATAATCATCTCCCACCTGCATCATAGGAGCGGTGCCACAGGAAGCAAGACATTCAACGGTCTTAATAGTGAACTTACCGTCTTGCGTTGTCTCCCCGGCTTTTATTCCTAATTTTTTTTCTATGTATTGAAGAATTTCTTCTCCGCCCATCAAACAGCATGGTCCTGTCCGGCAAACTTCAAGCACATAGTTGCCAACCGGTTTCAGATTGTACATAGAATAAAACGATGCCACTTCATAAACCTCAATGGGTTTTAAATTCAGGATGTCAGCCACATAATCCATGACGGGAACACTCAGCCATCCGCCAAACTCTGCTTGAGCGAGATGTAAAATCGGAAGCAATGCAGATTTTTGCCTTCCTTCCGGATAACGGGTGATAATTTTTTTTACTAATTCACTTGTGTCTGTAGAAAAAATGATGGGGGGATTTGTTACCATAGTTATTCAGTTGAAATACGGTTGTAATACGGTCGTAATACTTTTGTAATACGGTTGTAATACAATTGTAATACGGTTGTAACACGATTGTATTACCATTGTTTTACCATTGTTTTACCATTTGTATTACTATTTAATGATCAATGCCTAATGTCCAATGACCAATTACTAATGACTAACTCACGCATCCATCTCCCCCGCAATCAAATTCATACTACTCATCGTTACTACTGCATCCGACAATAAAGCGCCTTTCACCATTTCCGGATACGCCTGATAATAGATGAAACATGGTCTTCGAAAATGCAAGCGATACGGAGTGCGCCCCCCGTCACTGATTAAATAATATCCCACTTCCCCATTGCCACCTTCTACACATTGATATACCTCTCCTACAGGAACCGGAATTTCGCCCATGATAATTTTAAAATGGTAAATCAGCGCTTCCATATTGTTGTAAACCTCCTCTTTTGGCGGTAAATAAATATCCGGTACATCCACATGATAAGAACCTTCCGGCAAATTATCCATTGCCTGTTGAATGATTCGCAAGCTTTGTTTCATCTCTTCATTTCTTACCATAAACCTATCGTAACAATCGCCGTTAGTTCCTATAGGAATCTCAAAATTAAAATCCTGATAGGATGAATAGGGATTCATGGCGCGCACATCGTAATCAACGCCTGCGGCTCGAAGATTGGGACCGGTAAACCCATAATTCAATGCCCGTTCGGCTGAGATGCTTCCTGCTCCAATGGTTCTATCCATAAAAATACGGTTCCGGTTAAAAAGTTTTTCAAATTCATCCAACGTTTTTGGAAACTCTTTTAACAATTTATGGATTTTCTGAATGGCTACTTCGGTAAAGTCCCTCTCAAAACCACCAATTCTGCCGATATTGGTAGTGAGCCGACCCCCGCATATTTCCTCATAAATTTCATAAATATGCTCTCTCCACTGAAACACATATAAAAATCCGGTGAATGCTCCTGTATCTACGCCGATAATACTGTTACAAATAATATGGTCAGCGATTCTGGCGAGTTCCATGATTATCACTCTCATGTAGTCCACACGTTTGGGAGTTTTTAATCCGAGAAGTTTTTCAACAGTAAGATGCCAACCGATATTATTGATAGGAGCAGAACAATAATTTAAGCGGTCTGTAATGGGAGTAATCTGGTAAAACGGGCGATGTTCGGCTAATTTTTCGAATGCCCGGTGAATGTATCCTACCGTGGGTTCTGCGTGCACTATCTTTTCTCCATCAAGCTCTATGATATTTTGAAAAATACCATGTGTAGCCGGGTGAGTGGGACCCAGATTGATGATAGTAGTATTTTTAGGTTTTTCGGTTTCGATTGGGGATTCCATGTAAATATCAGAAAATTTAAAATATTAGAAATTACACTCTCTCACCTCCCAAACCACTTGTCATCCTTATCCTTCCGTGTATTTTCCTGCAATGGGTACTCTTTACGCAATGGAAATACTTCCATCGTGTCAAGGTTTAAAATTCTTTTTAGATTAGGATGACCTTTAAAAATAATTCCAAAAAAATCGTAGGTTTCCCTTTCCTGCCAGTTGGCGGAAGAAAAAACCGGTGTCACTGAATCAATTTCAGGTTTTTCTACCGGCATAAATGCTTTCAGGCGAATCCGGGTGTTTGTTTCCAGATTATGAAGTTGGTACATCGCTCCTATTTCAGCTCCGGTTTGCTTCGGAAAGTGCAGTCCGCAAAGCGTAGTAAGAAAACGGAAACCAAGGGTTTCTTCTTCGTACAGATATTTTATGATTTCCAGAATT
The DNA here is from genome assembly GCA_001769655.1 of Bacteroidetes bacterium RIFCSPLOWO2_12_FULL_37_12. Taxonomy (GTDB): domain Bacteria; phylum Bacteroidota; class Bacteroidia; order 2-12-FULL-37-12; family 2-12-FULL-37-12; genus 2-12-FULL-37-12. Next base: position 21,244 of record MEPC01000020.1, on the reverse strand, counting down.
TTATTTTTATCAACCACTAAGGTATGTATGTCATGCATTACACTTTGAAGGATTGACTCCGGAAAACGGGCTTTTAGTTTTTCTTCAATTATTTCGGTGGGAATTGCGGGCATGAAAGTTATAAGTGAAAAGTTTTAACTTTTAAGTTAAAAAATAAAGCCAATATCTTTTAACTTAAAACTTTTAACTTTTTTCTACCCCTCACCCCTCAATATGATACCTCTCCTGAATCTTCGCATATTCCTCCGAATTTCTCCTTCTCAGCGATTCTTTTCCAACCAACTCCTGTATTTTCATAAAACCGTCAAGGATTTGTTCCGGTCTTGGAGGACAACCCGGAACGTAAACATCCACCGGTATGATTTCGTCAATTCCCTGAAGTACGCTGTATGTGTCAAAAATTCCACCGCTGGATGCACAAGCACCCACTGCTATTACCCATTTGGGTTCAGCCATCTGTTCGTAAACCTGACGTAGAGGAATTGCCATTTTTTTTGCAATGGTTCCCATCACCATCAGTAAATCGGCTTGCCGGGGTGAAAAACTATTTCTTTCTGCGCCAAATCGCGCCATGTCATAATGCGATGCCATAGTAGCCATAAACTCAATTCCACAACAGGAAGTTGCAAACGGAAGGGGCCAGATGGAGTTCTTCCTTGCAAGTCCAATTACTTTTGCAAGAGAGGTAGCAAAAAAGCCGGAACCCTCTATTCCTTCCGGGGATTTTACGACGCTGATGTTCATCTTATTTGAAAATTTTTACTTTTCAGTTCTATTATAAAATTCTAAATTAAAAAATAATTAACATATAACATATAATAAAAAATTACTAAGTGTTTCCAAGACACATTCAATTAAAAATCAAAAATCCTCACTCATCCCACTTCAACGCCTTCTTCTTAATCACATAAAATAATCCGAATAGCACAAAAACTACAAATACAAGCATTTCTACAAATCCTTTCATGCCAAGTTCTTTAAAATTAATTGCCCAGGGATAGAAAAAAATGATTTCCACATCAAATAAAACAAATAAGATGGCAACCAGAAAAAATTTTACGGAAAATGGTTTCCTTGCATTTCCCTGCGATTCAATTCCACATTCAAAGTTCTTGAGCTTTTTTATGGAGTTTCTTTTAGGTCCGAGCAAGTGGGTTGCCACCATCGTCACAACCACAAAGCCGATTACCACGATGAATTGAATCAGAATAGGTATGTAAGAATCGCGCATATTGGAATGTATTTATATCAAATCCCAAAGGTACGAAAAAAAGGGGTAAGAAAAAAGGAAATAAGGAATGAACCATACATTCCAAAGTAACACATTGATAATTGACAAATAAAACCTAAATTTGCCACCTTTTAAAAAAGCCCCTTACTTCAGCCAGCCATGCAAAATAAAACCACCGTCATTGTCGTTTCGCTCATCCTTATACTTATGAGCGCGTACTACCTTTCATTTACATTTGTTTCCCGCGGAGTGGTTAAAGATGCAAATGAGCACGCCACTGTAAATGGCGTTATTGATAATTCCAAAAAACAGGCATACCTTGACTCCGTTTGGAAAAAACCGGTTTTTAACCTGGTTGGTATGGAATTTACCTATAAGGAAGTGAAGGAAACAGAATTAAATCTTGGGTTGGACCTTCAGGGCGGCATGAGTGTAATGTTAGAAGTGTCCACCGTAGAATTACTTAAAATCCTCTCGGGCAACAACCCGGACCCCACCTTTCAAAAAGCGTTAACCGAAGCGTTGAATGCCCAGAAAAACAGCACAGAAGATTACTTAGTGCTTTTCGAAAAAAGTTTTGAGCAATTAGACCCCCAGGCGCGTCTGAGCATCATTTTTCAGAATGCTTCCAACAAAGAATACATAAATTATAATTCCACAAATGCTCAGGTAATAAAGTACCTTATGAAAGAAATCCAAAGTTCCATAGACATTGCTTTTGAAGTTATCAAAACCCGTATAGATAAATTTGGCGTTTCTCAACCGAACATTCAGAAAATTGAGGGCACCAGCCGGATTTATATTGAATTGCCCGGCGTTGATAATCCTGAACGGGTTAGAAAACTTTTACAGGGAACTGCCAAATTGGAATTTTTTGAAGTGTGGGAGCCAAAAGAGTTCGTGCCTGTATTAAAGCAATTAAATACATCCATCGCCGAGAAAAATAAATTGACGGAAAAAACAACGGAAGACACGTTATTCAATTCCTTGGTTAAAAAAGATACTACCGAAAAGGACTTGAGTGTTAGTAACCAAAAAGATACTATTTCCAAAGCAGAAAAAGATTCCGCAGGGCTTAAAAATTTTGAAAAACAACTATCACAGTCATCCGATACAGTGAAAGATACCACCGCTACCGACTCGTTAACTCAGTCGAAAAACAATCCTTTGTTTATGGTGTTGGGTGTCACTGAAAACGGAAGTTTTGTAGCGGTAAATGATACGGCTAAGTTGAATAAAATGCTAACCGGTGACGATGCCAAAAATATATTTCCTCCTAATATGAAGTTTGCATACGAGGTGAAGCCGGTGGAAGGAACCAACAAAGCGGAATTTCTGAATATCCATTTTCTTAAAACCACCCGTGAGAAAAAAGCGCCGCTTACCGGAGAAGTCATAACCGATGCCACCCAGGACATTGATGCCGCTAAACCCATTGTATCCATGCAGATGAATAAAGTGGGTGCAAAAAAATGGAAGCGTCTTACCGAAGACAATGTGGGAAGAAAAATTGCTATTATTTTAGATGGCTATATCTATTCAGCTCCCCGTGTTCAGTCACCTATACCTAACGGAAGGTCTCAAATCTCCGGTAATTTCACGATTGAGGAGGCACAAGACCTTGCCAACGTGCTTAAAGCCGGTAAACTCCCGGCTCCTACTCATATCATCGAAGAAGCAGTGGTAGGTCCTACACTTGGTTCTGAATCCATCAGCGCTGGGTTATGGTCATTTCTTTTAGCATTTTTCCTGATCATTATTTATATGATCCTATATTATAATATATCAGGTGGGTTTGCTGATTTTTCATTACTGCTAAACGTTTTTATGATTCTGGGAGTTCTTTCTCAATTTGGCGCCGCGCTCACACTTCCGGGTATTGCAGGAATCGTTTTGACTCTTGGGATGGCTGTGGACGCAAACGTTATCATTTATGAACGTATCCGCGAAGAAATGCGACATGGGAAAAACATGGCAAGCTCGGTACGGGATGGCTTTTCAAGAGCGTATTCAGCCATTATTGACGGAAACGCTACTACCTTTTTAATCGGAATTATTTTGTATGCAACCGGCTCAGGACCAATCAAAGGTTTTGCCGTTACATTGATGATAGGAATTCTCACTTCACTTTTTACAGCTATTTTCGTTTCCCGGTTTTTTATTGAATGGTTTTTGAAATTTGAAAATAATAAAATTTTGCAATTTGATACATTTATTTCAAAAAATTTGATGTTAAACACAAAATTTGATGTGATTGGAAAAAGAAAATGGGCATACATCTTTTCCGGCTCATTAATTCTGTTTGGTCTGACTGCCGTTTGGATGGAAGGTGGATTAAAATCCGGAGTTGATTTTCTGGGTGGAAGATCTTATCTGGTTGCTTTTGATAAAGATGTTTCTGCGGCTGAAATTCGTCAACCGTTGAGAGCGGCGTTTCAGGGTACCGGCTGTGAAGTAAAAACCTATAACAATAACAAACAATTAAAAATAATTACGACCTATCTTGTGGATGATAACTCGGAATCAGCAGATAAAAAAGTGGAGACAGCTCTGATGAATGGCTTGGGGCAATACGCCGGGTTTAATCCTCAAATTCTGGAAACCCAGAAAGTGGGTTCCACTATTGCAGATGATATTTCTTCCAGTTCTAAATATGCCACCGTACTTTCTTTATTGGTAATTTTCATTTATATTCTGATTCGTTTTCATAAATGGCAGTTTGGTTTTGGGGCAACGATCGCACTTTTCCATGATGTATTAATGGTATTTGCCTGTTTTGGCATTGTAGGACTCTTTGGTACTTTTTACGAAGTGGACCAGGCATTTGTAGCCGCCGTTTTAACCGTAATCGGGTATTCCATTAATGACACGGTTATCATCTTTGACCGGATCAGGGAACATCTTCAGGAACATCCGCGTGCAAATCTCGCCGATACGATAAATGAAGCGGTAAATCGTACATTCAGCAGAACCATTAACACAGCATTAACAACTTTGATTGTAGTAGTAATTCTTTATTTAATGGGTGGTGAGGTCTTGAAGGGATTCAGCTTTGCGCTTATCATAGGCGTTGTCTTTGGAACGTATTCCTCCCTCTTTATTGCCACACCGTTGTTGTTGGAAACTACTAAGAATAAATTGATGAAACAGGGACAATAATATTTTTTTATTTATCACAAATACAAGGTAGCGGTTTATATTTTTTTCGTTGTTTATAGAGATTTCTCTTGGGTGAATAACAACTTTCTGCAATAGAAAAAACCAGTATAAACAAAAGGATAACCGGAAATCTCCTTTTAATCTTTCTAAAAAAATAAAGCCATTTAGATTTCATGTTTTTGAAAACAACCATAAAGTTACTGCTTTCTTTTTGCATTTCCTTTTGCCTATTCTGTTCAAACATTCTCTTTGCCCAGGACAAAAACAAAGTAGCGGAGAGTTTGATAGTAAAGTGGCTATCCATTCCTGCCGGGCAACCCGATGATATGCTCAAACAACAAATTGAAAATTTAGTTGGGACTCAACCTAAAAAAATATTTTTAAAGGACTCCATTGCTTCCGTATTGCAAGGTAAGAAAAAATTGAAAAACATTGAGCTTCTGCATGGGGAACAAAAGAGTTTCTATCCTTCAGGTTCTATCATAAAATCCGTTAAAAATTTTGAGTACGGTCGTCTAAAAGGTGCTCAGCAATTTTTTCATCAAAATGGCATAAAAGCCCGTGAATACACTGTTTTTTATGGTGACACCGTTGAAGGAAAAGAATGGGATTGGGGTGGAAGGTTATTGCTTGAAAGAACACCGTTGCCAAACGGTTACACTTGCACATTTTACAAAAACGGAACTAAGGAAAGTGTTTTTCAATATGATAAAACCGGAAAATTTCTTTCGGGTCCCGCGTATGAATATTATCCCGATGGCACTCTCAAATGTGAAAAAAATTATACCTCCGGAGTGTTGGATGGATTATATAAATACTTTTTCCCCGATGGCACACCCGATTCCGTTTTGAATTTTAAAGACAGTGTGCTAAATGGTGAAGGATTCAAATTCCACAAAAATGGAAAAATAAAAGAAAAGTTTAATTATTCCTTCGGGCAATTGCAGGGAACCTATATTTATTATTATACTAACGAAAAAGAAGAATATGTGATGAATTTTATCAGAGGTAAAAAGAATGGAATTGAAAAAAAATTTCTACCAGGCGGATTTCCTGTTTCCGAGACAACTTTTGAAAACGATGTAGAGAACGGACCTTATAAAATTTATCATAAGAATGTAGAAAGCGTCATGGAGGCAGGTTTTTATGTGAACGGTTACAAACATGGAGATGTTGATTTTTTTTCAATAGATGGGAAAAAAGTAGCTACTGTGAAATATAACTATGGAAAGAGGATTACAGAAGCAAATTATTAAATTTCTCCCTCATGTCTTTTACCATTTCCGGAAACATTGTTAACATTTTTTCCCGCGAAATTTATCAGGGTGAAATTTTTGTGGCTGACGGAAAAATTGTTTCTATCAAAAAAAAGAAGTGTCACTCCCGTAATTTTATTCTTCCCGGTTTTATTGATGCGCATATTCATGTGGAAAGTTCCATGATGCCGCCTGCTGAATTTGCGCGTGTTGCGGTGTCACACGGTACAGTCGCCACCGTATCGGACCCTCATGAAATAGCAAACGTACTTGGCGTCAAAGGAATAAAGTACATGCTGGCAGAAGGACGAAAAGTAAATTTCAAATTTTATTTCGGCGTGCCTTCCTGTGTGCCCGCAACTAATTTTGAAACAGCCGGCGCTGAAATTACCGCCGGAAATATTGAAACGCTTTTTCAACAGGGGGAATTAAGCTACCTCGCTGAATTTATGAATTGGCCCGGGGTAATCCAAAAAGATCCGGAATGTCTTGCAAAAATTGCCGTTGCAAAAAAATTTGGATTTCCGGTGGATGGGCATGCTCCCGGATTAAAAGGGCTTCAGGCAAAAAAATATATTCAAGGCGGCATAAGCACCGACCATGAATGTTTTACATTGGAAGAAGCGCTGGATAAGCTGAAATATGGAATGAAAATAATCATACGCGATGGCTCCGCCGCCAGGAATTTTTCCGCATTGGCTCCCTTGATTGATTCTCACCCGCATAAGCTTATGTTTTGTTCCGATGACAAACATCCCGACGATTTTCTGGAAGGACATATAAATAAATTAGTGGCACGTTCTGTTTCCATGGGAAAAAATTTATTTGACGTTTTGAGAATAGCTTCCTGGAATCCCGCACAGCACTATAAAATTAATACCGGATTTCTCAGACAAGGTGACCCTGCTGATTTTATTATTACAGAAGACCTCCGGGATTTTAATGTTTTACAAACCTATATTAACGGAGAATTAGTTGCTGAAAGAGGAAAGTGTTTTATTCCTCCCCAAAAACCGGAAATTCAGAATAATTTCAAATGCAGAAAAACCAAGCCGCGTGATTTTAAAATAAAAGCAAAGCCCGGAAAAATAAATGTCATATCAGCGTTGGATGAACAACTTGTCACGCGTTGTTTGGAAATGGAACCATTCATTCTTAATGGCGAAGTTTGCAGTGACACTAAAAGAGATATTCTGAAACTAACAGTGTTGAACCGGTACAAACCTTCTCCACCATCCGTTGCATTTATCAAAAACTTTGGATTAAAAAGAGGCGCCATTGCTTCCTCGGTGGCACACGATTGTCACAATATTATTGCAACAGGCGCTGATGATGATTCAATCAGTCGTGCCTGTAACTTGATTATCAGAGAAAAAGGCGGAATTTCACTTATAAACGGTAAAAAGGAAATAATACTTGGTTTACCCATAGGAGGCATCATGTCGCCGAAACCAGCCAAAGAGATTGCAAAAAAATACCAGGAACTTTCTCAAGCCGCTAAAAAACTCGGCTCTAAACTAAAAGCCCCTTACATGACATTGTCTTTTATGGCGCTATTAGTAATACCGGAACTGAAACTGAGTGACAAAGGGCTGTTTGACGGGAGAACGTTTAGATTTAAGAATGTTTTTGTTGGATAACTTTTCATTTTTCACTTATCACTTTTCATGTCTCTCTTCAAAAACCTTCACCACTTTTTTGCCACCCTATTTGTTTTTGCAGTCATCTGGATTCTTTATCTCATTCCATCCAACATTGACTTTCTGAATCCCATCAGTCAGGCAATCGGTGATTTTGAAATTACCGATATTGTTTTTTCAAAAATAAGAAAAGAACAGCCCCCCGATACGCAATTAGTGATAGTGAACATTGGAAATTTATCAAGGAATGAGATAGCACAACAGATAAACAGGATAAATTTCTTCAACCCAAAAGTTATCGGGGTGGATGCATTCTTCAGAAATGAAAAAAATTCCGGGCAGGATTCTTCCCTTGAAAAAGCGCTTGCCAATACCAAAAACCTGGTGATGGTGAGCGAATTAAGCCAATTGAATTCAAAATCCGGCTTCTTCGAAAAATTATCCGGTTCTCATCCTAAGTTTCTCCGCAATGCCACTACCGGTTTTGCTAATTTAATATCTGAAACGGGAACATTCAGAACCATTCGCCGGTTTTTGCCTTCCATAAAAGTGAGTGAGAAACAAGAAGTTTCATTTCCGGTAAAGGTTTCCACACTTTTTAATCCCGGGAAAACAGAAAAGTTTCTTTCCCGGAAAAACGAAACTGAAATAATCAATTACAGAGGAAATTTCCGGCATTTTTATTTTCTCGACGCAGAGCAGGTGTTGGATTCACTCATTAGGTTAGATTTTATTAAGGATAAAATTGTCATTTTGGGATACATAAATCCAAATGAAGAATCCAGAACATTTGAGGACGTAATGTTTACCCCGTTAAACGAACGATTTGCCGGAAAAACTTTTCCCGATATGTACGGAATGGTCATACACGCAAATATTATTTCCATGATTCTGAATGAAGAGTTTATTTATGAGCTTCCCTTCTGGGGAACTTTTATTATTGCTTTTATTATCGGATATTTGAATATTGCATTATTTGCATGGTACTACAGGAAATATAAAAAATCGTATGATGTTTTTACAAAACTCACTCAATTAATTGAATGTCTTTTGCTTCTCGCTGTGGTAGTTTTGTTTTTTAATTATCTGAATGTCAAATTAAATATTTCTCTTTTGCTGGTGTTTATTATTTTTTCTGGCGATTTGCTGGAATTTTATTTTGGGATGTTAGAGTTGGATTTTATAAAAAAAATCAGGGAGAACGCAAAGATGTTTTTTTCAAAGAGGAAATCAGATATTATACCCTAATCTGGATTTTCCACAACATAAAAAGGAAATAATGAATATTGAACAAGGAATTTCGAATGTTGAAGTACTTCGAAATTCATTATTCCTTGTTCAATATTCGATATTTGAAAAATATTTTGCCAATAAGTGCGAAAATATATTATATTAGGCACTAATCATGTTCTCCCAATATCAAAATAAAGAAACAGAAGCCGGGCTCGATGAAGCCGGCAGAGGCGCATTGGCGGGTCCGGTAGTAGCCGCGGCTGTCATACTGCCTCCTGATTATTATAACGAACACATAGACGATTCGAAAGTATTAACTGCCAAAGAACGAACTATTGCACGGGAAATTATTTTGAAAGATTGCCTCGCCTGGTCTGTAGCAGAAATTTCAAATACGGAGATAGATCGTATAAATGTTCTTAATGCCACTTTTAAAGCCATGCATAAATGCATTGAACAACTAAAACTAAAACCCGGTTTTTTGATAATTGATGGAAACCGTTTTAAACACTATAAAAATTTTCCTTTCAAATGCGTTGTGGATGGCGATGCCAATTATTTTTCCATAGCCGCGGCATCTATCTTAGCCAAAACACATCGCGATGCAATGATGAAAAAATTTGCTGAAAAATTTCCGGAGTACGGATGGGAAAAAAACATGGGCTATGGCACACAGTTTCATCTGAAACAATTACAAAAAGCGGGGGTTTGTTCCTTACACCGTTTTAGTTTTAAACCGGTTATGGAGGCGAAAAAAGGAAATAAACAAACGAAAACCTTGTTGGATTAATAAAAAACCTCACTCCACCTTCACCATCACCCTGTACATATCCTCTTTCCCCGTTATGATAAGATAATAACTCCCCGTTGAAACCTGATTAATATTTATAGGATGTATGCTAGTTGCATTTGAAATATTATAGGTCTCACGATGCACCAGGCGACCCGTTAAATCTATCAGTTGAATTTCAACTTTTTCATCCGTCATTTTTCCAAATTCAATGTTCAGAATTCCATTGGTAGGATTCGGATATACCGAAATATTCTTTGCGAATTTTGCTTCTGTTAGAATATCAGGAAAATCTATAAAGACGGTATCCATCGCAATACATCCTTTGGAATCAGTTAGTGTCACTGTGTAAGTTCCCGTTTTCAAATTAATGGCTGTGGCTGTGGTTTGAACGGGATTAGTGCTCCATGAATACGAATATGGAGAAGTGCCACCACTTTGAGTGACACTCGCTGTTCCATCTGACGCAGTGGAACCGGTTGCATCCGTTTTTGTTATTGAAATAATTAATGAGGTTTGTTCCACCAATATAGTATTAGCTGAATTGGTGCAATTCTTTGCATCGGAAACAGTTACAGTGTATGTACCCGCCGATAAAACAGTACGGTTTTGTGAAGTTGCGCCTCCATTCCACTTATACGTATAAAAACCTGCGCCCCCGCCCGGTGTTGTAGTGATAGATCCATCAGTGCCACCATTGCAACTGGGGTAATTTCCATTTAAAGATATGGTAATTGCTGATGGCTCGGTTAATGTTATGTTAGCTGAAGCAATGCAATTTTTAACATCCATTACCGTACAGGTAAAAGTTCCCGCAGATAAACTTGAAAGTGTGGAGATAGTTTCCCCCGTTGCCCATGCGTAAGTTAACGTTCCTGTTCCCCCCGAACCCATTGCGGTTGCACTTCCGTTGGTTCCTCCATTGCAAATAAGATTTGTGCCCGTTAGGATTATTGAAAGGACAGCAGGATTTGTCAGAGTGACACTTCCCGAAATCGTACAGCTTTTTGTATCAGTGACAGTAACCGAATAGGTCCCAGCTGATAATCCTGAAATGGTTTGAGTAGTTGCTCCTACGCTCCATAAATAGGTATAACCCGGTGTGCCACCTATGGGTGTTGAAGTTGCAATGCCATTAGTCTCGTTGCTACATTTAGAATTGGTTCCGGTTACTCCTAATATTAATGCTGCTGGAACAGATACCAATGCTGAGCCGGAAACCGTGCAACCCTTAGCATCCGTGACAGTAACTGTATAACTACCATTTGATAAATTTGTAACAGAGGATGATGTTTCTCCCGTTGACCAGCTATACGTGTAGCCGGATGTGCCACCGCTGGGAGTAGCGCTTACTGTACCTTTTGTACCGGTATTGCAATTTACATTGGTTCCGGTGACACTTACTGTTAAAGCAGGAGGAGCCGTTAGGGTTATGTTTGACGTAGCCGTACAACTGTTTCCATCAAAAACAGTAACGGTATAAGTTCCTGCAATTAAATTTGAAATTGTGGTTGTAGTTGTTGCATTTGACCACAAATAAGTAAATACTCCTGTACCTCCACCGCCGGTTACCGTTGCACTTCCATTTGTTCCTCCGCTACAAATCAAATTGGTTCCTGTGACACTGGCAGTAACAAGTGTTGGGTCTGAAAGAGTGACACTTCCTGATAAAGTACACCCTTTTGCATCTGTGACAGTGGCAGTATATGTTCCCGCTGATAAGCTGGAAAGATTTTGAGTAGTTGCTCCTCCGTTCCAGATATAAGTATAACCTGGTGTTCCTCCGCCCGGTGTTGTGTTCGCTGTGCCACTTGTTCCTCCGTTGCAACCCGGGTTATTTCCTGTTACAGAAAAAGTGAGCACCGGTGGATCCGTTAATGTTACATTTCCGGTAATAGTACAATTGTTCACATCGGTCACTGTCACCGTATAGTTTCCGGAAGATAAACCCAACATCGCAGAAGTTGTTTCTCCCGTTGACCATAGATACACATATACGGGGGTGCCACCACTTGCTGTGAGATTGGCTGTCCCGTTTGCTCCACCGTTGCAGTTTGAGTTGGTTCCGGTGACACTTACAAAAAGAGCAGTCGGGCTTGCAAGAGTGACACTTCCTGACATTGTACAACTGTTAGCATCCGTGACAGTTACTTTATAAGTACCACTACCCAAACTGCTTACGGCTTGCGTTACTTGTCCTGAATTCCAGACGAAAGCGTAAGGTGATGTTCCGCCTCCTGCAGATGCAGTTGCGCTACCATTGGTTCCTCCATTACAATTTGGATTTGTGCCACTCACCGTCAGAGACAGTATAGCCGGTTCATTAAGAGAAACGGAATTAGTGCCGGTACATACATTCGCATCCGTAACCGTTACAAAATAAGTACCTGCTGATAATCCGCTTGCTGTTTGTGTTGTTTGTCCTTCGTTCCATAAATACGAATAAGCCCCTGTTCCACCGGATGCATTTACAGTGGCATTACCGGTAGATTGATTATAACAGGCGGGGTCCGAACTAATCGTAGAAGTGATAATTGCCGTAGGTTCGCTCAATAAAATTGAGTTGGATTGTGTACAGGATTTTCCATCGGTAACCGTTACTCCATACAGTACTCCTGCAGATAAGTTAGCGGCAGTAGCATTTGTTACCCCCGTAGACCAATTATAAAAGTATGTCCCATTTCCTCCGGATGCAGTGGCAATTGCTGAGCCGGATGGTTTTCCGTTGCATAAGGGATCAGTGCCACTTACTGTTAAGGATAATGCTGTAAATTCTGTTATGATTATGGAATTGGATTGAGTGCATGAATTGGCATCTGTAATAGTAACAGTAAATGTACCGGCTGTTAATCCAGTTATGATAGCTGAAGTTTGTCCTCCGCTCCAGAGATACGTGTAGGGTTGAGTCCCCCCGCTTGCACTCACAGAGGAAGAACCATTTGTGCCGGCATTGCAGGCAGGAGAAGTGCCACTAACCGTACTTGAAAGAGCAGATGGTTCTGTCAGCAAAATGGAAGAAGAACGTGTGCATGAATTTCCATCGGTCACTGTGATTGTATAAGTTCCGGATGATATTCCGGTGGCAGTAGAAGTGGATTGGCTATTACTCCATAAATAGGTGAAAGCACCGGTGCCACCGGAAGCAACAGCGGATGCTGAACCGGAATTTTCTCCATTACATAAAGGTTCTATTCCACTAACGGATAGAGAAATCGGATCCGGGTTTGTTAATATTACACCGGCTATCCCCAAACAATTGTTTGCATCGGTTACCGTTAGTTGATATTCTATATCCCCAACTAAGCCCGAAATAAATGCAGTCGTTTTCCCATTTGACCACAAATAAACAAATGGAGGTGTGCCACCCACTAAGTTAGCTATAATTACACCATCATTCCCACCATTACAACCCGGAGAAGAGGCATTGAGAGTAAGTACCGGAGCCGTTATATTCTCTACATATACAGATTGGGACGCTGTACACGAATTCGCATCGGTTACTGTAACGGTATAAGTTCCTGCGGTTATCGTTGAATTAATTGAATCGGTAACTCCATTGGACCAGCTATAAGAAAAAGGTGCAATTCCTCCCGATGAGATATTTGCCGCACCATCTGCAGTGACACAGGCGGGATTCACAATAGAGGCAGAGATAACTATGCCGGCAGGTTCGTTTAATGTAATTGTCTTTATTTCTTTACATGAATTTTCATCAGTAATAGTCACTGTATAATTACCTGCTAAAAGGTTGGTATTAATATCGGTTAATGTAGAATTAGACCATGAATAGGAGAAAGCACCGGTACCCCCGGAAGCAATAGCAGTTGCCGAACCATCTGAATAACTGTTACAGGTAGGATCTGTCCCGTTTAATGTAGCAGAAATTGCGGAGGGTTCAGAGAGTATAATGGATGCAGATTGAGTGCATGAATTTACATCCGTTACCGTAACAATGTAGGATGTGCCGGCTGATAAATTAGTAGCGAGAGACATGGATGCCCCATTAGACCAGTTAAAGAAATAAGGACTTGTGCCACTGGCGGCAAGTGCGGAGGCAGTGCCATTTGAAAGTCCATTACAGGAAGGACTTGTACCGGATAGAGTAACCGATAATAAACCCGGTTGACTTATGGTTACTACATTTGTTTGAGTGCATGAATTATCGTCAGTAATCGTTACGGTATAATCCCCCATAGATAAATTAGTAACAACCGGTGAAGTTTGTCCACTACTCCATAGATAACTCAGTGAGCCAAACCCTCCGGAGGCGGTTACGGATGCCGAGCCGCTTGTTTCGCCGTTACAAGCGGGGGAAGTGCCACTAATGGAAGACGTTAATGTTGCTGGCTCTGTTAAAGAAACAGAAATGGATTTGGTGCAGGAATTTTCATCTGTAAGTGTCACTGTGTATGTTCCAGCCGTTAAACCCGAATCCGAATCGGATGTAGTTCCAGTGGACCATAAATAAGAGAGAGAGCCGGTGCCACCGATCCCTGTGACAACCGCAGAACCATCTGCGCTTCCATTACAAGATGGGTTCGTACCACTAATATTTATTGTTATGATTTTAGGATTGTTTAAATTGACAGAACCGGAAACAGAGCAGGAATTGGTATCTGTTAAAGTTACAAAGTATTCCCCTGGAATTAATTCACTTATGGATGAAGTAGTTTGTCCTTCATTCCAAATATATGTATATCCTCCTGTTCCACCACCTCCTATTGCAGTAGCAACACCATCATTTCCACCATAACAACTTGGATTATTACCAACAACAGAAAGTGTCAATAAAGGTGGGTCGGATAAAATAACTGAACCCGATGTAGTGCAGGAATTTTCATCTGTTACCGTAACCACATACGCTCCTGAAATCATTCCGGATATGCTTGCAGTAGAATCTCCACTTAACCATGAATAAAAAAAGACACCGGATCCACCCGTAGCTGTTACCGTAGCGGAACCATCGACAGCTCCATTACAAGTTGGATTGGTTCCTGAAAGGATTGCAGTTACTGCTAACGGATCGTTTAGAGTGACACTTGCTGAATCAATACATGCTTTGGAATCAGTAATTGTAAGCGAATAGGTTCCGCTTGTTAAACCCGAAATATTAGCAGAAATCTGTGAATCAGACCAGCTATAGGAATAGGGGGATGTTCCTCCACTAACATTGCTATTAATTACACCATCAACACTACTGTTGCATTTGGGATTAATAGAAGTTAAAGATAGATTTAATTCTGAACATGAAATAAAAACAGTTAAATTAAAATCCTGTGTTTCTCCATATTGCAATTGATTGCATGGATCCGTCGGAGCTCCATTTCCAAAATAATCTGCTCTTATTCTCAGACGATGCATCCCACTTGAAGCTGTTAAGGGAATCGAAATACTATCGGTAATGGTTGTATCACCCGAACCGTTATTAATAGTACGCAAAATTTCAGTTGCTTCAAAAATTCCGTTATCATTCAAATCCAACCATATCGTATAGGCGGACCCGGTTCCATTTGAAGAAAGTGAAATGGGTATTGTAGAACCTTGCATAACGGAAGTGTTTTGAGAAGAAGAGTAATCTTGATAGGAAATTCCGGAACAAGTACTGTTTACATTTATAGAATCAATGGTTACATTACTTATGGGTGTAAACAGACATGGGCTTATGGAAGTTGGGGGAACGCAAAAACATTCTAACACATTGGTATTTACATTAACAAGAACCGGTACGGAAGCTGAAGAGCCGAAGCCGGAGCAGGAAACTATGCACTGATAATAGGTGCTTGATGTTTGGTTGGTTGTTAAGGTAGAGGAAGTGGCACTATCAATATTACTCCATGTCGCACCATCAGGAGATGATTGCCATTGAAAAGACAACCCTGATTCTATTGGATTATTTTGGAAACTTAATGTAAAGTTATTGCCCGAACATACGGTTACGGCGGAAGTTAGCGTGTTTCCGGGAGTTGGAATTGATGAGCATGGTGTTGCTGACATAATTGTTACTACATAATCTTCGGTTTCACCATAACCATAGCTTGAACAAGGTGAAATACTTGTTCCAGGATTACCTTCTTCGTTGACAACACGCATCCGTGTATTACCCGTTACTGCTGTTAAAGGAATATCAAAACTACCCGTTACGAAATGAGGACCATCCGTTGTAATTGCTGTTCCATATACTTGCTCTCCTGCATCTGTAAAGTCACCATTTTGATTATAATCAATAAAAATTGCAGTCCCACTGGCGTAATTTCCACCACAAGTTCCTATTTCAATAGAAAATGAAAAAGCCAAGCCCTGCATAAGAGTAGGTGCGGTTACTGTAGATGTATAATCCGAGTATTGATTTAAAATGGAAGCGCCACCGCCGGTAGTAGAACAATCCGATGTATTATTTAAAGTTCCAACAGTGACATTAAATATTTCTTCGTCACCAGTTGTTGTTGCCATGGATGTGCAGTAGCAATTAATTACTGAATTCATTAAAACATTAACAGGATTTGAGTTGGCAGAAGATCCGCTGTTAGTGCAGGTGACAACACAACGATAATAAGTTGCCGTTGTTTGAGCAGTAGTATAAGTTGTATTTGTTGCACCCGCAATAGGAATGTAACTGACATTATCTGAAGAACTCTGCCATTGATAAGTCAAGCCGGATTCTAATGGATTATTTTGGATACTTAACGTAAAGTCAATACCTGCACAGACAGATACAGCGGAGGACAGAGTGTTTCCGGGTGATGGAACTGCGGAACACGATGGTGCGGCTGTAATGGTCAATGTATAATCTTCGGTTTCTCCTCCTTGTAATTGACCGCAGGGATCTGTAGGAGTTCCATACCAAAAAGATTGCCCCATGATCCTCAGACGATGCGGTCCTGCTTGAGTGGTAATTGGAATAATAAGAGTGTCGGTTAAAGTTTGTAATCCCGAATTGTTAGTTATAGAAAGTAAAATTTCATTGAAATCAAAAACCCCGTCATCATTCATATCTAACCAAATCGTATATGCCAATCCGTTAGAACCTCCTGAAGAAAGTGAAATAGGAAACGTGGCTCCTTGCATAACCGAAGTGCTTTGCGAAGAGGAGTAATCTTCATAAGTAGTAACGGTTGAACAAGTACTGGTCATAATAATGGAATCAATGTTTACATATTCAATATACATGTTACAAGGATCGACAGCAACAGGAGGAATACAATAACATTCCAAAATATTTGTATTCAGGTTTACAAGAACCGGAGTTGATTCGGTGAAACCAAAACCCGAACAGGTCACTCTGCATCTATAATATTTGCTTGCTGTAATAATGCTTGTGACCAATGAAGACGAAGTGGCACCGCTTATACTTGTCCAGGAGGTTCCATTCAGAGATGTCTTCCACTGGTATGATAAGCCCGTTTCAATGGGAGTGTTTTGAATGGTTAATGTAAAGTTTATCCCGGCACACACAGATGTATCGGAAGTGAGAGTGTTACCGGGGTTTGGAATCGAAGAGCATGTGGGAGCCGCAGTAATGTTTATGGTATAATCTTCTGTTTCTCCATTTTGTAATTGACCGCAGGGATCAGAGGGAGGTGTATTCCAATAAGAATCCCCCATGATTCTCAAGCGATGTGGTCCTGCTTGAGCAGTAATTGGAATGGTAAGATTATCAGTTATGGTAAGTAGCTCCGAAGGGTTATTTATGGTAAGCAAAAGTTCAGTTGCATCAAAAATTCCATTATCATTCAAATCAATCCAGAGCGCATAATTAAATCCATATCCAAAAGAAGAAAAAGAAACAGGAATTACAGAACCCTGCATGATAGAAGTGCTTTGAGTAAGAGAGTTATTCTCATAGCCGGTAGAACAGGTACTTGTTACATTTATAGAATCAATGGTTACATTACTGATATACGCCGGTGAGCAAGGATTAAAACTGACGGGATCACAATAACATTCCAGGACATTTTTCATACTTACAAGAACCGTAGTCGAATAAGCGGAAGTAAAACCTGAGCAGGTAACTTTACAGCGGTAATATCTATTTGCTGTTTGGCTTGTAATTAAAGAGGAGGAAGTGGCACCGGTTTTATTAGCCCAGGATGTGCCATTGGTAGAGGACTGCCACTGATAAGATAATCCTGTTTCCATTTGTACATTTTGCACGCTTAATGTAAAGTTTTTTCCGGAACAAATCAATGTATCGGAAGCCAATGTATTACCGGGAGAGGGTACTGCTGAGCATGGAATAGCATTTATGATTGTAATTAAATAATCTTCGGCTTCACCGGAACCGTTAGTACGGCAAGCATCGCCGGCTCCGTTTTGAGCTCCTGATGCTCTTGAGTAAATACGCATTCCGGTAATTCCTGTCAACGCAGAATCAGGGAGTAAAATATTTATAGTGGATGGCACACCGGGAGTAGAATTTAAAGTCACTTGTTGCCATTCCCAGGTATCAAAAGCGCCATTGTGGTTATAGTCAATCCATGCTGAAATAATTGCATCGGCATCGGTTGTGACACTTAATGGGTAAGTCATTTCTTTCATCAGGGTCGTGGTAGCGGTTTGTTTGCTGTAATTTCCAACAGAACAATCTCCGGTGGTGTTATTCAATGCATCCACAGTAACATTGGTTATACAGGGAGAACCATTGCTTTTGGGTGTGCAATAGCATTGGGAAAAATCACCTGTAGGTACAAATAGTGGAGAAGAAATGCTTGAAACAAATCCTACGCAAGTAACAACGCACTGATAATAGGTATCCGTTATTTGGTTTGTTACCATAGTGGATGAAGTGTCACTGACTGCATTGGTCCATGTTGCTCCATCGGAAGAAGTTTGCCATTGATACGTTAATCCGTTTTCTGCCTGATAATTTTGCAGTCGTAAAATAATAGTTTTATTTGAACAACCCAACGAATCGGAAGAGAGTGTGTTTCCGGGAGATGGAATAGCGGAACACATTGGTGCGGCTGATATAGTGAGCGTATAATCTTCTGTTTCTCCATAGCCAATTTGTGCGCAGGGATCAGAGGGGACTCCTTGTTGAAAATACCCTCCACTAATTCTCAAGCGGTGCGCTCCAACAGTGGAAGTAATGGGTATTGTAAGATTATCTGTAACCATTAAGGAACCGGATGTATTGTTTATAATAAGTAAATTTTCATTTGTTTCAAAAACCCCATTATCGTTCATATCCAACCATAGAGAATATGCCATACCATATTGAAATGAAGAAAGTGAAATAGGAATGGTAGATCCCTGAATGATGGAAGTGCTTTCAGAAGTGTAATCCTCATAGGTAGTTCCGGGGGTACATCCGCTTGCCATATTAATGGAACCAATCGCTACATTTTCAATATACATGTTCTGACAATTATCACCGGAGACAGGCGGGATACAGTAACATTCTAAAATATTGGTATTCTGGCTTACAAGAACCGGCGATGATGTTGCAGATCCAAAGCCGGAGCAATTAACAATACATTGGTAATAGGTATCATTCGATTGATTTGTCACAAGGACAGGCGAAGTGGCACTGGCTATGTTGGTCCATGTTGCACCATCCGCTGAGGACTGCCATTGAAAAGTTAGTCCGGATTCTGCCTGATAATTTTGAAAACTCAACGTAAAAAAATCACCGTTACACACAAAGGTGTTGGAAGACAAAGTACTACCGGGTGCGGGTATGGCAGAACAAGGTGCGGCGGCAACTATGGTTAAGGAATAATCCTCTACTTCCCCATAAGTGGAGCCCGCAGTTCCGCAGGGTTCATTAGCATTTCCCCCATAACGTATGCGAACCCGCATGGTCGTATTTCCTACTGTTGCTGTCAGTGGCACTAAAATATTTGCATAAAAAATACCTGAACCCGAAGAATCAGTTGTTGTAAAATATTCTCCAGCATCCATAAAATCCTGGTTATTGTTCCAATCAATCCAGACATCAACTGCATCGGTAGAATAGTATAAAGTTGTCTTAGCAGAAAAATAATTTATGCCTCCCTGAGTGACGGTTCCTGACATACTTGTATAATCAACATAGCCACCAGGATCATTACATCCTGTGACGTTATAAATCCCTGCGAAAGAGATCTCATTCAGGGCTTCATCGCATTGTCCACCGTTTTCTGCAGTACAATATTGTGCAAACGTTTTTTGGTATCCTGCTGTGAGTAAGGATAAACAAAAAAATACGGAGAGAAGTAGCTTTTTCATGATGTGAAAATTAGGGTGAGAATGGTATTTTCTGATAAAAAGAAAGGAAAGGTAGGTAAAATATATTGAAAAACAATGATTTTCGTCAAAAAAATGGATTTTAATTATACTGTGAAAAGGATGAATTTCAGCGGTTTAAAAAAAAAGATTCACTGAATCTGGTGGAACAGTGGCTGGCGGCAAGGTTACTTTTAGATACAAAGATTACCGAAAAGGGGCACAGAAACTGGAAATGACGGTGGAAGGTATGGAATTCATAAGAAGGTTTTGTATGCACATACTGCCCTCAAAATTTGTGAAGATACGCCATTACGGAATTCTCAGTGCCACAAGTAAAAAAACGACTCTTCCACAAATCAAATCTTTGTTACCGGAACAATCCCTGATTAAAAAAGCACCGGAAGAACCCAGAGAATTAAATGAATTTAACCCGGGTATATGCCCTTATTGCAAAACAGACACGATGCTCACGATTGAAATATTTTTTAAGCGAGGGCCTCCCGTGTCATTTCTAAAAAACAGTGCATGAATAAAAATCTTAATTTTTACATTTCCAAAAAAACTGCAAATACGCAGGGTGGGGGTGCTATTTTCATCAAAGAAAAAAAAGAGAAAATTTTTTGAACTATTCAAAAAGTAAATCAAAAAAAGAAATTTATTATTTAGAAAAGATGAAGATAAAGAACCTTTATAAAAAAAATAGCAAGAAAATCAACAAAGCCACTCTACCATTTTAACGAAAACCCCATAGAGAAAAAAAACTCAACAATCAAGGGGAAAAAAAACTTCCGCCAGAGGCAGATTCAGTGCAACAGTGGCTTCATTGCTTGTCCTATGGACGCAACGAAGCCTTAGTTGTTGTGCGTAGTTATATCCATTCGTTTGCTAACAAGTATAAAATTGTCAAAATAAACCCAGAGCCCAAAAGGAATAGCACGATTAAATTTACAGCAAAAGTGCTTTTGTTTTTTTGAAAGAATGTCTCCCAAACAACTAGAATAAAAAAAAGAAAATTCCAAATAATCATTACCCAAACGAAGGCATTTTCAAGTTGAGTAGAAACAGGTATTATAAATTTTGGTTTTTTACTTGAAGTATTTAATTTATTAATCGTAAGAATTTTTCCATCAACTATTCTTGATTCTGTCATTGGAAGAACACCTGTCTTACTTACAGTATAATAAATTGTAAGGAAAATTTTATCATTGGGATTTAATAGGTCGGGGTTTAATAAAATTGTATTCCTATCAAATTTGTCATTCGTCCTTATTGTCTTTGGAGTTTGATCAATTTCATATTTTAAAAGTTTTGCTGTCGGGTCAAATGAAATCTTTACATTGTCAATAATGTCATTTTTAGTAACGGCAGAATTACCAGAGTTAATTAAACTGCAATTTACTTTGTAAAGATTGTCAACAGGCACACTGTCAAAAGAAACTTTTATGCCTGAGCCAGATAAACTATTCTTGTCAACAAGAGATATAAATGAGTCAGTGGATAAGGTTAGTTCTTTCTTTTTGTCAGCAAGAAGAAATAATATAATTGCGACAATAATACCCAATAGTCCAAGTAAGTTGGAGTATTTGAAAACTACTTGCAAAATATTTTTTGTCCCTTGTCGGCTTTCTGATTTTACTTGATTAAAGTCCATTTGTCCTTGGTTTTAATAATTCTCTATAACGCTTTATATTGTTTTGAGCAATTTTTTTTATGAAAGTACGCAAAAACC